>NZ_CP104556.1:0-17286 GCF_025397955.1 Vibrio sp. J502 | reverse complement strand
TGTTGATTCATTGAATGGGAGGTACTTCTAAGGACGAAGTCCTTTTTAAGTTTTCCTCATAGTTAACAGAAATCACGTATTAGAAATATATATGTATTTATTAGATATAAAAGAATAAGCGGGTTTTGCGCATAACTTCATATCAATAGCAGATAAGGAAATCTATCCGATTGCAGATAATAGTGGATAACCAAAACTATCCACAGTGTCGGCCATAGAAAGCCACTGAACGCATTAAAAATAAGTGGGGGAGATATAAACAAGAAGGGAGATCCAGCCGGATCTTGACTTACAGGAACGACAAAGGCCGAGCATGTGCTCGGTTAGGTTTTTATCCAGTTGGATTTATTGAATGGTATCAGGTGGCGGCTGGGTGATGCCTATATCCATGCTATAAAGGCGCTCCCAAACCAACTTGGTAAACTGCTCGCTGTCTAATTTAGCCAACTCATGCGCGGGCATAGACTTAGTTAGGGCCATAGCTACTTCATGTTTACGATCATCCAAGCTCATGCCTGCCAGCTTGTTGCGGCGGCGCTGAGCGCCAGCATTTTGCTTGCGGGCATCCCATGCACGTTTAAAAATCTGCTTACGCTTGCGCATTCTCGCTTCTGCTACCGTGATGATCTCGCCTTCCTCGGTAATACCTACATTACGCAAGGTCAGCTGTTCTTCACGCTGTATATTGAGCTTTTCGAGGTTAGCACCAGCCAAACGGTAAAACTCATCAGTTAGCACCAATACTTTAGGGAACCAAAAGCCATTGGCCTGATCCCACACCATGCCGCTTTTCGGGCTGCCTTGGTCGCCATCAGAATGCACATAAGCCAAACCAAACGGGATCATGACTTCATCAATGAAACGACTGATCCGGCTTACGGTTACTTTGCTTTCTGCAATGTACTGCTCACCCGTTTTCGGGTCAGTCACCCACATTTTGGATAGTTCTAAGGCCATAGCCTCAAGATCGAGCTCAATAATGCCCGTTACCAAGTCATGGCGAGACAAGCAAAGCTGAAAGATAGGATTGATAAGGTTGCGGCGAACGTCTTTAAAATCACGCTGACGGCCAGCAACTTGGCGCAAATGAACAAAGTGGGGATCGCGTGAAATATCGCGCTTACGGCAAAATTTGAAGGTTTTGCCCAGCTCACCTGGCAAATTCTTCCAAGACTCTGGACGAATATAAACAGGTTTAGGGTTTAAGCAACAGGTGCTATGAGCACCACGCTGGCGTTTGTCATGTTGATTGCTTGATTTTAAGTTTATTTTCATAATTTCGTGCTTTCTTACTTTCTTTCTTTTTGTGGTTAACCCAGAAAGGCTTGCAGAAAGAGTGTCCAGCACGTAAAATCAAATTATGGATGGTTGATGACTTTTCGTGCTTTCAACTAATTTCTATAAAAACCCACAGCTTCCAACTGTGGGTTTTTTGCATTTAGCCTACGCTTTGATGGAAATATTACCCTACCATTTCAAACAAGTCACTAGATCCGACGTGAAAACCTTGTATTCATCAATGGCCTAACGAATCTATCAACAACTACAGCCCCTACATAATCCCCATGCTCACTGAATATGCGCTCTATAACGTGACCTAAGTCCCGTTTGGCTTCATGAGGCTCAGGGAATTGCTTTTTTAGACTATCAATCACAATTTCAGCTTTCGCCGTCTGCTCCGTAGTCGCCGTTAATGCTAACTCCTGACACTGACGAATTAACGTTAAAATCTGTTTATCCTTACTTTTCTTTCCCATAGGTTTACCTTAATCGATTGCTAACGTTCTTGCCGATCTAGCACGCTTACGTTCTATTTCTTTAATTTGTCGTGCAACTTCCTGCGCTATAGATTTTTCATCCATACCAGGGGCAGCATGAATATTAAATTCATACACTGGATTACTCGTCACTACCGTTCTATTGCCTGCGGCTGGTAGTGTTTCCGTTTTGGAAACTTTTAGTTGTTCTTGCTGCTGAGTGGCATTAGCTGCCACCGAATTAGACGAAACGGCGGGAACATCCTGAGCCACTTTTTTCACAGTATGGGTGATTTCTTCCCCATCACTACCAAACAAAGCACTCCACGCTGCACCTAGTGTATTTTTCAGCGTTTCAATAGGAGCAAGCACCATTGAGGTGATCCAATCCATTGCGCCTGAAAACATCCCTTTAATACCCTCCCACATGCTCCCAAAAAAGCCGGTGATCGGTTCCCATGCTTGAATAATCAAACCCAGTGGCGACCATGCAAACAGCGTTTTGATAAATTCCCAGCCCATAGCTAAGGTGCTCTTGATTCCATCCCAAGCCCCTGAGAATACCGTTTTAATACCGCCCCACATGTTGGAAAAGAAGCCCGTGATAGGTTCCCAATACTTAATCACCAAAGCCACCACAGCAATCAAGGCCATGACACCTGCAATCACCAAACCGATAGGGTTTGCCATCATTGCTGTATTGAGTGCCCATTGTGCGCCTGTCATGACTGCCGTTCCTGCGGCTAAGGCTTTTTGTACGCCCGACATCATCAGCAACGCACCAGCGGCGGCCACAGTTCTGGTATGGGTTAACACCATTGCTGCGTTTGCGCGAACAGTGGCCGATGTAGTGAACGCCGTAGCAAGGGCTAACGCCTTTTGCGCTCCGCTCATCACTACAGTAGCCGCTGCACTGGCTAAGGTTTTCACGCGACTGACGGCCATAATGGCGGTGTTTTTCAACTGAGTGATATTGAGTATTCCCAGTACCTTTTGACCAAACAGCAACGAATCTGAAAACGCCACATAAGCCAAGCGGCTGGCTATACTCGCCGTTTTGAATGCAATCATGCCCACCACCACGAACGCCAAGACTTGAGACAAGATCGGGAAATTCTCGGTAAAGGCTGCAATTGCCTTTGCACCTTCCCCTAGCACGTCACTGGTATACATAATCGCAGGAACAAATAATGTACCTATCGCTGCCGTCATATTACCAACACGTTGAGCTAATAACTGCATAGACTCAGCGGGGCCCGTAGCAATGGTTGTCGCCATATGCTTGAGGTTCGTCCCACTATCCTGCACCGCTCCAGTCATATTATTAATGTTGCTTTTTAGCGTATCTAACTCTGGGTACATTTGAGTGATCAGCGCCATTGCTTCATCTGAACCAAAGGCTTTTTTCAACTCCATCTTGTCTATATCGGTTAGGGTTTCGCCGTACTTATCCCGCAGCTCTTGCAGAATATCCGGCATAGATAACAGCTGATCGTTAGCATCTAAAAAGCTCAGACCCAATTTTTCACCCGCACCAGCCGCAGAGTTTAGAAAAGATTTATATTTTGTTGCGGCTTCACTGCCACTCATGGTGGCTTGAAGTTGGCCCAGAATACTAAGCTGCTCAGCAAACGGAACGTTTGAAGACGTAGCCGCCGCACCAAGAGCTGAAATAGCCTGTTGCATCTGGCTGCCGTCTGTTTTGAACGCCTGAACACTAGCGGCAATTCCATCACTAAAATACGTACCAAATGCTTTTTCTTTTTCGGCTTGGCTTAGCTTATCCCACCCATCAATAGTTTTAGCGCCAAAGTCTTGGAATTGTTTGTTATAAATCCCGTAACCTGTCGCAAATAAAGAGGTCATTTCTCCAACTGTGGATTTTGTCGCTGTCGCCGTTAGAGCCGCAATTTTAGTAAACTCCCCCACAGCCTCCGCCGACAAGGAGCTAATACCCGATTTAATGTCATAGCTGGCCTTAATGAACTCTGCCTGAGTCGTTCCTGCCCATTGGTTTGAAAACTCTTTTGCTCTTTGAGTGATCGCGGCCACTTCCGAATCATTCAGGCCAAGTGATTGCACTTCGCCTTGAGCACTACTGATCTCGCCTTGAGCATCCACCAACTTTTTAACGCCGAATACCGCAGCCCCTACGCCCACCGCGTCAGTGGCGGCCTTGGTTTTAATATTACTGTTTCGGTCTTTAATCTTACCGATCCGCTCTTGCTGCTTGGCAACTTTGTCCAGCTGGGTTTGCTCTTTTTTCAACTGTTCATTGTAGGCTTGTGTTTCTGTCTTGATCTTACGGGTTGCTTCATTGAGCTTGTTGGTTGAGACACCCGCCGCTGACAATTTACCCCGCAGCTTTTGCAGCTGCTCAGTTTCACCTTGCTGCTGAGTTTTTAGCTTACTAACCGCAGTTTGAGCCTTGTTAAATTCCGCCGTCATTTTGCGGGTTGGCTTGGCCGTGTTCTGCATCTGCTGCGCCAAACGGTTGGCATTAGCTTGGGCTTCTTCCAGTTCTTTACTGGTTTGAGCCGTGGCCGTTTTCAGCTTTCTAAAGTGTTCAATGTCGCTGCTTTGCTGGCCTAATTTCTTAAGGCTGTCTTGTGTAGCCTTAATTTTTTCGCCTGCTTTCGTGGTATGGGTTGTCACCTTCTGAATAGGTGCCGTCAGGTTATCCACCATATCCAATACCAGCGAAAGTTTATGTTTATTTTCACTCATAATTGAACCCCGTAAATACTCGTTTACCCGTTCGCTTTACAGCTTCACGGTTTAGCATCCACAACACTGAATCATACAAATCAAAACAATGAGGATCGTTTTTCGTACCGATGCCACCAGCAATAGGCATCCCATCTCGCACCATATTGGTTATTGTGCGATTTGTTAGCCTAAAAGCACTGGCAAACTCTGCTCGCGTCAACAATGGAGGCCCTGCGTGATTTTTCATAGCCCACCCTCTTTAGAAAATAAAGCGCGACCCACTTCAACAGGATCGTAAACAGGGACAACCCCACGCTTACCGCAAGGTGCAACACCCGCTTCTTTAATTTTCTTCCTTGCTGTATCTCGACAACATCTAAACGTTCGAGCGATTTCGGTAATATTCCATTCCACTCTATCTTTCATTTACACTCCGCCTAATTGCTTAATTACACCTTCAAAACTGCCTAACTTGTGTACCATCCTATTTTTAACGGCAGCTTTACCCATAAGAACGCCACCACGGCCAAAATCCTTGAGTACCGTTGAGCGATTTACCTTCATGTTTCTTGCTACACGATCAATGAACACACCCGCTAAAACATCTAGATGCTTTTGACACTCAGAACGCCCAGCACTAGAGGCTGGATCAAGGTGTTTTTTCGGCGATTGGCTAGAAACAAATTCAATGTTTTCATTCTTCTTGTTACGTTGTAGCGTCATAACAACCCCGATAGAGCCCACGCTGGCTGTTGCATCAATAACAACTTCACTTGCCGAAGATGCCAACCAGTAAGCCGCAGAGCAACCCTGCCCACCGATGTACGCCACTGTCTTTTTCTTAGATCGGCCCGCAAAAATCATCTCTGACATTTCATGAATACCCGACACCTCACCGCCCGGTGAATCAATATCCAACATGATGGCGCTGACACTTGGATCGTTCAGGGCTTGGTTATAATCCTTTGCCAGCAACTGGACACTGGTTCCCCCGCAAATCAATTGAAACAGATTGGCATATCGAGAAATCACCCCGCGAACAGAGATCACCGCAACACGGCCACGCTTTTGCATAGCATGACCCGATTTTGTGCCTACTCGACCTTCTAACGCCATTGGTTGGCTGGAAAGGAGGGCTTCAATACTGGTGTTTCCTGTGATGCCTTCGGCAATATCAGCCATAATTTTTAAGGTGTTATCGTCAACAGCCCAACAAGTGGACTCCAACCAACCCAACGCCAGCATTCGTTTCATTTACAACCTCATTAAATGCAATGGTGATAAAAAACACCGAATATTAATGATCAAAGGATCATTCGGTTTTTTGCTTAATCCCATCTGAAAACGGGCATTTCTCACAGTAAAAACACACCAGTTCGTCACCTCTAAACCCTTTCCCGCTCTGGGATTCGTCACCTTAGTGCCTAGGGTCGTGCTGACGAGCATACAAAATCCGAAAATTAGCCAAACTCCGCGAGCCTACCGCCCGTGGTTGACTCTGATTCTCTCAGGGTCCCCCGTGTTTCCTAGGCTCACAGCCTTCACACCTCGCCAGCCCTTTAAAAATAAGGCTTTAGCGGGTATTTACTCACGGCCAACCACCCCCAAACAATCCAGCCCTCGCGCCTGCTTATATTGTCTACTGTATTAATCTTGCTTGATGGTGCTCTAGCCTTGTTCTGTCTGGGTTCATGCGGTCTGAGCAATATCAATGATCTTCAAATCATCGTGGTCATTGAACAGGTTGAAGAACTCAGGGGATTTTCCTTCTAGCCATTGGTGATAAGTTTGCAGTGCTTGGCTCTTTTGTCGCTCTGCATAGGTATGGATATAAGTCTGATCCAGCTTGTTCATGGCATGATTCAGTAATAGTTCAGCGGTCATGTAATCCACATCCAAATCCATCCATGCGGTACGCGCCAGTTTTCTGAGTGAATGACTACACCAAAGTCCATTACTCACGGTTTTAATCAACTCATTGGCTTTATTACGGCTAATGCAGTTCTGAATTGGTTTATTTGGAAATAAAAATGCACCTTTGTAACCTTGCGAACGCTGCCATGCTCGATACCACTTCAAGAGGTTCATTGCTGTCTCTGTTAATGGGATCGTATGGGCCTGCTTAGTTTTCGTTATGGCTTCTGGGATATTCCAACGACCAGAATCAAAACAGATATGCGCCCATTTAGTACAACGTGTTTCGCCTATGCGAGTGCCATGTAATAACATCATCATTACCAGCATTTGAGTGGGCTTAGCTACGTTCTCAATTGATTTGATCACGGATTCCACTTGCTCAGGTTTAAGCTGTGCAGGTTTAGGGGCTACTTTCATTTCAATAAAATCATTGAACAAATAGCCCGCTACGGGATTAATCCCAATGAGCTTTAATTTATGAGCACGTTTAAAGGCTTGCTTGAACACGCTCCAGACAGAACGCACCGTTGCAATGGAGTAATACCGTTGAAGCGGCCAGAATAACTTTTCATCTAACTGGGAGTGCGTTAATTCAATCAGTTCGCACTCTCCCAACATAGGAATAAGCTGACGTTGGATCGCCCACTTGATCGTGGCGCGTCTTGATGATGTGACCGTGTTGTCTTTGCTGCTGCGCTCGGCATACCATTCCAGTAAATCCAATACCGTTTTAAACTGCTGATTAAGCACTTCATCGTGTAAATTTACGGCTAAGCGGCTTTCATATTCACTCAGGTTCGCGATCACATCCTTTGCTTTCAAATGCGGCCATACACCCAACTTTCTCCAATGGGACTTTCCTTCGGCATTTTTAACAAAGAACCAAGAACCAGATAAGCGATTAGCATGAAATCGAAAGCGCAACGGAAAACGAGGATCACGCAATTCAGAACACTGGCTTTCTACTTGGACTTTTTTAATCGCAGATTCAGAAAAGTTAATCACTTTCGTTGTCATTACTTTCAACCTCATACTTATAATTCAAATGGCCGACCACGGGCATTATCAATATCCCTGTCGGCAGTCGCGGTTTTTCAAGCGCACTCACGACTAACCGCTACCGCTACGACTGCATACGGTACGCAGGGCTGAGGTTAATCAGCCATGACAAACAACCACCAGGCTATTTATTCGTTTAATTCTTCAACCTCATCCACCTCAGGGGGATTAAGAAGGTCTTCACACAACTCAATCATCTGATCGCCAATAGTTTGCATTTCTTTTGGTTCGCGAGTCATCGACACAAAACGGCTCAGGTTTTGATAAAGGTTTTCATCTGTCCCTACTTGCTTACGCAGTTCTTGATACCAACACCCGACAAGATCAGGGATAAAAGAGGTTTCAGATTGGCGGGCATATCGTGTTTCACGAAACTCCGTGCTTACCTGCTTAAATTCTTCTGGTTCCAGTAGTTCGCGAGATTCACCTAATCGATCACCAAATCCAAACTTACCCACCACTTCATCACGCTCTTTCACCAATTGAATAAGAACAGCAATGGCCGTTGTAATTTTTTCATTCAAGTGTTCGTGATTATTCTTATGTTCTTTTGCTGCCTCAGCCAACCCCATAAGCAATAGCTTTCTGCGATCGGCTTTATTAACCGCTTCTTCTTCCTGAATGCGACTAACTTCTATTTCTTCTTGCTCTCGCAATAGCTCCAGTTTGTCCCGTAGCATCGCGCGCTCACGAGTCACTTTATCTAATTCAGTTGCAGAGAGTGACTTAGGTTTCAGCTGCTCTAGGCTTTGACTCGCTTCTGCGATCAACTTGCGAATTTTATCTAATGTCTTGCTCATGGTGGCCTCTAACGATTCAGAATGTTTGTTGGTTTATCGAGAGATTAAAGGATAAATCGGGCGTAACAAGCCCGTAGCACTTAGGGCACATTTATTCCCTGATAGATGTTTATTGCGTGGCTAGATATGGTAGGGATCGCGCTGCTATCACTGTGAATTTACCACCCACTTGCAACGCCAAATATCAAGATTAGATTGAAGATCGTGTAATTGCCTATCCCCGCTATGTACAACTCATAAATTCGCCGTTACATAGCGTGGATATTGGCCTGTGAGAGTTTCACGCACATTTTAATAAACACATTGAATATTTTTGATTGTGATTGTTACTATAGAACTATATCAGTGCGCTTAACGACCGTCCGAAGTCGTTAGAGTTTTTCCCAAAATGGGCCAGCCGATTTCTCTCAAAAATCGAGACTTAAACACCATGTTTAAGTATCTGTACCTGACAGCAAAATCAGAGTGTAACTGTTACTCACAGCCCAAGAGAGTCGCATTTATCCCGTTAAGATAACGTTTTTCAAAACGAGATTTGAACGCTTTGGTGCTCGTTACGCATCATCAGAATTAACCTTTCTGATTAAACATTTAGGTTCGCAATATATGGTGAGATCGGTCAGACCAAAACGGCGAAAAGGTTTAAACAGTGGCGAATAGGCATTGAGTTGTCGCTGAACTCGCAATGAGTCAGTAAAGTTCTTACAAGAGGAATCCCAAGTGTTTGACGAGAAAGCAGAAACGGAACGATTAAAGCAACAAACACGCATCATCAGAAAGAAAACCTACAAGCGTAGGAAGTCACGCCTTGATCGATATAAAGGCGAATTACTGGCTTTGCAAAAAGAGGGCTGCACTACCGCTGAGCTTCAACGCTGGCTGAGAGGAAAACGAATTAAAGTCGTTCATTCCACCGTTGCCCGATGGCTACAGGCTCAACATGGGTAAGTTCGCCAGTGCATCCAAACAAGCCACCAGCGTGATAAAGATGGTTCAAGGCTCAATACTATCTTCCGTTGGCACGGTTAGAAATTATGAACAAGCTCTTACACGGGTAGCGGAATACGCTAAGGCTGAAAAAATTCAAGGTGGCCTAAGAGGCATCACCCCAGTTCAAGCGATCACATACCTAGAGCAGCGCGGCCAAGAAGTGGGACAAAAAACACTTGATATGGAACGCCAAGCAATCCAGTGCATGATGCACCATGTTACCCATTTTCTTGAAGCCTCCGACAAACTCCCCACAATAAAATCAGAGCAAGCCCAAGCATTACAATCCAGAGCCTACACAACGGATCAGGCTAATTTAATCGCCCAGCATCAGAATGAAAAAAATAGCTTGGCTACTCAACTCTCTCTTTCCTCTGGCTTACGTGCTCATGAATTGCTGACCTTACAACCCAGAGAAATACGCGCACCAGATCAGCGGCCAGCTCTCACTTCTAAATGGACGGGCCGAGATGGCGTGATTTATACCGTAGAGGGCAAAGGTGGGCTAGTTCGTGAAGTGCTGATCCCCTCGCATTTGGCTGAGCGCCTAGAAAGCTTGCGGCTACCCTCCCCCGTTCGCATCGAGGATCGCGGCATTTATTACACCTCACACTACGCTGTCACAGGCGGCCAAAAATGGAGTAATTCGTTTTCTGCGGCATCAAAACGGGTTCTGGGATGGTCAGAGGGTGCGCATGGATTACGACACAGTTACGCTCAAGAAAGAATGCACGAGCTACAAAAAGCCGGATTCAATCGTGATTTAGCTCTTGAGACGGTTAGCCAAGAAATGGGGCACTTTCGCCCGGAAATTACAGAGGTTTACCTACGTTGAGAATTTTTATCTTTATTATCGCCGTGGGCGTACTTGCCCAGCTTGGAACCTATGTACATGAGAATATGAGTGCCTTATCCCTACTTGAAATAGGGCAAGTTCAGAAAGAAGTACAAACAGGCTGGCAGTTCTGGAATGGAAAGACAACGGAAGAAGCTCTCTTTGCCACTTTCTACAATAAAACTGACGGCTGGGCTATTGTACTGAGACTATGGCCACTTGCTCTACTGGTTGCAATTTTATGTTTGTTGCTATTTCCAGTAATGCTCTCGCTATTTCAGGATCTTGGCCGCAGAGAGGCACGTAAAAAAGTCAGGGTAGCAGAAGAAAAACTGGCGAAAGCCCTAGAGCGAGCAAAGACAGCTGAAAAACGGGCATTGCAACAAGCGCGTTCAGAATTGACCGATCAGAAAAATGAAGCTCAAAACATGCTGGCTTATGGAGAGCGCCTTACCTCTAAAGCTGAATTGATGAAGCAGGGATTAAATGACCAAATCCAACAAATAAAATGGCAAGCTCAACAGGCAATTAATGAAGCCAATGATCGGGCGGATCTTGCTGAAAAGAAAGCCTTAGATGCTGAGAGCCGAAAACGAAATGCAGCGGCCACCGCAGAACGTCGAAAGAGAAAACTCAAAAAAGCAGAATCCACCAGCTAACACCGTAAATTAACAAAGGTTTCCCTTGAAAATTAGAAAGTTACCCACATATTTCTATTGACGCTACAAATGTTGTGCGTGTTTTTGTGTAAGGAATAATATGTCTGAGCAAAGTTTTTTATGTACGTATTCTGTGAAAACAAGAGATAAATCCACCTATGAGGAAGAACGGCAAGCACAAGCAAATGCCGATAACATTAGGCGCGATATCAGAAATGTTGATGGCTGGGAAACTATAGATGGTATAGAGACGACCATTACCGGAAGTTTATACCTAAGCGGCACCATAACTCAAAAGAGAGCAGTAGCAAAAGACACCATAAAATCTAAAATGCGCGAAATAGTAGACGAATATGACGCTTACTGTGACGTAGATATTGAGTGCGCATTTATGGTTGATGGATTAGGTGAAATAATTACATTCTCAATTTAGTTTTCTAAGGTCACTTAGTGACCTTTTTAAGCGCTTATCTTTTGGTTTACGAATTCAAACCTTAGTTTGGCATTATTCAACTTGTTTCGCCTCAGGAACAATGTAATTTTATCTTTATCGCAACGAACCCCATCACTATTAAGCTTTTCAGCAAGAAAAGCTGCTCCCCATTTAGGGTTCTCATAAATTAACTTCATGAGTTTCTCTGAAAGGTCACTCGAAAATTCAACCGTTAACGGCTTTCCTTTAGACGGGAGCGCAAATCCATATCGTTTACATACATCGGGGGCCAGTTCTTTGATCCGGTTGTAAGAGGGGCACTTTAGTCCTTGCTCAAAAAGGTTTGATTCAACTTCACGATGTAACAGCTCATAAGTCCAAACCACGCCCTCACTGTCAAACTTACACAGCTCCTCTTGAATAGCAGTGTTCCAAATTGGCAACAAGAATCGAGCATCCCCTCTTGGCCCTTGAGCACTTTCCCTATTTTTTTGAGTTTTAATACGATCCGACATTGGCCCAGAAATAGACATTGCTCTAAAAAGTCCTACCATATTAGCCAGAATGCCCCCCCAACCTTCTTTTTCATTGTCATAGAAAAACTGAGCCATATTAATCAACTCTTGCTCATGCCCTTTTACTGCATCCTCTAATAGAGCAAAGTCACCACTCCTTTGAATAATTTCTATCGCTCTAGCTTCTTGCCAACAACTCATTCCCGCAGCCCGTTCATTAATAGAAAAGTAGTGCATGGCTAGCTGATTTAATGTTTTTGCCTCTATTGCTTCATCTTTTTCATAAGACTTCATAGGAAAAACCCTTTGCTTTTAATCTCTTGTTAACTTTGGAAATAGTATGCCTTGAGCAGCCAATTAAGCGTTCTATGTAGTTGTAGCTTTTCCCATCGACAAGCAAGCCTTCAATTTTATTATGTAGCTCTTTGTTTTCTTTGCGGCCTCGATACTTGCCCATAGCTTTAGCTTTTTGTACGCCTTGGGCTTGCCTACGGCGGCGATCTTCATAGTCTTTGCGAGCAACGGCGGCTAACATATCTAACATCATGTCATTCAATGCTGAAAACATACGTTCAGTGAACTGATCGCCTCCTTTCATGAACTGGTAACTGGTAGGCAGATCGAGAGAAACAACTCGTATCCCTTTCGAGCCTATCAATTGCTTTAACGTGTTCCAGTCCTCAGCATTTAGTCGGCTAATTCTATCAACCTGCTCAACCAACAACACATCACCTTGCTGGGCTACATCTAACAGCCGGAATAACTCAGGACGTTTTAAGCTCGCGCCAGATTCATTTTCCTCAAACCAACAAGCAATCTTGAACCCTTGCAGCTCTGCAAACTCTACCAGCTGGCTTTTCGCTCGTCCGGCATCTTGTTCACTTGTAGATGCTCTCAAATAGCCATAAACACGCATGAATCACCCTAGTGCATTTTATATTAGTGCTGTTAACTAGGTGCATTATACATTAAAATATAGGAAATAATGCACCACTTTAACTAAGTGCATTAAGGGTGTACTTAAAATGCACCAACAAAAAGAAACACACGCAATGTGTAAGCGTTAAAAGCTCCGAATCACTAGAAATAATGCGTATTTCAAGGTAAAAAGAGCGGATCACACCGTGTGTACTGTTATTATTTGTAAAACAATCAGATTTGAATCAAGGGGCTAATTATGGCGACCATTATTATCAAGAAAAAACGCAAACTGGTTACGCCAGAGCCTAGCACCACATCAACACCCGCTAAAAAGCTCTCGTTAAAACCAAAACCTAAAGAATCACCAAAGAAAAAAATAGAAACTAAGAAAAACGAGACAAGCAAAGCTGAATTAACGCCAGAACAACGCACTTACATAAACAACGCCAAAGCAATCAACGCCAAAATAAAAAGCATCAAACGAGCTAAACGTTGGTTAATGGATACGTGGCCGAAAGTATTTGATTATGATGATTTTAAGCCCTTAGCAATAGGGATTAACAAGATAGTCGCTGAGCAATATCGACAAGATAGAGATAACGGTAAAGATCTCGGATTTGGTTGGAAACACCTTGCAACAAGCCTTGACCGATGGGTAAAGAAAAAAGCTTATATTGAAGCATTAAAAACGGGTACACATCGCTACAACTTAGATGGTACTCAAAGTGAGGAAATCTTGGAGGAACATAGAGTTTCTGATCGACAAAAAGATAAGAAATCTTAATTTCCCCAACTTGTGACCAGTCACAAAGGCCATGCAAATGAAATGCATGGCCTTTTCTTTGTTAATTAAATATTGCTTAATAGCGCCAATATAATCCTAAGTGTTACTTCTATAATATTTAGAATCACTTGTGTCATGCATTCACCCTCGTAGTTTATGGGCCTCCCATTATTCACAAGCTAATATCCAACGCATCAACATTTAAATTTAATGTTTAGATTGCTGTAGGTTTTCCGTTAAGGCCATCAGGTTGGCTTCCAGCTTATCAGCACGGCTATTGGCACGGCCCAGCTCTGCATTCACTTGTTTCATTTCGGCTTGACTGGCTTTCAGGTCAGATTCTAGCTTGGTAGCCTTCTCTTGACTCACGGCGGCTTGTTTGTCTTTTTCGGTAATAGCCTGCTTGGCCTCTTTTAGCTGTTCGGTCACGGCTTCAAGTTTGGCACTGGTTGTGGCTATGGTGCGATCTTGTTGGTTGCATTGCTGGCCCAGCTCTGCCCCACGTTGTTTCTCAGTGGTTAGTTGCTGCTTAGTTTCAGCCACCAGCTCTTGGCTAGTTTTAAGCTGAGCATTCAAGCCAGTGGCTTGTTCATGGGCAGCTTTAAGATCACCCGCCAGTTCATTGTTTTGCTTGTTCACTGCGGCCAGC
Source organism: Vibrio sp. J502 (assembly GCF_025397955.1). Classification (NCBI taxonomy): domain Bacteria; kingdom Pseudomonadati; phylum Pseudomonadota; class Gammaproteobacteria; order Vibrionales; family Vibrionaceae; genus Vibrio; species Vibrio sp. J502. The sequence goes on along the minus strand of NZ_CP104556.1, from coordinate 3,258 downwards.
TGAACTTGCAGCTGCTCACCATGCTTATGCTCGGCGGCCAATTCACTGCGGAGTTCTTGAGCCTGCTTATCCACGGCAAGTTTATCTTGTTGCAGGTTATCAATGCGCTGGGCTTGCTGATCGGCGCGTTCTGTTAGGGTGGAAAGATCCATGCTCTGCTGCTGTAGCTGTTTGCGAGTGTCGGCAAGCTCAGCTTGCAGGCGCTCAACCTCATCCGCTTGGCGGTCAATTTCGCCCATGTAACTTTCAGCCTCAGCTTTTAGCTGGGCGCGTTCACGGTCAAAGGTGGCTTGTTCAGCCTTGAGTATCGCTTGAGATTCGCGGGCAAGCTCAGCCCAAACAGGGCGCAACACAGCCAGCAAACGTTCTTCTGGCATATCAGGCAAGGATTCCACCGCCTCCGCAGAACGTTGCTCACGCCATGCTTTCAGGTGCGGTGTAATACTACTCAAGCTCCCACGGCTTTCATTCATTTCACGGATCTTGAGGTTGGTTGGGTCTATGCCCTGTGCCACCAGCTGATCAGCAAGGTCAAAAACAAGTTCTTTGGTTATCTTCTCGGCCATCGGTTTCACCTTAATTGTAATTATGTAATGTAATGGTGTAATACATTACATAATTACATTACAATTTTCAAGAAATATATGCACTCAAGGGGGTAGCACCAAAGAACTTCAATTAGGAGGGATAGAAAGCAGGCATAAAAAAACCCGCACAAGGCGGGTCAAAAATAATTTTTTATTCAGTTAGTCTTTCTTGCGGTTGTTACTGTTAATGTTGATGCTAATGTTTCCGATCGTAATCTTCACACTCACAGCCAACACTAGAGCAGCAATCAAAGCACAAATGACAATCGTTGAACTGATGATCATTGGTTACTCTCCAATATCTGGAGCCGTAGCGAAGAATCAACTTCTAACCGACTTGAAACTTTGCAAGATGTACTAAGTCGAGTACAGCATACGACTGATAGATTTATGAAATCCATTCTATAGGTTAGAAACTGGCTACCACACCAGCCGAACGGGACATAAAGGGCAGAACATAGTCCCACCCTAACAATGCAAAAGCATTGTTAGGGTGTCTAAAGTCAAAATGAAGACTTACTTAGCAGATTGATTATATAGGGGAAATGTTAGCTTTAATAGTTTTCCATTTGCCAGATACAAAAAAACCGCCGATAGGGCGGTTTCTTTGTATCTGGTAACTAAGCAGTGGTAGGTGCTTAGTTATATGCTGTACTCGACTTAGCAAGATCAGTATATGACGGAGGTGTCAGTATTGCAACTCCTTACCTTGTTGTTACTTCATTTGGCAGGTTTCATACTGGCCTTGTCGATATTCTTCTTCATAATCTTCTCAATCTCAGTGGCAGCCTCGGTTAACATTAGCATTACCTCCATATAATCCCCTTGTTCAAGGTTATCTGGGCTTGAATCAAACGCCATAGAGGTTATCGCCTTGATTCTTTTTGCTAGTCTTAAAACCCTAATATCATCTTCGATCATGTGGGTTCCTTCATGCCAGGCGAATTGCTTTAGGGCGTTCTTGCTTGGATGACAGTTCGCTCGACTCTAAAATTTGTTCTATTTCACAAGCAGACTCAAGCATAACCTGCATTACTTGCTGCAAAGACTCGTTATCCATTTCGGTTGGACTTCCATCACAGCCAAGTGCGGCCATTCCTTTTACGCGTTTAACTAATGAGCGCAAACGTAATTCATTATCTTTCATGAGGTTTATTCCTTGTTTGCTAATTGATACGCTTTAATTTCAGCTAAAACACGGCGAAAATCCGCACCGGTCATAGCACCAAGGTGAATTGCTTTGCGATTTTGAAACGCGGTGATAAGATCACGGGTATAGTGACTCATTAGAATATCCTTCTGTTGTGGTTACTTACGCCGCCCGTGGTCGCCAAACTTCCGGGTGGCGTTTTTAAGTTCAATTACTCACTGTCTCGCTCTAACTGTTGAGCTAACGCGTAAACCATATAGCTATTAAGACTGCCATGTACTTTTCCATTTCCTTTTAACTCATCAAATTCATCTTTCAACTTTGTTGGAATTCCTCGAATAGTTTTATTGAACACCTCGGATTTTACCTCATCAGACATTACTGGTTTACTATCAGAGATATGTCCTATTCCGCGCTTTGCCATATAAACACCTTGCATTAAATTAATATCAAATATACATCAAAAAGATATCATTTCAATATCTTTATAGTTTCTTTTTGATTTCTTTTGTTAGTTTTGAGAAGTCTGCGGCAATAGTCCCAGATTTAACTGGTAACCCTTTAAAAGCTGCTTTCGGTAGGCTTGCCGACTGTGGGATCACATTAGGCATTCTCTCTAAATGCTTTAGCCCACCAATTAACTCATCAAAATCATCAAACGAGCGGCGACTATGATGTACGCGATTTAACAAAGCATATGCCACAAGATGCTCCTTAACACTCTCACTTACATCAGCCATTATCTTATCGAAATCTAATAAGCGAAGTTGATCGGATGGATCGTCACTCGTAGGTGTCAAAATAAAATCAGACTGACTTAACGCGATTCGATTGAGGGTTGAATCAAACCCCCCAGTATCCACAAAAACTAATTTACTCTCATCTTCAAACCATTCGAGCAGTTGTGCTTTTTCCTGCGTTCTGTGGATTTCAAGATTACCTCCCAGTCGATTTATATCACTCAAGCCTTTATGAAAATCTAAATCAATAATGAAATCTGGTTGTAAATGGTGAATTAAATTTAATGAAACTGTTGTCTTCCCAGTTCCACCTTTTGAGTTTGCGACACAAATTACAGGCATACACCCCCCTTACATATCAATTTGATACCTTAAAGATATCATAAAGATTCCCAAATGATTTCTTTTTATTTGAATTCATTGCAGTTGCTCACAATTGATTCCATTTATATTTTGACTTTCACCTGCTAGGCATCTCTCGCTCTTGTACACTCTTATATTGAACGAAGTGAAATATACAAAGCAAACTACCACTAAACTCAAAATAATAGCTGTATGGTCGTTATACGCATTAACTAGCGGCATTTAGAAAGCCTTTTCCCTGCTAAGCCAGCTCTTTGCAGGAGGTGGAAATAAACTCTGGATCTTCCTGTCGAATGACAAAAGAAAGAATCAACGCGTTCTTTTGCTTTCAGTTGGAATAGTAGGTTAGTTGGTTATATGGCTTATAGGTGCCTCGACGGGGCCCGTTCAATGCTCGTTGAACTAAAGGGATAGTCAA
>NZ_CP104555.1:0-1156834 GCF_025397955.1 Vibrio sp. J502 | reverse complement strand
AGCTGTGCTGCAAAACTGTGGTGAGCATGTGAAATTTATTGGGCCACAAGCTTGCGTTGACCTGTGGCAAGGCTGGGGAGTACCGAGTGAGCGCTGCATTGTGGCGAAAGTGGGTGATTGCATTGAAGTCGGCGATATCAGTATCCGAGTGCTGGACTCTTTTGATCGCACTGCGTTGATTACGCTGCCTAAAGGTGTTTCATCTTATGATAAGGGGATTCTTGATGGTATGGATGATCGCGCGGTCAACTACTTATTGGAAACCTCCGGTGGCTCAATCTACCATTCAGGTGATTCGCATTATTCGAACTACTATGCCAAGCATGGTAATGACTACAAGATTGATGTGGCGCTGCTCTCATACGGTGAAAACCCACGAGGCATCACAGATAAGCTGACTGCATCTGATATTTTGCGCGCAGGCGAGGCGTTAGATTGTGAAGTGGTGATCCCATTCCATCACGATATTTGGGCTAACTTCCAAAATGACCCGCGTGAAATTGAAGTATTGTGGCAAATGAAAAAAGATCGTCTGCAATACGGTTTTGCGCCATTCTTTTGGCAAGTGGGTGGAAAATACACCTACCCAAGCGACAAAGGACGTATGCATTACCAGCATTTCAGAGGCTTTAAAGACATTTTTGTCGATGAACCAGAGCTGCCTTTCAAAGCATTCTTGTAATATTCTGAAAGCAAAAATTAGAGAAGAGAAAGAGGCCAATTGGGCCTCTTTGTTTATTGGTAATCTCTTTGCTTATCGGTAATGATGTGCAGCACTTGATTTTATACTTCAGGTTGGTAGTGCAAAATTGTCATTGATATAGGCGACTGTAACAACTCACCTTCTGCATGGCCGGGTTGTACGTTACGTAAATTGGTATCGCATATCACTTCCCAGTTTTGGTTACGATCTTTAGGTAAAGTAAAACGAGCGGGTGCATTGGTTTGGTTGATCAAATAGAGCATTTCAGCCCCATCCGATCCAATGCCCATCTGCAATGCCACAGAACTTAAGCGGTTCCAATCATCATGTTCCATCAGTGTGCCATCCACGCGTCGCCAGAATACGCGGTTGGCATTACGTTCCTCACCACTAAAAGCACGAATAAAGGGCACCATATAAAGGTGTCTTGCCGCCACCATTTGACTCAACCAATGTTTGAAGTAGCTTTTGCGTTCGGTCATGTTCCAGTCAAGCCAACTGATCTCATTGTCTTGGCAATAAGCGTTGTTGTTACCTTGCTGAGTATGAGAAAGCACATCCGCGGTGAGAATATGAGGAATGCCAAAAGCAAAAAGTAAGCTCGCCATCATATTGCGTTTTTGCTTTTCGCGAGTTGCTTTTATCACCATGTTCTCTGTTTCGCCTTCGACGCCATAGTTGTCGGAGCGATTGTCACCGTGACCATCTCGGTTTTGTTCACCATTCGATTCATTGTGCTTATGCTTGTATGACACCAAATCTTGCATGGTGAAGCCATCATGATAAGTGATGTAATTGACGGTCAGTTTGTAGGGCCAGTTGGCGGCACTGTACAAGTCGCGCGAGCCCATTAAGCGTGTGGCGAACTCTTTTAAATAGCCTTGATCGCCGCGCCAGAAGCTGCGTGTGATATCACGTAATTTGTCGTTACATTCATTCCAACCGAAAGGAAAATTGCCTACTTGGTAACCGTTTGGACCAATGTCCCAAGGCTCTGCAATCAATTTGACTCGTTTTAACGTTGGATCTTGCGCCACCGCTTTAAAGAACGCAGCATCGGGGCTGAAATTATCGCCATTTCTTCCAAGCGTTGCGGCCAAATCAAAACGAAAACCATCGACTTGGTATTCGCTAACCCAGTAGCGCAGCGTGTCCATGACTAGGTTAAGGGCGGGTTGATAAGAGAGATCAATGGTGTTACCACAACCGGTAAAATTCGCGTAATGTTGGCCGTGTTTTAGATAATATTTAGGGTCGAGTGCTTTTAAATTGAAAATAGGCCCATCTTCGCCCCCCTCTGCTGAGTGGTTATAAACCACATCCAGTATCACTTCAATTCCGTGACGGTGCAGTTCTCTGATAGCCGTTTTCAGTTCCGTTACCGCATCTTTTTGCGCATAACGTGGATCTGGCACCATAAACAGATAGGGGTTATATCCCCAATAGTTGACTTTGCCCATATCCAATAGATGTGGCTCATGCATACAAGCCGCGATGGGCAGTAGCTGTAGTGTGTTGATGTTTTGCTTGCGATAAAACTCCAGCATCTCCTCACTGATTAAGCCTAAATAAGTACCTTGTTCTGCTTTAGGCACTCGTGGATTGAGTTTGGTCACTCCTTTGACATGGGTCTCAAACAAAATAGTCTTATCGCGAGGTATGTGTGGTTTTTTAGTTGATTGCCAATCGAATTGATCGTCAACCACGATACACTTAGGCAGCTCGAAACTCTTTTTTGAACTAAATGGTGTTTTATAGCCTAAGTTTTTATCTATCGCCTTCGCGTAGGGGTCGGAAATATAGTGCGGCTCGTCACCATTTAAAATGAGGTAACCGTATTTTTGCCCTGCTTTAATGTTTGGCACATGAGTGTACTTCACGCCCGCATATTCATTCTCTAACTCGTGGGTGGTGAAACTTCCCTGTTGATCAAACAGAGCGAGTAGAAGCTGTTTATTTGCTGGAGCATGAATAGCAAAATTGCAACCTGTGTTGTCAAGGGTTACACCGAGTGGGTAAGGGCTAGAAATAGTACATTTCATATGGGCATCTTTAATTGTTATTTTGCTGCACGTCATCGCTTTAAGTAAAAAGCTTTGTTGATATTAGGTCAAGCGCCCAATGAATAAAATTTGAATGTAATTTTATTTCATTTTAATGATGTTATTGGCCCTAAATAGTGATCAATAAGGCATTTTGTATTCTATTTTATAACCATTAACTGATCTCCTCCCCCTGAAATCCGTGATCTGTGCATTAAAAACGCCATACTATAAAATTACTCATCCTTTCTCCTCCCCCCCAAATTACTTTGAGGTGGAGGAAGCAAGCCTATTACGCCTTTAGTAACCTTATCACTGTTGAAACAACTGGGGACTTGGTCCCGTCTTACCTCTTCTTTTAGCGTCTATCTGTCAACTGCCTTGCAGGTTCCAATAGGAGAAGAGTGAAAGTTTTAAATGCTGTCCGTAGTTAAAATTTTCCATAAATATAAATCGTCCTTAATGGAGTTAAGAATGAAAAAAGTAAGTGTAATTGCTGCCGCAGTGGCTGCTACTCTAGCAGCAGGTTCTGCTTTTGCTGCAGAAACAGATGTACTAAAAGACGGATGGGAAGTTCATGGGTATGCTTCAATGAATTTCCGCATGGTTGATGGTGAAACTGTTGATACAGAGTTTGGTAAACCAGATTACAAAACAGCGGGTACTCATGGAAAAAGCACCAATCAGGTTGAGTTTGTAATTAAGAAACACACAGAACATGAAAATGGTGTTTGGTCAAATTTCACTGTTCGTTCTGAATACGGTAATGGTAACTCGTACGCTTATTCTTCATCTGGTAGTCAAAAAGCCAATGACACTGCACAATTTGAAGTGAAAGAAACTTTTGTTGAAATCGGTGGTTTATCCTACTTAGGAGAAGACACATCTATATGGGCTGGTCAACGTTTCCTAAACCGTGCTGCTGGTATTCTTTCTGGTGAATTTTGGAAACAATCTTCTGGCGTAGGTGCTGGTGTTCAAACTAAGCTTGCTGGCAATACTGCAGGATTTGCGGTGGTGGTTGCCGATCCTGATGCAGGTGCAGCAACGACAAACCCTGAACGCACAACGCTTTCATCTTACGATCTGTACTACTACGGTGTCGATGTTGGTTTTGGTAGCTTAGACTTTGATTTTAAATACATGGAACAAGCGAACAAAGACAGTAAATCAGATGATGGTTTTGGCGCATCAATCACGTTAAATTCTAGCTATTACGGCTTGGATGGTTGGGCTCAATCTGCTATTGCATATGGTAAAGGTGTTGCGCAAAACCGTGGTGTTAACTTTGGTGGCTGGTCAGGCGGTGATGATAAGCAAGAGTCTATTTTCTTGACTTCTTACGGTGTACTGAATATTTCCGAAAACTGGCAAATGGGCTCTGAAATTACCTATTTTGGTGCGCTGGATGAGTTATTTGGTGCTAAAGATTTGAAACGTTATATTGCTGCTGTTCGTCCATCGTATAAAGTGAATGATAACCTACGTCTTGAAATGACAGGTTCTTATGCTCATGAAGAGGGAGCTGAAGGTTACTGGGGTCGTACTGGTGAGGCACTAGAAAGCGATATTTTCAATGTGGAATTAGCTGCGGCATTTACAGTCAATGCTGATTACTTCGGTCGTCCACAAATCAAACCATACATTAGCTATATTTCTGCTGATGATGAAGCAAGCGCATCACAAATTGGCATCAAAGATGGCAAAAATGAAACAGTTATCGGTGTCCACACTGAAATCTGGTTCTAACTCAACTAAGATTTAAGGCAGCCTATTGGCTGCCTTTTTTGCTTTGTAAATGATAGAGAATAACGATGAATAATAAAAAATCATTAATGACCCTTATCCTCGGAGCAGCTTTGACTGCCTGTAGTTCAGTTCCATCTACCTCAAACCTTTCGTCTACTGAGGCTATCTCATACGCAAAAGTATGCTGTAATAATTATGCTGACTTTCCTTGGATTGAGCTACAAAGCAATGAAAGTATCGAGTTTGATATTGATGAAAGTGCCCCTATTGGCCACTTTACAGATGGCAATAGCTATTTTAATGCTTTTCAGCTCCCTCAACGTTCAGCAAAAGTGCAAATACAGCTTAGTAGCTACATGTTTGATAAAGCGGTATTTTTGCCAAAATTAATTATGTTAGATCAGACGTTCAATATTGTTTCTGAAATTGATTTACCACAATTTAAAATTAAAACCTCGGATGCTTTTACAAGAACACAATATTATGTAAACGTTCAGGTAGACTCTAAGCAGACACCTTATTTTATCATTTACTCTCCAGAGCAATATTTTGGGAAAATAATCAAGGTCGATCATCCAGCGAAGGTTAGAGCTAAAGATCTTGGTGAAGCGATGCCAATGGTCACGGACCCTACATATATATCATCCCACTTTGGTCAATTTAAACTAGAAATCAAGACATTATCTTTACAGTCTCATCAAACAACGAGGAAAATTGAAAAGCCAGCATCAGAACAAACTGCAGCGGCAGTAGCAGTAGTTGTGCAGATAGAAACGAAAAAATATTATATATCAGCTATTGAAAATGCCGTCAATACTGGTGATGTAGCAAAAGCTCTAAGCTTATTAGATGAAGCGAAAATGTTGAATGTTGATGGTGCTCAGCAAGCATTTATTAAAGCCGTTAATGCCAAATAATTAAAAACTTAAGGTAAGCGTTATATTGGTATGTCATCGTTTTTATGGATGATTCTTATCCTAGATTTCTATATCCCTGATGGGCACTGAATGGTGTGGTTTCTGATATATAAGCTCCTTCATTGATGATGAAGGAGCTGTGGTTATACTAATCAACTGCCTTTTGTAAGTTTTGACTATGACGCTTGGTTTGAAGGTAGTCGTTCTGCTTTAAAGAATTATGCGTTAAATGCCAATTGGGATAAGTGAACTTTAATTTAGAGAGTTCAGGATAAGATGGAGCCACTACTTTTTTTACAATAATATCATTTCTGTTGAATTTAATATCATCAGTGTTTACATCTAGTATTATTTCCACGTTTTTTGTTAAGTCGCACTCAATATTTATTTGATAATTCCCCAACTCCAATATGAGATTCAATATGAGATCAGCCCTCAGGTATCGTGGATTGATCATATAACTAGCCTTACCATCGCGGCATTGCCAGTTGAAGTATAAATTCTCATCTTGACCATATGGGAGGGTCGCACTAAAGCTTGTCCAGCATGACGGTAGTTTCGGTGAAAGATTAATCTTATTTTTCGACAATTCTGGTTTAAAGCCTAGGTAATCTTGTTGAGCATTTCGTGCATATTCTGAAACAGACCAGGCTTGAGCATAGGTACCTGTTTCTATCAAGTTGTCTTCATCATGTTGATAAGCATCGAGGTTTTCACTCATTGTGCCACGATGTCCTTGCTGCAAAATTTGTTTGGCTAAGTTTTTGGATAATTGAAAAGCCAAATCTTGCTTGCTAAAACTTGTTAATGCACTGACGGTAAAACCAGCGTTCCAACCCCAAATCGTACCGTTATGGTATGCCGCATCTTTATGGTACTCAGAGCGATTATCATGGTAGGGGTGAAAATCTTCGTGATATTGCTCTAAGGAACAAATACCCCATGGAAATAAAAGATGATCAATGCTATTTCGAATAATAAATTGCCCAATTTCTAGTGGGAGAAAGGCTTCTGTCTGTGGGATAGATAGTACCATTAATTGATTTGGACGTACGCTATTATCTGGTATATCGAACTCTTTTAGATGATCAGCTAGTTGTTTTTTATCCTCATCCCAAAATTTTCTGATAAAACTCATCTTTAATTTTTCAGCTAATTTTAAATAATATCGATGATCTAGATCATTTTTATTCATTTCTGCCAGACGTGCCGCAACATGAAAGCTTTCAAATAGCAATGCTTGAATATCATTAGCTTTCGGTCCGCGAGGAGACCATGGAATTTGACCTTTGATTTTTGCATCCATCCAGGTATCGGGATGACGATGTTTTAGTAACCCATCTTCACTAAGATAATTACTTTCTATCCCATCAATAAATCGTTTTACAATCGGATAAATATCCTTTGCAAAAGCGATATCGCCACTGTAATTAATATATTCCATCACCTCCCTAATCATCCAAGGCGTACCATCGGTCGTGTTATATATTATGTCCGTTTTGCTCGTTACTCGATTGGGAATACGACCGTAATTGACTGAAGTATGATCTTGCATTTGCATGGAAGCAAAATTTTCAATGATTGCTCTGGACTCTGGAAATTGACCATTAATGAGACTTGTCCCAGATAAGGCTATGAACGTATCCCTTCCCCAACAGTCTTTGAACCAAGGTAAACCAGCCCATATACCAGAACCAAACTCTTGGTTCACAAATGTACGACTTGCCAATCTAGACCACATCACGGCTCGGTTATACTCCAGATCGTTGGTCCATAGATAATTACGTGTCAGAAAGCGATACAGATTGTTTTGAAAAATAATATTTGCATGGTTTTGCGCTGCGAGTTGAGCTCCTTTTATTGCCTCTGTTTTGGTGCTTTCAAAGTAGAGGTAAATGACTAGTTTTTGGGTTGATTCAGTGGAACTAATCATCAGCTTTACATTAGAATCACTTAAACCCATTAATTTAGAGGTGGTTGCACATTCATCGGTTGCCATTTCTTTGGCAATAACGGATTGATTTGCGCTAATCGCAATAAAACGTGGTTCTTCGCTAACAGAATTTGCGTCATTTACTTCATAGATAAGGACGTCATCGATGCATTCAGGTTTGCTTGCATTTACTAATATATTAAGCTCAGGGAGTATGGCAAGAGATTGTTTGGACTCAGAGGTGATGGTGAGACAAGCAAGTCGTTGACCTTGTAATAAGCTCAAACATTCTACAGAAGATGTACCAACATAGTGATGTTCAATGCCAAAAGGCATCAAGCGGGCTTTACTGGCTTGTGTTTTATCATTGATGTTACCGTTTACAAATGACGCAAATTGACCTAAATACCAACCTTGAGAATGACGGTAATTACCGCTTGAGCTGAAGCCATAGGTATGTCCTTGATAATATCCATCCACGCCATCGCTGAATACATAAGAAAATTTTGAGGTACTTTCTATTGCTAGATTTGAAAATAAATTTTCTAGCTCTAAAGTGCCATCAATTCTTGGTGTACTCGGTTCTACACCACATATCGGCGTGAACTCCTTACAAATGAGAAGGCGTGTTTGTGTTTGGTTTATTGAGGTAATTTGAGAATGTCTATATTTTGAAGTCATGACCGATACCTATACCGAATCAACTTGAAGATGCAGGCTTGAGAACCTGAAAATGATCATTAATTCGAGATGTCAAAGAGCCTGCGATCTCTGGAAGAGTCACAGAAAAAAATTGGTCTATTGCCGCCTTGAAGTCCCGTTTTCTTTTGAAGTAAACGTTGTTCCTCGACTTCTCATTCATTACTTTCCATAGCCGCTCTATTGGGTTGAGGTTTGGACTGTAAGGTGGAAGATAATGCAGTTTAATATTCAGGACAAACGCCGCATCTTTGACTAAGTCACTGCGGTGATATCCCGCACCATCTAATATGATATGAAGCTTATGGGCTAACGAATAACTCTCTCTTAACTTACAGAAAAAACGAACAATCGATTCACTGTTAATGCTCTCATAGTCGTGAACAATGGTTGCACCAATATCCGACAGGTTCAGTGCGCCAATAATGTTCAATCGGCTACGATTACCCGTTGTTTCAATCACTTTATCCTGACCAGTACGTATCCAGCCATGCGATATCTTTGTTGATAGTGTTGGGTGAACTGCATCGATAAAGACTATCGATTCATCCTCGCCACAGCTTGCCTTTAGCGCTTCATACGCCTCTATGAATGCTTGCTGTTTTGCTTCATCAAACTTGTGTGGTATGCCTTTCGGTTGCTTGTAGCTAAAACCATTATGGTGAAGCCATTTGTTCATACCAGAAACAGTATAATCAAGCCCAAACGTCTCTTTAACATAGGCGACAATTTGATGAGTATGAGAATAGGTTTTCTCAGTCAAATGCTCGATTAGGTGCATGGTTTGAATAGCAGAAAGCTTGCTTTGGCTTCCTCCATTCTCAGGCTTAAGTTTTTCAGAAAGTACGTAGTCACTGAGGTGACGTGCAACGGTCGATTCATGAATACGAAGAGCTTGTGAAATCATAGTCTGACTCCAGCCTTCAGAAGCCAGCAAAACAGCCTTAATACGGTCGCAAACTCGACTATCACGCTCAATGTCGTGCATCTGTTCGAGTTGCAGTTTCTGTTGAGGAGTCAGTGTGATTTTCATGGTTTGTAGCATGATCCTGATTCTATTGAAAATCAAGCATCTTCAATGATCACGGGTATATAAAAAGGGGTACAGTAGACTGTACCCAAAGGTGAACATGAAAATTGTGCTTGTTGGGGATGAATTATTTCGTGATTTGTTTCGCTGCCATATCTAATGCTTCTTTGACACCTTGTTTTCCTTGCATCGCATTATCAATCGCTGCCCCTTCGGCAAACCAGTATGCTGTCATCTGTGGGATATTAGGCATAATTTCACCATTTTCGGCGTTAATCATAGTGGCTTTGATTCGCTGATCTTGTTCTAAGATTTTTTGAAACGATTTTAACGTTACTGCGCCAAGTGGCTTATCGTCATTCATGATTTTTAGTGCATCATCTTGAAAGACATAATTTTCTAAAAACTCAACGGCAAGATCAGTATTCGGGCTGGCCGAATTAATCCCAGCACTTAGAATGCCAACAAAAGGATTACCTTTGCCACCGTTTAGCGTTGGCAGCTCTGCAACGCCATAATTTATGCCTAATTTATCTAAATTACCCCAAGACCATGGGCCGTTTATCGTCATGGCCACCTCTCCTTTGCTGAATGCAGCATCAGAGACGGCATAATCCATGTTTGGGTTCAATACACCTTGATTAACCATATTAACTAAAAACTGCAGACCGTTGATTCCTGCTTCATTATTAACTCCGGTACTTTTGGCATTGTAACCCCCTACAATTTTTTCAAAAGCATAGGCACCGCCAGAGGAAATAACAGGCCAAGTAAAGTAAGCATTTTTAATATCCCACATGATGGCTTTTTTACCCTGTTTCTCCATTGTATTATGAATACTGACTAGTTCTTCCCAAGTTTTAGGCGGTGTTGGTAACAGATCTTTATTGTAAATAAGAGAAGGGGCCTCAATAGCAAGAGGATAGCCAACCAATTTTCCATTAACGGTAACGGCATCCCAACTGAAATCGACCAACTTTTCTTTAAATTGCTTACTTGGTTTGATTTCGTGAAGCAAGCCTGCTTCTGCATAGCCACCGAATCTATCGTGTGCCCAAAAAATAATATCAGGACCACTGCCAGTTGCAGCGTGCTGTTGGAATTTCGCTTCAAGCGATTCTGGATGCTGAACAATGATTTTAATTCCAGTATCTTGTTCAAATTGTTGGCCTATTTGCGCTAAGCCATCATAACTTTTATCACCGTTAATCCAAATGGTGATTTCACCTTCTTGCATCGCCATCAGTGGTGCCGCCATTAAAGTGGCCAGTGTACAGATAGACAGATTCTTAATTGAATTTTTCATCACTATTTCCTGTTTTACCTAGGCCCGAAGCGAATATGGTACGCATGAGTCCTTGAGTGTAAGTCCTGTTGAAAATATAACGGCTTTTGCTTGCAATAAGAAATAGATGAAAGTGAGTTTGATATAGATTCTATCAATATCATTGCTCTAATATTGATAGAATGTAACTACGGTAGATAACACGGTGAGTTTTTCTACTTTCAAAAGTGTGAACCAAAACAAAAACTATTGTTGTAATGCCCGCTTTGTGTGCCGGAAGCCTATGTTATCAAGGCTTTAGTCCACACTGATCTTCAATAATTTGTTTAGTAGGGTGTTAGCCTTCATAAGGAAGAGGTATACTTCGTTAGTATTTCAATAAAACTGGTAATTTTTGGGTCAGCTATGCCTTGTTTAATATAAATTCCTACATTACCTTTTTTCTTTTTGTTGATGGTTAATGTTGCAATATTTCTTCTGGCCATCCAATGGCACATTTTATCGCTATATGGCATTACAGCGTTAGCCATCTCTAATATATCTATGCTAGCAAATAAAGAATCGACATCATAGATGGCTCTTTTACTCTCTCTTTGTTCCGTATATTGTTTAGCCAGTGATGCATGTTCAGCCAACATTGTACGATGTCGAGAATGATCCGGCGTGACGCGGATGAGAGGGTATTGGGCTTGTTCAATCAGAAGTTCATCATCACTTTTTTTTGTATTCAATATCGGATGGCTTGAACATACAAAAAATGCTTCTTGGTCTCGGAACAAAGGTTGGAAATGGACTTTACACCTTTCGTGTAGATCTTGAATTTCATGGCCAATAAAGAGGTCAATATCTCCCTGCACCAAATGATGGATCAAAGAAAGGTTATTGCCAAATTCCAAATGTATTGAACAATTAGGGGTGTTTTTTTGATATAGGCATACCGTATCGCGAACAAATAATTCCCACCACGCTTCCCCAGTGCCAAGTTTTAATTTTCCTTGATGTCTCTCTTGCATATCGGTGAACTGATGTAACAGTTGTTGCTGCTTTTCTTGTTGCTCCTGCACATACTCCCTAAATAGTTTGCCATAAGCGCTGAGCTCTACACCTTTTGAGCGGCGAATAAATAGCTCAACTCCAAGTTCATGTTCAAGCTTTTTAATTGCTGTGGTGAGAGATGGTTGACTGATATGCAGTTTCTCTGCGGCTTGCTTAATATTATTTTCAATCGCAACCATCAAAAAATATCGAAGGGATTTATCCATGCTGTTTTATCTTGTCTTCTGCTTATTGCTATCATGTTTGGCATAAATCACATTTTAGGTGATGTTTTTTTAATCTCTTTGCATGCAGAGAGGCCTAACTATAGTGATTTTTCTTATGATATAGGTATTGGCTATATCATATGGGGAATGTTCTATTGTTACTTTGCGTCAGCTCTCATTATGATGAGCAATAAATTAATTTACAAAAAGGCAATATCATGGAACCCAAATGGTGGCATAGCGCTGTGGTATACCAAATATACCCGCGCAGTTTTTACGATTCTAATCACGATGGTATCGGCGATTTAAATGGCATTATTAGTAAGCTTGATTACCTTGCAGAGTTAGGCATTAACGTTATTTGGCTATCTCCTGTTTATCAATCTCCAATGGATGATAACGGCTATGATATTTCTGACTACCAAGCAATAGCTCAAGAGTTTGGTTCCATGGAAGATATGCAGCGTTTACTGAGCGAAGCACAAAAACGCAATATTAAGATAGTGATGGATCTTGTCGTTAATCACACATCGGATGAACACCAATGGTTTTTACAAGCGAAGCAATCGCGAGACAATCCGTATCGAGATTACTACATTTGGCGGGATGCAAAACCGGATGGCAGTGTACCGGATGATACAGGGTCAATTTTTGGTGGCAGTGCTTGGCACTGGGATGAGCAAACGCAGCAATATTACTTCCACCTTTTTTCTAAACGTCAGCCAGATCTGAATTGGGAAAACCCTAAAGTGCAGCAAGAAGTGCACAGCATGATGAACTGGTGGATTGAACAGGGTATTGGTGGTTTTCGATTAGATGTTATTGATTTAATTGGCAAAGAAATTGATAAGGGCATTACTGGTAATGGCCCGAGCTTGCATCCGTTATTACAGCAAATGAATGCCGCCACCTTTGGTAATCAAGATCTGCTGACCGTGGGAGAAACTTGGGGAGCCACACCAGACATTGCAAAACTGTACAGTGCGCCGAGTCGTCGTGAGTTATCGATGGTTTTCCAATTTGAACACATCACTTTGACGTGGGAGCATGGTGACAAATGGAATCCTATTCCGTTAGATCTTAAGCAGTTTAAACAGGTATTAACCAAGTGGCAGATTGAGCTTGCCGATCAGGGTTGGAATTCATTATTTTGGAATAATCATGACCTACCACGCGCTGTATCTAAGTATGGTGATGATAAACGCTACCGAGTTGAATCTGCGAAAATGTTGGCAACGAGCTTACATTTTCTGAAAGGCACGCCTTATATTTATCAAGGCGAAGAGATTGGTATGACGAATGTGGCCTTCGATTCGCTCGATCAATACCGAGACATCGAGACGTTAAATTTTTATCGTGTGAAGACAGAATCGGGCGTTTCTCATCAGCATATGCTGGATGCTATTCATCAAAACAGCCGCGATAATGCTCGAACGCCAATGCAATGGTCAGCGGATAAACACGGCGGATTTACTCAAGGTTCTCCGTGGATAGAGGCGAATCCTAACTACCTAAAAGTCAATGTTGAACAAGCGCTCGCTGATAAACAATCGATTTACCATCACTATAAAAAGTTAATTGCACTGCGTAAAAAACACCTGTCCATCGTCTATGGATCGTTCACGCCTTTATTTGAAGAACATGACCAAGTGTTTGGCTATGTGCGTGAGTACCAAGGTGAGCAAATTGTCGTGGTCAGTAATTTTTCATCGGCCACGGTTTGTTTAACAATACCCGAAAAGTTTCAATTGAGAGCGGTGGAGTGTTTGAGCTCTAATTATCAAGAGATTGAAAAATTAGAAGAAAACCTAGTACTCGAGCCTTATCAATCCATCGCGGTTTTGATGAGAGAGTAAAGTGAGTGGCTCATTTTTGATCTGGAATGAACGCAGCGATTTGGCTGCGTTTTTTCATTCATTGACCCAAATCGGAATCTATTCCTCAATTAGTGTGATTGTGCGTAACACTCTTGAAAAGAGTACGGTACTATCTTAGTGCTAAGGCTATGTGGCTTAATTAATCCACGAGCATTAGATATAGAGTGGCCTCTCTGTTTTGGATGAACGAATTTGACTGTTTCGTATGCTTTAAATGGTTCGAGACAGAATGAATGTGGTCAGACTTTTTCAAAGATTGAGAAAAATGGTCGATAATGAAGTTAATCAGCTAAATAAGATTTGAATCAATGAGCACTATTGGGATTGCCATAGGCGCAACCGGGTTATCACTTATCCTCATCTTCGTGTGGATGTTTTCGCTCTCTTTGCGCAAAAAACGCTTAGAGGAAGAGAGAAAAGAGAGAGAAATCGCTTATCGCAAAGCGATAGAAAAATCACGTGAACAAGAAAGACAAGATCGCTTGTTTAAGGCCGAAACAGGCCATGTGCCGACGATTTTGTATTTAGCGAAAGAAGCCGAACGAACCAACCTCAAAGAGGCGATGTACTGGTATGACAAAGCGGCAAATTATGACAATGTTACGGGAATGTATGGTGTTGTTCGGATTTGCCAAAAGTTTCGAGATGATCTGATTTTGCGGGAAAAAGAGAAGTTTTGGCAGACTTGTATTGCAGGCATTGAAGGTAACTTAACCGCAAAGTATGAAACTGGCATGGCCTATATTCATGGCCGTGGCGTGGAAGCGAATACTGCGAAAGGAGTCTCGTTAGTACAAGAGGCTGCGGAAGCGAATTTGCTCGACGCTGTGATTTTTATGGGGGATTGGTGTGTTTCACATGACAATATTGCGCCATCACCAGCGGATTCAACATTTTGGTATTCCAAAGCCGCGAAGCTAAATAGCCCGATAGGACAGATGAAACTAGGCTTGAATTACCTTAAGGGTGTTGGTGTCGCAATGGACCACAGTAAAGCTTGTTATTGGTTAGAGCGAGCTTCTGAAAAAGGTCATGTAGAGGCGATGTATCACGCAGGAGAAGCTTGGATAGATAAAGGTTCAAATGGCAATGCTATTGCTTATATTTGGTTATTTTTATCGGCTCATTTTGGTTTTGAACCGGCAAAGGTGCTAAGAGATCAAGTGGGCTCACGTATCGGTGTCGATTCTGTTGTGGGGTTGCAATCGTTGGCCAAACCACTCATGAAGAAAATCGGCGCGGGTACTGTAAGTAAACACTCAATTATTAAGGCGCTGAACAAGCTCTACAAACGTGGGATCCCTATCCCAGAGAAAGGGGAGTTACCTGATGAAGACGATCTCTCATTGAGCGTAGTGGCGGATGCCTCCGAAGAGCTTTTGTCATCCAAGCCATCTGATGATCATGAGGTTCTAACGCGATTAGATTTCTCCAATACTTCAATGGACAGGTAATGTTGGATCGATAAAGTGGCTAAGCACTGTAAATAAAAAATCTCTGAAATGAAAATCCCCAGCGAATCGACTGGGGATTTTTGTTGGTATCGGTTTTAGTGTATCGAATGATTATGCTGATTTATTGTGCTCAGCTTGGCAAACCGCAGCGGTGAAGACAACATCTGTGGAGCTGTTGAGCGCTGTTTCAGCTGAATCTTGAATCACGCCTATGATAAAGCCAACGGCAACAACCTGCATTGCTACGTCATTTGAAATGCCAAATAGCCCACATGCGAGCGGGATCAGCAGCAGTGAACCACCTGCCACACCGGATGCGCCACATGCAGAAACAGCAGCAACGATGCTCAGTAGCAAGGCTGTCATCAGGTCAATTTCAATACCTACTGTGTTTACTGCAGCTAGGGTGAGAACCGTGATAGTAATGGCGGCACCAGCCATATTAATGGTCGCACCGAGTGGAATCGAGACTGAATAAGTATCTTCATCCAGTTTTAGTTTCTCACACAATGCCATGTTTACTGGGATGTTGGCGGCGCTTGAACGTGTAAAAAATGCGGTGACACCACTTTCACGCAAGCACTGGAACACCAATGGATACGGGTTTTGGCGAGTTTTCGCGTACACAATGATTGGGTTGACAACTAATGCGATGATCAACATAGCACTGAGCAATACGAATAAAAGGTTGGCATAACCAGCCAAAGATTCAAAGCCAGTCGTGGCAAACGTGGATGCAACCAAGCCGAAAATACCAAACGGTGCTAGGCGAATAATAAAACGCACAATTTGTGAAACGCCGTGGCTTAAATCTTCAAATACGGCTTTAGTTGTTGCTGAGGCATGGTGTAAAGCTAAGCCCAACCCAACAGCCCATGCCAGAATGCCAATATAGTTTGCACTCATTAGAGCATTGACTGGGTTATCAACCAGCTTAAACAGCAGGGTATTAAGCACTTCAGCGATGCCTTGAGGAGGCGTTGCACCTTCTGCCCCCGCAACCAATGTTAAGGTTGTAGGGAAGATAAAGCTCAATACAACGGCAGTAAGAGCGGCGGTGAAGGTCCCAAAAAGGTAAAGCACCACGATTGGGCGCATATAAGTGTGTTGGTTTTTCTTTTGGTTTGCGATGGACGCGGCGACCAAAATAAACACGAGGATCGGCGCTACGGCTTTAAGTGCGCCAACGAAAAGGTCGCCAAGTAGGCCGACGCTTTTCGCATCATCGGGTGAAAGGGTTGCTAATATCCCACCGAGAACGATACCGGCGAGTATTTGCAGAACCAAATTGCCACGCGCAAAACGGGCGAAAATATTGTTGCTTTGCATAGTTATCCCTGCAATAAATCGAATTACATCCTGCATGACCTAAATACTACGAAGTCATAGCATCGGTTATGGTAGAAAAATAGAGTTATAGTGACATCAGTGAGCTCCACTGAAGGGGGTAATGATATCTACGCGGGATATTGTGTCTAGAATTAATTGATAATCAGCACAAATAATTAATCAATGTGTGGAAATGCAATCGATTTCGAGTGAAATGTAAATAAAATGTAGCATTTGTGGTGGTGGAATGATAAGCCTCTCGTCGGGATGTCTCGCTCTCGCCATTAGACTGGTCAATGAGCGTTTAGTGCGATGATAAAAGAGGGTAAGCCAACATCGCTCACCCTCTTCTTTTTAATGGTGTGCCATACCACTCATCACTTTTTTTACTGGTGCAGTAATGGTTTGCTGCTCACCATTGGCAAAGGTCAGTTGTACGTCAATCTTTTCACCTTCAACCAGTGGTTTCTTCAAATCAAAAAGCATGATGTGCAAGCCGCCCGGTTTGAGTTCGACGTGCCCTTTGGCCGGAATTTTAAATTCAGTGAGTTGACGCATTTTCATCACATCTCCTTCGGTGATTACATCATGCAACTCAACTTTCCCTGCCACATCGGTGTTGGCCGATACAATGAAACGGTCCGTTTCACCTTTATTCATGATTTGAGAAAATACTGCGCTGGTGGTGGCGGTTGGTGCGGTAGCACGTGCGTAAGGGTGATGTACCATAATATCTGTGTTCGCAAAAGCAAGTGGGCTAAAGGCAAGGCTTGCTAAAAAAAGAGCATTGAGCTTCATGTTATTTTCCTTGTGATGACGTCATTATTGTTTTGATGGCTTCAACAATGGGAGCCGGTGAAAGCGTGTGTGGAACTTTAGTGATTAATGTTCCATCTGGTTGTAAAAAGTAGAAGTAGGAGCTGTGATCTAATGTGTATTTCAGTTCAGATCCCTTTAATTCGGTTTTACGGAAAATGACGCCATACTGATGCGCCAGTGGTGTTGTAATGTCTAAAGGAGCAGAAAGTCCCTCGATCATAGGGTGGAAATATTGGGCGTATTGATGAGAAGCATCAGCAGCGTCACGCTCTGGATCGAGAGAGATAAATAAAGGGCGCAGCTTTGCTTTGGTTACATCATCCAGTTGATTGAGTGCACCTGCTAACATAGCCAGAGATGTTGGGCAGACATCTGGGCAGCGTGTAAAGCCGAAGTAAACAACACGTATGCGTTCATCTTTAGTATCAAAAATAGAGATGGGTTGATTTGCTTTGCCAAATAAAATTACTTCAGAAGATGAGCTATTACCGCCCTCTAAATCCATACTTTGCTGCGTATCAAAATAGGTTTTTATGCCAAAGCCTAATACAAACGCAATCACCAATGCCAGAGACCAATTTTTACTCATCTTTCCATCCTTATTGCCGGGAATACTTGGGTACGACCATCAGAGAGCTCGCCAATCCATGTCATTTTTTCAGTCGTGCAAACTGGGAGTACAATCTGTGCTGTGTAGAGCCCGTCTTCCTGCGGCGTCAGTACATATTTCGCGGTGCCCATCTCCATCTCTAGCCCATTGAGTGTGAGTGTGAGTTTACTTGCATTGGCTTGCGGCCATTCAACGGTCAGAGTGTTAGCCACCAAAGGTTGAGATTTATCGTGTGCCAATGTCATGACAACATCTCCTTGTCGGCAAGGGGTACTCGACAACTGGCAATATCGATTAATGTCTGGAGAAGAGTTTGCTGAAGAGAGCCAATTGAAAATATCGCTGCTAAAGTAACCCGCTAGCAGGGCTAGAACAAAGACGCCGATTTTGATTGCGTTGTGCATGGGGACAATCCAAGCGGTTATAAAACGCGAATGTTATCACAGCTATCTTTTTGCAGTGGTGACGAATGGATAAAATGTGCAATAAATCAATATAGAAAAGGTGAGTCTCCCCACCTTTTCTCATTCATGCTATGCGGTGTGATTTACACATCGTGATGTTTTGCATATTGCTCCAAGCCAAGCACGAGGGCAACAGCGCAAAGCATCAATAAAATGGCTACCAGCAGTTGCGAAGGCTGTGAAGTGATGGACTCAAATTCGAATGGAGAAAGGTTTCGCTGTAGCAAAGGAACGAGCTCGCCGTGAGAATTGGTTCGCCAAGTGAGCGTTTCTTTCCAAGGCCAGATTTTGGGTAAGGTGCCGATCATTAATCCAGTAAGAAAAATTAAGGTCAAGTCTCTAAATTGTTTGAGTAACCAAGATAATACGTGAGAAAAACTCAGTAAACCACCGACACATCCGAGTAAAAAGAGTGCCAAAATATCGGCTTGCATCTCTTTCACCGCGCCCAGTACCGGTGCGTACATACCAATCAGCAACAGGATAAAACTGCCTGAAATTCCCGGTAGAATCATGGCGCAGATGGCAATAGCACCGGCTAGAACTGTGTTCAGCGCTGTTGGTTCCATCTGCATTGGGTTAAGCACCGTAATACTGTAAGCAAACGCAATTCCCAGCAAAGCGAAGAGCAACCGAGAAAGTTTGAACTGCTCAATTTGTTTCACAATATGGAACACCGAAACCAGAATTAAACCGAAGAAGAATGACCAAATGGGAATAGGATGCGTGGCTAACAGCCAAGAAATGAGTTTAGCCAAAGAGAGGATACTGGTGAATATTCCCCCAAACAGTGCGAGCAAGAAGAAGCCATTAATATGTTGAAATGCGGCGGCTAACCCATCTCGTTTGACTATGCGCAATAAACTCGGGTTAATCCTACGAATACTTTCAAGCAAAGTGTCATAGATACCAGTGATGAATGCAATGGTTCCACCCGAAACACCCGGCACAACATCGGCGGCGCCCATGGCCATCCCTTTTAAAAACGTACTGAAATAGTTCATTGAATCTGCATGATTAAGTGTATGTGCCGGAAGTATATAATGAAATAACTAAGAAATGCTTGTACAAAAGATGAGTGAGTGGTGCTGGCTTAAGGTGAAAAAGCGCAGAAAGTTAGTTTGTTTTATAGCAACTGAGTGAGTATTGTTTTGCATTCGTTTCGCATAATGCAATTTGCGTAATGCGAAAAAGTACTACATTTTGATGAATTAATGCGATGCACAGCTAAAAAACAGACCTTTTTTAGTTGGCATACTTCATGCATAATGCTATTCGACCCTTCTTAAAGCCGAGGGTCACCTAGCCAACTGACGTTGTTAGTGAATGAATTTGTTCACACTATATATAAGCCAATCGCATCATTGCGGTTGGCTCTTTTTTTGTCTGTTAGGTATGATACGCCTCCTCGCTCGTCTAATGAGAGTTTGCAAATGACAATCAAAAGCCGTGAGCGAAGATGTTTTTCGAGCAAAACCAGTTAGGCCATATGTTCGTAAAACCCATCAAATAAACATCGTATGTCATTGTAAATAAACAATATCCATAAGGATGATCCGTATCGATCAATCGTATTTTTTTTCGAGTTTATCAAGCTTTTCTTTGATGATCTCCAAACTCATTAAGGAAGATGAGTGAAGCAGTAATAAGAGGTTATATGCACCATTTAATTTCAATTGGGCCCCTTGAGTCTTTCTTAATCGCTATTAGCGTGCTTTTTTTAGGTCACTTTATTAACGCAAAACTGCCTATCTTGGAAAAATTCAACATTCCTGAGCCCATCGTCGGTGGCTTAATTGTCGCTTTCGCGATCACTCTTCTACATTTTTACGGCTTAGATTTAGAGTTCTCATTGCCGTTGCAGAATATTTTTATGCTGATGTTTTTCAGCACCGTAGGCCTTGCGGCCAATTACACTCAACTGGTTAAGGGTGGAGTAAAAGTCTTTCTTTTCCTCGCCGTTGCCTCGTTTTATATCATCATCCAAAATGGCGTCGGTGTATCGTTAGCGACGGCTCTTGGTCTTGACCCACTGATGGGGTTGATCGCCGGTTCTATTACCCTCTCGGGTGGACACGGTACGGGAGCGGCGTGGGCTCAAATATTCAACGACAATTATGGGCTTAGCAATACGCTAGAAATTGCCATGGCCTCAGCGACCTTTGGTTTGATCATTGGTGGGATTATCGGTAGCCCAGTAGCTCAAAAACTCATTAATAAAAACGGGTTTGAATCTGAGTATGGACGAGGGACCAAAACGCACGATAAGTTCCCAGAGCTGGTTACGTACAATGAATATGAAGAAGATAAAGTCACCGCAAAGAAAGTGATTGAGGGTTTGTTCATCCTTCTTATTTGTGTCACTGGTGCTAAATATTTAGAGCAGTGGGTAAGTGCATTTGAAATCAAATGGTTGATGATCCCTGATTTTGTCTATGCGCTTTTCATCGGCGTGTTCATTACCAATATACTTGAATTGACGAAAGTTCATAAAATTGATGCTGAAACCGTTGATATCTTAGGTACCGTTTCTCTATCACTATTTCTTGCTATGGCGCTCATGAGTTTAAAGTTATGGAATATTTTTGACTTGGCAGTTCCATTTCTGGTGATTTTAGCGGTGCAATCGGTCGTGTTGGGTATTTTTGCTTATTTTGTGACTTTTAAAGTGATGGGATCAAACTATGACGCCGCTGTGATCGCTGGTGGGCACTGCGGCTTTGGTCTTGGAGCAACGCCAACCGCTGTGATGAATATGGGATCGCTAGTGACACGATATGGCCCATCACCACAAGCGTTTATGGTCGTGCCAATCGTTGGGGCATTCTTTGTAGATATTGTGAATTTGGTGATCTTACAAGGGTATATTTCGTTTCTCGGTTAAAAATAATAGCAATACACCCTAACTTATTGGTTAGGGTGTATTGCTTACTTCAGCGTTAGTTTTGTGCCATCAAACTTCAATTGGCTTAATAAACTCTTTGCATTTTTGACACCTTCTTCATCAAACTGCACTCCGTAACGAGCATAGTGCAGTGAGCGTTGCAAGTTACAAACTTTACCCATCAAAGGCGCAAAGAATTGGCTGCCGCGAGGATCCGTAAATAATTCGAGACTAATCTTATCACCCACTTGGAAAGTGCGCCCAAGAGGAGGTGTGACAAAACGACAGCCACTTTTGGAGAGATCTCTTACCTCACAATCCGACTTATGCGTTCCTACCGTTGCTTTTCCTGCTAGATTCACATCGTAACGAGCTTCTTTGCGCAGTTGGGTCACTTGCATGCTGTTGGGAATGGATAACATGGCGAGCGGTATAGGCTCTTGCAATACATGTAACAACTGGCTACGAAAATGGATTAAAGCCCCTTCGCCACGTGGTGAAATAGCTCTGATATTCATCCAAAAACCTTCTTGGAAGAAAAAAGAGAGATCATCTGCGGAAATTTTAGGAATTTCTACAAGGAGATGGGAATGAGAGTAGGTACCGATAAATGACGTTTTACACTGGAATTTCGTACCAACGGGAGTGGTTATACTTAAGGTTAGTTCGCTACTGTGTTCAACCATAGATAACGCATCAGTACTATTAAGTGTCGATAGGGTTTTATTACGTTCGGTTGAACGGTTTGGGTTCTGTTCATCTTTCAGCACTGCCGACTGCGATTCCATCTTAATTTTCTCCGTGATGCAGTAGCTGCATTTTATTCTAATTTTTGTAATAGTTTAAATTCTAGGGG
Organism: Vibrio sp. J502; assembly: GCF_025397955.1. NCBI lineage: Bacteria > Pseudomonadati > Pseudomonadota > Gammaproteobacteria > Vibrionales > Vibrionaceae > Vibrio > Vibrio sp. J502. The sequence goes on along the minus strand of NZ_CP104555.1, from coordinate 1,134,921 downwards.
TAGATGTTGGAAGATTCAATTCTGAGAATATCAATTTATTTGATTTATATATCAATTAGGACGTTATCATGATTCATGAAGTGCAACATGACATACAAAATTGTCAATATAAAGTACATCTTGAGGGAAATCTATTCGCAACTGTGACATACCAACAACAGGATGAAGTGTTGTTTATTACTTCGACTCGCGTACCGGATGAACTTCAGGGTAAAGGATACGGAAAAATAATGATGGAGAGTGTATTACCGCAAATTGAAGCGCAAGGTTACACCATCAAACCTGTCTGTAGTTATGTGATCTGCTCCAGCCAGACTGGACACTTCATTAAGCGACATTTTTATTTTCAAAGTTAACTGGACTTAGATACCCAAGAGCACTGTGCCTTCTTGTCCGATTATAATCAACCTCGATGTATTCAAAGAGCGTTTGACGCATCTCGTCTCGCGTCATGATCGGCTCATATTGGATCGCTTCAACCTTCATTGAATGGAAGAAGCTCTCAACACAAGCATTATCCCAGCAGTTTCCTTTCCTACTCATACTTTGCTTTAGATTATAAGCGGTTATGATGTCTCGATAATCTTTTGAGCAGTACTGACTACCTCGGTCACTATGAACGATCACCTGCTCAGGGAACCCACGACGGAACAAGGCCATTGATAATGCATCGCAGACCAGTGTTGCGGTCATTCTGGTATCCATAGACCAGCCGACTACTTGCCTTGAATAAAGGTCAATAATTACCGCCAAATACAGCCAGCCTTCACTTGTCGCAACATAGGTGATGTCTCCCGCCCACTTTTGATTCGGAGCCTCCGCGTTAAAATCCTGAGCTAGCAGGTTCGGAGCAACTGGCATTTTATGTTTGCTATCCGTAGTGCACCTAAACTTACGTGCCGCTTTCGGCGTTAAATCCTGACGCTTCATACTAGCGGCAATGGTTTTAACATTACGGCTATCACCGTTCTCTGCCAGCTCTTTCTGGATACGCCTTGAACCATCACGGCCTTTGCTGTTGTCAAAAGCCTTTTTGACCTTCGTATCAAGCTCTTGGCGAGTTACCTCGCGCTGAGTGGCCTTGTGGCGATGCTTAATCCAGTAATAAAACCCACTTCGTGAAACCCCGAACACCTTAGCCATGCGGACAGCACTGAAGCACAGCAGGTGTTCGAGCATAAATTCGTAGCTATCTACTTTAGATTTTTCGCGAAGTAGGTGGCGGCCTTTTTTACGATATCTAGCTCTTCAGCTTGCTCGGCCAATTGCCTTTTGAGCTTTGCGACTTCAGCGGCTAGATCTTTTTCCCGCTGACTGGTGCTAGTATCTTTCTTGGCTGCTTTACGCCAACCGTAGATCTGGGATTCGTGTAACGAGAGATGCTGCGCTGCCGTAGCTACTCCCAGCTTTTCTGCTAGCTTCAGTGCTTCTGCTTTAAATTCAGCAGAATGGAGAATACGTTTTTTCTTGTTTGTCATGGTTCACCTCATTAGTGATTGTACTCACTTAATTAGGTGTCCAAAACTGGTGGTGCGGATCAATGTTGTGCATTATTTAAATCGACACAGTGAATGGCAGCATTTATTGCATCGAGAGTCGTAGCATACAAACCTATTAGCTTGGTACTGTGTTTACTTTTAATGTGACTGCGACCAGTGCATGGTCAGTACTAAAGTTATCGAGTTCATAGCTCGGGTTGATCAGATGTTGATCAAGCACAGTATAGTGGCTGATATAGCTTTTCATTGGCTGGATAAAAGGCGCGAAGTCTGCGGAAAGGAGAATATAGTCGAGTACAGATCCCGTGGCTCCGGCGTAATGAGTGGCTTTGCGAGGCTGCTCAACACTCTCGGTATGCAGATCCCAAGCATCGTAAAGCGCATAGTCAGCCAGCGGTTGTTGTGTTTCTGGTCTACGGTATAAGGCCTGCGATAGTAGTCCTTGAAACTCTTCGTGATGTAACGGTTTATTAAAATCACCCATTAGCACACAAGGCCGCCCAGTTTGTTTTTGAGTATTGACGATATATTGGTGAGTCAGGTTTGCTTCAAAGCCTCGCTGAACAGTAGAGAGCCAGCGTCCTAGCGTTTCTTGTTGCCATTCATCGATCAGATGATGAGGTGCCGCAGGGGATTCTGCCGGACGTTGAGATTTAAAATGCACAATATAGACATCGATATCCCCGAGCATTGGCAGGCAAACCGTAGCGTGTAACGGTGTACGATTAAAGCAAAAAGGGGCAGCTTGGTTTGGTAGCGTGCCATGTACGGCGCTCACTTGGCGCAGAGAATAGCGAGAGGCAATTACTACAACCGGATGGCTATAGATGTATCCATCTTTGACGATAGGTTCATCTACACAGGCCACATACGGGTAGCCTAAATCCATCATCTGGTTGCGCAGCTCATCAAAACTGAAAACTTCTTGAAAGCCAATGATATCGGCATCCAGCTGTTTGATCTTCTGGTTAAACCATTGCTTTTTTTTCTGCCACTCTGCTTGCGTGTAAATATTGTCGAACTGATAATATGCGTTCGGCGGAGCTAAATAATTGAATAAATTAATCGTTGCGAACGTAATCGTCATGTTAAATCCCAATATTTGTGTCTCGGTCGATCTTATACCCGAACGGTGTAATTTAGCAGTGCTAATCCCTAACCTTGTTTTCTGTTGTGATGAGCTCTCGCCTTTTAAGGCGACTTGAGTATATGATGCGCTGAAACATAGATAAGGATCTCTCATGTACCCTAAAGCCTCTCAAGGTTGGCGCACGCCACAAAATTTCCTATTGATTATCTCCATTATTGTGCCGATTGCATTTTCTAGTTGGATGGCACTGTTGAATAATTTCGTGATTGAAAAAGCGAATTTCGATGGTTCAGACATTGGCTTATTACAAAGTGTACGAGAAATCCCCGGATTTTTAGCCTTCACCGCCGTATTCGTTTTACTGTTCATTCGAGAGCAGCGATTTATCCTGATCTCATTGGGTATGTTGACGTTAGGAACCGCGATGACGGGTTTTTTCCCTTCTTTAACCGGGTTACTGCTCACGACATTATTGATGTCGACTGGGTTCCACTACTTTGAAACGCTTAAACAATCCTTGTCTTTGCAGTGGTTAAATAAAGATGAAGCGCCAGAAATGCTTGGCAAACTCATTTCGGTTGGAGCACTTGCATCACTGATCACCTACGGTGCTTTGTGGATAATGTTAGAAGTGTTTCAGCTCGATTTTAAATGGGTCTATGCCATTTCTGGCGGTGCTGGTTTTGTGCTGGTGTTGATCATTGCCTTTGCCTTTCCTGAATTTAAAGCGGAAGTGCCACAAAATAAAAAGCTCCTGCTACGCAAACGTTATTGGCTGTATTACGCCTTGACCTTCATGAGTGGTGCGCGTAGGCAAATTTTCACTGTTTTCGCTGGTTTCCTTATGGTGGAGAAATTTGGCTATTCAGCGGCCGATATTACCTTACTGTTTTTGATCAACTATTTGTTCAACTTTTTGTTTGCTAAACGTATTGGTAAGTTCATTGGTGTAGTCGGCGAGCGTAAAGCGTTACTGTTTGAATACACGGGGTTAATTGTTGTTTTTGTTGGGTACGGTCTTGTACAAAACGCACATTGGGCGGCGGCACTTTATGTGGTTGACCACCTCTTTTTTGCCTTGGCCTTGGCGATTAAAACTTATTTTCAGAAAATTGCAGATCCTGCGGACATGGCGTCTACAGCGGGAGTTTCTTTTACCATTAACCATATTGCGGCCGTGTTCATCCCCGCCACGTTTGGTTTAATTTGGCTTATCTCTCCGGCGAGCGTCTTTTACATTGGAGCGGTAATGGCACTTGTTTCGCTGCTTTTATCACTCAATATTCCAATTAAACCCGAAGCGGGTAATGAAGTTAGAATTCTGCGTTGGAGCGACAGGTAGCAAAAGGGTCGTTTACGACCCTTTTAACATGATGCCAATAGTCACTAGACAAGCAACATCTGGGTTGGCTGTTTTTCAACGTATGTCGTGACGGATGGTATCTAATGATCTATGTAGAGATAGTTTTGCCAACTTTTCATCCGGATGAGTACCTTACGCATAATCGAGACATGAGAGAAACTGTCTGAATAGATAGCGGCTTCAAAAGCGGTTCCGAGCGGTAGGTGATAATCGCTTAAATCATCGGTAACTTTAAGGGTGACGAGTACGCGTCCATTGGTACGTAATGCCTCAGTTCCTAGCAAGGTGCCTCGTGCTTGGATCTGGCTTTCACCAATCACAGGCAATATCTCAACCACTTCTCCTTTGAAGACTTTTCCGGGCAGTGCTCTGAACAAAAACTCGGCTTCAAAGCCCGGTTTTAGGCGTTGAAGAGAATTTTGCCTAAATGCAGCTGTGTAGATTTTATCTTCTGTGTGTACAAACGTCATCATTGGCGCTAAGGGTAATGGTACGGACATCGCACCTGGTCTGAGAGCTAATTGCGTCACATAGCCATCAGTAGGCGCTCTGACAATGGTTTGTTCAAGGTTGAATTGGGCTTGTCTAAAATCGGCAAGCAGGCGAGCAACGGTAGTATTCTCACCATTGATTTCTGAGTTTAAGGAGATATTGGCTTGATTTAGACGTGCTTGGGCGACTTCTACTGCTGCCTCTGCTGCTTTATAAGCTTGGCGACGGGTATCAAGATCTTGTTCGGTGAATGCACCCTTATCATACCCACGTTGATAACGAGTATACTCACGTTGTGCTTTATCCCGGTCAGCGATGGCCTGTACTTTCGCTGCCGCAGCTTCAGAAACATTCGATTCTAGGCCAAGTGCACCTTGGCTCGCCTCTTTGATCTGAGCTTCAATTTTTGCCAATTCCGCTTCAAAAGGCACAGGGTCAATTCTAAAAAGCACATCACCTTGTTTTAAGGGCTGGTTTGCTTGTACCGGAACCTCAATCACTCTTCCTCGTACCCCTGATACGACAGGTGTTGTGGAAAAAACTTGGCTACCCAATTGAGTAAAAGGATGATTATAGTTCATCAGTAAGATCAGGGTGCCGATCAAAATAACGCCACCTAATACAGCTGTAGGGACGGTCCACTTATTTAATGGAATTTTAAAGACTTTGAATATCGCAATACATAAAGCGGCATAAGTCATGATCAGAAGTAAATCCATTATTTTGTCTCCTGATTACTGGCATGGTCGATGTTCGCTTGAGCAACGGGTGGCTGCGCTTTTAACTCATGTAATTCTCGAGTGAGTGTTGCGACTTGATCGATAAGTTCATCGACACGATGATGAATATCGTGCTGCTCTTCTTGAAGTTTAGTGAACCCCCACCCGCGATCTTTTCGCCACAAGGTTGCCCAAATCCACAAAAATGGCCAGATTGCATGTAAGGTAAATAGACTGACCCAGCCAGAAACATGAATGGCATCTTGATGTGGATGGTCGCGCTCTTTGGCTATTTCATAAGGGATATCATGAATGACGATGATTCCATAAAAAATGACCAAGGCTACGAAAATCAGTAGACCAAGGGCAAAGTAATCTAAAAACATAGTTGCTCCTGTATTTCAATGACGAGTGTAAACGGCAGCCAATAGCTTAACGTGATGGAAAGTTACTCAGTGCACACTTGGTTGCGGCCATTCGCTTTCGCGCGATATAAGGCTTTGTCGGCGCGGTAGAATGTGCGTTGTGTATTTTCACCATCTCGATGCAAGGTTATACCGATACTGACGGTTAAGCCGCGCTCACCTAGAATATCGTGCCAACCAAATTGGAATATGCGTTCTCGATAGTTTTCGGCATGCATTTCAGCTTGGTCGAGCGAGCAATCTTCTAAAATCACCAGAAACTCTTCTCCACCAAAACGGACACAGGAGAAGCCTCGGAATTTAAAGTAGTTTTTCAACTCACGTGAAACATTGACTATCGCTTTGTCACCAACCAAGTGACTAAGTTCATCATTAATCGATTTAAAATGGTCAATATCAATGACTAGAAATGCAAATAGCTTCTCATGAAGCAGTAGGTCTTTCAGCTTTACATCTAACCAGCGGCGGTTGTGTAAAGTGGTGAGTGGGTCAGTGAATACATCCTGTTGAAGTTGGGCTACGGCATTCTTTTGATGTTCTGTGGTTTCTTTGAGCTCGCGATTTTCAATCTCAGATAAGATCAATTTCAATTGCAATTCAAAGCGCGATAAGCGACGCAGTTGATTGGCCCCCAGCTCACTAATCGGGATGTTTTTCATCAGATCAGTTTCAATTCGAAAGCCTTTTTTTTCATAAATCAGGGCGGCTTGATAAAGGCCTTGGCGCTCGCACACGGCACTGAATGCTCGATACAGCTTGGCCATCGTGGGTGACGTGTATCGTTGCAGACGTTTGTCTGTACTGGCCAGCATCATATTGGCAATATGACTTTTGCCTATTTTAGCCAGGCAGTTGGCCGTTTCAATTCGAATCATATTCGATAGCCAGGTGGAATTCATATTCCCAGCACTGTACTGAACACTAGAGAGCGTAATGAGCGCTTTATCGACTTGATCCTGATGAAGATAAAGTTGAGCTTGATAGAGTGAAATTTGCCCGGTAAGAATTTTATCGCTGACCAAAATACTCAGCTCTTCACACTCTTTAATTAGGTCGGTGGCGGCGGAGATTCGGTGCAGTTGAATGTAACACGATAGCATGTAAAGTTTATAACGCAGGCGTAATGAGCGGCTGGTGATTGCGTGATCAATACTATCAATTTTTTGATAGTAACGAAGGGCTCGGCTGTGCTCGCCATAAGCATCACACAGGTTACCCATGCCAATGACGGCTAGTACATATTCGTCAATGTAACCTGTGTCGACGGCAATATTAGAAGCGGACACATATTCGTTGAGCGCCGCGGCAAATTCACCGCTTTCCATTAGGCGATCGCTCAAACTGTTTTTCACAGACAAAATAATTTCGGCGTCCTTAGGCAATTCAAGTAATGCTAAGGCGTGACGAAGCTCCTCTATGCTAGCGGACGACTGATGCAGTTCTGAACGATACTCTGCACTGATGATGTAGCTAAGTGCTTTTTCTTTTGATGTTGAGGCTATATGTTGTCGGACGTGATTCCAGAAAATGATGGCCTCCTCTCCGGAAACGGAGGTGGCATCCAAACCCGTATCTTTAATCTTACTGAGCAGTAAGCAGTACTTCCATGCGACCATTCCTGAGGTTGACTGTCTTCCAGTTGTTCTAATGTGAATGGGAAACTCAAAATGTCTTGGAACATCACTTGAGGTAGCGACCCCGTTAATCCTTTTCTTTCCCAGGGGTATATTTCAATCATCTTAGCCAATACATGGAAGACGTGCAGCGCTGCGTCGCCTTTATCGGCAAGAAGCAGCGCTAAGCGTTCGCTACTTAAACGAGAAACGAGATCTTTTTGGTTACAGAGCGAGTGGGCAATCTCGGTACATACATCGAGGTACTTTGAGTCGTTATGTTGGATGACAATGACGGCGTGATTAGAATGCTTCAACTCGGTCTTGAACAGCATGAGTTGTTCCCACCAATAAGTCTCTGAAACTACATTGGAGAGATGTTTCTCTGGGTCGTATTCGTGTTGACCACGAATACGGTTAATGAGTTTACGTGCTCGTTGCTCAAGTTGTCGCTTAGAGGCTCTTGCTTTATCAAGGCCAATGCGCGCCGTTTGTTCTCGAAGCATCTCAACCGTAAATTGGCGATATTTCTTAAATGAGGCTAAAGAAGCTTTAAAATCACCACGCTGCTCTGCGACTAGGGATTGTTGGTAGCAAATTTGTGAAAGTAGCTCACCTTTATCAAATGAAGCAGCAGAGGCTTCAGCAAGAAGCAACAGCTCAGTTGCTTTCTTGGAGTCTTTTCTCAGCAGTTCCAAACGAGCTCGACTAATGAATGAGTGGGCCTTCATCCACACAAGGTTATGCTCTACGGCAAGTTCGAGTGCTTTGGTGGTTGCCGCTTCCGCATCTTCGATTCGTTCAAGCCCGAGCAGTGCCAAGCCGCGAAAATCCCAAACCTCGGCTTGCCAAGTTTTATCGGGATGATCCTGTAGTGCTTCTTCTGCACCATCGAGTACGGTCAGCATATCGATGTATTGGTTGAGTAAGTAGAGATCCCATGCCCAGAGAATACGGGCTTTTCCTTCTAACCAGTGGATACGGCTATTGTTCGCAACTTTAACCGCTAACTCATGAGTTGAGCATGATAGCTGATATTCGTTGGTGATACGCCAAACGTTTCCCAAACCAATCAGGCTTTCTATTTGGATCTCAACTTCATCAACCAGAGCCGATTGTTCTAGGGCATTTATCCAATATTGTTGGGCGGTATAATATTTGGCCTGACCCCAAAGTTGCAGCGCATGAATATGCAGAATTTCGGGGAGGTAGTCATCAGTATCGAGGGTGTTCTGAGTGGATAAGGCTTCTTTAATGTATTTTAAACCCACGCGGTAGTCCATTAGACACCAAGCGCAGCGAGATAAAATGATCAAACATTGAATCGCCCCTTCTGGGAAAAAGATCTGCTGTGCTCTCAATAAACACTGCTCCGCGACGATCGACACCTTCTCCGGCTCAGTTTCAATACGGGCTCTAAGCTGTTCTATTTCTATTTCAATTTCAAGAAGGTATTGGCTTTTATCCAAACGGGCTGTTCCTCAAAAGTAAGAAGCCTAAGTCACCGATTCATTATATGAAGCCAACGTTAAAGCGCACTATTTACTTTCCCAAAAGTGGGTGCATTGGTTATTCATTACCACAATAATTTGCGCTACTTCACAATCCATAATTTAAATATAACCTAAAAATCTAAGAGAGTAGTTCTTTCAACGTCAGTGGATGTTTGGTTAATTCCAAATTTTGGGCGGCGGTGAATCCATGTTTATCTTGGTAGCACAAATTGTGCCAAGCACGAAAAATATCCAGCATTGGTTGTAGGCCGCCAGGGCGAAGTTTGCGCCTCGGTTCGTTGATAAAGCTTTCGAACAACAGTTGGAAGCGTTTTTGATAGAACTCTGTTTGCTTAATCGATGCTTTATCGAGCCAAGCTTCGGGTGTTGGATTGTCTCCTGCCAAATAGCAAACACCTTTGGCAGCCTGTGCCTGATTGGCAATAGCCCAGCGATCTCGCCACCATCCCATGTGAACAATGTCCGTTTTATTCACGGAATGTCCATTTTGCCATTGCGGATCTTCCTCAACGTACATCAAGTCAACATTCTTACGCTTGATTCGCGGCAAACAGACGCTCAATGCGGCAGAACGTAAAACCGGATCTTGAGGCAGATAGATAGAAACTCGCTTATCTTCAAGGCACAAATCCAGCACGTGGAGGAAGTGAGCATAAGAGGTGTAAGGAGGGCGAATCAAGGCGCCTTTAGAAGGGTAATGAAAAGTGGTGAGGTTACCCATGGGGTCTTCAACATTACCGCGGGCTAAAATTGTTTGGTATTTCTGATCAATACGCTCACGCAATAGCGGAGATGCGTCAGGAGTGGGTAGATTCGCTTCGGATGAATGTTCACGAGAAACAAAACGCGCGGGCGAGTGATAGGGGTTGTGATCAAGCTCGCCTGCAGGCTCTTCATTGGCGGAATAGTTTACGTGCTGACAGAGTATGTAACCTGTTTTGGCTTCACCTGTTGCAAACCACAATACGCCGTTGTCGCTATGGGGTTGGAGCGGGATGTAATTGCAAGCCAGTTCATATTGGTTTGCATGATTCACCCAACGCGCATCAATCATGGCCAGTTTTCGCCGACAGCGACTGGCAATGTGCTCGACATGATCATAAAACGTTTTTGGGTTGATGGATAATTTACGGCAAATCTCTCGCACCGAATAACTCATGAAGAGTAGGCCGAGTAAGGTTTCTTGAAAAGCGAGTTTTTTGTTGGCTCCTGACCACTTATCAACAAAGGTACTCTGGCAAGCTTTGCAACGGTACCGCTGGCGATCGCCGCTGTAGCCAAAAGCGTGATAGAGGTGTTTGTGTGTATGAACAGATAAACCGAAATTTTGGCAATCATCACTGCGACAAGCGGGCAACCCGTCGCTGTGAAGCTGTCTTAAACGGTGTAATTCGTTTAACACTTCTCGGTTGTTAAGTAAGGGGGGGAAAGCTCCACATTCACGACAAACCATCGTTGGACGCTTCGGGTTTACGCGCTGCAGAACGTACCGTTCGGCTTCACTCAGTCCAAAGTTGTCACACGCCAATGTTTTACAAAAGTTGAGTTGTAAACCATCTGCGTCCTTGGGTAGTTGGTCGTTGGACACAATCGCCCCCTCGGGGTAATTTAAGGCTGCCAATTTGGGTGGGCAGCTGAGGTTTAAAAATTAGATACTAATCGCTGTTTCAAGCGCGACTTTCATCATGTCGTTAAAAGAGGTTTGGCGATCTTCAGAGCTTAATTTCTCACCGCGAATGATGTGGTCTGACACCGTAAGAATCGTCAATGCTTTTGCGCCTAGATCCGCTGCAACGCCATAAATACCGGCCGCTTCCATATCCACACCTAAGATGCCAAGCTTATTCATTTTTTCGAATAAATCACCTTCAGGTGTGTAGAACAGATCAGCGGAAAACACGTTGCCTACCTTCACGGGCACGTTTTGTGCGCGTGCTTGATTGACGGCCGTTTCAAGCAATCCGTAATCCGCAATCGCGGCAAAATCGTGGTTGTTAAAACGGATGCGGTTAACTTTGGAATCGGTTGAAGCACCCATACCAATAACGATATCCATTAGATTGACATCGTCACGAACTGCGCCACAGCTACCAATACGGATGATATTTTTTACACCGTATTCTGAAATCAACTCGTGAACATAAATCGAGCATGATGGAATGCCCATACCGTGGCCCATAACGGATACTTTTTTACCTTTATAAGTACCGGTATAACCGAACATACTGCGAACATCACAAACCTGTTTAGCATCATCTAAAAAAGTTTCAGCAATGTATTTTGCACGTAATGGATCGCCTGGCATTAGAACGGTTTCAGCGAAATCACCAACTTGCGCATTAATGTGTGGGGTTGCCATCGTTGTTACTCCAAAGTTTTCGAGTCAGCGATTTATCCGCAATAAGTGGATTAAATTACTAATTCTGTTGAATCTGATGTGTTTTGTTGAGGCAATACTAGCTAGACCTGACACTGTTCCTTGAGAGATTTGTCACAGAATGGAGGTTAATACCCTTTTTGTGGCTCATTGATAACTAAAAGTATTGAAAGTGGTAAGGCAATCGATTTGGGTAAACGTTTACCTTTTATGTGTACATAAATATATTTTGTATAAGGTGGTTGGAGTGTGCTATACATTATACAACAAATATTTTTGTATATGAGGCGGCGATGAGTAATCCAGAAATTCGTATCGGGATCAGTGCATGTGTGCTGGGAGAGCAAGTCCGTTTTGATTCTGGCCACAAAGCGAGTGACTTTGTGACCAAAGAGTTAACGAATTATTTCTCTTTCATACCCGTTTGCCCAGAGGTTGCGATTGGCTTAACCGTGCCAAGGCCTACCATTCGCCTGATCTCTCACGAAGAGCGTTTAGCGCTGGTTGAAACTAAAGATGAAACCAAAGATTACACGCAAGCCATGTTCGATTTCTCAGAACGAAAAGTTGATGAGCTCGAATTGATGAAATTGTGTGGTTATATCGTTTGTGCGAAATCCCCGACATGTGGCATGGAAAGAGTCAAAGTCTATAAGCATCAGCGAGCAGACAAAGAGGGTGTTGGGCTTTATACCGCCACTTTGATGCGTAAAATGCCGTGGTTGCCTGTAGAGGAAGATGGCCGTTTGCATGATCCTGTGCTTCGCGAAAACTTCATTACGCGTGTCTACTGTTTACATGATTTTTATCAATCGATAGGTGACAACCCGACACCGGGCAAAGTGGTGGCTTTTCATTCACGCTACAAATTGACGTTAATGGCGCATCACCCGCAAGCGTATCGAGAACTCGGCCGTTTGGTGGCTGAAGTCAAGCAGCATCCGCCACAGTATTTTATTGAGCATTATCGCCAAGGGCTAATGGATGCGCTTAAACACAGAGCGAGCCGTAAAAATAACACCAATGTTTTGATGCACATTCAGGGTTATTTCAAACGAGCCTTAAACAAAGAGCAGAAAGTAGAGTTAGCGCAATTGATTGATGACTATCGAACTGGCGAGCTTCCTTTACTTGCGCCTATTACGTTGCTCAAACATTACATAAAAATGTATCCCGATGCTTATCTGCAGCAACAGCACTATTTATCGCCTTATCCACAAACGCTAAGGTTACGTTATGGACTATGAGAACCCACTGACTAAAAACATGATGACTGAAAAATTATACGCTATTCGAGACGTTGCCGAGATGACTGGAGTAAAGCCCGTTACCTTGCGTGCATGGCAGCGCCGCTATCACCTTGTTCAGCCACAGCGCACGGAAAAAGGGCATCGCCTTTATTCACAAGAGGATATTGCGACGATTCGTATTATTCAAGGCTGGCTGGCGAAAGGGGTTTCGATTGGCAAAGTGAGTGCATTGCTTAGTGGCAGTGAAAGCATCATCGATACTTTGGCAAATCATGGTTCAGAGCTTTTAGAGCAAGAACAATTGCTGCAAGCTTTAGTGGATCTCAATAAAGGCAAAGCGGAATCAACCATTGCTACAGTATTGAAAGAGTATCCGTTAGAGATTGTTGAGCAGCAGTTTGTCTTTCCTGTCATCGACACGTTAGAGCGGGTTAAAGGACCGCTGCGCAGTTTGCAAAAAGGGCTTTTTCAGGCACTGATGATAAGCAAGTTGAGCTCGATCATTGAAGCGGAAAACAAAGCGGCAACTAAAGGAAAATGTCTTTGCGTTAATCTTGATCCAACATCGAGCATACTGGCTTGGTTATGGTTCGTGGGAAAGGTGGAAGCTGGGTATAACCTCACTATCTTAGATGGTGTCGAAGATCTTACCGCTCTTGTTGATCATGATGCTTTAGCAAACTACCAACAGGTTGCGCTGTTTGCCAATCGAGCGTTAACCGAGCAGCAAGTTCAAGCGTTACGGAAATTGCGTATCTCACTGGGAGATAAGCTTTCGTTGTCAGATGTGGTTGCTCGTCTGCACCATTCGTTAGATTAATCAGTAAGGATGTACAGTGAAATTACTCTGGCTGCGCCGAGATTTACGATCCGTTGATAATACGGCATTACATGCCGCCATTGATGGCGAAGAACCTGTTGTTGCCGTATTCATTGCAACGCCAGCACAGTGGCAAAAACACCATCTTGCTCCGATGCAGGCGGATCTTATTTATCGGCGTTTATTTGAGCTGCAACGTGAACTGCAAGCACTCAATATTGCTCTGCTGTATGAGGAAGTTGATGATTACGCTGATGCTGCGCAGCAGATTGCCACTATTGCTAAGCAGCTTAATGCCAGCGCTGTGTTGGTTAATCGCGAGTATGAAATCAATGAGTTGCAGCGTGATGAGATGGCGAGCCAGTTTTGCCTAGAGCGCCAGATCGAGTGGCGAGCATACGACGATAAGTGCATTATTGCCCCCGGTTTGGTCAAAAACAAGCAAGGTGATTATTTCAAAGTCTTTACGCCTTTTAAACGGGCGTGGTTGTCACAAGCGGCTATTCCTCAAATTTTACCAACGTCTATTTCGGCACATTATAAACGCATAAAGGATCTTGAGCCGTTGCTGTGGAGCGAACACCGCTCGTTCAGCTACCCACGCATCAGCAGTGATCATTGGGTGGTCGAGTTCGATGCAATTCGCGCTAAATTACGCCAGTTTTGCCGTGATAAGGTACAGAATTACCACCAGCAACGTGATTTCCCCGCGTTGGATTCGACCAGCGCACTATCACCTTATCTCGCAATAGGGGCGCTTTCTGCGCGTCAATGTATGGCGCGTCTATACGCTGAATCGCAACATATTGGGTTGTCTGAAGGGGCGCAAACTTGGCTGAGCGAAATCATTTGGCGTGAATTCTATCAGCATCTGATCGGGTTTCGTCCTGATCTCTGTAAAGGAAAAGATTTTGCACCTTGGGGGAAACATGTATCTTGGTGGGAGAACTCAACGGCCTTTGAACGTTGGCAGCAGGGGCAAACCGGGTTCCCTATTGTCGATGCGGCGATGCGCCAACTGAACAAAACGGGGTGGATGCATAACCGATTAAGGATGGTTGTGGCCAGTTTTCTAACCAAAGATCTGCATATCGATTGGCGGCTTGGTGAACAATATTTTATGCAAACATTAGTGGATGGCGATTATGCATCCAACAATGGCGGTTGGCAGTGGTGCGCTTCAACAGGGTGTGATGGGCAACCTTATTTTCGAATTTTTAACCCTACCAGCCAAGGGGAACGTTTTGATCCGAAAGGGGATTTTATTCGTCAGTGGGTACCTGAATTGGCTTCGTTGCCAGATAAGTACATCCACACGCCTTGGAAATTCCCTGCCGTCAATTCCTTGTCATATCCCGCGCCAATGGTTGATCATAAAGTAGAAAGAGAGATAACCTTACAGCTCTATAAAGACGCCAAGGATACCTGATCACCATGCTACGCAAGCTACTCTCTTTGTGTTGTTGCTGGGGTGCGCTCAGTGTGAACGCGTTTGCCGCGACTTATGATTTTCCTGCCGAAGGCAGTAGCATGGTTGGCCGAACTCAATATCACGTGATTGAGCAGGGCGAAACCTTAGCGCAAATTGCAAAACAGTACGATGTTGGGTTTTTATCTTTGATGGCGGCTAACAAAGGAATTGACCCATTTTTGCCGCAGCAAGAGTTTGTGCTAACCATTCCGTCACAAATTATTTTACCGCGCGTGGCTTACGAAGGCATCGTCATCAACTTAGCGGAACTGCGGCTCTATTACTTTGAGCCTGAAAAACGCAAAGTGCATATTTTCCCCGTCGGCATTGGCCGTATTGGTCGTGACACGCCCGAAATGGAAACCACTATCAGCCAAAAACGGCCGAACCCAACTTGGACACCTCCTCAATCTATCCGCACTGAATATAAAGCGAAAGGTATTGAACTGCCTGCGGTTGTGCCTGCTGGGCCAGATAACCCGCTTGGTGAATACGCGCTTCGTCTCGCTTATGGTGCGGGTGATTATTTGATCCACGGTACCAACAAAGATTTTGGTATTGGTATGAGAGTCAGCTCTGGTTGTATTCGTATGGATCCCAAGGATATTGAATGGCTGTTTAAGCAGGTTCAGCGTGGCGAGAAAGTGAAAGTGATTGATGAGCCGATAAAATTAGCCTTAGAGCCAGATCGAAGCGTATTTCTTGAAGCTCATGAACCTTTGACGCGCAGTAACGGCAGTAAAAAAGAGTTGCAGGTACCGCAAGAACTTCGCTGGTGGTTGGATGAATTTAACAAATCAGATGCGAAAGCGAGAGCGGTGATCTTGGCGCAAAATGGTGTGCCTGTCGAAGTTGTGGCTGCAGATTTTTCAACCTCATTGGAGTAATTAAAGAAGTTGATGAGTTCATTAATGGTGAACCATGTAATAGCAGCAATAAAAAAGGCTTGAATTAACAAGCCTTTTAAGCAATTTCAGCTATGGAATATAACGAAATTATTTCGTGTATGACTGAGCAATATTATCGATACGCTCGTTTGCACGAGCCGCTTCTTCTTGCGCAGCGGCAGCGGCATCAGCCGCTTGGCTTACTTTAGACGAAAGTGTCGATTGCTCGCTCTTAAGTGCAGAAATTTGATCACTGAGTTGGCTAACTTGGTTGCTTAGCTGATCCATTTTCGTCATTGCTGCGTCATCAGGGCCTGATGCACAACCAGCAAGTAGAAGTACAGAAGAGGCTGCAGCTGCAATTAACATCTTATTCATTATTGAACTCCTTGTTTGTAAGATTATTATCAATGATGCCCTATTATACTTTTCCTACTTGAAGCTACAGCGGTGCTGTTTACCTGCAACGTCAAGTCGTTTGGGTATACACTTGTTTGGAAATCATCATATAGTGACGAACTCAATTGTAGACACTATTCTAGCGTTCACCCAGTAGCCGAACGTCAAAATAATCCAAGAATTTCAATTTATGCCCATTTACTCCGCTATGTCTCATCGTTAAGAGACGTATTTTCTATCTTCTTATGCCTTGAAAAAGTGTGCGTGCTGATTATTTTTATGTGATCTCTATCTATCTAAGCGCCTTTCGGGCTATCATATTGCGTTTTCATTTTGACCTCTTGCCCTATTTATTGTGGCAACTTTACAAATTTTTGGAGAATCCTTTGCAGTTTAAAGATTTAGGCTTAGACAATCGCTTATTGAAGACCCTCAAACACTATGACTTCAAACAAGCGACAGAGATCCAACAACAAGCGGTTCCCGTGGCGATTGCAGGTAAAGATTTGTTGGCATCCTCTAAGACTGGTTCGGGTAAAACATTAGCGTTTGTTTTGCCAATGCTGCATAAGTCTCTCAAAACTAAAGCGTTATCAGCAAAAGACCCTAGAGCTCTGATTCTCGCTCCGACACGTGAGTTGGCCAAACAAGTGTACGGTGAGCTACGTACTATGCTCAGTGGGTTGAGCTACGAAGCAACGCTGATTGTGGGCGGTGAAAACTTTAACGACCAAGTAAAAGCACTGCGCCGTTTCCCCCGTTTTATTGTGGCGACTCCTGGTCGTTTAGCGGATCACTTAGAGCATCGCTCGTTGCGTCTTGATGGTTTAGATACGCTGATCCTTGATGAAGCTGACCGCATGCTGGACCTAGGTTTTGCTCCGGAACTACGCCGTATTCATCATGCAGCGAACCACCGTCGTCGCCAAACACTGATGTTTTCCGCAACGCTTGATCACGGCCAAGTGAATGACTTTGGTACCGAGTTGCTTAAAGATCCAAAACGCATTTCGATTGGTGTTGTCAACGAAGAGCATAAAGACATCACCCAAAAATTCTACCTCTGCGATCATCTCGATCACAAAGAAGCCTTACTCGAACGCGTGCTGCAAGAAGCCGAATATCGACAAGTGATCATTTTTACCGCGACCCGTTCTGATACTGAGCGTTTAACGCTTAAACTCAACGAGCAGAAACTGAAAGCCGTTGCGTTGAGTGGTAATTTAAATCAAAACCAGCGCAACACCATCATGAGCCAGTTTGAGCGCGCTGTATTTAAAATTTTGGTCACGACGGATGTGGCTTCACGTGGCCTTGATATCGCGAACGTGACGCACGTGATTAACTTTGATATGCCCAAACATACGGAAGAGTATGTGCACCGTGTTGGTCGTACAGGCCGTGCGGGTAATAAAGGTGATGCAATCTCGCTGGTTGGCCCAAAAGATTGGGACAGCTTCAAGCGCGTGGAAGCCTTTTTGCAGCAAGATATTGAGTTCTCTCAATTTGATGATCTGAAAGGTAAATTTACCGGACTAAAACCACGAGTTCCAGCCTTTAAGAAAAACGCAGCCGCTAAGACTAAAAGTACTAAGCCCAAGGCGCACACCGCTAATAAGAAGCCCGTTAAACGCGATAAAACCTTTTATCAGAATGTGGCAGTGGGTGATGCGGTATTTGTGCCGAAAAAGAGAGTTGCACCTAAAGTTGACGATGAGTAACAGCGAGCGTCTTGTCAGCGTGGCCTTTCGGTCAATCGAATCTGCTGACGGACTCAATGCCAGTATTTGCTGAGACAACCTCACCCTAATTATAAAAACACCGCCAAATTGGCGGTGTTTTTATATACACGCAAACGTTCACCCTTATAAATTTCATAATTTCTCTATTTTATATAAAAATGATAATTGATCTCATTATCGTTTAGCAGCAAGCTGCGCCTCATTATAATAATTGGCTATGTTTTCACTGATCATAATGAAATTACTCAATATCATTTCTTTTATTGTTGGTTTATCTTGTTTTCATTCATCTTATGGTGAGTCACTGCTGTGGCTAGAAGATGGCTCGCGTAGCCAGCCTAAGGTTCGAGCACACCTTGAAGATCACAATAAAAAAACACAACAGTGGCTCAATCAAGCCACGCCACTTTCTAATGCACTAGTCAAAACATGGTCAGAGAGTCAGAGCGTAAAAGCACCGACACCTTGGCTCATCCAGTACCAAAATTACTATCATGATCAAGTAATTAAGGGGGAACGTTTTGTTGTTAAAAAGACCGCAGAAGACAGCCCAATTGAGTGCTTGGTCAATATCAGTGTAAGACAGCAGCAATCAGATTATTACCAGTTAGCCAATTGGGCGGTGGCAAAAGGGGACCGCTTTATTGCATTAAGCGAAGATTTGACTGGGGAAGAGCACTACACGCTGACGCTGGTGGATCGTGTATCGAAGCAGGAAATCGTGCTTAGCCAATCTGCAACGACTCAAGCTATTTGGTCTGAAAATGGCCAATACCTCTATTTTTGGGCGGCAGAAGAAAGCCGTTCTTCTAGCTTATTACAGCGCTATGATGTGCTGAGCAAGCAGACAAAAACCCTATGGGAATGGGCTGATCCGCAGTGGATTGTGTCTCTCTATTTGGCGGCGGATCCGCATTTTGCCCTCGTGCAAGTCAACAATGAAAACAGCAGTGAACAACGTATTTTAAAGACCAACAGCTCTCACTTAAGCCTTCCGCTTCGTGCCGCACAGCCGGGTATTGAATACTACGCAGACGTTGCTAATGGCTGGCTCTACATCAATAGTAACTTCAACGGCAAGTTTGCACTCTACCGTCGATTACTGAGCATGAATGAAAACCCTTGGCAGCTTTTTTATGCGCCAGATGATCATTCCACGCTGGATAATTTTTATTTATATCAAGCTGGCGTTGTGGTTAAAACCAACCAAGCACAGCATTCTCAACTGGCCATTATGGATCAGCATGGAAAGTTGAGAGCATCACAGCCTTTGGCAACAGAAAGTGAGGTCGCTTGGGTCTCTCGTAACGGTGATTGGCAAAGCAATAAACTACGCGTGCGTTCAATGTCGATGGTTTCTGCAGGAGTTTGGCGTGAGTTTGATGTGGCAAGCTTACAATGGAAGCGACTGGGTCAAGACCACTATCCGGCTTATTTACCGGAACAGTATGAGTCACAACAGATTGTGGTGGATGTTGATGGCGTGGCTATTCCTGTCACTTTGGCGTACCGAAAAGACACCTTGAGCGCACAGTCCAGCGTCTTTCTTTATGGCTACGGCGCGTATGGCGTCACGATGCGTCCGTACTTTATGCCACAAGTGATCAGTTTATTGGATCAAGGCGTAATTTATGCGATTGCTCATGTGCGCGGTGGTGGCTATCACGGTGAATTATGGCACCGCGCTGGGTCTGGCATTCTGAAAAAAATAGGCATCTCAGATTTCCTGAACGTCGCCTCTTCATTGCAGCATTTTAATAACGGCCAACGCGCTATTTATGCGATTGGCGGCAGCGCTGGTGGAACCTTAGTTGCGGCCGCGGTTAATCAAAACCCAGCACTTTTTGCTGGAGTGGTGCTGCAAGTGCCTTTTGTGGATGTGCTTAGAAGCATGTCCGCAGAAGACTCCTCTTCACTCTCGGTGCAGCAGCGAGAAGAGTGGGGAGATCCTAGTCAGCCATTGCAACGCTCAGCAATTGAAGCTTATGACCCACTACTCAATATTCAAGCCAAACCTTATCCGCCAACCCTCGTCCGTGTCGGGTGGTTTGATAACCGTGTCCCTTATTGGGAAGGCGCGAAATACATAGAAAAAATGTCGATGATGAGTACGGGTAGCGGGCCTTACTTGTTATGGACGGACTTCAATAGCGGGCACAGTAGCGATTCACGTAAGGCACTACAGCAACAGGCCGTGGAATACGCCTTTCTTCTTACCATAGATAAAAACAAAAAAGCGGAGCAGTAAATGAAGCTTTCTCCAATCACCGCAGCGGTGCTTAGCGTGCTTGCGGTAGGGTCAGTGCATGCCGAATTCAGCCTAACCAAGCTTGAAGAAGTGGTGGTGAGTGCCAATAAAGTAGAATAGCCGCTGTCAAAAGTCGCCGGATCAATATCAGCGATCGACGGTGAAAGCATTGAAAAACAAGGCGCGACAGAACTGTATGATGTATTGAGTCATGAACCCGGAATCAGTGTTACGGGTGGCGCTGGTCGGCCACAAAACATCACGATTCGAGGGATGACGGGCAACCGCATTGCGATCATTCAAGATGGCGTCGCCGCATCGGACGGCTATGGTGCCAATGACATTAACGATAAGGTAGGCCGCAATACTTTCGCCTTAGACAACATAAAAAGCATTGAGGTTGTGAAAGGGGCAGGGTCTACCATTCATGGTTCGGGCGCGATCGGCGGCGTTGTGGTTGTCACCACAAAATCGCCGGCGGATTATTTGCAAGGACGTGATTTCTATATTGATGCCTCTGGCTCCTACACAGGGATCA
The DNA here is from genome assembly GCF_025397955.1 of Vibrio sp. J502. Taxonomy (NCBI): domain Bacteria; kingdom Pseudomonadati; phylum Pseudomonadota; class Gammaproteobacteria; order Vibrionales; family Vibrionaceae; genus Vibrio; species Vibrio sp. J502. Next base: position 1,114,474 of record NZ_CP104555.1, on the reverse strand, counting down.
GCAATCAATATAAGAGCAGTAGCACGTTAGCGGTGCGCAATGGAAATGGTGAAAGCTTGGTGACCATTTCATATTGGCAAGGCGAAGAGACTCGCAACTTTAACCAAGATCTCTATAACCGAGATATTGAAGGATTCAGTGCATCGTTAGCCCACGATCACATGGTCAATGATTCGCTGTTACTCAGTGCAAAATTTAACGCCTATAAAGATGAAAACATCCGCAAAGAAGGCATTGCTTCCATTCAGCGCGATGACAAATGGGAAAGCAAAGAATTTTTTGAACAGGAACAGCACCAAACCTTATCGGCATCATTGGGGGTGCAATTAGATACCCTTTCTTTCTGGGCAGACCATGTGGACGCCAAGCTTTACTGGCGTGATAGTCAAAGTGATACTCAAACCAATCGCTTATTGACCAAAGAACATGCCTTTTTCGACACCCTTGAATTTCGTCGTGAGCGACGCGATGAAAGTTTTTCTGATCAGTTGATAGGGCTATCGGTTGATTTAGAAAAAGCAGCACGAGTCCACAACATCGAGCACCAATTTATTTACGGTGCAGTGCTTAATACCAATCGTTATGAACGCCCTCGTCACGTGGATACCAAGGATTCCAATGGGGAAACCTACGAAAATATTATTCCGTTTGCACCGGCGAAGGCCTATGGTTTTGGCGTCTATTTGCAAGATAGATTCAGCCTCAACCAGTGGACATTTAGCGCTGGTTTACGTTTTGATTTGAATAACCTTACTCCTCAGTCAGAGCAACCTATTGCTGGTTTTGCTGTTAGTGAAATTCAAACCAGTGAATGGTCACCGAGCGCATCCGTAGCTTACCAGTGGACGCCATCATTCAACAGTTACCTCAGTTACAACCACGGCTACCGCGCTCCGACCTATGACAAAGCCTACGGTGCGGCAGACCACAGCTTTGTTCCACTGACGCCGTTTTTTATCGCGCCGAACATGAATTTACAGGCTGAAACCAGTGATAGTTTTGAGTTGGGTTCAAAATACGATAATGGCCAATCTCAAGCTTATGTCGCGGTTTTTTACTCTCTCTTTGACAATTTCATGGACACTAAAGACGTGGGATTTGATAGCGATAGAGGCGCTTGGATCAAGCAGTACCAAAATATTAATGGCGTCGAAACGTATGGTGTGGAGTTCACCTTCGCCCATCAACTGAATCAACATTGGTCAACCACGTTCAAAGCGGGTTATGTGGATGGCAAAGATGATCAAGATGAATACGTTCGTACCATCACGCCGTGGGAAGGAAATGGACAACTAAATTACCAGCAGCAAGATTGGGATGCCTACGCACGTTGGAACTGGGCGAGTTCGATGGACCGAGCACCAGCATGCTCTGATGATATAGGCCGTAAAGCGCAATGCGCGCAAACGTCGGCATGGTCTACGGTCGATCTTGGCGTGAGTTATCAAGTGATGCGTGACCTTGATGTGAGTCTCAACATCATGAACCTATTCGACCGTGAATACGTTCGTTATCAAGACGTCGCGGGTGTAAGTCAAAGTCAAACTCTCTATTCCACTGAGCCCGGGCGTTACTTTACCGCTACGGCTAAATACGTGTTTTAGGAGCTAGAGATGAAAAAAATTATCGTTCTGAGCACCTTGCTATGCTTGAGCCATTCCGCCTTTGCGGGGGAGTGGGACTATCCACTGGCGAAAACGACCATTGCAACGAAAGAGTCGGCTGAGCTGTATTTGAGCTCGCTTTATCCTGATGTTGGGACACTGAAGTTTCGTTATCAAACCGAGAGTTTACTGGGAAATCATTACAACTTTGATGTATGGCAGAACGGCCAATACCAACCGCAAAAAGCGTTAGTGCTCTCGACCGATCAGTCCGACGTAGTGACGCGCGTGTTCAAAGTTTGCACAACACAGTCGAGCGAGATGGCGTTGCATTGGTAGCGGCAGAGCTCGAATCGCCCCGCCGATTGGTGGCGAATGAACCGCCTGCGCTCTCATCGGGAGATGTGCAGAGCATCAATGTGCAACTTTTTGATCCCGATTTAAGAACCATGGATCAACTGCCTGCGCCAGATTCGGCGTGGAATGACCTTGCTGATTACCCAAACCAGCCGCACTACCAAAGTGCGAATGTCGAGATGTTGCAAAGTGCAGGTAAATATTACTTAGCCAATGAACGAGTACGACAAGTTGATGCTACCGCCATACAGCAACAAGATGATGCCAAGCAGTGGGTTGATAGCGGTGTTGGCTTACTTAGCGCTGAAGACGTGGCGCAATGGAACTCAGATACTGAAATTCTCTCCATGGAGATGCTTGATGATCGCTTTGTACAGCTGATGGCTTTTTACCATCTTGATCAATCGATTGATTATACCAAACAGCTCGGTTTTTCCCTGTTTAGTGAGCCCGTGAGGTTTGATGCGAGAGGTTTATCTAGCAACAACTCTTCTTATTATGTTGGCCCGAAAGCGGTGTTGTTTGGTGTTGGGGGCTCGCCCGATGCATTAGATGCCGACGTGGTTACCCATGAGCTTGGGCATGGAATTCATTATCAAATCGTTCCCGATTGGGCTTATGGACATTCGGGCGCGATTGGGGAAGGCTTTGGTGACTATTGGGCGGGTTCGCACAGTTTTCGCCGCCAGTATGCACAAGGAAAAGCGTTCGAAATTGACACCGTGTTTAATTGGGATGGCTATTTTGGTTCTCGTATTTCGACACGCAGTTTGTGGAATCAGCGGGCAAAATATTTTGCATCCGCAGAGTATCGAGCGCATGAAAGTGTAGCAGGTGAGTTGGGTGACGAATTGTGGTCTACCCCTTTATTTCAAGCGTTGAAACAGGCCGTGAATGAGTACGGTCAAGAAGCGTTTTCTGAATTTGACCGTATTGTTCTTGAATCAATGTACGGCTTAGGTCGTGGTCTAAAAATGCATGATTTGAGTGAAAGCATGCCGTATACCGCCAAACAGCTGTACCCGCATCGCGCTTATGATGCGATGCTATTACAGCAATTTAAGCAACATAACTTAGTCCAAGAACCCTTCAAATTCCTGTTGGAACGTCGATTTGTGATGCCAACGGATCCGCTGAACGTGCACATTCAGGCCACGGATCGCCAAGCAAGTTTACAAACGATAGCCACTTTGCAAGGTGAAACCGTTACTTTCGCTAGCGAAAAATTCCAGCAGCAGCAATGGAGCATCGCGCTGCCAACCACCTACACCTGCGGCGTCAAGCAGACTCTACAACTTGAATCGAGTTATCAATATCAACCGTACCTTGCGATGCAATCTGACAAGCAAACTTTATCGTTTATCGTGGGTAAGCCACAGCTTGCAACGCCGCCAGTGGCCATAAATTCAGTATTGAAAGACGCCAGTATTGACGGTGCAGACACGGTTACGTCCGGATTGAAGAGCTATGGCTTGACGATCGATGTTGGCAACGCATTGATTGATGAAGATTTTGTGGTTCGCTTGCAGTTATCGCACCCAGAGCTACAAGAGCTGCGCGTTACCTTAATTTCACCCGCAGGGACACGCGTCGAATTACTCAACCAAGCACCATCGGCCATCAATGGTTTTGATGACTATTGGGTGCTGGCACATGATGCCATATTGGGCTCTTTACAAGGCGAAGCCCTAAGCGGCTACTGGCGTTTGGAAGTGGTTGACTACAACCCGGGAAATTTCGGCACCTTGATTGAATGGGGGGTAGGCCGCCTAGCGGGCTATCAATGCCCTCAACCTGTGACCAACGCACTTTCACCTGAAACAGGTGGCGGTTCGACTTCACTGCTCTTATTACTTCCTCTCGCGGCATTCGCCATAAGACGACGTAATTTGTTGGCTATTTTTTCACTTAAACTGAAGAACACATAACTATGCACTTAAGACTTTCAACACTTTCGCTGGCACTTTTACTGGCTGGTTGTGGTGGCGGTGGAAGTGGAGATGTAGCCAATGCATCTTTACCTAGCCATAAAATCAGCGGCCAAATTCAAGCGCAAAACGTCGCACTTGATGCCACTGTCTGCATTGATTCTAACCAAAACTTTGCCTGTGATGTGGGCGAAATCAGCACACAAGCCGATAGCCAAGGGCGCTACACTCTCACGAGTGACAGTACTCAAATCTACCGTTTTCCTATAGTGGCTAACGTTTCTACTGGCATTAGCGTTATGACGAGAAGTAGCCAAACCAGCCAATCATCGATCCTGATTGCGCCGGCGCTGGGCAAAAGCAGTGGCAATATCCTCAACGGTGTGAGTTCTATTTTTGCCGGCATTATGCTGGATGGAAATACGGAGAAAGAAGCGAATCGCTTGCTTGCCGAGCAGCTTTTGCAATTAGGCGTTGAAGTGAATGGTGACATTTCACAAAACTTTAGCCACACAGCATTGGCAATATTGGATGCCAATGCTGTCGTGTTGCTCCAAAAAGCGAAAGCAAGTGAACGAATTGATTTGCTGGCAACGCTTGGGCAAACCATGGCAAAAAATACACCACTGATTGCCTCTGAGATCGTTTCTGGCGAAAAGATGACCGAATATGCTAATACATTGATGGCGCAAGTATCGGAAGAGCGACCTCTGCAAGACACGGGCATTATTCAGTTCTATTCCGATCAAGGTGCACAAGCGCGGGCTGATGCTGATTATCCCGGTCAAGATGCTGAATATGGCCTAGATATTACCGCCAAAAATGGCGTGACGGGTAAGAGCTTTGCGTTCATCAAATTAGATGCGGCTGGCAATGAACTTGAGGCAGAAGCGAGCGATTGGTCATGCGTTAAAGATGTTTACAGTGGACTTATTTGGGAAGTGAAGTCAGAAGATGCCGCGTCTTTGAACTATAAAGAACGGTTGTTTGCATTAGAAATTGCCGACAAGTTTATCCCTTTTGCAAAAGATGTGACGGCCGCTTCCTGTCAGGCGGCAGGTGATACTATTTGCACTACGCAAGATTACGTCAATCGTATCAATCAAGATAAATTGTGTGGGTTACAAACGTGGCGTTTACCGACCAACAGCGAGCAATACATGATGCTTGATTTCGGTGAATTGGGTGACGATGCAGTTGGTTTCAACAAAGACTATTTCCCGCATCAGCCGCAGAACACCGAATTTTTTGATGGGCATACGTGGACTTCTGGCATTGCTTATCTCAATACCTCTCAATTTCAAAGCGATGGTTCGATGCAATATCTTTACACGGCGCTGTCTGGTGCAACCAAAGGGGAGCGTAGCCCAATTGAGCTCTACTCCAGCAGCACAGCGGCGGACAATGACCCGTCTTATGTCTTGCCGATTCGAGTTGTTGCAACCAAGGAGAACAACTAATGAAATCTCATTTAATCGCGGCTTCTTGCTTGATCTTTTCTGCTGTCGGCGTCGCCCAAGAGTGTTCTCCTGATATGACGAAAAGCGCACCCAACACGCGCTATCTCTACAGTGAGCAGGGGACGATCAAAGATAAGCTCACTGGCTTAACGTGGATGCGTTGCCAAGTTGGTAAAACATGGAACGCCGCTACGGAGCAGTGTGATGGCGAAGCGACCGGGTTTCGTTGGCAAAGTGCTTTGCAAGAAGTGGCGGCTATCAACCATCCTCAAAGCCGACACGCATTGCACCAATTTGCCAGCCAAGCCGAATGGCGATTGCCGAATATTAAAGAGTTAGTGTCATTGACTGAAATGGCGTGTTTTGGCCCAGCGATGAATAGCAGAGCATTTGCCCAAGGCTTTAAGTATGAGGCAGGCAATATCTTGTCGTATTTATGGAGCCAATCACCCCATCTAGCGAGTGGTCAGGTGTGGTCTTTTGATTCCGTCAATGGCGAAATTTACCACTACGCACCGAATTTTGAATTTGGAGTTTTGCTGGTGGCTGAAGAATAAGTGTTATGAAATGACGCCACTTACGCTGTCAGGGAAACGATCAGTCATGTCATGTTGACATGACGATCGGTGTTTTGTTTCACTTCAGCAGCACCTAAGATTTGATAGTTGTTGAGATATGGCAGATGGAGAATTCAAACAGCTTCAAAACAAGGAAGCTGTTTGAATAAGTAAACAGGCTGTTTACTCGGTTAGTTCAAGAAAATAGCCAGTTGTGATAGCGCTCCAGCGCGAAGCACACCATCGGCCGTATCTTGTGGTGCGAGAAAGGTTGTGTGTGTACCACTGTCCATTTTTACGAAGACTTTAGACGTATTAGTGATTACATCAGAGGGTGCTGCGTTGGCTAATCCCAATAGTGTTGCTAGGGGTTCGGTGCCTGCACGTGTATTTGTGACATTGTTAGGCACACTCTCGTCTCCCGCCACTTGCAATAAATAAGTAGGGATTGTCGTGGTTCCACCACTGATTAGGTAACTTGCGTTTGTGTATGGATCCATAGTATCGAGCAAGGTTTGAGTCGCGTAGGTAAATTGATCCAACTGACTTTGCAGTGCCGCTTTGTCTGAGGCAGAGGCTGTGTTTTCAAACGTGGTGTAGCAAACTTTCTCTGTTAACCCTGGACAGTATTGGTCGGCGAATGCTTTGTATTTGGGGCTCGCACTTAAGGCGAGATTATGTTTAATGAGTGGGCCATAGTTTGCTGAACCCATTAACAAGTTACCGATTTGACCACCTGAGTTTGCAATGGCCATTCCAGAGAATTTATACAGCGTATCACCACTAGCATCACCGATAGTGCGGTTCGCGTTCGCGACAGCGCTTAAGCCGACGATTCCTCCCAATGAGTGGCCAAGGAATTTTGGTGGTGTCGTCGCGGTATTGTCTGCGTTTGCTAATTGAGAACCAACAAACAACCCTGCACTTTGTGAGTAAGTAATGGCCGCACGCAGCCCCATGATATCTAAGATACTCTGACGCGTGTTGTCACGAGCGACGGCCAAGTTGTTCAAATTGAGGTACGCTAGAATATCGGCATTAGCTGAGCGCTGCGCATCTAAACTGCGAGCACCATGCAGTGGTTGATCAATGGCAATCACGGCGATACCAGCATTGGCTAAATGTGCTGCTGTGAAGTACGCATCTTCTTTAACAGAAGTTATACCGTGTTGGTAAATCACGATCGGCCAGTTTGCTCCCGCGTTAGGAGTAAACAGTAAAAAATCAACGTCTTCTAACGATTTCACCTTAGGTACAGGGCTATAGCGTGTAATGATGCGCTGAGGATCGAGTGCGCTGCCATCAGACTTTGTGAGGGTCAAACCCACCAGTTTAAGCTGTTCACTTGGGCTGGTTGCTAGTTGAGTCACGTCGATATTGTTAGCAATGAGCTGATTGGCGATGGTGGCTTTTTCATTGTCATCTGCCAAAGCATTTTTAATCAAGGCCAAACTTGGCATTGCTGATTCAAACGGCTGTGAGTTCCAGTTGCTTCCTTTCTCTAAATAATAAGGGAGCTTAACCGTTCCAGTCGTGACATTAACGTGATAACTGCTGGTTGTGTATTCATTTTCAATAAACGCTTTAGCGGTTGTTTTTTCTGCGCCAATGTAAGTTTGAAAATTTGCATCGTTATTAAGTGCGGTTACAAAATCGGTTGTAGCACCAAAGCTCATGGTGTAAGCGGCGCTCAAATTAAGGTTGTTTGGGTTCGCACCTTGCTTCCAAATGTTGCCAATATCTGTCGTTGCAAGGCCTGCGGCGGTGGCGCCTTTCACACTGTAAAGTGTCTGACCAACAGATTGAGTACTAAACCACGTTGAATAAATAATCTTGGTTTGATCCACCCCTGCCAAAGCGAAAATGCTTTCCACGCCTTGGGTCACTTTTTGTAATGCCCCTAGCTTATCATCGGTATAGATTTTCACTTTGGACTTCAACGCGGCGTAGCTGCTGGATGTGCCTGCAATATTGCCATTTACATCGGTAATCTCATCTGTCACGGCTAAAATATATTCACTGGCAGGGTTGAGCGCTTTGTTTGGTACGATTGCAATTTTATCGCTGCTGGCACTGGCGATGGCAGTAAAGTCGGTGTTCAATGTCAGCACATTTTTAACCGTTGGGCTGCCAATCATACTGTCGGTCAGCTCAATTAAATAAATACCGTTAGAGATAAGACCGTCAGCCAATCCTACGCCTTCAAAGTCTAGAAACAGTGGCATTGATGTTGACCAACCATCCATGGTACCCATAGCGGCGACTGGATTGGTTAAGGCGTCATCACCCTTGGTTGGAATTTCTAACGTGCCGTCTTTGGCATTCATGAGTGCAAAAGAGGGTAGTGGTACGTTTGCGTTTGCGCCGCTGAGCGTGAATTTTATGCTGGTGTCGCGTTTTAACGCGTCTTGAATGTAGGCTTCGTAAGTGGGTGTTGTGCTTGCTCCCGAACTGTTCGTTTCATCACCACAACCGACTAACCATAACGCAGAGCAGAGCAGCGATATTTTGAATGTTGTTTTAAGCATGACTTATCCCTGAGTTTAGTTGAATGTGTAGTTAAGTTGAATAGCGCTAAGGTAAGCAGTCCCTTGTGATTCAAACGTCAATGTTTCATTGAGTTTGTTGGTTTCGGTAAACGTGCCGCTTTTACTTTTCACCAGTGCAAAACCCGCATCAATGGATAGCGAGTCGCTGATCACGTAGCTCACGCCCGCTGAATACCAATAACGGTCGCTATCTGGAATACTCAATGTGGCTTCGCCAGCTTGTTCATCAAAAGCAAAACCGGCGCGTAATGTCCAAGTCGAGTTTAATTGATAAGTTGAACCCAATGACCAACGGCCACTGTCTTCATACTTTTCAGACTTATAAAAACACTCTCCGTTGGTACATTGTGATGATGTTGCCTTTAACTCTTTGAATGAACTCCAGTCGGTACGTTGGTACCCGTAATGCAACGCCACGCTATCAGTGAGTTGGTGAAATGCGGAAACTTCCCACATCGCAGGTAGCGTGATTTTTAAACGTCCTTCAACAACAGCGTTTGTTGCAACACCTGAGCTATAGCTTGAAAACTCACCATCATCAAAATCCAGATCAACAGCAGAGCGGTAAGCAAAACCGACACGGTGGTTTTGGTTGAACTCATATAAGCTACCTATGTTCCAGCCCAAAGCTATGGTTTCGCCAGTCATTCCGACTAGGTTGTCAGAGGCAGAGCCGCCAGTAAATACGGCTAAAGCACCTTTATGTCGTGTCAGTTTTGCTTCGGCATAGACGAGGTTAATACCCGCAGCGAGACTAAGCTGTTCGTTAACACGGTAGGCAATATTCGGGTTTAAATTGACAGAAAGAAGAGAAGTATCGCCTGCAAGATCGCCTGCATAAATATCATTAGGGTAGTCTGTAGCTACGCCGTAAGTAGTGAATATTCCCATCCCCCAAGCCCATTTTTCATTGATTGGACTGACGTAGTAAGCCGCGGGAACTACTTGCAGTGGCGCAACATCGTTCATTTTCTGTTGGTTTTTCACATCATATACATCAACCTCTGGGTCAACGATGGACAGTGCACCAGAAAACTGCGTCGTATCAAACCGTGTCATGGCTGCGGGGTTGTGTGCAATCACACTCGCGTTATCGGCCACCGCTCCTTCACCAGAGAAAGCACGTCCTAGCCCTGAGGCTGAATGCTCTGCCACTTGGAAGCCTGCAGAGTGAACATTAAACGCTGTCAATATTGATAGCGCGAGTAGCGTGCGGGGTTTGATGATCATTCTCGACCTCCTAAGGCCTTGTTATGGTAATGGCATTGCAATGCGAGATGTTAATTTTGTGTTGTTGATGTGTCAAAGAAAATGATGTCTTTATTTCAATTAGCGGCGAATGATAGTGTGTAAGTATTTGTAAATCAAATGAAAAGTTGACAGTTTTGGTATGACTAGTAGAGTTGTGCTTATTTGGCAGGGTAATTGGTTTAGCTTGTGCTAAAGTTAATTTTTATGCTTCAACACGTTCATAATATTGATGTTTTGGTGGGTGAGTTTAAATTATTTGACCAAAAAATGGTGAAGAAACAGAGGCAGTCACTATGGTGTTTGCAACTACCTCTGTGGTGGGTTTAACGGCCAACAAAAGCAATAACGACACGGTCATTATTTAACGTTCTAGAGAACAGATAGGCATTTTGCTGTTCAATCTCATGATGAATACCTGCGCCAATGGCAGGGTGCGATTGACGAAATTGGCCTAGCGTTTGCCAATGCTTCAGCAGCGCTTGTCGCTCTTCATCCAGTGACCACACCATGTCAGAACGCGTGCCTTGGTGAAAATCATCGGCGTAAGGGCCAACTTGACGTGCGACTTCATCACCGTAGTAAATTTGCACCGCACCCGGTGCGAGAAGCAATGCATTGGCGGCATTACGCTGCATTTCAAAGGAGTTAAAACGGCTAAAAAACAGCTCGGTATCGTGAGAAGAGAGGTAGCTCACGGGGGTAAAATCTGGGTATTTTGCTAGCGTTTGCGCGTAGTCGCGGTACACCATCGCCATTTGGCTTAAGCAGGCTGCGCCTTTATCGACTCTTTTTTGCATATCAAAGTTGATCAGTGCATCAAAGCCATCATCAAAATAGGGGCTGCGGTAAGCTGAATGGCCCCATACTTCGCCCATCATCCAAAAGGGTTGCCCTTGCTGCCCGTTTTGCTCACGCCAAGCATCTAAACTGCGTGATGCCTCGCTTTTTAAGCGTCGCCATACCTCGCCTTCCACATGTTTTACGGTGTCGACGCGGTAACCATCAATACCAAAGCGTTTTACCCAATCGGTTTGCCACTCAATTAAGTAATCGGCAACGCTATACTGTTCGCGCGCTACCACGCGAGTGCCGGGGTTATTAAGTAGCCACTGCGGCGGCGTCACCGCTTGTGTTGATTCAGTGCGAAAATCCGGTAAGCCGGCCAGCGTCATCGTGATATCGCTAGATCCGGGTTTCTGGTAGCCGGGCAACCCAGCGCGAACCCAATCCTTGCCCCACCACTGCGACCAGTTGGCGCTTTGATAATCAATGGATTGATTGTAGCTGTGCCAGTTTTCTTCAGCTTTCGGCATCCAATCAACCCATTTTTGCGGTAAATTTTGGGGATTAACCACCTCAATCTGATCAAATTGCAGGTCAGCCAAGGTGGCGTAGCCGGAATGGTTGAGCACCGCATCGAGCAAGATTTTTATGCCTCGTTTATGCGCTTCAGTGACCAGCGTTTTGAGATCCTCCTCATCACCAAAATTTTGATCGATCTTGGTAAAATCACGCGTCCAGTAACCGTGATAGGCATAAAAAGGGAACGAGCCACTGTCACCACCGCCGACAAAACCGTGCACCTGCTCCACAATCGGCGAAAGCCAAATCGCGTCGGTGCCTAAGCTTTTGATGTAATCGAGTTTGGCAATCACACCTTTTAGGTCGCCACCGTGGAAAGTGCCCACTTCTTCTTTGCCATCTTTTTTACGGCCATAGCTATTGTCGTTACTTGGGTCACCATTGTTGAATCTGTCCACCATCACAAAGTAAATCGTGGCATTGCGGTAGGCAAAGGGTTCGCTGGCGGCATCCGTTGCGGGGGCAAGCAGCACCAATCCACCACTGGTTGGTGACGGCATTAAGGTGACTTGGCTATTTTTCACGCTGAGGATTTGGCCGGTAAATGTCTCTTTTAGTCGTGTGCCATCGGGGAACGTATTGCCCAGTTGTAAGGTCACTTCACCGCCTTGGTACTGCTCGCACGAAACACTCGGTATCGGCCGTTTAAATTTGCTAGTAGTGGATTTTTTGGCTTGGCGGACAAAGGTTAAGGTCTGCTGCTCGCCGTCATAAGCGAAGGCGTAATCGCCAGTGAAACGTATCGTCAGCGGCAGTTCGGTTTCTTGTCCACAATTGAGGGCGATGGGCGCGTTGAATTTGATGCTCTGCTGAGCTGGCGCACTGCACTGGCCCTCAATCCCTGACACTTTTATTGTGTAGCTTTCTTTGGTCAAGGGAATGACTAAAGGCGTTTTCGCATCCAGCGGAAAGTCGCGGCTAGTCGTGGTGGTCGAAATGGTCAGATTGGGCGCGGCAAACACAACAGGCGCGGCAGCGCAAAGTGCGAGTGTTAACGTGGAGAATTTCATGCTCTATCCTTGGCCTTCATGGGTTAGGGTGATTCGTTTTTGCATTATCGTCAGTCGCTGTAGGGCGAGGTGCTTCATCGCTAACAATAAAAGCAGAGAGAGAAGTTGACATCATTCTTGTGCCTAAGCCTTAAGAATTTGGCGTTGATCACAAAGCATGGCTTGGGGGCGTAGAAGCGATGAATTTTCCAGCGATATAAATTGTCAACGTGTAGTGAATCTCACAACTTCGGCGCGTAATCTTAACTTATTCGGTAGATTCATTGAGCCGTCATCGAAACCTGCTTAGGATGACGGCAATTAAGTCAAAGGAGACAACCAATGGTTGCTAAAGTAACAATCGCGCCGCAAGGGCCAGATTTTTCAGAGCTAGTACAAGGTTATTGGCGTTTGGCAGATTGGGGCATGACGCCACAACAGCGTTTAACGTTTTTAAAACAGCACATTGAATTGGGCATTAGCACGGTTGACCATGCGGATATTTATGGTAACTACCAGTGCGAGAAACTGTTTGGTGAAGCCTTAGCGCTGGAGCCCGCGCTGCGCGAGCAGATCCAAATCGTCACTAAGTGTGATATCAATTTGTGTGGCGCAAAAACGCCGCAGCGTAAGATAAACCACTACGATACCAGTTCTGCGCATATCTATCAGTCGGTCAATAATTCGCTGGAACGACTTGGTGTGAGCGAAATCGATCTGCTGTTGATCCACCGCCCAGATGCCTTGATGGATGCCGATGAAGTCGCCGAAGCGTTTTCTGAACTGCGCAAAGTGGGCAAAGTGAAGCACTTTGGTGTGTCGAACTTTAGCCCGCGCCAGTTTGAACTGCTGCAATCTCGCCTAGGTAAACCGTTAGTGACCAACCAAGTGGAGATGAACCCGCTCAATTTCGATGTGGTGCACGATGGCACTTTGGATCATTTGCAAACGCAGCGCATTCGCCCAATGGCTTGGTCTTGTTTAGCTGGCGGCGAGATTTTTAACGGTCAGACTGAACAAGCCCAACGTGTGCGCAGTGAGCTAGAAGCGATCGCCCAAGAGATCGGCGCAGACAGTATTGATCAGGTTATTTACGCTTGGGTACTGCGTCTGCCTTCTAAGCCGCTGCCGATTATTGGCTCTGGTAAGATTAACCGCGTCAAAGCGGCAATTGCTGCGCTTGATTTAGAACTGACCCGCGAGCAGTGGTATCGGGTTTGGGTCGCCGCCAAAGGGCATGGCGTGCCATAGAGCGGATGTTTTTTGGAACAGGTGCTTTTTAGAACAGATGCTTTTGAAAACAGATGTTTTTGCCCCGCGATACGCTTTTCGTATTGCTATTATTTCAGTATTACGATTAGGTTTTAATCTCACTCTCCCAACCAGCCCTCAGTGGCTGGTTTTTTTGTCTACTTCCCATTCACGTCATCCAGCCAGCCATTAACGCTGCATAATCCCCCTTTATCGCAAAGTGGCGCATCTGGCCTATTTGCTGCGTAATCTGTCGTCATCAAGCAAATTTCATCACCAACGAATGAAAGGGACCATCATGATGACGACATTTTCTTATTCACGCTCACTTCGCAACCTGCTACTCAGTGTCGGGTTGCTGCTAAGCATCACGGCTGTTCAAGCTAATCCAAGCGACGCTTTAATTATGCAGTACAACCAAGCGGCCGAAGGCGACAGTGACAAAGTGGAGCTTGTGCTTCACCAACTAGAGCAGTTGATTAAACAGCAAGGGGCCAAACCGCTCAGCTTAGCTTATCTGGGCAGTGCACAAACCCTGCAAGAGCGTGATGCATTCATGCCTTGGAATAAGATGAGATACGTCGAAGAAGGCTTGGCCACCATAGACAAAGGCCTGACTTTACTCAGCAATCACCCGCAGCCGCTTGCTGAACAAGAGCGCGTCATGGGGCTGCCGGATAGCTATTTAACGCGCGCGGTTTCGGCCGCGACTTACACCTCACTGCCCGATATGTTCAACCATTTTGAGCGTGGTTATGATTTGTATCTCGACCTTCTTGTTGAACCCGAATTGACTGCACAACCTTTTGCCGCCACTGCTTGGGTTTATCGATACGCCATTCAAGCCGCCCTTCGTGCCAACGACACTCCTCAAGCAGAGCAATGGCTTGCCCAGATGCAAAACCACCAGAAGCAAGGCAAGCAAGTTGACAACCAGCCAGCAGAGCATCCGCAAATCATCCAAGCCAAGGCTTTGATTACAAATGCGTTGATTGAAAACGGATTGACTGAAAAAACGCATGAATTGAAAAGCGAATGAGGGAGGGCAACAAAATGCTACGATTTGAACAGATCAGTAAAACCTACCAATTAGGTATGCAGCCGCTGCTGGCGTTGAGCGCGGTGAATGGCGAAGTCAAACAAGGTGAAATGCTAGCGCTGTGCGGCCCGTCAGGTTCGGGAAAAAGCACTTTGCTCAATATCTTAGGGCTGCTTGATCAAGATTACCAAGGTGACATTGAACTGGCGGGTTACCCTTACCCAACCGATCCAAGAGAGGCGGCGGCGCTGCGCCGCAAAAAATTAGGCTTCGTTTTCCAAAAATTCAACTTAGTTCCGGTGATGACAGCGGCGGAAAATATTGCTTACCCATTGATGCTAAACGGCTACAGCCTGCGCGATCAGCGTACTTTAACGCGCACTATGCTGGCCAAAGTGGGGTTAGAAACGCTGGCTCACCACCGGCCGGATCACCTTTCAGGCGGTCAGCAACAGCGCGTAGCCATTGCGCGCGCACTGATCCATAACCCAGAAATGGTGATTGCCGACGAACCTACCGCCAGTTTAGACAGCCATACCGCCAATGTGGTGATCGACATCATGAAAAGCCTTGGACACGAAATGGGCACCACTTTTATTGTGGCTACGCACGACGCGCGCATGGCCAACCGCTGCGACCGAACCTTGCAGCTTGTAGATGGCAAAGTGATTCAGGAGGCGATGAAATGGGCAAGCTGATTTCTATGGAATGGCGTATGGCGGCGCTGAATTTACTGCGCAATCGCCGCCGCAGCCTACTTTCGGTATTGATCATTGCCATTGCGGTTTTCGCATTGACTAGCGCCGGAGGATTTGGCCTTTACACTTACCAAGCACTGCGCGAATCCACTGCGCGCGACACTGGGCATTTAACGCTCAGCCAACCGGGCTTTTTTGAGCAAGATGAAGAGTCGCCACTGGCTAATGGGATTGCCGACAGTGCGTTGATTGTTGAGCGATTAATCGACGATAAGCGGATACGAGGCATTCAGCCACGCATTGAGTTTAGCGGGTTGGTCTCTAACGGTAGCAAATCGACCATTTTTGTCGGTTCCGGCGTTAACCATAAAGAGTTTGATATGAAAGGGCCATTTTTGGACGTTCGCCAAGGCAAAACCTTGTCCAATATTGACTCCCCTCGATTTGATGCGAGTGAGCCGGAAGTGATGCTGTCGGTGGATCTCGCCAAAAACTTAAACGTGTCGATTGGTGACTGGGTTACTTTACTGACCAGTACCGCTGATGGCGCGCTCAACGCGGTTGATTTCAAAGTGCACGGCATCTATTCCACGGGAGTGCCTGAATTGGATAAACGCCAATTGTATCTGCACATTCAATCGGCCTCTGAGCTGTTAGCTTCGAATAAAGTGAGCACCTTATCGCTGTTTTTGTTTAGCACCGAACAGACAGAAAGCATGCGGCATTGGGTTGAAAACAAACTGTCATTAATGAGCCTTCGCCAAGCGATTCAAGTGACGCCTTGGCAGCAGCGCGCGTTTTTTTATCAAAAAGTAAAAGATCTTTACGATCGCATCTTCGGCATCATGGGCTTGGTGATGGGGTTGGTGGTTTTCGTCGCGCTATTTAACACCTTAACCATGTCGGTCACGGAGAGAACCCGGGAAATCGGAACGCTGTCGGCGCTTGGCACTTACCCAAATGAAATCGTCGCCAGCTTCATACGTGAAGCCGTACTGCTAGCCATTTTAGGTACGCTGGTGGGTGCGGCGCTCAATGCACTAACAAGCGTGTTATTGATGGTAGTCGATGTGCAAATGCCACCGCCACCGGGACGCACGGAAGGGTATCCTTTGCATATTTATTTTTCATGGGAATTGGTTCTGCTGAGTGCGTTTGGCGTACTGAGCATTTGTATTGCAGCGGCTTGGTTGTCGGCACGCAAAGGAGTCAACAAGCCAATCACGGAGGCACTGGCTTATGTATAAATGGATGATGTTATTACTGATCACGCTTAGCGGTGGCTACTCGGCCGCTGGCTGGGCGGCGCTGGATGCAGGGCAAATGACCAAAAACGCCGACCAATATCGCCTTGGTTACAGCGCGGCTAAAGTCGTCTCTTTGGTGTCGCTTTATGAACGTGGTGAGCTCGATAAAACGCGTCAATATCACGTGTATACCAAAGCCAATCGCGACTCGTTAGTGGTGTTCAAATCCTCCGTTGAAGCGGGGCAAAAAATGCTGATGCTCGATGAAAACTACTGGTTGTTGATGCCAAAAAGCCGCCGCCCTATTCGTATTACGCCAATGCAAAAACTGCTTGGTGAGGCTTCGGTGGGCGATATTTCAACACTGACGTGGAGCGAGGATTACCAAAGTCAATTGATGGGTGAAGAGCAGATAGAAACACCCAGTGGTCAACCTTACCTGACGCATAAGTTGTCATTACTGGCTGTCACAGAAGGGGCGAACTACCAGCAAATTATCTTATGGTTGGATAAAGAGAACGATTTCCCAATCAAAGCTTCTTTGTATTTACGCTCTGGAAAACTGGCCAAGCAGGCTTGGTTTCGCGCTGGTGAAAAAGAGGGACGAATGCGCGTAACCAGTATGACGCTGCTTGATCAAATTCAACCGACCAAAAAAACGGTGGTTGAGTATCAACACATCGAGCCCATGGAGCTAGATGAAAAATATTACAACCCCGCCTATCTGACTCGTAACAGTCTATCGGAGTTATGAGATGAAGCGTGTTGCGTTCGCTTTTTTAACCAGTGTATTGAGCTTAGCTGCGCGGGCAGAAGCCCCCAGTTTTGATTGGGATTGGGTAATGAGCGTATCCACCACGGCGCATCGCGACAGCCTTTTTTTTCCTAGTAATCAAGCGCGCGATACGCAGCAGATTGAGGCGTTATTGGATGTAGAAATGAGGTGGCATGGCTGGTTGGGTCTAGTGGCTATCAAACAAAACGCCTTGTGGAGTAGCGATGCACAGCAGCACGCCGACAGCGAGTTCATTCTACAAGAACTGTTTTGGCAAGGCAGCCTAGTGCTGGCTGATGTGCCGTTTGAGCTGACACTAGGAAAAGTGCGCTTGGATTGGGGAGTGGGCTACGGTTATCGTCCGCTTGATCTCTTTCAGCCTTATCGCCGCAATCCGGTCGGGATTCAGGTAGAAGAGGGGGCAGGAACGCTCTCTGCTTCTTATTATGATCTGCAAGGTGAATGGACGCTTTTTTATACAGATTCCTCTTGGACAGAGCAGCAAGGCCGCGAGTTACAACAAATGACCGAACAACAAGGGGCGGGCGTAAGGCGTTATCAGTTGATGGGCAATGCCGAATGGCAGGCGATTGCTTATTATGATGACGTTCGACGCGGCGTGCTGGGTAGCTCGTTTGTTACTGTGCTCACTGACGCATGGGAAGTGCATGCATCAGCGCTCTATCAGCGTCATTATTTGGCGTACCAACGGCCTAGCGCATTGGCTCAAGCAGTTTACTCTCAACAACAAGAGATTGAATCGCGAATGGCTCTTGAATCGCGAACGCAAGGCTATCAGGCGCTGGTGGGGTTAAACTGGTCGGGAAGTGATGGGCAAAGCGTCATTGCAGAATATTGGTTCGACAGTCGCAGTTGGGGAAAAGAGCAGTGGCAACAAGCGCAGACCAACGCGGATTCGGTTCGTTATCAGCATAATCAAGCGTTAGGTTGGTCTTACGCACAAGGCTATAACCACGTGAATCTCGTGCAGCATAATGTGATGTTGCATGCTTCGTTAGATAGCCAAGCTTGGCGTCATTGGCAGTGGAGCCAGAGTATTGAATGGTTGCAAGGCTTAGTGCCGACACTTGATGTGCTGATTGCACCGCAAGATGGCGGCGTGATCGCTACCCAATGGCTCAATTACTCAGTGTACGATTCGGGTACAGCCTCTATCGAAATCGAACTGGCCGCACGTTTTATGACTGGGCCTGCTGACTCTACATATGCAAACTTACCAGATAAGCATATGATTCTATTAAATATGAAAGGGAAATTCTAATGTGCGAGAAAGTTGAGATTCGAAATCTTGCCAAAAGCTTGCTATTTACTTCGCTGTTTTGTGTGGTGATCGCCTTTACCACTCAGGCTATTTGGCCCAGTGATATCACGTTGCACTTAGCAATAAGCTTTGGCTACGGTTACAGCGCAGTGGCCATTGCTCACTTACTGAGTCGCTTCGCACCGCAGTTGTCCGCACGCTTAGTGAACGTTTTTTCGCTCACGGGGTCGATGATTTTCGGTACGTTACACGCTTATTTATGGCTTAGTAAATACGCGCACTTTAGTCATTTTTCAGCAATGAAACCGGTGATTTTTCTCGGTTTCGTTTTTACTGGCGTTTGCTTTTTCTACTTCTACGCGCATGAACAAAAGCTGATTGCTGAAAAAGCGCTGGAAGCCTCCAAACGGCGTCAATCTGAACAAGAGAAAGCCTTGATTTTGAGCCAGTTGCAGCAGTTACAAAGTCAAATTGAACCACACTTCTTATTTAATACGCTTGCCAATATCAGCGTGTTGATTGGCTCTGAGCCTTATAAAGCGCAAATGATGCTCGAAAAACTAACCGACTTATTGCGTGGGTCGCTGCGTAGTAACCGCAATCGCACCACAACGCTACGTGAAGAGTTACATTTAGTCGATGCGTATTTGGGTATTCAAAAAATTCGTTTAGGTGATCGGCTGGATTATGAGATTGCAATGCCTGGCGCAGCGGATGACATTCCTTTGCCGCCGATGCTGTTACAACCTTTGGTTGAGAATGCTGTTAGCCATGGTATTGAGCCTAAAGCCGCGGGGGGGAAAGTGACCATCAAAAGTGAAATTTATGACGAGTGGTTTGAAGTCAGTGTCTGTGACAGTGGCATTGGATTGCAGCCGAGTGCTCTTTCAGCAGGGCATGGTATTGCGTTGGATAATATTCGCCAGCGCTTAAGCGGCCTATTCGCTGATGATGCGTGTCTCACTATCGCCCAAAATCATGATGCTGGCGTGACGGCAACGATTAGAATAAAGCGGCTATTATTGGACCAACTACAAGGAAGTGCCACATGAGTACTGTCTCTGCGACCGCTATTATTGCTGATGATGAACCGTTATTGCGGCATCATTTAAACCGTGCATTAGGAGAAGTGTGGCCAGAGCTCGATATTGTCGCGCAAGCCGAAAATGGACGCGTGGCATTGTCCATGATTGAGCAGCATCAGCCTGAGGTGGCCTTTATTGATATTCGAATGCCAGAAATGGATGGTATGTCGCTTGCGAGGCAATTGGCTGGTTTGGCAAAGCCACCACTGATTGTATTTATCACCGCCTATGACGAGTATGCCATTCAAGCTTTTGAAGCCAATGCGGCGGATTATTTATTGAAACCGCTTTCTGAAGCGCGTTTAGTGCAGTGCTGTACTAAGTTGCAGCTAAGATTAGCCGAGCATTCTTCTGAGCGACAATTACCTGATTTGCAAACCCTTTTACAGCAGATACAGCATATAAGCCAACAGGCATCGCCGTCGTTTTTAAGCTGGTTAAAAGTTCAAAAAGGTGAAGATATTCACCTGATTTCGGTGGCGGATATGTTGTACGCCAAAGCTGAAGACAAATATTTATCCATATACATAAAGAGTGATTCTGGAGTGCAGGAGTTCTTACTGCGCAGTTCATTGAAAGAGTTGCTGCAGCAGCTTGACCCGAATCAGTTTTGGCAAATTCACCGTTCAACGGCAGTGAATGTTGCCAAGATAGATAAAGTGAAAAAAGAGTTCACGGGTAAAATGTACGTCTTGATTGGTCATGATAAGTTACCCGTCAGCCGTGCGCTGCAAGCTCAATTTAAGTCGTAACTGAATTTAAACCGTCGTTCGATTGATCGCGTGATTAGCGGTGTGCGATCTGCTTGGCGGACAGGGTGAATCGGAAGAACGCCTCTACAGACATAGGTTCAGAATAATAAAAACCTTGGATGTAACGTACACCCAACAGCTCTAATTCTCTCACCTGATCTTGGTTCTCAACGCCCTCAGCAATCAGCCGCATGTTCAATTGCTTTGCTAGTTTAATCATCGACACTAACACCGAAGTAATGGCTGAATTTTGATGCAAGCTTTTAATAAACACTTGATCAATTTTGAGAGTATGGAAGTCATGTTGGTGGATAAAATTTAAACCCGAGTAGCCAGTGCCAAAATCGTCAATGGCGATTTTAAAGCCTAGCTGTTTCAGTCGCTGTAAGTTTTCCATGGCTAACTTCAACTCGTCCACGTTGAAATGGTTGTCCTCGGTGATCTCCAACAGAAGTCGTGGAACAATGGCTGGGTGTTTTGCCGCGTAGCGTTTCATGTAATCCATAAAGTAATTATCAATGATCAATAACCGGCTGACGTTGATGCTGATGTATTGATCGTGCAACGCATGTTTGTGCTGCTCCACACATTCTGTCACCAATTTCAACACACGGTAGGTGATTTGGTGAATCACGCCAATACGCTCTGACAACGGGATAAAAATGGTGGGTGAAATATAGCCTTGAGAGGGTTCATTCCAGCGCAGTAGCGCTTCGCTACCAACAATTCTATTTTCGGTAATATCGACGATCGGTTGTAAATAGAGTTCCAACTGATGGTTTGATATTGCCTCTCTCAAAGAGACTTCTAAGGTATTTCGGCTGAGGTGATAGTTGTAATAAGCAAGATAAATCAAAGAGATAATACTTGCTGTAAGCAAGACAAGCCATAAGTTATCGAGAAAATGGTAAGCATAAGATCCGTTATTTAAGTAGATCTGAATTGAGAGTGGGTAATGATCGGATTTAAAGAGAAAGCTAGTATGAGCAGAATCGATCTCTTCCTGATCACTGCGAATACTTTGGCTTAACACGTTGACCTGATAGCTGTAGTGCCATTTGGCAAGTTTAGGAGCGACTAGGTTCATAAACTGTTCTGGAGGCATCAGTGCATTGAGGCCGCTCATATCTGGCTGTGAAGCATAGACAAAAAATGTTTGCTCTTTACTGCGAGATTTGGTTAATGAAATGGTCGTATTCGTTGGAGATTGTTTAAGCCTGTCAAGAATATGTTTGTACAAATGAATGGTGGTATGGCCTTCATTGCTGGTGCAAAAAATAGTCCCGTGAGCGTTGTACATGCCCACTTCTTTGACCATTTTCGAGCGAAATACATAGCTCCTCAGAGCAATGATGTCTTCTCTTTGGTAGTGCTTTGAAATGTTTTTACTTAACTGGTTCAGTTCATCCGACGTTTGATTGATGTGATGTTCCAGTTGTGTAATGGCTTGTTCACCGAAACGGGTTGCCAGCCGATTAGTGTCGTAAAAGTTTTTAATTATCGCCAAAGCGAACACAAAAAAGAAAATACCCAAAATAGGTGCGAATGTGCTTACCTTTGTCGACAGTATTCCTTTTGCTATGCTAAATGTGCTCGGTGAACTGTCATTATTGTGCATTACAGACAGTGCTCATAGGTTATTACCAGTAAAAATCAGTATTGCTTTGATGTTGATTACTATAAGTAATTAATCCCTAAACGTAACCTAAGTAACTGTCTCAAAAATGAGATGATGTGCAGTAATCTGCTTGCCAATCTCTTTGCTAAACGTCTCTAATTTCATATTTTTCTTAATATACAAGCCGATAGGTTTTCTTATGTGGCGTTTCGCTAGCCAGACTCTGTTTTGACGCTAGTGATGCTTTAACGCACAATTATGCTCAGTGATGTAATTTACATAAATATAAATTTGCATAATCAATTGCGACTAAAATAACAGTTGTCTATTGCTCGTTTTCTGAATCGATTTGCTAAAGAAGTATCTGGGGGCTCTATGGATTTACATGTGGTTGTTCAACCTGCGTTAGTACAAGAAGTGGTTGGTGATGTTATCGCAGCAGATGCCAAAGGTAATGCGCGTAAAGTAAGCGCGGGTGATCAATTAAATAAAGATGAAATCTTAATCACAGTGAATCATTCGTCGGTGACGATACTGCTTAATGGCCAAGCTACCGTAGTCGATCAGAATTGTATTACTTGTTTTAGCAATGCGTCACCAGATTCTGAGACCTCCGTTGACTTAGTTCAATTTCCGATTGAAGGCGAGATCAACGCTGATCTGAGCTTATTAGACGAGGTGAGTTTTGACGCAGACAATATTGCTGCCATCCAACAAGCCATTTTAGATGGCCAAGACCCGACCCAAATACTTGAAGCAACCGCCGCCGGAGCAGGTGGTGAAGGCTCTGCAAATGCTGGCTTCATCACCATTGATTACAATTTTGCAGAAGTATTGGCGAGTACGTTTTTCGAAACTGCAGGGCGTGATGCTCAGCAATCATTGACTGAAACGAATTTGAGTCCGTTGCGTTTTACCGCTGGGGGTGAATTATTATCAGCAGCATTAGTTGAAGGTTCGCTCTCACTAAATTCGTATCCACAATCAGTGACGGCAAATGTTTTAATCGCGGCGGGAGATCTGCCGCTGGATGCCGCCTCTTTTGTCCCTGAATCCCTTTCATTAGCTGCGCTATTGTCAGAGCTGAATAGCGATATTACTTCGGCTGGGCGATCAGTAAGCTTTCGTTATGATGCTACGGCTAACCATATTGTCGGTGAACTTGACGGCAGTGAAGTGCTACGGATTGATTTAGTGGCGACGTCTGTCGGTAAAGACATCAACTTAGAGATAGTGACGACCATTAGTCAACCGATTGACCATGTTCCCTCCGTGGGTGGCGGCTTAGTCTCTTTTGCCAATGATCAAATTGCGATTCAATTTGATGTAACCGGTTCTGATGCGGGTGGAAATCCTATTCGCTCGCCGATTTCTATCGCAATCAGTATTGGTGATGGTAATAACCCTGTTATGTCCGATGAACCGTCGACGTCCGTTTATGAGGATAATTTGGCGAATATCGGTTCGGATGCCAGTGCTTCACAGACGATTACCGTTTCAGGACAGTTTGATACTCAATTGGGTTCTGATCAAATTGAAAGCTATCAGTTGGATTTAAGTGCTAACCCGTTGGCGGGGTTAACCTCGGCTGGTGTCGTGGTGCAATTGGCCTCTTCCTCGTCATCGAACGGGGTTTATACCTATCAGGCGAGCGCTAATGGCCAGCCTATTTTTGAGTTGATATTAAACCCAGACGGTCGTTACCAGTTTACGTTACAAGGCGCGCTGGATCATCCAGCCAATAGTGATGAGTTATTACTCAACCTTTCGGTATTGGCAACCGATTATGATGGTGATAGCTCTGAAAGTGTGCGTTTACCAATCAACATTATTGACGATAAACCTGAAATCATTGGTGTGGATGCGCTCAGCGTTGACGAAGACGATTTAGCGTCAGGCTCAGACAGCAGCAAAGAGCCGTTGTTCGCCGAAGGCTATTTCACCACCACCCAAGGGGCCGATACGGTAGTGAGTTATCAGCTTGATACCAGCATCAACCCCATCGCTGGGTTAACCTCGCAAGGTGAAAGTGTGGTATTGGGCGCGGCGACAGTTGACGCCAACGGTAACTACCTCTATCAAGCAAGTACTACCCCAAGCGGTCAGACGGTATTTAGCTTGGTGCTTAACGCAGATGGCAGTTATCGTTTTACCCTACAAGGGCCAATTGACCATACGCAGGGGAGCGATGAGCTACTGGTGAATTTCAAGGTGGTTGCAACTGACTATGATGGCGACAGCGCCAACATTCTGCTGCCTGTCACCATTCATGATGATCAGCCAATCATCGCGGGCGTGCAAGCGCTCAGCGTTGACGAAGATGATTTAGCGTCAGGCTCAGACAGCAGCAAAGAGCCGTTGTTTGCAGAGGGAGTTTTTACTACTCAAAGCGCGGATAAGGTGGTGAGCTATCAGTTGGATACCAGCAGTAACCCGCTTGCAGGCCTAACTTCGCAAGGTGAAGCGGTGAGTTTGGGCGCGGCGACAATCGATGCCGACGGCAACTACCACTATCAAGCTAGCGCTGCACCGAGCGGCAATGCAGTGTTTAGTTTGGTGCTCAATGCGGATGGTAGCTATCGTTTTACCCTGCAAGGTCCGATTGACCATGCGCAGGGGATCGATGAGCTGCTGGTAAATTTCAAGGTAGTGACAACCGATTATGATGGCGACAGCGCCAACATTTTGCTGCCCGTCACCATCCATGATGATCAGCCAATCATCACCGGCGTGCAAGCGCTCAGCGTTGACGAAGACGATTTAACGTCAGGCTCAGACAGTAGCAAAGAGCCGCTGTTCGCTGAGGGAATGTTTACCACTCAAAGCGCCGATAAGGTGGTGAGCTATCAGTTGGATACCAGCAGTAACCCGCTTGCGGGCTTAACCTCGCAAGGCGAAGCGGTGATCTTGGGCGCGGCGACAATCGATGTCAATGGTAACCACCACTACCAAGCCAGCACCACACCTAGTGGCAATGCGGTGTTTAGCTTAGTGCTCAATGCGGACGGCAGTTACCGTTTTACTTTGCAAGGTCCGATTGATCACGCCGCAGGCAGCGATGAGCGACTGGTGAATTTCAAAGTGGTGGCGACGGACTATGATGGCGACGCCTCTGACATTCTACTGCCTGTCACTATTGTGGATGACAAGCCAACGATTGTCGGCATTCGCACCGGTAGCGAACAGAGCGTAGATGAAGATGACTTAGCCACGATCGGTTCTGATCGTTCAGACAGCACCGTTATTGCTGGGCACTTTGATGTGATTGACGGGGCCGATGGTATTGTCAGTTATCAAGTGTCTGATCTCACCACGCCTGTCGAAAATTTAACGTCCGGTGGTCAAGAGATAGAGATCATCCAAATTTCAAGCAGTAATGGTGTCACTGTTTATGAAGCGGTGATTAAGAATACGACGGACGTGGTTTTTCGTCTCACGCTAAATGGCTCGGCCGATAGTTACCAATTTGAACTGCTTAAAGCCATCGACCACCCGACGGGTAATGGTGAAAATAGTTATATTTTAGATCTTCCGATTACCGCAACTGATAGAGATGGCGATGTTTCAGCGTCAGCGAGTTTGCCAATATCGATTGTTGATGATATTCCAACTTTGCATGATAAAAGCATCACTAGTGTTGAAAATACGGCGATAAAAACAGTCAATTTATTTAGCCAAGACAACAATACCTCACCGGATACTCAAGGTGCAGATCATGGTGCGATCACTAAATTTGTGGCCGTTGATGAAGTGGGTCGTGATATTCAATTTAGGGATGGCAATGGTGCAAGCTTAGCTAATGAAATTGAACTTAACGGCGTCACAAAAACGGTCACGGTTGTCGAAATAAAAAATGGTGTTGAGCGCGATTTAGGCACACTGACGATAACGCCTAACGGTAACGCGACATTTAAACCAGTTGCTAGCCTTGAACATGGTGATGATCCGACCATTTCATTTACTGTCGATGTCACTGCGCAAGACTTTGATGGCGATGCCTCAACCGAACAGTTGAACATCAATATTCTTGATAGAAATGCCACTATCACAGTTGCTAATGTTATTGGCGCTGAAGACGCTGGACGCGATGGTGTCACTATTCCGTTGAGCGACCCCAATCAAATCACTAATAGCCAAGATAACCAGTCGGGTTTAGATACTTCACCGCTTAAAGTGGATTTGCGAGTCAACCTGCACGATTTAGATCGAAACGAATCGCTTGGCGAAGTGAAAATCACGGCCAGTAATGCTCATGGTGATTTTTATTATCTCAACGACTCTGGTGTCTATGTCAAGCTAGAGGTCGTCAGTGGACGCTTTGTACTACCGGCTGATGCGGTTGAGCAAAGTCTAACGGGCAGCGTGGCGAAGGTTGAAAACTTGTATTTTGTGCCTGACCGTCACTATGCAAGCGCTGATGGTGGCTTCCAACTTAATATCGCTGTACAAGTTTTGAATAATGGCCTACACGATCATAATGTGAACGGGAAATTGCGCATTGAGGTGGAAAGTGTGGCCGATATTGCTACTTGGACCTCAAGCAGCCAATTTCATTATGGTGCAGTAGAAGATAGTGACAATATTACTCTCGATGTTTTAGCGCAGACACAAGATAACAGTACCCCCGAAACAGTCCTGTATGAGATCCGCTTTACTCAAGGTGAAGGTGAGGCGCAGCTAGTTTATGCCGATGGTACGCCGGTTGTAATGAGCTCGGATGCTTCAGGTCACTATTATCTTGTTAGTACGAGTAACATTAACCAAGTACAAGTTGACCCCAATGATAATTTCAGTGGTCAGATCAAACTTGATATCACAGCGATCACGACCGAGCAAAATAACGCTCACGTTGGTAAAGAGAGCGCCCGATCAGAAACGAAAGAAATCGTCATAGATGTTAGCCCTGTTGCCGATATGGGTAGCTTCTCTGTCAATCGAATCAATGTTTTTGAAGATAATGCCGCTACGCAAAATACCGTTGACCCCACCACAGATCACGATCCCTTGTTATTAAGTGAAGTCATTACGATGGCCGGATCCGTTGATTCTGATGGTTCAGAAACACTCTATGTGCGTCTCTCTGATTTTTCAGAAACAGGTGTCACACTGATTTGGTTGGGAGCTGGAGCCAGCGAAATATCCCAAATAACCGATGCCAATGGTCATACTTATTATGAAGTTCCTGAACAATATCTTGACCAAGTTGAAGTGCTACCCCCGTTACATAGTAACGCTGATTTTACCTTCTCTGTTGAAGGGATTATTAAAGATGTGGTCAATCTTTCTACGGGTGCGGTGGCAGATGAAATATCGTTAGGTGCTAAGACGGTTAATGTTTCAGTTAAGGGCGTAGCAGACATTCCAACCATTGATTTTCACTCAAACAGTACTAACACTTGGAATGAATTTAGTGAAAATGGTCTGCAAGTGATTGAAACGACGATTGATGAAAATCAATCCGTTGGCTTTGGCTTTAGTGTGTTATCCGGTGAGCTTGCGGATAATCCAGCGGACAGCTCTGAGTCGATCACCGTTTTACTGTCGAACATTCCAGATGGTGTCAAACTGTATGACAGTGTTGGTAGCGTGATTAACTTGGTATTTGTTGGTTACGATACTGCGCAGCAACCTATTTATCAGGCGAATCTAACTTCAGCGCAGGTTGATTCAGGTATTCGAGTTGAGCCATCTCATTCATCGACCGAAAACATCAACATCAAAATGACCACCATCGTTACTGAAAATGATGGACATACGCGTCAAATTGAGTCGGAAATTCGCATTAAAGTGGCACCGGTGATTGATGTTGTTGACAACTATCAATCACACTCGCTTGGTAACGAGGACAGCCGCATTAATGTTCATTGGCAGCCAGAAGAGGAACAACATCTTGATGCTGATGAATATTTTGCCTCTGTTACACTTTCTGGCTTCCCAGCAGGTAGTACTATTTACGTCGATGGTGTTGTCACGACCTTAGATAGTGACGGCAAGCTCATTTTGACCCCCGCACTGGGACAGAGCGATCAAGATTTCTCAGCGCAAGTGCTGACAACTGGTTACGTTCAAGTTCAGCCACCAGAACACTCCAGTACTGATTTTACCTTGAGCACTGAGATTGTGGTTAAAGAGCAAGACAACGAATACGTCGATGCAATCAATTCTGGCGAAGGTATTGCTTCGAAAGTCATTCATGGCTCTGTTGATGTCACGGTAAGGCCGATAGTTGAAGCTGATGGACAACTGCGTGTTGAAGACAACGGCGTAGTCACAAACAAAGCTGTCGCAGATGCCTCTGGTGCGATCTATTTTACTATTAATGATGCGGCCGGCGGCGAGCCTGATGCGAACGTTATACGCTTTGATAATGCAGACACTCAATCGACAGAAGGTTACCAATCATTAGAAGTGGTCGACCAACTGGTGGTGCGTTTTAGCAATATTACGCCACAGGTACTTGATCAACTACTGATTACTGGTGCCATTAATAATGGGGATGGTTCATGGACCATTGTTGATGAGCAGAATTTCAGTGTAAAAGCACCGAATGGCCTGACATTAGGTAGTGGTAACGATCCTGATGGTGATGGTTATAACGACATCACTGTGACCATTTTTGCCCAAGTGTATGACCAAGGGGAAGATAGCTCTGAAGCCAAAGTAGTTCGACAAGTGCAATCAGAGCTCACCTTACAATTTCCGCTCACGGCTACGGGCAACAACACGGTAGCGGCTGACATTACTTTAGCTGGCAATGCGGATGATATTGTATTAGGCATCGAAGATAACGCCATTAATTTAGGTCAGCAAATTCAAGATAAATTGATGGTGAGCGCTTCAGGTTTTGATGGTGTAGAAGATGAGCTCAGTATTGTTATCGCGCAAAGTGTCCTGCCAGCGGGCGCAAGTTTATCTGGTGGTCATTTTGATTTCGTTGATGGCTTGTATGTATACAAAGGTACCGTGAATACCGATGGCTCGATTTCAGGGTTAGAAAATCTGCATCTGCATCTGCCCGAAGATTACTCTGGCGACTTTAATTTGCCGATCACTTTTGTGACGACAGACATGGCTTCTGGTGATGAAAAAACCCTCAGTACGCAAATCCCAGTGGCAGTTTCTCCGGTAGCCGATGTTCCCGGAACGCATCAACCGCAAGATGATAACATTAACCCTAAAGCGACATTGACTGTGGAAGGTTCGCTTGGGTTAGATGCAAATCATCAGCCGACTTCAAGCTCGTCCGACGTTCCGACCAATGACGGCATCGGGTATGAAGATGGTATTATTCATCTTTCGCTCGACATTGACCTTGCTGATATTCGCAATAGCGCCACGGAAGGACAAGAGGTGCTGAGCGAAGTCACCTTAACCCTACAAGGAACCAATATCGGAACCTTTGTTGATGCGCAAGGCCATGATCTCGGTACCAGTATCACTTTTAGTCAGCCTCAGCTACCTGCGGCATTAGACAATGTTTATTTCAAACCCGCACCCAATTATCCGACTGGCGATGATGATAATACCGTCAACATTACCGTGGCGGGGAAAGTGACTGATATCACGCAATTTGATGATACCAATGCCAATGCGTTGGGTGTGGCTAATACTGATGCTGATAAACCATTTACCACACAAGTAAGTTTTGATGTGACGCCAGTGGTAGACGACGTCATTATTTCCAGTGGTGGTAGCAGCAATATTGAAGTGAGCGGTCTGGAAGATGAGTGGATTGTCCTTTCTAAACCGGGTTCCGAATTTACCGTTGATCTGACCGATACAGATGGCTCTGAGGTATTTGTGTCGATCAAGCTTACTGGGGTGCCGACGGATTTTGTCGTGAGTTCTCTCTCTTCTGACTATACCGTGAAAAATAATGGTGGTGGTGAGTGGAGCATTCAGATTAACAACCCAGCACAAACCTCGATCAATTTATCCGATATTGCGATGAAACCTGCGAAGAACTTTAGTGGCGAAGTGGAAATCGGCATCAAGGTCTTTACCCAAGAATCCTTGCTTGGTGTGCCTGTAGAGCATAACGGCAGCTTTAGATTGGATATTACGCCCGTTGGGGATGTGGTGGACGTTGAACCTGTTGAGCAAACGAGTGGCGATGAAGGCGTTGACATTGAAATTGATATCAACGCGCAAATTATCGATAAAGCCGATTCCATTGCAGCCGGTGCGAACCATAGTGAAAACTCGCCAGAAACGTTGCGAATTGAAGTTTCCGGGGTGCCAGATGGAGCAAGTATTGCATTGCCTGATGGCACGCTGGGGACTTACATCGGTGGTGGAGTATGGCTGTTGAATGCCGATGCGCAAAGCTTAGATAAACTGATTTTTAACTCTGGTGATTGGCATAAGGACACTTGGGCGGGAGATCTGACGATTAAAGTACAGTCGGTCGATACAGGGCTGGACGGTACTGAACATTTGGGGCCTGCGCGTGAGTTTACTGTTTCAGTTGATGTTCAGGCGGTCAATGATGCGCCCACCATTGATACTGCTACGGTCACCACAACGATTGATGAAGAGGCGGGGCAAAAAGTTACTGGCTTGAGTGTGAGTGATGTCGATTATGCAGGCTCACATGCCAACGACCCCATGACGGTGATTTTGAGCGTGAGCGAAGGTTTGCTCAGTGCCGTGATCCCCGCGTTAAGTTCTGTCACGCAGAGCACCAATTTGGCTGGAGAACTCGTCCTACAAGGCACGTTATCGGATATTAATGCGCTACTCAATAGCAGCGATCCCGCCAGCGGCGTTTTTGTTGATGCCACCGCGATTGGTAGTGATCATATTGATCTGACAATTAAGGCCAATGATGGTGGTGTTTATGCCGACAATGTTTCTGGTATGGCGTTAGAAGAGACAGAAACCGTCAGTATTGCGGTGACGCCCAAAGCCAATACGCCGATATTAACCCTTGATCCGAGCTTTAATTATATGAAGCAGACGTATGTTAGCCAAAGTATCAGCGCTCAAGGTATTGCATTGCTGGGGTTAATCGCGGCATTAACGGATAGCCATGAAGTGTTGTCATTGGAGATCGACAGTCTGCCAAGTGGCGCAACGCTTTCCAGTAGCTCGGGCAGCGTGACTGAGCAAAACGGAGTGTGGATTGTTTCCGCTGATGCTATCGACGGATTACAGGTTAGCGGGCTCGATTTAGGGCAACACACTCTGTCGGTAGCGGCTATCTCAACAGAAACGGATGGTAGCCGTGCAGCCTCTGCATCAATTGATATTGCGATTGAAGTATTGCCTGACGGTAGCACGATTGATCAATCAACGAACGGGGATGATGCGCAATTGCTCGCCGGTAATGTTGGAGCGCAGTTGCTAGGAGGCAGTGGTCATGATCACCTTGAAGGTGGCGATGGTGATGACTCCTTAGTGGGTGGTGGCGGAAATGATACCTTGATTGGCGGGCTTGGTGCCGACATCTTAACCGGGGGAAGTGGCGCTGACATATTTAAATGGACGCCCGATACTGTTGATGAGCAAACCGACACTATCACTGATTTCAACGCTGGTGAAGGTGATGTGATCGATCTCACTGATGTTGTGGCCGATTTACATTTGCCCATGGATCAACTGCTCGTTTCGCTACACACTTCTCATCAGATAGAAGCGAAAGTGATGACCAACACGACGGATGTGGAATTGGAAATTCTGACGGACAATAACGTACACCAAACCATTGTGGTGCAAGATCTTGCCAGCCAATTCAATTTTGATGGCATGGCGTCGATTGACATTGTTGGCTTTTTATTGGACAACAACATTATCAAGCATGACGTTTAAATAAAGAAAAGAGCAGTTAAATAAAGAAAAAGTGCACCCAACGGCTTCAGGCTCAGTTGGGTGCACTTTTTTATTTAGCAGTAAACACACCCCAGCGCTGTATCAGTCTGGGGCATTTACAGTGGGTTAACCAATGACGATTTGGCTCAGCACATAACCTAAACAGCACGCACTCACGACTCCAATTAAACCGACGGACATGAACGAGTGGTTGAAGTAGTACTTACCGATTTTGGTGGTGCCTGTGGTATCAAAGTTGACCGTTGCAATATCTGACGGATAGTTTGGAATGAAGAAGTATCCGTACAGTGCGGGCATTAATCCCACCAGTAGCGCAGGTTCTAAACCTAGCCCGAGGCCTACAGGTAGCATCATTACCGCTACTGCGGCTTGTGAGTTCACCACAACAGAAACAATGAATAGTGCAAGCGCGAAGGTCCAGTGATGGTCGGT
The DNA here is from genome assembly GCF_025397955.1 of Vibrio sp. J502. Classification (NCBI taxonomy): domain Bacteria; kingdom Pseudomonadati; phylum Pseudomonadota; class Gammaproteobacteria; order Vibrionales; family Vibrionaceae; genus Vibrio; species Vibrio sp. J502. The sequence goes on along the minus strand of NZ_CP104555.1, from coordinate 1,082,407 downwards.
AACCATCTCAACAATGCCTGATTTAAACTGCGGCATCGCGTATTGGAAATAGGTATCCGACATCCAAGCGATACCGAAGATGGCAATTGCCGCCACCATACCTGATTTGAATACCACACCGTTTGGTACATCTCGTGGGTCGGTTTTGGTTGCCAGTAAAATGATACCGCCAAAGCAGAGCATCATCATCTGGATAACCACCGCCATACTGATCGGTTTACTGCCTTCAACAATAGTGCGTGTTTCTGGCACCATCGCTAGCACGACTATGGTTAATATCGCACCAATGAAAATCAACACAGAATTGCGCGCTGCCGCGGGTAACGTTTCATTCAGCGTTGTCGCGGTTGTGTTTAGGATTTTCTCTTTCCACACTGGATCTTGCAGACGTTCTTGATACTCAGGATCATCATCTAGTTCTTTCCCGCGGCGCAAGCTGTACAAAGACATCAACAGCGTACCGAATAAGGTCGCAGGCACAGTGACCAGCAAAATAGAGAGCAAGGTGATCTCGTGTTGAATATTCGACAATTGAGCAAGGTAGTAGACAACGGCCGCTGAGATTGGGGAAGCGGTAATCGCGATTTGCGAAGCAACAGAAGACGCAGCCATTGGACGTTCAGGACGGATCCCATTTTTTAATGCCACATCACCAATGATCGGCATGATGGAATACACCGCATGGCCAGTACCCAGCATAAACGTCATTGCGTAAGTGACGAACGGTGCAATCAAAGTGACATTTTTCGGGTTCTTACGCAGTAAACGTTCTGCCACTTGCAGCATGTATTTCAATCCGCCAGCCGCTTCGAGTATTGAAGCACAGGTGACAACGGCAAGAATGATCAACATGACGGTGATCGGTGGTGATGTGGGTGGCATTTTGAAGACAAAAACTTCAATGACCAAGCCAATACCAGAAACCACACCAAGGCCAATACCACCGTAGCGTGAGCCTATATAGAGCATTAATAGCAGGAATAAAAATTCCAAATACAACATATCTGTTTCCTATCCAAAGGTGTTAATGAAAATATTGTCTATTGTAACGATAAAAAAAGATGAAACCTTGTTCACACAACCATTTACCCTATAAATGAAACGACATTAATCAGAGATTGCTCACGCATTTTATTCAATAAGTAATGAATATGAATAAACAAATGTAACCATTTTGTTGTGCTACAGGTGGGCTGGTGTTAATGATGAAGCTTATTTTCTCGCCGCGTAGGCTGTTTGCCTATCGCCAACCTTAATTTAAGATAGCACAAAGGGTACTGAGCTATTGGCCTTTGGGCGTTGGAATGAAATGCATATGAGAAAACTCATCGTCCATTTGGTAGTGCGTAAACCCAAATCGCTGATACAAAGCACCGACGGGGCTACCTCGCAAATAACAGAGCTTACATGGGTATTGCGTCAGATTGGCTTGGTTGACGACCAGTTGTAACACTTGGCTACCCACCCCTCTATTTTGAAAATCTGGCAGAATAAAAAAGCGCGAGAAGTAGAGCGTTTCATGCTTGCTCTGCAGTAAATAAGTGCCAATCGGTTGGCCATCAGCGCAGATGATCGTTGGTAGACCAGAATGCCATTCTTGGCGATGCAGCACTTGCTGCAACTCTTCATCCCAACCAAATATCGCCGTAATACCATCCATTTCTGCGACTTTTTTTAGATCAAAAGCAAATTGATAATCGCTGTCACTTGCGGGGCGAAAGGTTACCTTCATACGTTTATCTTTTTGTTTAATAATACGTTGCTTACCAAGATATCAATCGTCGGCGTATTCATGGGCAATCGAAATAAAGCGCTCTTCTATCGCCAGAAAGGCATCAATGACTTCTGGGTCAAAGTGGCGTCCTTTTCCTTCTAAAAGAATGGTTTTTGCATTGTCATGAGGCATTGCTTCTTTATAGATACGACGGCAAATCAGTGCATCATATACATCAGCAACAGCCATTAAGCGTGCACTGAGAGGGATAGCATCACCTCGTAAGCCCTGAGGATAGCCAGAACCATCCCATTTCTCATGGTGTCCATAGGCGATCTCTTTCGCCATATCGATAAGGTCATTTTTCGCGCCTGACATCTTTTCCGCTTTTTCTAGCGCACGTAGACCTAAGCTGGCATGGCCTTTCATGATCTCAAATTCATCACTGTCCAGTTTTCCAGGTTTTAATAGTATGTTGTCGGCAATACCGACTTTACCAATATCGTGTAAGGGCGCAGCTTTAAAATAGGTATCAATAACATTTGGCGTTAGTTTTTGTTGATACTTTGGCAGTTTAGCCATTTGTTCGGCCAACGCTTTGACGTAATGTTGTGTTCGCAGGATATGGTTACCCGTATCCGGGTCTCTGGTTTCAGCAAGGCTGGCGAGTGCATACACGACCGCGTCTTGCATTTTATCCAACTCATTTGAACGTTTGATCACCTCTTTTTCCAAGTAGCCATTTTGGTTCTTAAGTATGTCTTTTGAGATCTTGTTTTGCAGGTGAGTATCTACTCTGGCTCTTAGCAATGGTACGCTTACGGGTTTGTATACATAGTCAACCGCACCTAACTCAAACCCTAGTTTTTGATCTTCAGGGTTATCTTTTGCGGTCAGAAAAATTACAGGAATATCTTGGGTGTTAGGATTTGCCATGATCTTTTGTATCACTTCAAAGCCTGACATTTCTGGCATCACAATATCGAGTAGCACCAAATCAATGGGAAATTTTTCTAAAATATTAAGGGCCATCGCTCCCGATTTCGCCGCTTTGATATGATACAGGCTTGCTAACCCTTGTGACATAAACGCAAGGTTATCTGGCGAATCATCGACGATTAACACGGTACAATTGTCCAAGTTTTTGATGGGCATGAGTCTTTCCTAATAAAAAATAGCAATTGAGCGGCGAAGGTTGGGTTTAAGTCTAAACTTATCAATAACTATAGCTAATCTCAGCGTTAGTAGAGTGAGAAAATTATTAAGAAGGCGTTTCACATGCGATCCATCCGAACTTTATTCACCGTCTTATTTATTGCTATGGGATTATGTTCCATTGCGATGTTTAGTATCACAGACAAAGTAGCCGCTCTAAGAACGGAGAGCCGACAACTGAACGACGAACTTTACCGTTTCTATCGTCTGTCACAAGAGTTGAAGCAGAGTTCAGATCACTTAACCAAATTTGCTCGGGCCTACGCTTCGACGGGCGATGAAAAGTGGCTCAACCTTTTTAACTATGCGCTGAGCGTCAGAAATGGTTCTGTGCCTTTACCGAAAGGGAATGAGTACGAATTTTGGGATGTCGTTGCACAAAACAAACTACTTGCCCGCTCACTGGGTGGCACACCAGACAACCCTTCGTTACTCGATAGAATGCGTCTTTCGGGCATTGAATCGGTGGAGTTTTTAGAGCTCAAAAATGCGCTTACTTTGTCTGATTCACTGGTGTCACTCGAAAGAGAAGCCTTCATGGCCATCAAAGGATGGAAAAAGAATAGCCAAGGCGAATTTGTCGACACAGGTGAGCCGGATCTGGAATTGGCTCGGGCTATTCTCTATGGTGAGCAATACTTCGCGGAAAAGGCGAAAATTATGCAGGCGATTGGTTCTGCGCATCAATCGATCATGCAACGCATGGAGCAAAACATTCAACGTGCCGATAGCGAAGCGCTGCGTTATGAATGGATAAACTTGGCGTTAGTATTAACCTTACTCAGCGTGATCATCGCCTCCTTTGTTCTGCTGTGGCGTCTTTACATCAATCCGTTAAGTCAGCTACTCAAAACGGTTGTGACTCAAGTCAAACGGGAAGATTACGCTTTTACGATCACTCAAACTGCCTATGCAGAGCTACAACATTTTATCGACAGTTTGAATGTGGTGTTTCATCACATCGCTGAGCAGCTTAGCCAAAATACCTTGCTTAAAGATTTCAATATCATCCTGCGCAAAAACGATTCTACGGACCGTTTGTGTAATGAAGTTACGCAATTCTTACTGCATCAATTTCCTTTGGAAATGGTTGGCATGTACATCTATCAAGAGGGCGTATTAAAACGAGTGGCTGGTGTGGGTTATGGTGAGAACTCGGCCAGACAATACACCGATCCATCATCGACGCAGCTTAGCGTGCTGCTCAGTGGCCAGCCCTATGCGATGAAAGCACTCGATGGCAACTGTCACATTGAATTTAACGGTGGCAAGTTAGCCATTAACGAAGTGTATTATTTACCCTTACATGTCAATCAGTACCCGGTAGCCTTGTTAGAGCTAGGAACGATCGGGTCGTTGTCGAGTTTACAATTTCAGTGGTTATCGCAAATGTTGGATGACCTATCGGTTAGTATTCAACTAAGCCAAAATGTTGAAATTCAACGCCGATCCGAGCAGAAAGTACTCGAACAATCTCAACTGAATCAAGAGATCCTCGACGCGACGCCGAACCCCATGTATTGCTTATCGGCCTTGGGTACGTATCTCACTATTAACGCTAAGTTTATGGACTTAGTTGGCCTGTCGGCTGAGCAAATTATCGGTAAATCGCCGCAAGATATCTTTCAAAATGAAACGGCGGCCATTTTTGCCAAAGTACATAAAAGGCTCGGAGAGGAGCAATCTTCGCAAGATTACGAGTTGTCTCTCTATGACGCTTCGCACCACAAAAGAGAGATGTTGGTTTATGAAGCTTCTTTCCAAAATAATCGCGGTGAAGTCTCTGGAATTGTCGGAATTTTGCTTGATTTAACCGATCGCAAGCAGATGGAAGAGCAATTAAGAGAAGCTAAAGAGACCGCGGATGCCATGAGCCAAGCCAAAGGCGATTTCCTCGCGAACATGAGCCACGAGATCCGTACACCAATGAATGCCATTTTGGGCATGGCCCATCTAGCGCTCAATACCGAGCTCAATCCTACGCAACAAAAATACATTTCACGGATTAATGAATCGGCGAAAAACTTGCTTGGCATCATTAACGACATTTTGGATTTTTCCAAAATAGAGGCGGGCAAGCTGAATGTTGAGCACATTGATTTTAGCCTTGATGAGGTATTGGATAACCTCACCACCTTGATTTCGCTAAAAGCCCAAGAGAAAAACATCGAGTTTTTATTAGATATCGACCCACATATTCCTGTGGGCTTGGTGGGCGACCCGCTGCGTTTGGGGCAAGTTCTCGTTAACTTATGTGGCAATGCGGTGAAATTTACTGAACAAGGGGAGATCATCGTTTCGGCACGAGTCGTGGGGCAAAACGACGCCAACGTGACCTTGAAGTTTACCGTTTCTGATACAGGTATTGGCATTGCTGAATCTAACGTAGCCACTCTATTCTCTGCATTTTCTCAAGCTGATAATAGCATTACTCGCCAATATGGAGGCACGGGCTTGGGGCTTAGTATCAGTAAACAGTTAGTCGGATTGATGGGTGGCGACATTCAAGTTCGCAGTGAAGAAGGGTCAGGATCCACCTTTGAATTCACGGTTGAGTGTGGCCTGCAAGAAGCCAAAATGCGCGATATCGCTAAGCCACTCAGCGCTCTAGCAGGCAAACGTGCGTTGGTAGTCGATGATAATGACTCGGCACGCAATATTTTAATGACGTTGCTCAATGCGATGCATTTTGAAGCGAAGTCAGTCAGTAACGGTTTTGAGGCGCTAGATGAAATTCGCAATACGCATTTTGATATGCTGTTTATTGATTGGAATATGCCGGGTATGAATGGCATAGAGTTGCTGCAGAGAATGAAACCATTGGGTGTTTTTGATAACACCAAACGATTCCTCGTCACGGCTTACGGCCGAGAAATCTCCTTGGTGGGAGAAAACAGTAAATTAGTCGATGCCTTGATTGTGAAACCTGTGAACCCATCAAATCTCCTTGATGCCATTATGGACAGCTACGGCATCGAGCAATTAAGGCAGAGCCATGAGTATCTTGATCATGATACAAGGCCAACATTTATTGGGCAAAAAGTGCTTTTGGTAGAAGATAACGAAGTGAACCAAGAGGTGGCTTTCGGCCTGTTAGAAAGTACTCAATTGAGCATTGTCCTTGCTAATAATGGACAAGAAGCTTTGACGAAATTGCAGCAAGAAGCTTTTGATTTAGTGCTGATGGATATGCAGATGCCCATTATGGATGGTATCAGTGCGACGAAAGAGATCCGCCAACATGAGGAGTGGAAAACGCTACCGATTGTTGCAATGACCGCCAATGCGATGTCTTCAGATGTCGAGCACTGTTTAAATGCAGGTATGAATGATCATGTGGCGAAACCAATTGATGTACAGCGCTTGTATCACGTACTACGCAAATATTTAAAGGCGGATGAAACCACGCCAGTACCCTCTACGGTATTACCGAATCAAGTGAAACCGAGCACTGGCTACCCAGAATTGACGGGTATTGATGTGGAGCAAGCGATTTTCCGAATTGGTGGCAATGCGCAGCGATACTTTGAAATATTGGATCACTTCCTTGCCAGCCAGCAGCAAGAAATAGCCGCATTCCCTAAATTGATTGATAAGGGGCTGTGGGAAGAGGCAGAGCGAGTGATGCACACCCTAAAAGGTTCAGCGGCTAATCTAGGGATTGAGCCTATTGCACAGCTAGCCAACGAGATGGAAGGGGTAGTGCAGCGACATACGAAACCCGCCATTCAAGATCTCAACACGGTATCAAAGTTGATGTCTACTTTGTTGGATGAGCTAAGAGATTGGGAGCAGACACAATTACATCCGCAGCAAGAGCACCGTGATATTGCGTTGCTCTACCAACAATTAGTGCAATGTGTTGAAAACTACGATGCTGATGCGATTCATATGATCCACCAAATTAAACAATGCAATTTATGGTCTGACGAGCAAAAGAAAAGTTTGAGGCATGCGATTGAGGATTTTGATTTTGAAGCGGCTAAAGAGGTATTGGCTCAGTTGCCAGTACCGACTGAAAAATAAGTTGAAGTATGATAGTGCTTAAAATTGATGCAATAATTGTGGCGTAAAATTCGACATTTTGGCCATTCTCATCCTATGCTAAAAGCAATAATAACAATGAATAAACAGAAATAATTTCGTTGATAAATGAAGAAGGATACTTTTATGAATATCAACAACACCATGAAGCTCGTGTTTGCTGTCATCGGTATCGGTATTGTCATCAGTGTTGTGACGGTATTATAGCTCAATGGGCTAATGCAACAGGTTGATCATATGGCTCAAGTTCGTTATCAATCTTACCAAGCGGCCGATGAGCTTCGCCAAAGCTCTGATGACTTAACTCGGTTAGGCCGGACTTATGTGGTCAGTGGCGATGAAAAATACGAAAAAATGTACATGGATATTCTTGATATTCGTAATGGTAAGAAACCTCGCCCGCAGAACTATCACACGATATATTGGGACCTTGTGTTGCAATATGGACAAAAACCTAAAGCAGACGGTAAAAATATCTCTCTCAACCAAATGATGACGGATCTTGGCTTTACTCCGCAAGAGTTTAGTTTGCTCAAAGAAGCTCAAGCTAATTCAGATGGCTTAGTGAACATGGAAGTCAAAGCGATGAATGCTGTTAAGGGGCTTTACCCTGATAGCAATGGCAACTATACCGTTAGAAAAGAGCCAGACCGTAATATGGCGATTTCTCTCTTACACAGTAATGAATACCATCAAGAGAAAGCCAAAATCATGGCTCCGATCGATAAGTTCTTTATTGAATTAGAAAATCGAACCAATAAACAATTCATGGATGCGGCGCAGAAAGTAAAAAGTACGGTATTGGTTGGTAATATCTCCTTAATTAGCGTTTTTGTTATTGCCATTATTGGGTATGCCATTGTTAACCGAAAAGTAGTGAAGCCGATTGATACCATGGCTAAATTGCTACAACAAGTAGACAAAAATTCTGATTTGACTTTGCGAGTTGACGATAACAGCCACAACGAACTGGGTATAATCGGCGGCACAATTAATAAAGTGCTTGGTAGTTATGCCACCACCATTAGCAAAATAAACCAAGTAAACCACACCATTTCGGCCATCTCTGAAACGATAAGCGATGTCACCAAACAAAACGTCAAAGTGGCGAATCAGCAAAATCAACAGCTTGAAATGGCGGCGACGGCGATGGAAGAGATGACATCGGCGCTCTCTAGTGTGGCGGAAAGCACCACCATGGCAGAAGAGTATGCGGGTAGCGCGGAAAAAGAAGCCAGTACCAGTAAACAGGTCTTTGATAAAACGACCCATGAATTTGGTGATTTAGAGGGTGAATTTACCAAAACATCCGAGATCATCCAGCAACTTGCGAATGAGTCTAATAACGTTGGTAATGTGCTTGATGTGATTAAAGCGATTGCGGAACAAACCAACCTACTGGCATTGAACGCGGCGATAGAGGCTGCTCGTGCGGGTGAGCAAGGTCGAGGTTTTGCGGTGGTAGCGGATGAAGTACGCTCACTTGCCCAACGAACTCAACAATCGACGGGTGAGATCGAAAGCATGATTTCGATGCTGCAAGAGAAAGCCGAACAATCGACCAAAACGATCCGGGTGAGTGCTGATAAAATGCAGTCAACGCGCTCTAATATGTCGGTGGCGAACGAAGCGCTTGGTACCATCCAAGGATCGGCGATTGAGATCCATAAATTGAATACGTCGATATCGGCTGCGACAGAAGAGCAATTGGCTGTGAGCGACGAAATTTCCAGCAATCTTAGTAACATTAAAGCCCTTTCGGGTGATATGAACGTTGCCATCAATCAACTCGGGCCTGTCGTTGTTGATTTGCAACGTAATGTCGATGAGTTAAACAGCGCGATTAAGCACATCCGCACTTAAATTTAATATCCTCCCCTTGCTATTTTTTAGGCTCTCTGTATTGAGAGCCTTTTGTTTGGCAAAATTTTTTATTTACAGAATGATGCACACTTAAGTGGTCATGGTAATACCGCAAGGTAAGCGATACGTTAAAGCTCTTGCTTCGGCTGACTTTTTCTTGCTAAACGTTGCCAAGGTAAAGAGAGCAAAATGAAGATAGTCAGAGCATACAGCATTGACCAGCCTAAGCAGATAAATACCGCAGTGCAGAGGATCAACGAAATCGCCGCCAACAGTTTGTTGATGCCACTGAGCAATTTATAAGCGGCGAACATCGCTAACAGATAAACTAAGACAAAGATACCATTCGCAAGTTTTAGGAAAAATTCCAGATTAAGACCAGACCATTCACCAAGCAGGCAAGAAGCCATTAATACAACTCCAACAGCAATGGTTGCGTTGGCTGGAACGCCGCGGATTGAAATTCGGGCGATTGCGCTTTCTGGTCGATATTGCCTTGCTTGTGCCCACACCATGCGAGATAAGCTTTGTGTGTATAAATTGATGCTCGCAAAGCACGCAAAAAAACCGATGAGGCTTATTACCGTTGCCAAACTGCTACCAAAAATTTGTTCGCTCAGCCAAGGAATAGAGGTGCTATCAAATTCTGCGCTGCCATACGCACCAAATTTAAGGATGACCACCGAGCATGCCCAATAGGTGATTCCAGCCACAAAGCAGCCGACAATGATCGCGATCGGAAAATCGCGCTGTGGGTTTTTAAACTCTTCTCCCATATGAGCGAACGCTTCAATCCCGACGAAACACCAGAACATCACTCCGAGTGCGGCGCCAATCGGCCAAATACTGTCCGTGCTGAGTGCGGGCATGGTTAAATCTGCAGCACCAACATCGCCTATCCAGAAAAAAGCACCAACTAATACGAAAATGCTCAGCGCAATAACGGTTTGTAACTGCCCGGAAGATTTGGTGCCCGCCAAATTGACCGCAATCAGCAACAGTACGGTTAATACTTGCGCCATCATCGCCGAGTTCAGTGGCGCAGGGAGGAGTTGTTGAGCAAAGCCTGCCGCCAATGCGACAGCGGCCGGAACGCCGACAGGGATCACGCTGACAAAAAGCCAAGCAACCGAGCGTTCCAACTTAGCGTTAAAAGCTTGGCGGACAAAGTAGGCGGTTCCGCCGGCGTTAGGGTAACGCTTACCCAGAGCGGCAAACGTCAGTGCAATCGGGCAAATCGCCACAAACAGTAGTAGCCATGCCCACAGTGAGAGCTCACCTGCAATACCAGCGGCAATCGCTGGGATCATAAATAACCCTGTTCCCATTAAAGTGGTGGAAAGTTGTCCAATACCAGACAGCAAGGTGATCTCTTGTTTTAACTTATTCACGGCTTCCGTTCCCAAATATCGTTCTGGCGGTTAGCATACGCTGAAGCGAAATAATATGCATCTATCTCAGTTTGCTTACGCCCATTGATTGCAACGGCTCACCTGCAATATCAGGCCGTTTGGGCAGTGCCACATTCAGGTAGCGTTATGCGAGTCATTTCGTTATCGTCATTACCTTAAATCACCGAAACAACAGCGAGAAATCCATGACATTCACCGTTTGGTTATCACTATTTACCATTTGTATTTTAGGCGCGATGTCGCCAGGGCCAAGCCTAGCGATGGTGGCCAAACACAGCCTCGCTGGTGGGCGTAAAAATGGGTTTGCAACGGCGTGGGCGCACGCATTTGGTATTGGTGTCTATGCCTTCATTACCTTAATTGGCTTAGCGGTTGTACTGCATCAATCCCCCTTACTGTTTAAGACCGTAGGCTATGCAGGTGCGTTGTATTTAGCCTATTTGGGTATCAATGCATTACGTTCAAAAGGGGGCGTGGCGGCTAAATTAGAATCGGGTGAGACGGTCAGTGTGTGGCAGTCGGCTAAAGAGGGATTATTGATTTCTCTGCTTAGTCCTAAAATTGCGTTATTTTTCATCGCGTTATTCAGTCAATTTGTCGCCATCGGCAACGAGCTGAGTAGCAAAGCGATTATTGTGTTAACACCATTTTTAGTGGACGGGCTTTGGTATACGTTCATCACCTTAATTCTTTCTAGCCCAATATTACTCGATAAACTGCGCGCGCGTGCCGTATTGATTGACCGTTTGTCGGGCGTAGTACTGATTGCGCTTGCAATCCGTGTCGTCATGACTCTTTAGTTGATACTAAAAAAGCGGGAGGAAATGCCTCCCGCTTCTAATGAGTTTCGCCGTGCCAATGAAAGAGTGCGAATAGGGCTGTTCATCAATAGTGTGTTTGAGTTTTTTCTTCATATTCACCTTCAATAACGTAGCCGCTTTTTGACGTAAAGGTGTGGCGCTTGAGCTGCTTTTCTATACGTTTGCCAGTGATGATCGCTGCAATAGCGAGAGGAATGGCGAGCAGCAAACTCAGCATCAACGCAAAAAACCCTACAACCAGCGCAAATGTAGTCACAATAAATCTATTCATAACCTGTACCTCTTTCTGAATTGAAGCTAGGTTAACGCAGCCAAGATGAATCCAACATGAATGTTGTGTCTCTAATTTTTTGGAGTGGTATGGACGATGTTCATTCCCCCAATAATCTTGGGACTCTGACAGACAGTTCAAATTTTGAGTCATTTTGGTGTCTTTGTTTGTGGTGTGAGTGAACTCCCACTGACATTAGTTCTTTCTTGGTTTGAACAAAAGGCGATCGTTATCGATCTGACGCTACTCGCATTGGGTGTGAAAGAAATTTATATCGGACCAACTGCACCAGCATTCCTCATCGAAACTTGATGAATATTTTGCAACCTTTGGCTTTAAATGACCAGAAGGTGCTGCGTGAACAAGGCTATGTCTTAGCGTGTTCGAGCAGATTAGTTTCGGACGTTGAAATCTCATTGAACTGATCACTTCATAAAAAAGCCGCCTTATATCAAAAGGCGGCAAGCAGGGGGAGGTGAGATAAACACTCACTATTATTATGTTGTGGAGATAAAAACAATATTAAGCCGTTTACTGGGCGATAGCTGGGAAAGTTCGGTAACGAACGCCCATCATCTGCTCCATACAATGTACAACTTGGCCGCTGTAGCCAAATTCATTGTCATACCAAATGTAGAGCACGCAGCGGTTGTCTTGAGCGATCGTCGCAGCACCATCAACCACGCCAGCATGGCGAGAGCCAACCAAATCACTGGAGACAATTTCTGTGGAGTCGGTGTAATCAATTTGCGCTGAAAGTGGCGAGCTAAGCGCCATTTCACGTAAATACGCGTTAAGATCTTGCTTATTCACTGCATTGGCTAAGTTGAGGTTAGCCACGGCCATCGACACGTTTGGCGTGGGGACACGAATTGCATTACCGGTTAACTTACCCGCGAGTTCAGGTAACGCTTTTGCAACCGCTTTGGCGGCACCCGTTGAGGTTAACACCATGTTGAGCGATGCGCTGCGGCCACGTCGTTCACCTGAATGGAAATTGTCGATAAGGTTTTGGTCATTGGTAAAAGAGTGCACCGTTTCGATATGGCCAGAAAGTACGCCATATTGATCATGAATCGCTTTCAGCACTGGTGTGATGGCGTTGGTGGTGCAACTAGCGGCTGAGATAATGGTGTCTTCGGGCTGAATATCAGCGTGGTTTACGCCGAACACGATATTTTTAATCTCACCTTTGCCGGGTGCTGTCAGCAGCACTTTACTCACACCTTGGCAGCTCAAGTGTTGACTAAGCCCTTCGCTATCACGCCAAACACCAGTATTGTCGACCACTAACGCGTTATGAATACCATAGTGTGAATAATCAACCTCTTGCGGCTTATTGGCGTAGATGATTTGGATATAATTGCCGTTGGCAATAATGGCCTTGCGAGCCTCATCGATGATGATGCTGCCGTTAAACTGGCCATGAACTGAGTCACGGCGTAGCAAGCTTGCCCGTTTTTCTAAATCTCCTGCTTTACCCCCACGAACGACAATCGCTCGCAAGCGCAGTGGATAGCCCGGGCCACTTTTTTCTATCAAAAGACGAGTCAGCAAGCGACCAATACGACCAAAACCGTACAGCACCACATCCTTAGGTTCACTGAGTGTTTCACCATTCAACGCACCATTAAGCGCCGTTAGCAGGTAATCCTCAAGGCCATGTTCATCATCATGTTGTTGCCAAAATTGATGAGCAAGTTGGCCAATGTCGATACGGCATGGCGACAGAGCAAGCGTGGTCAACTTTTGTAAAATCGACATCGTTTGCTGGGTTGAAAGCACCTCACCTGTGTAGCGACGAACAACACGATGTGCCTTGATGATATCAATGGTGGTGGCGTTGATGAGTGTTTTTCCAAACAAAACCACTTCAACACCTTGTTGGCGATAAAGCTGGCCGATGAGGGGGGACATGGATTCAGCAATCGTTTGGCTGGCTTGCCAGTCTGAGAGATGTTTCTCTGGGCTCATATTGACTTGGGACCTTTCACGTTATGTTAAGCAGTAATGTTCACAGTGTAGGGCTGGTGAACGCGTATCTTGCACGGTCATCTGTGCTGAGATACAAGTCGATGTTTATTGTTGTTTTTATGTGGCCGGATTGTAAATGTGGAATGGTTATTCTGCTAGCAAAAATAATAGCGACATTTTTTACTGAAAACTAGGTAAAAATCAGCGTATTGAGTGGTTTTTGGCGGTGGTTAGAGATATTGACAAATTCTAAAGTCGCGACTTATTTTGTGATGATAATGGTCTGCTTCAAATATTTGATGCCTGAGGTTTTTTCTTTTTCATAAAAATGAGATTAGATTCAAATTGTTATCTTAAAATATGGTGAGTTTTCGGTTAATTCACCATTACGCTTATTGGATGAATCGTGACGCGCAACGCTTTAGTTACCGCGCTGGTTTTATCTTAATAAGAGCGCAGACGCATAAAATAACGTCTACTATTTAACCATTGGCTAGGATGTATTACTTCCAAGGATGATAACAATGGTAATACTTACCCACTTCTCAATTAAGGCACGGTTGTTCTTACTCTGCCTCATACCAACACTGGTTATTCTGGCTGTGGCATGGCGTCTATTCCTCCCATTTGAAAGCCGTTTAGACACATACCATGTGTTGAACCAAAAGATTGGAGCAATTAATCAGGTCACCACCAGTTCAGCCCTTTTTTATACCTTGCTCAGTGTGCAGTTGCGCAGCGAAAATAGCGAGGACTCTCGGCCGCAGCTCAAGCAGGAGTTAGCTGAATCGCTGGATAAAATTGTGCTGGATACAGGTTCTACAAATAGTCATTTTGGGAGTAAAAGCAACCGTACATTGATAGAAAACCGTGTGCTTGACCTTCACCATTTGTTGGATGAGTTGCCGTCGGCCTCACAAAGCGAGACCCTAGAATTAGGCCACCAAGTATTTAATCTTTTGTATGAAGTGATGGCCGATCTGCAAAAAACCAACAGTTTTCTTGCGCCTGTTGATATCCATACCTTGGATCTGGTGTATAGCGACCTGCATTGGTTTGCATTTTGGGTGCAAAAAGAGGCGTGGTTAATCAAAGAATTAACCATTGATCAAGAGGTGTTTCAATCTCGACAAACAGAATACTTTCAAGCTGTTGAGCGCCAGCAACAATACTTCGAACGTATCATTGATAACGGCGCTCCACTCGAACAACTGGTGCAGTTGTTTACGCAACCTGAATTTCGCCAAGCTGCTTTGATTCGCGAAAAAATCGTTAGTAATGAAGCGGATCCTCAAGCATTAGCTTCTTATGTCAAAAATGTGGAAGAGCGTTACTTGGCGATAGATAAACTGGTGCAAAGTGTCAACCAACACTTATCGGCTCAACTGAATGTGCGCCTCCAGCAAGAAAAAATGGGTATGTTAAGTATATCGGCATCGCTGTTGGTCGTGCTGGCGCTGCTGTTTGTGCTAGGAGCAAGTACCTCATACCGCATCTCGTCAAAGCTTAAGCGGATCATCAATACCATGAGTCGATTGCGTGAAAAGCAGAACGGCATTGAACAGATCCCGATTGATGGCAAAGATGAGTTTTCCCGCTTTACAATCAATCTCAACCATATTATTGAGAAACAGCAACAGTACGAGAGTGCTTTGGTGGAAACAAAGGAAGCGGCAATTGCCGCTAATCGAGCCAAAAGCGCGTTCTTAGCCAATATGTCGCATGAGATCCGAACGCCTCTTAATGGCATTATCGGTATGACTGAAATATTGTCACGCAGCGAGTTTACGGGGAATGAACGTGAAATCCTGGCCGATATTGATACCTCTTCGCAAGCGTTGCTGATCTTGATTAACGATATTCTCGATTTATCTAAAATTGAATCAGGCAACTTGGAGCTTGCTCCGCATCGCTTTGAACTCGCTGAATTGGTATACGACACGGTGAACTTGGTGAACGCGAAAGCGTTGAGCCAGCATATCGAGCTTAATATTTATCTCGACCCTACATTACCTCGTTTTATCATCGCGGATGAATATCGTCTGAAGCAGGTCCTGATGAACTTGTTGTCCAATGCGGTGAAATTTACCAAAGATGGCTATGTCAACACTGGCTTAACCTTAGAAACGGGCGATATAACCTCGATACGTTTTGCTGTATCCGATACGGGAAGTGGCATCGATAAATAGATGTTGAATACGATTTTTGATCCCTTTATTCAAGAAGATAGCAGTATTACCCGTCGTTTTGGCGGGACTGGGCTAGGGTTGGCTATCTGCCGTCAATTAGTCGATCTGATGCAGGGTGACATTCATGTACAGTCCACTAAAGGCTTAGGTAGCTGCTTTGAATTTGTCGTTCCCATTAAGGTTGCCGAAGATCAGCCGCAAGTTGAGCCTCTTGCCACGCAGGCGTTGTTAATTACCAATATGTCTAACTACTCATCCGCTATTCGGCGTGAATGCGTTCAATGGGGGATTCAACTCAATGAAGCACGTGATGTTGAACAAGCAGTCAAGAGTGGGCTTAGCGCCGTATGTATTTTATATTGCCAAAGCTTAAGCCACAGCGTGCAATCGGATCTCATTGCGCTGCGTGAGCATTTTTCCAGTGCAAAAATAGTGGTTCTGCAGCATCACTTGTTCGTCAACAAAGACGCAATTCATCTTGCGCAGGCAAGCATCACGTTGCCTTTTTTAGGGGCGCGTTTTGAGCGTGTCCTCAAAGCATTAGTAGCCGATACAGAGACGGCTTTAACGCCAGTCGAGGAGAGTCAGTTAGACTACTTAGAGTGCAATCATAAGCGTATTTTGATTGTTGAAGACAATTTGATGAACCAAAAAATCGCCAGCTTCTTCCTTGAAAAAGCAGGGATTGGTTATGTGGTGGCCAACAATGGGCAAGAAGCGGTAGATGCCATCACCCAAGGGGGACATTTTGCTGCGGTGTTAATGGACTGCATGATGCCAGTGATGGATGGCTTAACCGCGACTAAGAAAATCCGCGAATGGGAAAAAGAGCAAGGCGTTGAAAAATTACCCATTATCGCCTTAACCGCCAGCGTTTTGGAGGAGGATATTAAAAGCTGCTTTGACGCGGGCATGGATGCGTATTTGCCCAAACCTTATAAATCCAAGCAACTTTTTGATATTTTTAGCGATCTGCAAGTGGCGAACTCTTGAGAAGATAGCCTAATCGCTATTTTTATCGATTTTCGAAATTTAAATTAATTGACCTTACCCCTAGGGCAAGCTTTAGTCTGTGGGAGTTTTCAGTCAGATAGTGATATTGGATATGCAACTTTCGCTGCATACAATTTGGGTTTCCATGTTGGTGATGATGACGCTGCTTGCTTCAAGCTTAGTGTCTAGCGCACCTTTAATGGCGATCACAATGTCACCGATTTCGGCTGTATCCCATTCAGTGAATGATGATGCAAACCCGCCGCAACACTGCTCAAATATGAACGCCGCGCACCATGATTCCGATGCAAGTGACATGACTTCATCAGCGATGAGTAACGATTGTATCGATCACAGCGACCAAGGTGCTGATTCCTGTTGCAGCGTCATGTGCATGACCACGTTAGCTTTCTTTATCACTGAACACCAACCCTTCACACCTCACGCGGTTTTATTGTTGATCAATGCAGAAGCAACGCGTGGCATTGTGATGGTCGCTCGCTCACTTTACCGTCCCCCTATCGCTTAATTTCCCTTTCATTACGCTTATGGCGTGTTTGTGCGGCCTTTAACTAGGTGCGTGACTCTCTGTTGCATCTCAATCTTTGCGATGCATGAAAGATGGAATTTTATTGTGAACCTTAAACTCTCTGTGATCGCTTGGTCGATCAGTATAGTGGGCGTTTTGTCATTCCCCTTAATGGTGAGGGCAGCCCCACTAGACCCACTAGAAGCGATGGCCCAGCCTGATTCGCATGCAAAACAATTAGCTCAGCTGATTGACGCTGCATTATCGAATGATGCCGTCCGCAAGCAATATTTTGCTCAATCTCAAGCAATACAAGAAACGGGAATTGCCAGTTCAACCCTAATGGATCCTAAGATCAAAGTTGGCTTTGGTGGTTTGCCCATTGATAGTTTTAAGTTTGATGAAGATCCTATGACTAACATTTCTGTGGGTTTAATGCAGCAGTTTGAACGGGGTTCAAGCTTGGCATTACAAGCGAAAAAAGCAAAGCAACAAGCCAGTGGCGTTGCGCTTCAGGTTAATTTACGTGAGTTGGAAGTGGCAAACAGCATGACTCAATTATGGTTAGAGTTAGGCTACCAACAACGCGCTGAACGTATCGTGCGGGCAAACCAAACCTTAATGCGTGAGCTGGCTGGTTTTATTGAAACGAACTATTCATTAGGTAAAAGCGAAGCGCAAGATCTGCTGCAAGCGCAGTTACAAGTTTCCAAGTTGGACGAAAAATTACAAGCCAATCAACAAATACAGCAACGTATTGTGTCGCAATTATCCGAATGGTTAGGTAGCGCTTGGTTGGTTGAACAGCCGATGTTAGCCGCTGAAGAGTCAGTGAACTGGTCCCGTTTAGATGCGCAATTGGCGGCCATTAATGGCAGCACCACTCACTATGCTTTATTGGTCACTCACCCGATGGTCGGCATGGCAGAAGCGACAATTCACACCAACCAAACGCAAGTCGAAATAGCACAAACGGCCTATCAACCTCAGTTTGGTGTCGAAGTGATGTACGCCTATCGCCAAGCAAGCAGCATGCAAGGTGGGTCCGCAGCCGATATGGTCAGTGCTTATCTCACCATGGATATCCCGCTGTTTACAGGGAACCGTCAAGATAGAAATCACGCGGCGGCGCAATATCAAGTGGGCGCGGCTAAATCACAGCGTGACGTTCTATTGGCGCAGATGAATGCCAAAGTGAATGCCTTACTGGTTGATAAAACGAACCTCGAACAGCGTTTATCGCGCTATCAAACCACCTTATTAACGCAAGCGAAAGCGCGCACTCAAGCGGTTGAGAGAGGCTATGAAAACAATACCTCCCAGTTTAATGATGTCGTCAGTGCCGCCAGCGATGAATTGGCGTTACAACTAGAGCAAGTACGCCTAATGGCCGATCTAAATCTAACCAAAAGTAACCTTGCTTATCTGTTAAATGGGTTCGATTTTCAAGTTAGCGCCCCTTCACTTACCTCTTTAGAAACACTTACGTCTGTAGAAAAACTTACGCCTGTAGAAAAGTAGGAGAACTCAATGAAATCATTAAACATAGCCGTACTTTCCTTAGCGATAGGTGGATTACTGGGGTTTGGCATTAATCAATACCTGTCTGGTCATGATATGGAGGCGATGAACTCAGCCAAAGCCACATCTGAACCGCTGTATTGGGTTGCGCCGATGGACCCAAACTATAAACGCGATAAACCGGGTAAGTCGCCGATGGGGATGGACCTCATCCCGGTGTACACCGAATCGCTGACGCAAGCACAAGAGAAGAGTGGCACGGTGACCATCAGTGCTGCGGTCGAAAATAACCTAGGTGTGAAAACGCAACCCGTGGTGTTTGCGCCGTTATCTCCACGCATTGAGACAGTGGGCTACATTGCATTTGATGACAGTTTATTGTGGCAAACGAACGTTCGCGTTGCCGGTTGGGTTGAAAAACTGAACATTAATGCGGTTGGAGAGCGGGTACGTAAAGGCGATGTCTTATTTACGCTCTACTCACCAGAGCTGGTTAAAGCGCAAGAGGAGCTGTTAAATGCTCACCAAGCCAGCCGTGAAAGTTTACTGAAAGGCGCAACCGAGCGTTTGGTTTCACTGGGGGTTGATCGTGAACAGATCAGACAGATTATTACTCGAGGCAAAGCCACTCAATCGATAGAGGTCAAAGCCATTGCTGATGGGGTGATTGCGAGTTTGAATATTCGCGAAGGGGGTTACTTATCGCCAGCGCAAGCGGTGATAAGCGCAGGCCCTTTAAGCGAAGTGTGGGTCGATGCTGAGGTATTTGAGCGCCAAGCACATTGGATTACGTCGGGTAGTTTAGCGTCAATGACACTGGATGCTCTTCCCGGCAAGGAGTGGCAAGGGAAGATAGATTACGTCTATCCCATTTTGGATCCGAAAACCCGAACGCTGCGTATGCGTTTGAAATTTCTTAACCCGAATGGAGAGTTGAAGCCTAACATGTTCGCCAATATCGCGTTGCAGCCCGTATCGCAACAAGCGGTGCTCACCATTCCTAAATCAGCAGTTATTCATTCGGGCGGCATGACGCGAGTCGTACTTGCTGAAGGAAATGGCAAATACCGCTCAGCAAGGATTAAAGTTGGCCGCGAAGCAGGCGAACACCTTGAAGTTTTACAAGGGTTAACGGAGCAAGACACGGTCGTCACGTCGGCGCATTTCCTATTAGATTCAGAGTCGAGCCAAAGCGCTGATTTGTCGCGAATTAACGGAGTGGAAGCTGCCAATGAAGCGTGGTTAACGGGTGATGTCAGCACATTGATGGCAGATTTTGGGATGATCACTCTCAATTACAAACCAGTAAGCAAATGGGGTTGGCAAGCAGGTCAGATCAATTTCACGGTCGACGAGGCGTTGGATCTCAGCTTATTTGCTGAAGGGCAAACGGTTCGATTTTTAGTGGCAAAACAGGGTGACGAATATGTACTAAAAGCACTGGAAGCGAGTGAGCAGGCAAGTAGTGCGACGAACATGACTGCAGCAGAAACGTTAGGAGGTCAACAATGATCGGTGCGATTATTCGTTGGTCGATCAATAACCGATTTTTGGTATTGGTGGCGGCTCTGTTTCTCACTTTGGGCGGACTTTACAGTGTAAAGAACACGCCTGTTGATGCTTTACCGGATCTCTCAGATGTGCAAGTGATCATCAAAACCAGCTATCCCGGCCAAGCGCCGCAGGTAGTGGAAGATCAGGTCACTTACCCGCTCACAACGGCGATGCTTGCCGTTCCGGGGGCAGAAACGGTCCGTGGTTATTCATTCTTCGGTGATTCCTACGTCTACATCATCTTTGATGATAAAACCGACATGTATTGGGCTCGCTCGCGGGTATTGGAATATCTAAGCCAAGTGACACCAAAACTGCCACCCAATGCCAAACCAACCTTGGGGCCCGATGCGACGGGGGTTGGCTGGATCTACAGTTATGTACTGCAAGATAAAACCGGCCAACACGATCTTGCACAGCTACGCAGTTTGCAAGATTGGTTTTTGAAGTACGAGCTGCAAACGGTGAATGGTGTCTCCGAAGTGGCTACCGTTGGCGGCATGGTTAAGCAGTATCAAGTGCAAATTGATCCGGCAAAGCTACGCGCTTATAACCTGACTTTGCAACAAATCAATGCGGCGATCCAAAATGGTAACCAAGAGTCGGGAGCGTCAGTGATTGAGGTTGCGGAAGCCGAACACATGGTACGCACCAGCGGCTATCTGACTAGCATTGATGACATTAAAGCGCTACCACTGAAAGTGACCGATAAAGGAACGCCATTATTGTTAGGTGATGTGGCGGATATTAACCTCGGCCCACAAATGCGTCGTGGTATTTCTGAGTTTAACGGTGAAGGAGAAGCGGTTGGAGGTGTGATCGTGATGCGTTTTGGCGAAAATGCTAGCCAAGTGATTGATGACGTCAAAGCGAAATTGACTGATCTCCAACGCAGTTTACCGGAAGGTGTCGAAATTGTTGCCACTTATGATCGTTCAACCTTGATCAATCAAGCCGTTGAAAACCTTTGGCATAAGCTAGCAGAAGAGTTCATTGTCGTTGCGGTCGTGTGTGCGCTGTTTTTATTCCATATCCGCTCATCACTAGTGATTGCTTTGAGTTTGCCCGTGGGCATTCTATCGGCGTTTATTGTGATGCACTGGCAAGGTATCAATGCCAACATCATGTCACTTGGGGGGATCGCCATTGCTATCGGTGCTATGGTCGATGGGGCGATTGTGATGATCGAAAATGTGCATAAACATATTGAACGCACCCCACTGACCGACAAAAATCGCTGGCAGGTGATTGGCAAAGCCGCTGAAGAAGTCGGTGCGCCACTATTTTTCTCACTACTTATCATTACGTTAAGTTTTGTGCCCGTCTTCGCACTCGAAGGCCAAGAAGGTAAGATGTTCTCGCCATTGGCGTTTACTAAAACCTATGCCATGGCCGCCGCTGCAGGTTTAGCGATCACGCTCGTCCCTGTTCTTATGGGCTATTTTGTGCGTGGCAATATTATTTCCGAGCACAAAAATCCTATCAATAAAGGGCTTGTGGCACTTTATCGTCCACTACTCAACCTGAGTTTGCGTTATCCCAAAAGCATGATTGTATTGGCTTTGGCATTAATGGCTTCCGCTTATTACCCAATGAGCAAATTAGGCAGTGAGTTTATTCCGCCATTAGATGAAGGCGATCTCATGTACATGCCGACAACCTATCCAGGGATCTCGATTGGTAAGGCGCGTGAGCTATTGCAGCAAACCAATAAACTCATCAAAACCGTACCAGAGGTCAAAACCGTGTGGGGCAAAATGGGGCGTGCAGAAACCGCAACCGATCCCGCGCCCTTAACCATGATTGAAACGGTGATCCAACTTAAACCTCGCGATCAATGGCGTGAAGGCGTAACCACAGAATCGCTACGTAAGGAATTTGACAGCTTAGTGCAATTTCCGGGGTTAACCAACGCGTGGGTGATGCCAATCAAAACACGCATCGATATGTTAGCTACAGGGATCAAAACGCCGATTGGTATCAAGATAGCGGGTCCCGATCTCAAACAGATTGAAGCCATCGGTGCGCAGCTTGAACCTATCCTTAACCGCGTTCAAGGCACGGCATCGGTTTATGCTGAACGTGTGGCTGGTGGACGTTATGTAACGATAGACATCAATCGGTTACAAGCGGCGCGCTATGGGCTAAGCATTAAAGATGTGCAACAAGTGGTTTCAACCGCAGTAGGGGGCATGAATGTAGGGGAAACCATTGAGGGGTTAGAGCGTTACCCGATCAATGTACGTTACCCGCAAGATTACCGTGATTCGGTAGTGAAGCTGCAAAACTTACCTTTGGTGACTCAAAACGGTGCACGTTTGGCCTTGGCCGATGTGGCTGATATTCGCTACGAAGACGGCCCGCCGATGATCAAAACCGAAAACGCACGGCCAAACGGCTGGGTCTTTGTCGATATTGATGGACGCGATCTCGGTTCATATGTGGCAGAGGCGCAACAAGCGGTAGCGGAGCAATTACAGCTGCCAGCGGGATATTCTCTCGTATGGTCTGGTCAATATGAATACATGGAGCGAGCCAAAGCACGCTTGAGCGTCGTCGCACCGATCACGATCGCAATCATCATGTTGCTACTCTATTTCAGTTTCCGTCGAATCGGAGAGGTGTTGATCATTATGGCGACATTGCCGTTGGCGATGGTGGGTGGCGTGTGGTTGATGCACTACCTTGGCTACAACTTTTCAATCGCCGTGGGAGTGGGCTTTATTGCACTTTCAGGTGTTGCGGTAGAAATTGGCGTGATCATGCTCGTTTATTTAAACCAAGCTTGGCACTACAAAAAAATTGATGCGCAAGAAAATGGTGCGGTCATTGACAGCCAAGATCTCATCAATGCCATTGGCGAAGGAGCAGGACAGCGCGTGCGCCCAGTCATGATGACGGTACTGACAGTTATTATTGGCCTGATCCCGATTATGTATGGCACGGGAACCGGTTCGGAGGTAATGCAGCGCATTGCCGCCCCCATGATTGGAGGCATGGCTTCAGCACTATTGCTCACATTATTGGTTCTACCTGCGGTATTCAAGTTATGGAAAAACCGTGAAATCGCAACACTCAAATAGCGTGCAGCTGGCAAAGTAAAAGCTAAGCACTAATCGGAAAATAAATAGTAACTGGATGAATTTAAGGAAAATCAAAATGAAAAAAGCACTAATTACACTTTCACTGGCGTTGTTCACTTCTTCTGTCATGGCTGAAATGGATCATAGCAAAATGGATCATGGCAGCATGGTGATGAAGCAAACAGACACGATGAACATGGCGATGGATGACATGTCAGAAGTCGGCATGCCTGCCAAAGGAGCCAAACCCGATAAAGTGGTGCATGTTTTACTCTCGGATGACATGAAAATCACCTTCAAAAAGGAGGTGAATATTGAACCCGATGATGTGGTGCAATTTGTCGTTATGAACACAGGCAAAATTGAGCACGAATTTTCGATTGGTTCAGCCGCCGAGCAGCTAAAACACCGAGAAATGATGCGCCAAATGGGCAATCATAAACACGATGGTGGCAGTGTCGTCACCGTGGCACCGGGTAAAGCGAAACAACTGTCATGGCACTTCCATGGTGATAATAATGTTGAGTTCGCCTGCAATATACCCGGCCATGCTGAAGCTGGGATGATTAAGAAAATTCAGCTGTAAGCCTGTAAGCCACCTTGTTGATTGCGACAAGGTGATCACGGACGAACGGTACTAGCTCGTTTTTGTAACTGGAAGCCAACGTTTGTTGATTCCAGTTCAAGAGTTTGTTCTTTGATTTGTTTTAATAAGCGCTCAGCGGCCAAAAGACCAAGCTGTTCATAATTGACATGAGCGGCACTAATGGCTGGAAAAGCATACTGACAAAGAGATGATCCATCCAAACAGATGATGGCCATTTCCGTAGGAACTTTAATCAGCCTACGCTGACACTCGAATAATACTCCCAGAGCTATTTCTTCGTGGCTACATACCACAGCATCAAGCGTTGAGTCCCTTAATAACAATTTAGAAATTCCTTCCTTACCTAAGTGTGCAGAGGGAGCTTCATGAGTTGTTAGAAAGTGATCAGGTGCTTGGTAGTTATCAATTAATGCGCTTTGCCAACCCCGCAGTTCATTTCTTAGAACGGAGTGGTGGCTACGTGCTCCAATAAACCCTATATTTTGATATCTATTTTCAATGAGATGTTGAGTACATTGTTTGCCAACTTTGTAGTAATCAACGCCGACATTCAGATACGTTGATGACTCATTCAACTCAGCAATTTCAATGACGGGAATGTTAGCGCGTTGAAGAAGTTGGTGACTTTTTGAACTGTGCTCGCTTCCGAATAGCACAACAGCTGCTGGTTGACTTTCCAAGAAAGTGGCTAATAGTTTCTCTTCATTATCAATGGAATAATCACTATAACCGAGCAGTAACTGGTATCCCTGACGGTTAAGCGAATGTTGGAAATTGGGTAAAAACACAGCGCAAGATTTTTCAATTAGCGATGGGATGATTAATGCTATTGAATAGTTTTCGCCAGATGCTAAAGCGCCAGCTGCTTTATTTGGGATATAACCTAGTTCTTCAACAACAAATTCTATTTTTTCTCTTAGTTTGCTAGAAACAAGCTCAGGTGTTCTTAATGCTCTTGATACCGTCATTGTGCCAACACCCGCCTTAGCTGCGACATCGGCAATGGTAACCTTTCCCGTGCTTCTACGTTTTCGCGATTCGCTCATATTTATCTTCATGTTATTAATAAGTTAGCGATGTGATTTTAACACACACACTCGGGCGTGTTGATATTACCGTATAACTATTGTTGCACCGATACATGAAATACTATGATTTCAATAAATGATAGCGCTATCACAAATCAAGCCAACACATAAAGATAGCGCTACCATTTGTGATTTCGATCTGGTTTTCTATTTGGATAGACAGATAAATTGATGCTACCTATTCATATCAAGAACCTAAAAAATGTTACGTGAACTATTAACCGAAGACGTTATTCGAGTGCATAAATCGGCTGACGACTGGCAAGATGCAATTCGCAAAGCATGTCAACCATTGATTGAAAATAAGGCCATTAATCCAAGTTATGTTGAGGCTATATTTCGGTCACATAGGGAGCTCGGTCCTTATTATGTTGTTGGACCTGGAATGGCGATGCCTCATGCTCGACCTGAAGATGGGGTTAATCGTTTAGCATTTGGCCTAACGGTAATTCAAGATGGAGTTAACTTTAATTCGGATGGCAATGATCCTGTAAAAATGCTGGTTACTTTGGCCGCGACAGATAGCAATAGTCACGTAGATGCAATATCTAAATTAGCCGAATTATTTATGAATGAAGAAGACGTAGAATATATCTGCTCAGCCAAATCTGTTGAAGATATTTTGCGTGTTATCCAAGACTATTAATAGTAAAAACACGATAAATAATAGTAAAAATACAATAAAGCAGAGGGTGAATATAATGAAAATTATGGTAGTTTGCGGCCACGGCCTAGGTACAAGTTTGATGATGGAAATAAGCATAAAAAATATAGTGAAAGATCTAAATGTTGACGCTGAAATCGACCACATAGATTTAGGTTCCGCAAAGGGGACCGTTTGCGACATCTTTATTGGTACAAATGATATAACAGACCAACTAAAATCATTGGGTGTTGAGCCTAAGATTGTGAGTTTGGATAATATGGTCGATAAAAAAGCAATGAAAGAAAGTTTGTCAGCGGCTCTTCAAGAACTTGGTGTGTTGTAGGAGGCACTATGGAATTCTTTAATTTTTTAATGAATGACGTGCTTTCTGAGCCAGCAGTGTTAGTTGGCTTGATCGCATTAATAGGTTTGATCGCACAGAAAAAACCATTGACGGAATGCATTAAAGGTACCGTGAAAACTATTTTGGGCTTCATTATTCTTGGAGCTGGTGCGGGGCTAGTTGTTGGTTCGCTAGGAGATTTTGCGACCATATTTCAGCATGCTTTTGGCATTACTGGTGTCGTTCCAAATAATGAAGCCATCGTGTCTATTGCTCAAAAGTCATTTGGTAAAGAAATGGCGATGATCATGTTTTTCGCGATGCTGGTAAATATATTGATTGCACGCCTTACACCATGGAAATTTATATTCTTAACAGGGCACCACACTTTATTTATGTCGATGATGGTGGCTGCAATTTTGTCATCAAGCGGTATGTCCGGTATTCCATTGATTGCCCTAGGTTCCATTGTCGTTGGTAGTGTTATGGTGTTTTTCCCAGCAATTGCACATCGATATATGCGTCAAGTTACAGGTTCTGACGATGTTGCTATTGGTCACTTCTCTACACTTTCTTATGTATTAGCTGGTTTTATTGGTAGTAAATTTGGTAATAAAGAACATTCTACGGAAGATATGAATGTTCCTAAAAGTTTACTATTTTTACGTGATACACCCGTTGCGATCTCATTTACTATGGGCATCATCTTTATGGTGACCTGTCTATTTGCTGGTGGGGAATTTGTGCGTGAAGTGAGTGGTGGAAAACATTGGTTTATGTTTGCGCTGATGCAATCTATTACGTTTGCGGGGGGTGTATATGTCATCTTACAAGGTGTACGTATGGTTATTGCTGAAATTGTTCCTGCGTTTAAAGGTATTTCAGACAAACTAGTTCCTAATGCTAAACCAGCATTAGATTGTCCTGTGGTATTCCCCTATGCCCCAAATGCTGTCTTAGTCGGCTTTCTATCTAGTTTTCTTGCTGGCTTATTAGGTATGTTCTTACTCTACATTATGGGTTTGACAGTGATTATTCCTGGGGTTGTTCCACACTTCTTTGTTGGTGCTGCCGCAGGGGTATTTGGTAATGCCACAGGTGGGCGTCGTGGTGCTATTTTGGGCGCATTTGCGCAAGGTTTATTGATCACGTTCTTACCTGTATTTTTAATGCCAGTGCTTGGAAACCTAGGTTTTGCTAACACAACGTTTAGTGATGCTGATTTTGGCGCAGTTGGTATTTTACTCGGCCTGATTGTTCGTTAACACTCCCAAACAAAAACCGCCCTTCCAATTTGGCAGGGCGGTTTTTTTGACCATTGATTAATTATTTCAAATCACTAAGCGGTAGCCAGTTTACTTTAACACCCGCTTGTAAAAACATATCTTGGCTGACTTTGATCTTATCACCCCAACGGGATAAGAAGTCTTCTGTTTGTTCTGGGCAGTGTACTGCGGAAATCCCAGTTTGAATGATTTTTGCTGCACAGTTTGGGCAAGGAAAATGTGTCACATAAATTTCGCAACCATCCAAATCACGCTTGGCGAATAGGATGGCATTTTCCTCAGCATGCAGTGTTTTGAGGTATTTCATATCACGATCATCGGTGCCTGCACTGTCTGAAATACCATGCGGGTAACCGTTAAATCCAACCGAAACGATGCGATTTTGCTTAGTGATCACTGCGCCGACTTGCGTGGAGGGATCTTTACTCCAAGAGCCAACAAGTTCTGCCATTTGGTAAAAGCGCTGTGCCCATTTCGAAATCATGTGTTGTTCCTCTGACGATTTTCTTGCATTTCCTCAGTAGCGAGGGAGATGTGTGATTAAGATCGACATTAATATCCTAGTTTTCTCACACTTAGTCTAGAGCAATTCTCATTTCTAAACAGAATTCAGCCGTGCCAATCAGTATTAGAGTGAGAGCTCTATCTCATTTCGTGCGGGTATCTTAGCTGCGGCGATAGGCAATTATAGGATTAAGTTTGTGAGAGATCTCTTACACGTATCGTGAGACTTTAACGTTTTGCTATGCAATAAAAAGAGATTGAAATTTTTAATTATTTGAATTTAAATTATAATTTTCATTTTGTGTCTTTCTGGCAGAGAAAAAACAACAGGTGGGGGATTGCTGAAAAAAGTGAAATCCGTAATCTGAAGTTGTCAGCAGGAAGCGGACACGGAACAGGAAAGACCCAAGGATAGGTCATCTTCAGGACGAAGATTCGATAATTCAGGAAGGATGATCGGCAAGGATAGCGAAGGACATTAGCTGGATGCTGAATAACTAGGATGGTTATCAAGGAAAGTTAATGGACGGTGCAAAGGAAAAGTGCACACATCTGTCGGGACGACGGAGTTAAGGACACCGCTAGGAAGGCGATGAAAGGGAATGCGCTGAGGGAATCAGCAGACTATCAAGGAATTGATGCAGGGAGCACTTATCAGTAGCTGGATTGCTGCGAGTAAGAACTGAAACCCCACTAAGCGAGAGCTTAGTGGGGTTTTCTTTATTTTGGTTACCTGAAAATAATGGCCACCTGAAAATAATAAGTGGTGAGGTTAACATTGCTTCCTGCGGAGTAACTCCAGATAATAGGTGAAAATAATGAAAGGATGTGATGATGATTCGCTTAGCCGTTATTGGAACCAACTGGATTACTGACCAGTTTATTGAAGGGGCATTGGATACTGGGAAATTTCAGCTCGTAGCGGTTTATTCCCGTTCGCTGGACAGGGCGAAACAATTTGCCGAAAAATACGATGCTCCTGCTTTGTTTACTGACCTTAAGAGCCTAGGTGAGAGTGACAATGTGGATGCCGTGTACATCGCCAGCCCGAATGTACTGCATGGTCCACAGTCGATTCAAATGATGCAAGCGGGCAAACATGTTATCTGTGAGAAGCCGCTGGCTTCTGATTTCTCATTAGCACAGCAGATGTATCAAGTTGCCAAACAGCATGGCGTAGTATTATTTGAGGCCTTTATAACCCCACATTTGCCCAATTTTTCCGTTCTCAAACAAGAGCTATCGCAGATTGGCGCTATCCGTAAAGCGGTGCTCAGCTACTGCCAGTATTCCTCTCGTTACCCTAAATATCTCAAAGGTGAGATGCCCAATACCTTTTTGCCCGAGTTCTCTAATGGTTCGATCATGGATATTGGTTATTACTGTTTGGGCTCAGCCATTGAACTGTTTGGTGAGCCTAAATCGGTACAAGCCCAAGCGCATTTACTGGAGACGGGGGTTGATGGTAACGGCAGTGTGATCTTAGGATATGACGGTTTTGATGTGCTATTAATGCATTCAAAAACCAGTGACTCCTATTTGCCGAGCGAAATTCAAGGTGAAGAGGCCGCACTGCACGTTGAGATGATTTCTACCTGCAACCGCATTACGAGAATTAACCGTAGTGGTCAAACCCAAGATCTGAGTATTGAGCAACACGCCAACCGCATGTTTTACGAAGCACAAAAATTTGCAGATCAGATACAGAACAAGACAATAGATGAGCAATGCAAATTACGCTCACTCACCGTTTCCAAATTATTGACAGAAATACGTCGCCAAACGGGCGTGATTTTTCCAACCGATAACCTGTAGTTTCATCGCACAGAGAAGAGAGCAAAAATAATGCAAGCTGAAGTAAAGTGGGTCGAAAATTTCAAGTTCTTGGGCCAATCCCAATCTGGTCATTCGGTGGTGATGGATGGCAATGGTGGTGCAACCGCGCCTAGCCCGATGGAGATGGTTCTGATGGCTGCGGGAGGTTGTAGCTCTGTGGATGTGGTTGATGGCTTAAAATCGGCTAATCAACAGGTCACTGCATGTAACGCCAAATTGACGGCTGAGCGCCGTGAAACTGCGCCGCGGATTTTTACGCTAGTCAATATCCATTTCGACGTATCAGGCGTTGATCTTGACCCTAATGTCGTTGAAAAAGTGACGACCGATTCATTAGAAAAGTACTGTTCTGTCTGCTTAATGTTAGGCAAAGGTGGCACAATGACTCACAGTTGGGCGATTGTTTAAGCCATTCAATCAATAAGACTAGGAAAAAGCAATATGCTCTGATCTTGCCTTTTCCTGTGCGTTACAGGTTGGTTGAAATTAAAGAGGAAAGTGAAACAGTGAGCTTTTCTCTTTTTTCTTTTGTTTATCCAAGTAGTCTAAATACACTAGATGCATAAGGAGGAACGGCTCATGACCGAAATGGAAAAAATGATGAATGGTATGGTGTTTGACGGTGCAGACCCAGAAATGGAAGCCATTCGTAGCAAAGCAGGACATTTACTGTTGCAGATCAACCAATGCGCCGATGCTACAGCCCGCCATCAATTGCAAACTCAGCTATATCGTCAAATTGGTCAACAAAGTGTGGTGCAGCCTCCTTTCTATTGTGAATTCGGTGAAACAATTTCCATTGGTGATGAAACCTTTATCAACATGAATGTCACTATGCTTGATGGCGCTAAAATCACGATTGGTAATCATGTTTTGATTGGCCCTAACACCCAGTTTTATACGCCAGCGCATGCTTTGGATTATCGCAGCCGCCGCTTGTGGGAAACATTTTGTAAGCCGATTACGGTTGAAGATGACGTATGGATTGGTGGCAACGTTGTGATTAATCAAGGAGTCACGATTGGTGCGCGTTCGGTTGTCGCGGCAAATTCAGTGGTCAATCAGGATGTGCCAGCTGATAGCCTAGTCGGGGGCACACCAGCGAGAGTGCTCCGTTCATTAAAAGAAATGAATGGAACATCTGACCTGCATAGTGCAGTTAAGGAAGGGCATCATTGAAGCAGCATAAACATACACTATTTGGTGTTGCGGCTATCTTGCTGTGGAGCTGTCTAATGGGGCTAATCAGAACGGTCACCGAGCAATTTAGCCCAATTGGTAGGGCGGCACTGATTTACACTGTGAGCTCAGTATTTCTGATGCTTGTCATGGGCGTGCCTAAATTCAAACACTTTTCTCTGCGTTATGTTCTGATCGGTGGCGCGCTTTTTGTGAGCTACGAAATCTGCTTAGCATTAGCGTTAGGTATGGCCAATGATCGCCATCAAGCGCTCGAGATGGCGGTGATTAACTATTTGTGGCCAGCCTTGACGGTGTTGTTTGCGGTATTTCTCAGCCGTAAACCCGTCCATATTCTTGTGTATCCAAGCGTTGCGCTCGCATTTGTCGGGGTTGCTTGGACCATTACTGGTGATAGTGGGTTTTCGGTGATGCAAATATCAGCCAATATTGCGACTAATCCCTTAACCTATAGCATGGCGTTTGGCGGGGCGATTATTTGGGCTGTTTATTGCAATATCACCAAACAGTTAGCCAATGGACAAAATGCCATTATCCTGTTCTTTATGGCTACTGCTATCGCCCTCTGGATTAAGTATTTTCTTAGCAGCGAAAGCACTTTAGTGTTTACCGTTCCAGCAACCTTGAATTTAGCGTTAACGGGTGTGGTGATGGGCAGCGGTTATGCACTTTGGAATGTGGCAATCTTGCGTGGCAACATGGTTCTATTGGCGACTCTTTCTTATTTCACACCAGTGATTTCAACCTTGCTTTCATCGCTAATCTTAGGTGTAGCGCTTGGGCTAAGCTTTTGGCAAGGTGTGATTATGGTGACGATGGGTTCTTTAATTTGTTGGTGGGCGACCAGAGAACGTCAATCGACGGTGCAAGAGAAAATGCCAATAGCCTGACATCGCAACAGCTTTATTATGTATAAAAAAAAGCCCTCTCGGGAACGAGAGGGCTTTTTCCGTTTAATTGAGACTGATTAGCGAGCCACGTTCATGGTTAATTGCAGTACGAATGGCAGCTTTGATAAACGCTTATGTAGCGAGCGACGAGTACTTTCGATATCTTCGAGTGCAATCATTTCATTCTCATCAGGGCGAATATCGACATTGACCCACAGCTCATGACCGACTTTAGTCACCGCAGTCAACTCGATATCTTGCTCTGATTCTTCACCTACGGCAATGACACCTTGATCCACGGTTTTACAAATCTCTTTGCTTGGTGACATCATCAACAATTCACGCGTTGCCGATTTAAGCATGTCATAAGGCACTTTGATAAAGTAAAACGACATTAATAGCATCATGATTGGGTCTGCATAGACGGCATATTTTGCCCAAGGAGACAAGGTCATCAACCAAGCGGCAATGAAACCGACCGTTACCGCGACGCTTAATAGCGTGTCCATTTGCCACTGTTTTACTTCAGCGTCAATCAAACCAGAAGAGTAACGTTTACTCTTGTTGACTATGAACCACCACGCAATCGCACAACCAATCACGTTCACTGTGCCAAAAACAGTGGCGATAGAAGCATCCACTTCTCGACCACCGCTAAACAATGCCATGACAGCCGAGTACAACGAATAACTCACGACTAACAAAATAACGCTGGCTTTGATAGCAATAACCGCAGGTTCTAGCACCGCGCGTCCAAAGGGAAAAGTCGAGTCAGAAGGTTTACGAATGTAGCGTGACGCCACCAGCGACAATAATGTTAACAGCAAACTAACCAGTGAATACACACCGTCAAACACGATAACCAGTGAACCGACAAGCATACCAACCACAAGTCCGCCACCAGCAAAGCCAGAAGCTAAAAGGGCCGAAATCGTCAAAATGCGATTTTCATTATTTCTTGTTCGAGCACACATAAAAGACTACCTGTTGAAAACATGCTGTTATTTTGGCTTAAAGCACGGTTTTGACAATCTCTAAGTGCATTGGTCGTTGGCTTGAATATTGGGGGTTAAGTTTATTTTTAATTAAAACAACTAGTTATGCCGTTATTTTCCTGTCAGGATAATTGACGCTGACTGTCTTCGCTTTAGATTGTTTGAAATGTGGGCATCTTAAAAACCAAACAACGAAAATTAAAAATCAAACAAGAAAATTAAAAATCAAACAAATAGTCACGCAACTTATCGGCTAACCAGTTCATGCCAGGGTGTTCGGCCATGCCAGTGGCCGTAAACATGCAGTAATCTTCTTGAGTGAGACCGTAGGTGTGCTTAATCACCGTTAGCTTTTGTTCACGTAGGAAGTGGCGAATTAAAGGTTCTGGCAATACGCCCCATGCATTCTCAGTCAAAATGGTATTGAGCATGTAATCGAAACTGGAAAAGCCAATGTAGCGACGAGAGAAAGGTTGTAATTCGGGGTTATCTTTTTCGTTTAAATAGACCATCACGGCTTGCATTGCTCTGCGCAGTTCTTCGTCGGTGACTCGCGAAATTTTAGTTAGCGGGTGGTCACTTTTGCACACCGACATCATCCGGATTTTACCCAAAGGTTGATAAGTGATCCGTGGGTCGTTGATTCTTTCGTAATCGACGCCAAAAGCAAAATCGACTTGATGAGTGGCAATCAAGTTGGCTAAGTCGCCGCTTGAAGCCAATACAAGGTTGAACGAGGTCGCGGGAAAACGGTTATTCAGCTGGTGTGCAAAATCTTGCCACAAGGCATCAGGAAGAGAATCATCACGGGCAATCCACATCTCGGCGTTGAAGCCCCGTGATATTTGCGTACAGGTATGCTTTATTCGCGCAATGGTCACCAAAACACTTTCACAATCTTTATAAATTGCTTTCCCCGCTTCAGATAAAGTCAGGTTGTTGCCAGTGCGCACAAAAAGAGCGGTATCGAGCTCTTTCTCCAACGCTTTAATCGCCATACTGAGTTTGGTTCGGTTACATTCTAATTGTCGCGCCGCTTCGGAGACTGAGCCAGTGTCCGCGACAGAGAAAAATGCTTCAATTTGAGAAAGGTTCATAACGTTCTCTAAGGCACAATAATGGGATGATCATAAACAATTTTAGTACCACTGCCTATCTGATGTTCTTCTACCAACTGACGGTTTTCTCGCCAATCAAAGCCAGTTCATCATTTCTTAGTCAAGATTGAGCTGTAACTCTATGAACGTAAAACAGTTTTGGTTTATTCTTGGGAAAATTTCCCCAATACAAGAAGTAACACGGAGGCCATGATGGCGAACGAATGGGATGAGTGTGCGGCTCAGTGGGAGCAGGACGAATCCACAACGCTTTTTGCTCAAAATGTGTTTCAGCAATTACAGAAACGGGTCACTCTCGAAGGTAAACATGTTCTTGATTTCGGGTGTGGTACGGGCTTGCTGAGCCAAATGATGTCTCGCCATGCCAGAGATATTGTCGCGCTCGATGGCTCTGAGGCCATGATTGAAGAGTTGGATAAAAAAGAGTTGGTCAACGTTGAACCCGTGGTGGATTTTCTGACCCGTGGTCTAGTCGCGCAACATCCGGCCTTTCGCAAACAATTCGATCTTGTTGTGGCGTCATCTGTGTGCGCGTTTGTGCCGAATCTTAATGAAGTATTTACCATCATTCATTCTCTATTAGATGAGCATGGCGTTTTTATTCATTGGGACTGGTTGGTTGAAGAAGATGATCCTGACTATGGTCTTAGCCAAAACCAAATTGAGACACAACTGAAAAGCGCAGGTTTTAGCCAAGTGGAAACCGCAGTTGCGTTTGAGATTAAAAATTCAAAAGGTCTAGCGCCAGTAGTGATGGGCATTGGTAGGAAATAACATCATAAAATCGATGGTTTTCCAGATTGAGAATGGCTTATTTACATTATTTCACTGTTCCATAATGACCAACTTGCGTAAGCTCTAGCTTGTTGATAAGTGTCATGATAGTCACTCCCTAGAAGACTATAAGGCGTTGATCACGAATAATTCTGTTTGTTGACTGATAACTCAT
Organism: Vibrio sp. J502; assembly: GCF_025397955.1. Classification (NCBI taxonomy): domain Bacteria; kingdom Pseudomonadati; phylum Pseudomonadota; class Gammaproteobacteria; order Vibrionales; family Vibrionaceae; genus Vibrio; species Vibrio sp. J502. The sequence continues at coordinate 1,047,762 of NZ_CP104555.1, read as the reverse complement.
GGCTAGGGTTAAGCAAAAATAAAAGCACATCAGAAGATAAATAAAGAAGGCCAGCGCAAAATAGTGCTGGCCTTCTTTATTTTAAGCATTGAGCTAAATTTTCAATGTTGATTCACAAACATCAGTGTGGTTTTTTGAGCTGATCACACAACCATTTCAAAGCTTGGTCGTTCATACTGGCCTTATTCCACACTAAGCTGTAAGCCACTTTCCCATAATTGAAAGGTAACGGTTTGATGAGCAACTCCCTAGCTTGCATCGCTTGTTCCGCCCAGCGTTTGGAGCAAGTAAAGAGTGAGTCGGTATGTTTGCATAAGATGGCGGCCGCACCAAAGTCAGCAACAACAACCGGAACATGACGAGCTCGATGAGATTGAGCTAAATTCTGTTCAAAAAAAGGTTCAGCCAGCTCTTTGTCCATGATGCCGATATGCGATTGAGCAAGGTAGTGATCGATAGTGAGTTCTTCATTGGCTAAAGTATGATCACTACGCATTAAGCAGACCATTTCATCGTGAGCAATCACTTCCCACACGAGCTCTTTATCTCGCGTTGGGGGCTGGCTGATATCGTGTGGTAAAATGACGAAATCAATCAGCCCGCTTTGCAGGGCGTCGAAGCCATAGTGATCTTTCGAGTAGATAGTAAAGGAAGCTTGCGGTGCATGATTTTTTATTACGTTTGTCAAAATAGGAGCAAACAACTCAAAGGCACTTTCTCGCATCGCAAGGCGGTATTTCCCCTGATAATGTTGAGGTTCGAAATTTGAGTGATGCAGCAATCCATTCATGCTAGAGAGGATTGAATGGACAGTGGGGCCCATTTGTAGCGCGAAAGGGGTAGGTATCAAATGTGTACCGTCACGATAAAATAGTTCATCTTCCAAGAGAATGCGCAATTGCGACAAGTTTTTACTGATGCTTGAAGGGCTAATGCAGAGCTGGGCTGCTGTCTGCGTGACGCTGCGGGTACTGAGCATGACGTGTAGCGCTGTTAAGTGTTTTAAACTGATTCTTGAAAGGTGAATATAATCCATAAATAAAGGCGGTTCCTCCAAACTTTTTCAAAAGCATATCACTGACATACTGACAAATTACACGAAAAGATGCGGGTTATTTGACAAGCTGCCGAAATATTTACCGCTATGCGCCTACATCAACTTCCATCGCCTTTATTTCAATAATAATGTTTATGCAAACAGCGCGTGGATTTCTTCTAATACATGAGGATTAGCAATTGCACCTAAGTTTTTGACTGTCTCGCCATGCAGTACTTGCTTCACCGCGAGTTCTACCAGTTTTCCGGATTTGGTACGTGGCACATCACTGATGGAATGGATCTGCGCAGGAACATGACGAGGAGAGCAGTTTTCTCTTAGGCGCTGTTTGATGGTGTTCACCAGTAGGGTGTTGAGTTCGCACTGTGGGACCAGTTGTACAAAAAGGATGATCTGCTCATCATTATCGATTTTCTGACCCACTGCGACCGAATCTTGTATTTCAGGCAAGCTATTCACTTGCTGATAAATTTCCGACGTGCCGATACGCACGCCTCCAGGGTTTAAGGTGGTGTCACTGCGCCCGTAAAAACGTATTCCCCCATTGTCGGTCCACTCAACTTCATCACCGTGGTGCCATACACCAGAGAACTTGCTCCAATATGCATCGTGATAACGTTGGCCATTGTCATGCCAAAACCCGATGGGTTGATTAGGGAAACTGTTGCGGCAGACTAACTCTCCCCGTTGTTGTATCACGGGTTGACCAAGGTCGTTAAATACGGCAACATCAAGTCCCAAGCCTGCGCCTTGGCATTCTCCTCGATATACCGGCGATATGGGGTTGCCAAGCACGAAGCAGCCACAAATATCGGTTCCACCCGAGATAGAGGCGAGGTGTAAGTCCGCTTTTATGTTGGCGTATACATAATCAAACTGTTTTGGGTACAAAACCGAACCTGTTGAACACAATGTTTTCAGTGAGGAGAGAGGGTAGTAATCGCTCGGTGAATACGCGGTTTTTTGCAGTGCCTCTAAATATTTGGCCGATGTACCGAACAAAGTGATGTTGGCTTCTTCTGCCAAATCCCACAATACTCCCGGTTGCGGATACATTGGGCTACCATCATAAATGACCAACGTAGCACCGCTAGCGAGCGCCGAAACATGCCAGTTCCACATCATCCACCCACAAGTGGTGTAATAAAACACACGATCGCCCGGTTGAATATCACAGTGTAATTGATGTTCTTTGAGATGATTTAAAATCGTACCGCCAACCGAATGGGCGATGCATTTGGGTTTACCTGTCGTACCTGATGAGTACAAGATAAACAGTGGGTCATTGAAGCTAACGCGTTCATAGCGTAGCCCACGTGGAAGGTAACTTGCGAGAATCGCATTCCAATCAGAAAAAGCGTCGTTAAAATCAGCCGTGAGTGAGCGTTGCTGTAAATATTCGATCTGACAAATGTTGTGTAGGCTCGAAATAGCATCGGCAATCTGACCGTTTTTTTCTTCCATGAGGTGGGTTTTGCCATTAAAAGTATACCCATTGCAGCAGAATAAAATTTTGGGTTGTACTTGGCCGAAACGTTCTACTACGCTGTCGACTCCGAAATCAGGAGAGGTTGATGTCCAAACGGCTCCTAAGCTAGTAGTCGCTAACATAGCCACTAAAGTTTCGGTCATATAGGGTAAGTAACCGGCGACAACATCACCTTTTTCAACTCCATTTTGTTTTAACCACTGCTGGATAATAGAAACCTGATCACTGAGTTGCTGCCATGTTAGCTTCTTGCTTTGCCCATTTTCATTTTTAAACCAAACGGCAATGCCTTCTGGTTGTTGAAACGCATAAGAGAGCAGATTTTCCGCGTAGTTCAATTGTGCTTGGGGAAACCAAATTGTGTCTCTGGCGGCGGTGAAGTCGTCCCATCTCGCAATCCCCTCACCGTAAATGCAGTTACCACGAAAGCCGATCACATCGCAAAATTGCCACACTTCTAACCAAAATTGTTTTCTCTCGGCAACGGACCAGAGATGCAGTTGTGAGTAGCTTTCTATCGCCTCACCTTGCATATTAATGTGCTCAATAAACTGGTTTAAATTGGACGCTTTGATGCGGTCTTGGCTAGGGACCCAAAGCGGTGTGTGCGGCGTCAAATTTTCTTCAAACATAATCGCGTTCCCTACAAGTGGGTATATATCCGTTTATTTTCTGATCTGTTGGCACTGTTTAGTGTTGTCGGCGAATGCCGTAAAGTCAAACGGGTTGGCCATAATCATATCCCTGATATCTAAGTAAAAAAACCATAAATGTAAAATATTTGTTACGCGTGAGAGTAGTCAGATGTCGAGCCTAAGATTGGCAGACTTTTCACGAGGCGATAGGCTTAATGTAATCGATTTGTTAAAAGGTTGTGGTATGACGCAGTATCATTCTAAGCCATTAAATAGCAAAGGTTTCATTGACTGGAGTAACGAAGAGGATCGGATTTGGCATGATCTGATCGCGCGTCAAGAGACCGTCATTGAGCAGCGAGCATGCCAAGCCTATTTGGATGGGTTAGCGATGCTGCAACTCTCTAAAGATCAGGTTCCGCAGTTGCCCGATATCAACCGTATTTTGCAACGTGAAACCGGATGGCAAGTTGAGCCAGTGCCCGCTTTAATCAATTTTGATCGATTTTTCGCCTTGTTGGCAGAGAAAAAATTTCCAGTTGCCACGTTTTTGCGTAGCCGTGAAGAGTTTGACTATTTGCAAGAACCGGATTTTTTTCATGAGATTTTTGGTCATTGCGCGATGCTTACTCATCCTGATTTTGCATCATTTACTCAGGTTTACGGCAAGCTTGGGGCTAACGCGAGCCCAAAACAGAGAGCTTATTTGGCGCGGCTCTATTGGTTTACTGTCGAATTTGGTTTAGTGCAAGAAAGTGACGGTGTAAAAATCTATGGCGGAGGTATTTTATCCTCCCCCGCTGAAACCGTGTATAGCCTTGATAATCAAACGGCCATACGTAAAAAATTTGACATCCAACAAGTGCTGAGAACGCCATATCGTATTGATATCATGCAACCCATTTATTATGTGTTGGATGATCTACGAGAACTGTACCATTTGAGCCAAGAAAATCTTGTACAGCAGGTAGAAAGCGCCATGCAGGCAGGCTTGTTGGCCCCCTTATTTCAACCCAAGGAAGAGACCCATGCTTGAAGAATTACGTTGTGAAGCTTGTAGCCTTGATGCGCTAGCATTATCGATCCCCGAGCAGCAGCAACTACTCACTGAACTTGAGGGGTGGTTTATTGCTGTACGTGATGGCATCCCCCAGTTGGAAAAAGTGTATGTGTTCAAAAACTTCAAGTTGGCATGGGCATTTTCTAACCAAGTTGCTCAATTATCTGAAGCGGAATTCCACCACCCCAGTTTGTTATTGGAGTGGGGTAAAGTGACCGTGACTTGGTGGAGCCATTCCATCAAAGGACTGCACAAAAACGATTTTATCTGCGCCGCAAAATGCGATGGGTTAATCGATTAAACTTATTACTATCAATATGTTAGGTTTATCTCGACCTGATGGTTATTTTCCCTTCGTTGTGTACTTGAAGCTGCAGCAGTGCTGGCTACGTTTGCTCACCCCAAGCATGGAGTTTATTTGTGTTCATGGCGATGAGCTCACTTGCAGCCTACCTGCAACTTCAAGTCGTTTGGATGTATCAGGTCGTTTTTCTACGCAAAAGCCAAACCGTGACCTACACTTTGAAAAGCTCATAATACAAATTTCATATAAACCCAGTGGCTGGGGGCGACGATGGCTTTACAAAAAGTTGTTCATTTCTATGCGTAGGGTTTGACTATGAAAATATCAACGAAAATCATTGCGGCATGTACTATCTTGTGTTCAGTTGGCGTGGTAATCAGTGGTGGTTTTGTTGGGTGGCGAGCATCAGAGCTCTCAAGCCAAGCACTTTATGACCGAGCCGCAAATCAACTTACCTCCGTACGCGAAATCAAAAAGAGTGAAATAACTAACTATTTCAAACAGATCCGTCTGCAAATTGAGACCTTGTCTTCCGAGGTATCGACTCAAGAAGCAATGGATTCTTTTACTCGTTCGTTCTCTCGTTATCCTGCCCACCGTATAACGCCCCAAGATATGGATGCGCTAGAACGGTATTATCGTGATCAGTTTGGTCGTACTTACCGTCAGGAAAACAGTGGCAGTCAGCCAAATGAACTTGGTGCGTTTGCACAGCTTTCAGAGCAGGGAAAAGCACTGCAGGCTCGCTACATCGGCGTAAACCCTAACGAGCTTGGATCCAAACATCACTTGGATTTTGATTCATTGGGCAGCAGCTATGATGAAGCTCACCGGCGTTATCACGCCTCATTTAGGCGATTTCTAGAAGCGTTTGGCTATTACGATATTTTCCTTGTCGATTTGTCAGGCAACGTGGTTTATACCGTGTTTAAAGAACTGGATTTTGCGACCAATTTATCAACTGGCGCATATCAAAATTCGGGGCTAGGCCATGCATTTGCTAAGGCAAAAAACTTGCAAGAGGGGCAATCCTACCTCGAAGATTTTGCACCTTATTATCCTTCCTATGAGGCAGCGGCTTCGTTTATTTCGGCCCCAATTTTCAAAGAACAGCAGCGGGTAGGCACGCTGATCTTTCAGATGCCGATCGATGTGATCAACAACATCATGACATTTGGCGGTAGCTGGGCTGATGCGGGGCTCGGTAAAAGTGGAGAAACTTACCTTGTGGGGCAAGATGGTTTATTGCGCAGTCAATCACGGTTTTTATTAGAAGATCCTGAGCAATACTTTCAAACTTTAACTGATATTGGTGTTGAGCCTGCCACCATTGAGCAAATCAAAACCAAGGGTTCGGCCATTGGACGTCAACGCATCAAGACCGACGCGGTACGACAGGCATTGGCGGGTGGACAAGGCCTAGAAACCATCAAAGACTATCGTAATGTTGAAGTACTTTCGGCTTACGCACCTCTGGATGTTTTAGGACAAAAATGGGCTATATTAACTGAAATCGATCAATCTGAGGCGTTGCAAGATGTCTCGACTTTAGAGCGTTCAGTACTGCAAACTGTGTTGATTAGCATTGCTGTTCTTGTGGTGCTCTCACTCTTTATTTCTTACATCGTGGGAAGTGGTATATCCAAACCTATCCGCAGTGCGTCGTTAGAGCTGCATCGGATTAATCAGGAGAATGATTTAACCGCGCGTTTAAGTGAAAAGGGTAAAGATGAAATGGCGGAAGTTGCGGTTGCCTTTAACCAGCTATTTAGCAGCTTACAGAAAACCATTGAGCAGTTTGCGCGGGCGACGGAGTCACTCAACGGCAGCACTCATCGTATGTCTTCCAATATGGAGAGCACGCGAGGCGCTGTTGCCGAGCAGAGTATGAGAACAGAATCGCTCGCGGCGGCGGTAAATCAAATGAGTGCTTCAATTGGTGAGGTAGCGCAGTTTGCTAGTCGAGCTGCCGATTATGTGAAATCAGCTAATGATACAGGGTCACAAAGTGTCGACGTCGGGGAAGCGTTGGGAAATGAAATCAGCTTGTTGAGCGATGAGATGAGGATGGCGGTGGAAGCTATTGAGCGGCTCCATAGTGAAAGTAATTCTATTGCTGAAGTGCTTGATGTTATCCAAGGTATCGCCGAGCAGACCAACTTACTGGCTCTTAATGCGGCGATTGAAGCAGCGCGTGCTGGCGAGCAGGGGCGTGGTTTTGCGGTCGTTGCCGATGAAGTGCGATCATTAGCAGGGCGCACGCAGACTTCTACTGAAGAGATCCGTAAAAAAATCGATTCGCTACAACATGAAATAAACAGTGTGTCGCAAGGAATTGAAAAGGCCAATAAAACCGTGGTGAAAGGGGTTGAAACCTGCCATTTGAATACGGATATGCTTGCTCAAATCATGTCGATGTTAACCGAATTGAATGACATGAATGTGCAAATTGCTGCCGCGACAGAAGAACAAAAATCAGTAACGGATGAAATCAGCAGTAGCATTACTTCGATTGCCGATGCTTCACTGTCGGTTTCTGGACAAGTGAATGATGTTGATGGAGTGCTTACCGACCTTTCTGGGCAAGCAGAGACACTAAATAGTGAGATTGCTCAGTTCAAATATAAGGCGTAACGCTAAGACATTTCCTACTTAATCAGCAACTGTGTTGGTTACGTTCGCTCCAAGCATAGAGTTATACTCAGTTTAACTATGCTTGGAGCGTTGAAGGCTCTGTCTCGTTGACCAAGTTATTGATCCAACGTTTGGAATGGATCCGTTGTGTTGTAAGGATAATTTTGACGGCCTCTTCAAGCATAATAACCATCATAACCCAATGCAAAGGCCAGCCAAGAACCAACCCTGTGTAATAAGCCAACGGAATGCCAATCGCCCATTGGCCAAATAAGTCAATGAAGATACTGTAGTTAATATCGCCACCACTTTTTAACACGCCACCGATACCGACCATATTAAATACCCGTAGTACCATCCCCCACGCCATTACTAAGCAAACATTCACGGCCATTTGTGTATCATGCAGTGGACTTTTTTCGATCAAAGCGTAAATCCAAGGTTCAGCCAAAAAGCAGAACAATGCCAGCAGCAACGCCAGCCCGCAGCTAGTAAGTACATACCACCAAGAAGTCTGCGCGGCACGTTCGTAACGCTGTGCACCAATTTCATGTCCAAGCAAGATAGAGGCGGCCACGGCAAATCCAAGAAAGGCGGAAATGAGCACACTTTCAATGGGGGAAAGCAGTGAGATAATCGCAAGTTCAGAAACGCCCAACTGGCCGACAATAACGTTGTAAATCAAAATGCCAGCCGCCCATGCTGAATCGTGAATAATCATTGGCCTTGCGACTTTAAAATAGCGCTGTCTATGGTGTTTCATTTTTGCTTGCTGCCAGTTTTCGCGATTGGGCAATAGATGAGCGTAATGTCGCTTTACTTGCCAAAAAAGCAGCATGGTTTGGCAGCCGCGTGAGATGCTTGTGCCAATCGCTGCACCCACAACCCCCAATTCTGGAAAGCCGAACAGGCCAAAGATGAGTAAAGCGTTTAAGACTGCGTTAATAATGATGGCGAGAATGCTTACTTGAGTTGGCAACTTTGCCACGCCGACAGAACGTAGTGCGCTCTCTAGTGGCACTACTAATGCGGTACAAAATAAGCTAAGTGCTGTGATCCATAAATAATCCGTGGCTAGTGTGACGTATTGAGCATCATTGGCCACTAAAGAAACAACAGACTGAGGTATCCACAAATAGAGCAGCATAAAGGGGAGTGTAAACAGCAGAGCCACTACCCAAGACTGAGCCAATGTCCGTTTTATGCCCTCGATGTTACCTGCACCAAAATATTGCGAAGCTAACACGCTTACTGCACCGCTAGCGCCAACAATAACGATGAGATTAAAGAAAAATATTCGGTTGCCAACACCAACGGCCGCCGTAGCGGATTCACCTAATTGGCTGACCATAAAAATATCCACTACACCTAACAGTGAAAACAGCATTGACTGGAGGGATACCGGTACGCCAATATCGATCAATTTGCGCCAAAATTGACGGTCTAGCTGATGAAAGGGAGTCATAAACATGCTGCATTACCTCATTTTGATATGCGGCAAGTGTAAATCGAATCGTAATTTTTGTATTCTCTCAATACCTCTATAACTTTTGCCAAACTCTCATATGTCAGACAAGCAAGAACGGTATTCCATCTCAGATAAAACACATCAAGAATTTATTGACCAAAGTCGCGTCTTAGCATTGGAGCAAAGCGGCATTGTGCAATGCGGAATTGCAACCTGCCGCGAAATGTTTTCTGTTTATCGGAAAAATCAGAGCGTGCATATGCTGTTATACACGGTGAAGGGAAAAGGTTGGCTAACGAGTGGAACTGACCGTTACTTACTGGAACCGAGCTCATTAATTGTGGTACCAGCGGGTGTCGAAAATGGTTTTGGAATTGAAGAAGAAGAGTGGCAAGTGGTGTGGATCTTTCTTGCACCACAGCGTCATTGGAAAAACACCGTAAAAGAAGAAATACATTACACATTAACGCCTATCGCTGCGGTCATGTATGCGAGTATTCAAGCGCTACTGCGAACCTTAATATTGCCTGCTGAGCTTGGTGAGCAGGTCGGGCAACGCATTGTTGAACAGATAGAAATCATGCTCCGAGCACCGATTGAACTACCGCTCTCGCGTACTTCGTTGCGTTTAAATCGCGTCTTTCAGCGAGTCCAGAGCCAGCTGCATAAAGATTGGACAATAGAAAATCTCGCCGCATTATTTCCTTGCTCGCAAGCTCATTTACATCGTTTATGTCAGCAGCACTTTGGCCACAGTCCTAAAGCCCACTTAACGCGAATGCGTATGGAGTACGCCGCTCGTTTGCTTGTTTCTACCGACTGGTCAATCCAACATGTCGGTGACATTGTCGGCTATCCTAACCCAGCAAACTTTAGTACTCGTTTTAAGGTATGGAGCCATTGCACACCACGAGAATTTCGTAAAAAACGAAATGATTAATTCCACGGCATTGGTAAATGGCACTCTTCATTCATAAACTTTTTATCTACTAAACGCGATGAAATTATTGCACCTCGAGCACGGCTTATGAAGGTGATTGAAATATCAATATCATTGAGTATATGGCTTGTAAAAATCAATTTATTCATCACATTAATTAGATTCTAACCACCAACAAAACGGTTATGTGCTAAACCTATAAGAGTAGGAATATTGTCAATATAGAGAGATAAGCGATGGATCTGTTTGCGGATTTTCGACAAGAGGCTCAACCAAAGAGCCAGGAGAGTCATGAACTTAGTGTTGAAAATAAACCATGGCGAGTACTGCTAGTCGATGATGATGAGCAGATGCACCAGATCACTCGTTTAGCGCTAAGAGGGTTTTCATTTCAAGGACGGCCACTAGAGCTACTGTCTGCTATGTCTGGTCTTGAAGCCAGAGAAGTGCTGAATACTCAGCCCGATATAGCTTTAGCGCTCGTTGATGTAGTTATGGAGACGGAACACGCGGGGTTAGATTTAGTTAGGCATATCCGTGAAGAGTGTAAGAATAGAATCATTCGTTTGGTATTACGTACCGGGCAAGCAGGGCAAGCCCCCGAAGATACGGTCATCCAAGAGTATGAAATTGATGACTATAAAGAGAAAACAGAACTTACCACACAAAAACTCAGAACCCTGCTCTATTCGATGTTGCGATCTTATCGGGATCTTTGTTTGATAGAAGAGCAAAAAGAGGGGCTTAAACGCGTGATTGAAGCCTCAGCGAAGGTACAAAATACCACAACCTTACAAACCTATGCTGAATCGGTACTGAGCCAGCTCACTTCTTTACTTAAACTCCATGCATCGGCATTTTATTGTATCGTTCAGCCTAAATCTGAAGGCGAAGGTTCGTGTGCTTTAACGTTGGCGGCTATTGGAGGATTTGTCGATTTTTATTCTGACTGTGATTTTTCGCGCTTACCTTCGGAAGTGGCTAAGCGCTGCCAGCTTGCACTGCAAAGCAAAATGTCTCATAGCTACGATGATGCCTCTGTACTTTATATGACAGACAGCCGTGGCGTAGAGAATCTACTCTATATCAATTTACTTGAGCGCTTATCTGAAAATGACGAACGTTTGCTTGAAATCTATATGTATAACATAGGGTTAACTTTTGAAAACTTAAATTTACAGCTTGATTTACGCGAAACATCGAGGGAGCTTGTTTATAACTTAGCCAATGCCGTCGAAGCCAGAAGCAAAGAAACAGGAGCTCACGTACAGCGGGTTTCTCTGATCTGTGAAAAATTAGCCACATTAATGACCCTACCTGAGCAGGATATTTATATGATTAAAAATGCGTCACCCCTGCACGATGTAGGTAAAGTGGCGATCCCTGACAGTATTCTTCATAAACCAGGGAAATTGGACGCTCAAGAATGGGCGATCATGCAAAAACACGTGGAATACGGTGTTGATATCTTAAGTCGTTCAAAACGCAGTTTAATTATCAAAGCGAAAGAGATTGCCGGTTCTCACCATGAAAAATGGGATGGAAGCGGTTACCCAAACCAATTAGCCGGTGAAGGCATTCCTATCAGTGGCAGAATCACAGCATTAGCTGATGTGTTTGATGCTCTTGGTTCTAAACGCAGTTATAAAGATGCTTGGCCGGAAGAGACAATCAAACAAGAAATTGTCGCGCAAAAAGGAAAACATTTTGATCCGATGTTGGTCGATCTGATGCTGGCACATTGGGATGATTTCATTACTATTCGTGAACAGTTTCCAGACTAGAATCTTTTTTGGAACCGAAAAATAGATCCGTTTTCAGGGAGTCGGGCAGAGTGAAAAGCAACCAATTAAAGACGATTGTTGGCTTGTGTACGTCTAGCTTAGCCATCGTTCAGATTCCTTTTGTGCAAGCACAAATTGATCCTTCAAATCCCAAACTTAATGAACCTAAACAAATGGTCGCACACCTTGGTGAACTCCCTGGACTGATTAATGCGGATGGTTCGGGGCCATTTGTCGAATTAGTGAGGTACATGGATAAGGTCGACCCTGATACAGAGATCCATATTGAAGTTTTCCCTTTGCATCGAGCTGTACATGGGGTCGTTAATAAGCAAGCTGACTTTGCCTTACCCGCGATTTATGTTGATGATCCTGAAGGAAAGTTACCATTTCGTTTTAGTACGAAGTCGTTCGGTTTAGTGGCACATGTTCTTTATACAAATAAAGCCAATCGAATCACGTCAGAACAGCTTTGGAGCCAGCCTGATAAATACTACGTTGAGGCCGTTCCTAGCTATATACCTTTTGAAGTTGCGCGCTCAAATAGCATCAATGCTTCACTACTTAAAGTAGCCGCTGGACGTATTGATGGATTTGTCTGGGCACAAGAAGAAGCGGATATTGCGCTGAAAAGTTTAGGTTTAGAGAATGTTTCACGCCAACACTTTGCCGATTTCAAGGATGTATTTGTCATTGCTCACGGCTCTAAAGGCGATGAGGTTGATCAATACTTAACGCGAATACTCTCTCAACTAGAGGAAAGTGGAGAGTTGAAAATACTCTATGATGCTATTCACCGTCCTTACGATGATTGGCAACCTTGACCCTCTTACTTTCTATCTATTATTACTTTCTGTCTATTATTACTGCATCATTTATTGCAGCATCATCATTAACAAGTTCAAGAGCCTTAGGGAGAGTAAAAACGTAATGAACACCTTGGCCAACATTAGAACTAAAATCTAGTTTTCCTTGTAATTTTTGAGTTGCTAGATTAAAGACAAGATTCAAGCCAAGCCCTGATCCGCCACGGCCTCTTTTGCTGGTAAAAAAGGGTTCAAAGATTTTATGGTGCAGTTTTGGTTCGACGCCACAGCCATTATCTTTATATTCTAAGAGGATATTCTCTCTTTCCTGTTTGAACGCAATGGTTATGATGGGGTTTTGCTCATCACTAAAAGCGTGGTTGACGCTATTCATCACTAGATTAGAGACTATTTGAGTCAATACTCCAGGTAAGCTGTTCATGGTTAGTCCTCCATCGCCCTCAAGTACGGGGGTAACAGGGATTTTCCTAGTCTCGGGATGAAGACTGGCGATAAGCGCGCTTAATACTTGGTGGATTGAGAATTGACTACGACTCTCAGATACCTGATCGACCGCTGTTTGTTTAAAGTCTCGGATCAGTTTGGCAGCACGATTTAAGTTGCTTTCAAGCATCGTATTGGTTTCATTCATTCTCTGCATCAATTCAGAAAACTGCTGACTTGTGAGCGTTTGGTTGGCGAAGGCGGTATTTAGCTCTTGTGTGACCTCAATGATCACCGAACTTGCGGTCACCGCGATACCCAATGGCGTGTTGACTTCATGCGCCACCCCTGCAACTAAACCACCTAAAGCCGCTAATTTCTCAGATTCAATCAACTGTGTTTGCGTGGCTTTTAGTTGCTCAATACTGTTTTCCAGATCGCAGGTTCGCTTGGCGACTTGGCGCTCTAAGTTTTGGTTGAGTTTTTGTAGTTCAAGCTGCGCCAGTTTTAGCTCGGTAATATTAATGGCTGTGCCCCGTAACCCGAGAAACATATCCTTCTCATATCGTGCTACTGCTTGAAACATCAAATAGTGCTTACAATCATTGATGATAATTGTCTCTTCACACATTGAAAACGAGCAGTGTTTAGTAATGGATTGGAGTAATTTTTTCATATCTCGCAGTGAGTCAATCTCTGAAAGCAGTGGCTTGCTATTTTCACTGATCTCTAAAGCTTGACGCATGGGTTCGGAAGTGTAAATCAACCTGTCAGTACTATCTGTCTCCCATAACCAGTCGGATGAGACGTCCGTAAAATCGGCTAATCGTTCTTGTTCAAGTTTTATATTACTGTACAACGTAGTTACATTTCCGGTAATTTTATTGGTCTCATCGGCCAGCCAAGTGAGTTCATCGTTATGCCCCATAATCCATTTCTTATGAGGAAGTTTTAGTGGTTTTGGTGGATGGCGAGGGTTGTATTTGCGTAAGTATTGAGCAATAGCAAAGACACGTCGATTTACACTCTCATGGAAAATCATCAAAATAGCGTAACAAATAAAGGCAGTCTTAACCGCGTTCACGACCAATATCAGTAGAAACTGCTTGATTAAGTAGTTGTAGATTTCTTGGGCATTAGACTCAACGTAGATCTCGCCAATCTGCTCTTTGGCTTCCGTTTTTGGGTTGATATAAAGCATGGGATAACGGTGTGCGACTAATTGCTCCGTCACTTTTTCTCCGGCACTGAATTGATAACCGCCAGACGTGATTTCCAAATAATCAATTTTAGGCAAGTTTACTAAGCCATCTAAGCGCTGTTGAAGTGCAACGAGATCATAATTCCATAAAGAAGTGGCAAGCAGTTCGGCATGAACGAATTCTATTTCGTGATGACGCTGAGCCACATCATCGAACTCTCTGTCATAGTCGAAATACGTTTGTGCTAACGTTGTCATCAAGGTGACAGCACCACTCAAAATGACAAGGAAAAAAATGATCCTGCGACCAATGCGACTCGATAGTGGGTTATCTATGCTTTCATTAAATGTTCGGCTTTTGTTCATCCTGCTTCTCATTTTTTTGAGTGATAATTTGAGTATAGATGTCACATGGGAAGTGTGAATAACATCTTATTGACTACACTATAAAAAATAGCCGAATCATTGGAGGCAGTTCATGCGTTGGATATGGATATTGTGTGTGATAAGTGCGCCCGTGATGGCGGGAAAAGTACTCTTAATAGAGAGCTACGAGCAAGGTTATGAATGGGACGCTAGCTATGTATCCGCCCTTAAGCAGTCGTTAACGCCTGCGCATGAACTGCATACCTTTGAGATGGACACCAAACGTGTACCAGCGAGCCGTTATTCACAAATCGCCGAACAAGCCTTTAGCCGATATCAGCAACTGAAACCACAGGTAGTGGTTTTAGGAGACGACAATGCATTGGTTCATATGTTGCCGAAACTCTACAACGAGCCAATCTCAATCGTGTTTCTGGGTATTAATTCAAACCCACGAAAATTCATGGCTCAATACCAAGGGCAAGCCAAAGTGACCGGTGTTTTAGAGCGCCCCCTCTATGTGAAAACCATGGGAGAAATTGGCCGGATGCTCGATAAAGATAAACGTAAAGTATTGGTGTTATTTGATTCGGGTAGTACGGCGAGTATTGCGTTGGAATTTATGCAAACCCAAGCGAGTATGATTGAAAAGAATTTAGGCATTGCGACAGAGATAGCTTCAGTGGCGACAGAGAAAGAATGGCAGACAAGAATAAGCACAGCTAAAGAGCAAGGATTTGGCGCCATAGTCGTGGGGCTTTACCAAACCTTGGTCGATGAGAGCGAAAATAATGTGCCAGCGGATACTGTATTAACGTGGACAAACCAACATACAGAGGTTCCTTTATTTGGTTTTTGGGATTTTTCGATCGGTGCGGGCAAAGCGGCTGGGGGTGTTGTGTTAGCGGGTCGTGATCAAGGCGAAATGGCGGGCAAAACGGTGTTACGCATTTTAAATAATAATGAAGACGCAAGCCGCATTCCTATCCAAATCGGCCAACAAGGGCGTGCTATTTACCATCAGGGAGAAATGTCCCGTTGGGGGTTAAGCGTGCCGGAAGGATGGATGAAGATTGACTGACTTTGATGGGACTGTATTGAATTGTCGAATTCAGCATTACGTCTAAAATAAAAAAGCAGAGAGGCGGTGACCTGTCTGCTTTTTCTTCATTACAGTTTATTAAACAGCCAATGGCATTTCATTTGATGGATCATGTTTACTGTAAACACGAATCAAACCAACCACAGCAAACACAGACATCAACAGCATCAATGCGCCAAGTGGCATCTGGTCATGAGCTGGAATAGCCGACGCTAAAAGGGTAGCTAAACCAGCCCCAAGGTTTTGCATACCGCCTAACACAGCACCTCCTGTTCCTGCATGGTAAGGCAGTGGTGTTAACGCTCCAGTGGTCGCTGCGGGAAAGAGAATGCCTGCACCGAGAAAATAGACAGTGGCACCACCAATTAGGGTCAATGCGCTGGTTTGCCCCAACACTCCAGGAACAAACACCACCAATGAACCTAATGCTATCGCTACCAAGCCCACATACAAGGCGCTTTTTTCGTTGAAGTTCAACGCAATAACACTCGATAGCGCCGCACCAACTAAATAACCAGGGATCGGTAAGACAAACAATAAGCTGACGGTGGTGGCAGGCAGTTGCAAAACGCCACCAAGTAATACACCTGCAGCGGCTTCAAACACCGCGACGCCAGAGAAAGTCGCCACGAGACAAATTAAATACCCTTGGAAACGTTTGTCACTCAGCACATAGCGATAGCTGTTTGTAACCGATTCGTGTCTGCGAGCCGCTTTAGGCAATGTTTCTACCATACTCGTCATCATAGTGATCACCACGGCAATCGCGAATAGGGATAAAAATAAGGGCTCTTCTCCGCTTTCATGAGTCTGTATGCACAGGCTCATTCATCATAATCACATGATTTATAATGCTTATTTTAAAAATAAGTCAGTAGTCTATTTTGTCGTCTTTGTCTTCCTCGTTATTTAGCTTTAAAGGCCAGTGTGTTGAATCTTGTTCAATAGAAGAAATGTCCCAAGGCGTACTCGTTCGCTGTCGTCGAGATCGTAGGTATAAAGTCAAAGAGCCAATATCAGGGACTTCCTGCACCGTCGATCACTACGTTAAAAGACGTCTTCAAGATTTACCTGTGAGTGGGCGACCTTGTACGATTGAGGTTGAGCTGGCTAAAACTAGAGACAAAGAAGGACGACGGTTGATCGAAGAGACTGAATATGTGGCTAAAGGTGGTCGTTATACCGCTCGCTTTTGCAAGTTCATCAGTGGGTTATGTCGCCATATGAGCATACATGCCGTCTCTCAACATTTAGGAATCCGCTGGGAAACAGTAAAAAATATCGATAGGGAATACTTGCGTTCAAGCCTACCAGCATTAGACCCCGAGAAACTGAATAACTTGGTTCATATTGGCGTCGATGAAGTTGCCAGAGCCAAGAGACACGATTATATGACGGTTGTTTATGACCTCGTCTCTGGGCATTTAATTTGGGTTGAACATGGCCGAAAAGCAGAAGTTCTGATCTCCTTCTTTGAGCAACTATCAGAAGAAACCAAATCAGGAATCAAAGCAGTATCAATGGATATGGGCCAGTCTTACCAGTCGGCGGTCAGGAAAATGCTTCCCAATGCTGATATTGTTTTTGACCGATTTCATGTCATGCAGAACTACTGCATCTTAATCAAAAAAGAGAGAGCAAAAGCTTTTAGAAATGGCTCTCACGACGAAAAAAAAATGTTGAAAGGAACGCTCTTCCTCCTACTGAAAAACGCTCACAAATTGGATGATAGGCAGTCTGACAGACTTGATGACTTACTTGAGAGCAACAAGACTTTGTGCGTTGTTTACATGCTCAAAGAGCAGCTACAAGCCATATGGGATGAACCCGATTACGAAACAATGGTGGCAGCTCTAGAAGCTTGGTGTCGTCTTGCCAAATCGACCAGAATACTTTCCTTAATTAATTTTGCCGATGCTTTATTGGAAAGAAAAGTGGGTATTTGTAACTACGGAAAATACAAACTGACTAACGCTCGGGTAGAAGCAGGTAATGTCTCGATTGGCTTACTCAGACGAAGGGCAAGAGGGGTGAGAGATACAGACTATTTCAAATTGAAGATCAGACAAACATCGGTTCCCGATACACACTCAACTTTTTACCCAAATATCAAGCTCACCTAAGCGGAGAAGAGCCAAATAAGTAACTAGAGCGCCAGCCAAAACTTTCTGTTAAGTAGCCACCAAGAACAGGAGCAATGAGTGGCGAAAAAATAACGCACATGCTGATAAGGCTATTGGCCTTATGTAATTCTGCTCCTGAAAAACAGTCTCGAGTAAGGGTTCGAGACATTGCGCCACCACACCCAATGCCAAGCCCTTGAATAAAACTACCGACCAAAAACCAATCGTATTGATGAGCAAATAATGCGAGTAGCGATCCTACAATATAAATCAGCAACCCAGCGATAATAATCGGTTTGCGTCCTAGACGGTCTGACAATGGACCATAGACAAATTGTGATAGTCCATAAGGGATTAAATAACATGCCATGACCGCCTGCAGTGATGCAGGAGAAACTAAAAATTCTCCCGCCATATGGCCAATCGACGGGACGTACATCGTTTGTGTCATTTGACCGACAGCGGTCAAAATCGCAATTAAAAATGTGAGTTTCACTAACGGAAACGATGCGGACATGGTCTATCTCCTGCACAATGGTGCAACTACGAAATATAATTAATATGAATAATGAAACTAATGGCCAGCGTTAAAAGTATCGCTCTTTCGGCGCGAGATATTAGTGAGGATAGGCGCTTTTATCAATCTAAAAGTGTGAAGTTGAGCAAGATAAAAATCTATGATTTGAATTAGAAAAACTAATCATTATTTGGGTGGGTAAAGAGAAATGAAAGACGGTTCCAATGCCTGTGTTGAGTATGGTTCTTGGTGTCTGATAATGTACCTAGTTTTTCTATTGCTTTTACGCTGAACAGTGACTAATATTTGATGTAAATGAGAATTAATATCATAAAGGTGTGATTAATGATGTTACCTTTACTTGCTGCATTATTATTTATAGTGGGACTTGGCAAAAAGTTGTCGGTTCCAAATTCGTGGCTCTTCTACTATGCACTTTCTGTTGTATTGTTAAGCTGGCTATTCAGTATGAACCCCATTTTTATCCTGATCCCGTTGTTTATCTTGTCACCTTGTCTTATCCACTATCGACATATCAAGGCGATTAAAATAGCTTATGTGGGCTGTCTGCTGCTGTCTTTTTTCGTCTCTTGGCTTGTGTAAACCAATCCATGTCTTTTCTCGCCAGACATTCCAAGTAGTTTGGGGATAGTATTTGTGAAAATCATAAGGTAGGATCGCCGGCCTTTTTCTGATGCTAGGAGGTAGCGATGTTTATTGGTTTTGACTATGGAACGGCGAACTGTTCTGTCGCAATGATGCAAGATGGGCAACCAGCATTGTTACCCATAGAAGGTAAAAGCCACTACATTCCTTCGACAATATGCGCCCCGACGCGAGAGTCCATTTCTGAGCATCTGTTCCGTCATCATAATATTACGCCAAGCGATAAAATTGGTGAGCAAGTACTTCGTCGCGCGATCAATGTGAATAGAGAAGAGAGTATTGAACTTGCCGCGCAAGACATTGCCTTTGGCCAAGCGGCGCTCGATCTTTATCTGCAGGATCCGCGCGATATTTATTACGTTAAATCCCCTAAATCATTTCTAGGCGCGGCAGGTTTACGTGATGTGCAGGTCAGTTTTTTCGAAGACTTGGTGTGCGCCATGATGGTCAATATTAAGCATAATGCAGAGCAGCACCTTCAGCGCACCATCCAAGATACTGTGATTGGTCGTCCTATTAACTTTCATGGCCGAGGTGGTGAAGAGGCCAATCGACAAGCGGAATCTATTTTACAACGTGCGGCGAAACGCGCAGGTTTTCAGCACATCAGTTTTTAGTTTGAACCCGTTGCGGCGGGTTTAGAATATGAAGCGACTCTGGTGCAAGATCAAACCGTACTGGTGGTTGATATCGGTGGTGGAACCACCGACTGTTCATTGCTAAAAATGGGGCCGAGTTGGCGAGGGCGTGACGACCGCACCGCGAGTTTGCTTGCGCATAGTGGCCAACGGGTCGGAGGCAATGATCTTGATATCTATATTGCTTTCAAACAGTTGATGTCTTCTTTTGGATTAGGAAGTAAAGCCATTTCTGGCATTGATATGCCGATCACGCAGTTTTGGAACCCGATTGCAATTAATAACGTGGAAGCGCAACGTGACTTCTATGCTCAGCAAAACTTGGCAGCATTGAAATTGCTACACAAAGAGGCGCAGCAACCAGAAAAGTTGGCGCGTTTGCTGAAAGTCTATTTTGAAACGCTCGGCTATCAAATTGTACGCCGTGCAGAAGAGGCAAAAATTGCTCTATCTGATCTTACACAATGTCAGGTGGTGCTCGATCTTCTTTCTGAGCAGATCGAAGTGCAAATTGAGCGTGAGCAAATGATCGACGCCATTGAATCCCCTAAAGCGAAAATGGTGGAATTGGTCAAAGAAGCGGTTGAACAAGGTGGCGTAAAGCCGGATGTTATCTTTATGACAGGCGGATCTGCTCGTTCTCCAATATTACGCCAAGCGGTAGAGCAGCAACTGCCCCACGTACCCGTTGTCAGCGGTAACTACTTTGGTTCAGTGACTGCTGGTTTGGCTCGTTGGGCAGAGATTTGCTATCGCTGATATGAGCGCTTAGCGCTTCGTTTTTGATGCGTTGGGGGCCGGTAATATTGCGAATGATCGTGTTTCATTAAAATATTACTGGCAACCAAGCTACCTAAGCTTATCAATCCTAATCCGATCCAAGTCAAAGGCGTTGGCATCTCACCAAAAACGGGAATCGCCAACAAGGTTGCCACGACTGGTGTTGCAGAGCCAAAGGCAGCGGAGCGTTCTGCGCCGAGTGTTGAAACTGCATATAAATAGGTAAATGCTGCAATGAGCCCCGCCCCGACACCTTGCAGCAGTGTGTGTCCCGCCAGTTCTTTCCACGGCCAGTGTGCAAAAGAGTGTGTGGCTAAGTAGCTATCGACGATGCCTAAAGCGATTAGAACGGCCAATAAAATAGTAGAAAGTAAAGCAACCCATCCCGCGCTGACGAGCGCATGTAAATTTGCTACCCGCGCACAAATTGTAAACATCGCCCACATCAGGCTGCCGGTTAAAAACATCAAATGCCCGGTCAAACGGTTTGACTCAAAATCAGTGGCACTTGAATAGAGGAAAATACCAACCCCTGCCACCACTAAAGTCAGCCCAGCTATTCGATGGCGACTTAACGGCTGTTTAAACAGCAACACCGCGATACCCGAGACAAACAGCGGCAGCACGCCCGGAACAAGCGCGCTACCATCAGAAACCGGAACGTATTGCATCGCTTGTCACTAGTAAATAGGGCAATCCGCAGCCAATAAATAGACCAATCAAGTAACGTATAGGTACATTTTGCAATTGATATCGAGTTCTCCAAACCAATGGAGAGAGCAACAAAGCGGGCAGTAAAAAGCGCGTTAATGCAATATCCGCAGGGGTTAATAGGCCGCTGGCTCCTGCCTTTAAAGAGAGGAAAAAGCCGGACCATAATAACAGTGTGGTGCCTATCGCGAGGTAGCCATAAATCATAATTTCATTCACATCAATGGATGGTTTCTCACCATTATCTATGGTTCGGCTTACTTTTATCCGGCAAGTTCACCCTTATTGCTAGATGGTTTAGCACTTATCCGCTATAAATTAGCAAAATATTAGTGGATTTCATCAAGGATCGAGTAATGGATAGAATAGACCGCCGCATGTTGACCTTATTACAAACAGAGGCACGCTTAAGCACCGCAGAGCTTGCAGAAAAGGTTGGATTATCCCCTTCTCCCTGCGCAAGACGCTTGAAACGATTAGAGGAGAGCGGGATCATTGATGGCTATCAAGCTCGCTTAAGCCGGCAAGCTGTCGGGGTCGGTATGACGGTTTTTGTTGAAGTTAGCCTGAATAATCATCAAGCCGCTTCCATTGATAGTTTTGAAGAGGCAATCAAAGAGATGGAGGAGGTGATCAGCTGCCATGTGGTTTCAGGTGCGTATGATTACTTGTTGGAAGTCGTTAGTGCCAATTTATCAGGGTACGAAGCATTTACGCGTCAGTTACAGCGGCTCAACAATGTAAAAGATATGCATACCCACCTCGCCATGCGTCAAGTGAAAGCCGCTACCGCGATGCCTATTTGGGTCTAGAGACAGCACTTTGCGTGCTGTCTTCAAGGTTAGGCGTGCTTATTCAAATTGAAATGACGCGAGAGAGTTTTTACTGATTTCGTTGGCAATCAATTGATGGATGGCCGTGGTAGGGTGCGTTACGCCCCAAAATACGTATTTGTCAGAGCTATGGTAAGCGCAATCATTGGTTAAGCTATGACGGTACAAGTAATCTAAAGCTGAATTGCGATTGATGTTGAGGCATGCATCGGTCGCATTTTCAAAGCCGTATTGCTGTGGATTGGCTGTGAGGTTTTCAAACAAGCTATGAGCATCAAACAGGATGATATTTACCCCTTGCATCTGATAATACAGTGCTTGTTGCTGAATAAACGCATTGAAGGTGGTGATCTTAGCGCTGACTTTCGCTATCTCTTCTGCTGTTGAATATTTGAACTGCGGGGCTTTGGTTGCATCGGGCAGGGTGAGTAGAATAATATTTTTGGCCCCTGAATCCACAAGACGAATCATCGCGCTGCTAAAATCTGCTTTGACTTCATATACTTCACGGTTGTAATTCATAAAGTCATTTAAGCCAAATTCAAGGGTAAAGAGCGTATTTTCTGGCTGGTAGTTTTTGGCCATTGTCATGTAATTTAGATAAGAGCGGACTTGATCGTTCACACCCGTCAGCGCGATATATTGATTACGCCCTGCGGCACCGCCAATCGCCCAGTTATATACAGGTAAATTGTGCATTTTTGCTAAATACTCTGTCCACACCAAACCATTGGAAAAGTGTCCTAAAAACCAAGAGTTAGGATTGGGAAATTTCCATTGTGACGCATTGAATATATTTCCTGTATCCGAAAGGCTGTCACCTATGGTCACCATTTTATTAATGACGGGTTTGGCATTTTGTTTATCGTTAGTCCAGATCGAATGATTGTATGAGAACCTATTGTCTGCTGCGAAATAAGTAATATCTGCAGAATCGTGACTGACGCCGAGTGTCTCTTCACAACGCTGTTTTATTTCATATTGTGAGGTGTCGGTATAAAACATATTTTTAAAGCGCACAGACGACCACCAGTAACCACTAATGGTGTAGTCATTTCCTTGTTCATCTAATGCCCACTCCCAATCTGTTGCTGGGTCATCATGATTGCCAGCGGGCCGATACCAACAGCGTACATAAGTGTAGGTTTGCTTATTTTGCGTATTCATTACGCCATAAGCGGTAACTGGTTCTGAGGTGGTATCCGTATTTTCTGCAATCGCCATGGAGAGTGGCAATATTGCGGTCATCAATAACGTCATTAGTTTCATATTTTTTTCTTATTGGTTTAGGCACGTATCTACTAAAGAATAAGTGCGAAAGTGAAATTAAAAAACTGGTCAGACCTATTTTGGATTTATGGTGTTAAGCGTCAATCAATAAACGACTATGTTGAACATTATTTGGTATTAAGATCAAACAATGAACTGTCAGTGGAGAAAATACGAAGGGTTTTTATAAATCCTAATTTAGATAAATAACAATAAGGTTTTGCTTTATTAATTTTGTTCTAATGTTAAATCTTAGTAGCTTAATAAAAATATCAATAAAATTATAATCAGTCAATATGTGTAAAAATCAAACAGTTTTATTGTGATTTTAAGCCACATTAAAAATCATTTCTCTTTGTGTTTGTTATTTTAAGATCTATTAATAATTCGCCACAAAGGTGCCAAAAAACCAATGTCCTTTTATTTTGTGGTCTGAAAAAATAAAAAATGGGTATTCATTTTCTTTTAAATACTGTGATAACAATAAAAATGCTTACGAGGTTTATATGTCAATAAACAGAAGAAAAGCACTTGGCGCTATTGCCATTATGTCAGGTTTGGTATGGAACACCGCTCAAGCTGACGTGAATCAGCCGCAAGGTTTGGCCATTGAAATGTTCAGTGAGCTTCAGGATGACAGCCAAATCAATTACTTCAATGCGAGCTATTGGTTACAAGGAGAGGTTGAGCCCCCGACACTAATGCAGATGCGTGACGATGTACTGAACCAACATATGCGCTATTTTGTCGATTTCAGTACGATTGAAGGTGAGTCGCAAAAGACAGAGGCGAAAGCATTGCTCAGGAAAAAACTGGGCTTAGCGTTTGCCAGTGACTTTTTGATCATCACTGAACACAAAGGAGAATTGTTGTTCACACCGTTAGATGACGAGAATGATGCCAACATTCGTCTACTGGAAGCCGCCCCAATTGCCCATTCTCGTCAGCGCCGTAGTACGGCCAGTATGGTGTCAAATAGTGGTTCGGAAACGAACTCTTTGCCACACGTCGCGTTTTATTTGAATGTCAATCGGCCTATTACTGATAATGAATGTACGTTTAATAACTCACATCTTTGGGATCGAGGTACGCGAGTGTTTTGCGATAACCCGAATATCTCTTTGATCTATAGAGTTAATTTAGAGCGTTCATTACAATATGGCACCATTGGCTCTGCGACACCGGACGCGAAAATTGTTCGCATCAGCTTAGATGATGATACAACGGGTGCGGGGATCCATCTCAATGACCGTCTTGATTATCGTCAATCAGGTGCTGATTACGTGACATTAGATGCTTATTTCCGAGACTGGTCGACCGATGCCATCGCTCAAGACTATCAATTTGTATTTAACTCTTCGAACAACAAAGCGCAGATCTTAAAAACGTTCCCGAGAGAAAATCTCAATGCCGAATATGAGGTAAAAGAGGTATCCGGCTTCCAGCTAGGGGTGAGTGGTGGTGTCGAGGTTAGTGCTGATGGGCCTAAAGGAAAGTTAGAAGCTAATGCTAGCTACAACCAAAGCCGTTGGTTAACCTTTAAAACGCATGATTACCGTGTTGAACGTAGCACTAATAACGCGCAAAACGTCAGCTTCAAATGGAATCGTAGCCAATATGCGACCGCCGAATCGATGATGAATCGCTCTACGGATGCAATATGGGTCAATACTTACCCTGTGGATACCAACCGCATTAACCCGATTGGTTACGCAAGCTTTGTACCAAAAATGGATGTGATCTATAAAGCCGCTCCCAATGTGACGGGGACAACGGAGTTCACCATTGACTCTTCGGTCAATATCCGTCCTATTTATAACGGTGCTTATAAGCATTATTATGTTGTAGGTGGGCATCAGTCCTACCATGGTTTTGAAAATACGACGCGTCGCAGAGTGAGCAAAAGTGCCAGTTTTACAGTGGATTGGGAGCACCCAGTATTCACGGGCGGTCGTCCAGTGAATTTGCAATTGGGCAGCTTTAATAATCGTTGCGTTGATGTGGCCGATAATGGCGTACTCTCTGCCTCAAGCTGTGATGAAACCAAAAACTCACAATCTTTTATTTATGATCAGTTAGGTCGCTATGTGAGTGCAAACGACATCCATCAATGTTTGGATGGACAATCACTGGGTCAATTACAAACCTGTAGTTCGAGTTTAAGTCAGCGTTGGGAATGGATAGAAAACAGCGATAAGCTGAGTAATGTTTTCTCTCATGAGTTACTTGGTCATGATAAAACCAGCGGTGAGTTAGGTTTGTATGCTGATGGCAATGATCAGGTAAGTGTGCGCACCATTACCGCTTACACCAACGTATTTCATTCAGATAGTGAATCGGCCGTATTTGGGTTTACATCGGGTTCATTGGCCTTACAAGATGTTGGTCAATCGGGGACACTGTATATTCGCCATGGTGCTGCGATTGATGCAATTGGTACGCAAGCCAATGCGATGCAAGGCGGTGAAAGTGGTAGTTTGACTGAAATTGATCTGAAACGCGTTACGCAAATAACCGTTACTTCCGGTGAGTTCAAGTACGGTGGCAACCATTTACTCCGTATGACTTTTAAGCTTGATGATGGTTCAACCAAAGTAGTGGGGTCAAAAGACTACGCAATCAGTACCCACGATGAAGTGTTTGAGTTGCCAGCCGGATCGGCCATTCGGCAAGTCAAGGTTTGGTCTGAAGGTTGGTTAGCCGATGGTATTCAATTTATTATAAAATAGCGCAATCAGTTCATGATTGAGTAGTAAAGAGCGCTCATGCTTTTGGCTTAATTAGCTAAAACGTGAGTGCTCTTTTTGTTAATTCGATGTTAATTTTATCTGTTGTTTTTTTTAGTTCATTCACGAAGCTGGTAAGCCGACATGAAATAAAGTGCTTTTCTTCTAAAGTTAGGGTGCTCCTCAGAGGTCTAATCTCTGGTGTGGTAACGGTAGGCTAGATGTATGCCGCGCCTAAACCAGGCACTACAATAAGAAGGAATTTACTTTGAAAAAAACGATTATTATTGCTGCTTTTTGTCTGCTGAGTACCACGGCGCTGGCGGCAACCAGCACGGTGGCGTTAAGTAAGACAGGCTATACCCAAACCCAGTACCCTATTGTGTTAGTTCATGGCTTATTTGGTTTTGATACGCTGGCCGGAGTCGATTATTTCTACGGCATTCCGCAATCACTGACGAAAGATGGCGCAAAGGCCTACGTGGCTCAAGTCTCAGCAATCAACAGCTCTGAGCTGAGAGGTGAACAACTATTGCAACAAGTGGAGTCACTTTTAGCCGCCACTGGCGCTCAAAAAGTTAACCTGATTGGCCATAGCCATGGCGGACCAACGGCTCGCTATGTTGCATCAGTTCGGCCCGATCTTGTGGCGTCTGTGACTAGCATTGGTGGTGTGAATAAAGGCTCAATCGTGGCAGATTTAGTGCGTGGGCACATTAAAGAGGGCTCCATTTCTGAAGCGATTACCGTCAAAATGGCGCAAGGATTGGCGGGTTTGGTTGGCCTGCTTTCTGGGGGAAGTAACCTAGAGCAAGATCCTTTAGCCTCCTTAGAAGCCTTAACTACCCAAGGTTCGCTAGCGTTTAATCAACACTACCCAGAAGGCGTTCCAAGCAGTGAATGTGGTGATGGTGAATTACTGGCTGACAATGGTGTTTATTACTATTCGTGGACAGGATCTTCGACCTTTACCAACCTCCTTGACCCAACTGATGCTGTGATGATGTTGACTGGGCTTGTCTTTAATGGCCCTAATGATGGTTTAGTCGGCGTATGCAGTACTCACTTGGGTAAGGTGATCCGCGATGATTACCAAATGAACCACTTAGATGAAATCAACGGCTTGCTTGGGATACACCACCTTTTTGAAACTGACCCCGTTACCTTGTATCGCCAGCACGCTAATCGATTGAAGCTTCAAGGTTTATAACTTCGAGGTTGATAGTCTCGAGGTTGATAGTTTCGAGGTTTATAACTTCAAGTTTTGTAACATCAAACTTTATAAGGATTGGCTATGAAAAAGCCCGCACTATTTGGTTTTATCGTGATCATCTTGGGGAGCATCGGTGCGGTGCTTTTTCTGCAAAAGCCAGTATCATCACAGAGCGCGTTACAAACGCCATCTCAACAAGATACGCAGATAGACAGTGCATCGAGTCTTGATTTAATTCACTATTTTATCTCTACATTAGGAGAGAGCTCATTGCCTGAGGTTGAGCTGCGCATTGCCCAGCATGCTGAGCAGGATGATGGCGTGGTGATCGATCCAATACTTTTTGAACAGTTTATCCAATACAAACAAGCATTAGCTGAGTTAGAGGCTAATTCTTCCATCGCCAATCTCGATCTTGCTACCTTAGCTGAGATCAATCAGCAGTTACTGAAAATACAAAGTCAATTTTTTAACGTTGATCAGCAAAGTATGCTGTTTGGTGAAGAGAATGCGTTGCGAAATTTAGCATTAGAAAAGCTGCGCATTAAAGCTCAAGCAGTCGATTCATATGATGAGCAGTTGCAGTGGCAAACGTTATTAGCGCAGCAGCCAGAATACATTCAGCGCAGTGAACGCAATGTACAACTACTGCCAGCACTCAACGCGAGTCGCCATTTGTCCACGCAAGATCAATACTTAGCTTGGAACGAGTTGGTTGGCGAACAAGGAGCACAGCGGTTAACGCAGCTTAGTGAACAACGAGAGCAGTTTTCTCAGCATCTCGAAAACTATTTACAACAGCGTT
The DNA here is from genome assembly GCF_025397955.1 of Vibrio sp. J502. NCBI lineage: Bacteria > Pseudomonadati > Pseudomonadota > Gammaproteobacteria > Vibrionales > Vibrionaceae > Vibrio > Vibrio sp. J502. The sequence goes on along the minus strand of NZ_CP104555.1, from coordinate 1,020,191 downwards.
CGGCGGTGCTTGAAAATACGCGTTTGAGCCAAGATGAAAAAAATCAGCAAATTACGCAACTGCGTACCCAAACGTTTGAGGCCAAACAACTCAAACGCGTCGAGGCTTTGGAAAGGTTAAGTGATCAATCGCTTTAATTCTGTTTATCCAATAAAGAAGAGCGCGACCGAAGCCGCGCTCAAGTTCTCTAAGAGAAAATAGAATAGGTGGTTACAAATTCACCACAATGGTGTTAGTCACTGTTGCACCTTTGTCATCCATCACTTTAATTTTCACTTCATGTTTTCCAGAGCTTGGGAAAATGGCGGTGAAGAGTTTGCCACGTTTTATTTTTCCATTCGGCAGGGTCCATTCCGTATCGACAATACGCCCATCGCTATCGCTGCTGGTCGACCACATTGTTACCCAGCGTCCAAGGTGGATGTACTTAGCACTGGCTTGCGGTAATGCGTTAGGCACTTCAACCTGTGTTGTGCGCGTAGTGGTGTTGGTTGCGCCTTTATCATCCGTTACGGTTAGGCTTACGGTGTATTGCCCTGCTTGGGTGTAGCTCCAGCTTGGCGCCATTTCGCTGCTCATTTGGCCGTTACCAAAATCCCATGCGTAACTAACTAGCTCGCCATCTTCATCATGGCTGTAGTTGAGAGCACTGACAGATAAACCGTCGGTTTTAAGCTCAAAGTTAGCGACAGGAGCTTGGTTTTGTTCGCTGACTTTTGATAAGCGAATTACGCCGTACTCATTGTCTTGGCCTTGGTTGAGGATGTCGATCATCAAGCCAAATTCCGTTAACTTACGCCCAGCATCTGGTACTAATGGTGAGCTGTAATCCGCGCCATCAGAGAAATTACCATTACCGATTAAGCTTGTGTCTTCGAGCACATCACCATCGGCAGCGACTAAACGTAGAGGTGTTTGATCTTGCAATGAGAAGGTTGCATCTCGCACTTGGAAGCGCGTTTGTGCGGCCTCACCGGTTTTTGACCAAACCAATGCGTTTTGATCCGCATCGACGACACCTAACCAACCTTCACCTGGGTGGTTACCTACCCAGTTATCCGTGTAAGATTCATCCACATACCAAACCAGTAGGCCGGGTTCGAAAGTCATCAACTGGCCCATGCGTTTGATATTGGCTAAGCCTTGGTCGACGTCATTGTGGCTACGCCATTGCAGTAAATAATAGTGTGGCGCTTCATGAAAGCCATTGTTGGTGGTGTAACCTTTAAAGGCGAAGGTGGATGTTCCTTCGGCATCATCAATAAGGGTTTGCTGCCCGTCGACCTCTAACTGTAGGTTATCAAGGTAAAGACCTTCCATGGCTAAGCCGCCATCAGTGACATAGTCAAAGCTGAGTGTCACTTCTTGGCCTGCCCACTGGGAGACGTCAAATATCGCATCGACCCAGCCATCCGACTGACCAGCAATAGCAGGTACAAGCCCTGTATTGTACGGGTCATCCATGGTGGTGATGTTACCAGCAATCGCTTTACCATTGATCAGTACGCGTGCAAAGTCGTAGTCTTTTTCAATCTGATACCATGCTTTAAAATTCAGCGTAGCTTGTTCACCAGCAGGGATAGAAAGCTTACGAGACATGCTATTTTTCAGATCATCGCCTCGGTTTGAATAAAAAGCGGACGAACCTTGATAAGGCTTCACCCCATCAACACGCTTCAGTGGTAAATCAATCTTCACCATATTTGGTCGAGCATTGTCAGTGGTTTGGAATAGGGTAAATACGCGAGGGTTTTTCTCTAACTCTGCAATCGAAATTTGATCGTCATTGATCCAACGACCACCGACCGCTTTTTGTAAGAACTGTTTAGACCAAGAGCTGAATGCCGTCGGTTGTGTTCCGCCAATTTTTCCGGCCCAACTGCCAGAAGACATGATGGACCAATAGGAAACTGGTTCACCTTTACCTGTGTATTGAGTATCGTATTCGTCAGGCAAACCTAAATCGTGGCCATACTCGTGTGCGCAAACCCCAGCGGCCGCATCAATCGGTTGCATGGTGTAATCAAAGGCGGCATATTGGCCGTTAAAGCGATCTGGAAGCGTACTTTTTGTGCCTTGAAGGACATAAGGTTGGCCGAGATTATAACGGTGGGACCATATGGCGTCAGGTCCAAGCACACCGCCGCCGGCTTCTTCACCAACGGATGCATGGAACACCATCAAGTGATCGATTACGCCGTCCGGTTCGCGGAAGTTGCCATTACCATTATAATCGTAACGATCTTCAATATCGTAATCGGCCAGATTAATACTAGGGTCTTGCGCTAGTTGGTTCAGTGCTTCGCGCACCAACTCTTGCGCATTCATATCTTTGTCTGTTGTTGCAGAGTTGCCCCCGTAAAACGCGGCGTTTTTAGACGCGCGATACCAACCTGCGGCTTGCCCGGCCACACTGTAGCTTTGCCCAGACTCGCTTTCATAATACTGACGCATCGAGATGAAATTTTCTCCATTAGGGCCTGTATAGCCCGCATCGGAAAAAAGCAGATCTTGATAGTGAGGTGGATTGTAGCTGGCATAGAGCATTTCAGTATGCTCTTTGGTCAGGCGGTTATCGTTCCAAGGTAAATCGGGAAAATCAATTAAAAGAGCTAATACCTTATCGGTGCGTTTGGTGCTGATATCGAGAGCAAAAACGCTGGCTTTTTGCTGGCCTTTTTGTTTTTCAATGGTCTTTAATACCCGTGCACGTTGCTCAAGAGCTTGCTTACCAAATTGCGCATCGCCGTGGAAGCCCGATTTGATTTTCTGCTCTAAATAACGATCCAAGGCATCGCGCTTGATTGCATCGGTAGCATTGGCATCCACAACACCGTTACGAACTAACATTTCAATGAGTTTATCTTCATTGACTACCCCTAAATCAATCGGGGTGTGCGCATAAGCACTGACGTTAAATAGTGTTACCATTGCTGACGCAAGCAAGGTTTTCCTTATGTGTTTCATCTGCTTTCCTTATTTGTCTTTCTGTATTTATGGTATTAACAATTTCACTGAACTGATTTCCATACGACTGAGAACTATAGAGAATAGATGGCTTTCATCGCCATAAAATCGAATTCATGGACGCAATGAGTGGCTGGTATATTCTTATCTAGGCAAGTTTTCTGAGTGTTATTCAGTGAAGATTGAACGGGTGATTTAGTCGCTCTTCGGTGGAGAAATACACGCTTCTTCTTGATGAGTTGTCGAATTGAGAGACTTTTCTTTGTGGTGTTTTCTTTGTAGATAAAGAGCAAGTGCTTGTTGTTGCTGTTCTGATGTCAGCCCTTCACATATCACACCTCGTTCGATTAATGAGGCGAGCAACCGTTCATCATCAACTGAAGATTGAGCAAGGCTAATTGATGAGTAACTAATTAATAAAAAATAAATTAAATGTTTCACAGTATATCCATATAATGTGTGAATTATTCGTAACAATCTATATATCAGTCATACGCATAGCAAGTGTAAATAATTGTTGTTTTGAAATAATATCATATTTTAAACATAACTAGTTAACATTTGGTTTGTTTTTAATTGATAAATATGTCGGTTCTTTATTCTTAAATTTAGAATTAATAATTGATGGATTTGTATTTTATTCTTAGTGATGAAGATGAAATTCTTTAGATAAATAAAGTGATAGGTTAGAATTCAATCGAAAGTAAATGTTGGGTCAAAACCAACAATGACTAATAATAGGTTTAGTATTTTTAATAATATGAACTTTGCTAAAAGATGATCTTAGTTCAATAAATAATTCATCATTTAAGCCTGCATTTAAGAGTCATTAACTTGTGGCGTTGATGAGCCAAGTGGCAAAGGTATCGTTGCCTGGACACCTTGCAGCCATTGAGCAAACGTGCTTTATTGAAATCAGTGACTGATTATTTTGGAATGTTTGCATTATGTGCCGCTGGCTCGCCTACCAAGGAACTCCTATCTACCTCGATCAACTGGTTTATCAACCGGAACACTCTCTCGTGCACCAAAGTTTAGAAGCGCGTAAAGCGGTCACCCGTGTCAACGCTGATGGGTTTGGGCTGGGTTGGTATACCGAACGCACTACACCGGGGCAGTTTCATGAAGTCTTACCCGCTTGGGGAGATGAAAACCTGCGATCCTTAACGCATCACATTCGTTCTCACCGTTTTATGGCACATGTGCGTTCGTCCACCGGAACGCAGGTTTCCCGTTCTAACTGTCATCCGTTTATTTTGGATCACTGGATGTTTTTACATAACGGGCAAATTGGTGAGTTTGAAAAAGTGAAATTCGCCTTAGAACGGCAGCTACCGGAATCGCTATACGTCAAGCGTGTTGGGACAACGGATAGTGAATTGATTTTTTTATTGATGATGAGTAATGGGTTACGCAGTCAGCCAGTACAAGCCATTACGACCACGATTGGTCAAATTGCGCAGGCTTTGGCGGAGAAACAGATAGTCACACCTTTTAAAGCTTCGATTTGTATCTCTGATGGGCAAGATTTTTGGTTAGTGCGTTATAGCTCTGATGGTAATCCGCCGACCGTGTTTAGTAAAAGCGAAGGCGATAATATGGTGGTTGCGTCAGAACCCCTTGATAGTGAAAGTGGTTGGCAAATGATTGAGCCGCAAACCATTACTCATGTGATTGGCACTCAATGTACTGTGTATCCGATCACTTAGTTAGTGGTGGAAAAATTAGTAATGTATTGATATATAAGATCTATTGGTTAATCGATTGCTCTCTCATGAGAGCAATTCTTTTTTGAAGTAAGATCCTGATTTCTGTGCATCAAGTTTCATTTTGTTGATGTGATTCTGATATAAATCGCGACTCATTCATTTCTATGATCTATAGAGAGTCGTTACTATGCGTATTGCTCCGGTTCCATCTATTCATTCCCCTCGTCCCAAACCTAATGCTTTGCTATTGGCATTATCGTTAGCAGGATTACCGTCTTTTTCTTATGCATTAGATGCCTGCCAGTTTAATGATATCACCCAAGCACAAGAGCCAATTTTAGCGATTAAAAATGCACAACCAGCCTGTTATAACTCGTGGTTTTATACCGATAGTAAAGCCATCTTGGGTCTATACAGTGAAAATAGTATAGACAGCATTAACCGAGCGCTGGCGTTAGAGGTTTCGCAATATCAAGGAACAGAAGCGCAAGCCAAATCTATTGCTAATCTGGGGGAGTTTATCCGTGCCGCGTATTATGTGCGCTATGGTGTAAAACAAGATTTTGGTGATTATTCGGACCAATTGAGTAATGCGATTGCGGATACGATTAACCAGTTTATGTTATCGCCTTATAGTTTGAGCTTAGGTCGTGAACAAGTGGCGGCCATGTCGAGCTTAACGTTAATGGTCGATAACGTGAAACGCCTACCTTCAACGATGGCGAATTTCATCGTGCTATTGGACGCCTTTAACCCACAAACGGCGCAAGATGTGCAGTTTGTTGATGGTTTAAATAACTTATTTCGATCCATGAGTGGCCATGCTTCGCGTGATGATTTTTATCAACATATTGAAGCCCATCCAGAATATTTGGAGACACTGTACCGTTTTGCCACTGAGCATGATTGGGCGTTAGGAACCGATGCCGATTTCATTTTGTACAATGCGGTGCGTGAAACGGGGCGCTTACTGGTTAGCCCTTACCCAAACACCAAAACTCGAGTCATTGCGATTTTAGAAAAAGTATTGGAACGTTACCCGCTGGGTGGACGTAGCGATAAACTCTGGATTGCTGCGGTTGAAATGCTTTCTTACTACGCGCCAGAGACATTGGAAGCGCTTAATTTAACGCAAGCTAAGCAGCAACTTGAACAGCGTATCATGCCAAATCGTCATCAATGTGATGGACCTGCCATTATCCGTTCGCAAGGCTTAACACCACAACAAGCAGAGCAAGCGTGTGAAATTTTGAATGAGAAAGAAGCTGACTTCCATGCCGTTGCCAACACAGGTTTCACGCCCGTGGCCGATGATCTCAATCAACAAGTGGAAGTGGTGGTATTTGATAGCAACGAAAGTTATGTCAGTTATTCCAACTTCTTGTTTGGCAATACTACCAACAACGGCGGGCAATACCTTGAAGGCAACCCGGCTGATACCAACAACACAGCGCGCTTTGTCGCTTACCGATATGCGCAGGATGAGGCGTTGTCTATTCTCAATTTAGAGCATGAATATGTGCATTATTTGGACGGACGCTACAACCAATACGGTTCGTTTTCTCTCAATTTAAGTGAAGGCCATATCGTGTGGTGGTTGGAAGGCTTCGCTGAATACATGCACTATAAAAAAGGCTACCAAGCGGCGGTAGACTTAATTGCTGAGAAAAAACTGAGCCTCACGCAAGTGCTAGCCACTACTTATCAAAATGACACCAATCAAATTTATCGCTGGGGCTATTTAGCGGTTCGTTTTATGCTGGAAAACCATTCCAATGAAGTGGATCAACTGCTAGCGCTATCACGTAGTGGCGATTTCAAAGCATGGGCTGAGCAAGTGAAACGGATCGGCAAAAGCCTAGACAGCGAATTTTCAACTTGGTTAGACACTTTGACAACGGACAGTGGTAATCCAGAAGATCCGACTGTGCCGCCAATTCAACCAGAAGACACGATGAATCATTTAGCGTTAGGGCAGAGTGTTACCTTGTCGGGTGAGCAGTACAGTGAACAACTCTATTATATTGATGTTCCAGATAATATCAGTGAATTGTCGATTAATATTAGCGGTGATGGTGACGCCGATCTTTATTTAAGTTATGAAAAAATTGCGCATTATTATGATTATCAAATAACAAATTTTGAACTGCATAGTAATGAAACAATTGCACTAGAAAAACAAGCCAATGGTACCGTTTTACCGGGTCGCTATTATTTTAGTATTACGGGTAGAGAAGCTTACCAGCGTGTTGAATTAAATACGAAAGTAAGTTACGCCATTACCGATAATACGCAAAAGCCTAGTGATGATTTAGCACCTGTTGTTCTCGAAAATCGTCAGCCAATGACGTTGGGTATTCATCAAACTCGCTATGCAGCGATTTATGTACCAGAGGGAATGAGCACTGTCAAAGTTTGGCTCCAGCCTATTGATAAGATGGCAGCCCACAATGTTGATCTTTATGCAGAAAGCGAGCACTGGCCTACATTGACTCATTTTGACCAAGCGTCTAAACGCGCTGATAGCTATGAGTATATTGAATTGCCAGTAACACAAGCGGGCTATGTCCATTTCATGCTTAATGCACAGCAAGCCAATAGCCAAGTCGAGCTCTATGCAACTTATGAATAATTAATGAATAAAAAGAAGTGTAAAAGCACTTCTTTTTATTAAAATCATATAATTAGCCAGAAAAGTAATAGCTATATTAACATTATGTAATTTAATCTTTACTTAATAATAATTTGATCTTGTGGGAAGAATATAAATTAACACTCTATTTATTTCTTGAAAGAATAGCATTCGGTGATATTGTGTTTTTATGTAGAGTTATTACTCTATGTTGTAATTAAAAATATTAAGGGTTCATTATGAGATATATAACACCCGTTTCATTACTGCTTGTGGCCACTATTATGGGGTGCAACTCAGAAGAAGCGACAACCAGTAGCACCAGCCAATCTAATGCTGATGCGATTGCACAGCAAAAAAGAGCGTTAGCACTGCAACTGAGTGAAAGTTACGCCGAGCTTGAAACCACACTTAAAACTGAAATCAGCGCGCAAAACCTATCCATTTCTGTTTCCACTTTGTTTGAAGAGCAGCCTGATTCTGATTTTAGTCAACAGATGGTTGTAGCAGACGCGCAAATTCGTTCAATGAAAGGCATTGAGGATTTTACTGAGCAATTGCTGCAACTGCGTATTGCCGATGCGTCGATGATTAAAGAGTGGCAAGAAGGGCAAAGCCCGTTGTTTGCTTTTGAGCCCAAAGGTAATGATGCGTCTTGGCAATATATTGAAGCGTTTGATGTGTACGGACAGGTGCATCAACTGGATGTATATCAAATGCCAGATGTACCCGTTTTCGTGGTTGATAGTAATAGCGAAGTGGAATTGCGCGCAGGCTTACAAGCAATGCGTGCACAGATGAACGCATTGGGTCAATCGACCACATTGACCACAGTAGAAAGTGGTAGCGTCGCCGCGCAAGCGATGGCCCGCAGCAGCGATAATAGCGCTGAGCCTATTTCCACCACAGTGCTGAAAAAAATTCGTTTAGCGGATGACAAAGAACCGTGGATCTCTGGAGCGGCTGAAATTTATGCGATTGTTACAGGCATCAATCCAAGCCGAGATGAGCCGACCATTGACTTAGTTGAAATGCCTTATTTGGATTACGACAAGCAAGATTACTTCCCAAATCAAGTGATGATCCAATGGTCTCGTTACCGTTGGGGCGCAGCCGATCTTATCTTGATGGAGCAAGATGATGGTACCGATTATAAAGAGCTGGCTAAATTACTCGTCAAAGTAGCGGAAGAAGTGCTGAAGCTTATCCCTGATCCAGAAGTGCAGGCGTATGCGATTATTCCGCAAATCACGGGCAAGATCATTGATGCGATTCCCGATGGTTTACTGGTCAACGACGACGATTATGTCGATGTCTTTTACACCTTGATGCAAGACACCAGCTATGTTGATCATCCTGGAGCGAGTGGTAACGCAGTGGCCACTTTTGAGCCTTTGACGATTAACCCGACACGTCCATAACATTTCTCTCCCCCTAGCTAGAAAGCGAGCGCGAATCTCTTATTAGCGCTCGCTTTTTCATCATTCTTGCTGCTTCTGATCATCATGGCTGATTTTGATGTGAATAGGGTTGCTTGAACGACGGTCAACGATTATATTACCCGAACTTAATGCGAATGCTTATCAAAATCTGTCGCAGTTATTTTGAATGGGAACCTATATGAAATCGTTGTTTAGTTTGGCAGCACTTGGCTTGCTTACCTCTTTTACTCTCAGTGCTAAAACCGTTTCTGTGGATCATCAACTCGGTACCACGACGATCGAGCAAAATCCGCAACGTGTGGTTGTCATTGGTTTAGGTGCGTTAGATACGTTAGATCGCTTTGGTATTGAACCTGTTGCGGTATCGAAAGTGACTGAACTGCCGAATTATTTAGCGAAGTACAACAGCGATAAATACGCACCTGCTGGTTCTTTATTTGAGCCTGATTTCGAAACCATTTATATGCAAAAACCAGATGTGATTGTGATTGGGCCGCGCGCCGCAACCAGTTATGACGAGCTATCTAAAATTGCACCAACTATCGTTTTTGCAGCCGATGCAAGCCAAGGCTACTGGCAGAGTACACAACAGCAGTGGCGTAATCTAGGCAAAGTCTTTGCTATTGAAGATCAAGTGGAAGCCAAAATTGAAGATTTAGATAAGCAGTTTCAAGCACTTCGTAGCTTTAATCAGAACAACCAAATCGATGCGCTCACAGTGATGAGCTCTGGCGGTAACATTACCGCTTTTGGGCCTGAATCACGTTTCTCGGCGGTGTATAAAGATTTTGGATTCAAAACGACCGTCGATAGCATCAAAGCGACACGTCATGGCGATCTAATCTCTTATGAATTTATTCGCGAACATGATCCTAAAACCTTATTGATCATTGATCGTGATACGTTGGTCAACAAAGGGCAAAGTCACACTCGCCAAGAGTTTGAAAATGACCTGATTAAAGCGACTGCGGCTTACAAAAATAAAAGCATGGCGTTTTTAGACCTTAATGCTTGGTACCTATCCATTTCTGGTGTGACTGCTACCGAGCAGATGATCAGCGACGTTAGAAATGCTGTACACATTCACTAATTTGCCACAAACAAGCTGAGGTTAGCTTTGAAAAAGTTATTGCTTGCTTTGTTGGTAGTCAGCCTATCTTCACTGTTTGTGGGGGTAGGCAATCTATCACTAATGGCATTACTGCAAGGGGATGCCCATGCTTGGCAACTGCTCTTTACCAGTCGTTTGCCACGTTTGTTGGCGATTGTTTTAGCCGGGGCAGGGCTCAGTATCGCGGGTCTTATTATGCAGCAAATCAGCCAAAACCGATTTGCCGCGCCTTCTACCTCCGGTACCATTGAATGCGCCATGCTGGGCTACGTGTTGAGCTTAGTCTTTTTTGGCCACGGTGAAAGCTTGTGGCTTATTTTCTCGGTTTCGATTGCGGGCACTTTGCTGTTTGTGCAACTGATTCAGCGCGTGCAGTTTAAAAATGCCATTTTTGTCCCTTTGATCGGCATTATTTTTGGCAATGTGGTGGAATCCGCCGCCTCCTTCATCGCTTACAAATACGATGCGATACAAAACCTTTCTAGCTGGACGGTAGCCAATTTTGCCAATTTGCTGAAAGGGGATTTCGAACTGCTCTATATTGCGATTCCGGTTGCCCTCTTTAGCTATTTGTATGCGGCGCGAATTTCGGCCGTCGGCATGGGTAAAGATTTTGCTGTGAACTTAGGGCTTAACTATCAGCAAGTGCTGGTGATTGGCGTTTGTTTGGTGTCGGTGATGTCTGCGACGGTTGTGATGATTGTCGGTCAACTGCCTTTTTTAGGGTTGATTGTGCCTAATTTAGTCAGCCACTATTACGGTGACAACTTGCGCAAAAATATCCCTCGTACGGCCATTTTCGGTGCGTTATTGGTGCTGCTATGTGATTTGGGCGGCCGTTTGATTATTTTCCCCTATGAAGTGCCGATTTCGATGATCATCAGTATTCTCGGTGGCAGTGTATTTATTGTGTTGCTGTTGCGAGGCCAACGCCATGGGTAAGTCTGTATGTGCGAGCATCACTTTGCGTGATCATACCAAACTGTGGTTACTGGTTTTGGCTTCTCTGCTTTTTGCTGGGTTATTTATTGGTGTTGGATTGAACGCCGGCAACTATCACTATTTTCTTTCTCGTCGTGTACCCAAAGTATTGGCGATGGTGTTGGCGGGCATTGCCATTGCGCAGTCTTCTTTAGCATTTCAAACCATTACCCACAACCGAATTTTAACGCCCAGCATCATGGGGTTTGATTCACTCTACCTGTTTGTGCAGGTGTTAGTGGTGACTCTTTTTGGTGGCCTAAGTAGCTACGCGCTCAATGCTTACCTCAATTTTTCGTTGTCCGTTGCTGCCATGTTGCTGTTTTCTAGTTTGTTGTTCGCTTTTTATTTTCGTAAGCAGCAGAGTAACTTAATGGTGTTGTTGCTATTAGGAGTCATTCTGGGGCAACTGTTTTCCAGCATTTCCTCCTTTGTGATCATGCTGATGGATCCGAATGATTTTTCATCGGTACAGTCCAATATGTTTGCGAGCTTCAACAACGTGAAAGTGGAACTTGTGTATTGGGTAACACCGTTACTGCTGTTGGTTTGCTTTGGCCTGTTTCGCCTGCATCGCGTGTTGGATGTTTTATGGTTGGATAACGATAACGCGGTCAGTTTAGGGGTGGATGTACGCCGAGTGACGCACCATGTTTTGATGCTTAGTGCGGTATTAATTGCTATTTCTACAGCTTTAGTTGGGCCCGTGATGTTCTTTGGCTTATTGGTCACCAACTTAACGCGCGAGTGGTTTCGTTCATACCAACACCGAACCTTATTGATTGGTTGTTCCGCGATGGCGGTGTGTGCATTGCTTTCTGGTCAATGGGTGGTTGAAAAAGTATTCCAGTTTGAAACAACGCTGAGTGTGGTGATCAATTTCATCGGAGGCCTCTATTTTCTCTCCCTCCTTTTACGTAATAAAATGGTTTAATTTCATATGATTCAGCTAGATAAACTGACTAAAGTGTTTGGCCAACAAGCCGTTGTGGATAAGGCCTGTGCGCAGTTTGAAAAAGGCAAGGTCACTTCAATTATTGGCCCTAATGGTGCAGGGAAAAGTACCTTACTGTCGATGGCCAGCCGTTTGGTTAGCCGTGATAGCGGTAAAGTTTGGATTGAAAGCAAAGAGCTGGTTGAGTGGGATACTAAAGCGTTGGCTAAAAAGCTGTCGGTTCTGCGTCAAGCCAATACTCTGACCATGCGTTTTACCGTGAAAGAGCTGGTGGCTTTTGGCCGTTTTCCTTATTCGCAAGGTAAATTAACGGCCAATGATCATGCGATGATTGAGCAATCGATCGAATATCTTGATCTTAAAGCGATAGAAGATAAATACCTAGACGAACTGAGTGGCGGCCAACGCCAGCTGGCCTTTATTGCCATGGTGATCGCCCAAGATACCGATTACATCTTTCTCGATGAGCCATTGAACAACCTCGATATCAAACACTCATTGCAGATCATGGCCACTATTCAGCGTTTAGCACATGAGTTGAATAAAGCGGTGGTCGTGGTGATTCACGACATCAATTTTGCATCCTGTTACTCCGATTCCATCATTGCGCTGAAACGAGGCCAAGTAGTAGCAACTGGCACAGTACAAGAGGTGATTCAATCGTCGGTTTTGAGCGATATCTATGAAACGCCGTTCAACGTATTAGAAATAGAAAGCAAGCGTATTTGTATGTATTACACCCATTGATGCGGTTTAACTGCCGGTGTGCGTAACGTTACGAGTACTGAACAGAACGCTTTCGATTCACCGTAAGCCCCCTTTTTACTGCCTAATGTTGCCAACGCAAAATGGTGGAAGCGCAGACATTTACTGCGCGCTACAGGATGGACTTAAATATTGATATATTTCTCACTTCAAAAGAAATAATAACTTGCCTCAGATCAAGAAAAAATCGTTTGGCATGATGCTGAAACTAAAACAAAGTTGAAAGATTAAAAAATTATTGAATAATGAGGGTCACGTAAACCAAGAAGTTGTATACTTCAACACTTAGTCTAAAACAGGAAACTTACCCCATGTCGAACTCGTTTGTTTTGGTTATTAACTCTGGCAGCTCATCACTGAAGTTTGCGGTGATTGATTCAAATACGGGGGATGCCGTACTGAGTGGTCTAGGTGAATGCTTTGGGCTTGATGATGCCCGTATGAGCTGGAAGTTTAACGGAGAAAAAGCCAATTGTGCGATTCAAGGTGAAGCGAATCACCACCTGTTGGCGGTTGCAAAACTGGTTGAGCTTGTGAAAAGCTACGGCTTGATTGATGACGTCGTTGCGGTTGGGCACCGCGTAGTACATGGTGGCGAGAAGTTTACTAAGACCGTTAAGTTAGACGAAAAAATCGTCAACGAAGTTGAAGCGCTTAGTGATTTAGCACCGCTACACAATAAAGCACACGCGATTGGTATGCGCGCGGCAATGCTAGCGTTTCCTGAGTTACCGCAGTTTGCTGTTTTTGATACCGCTTTCCACCAAACCATGCCAGCAAAAGCCTACACAGGTGCGATTGCAAAAGAGCTATACACTGAGTTTGGTATTCGCCGCTATGGTTTCCACGGAACCAGCCATTATTTTGTGAGCCGTGAAGCGGCAAAAATGATCAACAAGCCAGTTGAAGAAAGCAGCTTTATTTCTGTTCACCTTGGTAATGGTGCGTCAGTGTGCGCAATTAAAGATGGCCAGAGTGTCGATACCAGTATGGGTTTTACACCGCTTTCCGGTTTGATGATGGGCACTCGCTGTGGTGACCTTGACCCCGGTATCATTGAATTTCTATTGAAGAAGGGTTGGACGCAAGAACAAGTGTTTAATTCATTGAACAAAGCCTCTGGTTTCTTGGGTGTTTCTGGTTTAACCAGCGATGCACGTGGCATTCTAGAAGCCATGGAGCAAGGTCATGAAGGCGCTACATTGGCCTTCCAAGTCTTCACCTACCGTGTGGCGAAATACATCGCATCATACCTTGCAGCGCTTGATTCGCTCGACGGTATTATTTTTACCGGTGGTATTGGCGAAAACGCATTACCTATTCGTCGTGAAATTCTACGCAACCTGAAAATTCTTGGTTTTGTGGAAGATGAGCAAGGTAACGAGCAAGCTCGATTCGGTAATGCTGGCATTATCGCAAAATCAGACATGCTAAATGCAGTAGCGCTTGTGGTACCAACTAACGAAGAATTCGTGATCGCTCAACAGTCGGTTGAGTTGCTATAATTACATTTAAAATCAAATAGATAAAAGCGAGCTTAGTGCTCGCTTTTTTTGTACTCATATGTTGGATAGACCATCGCTAAGGATGTGCATGGCGACCCCCCCATTACTAGCTCTATTGACTTCTACAATTCATTTTTTTGCATCTAAGTTAGCGAGGTTAGTACTGGGTTGTTGATGTCGAGTAGACGACACCTGTTACCAAGTGTCGTCCCTCTAAGAACCCAGCGTGCAACTTTCACCGCACTAGGCTCAAGCCTTCACAAAGGCACCTGATGGCACCCAGCAACTTATAAAGCAGCGAGAGCAGGCTCATGCCAAGAGTTACGGCATGGCTTCTTTGATTTTCTCTTAGCCAAGTATTCTTGGTATTGAGGATCAAAAGGCGTAGCGGCACTCCTGATTTTCACATGTCTCTCTATTGGCACCTTAGCTATTTGGAACAGATTGAACTGACAATCCATATTCATGATCTTCTGCCAACCGTGAAATTGCCATTGACCTTGACGGTTGATGAAGTATTTAAGGGCGATCCAAGTTCTAGATTTTGTTGGATGACGCCTTTTAGCCCAGTGCCATAACGTATGGAATAGCTTGTGACCTACAAATCCGAATACCTGTTTTGCAACGCAGTGTCGATAGTAATTCGACCAACCCCTGAGTTTCGGATTTATCAACTTGATTAAATCGTTAACGGGGATGGTTGCGTGCTTTTTGATGAGTTCGCGCAAGTTACTCAAGAGCATCAAAGTGTTGGATTTACTCGGTTTAATGAGCAGTTTTCCTTTGTACTTCCTATGATTAAAACCTAGGAAGTCAAAACCACGGCTGATATGGGTAATGTGCGTTTTCTCTTCGGAGAGTGTTAAGCCTCTTTCTGCTAAGAAATCAGCAATCAACGGTTTAATATCGTTCTCCAGCACTTCCTTTGAAGCACAGGTGACGACGAAATCGTCGGCGTATCCAATAAAGTTGGCTCTAGCACCCTTTTTTAGTGCAGTAGACTTTATGCGTTGCTCAAGCCCTGCAAGAGTCATAAGCATCAAGGTCGGAGATATGACCCCACCTTGTGGTGTTCCCTCGTCAGTGCGATAGAACAACCCTTTGTCTATAAAACCAGACTTTAGCCATTGTTCCAACATACGTTTATCTACGGCAATGTTGTCCATAAGCCATTGATGTCCGATCTTGTCGAAACAGGCTTTGATGTCTCCCTCAAGAACCCATTGAGCTGATTTCTTTAATGCCAGACACTTGAAGCACTGTGCGACTGCATCGGCAGTGCTGCGGTTTGGTCTAAATCCATAGCTGTTAGGGTCGGCAAGTGTTTCTGATACAGGCTCCAGAGCAAGAAGATGAAGCGCTTGCTGCGCTCTATCGGCCATGCAGGGGATACCCAGTGGTCTGAGCTTGCCATTTTTCTTGGGGATGTAGATACGCTTGAGCGGTTTGGCTTGATAAGCTTTTCTGCTCAATTGATTGACTGCTTTCATGCGGCGCGTATCTGTATTCCAGATAACGCCATCAATTCCAGGCGTTTTACTGCCTTTATTTTGAGATACCCGCTTAACAGCAAGAAGTTTTGCTGATCGCGAGTGAGTCAGTATCCACTGCAACGCTTTCGCTTTGCTGTGTTTACCTTCTCGTGTTGCCTTTGCAATACGCATCTGAAGCTTTAAAACATGAGATTCAACGTCTTTCCAATTGGTGGATTGCCATTGAGCACTGTCAGGAGAGGCACTAATCTCTTTTGAAATCATCATTTGCGTTTCTCCTTGAATAAAGTTCTTCAAATTCTCTTGCAACGGAAGACCAGTCGGAAGTCAGCCCACTTTCGTGATCAGATATGAATCTGTATCTGCATCGTTACAATGCAGCCTTCGCTTTTTCCAACCTCCTATACCTGCATCACTATCGGCCACGAAGGCTTTCCCAGAGGGAGTGATACAGGCTTACCGTGTTCCGTATGTCGCGCAAAGTCAGTGTAGATGCCCGCTATAGTGCGGAGAGTTCAACGATCACGAAAGAGCACGGGGCAATCTCTTTCCGACTCTCATGCCTTTTGGCCACAGCGTATTAACCACTTCCGCTGATTCATCATATAACGCACCTTATGCGGATTCACTTATGTTCATCATGCTGACTACCTAGCACTCACCCGATTGTGGTTATCAGGAGGATCGTTCTCTCGCGATTTAGATCCCGACTGGTGCATGACCAGCCTTCGTTACATTGTCAGACTCGCTACTTTATTCAGAGTCCTAGGTTCATCTGGTGATACAGATGGTTCACACATTAAGCGGTGAACAGCGCTTCATACGACCTCACGTCGCACGCCCCATAATGAGTTGAAAGCGCTATCAGAGTAGAGGGAAGCGTTCTAAATTGGTGGTACCAAAACTAATGGGAGTCCCTACCTAACCTCAATGATTTAGCGGGAGCTGTTCATATGTCACCTGAACATTCAATTTATGCTATACAAGCTTTTTATTGTCTCCCTTAACCATACGATTTTAGGATTCTGATTATTGCGCTTATGCCAGATCATCGTAAATGGAATCAGTAGCTTATGCTGATATTCTTGCGAAATTGGAATGGGTAGCGATACCAAGTTAGGGTGCAGTTGTTCACAATATCGCTGACAATACTTGGGTGCCGTGGTTAACATTAGATGGCTGGGCTTCTCTGCTACAAACAGCGCTTGTTCGAAGCTTGCCATTGTTAGGCTAACATTGCGCGTATGTCCCTGCTCAGCCAAAATCTCATCCAACGCCCAGCTGTCGTTCTTCTCCCATGTAACATTGATATGGGCGTAGCTTAAGAAGGTCTCCAAGTTCCATTCCTGCTCAATCGCTGGGTGGTCTTTTCGGATATACACCATAGGCAGGTCGGAAAATAGAACTTCAAAATTGATGAAATATGGCAGCAGTTCTAGCGACTCCTTAGAGCGAGGGTGGCTCTCTCGCCCCGTAAAACCGATATCCACTTCACCGCGCGTAATCGCTTCTAATGAATCGTAATCCCAATTGTGGTACTTCACTTTAGAATCGGGATACGTGTCATGAATTCGTTTAGTCAGCTCATCCACCATAATGAGTGACAATGGCGACTCGACGCCAAGGTGAAACTTCACACCACTCGGCGCATCATCACCTCGTCGTGATGCAATCTGATTACCGATTTGCATCCAGTCTGACAAGCTTTCTTGCATGCTCGTCGCAAGTGTTGTTGGTTTAAGTCCCAGCGGCGTGTTCACAAATAAAGGGTCGTCAAACCAATCACGTAATTTAGCCAGTGACTTACTCACCGATGAGGGTGTTACATTCAGCTTTTTCGCCGTTTTCGTGACACTCTGCTCTTGCAAGAGCAACTGCAGAGTGAGCAATAAATTGAGATCAAGTCGGGCAAGAGATTTCTTCATGGCTTTCACTAACATTATGATATGGAAACAATACTATTAGAGAGAGGCCAATTACGCCACTCGCGACCAAGGCAATGATTAATATCATCACTACCGAGAGGCCTAAAAGCGCCATCAACCAGATAAATATTGCCGAACACGATACCTGAGCAATACCAAGCATGGAGCTTGCTAACCCAGCTTTGCGAGAGAACAAACTGAGTGCTTGACTCATTGCCACACCAAACCCCATTGAAAAGCCCATGCTGATTAAGGCGAATCCAGCCATATAGAGTGTCGAGTTATCGCCATTCAAGTGAGCCGCAAGAATGACGATAACCGACAGCAAAATGGTTACCTGAGCTGAAAACATTAATGTCGTTTGTTTGAAGTAAGAGAGGGCCACAGGCGCTGAAAATGACGTTACCATACCCACCATGGCAAGCAGTGCCATAGCAGTAGAATACTCACCTCTTGTAAGGCCAAGAATATCCATAACAATCATCGGTGAGGTATTCACATAAGAAAGAATCGCAGTCACACCCAAGGATGTGTAAACAACGCGCGAGATAAAGAAACGGTTAAACAGTGACTCATTTGAGCCGTCATTCGCAGTGATACAGTGACGCTCATTTTTAGGTAAGGTTTCCTTCAATACAAAGCAAGCTATCAAACCTATGGCTACCCCCATCAGTGCCATGGCAGTGAACAGCACAGTCCATGGAAACTTAATCATGATCAGATTACCGATAACAGGTGCTAGCACGGGAATCGAACAAGTGATGCCATTAAGCATTGAAAGCACTTTAGCCCGCATTTGGTCATCTAAGGTATCACGCAAAATAGCGAAGGCTACAACGTAGCAACATGCCGCTCCAACGCCTTGGAAGAAACGCATAACTAGGAAGCTATCACTGGTTTCCGCTGAACCCGCCAACGTCGAAGCAAGCGAGAAGATCACTGCCCCACACATGGCGACAGGTTTACGGCCAAAACGGTCAGCAGCTCGTCCTACAAACACCATAGTAGAAGCCATACCCGCAAGATAAACAGAAAAGGCGATATGAAGTTGGGATTCACTTGCAGAAAGATCGTTGGCAATTTGTGGCAAGGCAACCAAATAGAGATCGATGGCAGTGGGATAGAGCAGCACAAAGGCAAAGCTGCATAGCAGATATCGGGATACATTAGCCGCTGGTTTCATGGTGGTCTCGTAAGTGGTTGGGTTTACGAGGATAATATGAGACATCTCTGAACTTGGCGCGTTACCTTTATGACAACAGGTATTTCCATTTACTACATTAGTAAATTAAATGTATCGGTATGTCAGGGATTTACGTTAGTAAGGCCCCCTGTTTTTCATACATGCTTGATTTTTCCTTGAGCTACTACGCCTTTTCTATATATTGGTTCAATAAACAAACATTCATGCTCACCAACCGCGAACATGAATGTTCAGACTTTATATAACCTAGTTGCGCTTACTGTTCTAGTCCTGCCTGCAGAATACGGAATGCCGCTTTCACTCGTTCCTGATTTGGGTAGTTTTTATTGGCAAGAATCACGATACCCGATTCTTTGCTTGGAATGTAGACCACGTAAGCACCAAACCCACTGGTCGAGCCTGTTTTGTTGACCCATACTCCGTTCGTTGGTGGTGTCGGCGGCGTGTTTATCTGGATTGTTTGAGGCTTAATGATTACGTCCGTCGAATTGCCTTCTAAAAGGGCACTGAGCTGACTGGGATACGGGTACATCTCCCACGCCAAACCTTGCATAAAAGTACTGGACTGATAGAAGCCAGTCCTGTTATTGACCAGTGCTTGTTGCATATCGGTTGCGACTACGGCCAACCCCAGATTAGCTTTGATGTACTGTACCATGTCCGAACTGGTGGACTTGACTCCATACGCCTCTGCATCCAGTACGCCCGGATTCACTCTCACGGCTTCGCCGTTCGCGTTATAGCCAAACGCATACTCTTTCATTTTGTTATCCGGCACATGGATGTAGGTATTGGACATACTCAGTGCTGGGAACACATTTTTTTCCATAGCAGACACGTAGTCCTCTTTCAGGCTTAATGCGGCTATATAGCCAAACAAACCGATACTGGGGTTCGAATAGACTCTTTTAGTGTTGCTTGGGTACACTTCGTCCCAATTTCGATAGTACTGAACCATATCCTGATTGTTTTTCACCGTATCTGGAAACTGCAACGGCAACCCGCCTGCGATGTACGTTCCTAACTCTTGCAAGGTTCGTGCACCGATGGTGCTGCCTTTTAGTTCTGGCATGTGTTGCTCCGCAGTATCCGTTAACGACAGTTGCCCCTTCACCTGCGCGTAGCTCGCCAATGTGGCTGCGAATGTTTTACTGACAGAACCCAACTCAAAAATCGTCGCTTCAGACACAGGCTGGTTTTGCGCTGTATCAGCCACACCGTAATTGTAAAAATACGTCTTCCCCTCAACGACAACACCAAACGCCATACCCGGAATATGATAGTTCTGCATCAATGCTTGAGCCTGTTTATCGACCTCGTTTTTTAATTTTTCTCCCACCCCAGCCGCGCGAACGTTAGGCGCAAACAACATAGCCAGAGCTATTGTATTGATGGTTAGTCTTCTTACACACATTGAAGTTAATCTCTCCATTTATAAGTTTTACTTATTGTTTTTAATATATATCACCATAGGACACGCTAATCATAAAAATAGATTTATAAGAGAACAATGTGTTAAAACTAAATCCAGCCATAAGTTTAACTAAGATCTAATCATGAACATCACACATTTACCGCTGAATGCACTGAGGGCATTTCTTATCTCTGCTAAGCATTTAAACTTCACAAAAGCAGCTATCGAGCTCTGTGTCACGCAGGCGGCGATCAGTCAGCAGGTTAAGATGTTGGAGCAGCAATTGGGGGGAGCGCTGTTTTACCGTCTTCCGCGGGGATTAGCGCTGACCGATGAAGGAATGATGTTATTGCCGGTGGTTAAAAATGCGTTTGACAGTATGACCGATACGCTAGAGATGCTTGAACAAGGAATTCACCGAGAAGTGGTCAGTGTTGGTGTTGTGGGCACCTTCGCTCTGAACTGGTTGCTCCCAAGAATTAAAGACTTTAATGAACGTTTTCCTTATATCGATGTCAGAATCTCGACCAACAACAACGTGGCTGATCCCGTGTCCGAAGGGCTGGACTTCTTTATTCGTTATGGCAAAGGCAGATGGCATGCGACCGAAGCAGAGCATTTGTTTCCTGCCCCTTTAACCGTGCTTTGCAATAAAACGATCGGCCATCACTTAGAGAAACCGCAGGACATTCTGGGCTACACTTTGCTCCGTTCATATAATCCTGAGGAGTGGTCGTTGTGGTTTCAACAAGCCCGTATATCGCTACCTAAGTCCAGGCTCAATAGCATTACCTTTGACTCATCCATTTCGATGATTGAAGCAGCAATTCAGGGACTAGGGATTGCATTAGCGCCTCCCGTTATGTTTGAAAAGGCACTCATTGAAGAGAAGCTCATTCAACCCTTCGATATCTTTCTCGACAGCGGATCCTACTGGCTAACAAGACTCCAAAGTCAAACTGAGACCAAAGCGCAGACTCTATTCAAGCAGTGGATCCTGGAGTGTTGCTGATGGTGAACGGGTATTAATTCTGAAACGTCCAGCTGTCAGGCCATCAAAATAGCGGACATCGATGTTAGCCACCTATGGGATCAAACATCCGAGAGTTCACTGCCCGAAGATCACTATCCCACGCTTCAGTTGTGGTATAGCGCGTGACGCAACCGCATGGATTACAGTGCTTAAAGCTAATGCACTTGCCTCCATGTTCGTAACTCCCTAGACCAAACTGCTTGACTTTAGTGAATGAGAATAGTTGGCTATCTCAAATAGAGGTTGTTTGCCATACATCTACGGCTCTTCTCCGCTTTCATGAGTCTGTATGCACAGGCTCATTCATCATAATCACATGATTTATAATGCTTATTTTAAAAATAAGTCAGTAGTCTATTTTGTCGTCTTTGTCTTCCTCGTTATTTAGCTTTAAAGGCCAGTGTGTTGAATCTTGTTCAATAGAAGAAATGTCCCAAGGCGTACTCGTTCGCTGTCGTCGAGATCGTAGGTATAAAGTCAAAGAGCCAATATCAGGGACTTCCTGCACCGTCGATCACTACGTTAAAAGACGTCTTCAAGATTTACCTGTGAGTGGGCGACCTTGTACGATTGAGGTTGAGCTGGCTAAAACTAGAGACAAAGAAGGACGACGGTTGATCGAAGAGACTGAATATGTGGCTAAAGGTGGTCGTTATACCGCTCGCTTTTGCAAGTTCATCAGTGGGTTATGTCGCCATATGAGCATACATGCCGTCTCTCAACATTTAGGAATCCGTTGGGAAACAGTAAAAAATATCGATAGGGAATACTTGCGTTCAAGCTTACCAGCATTAGACCCCGAGAAACTGAATAACTTGGTTCATATTGGCGTCGATGAAGTTGCCAGAGCCAAGAGACACGATTATATGACGGTTGTTTATGACCTCGTCTCTGGGCATTTAATTTGGGTTGAACATGGCCGAAAAGCAGAAGTTCTGATCTCCTTCTTTGAGCAACTATCAGAAGAAACCAAATCAGGAATCAAAGCAGTATCAATGGATATGGGCCAGTCTTACCAGTCGGCGGTCAGGAAAATGCTTCCCAATGCTGATATTGTTTTTGACCGATTTCATGTCATGCAGAACTACTGCATCTTAATCAAAAAAGAGAGAGCAAAAGCTTTTAGAAATGGCTCTCACGACGAAAAAAAAATGTTGAAAGGAACGCTCTTCCTCCTACTGAAAAACGCTCACAAATTGGATGATAGACAGTCTGACAGACTTGATGACTTACTTGAGAGCAACAAGACTTTGTGCGTTGTTTACATGCTCAAAGAGCAGCTACAAGCCATATGGGATGAACCCGATTACGAAACAATGGTGGCAGCTCTAGAAGCTTGGTGTCGTCTTGCCAAATCGACCAGAATACTTTCCTTAATTAATTTTGCCGATGCTTTATTGGAAAGAAAAGTGGGTATTTGTAACTACGGAAAATACAAACTGACTAACGCTCGGGTAGAAGCAGGTAATGTCTCGATTGGCTTACTCAGACGAAGGGCAAGAGGGGTGAGAGATACAGACTATTTCAAATTGAAGATCAGACAAACATCGGTTCCCGATACACACTCAACTTTTTACCCAAATATCAAGCTCACCTAAGCGGAGAAGAGCCCATCTACTAATTTATTGAGAGCTGGTAATTTCTCGTGAATGTGTAGAGCGCATCTAACGCAGTAAGCCTTGTTCCCTATCTTAAAGCCCGAACCCAAGCGTTCGGGCTTTTTCTTTAACACACTGACTGATAAGTAAAAGCAGAGTTTTCTACTCGCTTGAACAGATATGACCTCTAGTTACTTAGTATTAGAAATAGTGTGCTTTAGGTTTTACTCAACTATCTTTAACAGCATAACAATATTCATATAAACGAATGGCTTTAATGATTGTGTTTGGAGAGCGCATTTATGCAGTGGATTAAAGACTTATCGATTACCCAAAAAATGATTTCGCTAATTACGCTAATGCTGTGCCTAATTGTTGGTGTTGCAAGCTTTAGCGCTTTAAAAATGAATCGTATTGCGCTCGAAATTGAAGAAATCGCGGATGAAAGTATTCCTTTAATCCGGTTGACGTCGGATATCACCATCAAACAGTTGGAAAGCTCGATCGTGTTAGAAAAGGCTTTTCGACTGACTAAAATCCCTGTCGAAGGCAACTCACAAGCGCTGAAAGACCTTACTCAGAAGACAGAAAACATCGCAAAAGTGTTGGAGTCTGAATTGACACAAGCGAAGCAAATACTTAGTGATGCAAAGAAGCATCGTCAAGCGAAGGGTGTTGATCAAGAGAGCCAAAACCGATACCAAACATTTGAAGCGTTAGAACGTTCTTATCACCAGTATGAGGTGGCTTTATTTCAATTACTCAAGCGCTTAAATAGTAATGAGCCAGTAGAACAACTTGCGCCGCAAGCACTCGCACTAGAAAATATGCAAAAGTCATTTAATACCGAAATTGAACATTTTCTACGCGATTTAGAGCAAAAAACAGCAACCTCTATTCTCATTACTGAGGATGAAGAACACAGAGCATTGCAGGGCACAATAACATTAGCTGTCGTTTCGATAATTCTTGGCCTTGTTATGGGGACGTTACTCAGCCGTCAAATTGTTCGCTCTGTGCTAAAAGTGAGAAATATAGCGGCTAAAATGGCAAATGGTCATTTTGATCAGCACATTGTGCCAGAGTCAAAAGATGAGATCGGCCAGTTGACGCAAAGTATGAACACCATGGCGGACTCGTTGAGTAAAACCGTTGGTGAGGTGATTCAAAGAGCAAACAGCATTGCAGGGCTGGTGACGGAATTAAATGTGTTGGCAGAGAATAACCGTAAAGCGATGCTTGTACAGCAAGAGAGCACTCAGCAAGTTGCGGCTGCAATGGAGCAAATGGCATCAACGATTACAGAAGTGGCGAGTAATGCTGAAGGTGCCGCGGAGTCGACTACTCGTGCAGATAACAGCGTTAAAGCGGCTTGTGAAACGACAGATGTGACACAAAAAATCTCCCATCAATTGGTGATTAACGCGGCTAACTCACAGAAAATGATCTTAGAGTTACAAGACAGCACACATAAAATTCAGAATTTCGTTTCAGTGGTTGATTCGATTTCAGAGCAAACCAACTTGTTGGCACTCAACGCTGCAATTGAAGCGGCAAGGGCGGGTGAGCAAGGAAGAGGATTTGCGGTTGTGGCTGATGAAGTGCGCGCTTTGGCTTCTCGCAGCCAAGAAGCGACTCATGAAATCAGCAGTTTGATCCAAGTGTTGGTGAATAAAGCTCAAATTGCTGCAAAATCGATAGAAGATAATGACCAGCAGATCAGCGAATCATCAACACTCGTCGATAGTGCAAA
This sequence comes from Vibrio sp. J502, assembly GCF_025397955.1. Lineage (NCBI taxonomy): Bacteria > Pseudomonadati > Pseudomonadota > Gammaproteobacteria > Vibrionales > Vibrionaceae > Vibrio > Vibrio sp. J502. The sequence continues at coordinate 995,704 of NZ_CP104555.1, read as the reverse complement.
AGCTCAGCTCTATTCGATAGCGGGAGCGTTAGACGAACTGATGCAATCTAACTTGCAAGTCGCCTCCGCCAGCGAGCAACAAGCCGTGAGTGCTGAAGAAGTCAGCCAAAATTTGTTAGGTATTCGTGATTCAGGCGACAAAGTATTAGTGAGCACGGAAGAAACCGCTAACGCTAGTAATGATTTATCACAGCAAGCCAATGATTTAAAAGCGTTAATGAGCCAATTTAGTGTGCGTAAATTAGCTTAACGTCAATAGTATTCGGATAGAAGAAAGGGCGACGTTGCTGTTCGCCCTTCTGATATTAATTATCTCTTCAATGTGCTGAGGACTTTGACCTTAGTAAAGGCATGGGTCTTTTTAACGAATATGGTTTTGACGTATGTAGCTTTGATGTAGACGTATATAGCTTTAACGGACGTAGCTGCTTAATCTGGATTGCTTGTTTCTTCGCCCATTGAATATGACAAATCTCCATTGCCAAACCAAACGCCATCGCAAAATAGACGTAGCCTTTATTGATGTGCAGCTCAACACCTTCCGCGATTAACAAACCGCCCAGCATCATTAAAAACAGTAATGCCAGCGTTTTAAAACCCGGATAACGGGTGACTAAGGCGTTAATGCGCGCTGCGGTTAATATCATGATCACCGCAGACGCTAAAATGGCCGCGACCATGATAGGAATATCGTTAGTTAGACCCACCGCAGTGATTACCGAATCCATGGAAAATACCGCGTCAACCGCGACAATTTGCAGTAATACGACCGCAAGGCCAGCACTTACTGTCGTCGTATGTGAATGCTCATCAGGCATTATCCAGTTCCACAACTCTTTTGCTGCTTTGAATAACAGAAAAGCACCGCCGAAGATGAGGATAAAATCTCGTCCAGATAATTCGTTGCTAAACCAAACGACTATCGGTGCAGTTAACGACATCAGCCAACTGATAGAAAAAACCAAACCAATCCGAGCGGTAACCGCTAACAAAATGCCTAAGTTACGCGCAAGCGGCCGCTGCTGAACGGGGAGCCGTTCACATAAGACGGAAATGAACACTACATTATCAACGCCAAGAACCACTTCTAAAGCAAGCAGTGTGGCAAATATTGCCCAAGTTTCGGGTAGTAGGAAGAGTTCTAACATGTGGCCTCCTTAAGTAAGGGGGCACGGTAAAGGGGGGAATCAGTAAATATTGGTCGCCTGAAGGGGTCGTCCATTGTCAATAAAAGCCTCTGTTGCTAGGGAAGCGACAGTAAATCATTGACTGAACCACAAGACAAGAGGGCGATTTGTAACAAAATACATATTCATCTTATCGAACAACGCCCTACGAGCTATTTGTTTGCTCGCAGGCTAATTGTATCTTCAAAATGATGAGTCTTATTTAAATCACGCTTTGCGATAGAACCTTAGTTTGCCGTGTTGATGAGGTGGTGCATAGTTGAACACTGCTCTCCGGGGTAACCAGGCAGAGCCTTAGCGGCTGAGCTACATGCCAGTTGTGCAGCTTGTTCGAGTCGTTCTGGGAGCGTACTCGCATTGACCGGCACCCAATTCATTTGCTCCCCAAGCCAGCTAGCCCAAGCAAACTCAACAAAATAAACCTGTTCATGCTTGCTGTAATAACCGGCATCTTGTAGTTCACCTGCCAAAGAGCGGTAGGGGTAGTCGGGTAGCTTACTTATGTGTACAGGTAATTGATCGGGAGTTAGCGGGGCTCCTTTTTCATCGCGCAGCCATGTCCAGTGGTTGCCTTGCATGTCTTGCCAAAAGCTCTCCTTGTTGTCGAGGTGAGCAAGGATGTGGACGGTCACCTCTTTCACACCTTGCTGCCAAAGCGCCTTGGTTAGATGATGTCGGTCAACCAACCAATATTGGCCATCAGCATCTACGATTACCGGGATCTTTTTCTTTTTCATGTACTTCTTAAGTTGTGCTGGGCTTTTTGTCGCCAGTTTGGCTTGTGTTTTATCAACTTGTTGTTGACCAACCCCGGCCTGAGTGGGGTGTAGCTGATTAATATCTAGGTTGCACCAGTCCCCGATGCCACTGTCTGTCCCGCAAGGAGCGAGTGCCCATGCTTCCTGATTGATGATTGCGGCGGCAAGCAATATCCATCCTTTGCTCAACATACTATTCCTTTTGAATGATGACGGTACCAATGCAATCAAATGCGTTGTTGAGTATTCAATATGTAAAAGTGAAAGTTTAGCCTTCACCGACCCTCTGCCTTGCATTGTAGGAGTTTGAAGCCTAACGGTACAGAAAACATCGATAAGGTATTGGAGAATTTATCAATCGGTATATATTTTAATAAAAATCATAGAGTTACAGTTATGGTGTGAAGTTGTAACTTTGAATGAATTCATTAAAGTTTATCATTTTGAGTGTGTTTCAGAGTAGAGTGATTAGCGAGCCGCCAACACACTTTTGCCCCGTTATGTTCCTCCCCCTTTCAGGGGGAGGTTAGGAGGGGGTGCTGCTAGCAACCAAGAAACACCACTCCCTTTGAAGGGGAGGGAATTAGTTTCGTGAGCGTTGAGAGTATGCTATTTATGATGAGCGATATAGTTTGCTGAAACATGTTATATCCACTACAACCCTCAAAATTCTCTTTATTCGTTTTCATCATAAATCAATACCTTGCGTAGTAAATCAGCAAGTTGATCTTGTTCTTTTTTAGTCAATACATTCAGCATTTTATCCATGTTTTCAACATGATCGTTTAACGCAGTATCAACACACTTAACACCTTTTGAGGTCAAAGTGACTTTGCAGCTTCGCCGGTCGTGTTCGCTATAAATACGCCCTACCAATCCTTTTTTTACTAACTGATCTAAACGCGTACTTACAGCGCCTGAAGAAAGCATGAGTGTCTTATATAACTCTGTTGGTGTAATACCGGAAGGATCGCTTCGACGCATCGTTGCTAAAATATCGAATTCGATGCTGCTTAACCCATGTTCTTTAAACACCTTATCCATTTTACTCTTCCAGACATTACTGGTTCGACGTAAACGTCCAATGACTCCCATAGAAGAACAATCCAGATCGGGTCTGACACTTTTCCACTGAATCAAAATGGAATCGACATTATCCAATGACATTTTATCTCTCCTATAAATATCTTACTAAAAAGATACTTGATCATAAGTTAAATATCCATTACTTTAAAGAAAGTATCTTTTACAAGAGATATTTTTAATTTGAAGGAATCATTATGAAAGGATTACATCAGATAAGGACAATCGGTTTGACCGCTATAGCGCCGATTGTCTGGGGAAGTACTTATATTGTTACCACTGAGTTGTTGCCAGCTGAGTCACCGTTGCTTGCATCAACAATTCGAGCTTTGCCGGCAGGTTTGTTTCTAGTCTTAATTAGCAAGACGTTACCTGATAGCAAGTGGCTGAGCCGTCTTGCGTTACTTGGCTTTTTAAATATTGGCTTGTTTTTCTACTGTCTATTCTTTGCTGCAACTTATCTACCTGGGGGGATGGCGTCGATAGTGATGTCTATCCAGCCTATGTTCGTACTCCTACTAAGCTGGAAGTGGCTAAAATCAGAGCTATCATCGCGTCAAATTTGGGCTAGTGTGGTTGGAATCTCAGGTATTGTCTTGCTGGTCATCAACAGTGCTGTACAGATCAATTTATTAGGAGTTGTTGTTGCTTCTATTGGTACATTAAGTATGGCTTCTGGGGTTGTATTAACAAAAAAATGGGAAAGACCTAGAGAGATAACTTTACTGAGTTTCACCGGTTGGCAACTGCTTTTTGGTGGGTTCATGCTGCTGCCAGTGGCCTTATGGGTTGAAGGGCTTCCTGAACATTTAAGTTTGTCAAATTATATTGGATATCTGTATCTGAGTGTAATAGGCGCAATTTTAGGCTACTCCTTATGGTTTCGAGGAATAGAAAAGCTGCCACCGGTTACCGTTTCTTTTCTCGGTTTTCTCAGTAGCGTATCTGCATGTGTGTTGGGTTATCTCATTCTCGATCAAACCTTAACTTGGCTTCAATTATTAGGGGCAATGTTTGTCCTAGTTGCTATCGCTTTGGCAGCCCCTCGTACAAATTCGTCATCTAATAATTTACTTTTAAAAAGGAACTAATATGAAGATTACAATTGTATCTGGCAGCCAGCGTGCAAACTCGCTTTGGACTAAATATTTTCTGAATAATTTGTTTTCAATAGCCAACTTCAAGAAGATCATTAGGTGAACCTCTCGAGGTCGAAGCTATTTCCTATATTCTTTATAGTTTAAATTATGCGAATTTAGTGGAAATAGTTCGTGTCGGTAACCCCATTTATGTCCGTACGACCTGAAGTCGTATTAAGTGTGGTTCTCCACGATAAGAGGGAATTAGTTTCGTGAGCGTTGGGTGTATGTCATTTATGATAATGGATGAAGTTTGCTAAAACAGTTTTGTCCAGAACCTTCACTGTGGGCACTTCGTAACTCACAATTGTCCAAAAATCGTTTTACAGCCTAACAAAAAGGCGAACTTCTCAGTTCGCCTTTATTGTATCGAGAAAACCCCCAGCTAGGCTGGGGGTTCCGTAAAGCTTACAGCTATAAGTCAGTTATATAACCCCTTTCAATTTGATAAAAACGTCTTGTGGTCTGGCAACTGCAAGAGTTAATTAAGAATTGAAAGGGGGTCCCAATGGGGGACGAAAAGAGCTTAGCGCATACGCGATGGAACTGTAAATATCATGTGGTTTTTGCACCTAAGTATCGAAGACAGGTGTTCTATGGTGAGAAACGAAGGGCAGTAGGCGAGATACTTAGAAAGCTATGTGAATGGAAAAACGTGAATATTATTGAAGCGGAATGCTGCGCAGATCATATTCATATGCTTTTAGAGATACCACCTAAGATGAGTGTTTCATCCCTTGGATTCAAGTACGAAGTGCGACACCTCTGAACATAAAAACAGTAAGGTGCGATAATCATGAAGTTTGCTCCCGCCAAGAAGTAAAAAACATGAAATACACACACCTCACTGAGATTGAAAGGTATATGATTTCTGCGCTCAGAAAGCAAGGGATCAGTACCGCAAAAATAGCTAAACAACTGGGGCGTCACAAAGCCACTATCTATCGAGAAATTGAACGTAATTGTCGTTACAACAAGTTCTTCGATAGATACTCTTATCAACCAGAGCGAGCACAGCAAATGGCGCGCAACCGGCTTAGTCGTTCACGGCGAAATAAACGCTATACCGAACTTGACTTCAGACTACCTGAAGCATTGCTACGACTGGATTGGAGCCCTGACCAAATCGTCGGATACCTAAGAATGAGAGGCTATCCAACAATGAGCCACGAGCTCATTTATCAGCACGTTTGGAACGATAAAACTCTCGGTGGAACGTTATGGAAACACCTACGCCAATCCACCAAGAAAAGGCGTAAAAGGTACAACTCAAAAGACAGTCGAGGACGGCTGGCAAATAAGCGTCATATTGCCGAAAGACCTGCAGACGCTGAGCATCGAAAAGAGCCTGGCCACTGGGAAATTGATACCGTCGTGGGTCGCGGAACCAAGCACTGTATCGTCACTTTAGTCGACAGAATGACTGGCTACACTTTTATCGGTCAAATGGACGATAGAACAAGCGAGTCACTCAACGTAAGAATGAGCAAAATCATGACCCGCTCTGACTTACCTTTTAAAACGATAACATCAGATAACGGCACTGAATTTCATGGTTATGCACAACTAGAAAAACATCATAACTGCCTGTTTTACTTTGCAAATCCATACCATTCATGGGAACGAGGCACTAATGAAAACACCAATGGTTTGATACGACAATACTTACCAAAACGAACCTCCATGTCACACGTGACACAGAAGCTGTGTAATGAAATTGCATATAAATTAAATACACGCCCACGCAAAAGGCTTGGGTATAGAACACCAACGGAGTATATTCATGCGCATCTGTAGAAAGTGTCGCACTTCAAACTTGATACTAAGTCCTTTATGGGGTATTTGAAAGGAAAAAGTAGCCTGATGCTCTATGAGCGATTTGGTGATTTGAAGTTTAAGTACAGGAATCGGGAATTTTGGTGTCGAGGGTATTATGTCGATACGGTAGGAAAAAATACCGGCAAAATACAAAGTTACATAAAGCATCAACTAGAGCAGGGTAAAATGGGAGAGCAATTATCGATCCCGTACTCAGGTAGCCCGTTTACGGGCCGCAGGAATAGTCATATGCAAATGTCAGATCACTACGCGCCAGCTAGGGCGCTGCCAGTAGGAAAGCCTTATAGGCGCATATGAAAAACCACCGGCTATGCCGGTGGATACTTTTTTGAATATTGATAACAAAGTCAGTCACAACCAAAAAGATGATCATAAGTTGTGACGACGAGCTATCAACGTTAGCACCTACTCTTGGTAGTTATCGATACTTGGGCATGAGCAGACAAGGTTACGGTCGCCGTAAACGTTATCGACGCGGCTCACGGTTGGCCAGTATTTTGATGCCTTAGTATGAGCGGATGGGAAGCAAGCCGTTTCACGAGAATATGGGTGAGCCCATGCTTCACTCGCGAGATCCGATTGTGTATGCGGCGCATTCACTAACGGGTTGTCGGCTAATGGCCATTCGCCTGATTGAACTTTCTCCATTTCGGCGCGAATCGCAATCATCGCCTCGCAGAAGCGATCCAATTCGGCTAAGTCTTCCGATTCGGTTGGTTCAATCATCAAGGTGCCAGCAACAGGGAATGACATCGTCGGTGCGTGGAAACCGTAATCCATCAAACGTTTAGCAATGTCTTCTTCGCTGATACCTGTCGCTTCTTTAAGCGGACGAATGTCAATAATGCATTCGTGCGCTACGCGGCCGTTACTACCACGGTAAAGAATAGGGTAGTGTGGGCGCAGTCTTTCCATCACGTAGTTGGCATTTAGAATAGCGACTTGAGTAGCCGTGGTTAAGCCTTCTGCACCCATCATGGCAATATAAGCCCATGAGATAGGTAAAATAGAAGCGCTGCCTAAATCGGCCGCAGATACGGCGTGATCGCTGCCTTCAACTCCTCCTTCAATATGTCCCGGTAGGAAAGGCGCTAGGTGAGATTTTACACCAATCGGCCCCATACCTGGGCCGCCACCGCCATGAGGAATACAGAATGTTTTGTGCAGATTGAGGTGAGAAACATCAGAGCCAATAAAGCCCGGATTGGTTAAACCAACTTGCGCGTTCATGTTGGCGCCATCAAGGTAAACTTGGCCGCCCGCGGCGTGAACCATGTTACACACTTCTTTAACTTGTTCTTCGTAAACGCCGTGCGTTGAAGGATAAGTGATCATGATGCTAGAGAGGTGCTCTTTATGCTTCTCAATTTTGTCTGCGAGGTCTGCGATATCAACGTTACCGTTATTATCACATTTCACGACCACCACCTTCATCGAAACCATTGAAGCGGTTGCAGGGTTGGTGCCGTGTGCTGAGCTCGGAATTAAGCAGACGTTACGGTGCCCTTCACCACGGCTTTTGTGGTAGCGCTGAATCGCCACAAGCCCTGCATATTCGCCAGAAGCACCGGAATTTGGTTGTAGCGAGAAGGCATCATAGCCTGTGATTTCACAGAGCTTTTCTTTTAAATTTTTAGCGAGAGCGGCGTAACCTGCGGCTTGCTCTTTCGGTGCAAATGGGTGGATTGAACCAAATTCTGGCCAAGTGACAGGGATCATCTCGGCTGCGGCGTTCAGTTTCATGGTGCAACTGCCAAGCGGGATCATGCCGTGAGTTAATGAAAAATCTTTATTCTCAAGTTTTTTCAAATAACGCATCATTTGCGTTTCACTGTGATAGGTGTTGAACACAGGATGCGTTAGGAAGCGAGATTGACGACGGCAGTGTTCTGGAATCGCTGCAAATTCGTTGGCGGCAATTTCTGCCGACAGCGCGCTTACCGATTGCTTAATATCGAAAACCGCAAACAGGGTTTCAAGATCAGCGGTGGTGGTGGTTTCATCCAAACTGATGCCTAATTGGTCATCAAATCGGCGTAAGTTGATGTCGGCTTGCTGCGCTTTTGCGTACAGAGCTTGAGTTTGAGCGGCACTCTTTAAGGTAATCGTGTCAAAGAAGCTGTTATGCACCAATTCGTAACCCGCTTGAGTTAAGCCTGCCGCTAGAATTGCTGTCATATGATGAGTACGGCGCGCAATGGTGCGCAACCCTTCTGCGCCATGATAGACAGCATAAAACGAGGCCATATTAGCCAGCAAGGCTTGCGCGGTACAGATGTTCGAGGTCGCTTTTTCGCGGCGAATGTGCTGCTCGCGAGTTTGCATTGCCATGCGCAGTGCTGGGTTACCTTTGGCGTCAATCGACACTCCGATCACGCGGCCGGGCATAGTGCGTTTGTGCGCTTCACGCGTGGCCATAAAGGCGGCGTGTGGGCCGCCGTAACCCATAGGGACACCGAAACGTTGAGCTGAGCCAATCACGACATCCGCGCCCATTTCACCTGCTGGTTTCAGCAAGGTGCTGGCCAGTAAATCCGTGGCAACAGTAACCAAGATTTTATTGGCTTGCGCTTTAGCAATTATATCGCTTAAATCACGCACTTCACCTGTGGTGCTTGGGTATTGCAGCAGCGCGCCAAACACATCTTGTTCAGGCAATGAGTCGAGTGCGCCGATTTGTACCTCAAAACCGATAAATTCAGCGCGAGTTTTTACCACTTCAATGGTTTGTGGATGAACATCGTCCGCCACAAAAAAGACGTTACTTTTGCTTTTCCCTGCGCGTTTACACAGTGTCATTGCTTCGCCAGCGGCGGTTGCTTCATCGAGCAGCGACGCGTTGGCAATATCCATCGCTGTTAAATCCATCACCATTTGTTGGTAGTTAAGCAGCGACTCCAAACGACCTTGAGAGATTTCTGGCTGGTAGGGCGTGTAAGCCGTATACCAACCGGGATTTTCCAGTACGTTACGCAAAATGACGTTCGGCGTGAAGGTGTTGTAGTAACCTTGACCAATGAACGTGCGTTTAATCTGGTTTTGATTGGCAAATACTTTCATCGCGCTGAGCATATCGGCTTCGCTTTTAGGCGCAGCAAGGGACATTGGGCTTTCTAAACGAATTTGCGCAGGAACGGTTTGTTCGATTAACGCGGCTAAGCTTTCGGCGTTAATCGCGTTGAGCATTTTTTGTTGATCGGCTGGGTTGGGTCCGTTGTGGCGTGCAACAAACTCATTTTCAGTACTTAACTGGCTAAGCAGTGGGCTGTGAAGTAATTCAGTCATTTCCTTTACCTTTTCAAAGATCGTGTGCGACCTTAAAAAAAAGCCGCCCATGCTGGGCAGCTTTGATCCGTGATGGGCTAATTAATCTTCTTCGATAGAGTTTTGGTACTCTTCTGCATTTTTTAGATTGTCGAGTTCAGAAGCATCAGACATCTTCACTTTCACAATCCAGCCACCTTCATACGGTTCTTCGTTGATGAGTTCTGGGCTATCTTCTAACTCTTCGTTGATTTCAACGATGACACCTGTAATCGGTGCGTAAATATCTGAAGCGGCTTTGACAGATTCAACTAGAGAAAAACTGTCTCCAGCATCAATTTCTGTATCTACTTCAGGTAGGTCAACAAACACGACGTCACCAAGCATCTCTTGCGCATGCTCAGAAATACCGATGGTCACTGTGCCGTCACCGTTGTCGCGCACCCACTCGTGGCTATCTGCAAACTTCAGTGTATTGTCCATTGCTTTATCTCCAAAAAAGTATCGTATTGATTTGAACTTGTGTTTAATTTAAAAAGGCTATTGGTAGAGTGGGAAGCGTTGGCACAGCGCTTTAACTTGTTTGCGCACACGTTGCTCAACATCACTGTTTCCTTCTGGGCTCACAACAAGGCCATCGAGAACATCGCCAATCCACTCACCGATGAGTTTGAATTCTTCACGACCAAAACCACGGCTGGTTCCAGCTGGCGTACCTAAACGAATACCCGAAGTAATCATAGGCTTCTCGGTATCAAATGGGATGCCATTTTTGTTACATGTGATTCCTGCACGCTCTAATGCTTGTTCGGCGATATTCCCCTTCAGCCCTTTAGGGCGAAGATCAACAAGCATGAGATGAGTGTCAGTCCCGCCAGTCACAATGTCACAACCGCGAGTTTGCAATACTTCGGCGAGAACTTTTGCGTTATCGATCACCGAATCAATATAACGATGAAACTCAGGGCCCAGCGCTTCGCCTAGTGCTACCGCTTTGGCTGCAATTACGTGCATTAACGGGCCACCTTGTAGGCCGGGAAAAACTGCCGAGTTAATTTTTTTGCTGATCTCTTCGCTGTTGGTCAAAACCATACCGCCTCGTGGGCCGCGCAAGGTTTTATGTGTGGTGGTCGTGACAACGTGGGCATGCGGCAATGGGCTTGGGTGAGCACCAGTGGCGACTAATCCGGCAATATGCGCCATATCGACCATTAAGAGCGCGCCCACTTCATCAGCAATGGCTCGGAATTTGGCAAAATCAATCACGCGAGGAATGGCAGAGCCGCCCGCAATGATCATTTTTGGTTGATGCTCTAACGCGAGGCTGCGTACATCATCATAATTGATTTCTAAGGTCGTGCTATCGACACCATATTGGATAGCATTAAACCACTTACCAGAGAGGGCAGGCCGAGCGCCATGAGTGAGGTGGCCTCCGGCATCCAGAGACATACCTAAAATCGTGTCACCCGGTTGCAGTAAAGCCAGCATCACCGCGCCATTAGCTTGTGCGCCTGAATGCGGCTGCACGTTGGCGTATTGACAATGGAATAGGGATTTTGCACGTTCAATCGCAATGGTTTCGACGGTATCAACGTGTTCGCAACCACCGTAATAGCGACGGCCGGGGTAGCCTTCTGCATATTTATTGGTGAGACAAGTACCTTGCGCTTGCATAACGGCTTTTGAAACGATGTTTTCTGAGGCGATCAGCTCAATTTGTTCATTTTGGCGCACGTATTCGGCTTGAATACCCGCAAAGACAGCATCATCAGTGGCAGCAAGGTTGGTTGAGAAAAAGCTCTCAAGGCAGTGGTTGGGGTAACTTTTGTTCACGTTGGCATTCATGGTAGATGACCTTCCAATAATCCGACGGATTGGCTAAACATTCCGTCATTCCTTTTTAGTGGCTGCCTTATCGTTAAGCCGTTAGGCGACAACAAAAAAGCAGAGTGTCAGTTATCCTTAAACTGGATTGCAACCCCAACAACACGGGGTGAAAAGCCACTTAAACCTTGTTAAATCCCTAACCGCAATAAGTGGTAAACTGCATCTCTTTATCTAACAAGTCAGTAACATACTCTTTGGCTTATAAACAATCAATCAAAAATTTCCTATAGGAAACATGGTTTCTTTTTTTGTAAGCAAGAGCACGCTTTATTTACGTGCAGCCTCTTTAACCTTGCGTTGGCTTTATGCCACAATGATGGCCGAAATCAGGAAGATAACAATCGAGGGAAAGCATGTCTGAAGACATTTATGATGAGTACCCATCGTTGACTTTGGCCAAGGAAACTGGTGAACAAACGATCGAACCGCTTAAGCTTGGGCAACGTATTAAAGAGATCCGCTCTAAGCTTGGGATTACGCTAGAAGAGGCGAGCCAGCGGACAGGATTAGCTCGATCTACATTGAGTAAAATCGAAAACGAACAGATTTCTCCAACCTACCAAGCGATGCAAAAACTCGCTCATGGATTGCAGATAGATATGCCTCAACTATTTGAGCCACCAAAGAAAATTGTGGCAACAGGTCGTAGGGATATTTCTCGTATTGGTCAGGGAAAGCCGCATCCCACCCCAACTTACGAGCATGAATTACTCGCCACGCAGCTCTCTAATAAGAAAATGATGCCGTTTAAAAGCCGAGTGCGAGCTCGTGCATTTGAAGAGTACAGTGACTGGATTCGTCACGATGGTGAGGAGTTTTTGTTGATCCTCACGGGTGAAGTTTTGTTCTATAGCGAATTTTATGAACCGGTTCGATTGGCGGAAGGTGATAGCGTTTATTACGACGCTAACATGGGGCACATGCTGGTCTCTGTCAGCGAAGAGGATGCATTGATTTTGTGGGTTACGGCAAAATGAGTGTGAAAACGCGAAGTTTCTTATAGTGACAGCAATCGTTTGCCATTTGTTGGCTTTGCCCTCTGTAGTGTGCTTTTAATCACTTTTAGCTCAGGCGATGGTAAGCATCTCGCGACTTTTAATTGTGATTGGGTTGTTAATTTTGACAATTCATCTTGTTTTGAACTTGTTAATCCGCCCGAACGGGCGCATTCTTGTTCACTATTGGAAACATGGTTTCCTCTTCTTTGGACATAATAGCCAAAATTTGGTGGTGAATTCCCTGCTGGGTCGGCTGAAATGGAGATAAAAATGACTCAAGAACATGCAAATCAAACATTACTCACTACTCCTTTACATGCGCTGCACATCGAAGTTGGAGCGAAAATGGTGCCATTTGCTGGCTATGACATGCCCGTTCAGTACCCATTAGGGGTAAAGAAAGAGCATTTGCATACTCGCGAGGCGGCTGGTTTGTTTGATGTTTCGCATATGGGCCAACTTCGTTTGCATGGAGCCAATGCTGCGCAAGCATTGGAGTCATTGGTTCCGGTCGACATTATTGACTTACCAGCAGGCAAGCAGCGTTACGCCTTTTTCACCAATGCACAAGGTGGCATCATGGATGACTTGATGGTTGCTAACCTTGATGATCATCTGTTTGTTGTGGTTAATGCGGCTTGTAAAGCACAAGATATTGCTCATCTACAAGCACATTTGCCACAAGGTGTTGAGCTCGAAGTCATTGACGATCGCGCGCTGTTAGCGCTGCAAGGGCCAAAAGCCGCTGAAGTGTTAGCTCGCCTGCAACCACAAGTGATGACGATGCACTTTATGGATATTCAGCTAATGGACATCGATGGAGCCCAGTGCATTGTCAGCCGAAGTGGTTATACCGGTGAAGATGGTTATGAAATTTCTGTACCGGCAGAGCAGGCCGAAGCATTGGCGCGTAAACTGACCGCTTATGAAGAAGTGGAATGGATTGGTCTGGGCGCGCGCGATTCACTGCGTTTAGAGTGCGGTTTGTGCCTTTACGGGCATGATCTTGATACCACCACAACGCCAGTTGAAGCGAGCTTGTTATGGGCGATAAGCAAAGTGCGTCGTGCTGAAGGTGAGCGTGCGGGTGGTTTCCCGGGTGCAGACATCATTCTTGGGCAGATCGAAAGCAAAGATGTTGCACGTAAACGTGTAGGTTTAGTGGGGGTAACTAAAGCGCCAGTACGTGAAGGCACTGAGCTATTTGATGCCGATGGCCAGCATATAGGTGTAGTGACCAGTGGTACAGCGGGACCGACGGCTGGCAAGCCCGTGTCTATGGCCTATATCCGAGCTGATTTATCAGCGATAGGCACAGAATTTTTTGCTGATGTGCGCGGAAAAATGCTGCCAATGGTGGTTGAGAAAATGCCGTTTGTGGCTCAGCGTTATTATCGCGGCTAAAGCATCATAAAATGTAATAAAAGCGCATTTAAAGATGTTTCATATCGATAATGGATTAAGTACTATCTGGGTTCAAAGTGATAAGGAATGACATGATGAACAAATGGGTAGTACTTTTATCTTCGCTCGCCGTCTCTGGTAATGTGTTCGCCGTTGATGCTCAGCCCTACATAGTAAACGGTACGGATGCAAGCGTGACGGAGTTTCCTTCTATAGCGAGCTTGTTTTTTGATCAAATTGCTTATAACGGTTCATATGGAAAAGGAAGTTATTGTGGTGCTTCGTTGCTCAATAACCAATATGTATTGACGGCTGCGCACTGCGTTTATGGTAATAGTGCAAATCAGCTTTTTACCTCTGTTGTACCTAAGCTGCAAATTGAAACAGATTTCCCATATAACATATTAGAAAAAGCGCGAGTGGCAGAAATTTATTATCCATCGACCTATAACAGCACTACCTTTTTGGATGATATTGCGATGCTCAAGCTTGAAACGCCTTTGACAATGGTGTCGTCTGCTGACTACTTAACGCGGCCTACCGCCAATTCGGATAGCACTTATCGCTCATCAATAGCAAATTTTATTGCGGTTGGGCATGGTAATACCTCTTCTAACCTCGATACTAAAACGTCTCTACAACAAACCGATTTAACCTATGTGGCTAATAGTTCTTGTATTTATGGTTCTACTGCTGTGCCCGATACTAATTTATGTATGAGCGGTTCGATAAATGCACTTACATCGCTAAAAAATGCAACGTGCCAAGGAGATTCTGGGGGCCCGTTATTTTGGCATAATGGCGGTAACTATATCCAAGTTGGTATAACCAGCTTCGGGCCAAATACCAAGTGTGGAGACCCGCTGGTTACTGCTCCATCGGTATTTACGGAAATCCTTGACTATTCTACTTGGATAGAGAGTGTTCTGCTTGGCTCTGAACCACCAAAATTTGTCGCAACAGAAGCGAAACGCCAAGCTTATTTAAACCCACCTTCTGACAGTGGCGGTTCATTCGGCTGGTGGTCTTTACTGCTGATGTTTATCCCCTTCATTCGTAGACGTTGAACCCTTATTGATCTCGAGCGACCTGTTTAGGTCGCTTTTTTATTGCCTTTTTTGAGCAGGTTCCACTTAGGGCGCTAAACTTGAAAGTGATACACGCGTATCTTTCTAGATGAGTGACGAGGTGATGGATGTACAAATGGATACTGTTCAGTGCGATGCTATCAGCAAATGCTTATGCGGTTGATTTCCAGCCTTACATTGTGAATGGTTCGGATACCAGCAGTGCCACTTACCCTTCTTTTGCTAGCCTTTTATATCAAAGCAGCGCTCAGTATAGTACCAACAGTTTTTGTGGGGCGAGTATTATCAATTCACAGTTTATTTTGACGGCAGCTCATTGTATCTACGGTAAAAAAGATACCATGCTTTACACAGTGGTAGTGCCTCAGTTGGATAATGTGGTCGATTTCCCCTACGGGAATATTCAGATATCGCGCGCGGCGGCTTTTTATTACCCCAGTACTTACATCAATTCGTCCAGCGCACTCTGGCGTGATGACATTGCGATTATCAAGCTCGAAACACCGCTCAATGTGGCGGACTATTCTGCGCTACTCAATACTCAGTTAAATAATGATTACCCTGCTGGCAATAATTACAAAGCGATTGGGCATGGCTACGTGGCGGGTAATGTCCCGAATGCTAATAAGCAGTTGCAAGAAACGACCCTCACTTTTGTTAGTAATGCCGTCTGTAGCGCTTTTTATGGCTCGGCACTGACCTCAAAGCAGATCTGTTTTGATGGTGCGGTAAGCGGTGCATATAAAAACTCCACCTGTTCTGGCGATTCCGGTGGGCCTGTCTATTGGTTTAATGGCTCGCAATACATTCAAATTGGTTTAACCAGCTTTGGGCCTTCACTATGTGGCGATACTAACCAACCGATCACCTCGGTATTTACGGAGCTTTATGATTATCAGAGCTGGATTCAGCGCGTTCTTACAGGGGCAGAGGCGCCTAAATATTATGTTGCCACTCAAAATGGGGTACGTGTTCTGATTGATACTCAAACTGTTGCCCCTCAAGAGGAGAGCGGTGGCAGTTTGAGTATCCTAGGGTTGACTCTACTGCTGTTATTTCGCTTTCGGGCGCATAATAATTTTGGTTCGTCTGTTGTGGTGATTAAAAATTTGCTTGGCTCTCAACGTCATCTCTTGTGCGGTGATTCGGTTTGCCGTTTGCTCTATGTTAAACAACGCATCGATGCCGTACCCGTGCAGTGAATAACGTTGAATAAACCAATTCATCTGCTTGGGGTCGTCTTTGAGTGGTTTGAGATCGGCAATCAACTGTTTTGCTGCGGTGAGCGTTTCCTCTTCCGTTATTTCGACGGATAAACCGTCAATCAGCTTATCAATGGCTTGCTCTGCGGTATCGACATCATTGGATGAAATATCCACGCTAAATAGCCAATCGTTATGTGGTTCACTATCGGCTGAAACCGAAAAAGCATTGGGAGCGTAATCCAACCCTAGCTGTTCACGCACCTGACTCACCATGCGGCGGTTTGCCACACGCCACAACATATCATCCATGAAGATAGTAGTAGCCGATTTGTGTTCCGGGTCGTTACTGATCACTCTGGTAAGATAGGCACTGCTTTTTTCATCGTTGATCGCCATGTCGATTCGAGGCTGAAAGTCTGCGCGATAATCAATGCGATAATCGACCTCAGGTGCAGAGCTGAAGGTTAATGACGCTACATAGGTACGCAATAGCGGTTTCAGTTCGGCAGGTTTAATGTCTGCGGTAATAAAGAGTTTAAAGCCTCTATTTTTCTTAAAGAGATCATCATGGGTTTGCATCAGTTGCTCAACACTCACCGTATTGATGTCCGATCCTTCGTATAACCAATGAGTGGTGTCCGGCAGATAGCTATTGCGATTAATGGCGAGCGCCATCTGGCCAATGGGTGAGCGAAGAAAAGTATCACGATTTTGCTTAAACTCTTGTTTTGTTAACTGCAGATGGCTGTCGTCGATGTTGATGGCTGTCATCGCCGTATAAAGGGCCGCAAACGCTTCGGCTAACTCATCTTTAGATGATTCAAGGCTGATACCATGCGACGTAAAGTCGATGTAGGGATTCAATATGATGCCGTGTCTTCTCAGGTGATTATCCAACTGAGAGCCGCTAAAGTTACCAATTCCACCGCGTATGGCACTCGGAATAAGCACTTCAGAAGCTTTACGCAAATCGGGCTCTAAGCTTGCTTTACCACCAAGGCTTGCCAAAGAGGCATACACTTTTTCCCCTGCGTTAGTGTCTCTGCGATACCACACTTCAACACCGTTACTTAGCGTCCAAGTGGTGATATCCATCGACTCTTGAAGTTGAGATTCTGACAAAATGGCACCTATTTGCGTAGGTGTTACAAAAGCTTGATTGACCTCTTGCAATAGCGGTGGCTGCCCTTTTTGGGCAAACAGGGTTTTGAGTGTTGGCAGTGTCGCGACGACGGATTCTTTGTCTTCACTTTTATCCAACCCAATATTGATCTGGTAGTCGCTAGACAATAATTTGCGAAGGTGTTTATCGAGCATGGCACTGTTGGTGGTCGAGATAAATTCGGTTAACGTCGAACGTCGGTCTAAATGTGACTGGATCGGTTGATCTAACGTGCGCGCCAGCGTTTTTTCTTCGACTAAATCTATCGCGGTGGCTTTTTGCCAATCGTTATCGAAGTTCGCTAACATCTCTTGATACTGACGGAAAATCGCCTGAAACTCTTGCTCACTCACACCATGATCACGCAATGCAGCAAGTGTGGAGAAGAAGAGATTTTGCGATGCTTCTCTTGAGTCCACTGGAAACCCGACCTCTGCAAACGAATAGCGCTGGGTTTCAAACGGGATAGTTTGGGAATAAATCCAAAGTGCCGGAAGGTTGACATCACTAAAATTGCTGGATAACCGCTGTTGTATCAGTTGCTGGGCGATATCATCGAGCCACCACTGGGCTTGTTGTTCACGGCTGGCTATTTTTTGCTCGCCACGGTCGATGAATAGGCTAATGTTCGGTGAGTCATTGGCACCAATGTAACCCACAAAATCTGTATTATTGGCCGTAATGCTGTGATTTCTAGTCGGCATTGGCGTGCTGCCTTTTTCCCAGCTCGCGAAATGTTTTTCTATCAATGCCGTGGCTTGCTCTAATGTGATATTGCCAGCGATAACGATTTCGGTGAGCTGTGGCTGATACCAAGTGCGGTAAAAATCAGCAATCCCTTCGGCTGTCGCTTGGTTCACGCTCTCTTTGGTGCCCAAGGGATCATGTTGCGCATATAAGGTATTAGCAGTCATGTGCTCATAAACGTTTTGAGCGTAGCTCTTCTCCTCTTTGCGTGAGAAACGAAACTCACCCATGATCACGCGTTTTTCATTTTCAACCGATGTGGGAGTAAGCTCTATACCATCGGCAATATCTCTAAACCAGACCAGAGCTGGCTCTACCGCTTGGTTATCGGGTAAATCCAGTTTGTAAACCGTTTCTTGATAAGCAGTATAAGCATTGATGTCAGGGCCAAAACTGACACCTGATTGCTCAAAGGTTTTGATCGCATCATTTCCGGCATAATGAGCGCTGCCATTAAAAGCCATATGCTCAAGAAAATGAGCGTAGCCCTGTTGCTGATTGTTTTCTTGAAATGCGGCTGCGTGAACAATCAAGCGGATGGAAACGGGTTCTTTTTGATTGGGATAAATGTGGTATTTCATGCCATTGGCCAGCTCGGCGCTCGCCCAATAGGGATCTTCTTTGATCGGAGTGAATGCTTGATTTGAAGCACATCCCAACAGAAATAAGCAACTAACGAATAGTAGACGATATATTTTCATAACAACCTCGACATGTATTTGGTGGCAATATACGTCATGAGGTTTGAATTATTTTGGGGAATGTGACTGTCAACTCAGGTTTTGAGAAAGAAGTTTCAATTTTTTCGTAACAATGAATGTTATTAATTACATTGTGTAACGGTAGTGTTAGGTTTTGAATAGTTTACCCACCTTTGTATTGGATATCTCTAACACGTCAGCTAACACCATAAAACAGAGAGGCTGGCTAATTTCTTCAACAGTGGAAGCATTAGCTTCACACTGCTGAGAGATTAGTTCGGTGATCTACTGGCTTTCTTCACTGATACGAGGGGCTTTTTGCAGTGAACGTTTACGCATTAACCAACCCACCAGTACCGTTGAGATAGCGATCAACAGTGTCATCAGTGGTGCTAATATCAACGCATGATTGGCTATTTTGGCAAGCTTATCGGGCAAAAGAGAAATACCTAAGCCTGAGCCGACCAAAAACAGAATCCACGCCAGCGCGCTCAGTGGTGAGACGAGCAGGAAGCGTGTTGGTGTTACTGCATTACGCAGCCCCATTACCATAGGCAGCAAAGAACGAACTACCGGCAGAAAGCGCCCCATGAACATGGCCAGTAGCCCATACCTTTGGATCAAGTTATCGGTAGTGCGCCACTGTTTTTCTGAGACTTTGTTGAGCCAAGTTGAGACTAATCGCCACTCTTTAAGTTGGTGGCCTTGATAAAAGGCGATCGCACTGCCCAGCCAACCAGCAAAAACCAGCACGCCAATAATGGCATACAGGTTGAGTACCCCAACGGCCGCAAGGCTACCACACAGTACAATCACACTATCGCAAGGCAGTGGCGCTGCTGGAATAAATGCACTTTCAACGAAGATAAGTAACCCAATGCAGAGGTAAAGTAACGACAGATCGACCTGTTGTAGCGCAAACAGATCTTGATGCCATAAGGCAGAGAAAATAGACAAAAAAGTATTCATGACAAGCTTCCTCAATCAGTAAATAGTAATAATTGGTCCGATTGAAAAAGGTGTTAAGCGTGGGCGAAGCGTGAATACAGGTTGGAAAATTGCAGTGCTTTACGCACAAAAACGTGAGTTGATTGACCTATATACAGAGAACAAATGACGACAAACGCAGTGGTACTGAGAATGTAAGAAAGTAGGGTAGTTTCTGCGCTCGTCTTTTCGTCGTCATCTGAGATTAACCGAAGCCCACTGACTCGTGGCGTTTCATGCCTTGTGGTTAATATCGCTGCATCACGATCAACAAGAAATAGATGACTGGAAAAACGAACATGCTGGATTGTCGTAGACTCACTCGCCGAAAAGCTTTGTGTAGCATTGAGGTTGAGCGAGGAGAACAGGCTCAATAAGCTAAACAAGAAGGCAAACATCAATGACTGGATCATAACTATCGCGAGGCTACTTAAACTGAGGGTGAGTATGCGGCGTGTCAGCGGTGCGTGTAAAGGAATTTTAGCCCTGGAAAAGCGTGAAAAAGTGAGCAGCGCTGCTGCTCACTCATGATGGTTAGATATTAATGATGCAAATTATATTGCTGCCGCGGTTGAGCTCTCGCTCGCTTTTGCGCGGTTTTTAAGGAAGGCGTAACCAAAGCCAGTCACCGCCGTACCAGCCGCAATCGCGATTAGGTACATCAGTACTGGTGTAATCGCATTTGGGATCAGTAGGACAAATAAGCCGCCGTGCGGAGCCATTAATTTCGCGCCAAACAGCATAGACAGTGCACCCGTTAACGCGCCGCCAGCCATACAAGCTGGGATAACGCGCATTGGATCTTTCGCTGCAAATGGAATTGCCCCTTCAGAGATAAAGCATAAACCTAGTACAAATGAGGCTTTACCCGCTTCACGTTCACCGGCTTCAAATTTGTCTCTGGCAAGGAAAGTCGCAAGGCCCATACCTAACGCTGGCACCATACCCGCAGCCATAATAGCGGCCATTGGTGCGTAAGTTTGCGAAGCAAGTAGACCAACACCAAAGGTATACGCTGCTTTATTAATCGGCCCGCCTAAGTCAAAGCACATCATCGCGCCTAGGATTACACCCAGAAGTACGGCGTTGGCTGAGCCCATGTTGTTTAAGAACTCAGTCATTGCAGCCATGATGCTCGATACAGGGCCACCAACGATGTAAATCATCACCAAGCCAGTAAAGAGACTCGCCACAAATGGAATGATGAGGATCGGTTTTAGCGCTTCCATCGATTGAGGTAAGGAGACTTTATCTGCAATGAATTTAGCGGCGTAACCTGCAATGAAACCGGCCACAATACCGCCAAGAAAACCGGCTCCGGTAGAGCTTGCCAACATCCCGCCAATCAAACCAGGAGCAAGCCCCGGACGGTCAGCAATCGAGAACGCAATAAAACCCGCCATGACAGGGATCATTAATGCAAAGGCTGAACCGCCACCAATGGTCATCAGCGCTGCCGCCAATGTGCCTTGCTCTTTAAACGCTTCAATACCAAACACAAAAGAGAGTGCGATGATCAAACCACCCGCGACTACGACAGGAAGCATGTGAGATACCCCAGTCATCAGGTGCTTGTACACCCCTTTTTTCTCTTCGGTTTGATTGTTATTAGACGCTGACGATTGCGTATAAATAGACGCTTGGTTAAACGCGTTGGTGATCTCTTGCTCGGTTTTTTTCAGTGCAAGACCTGTACTGGTTTTGTACAGTTTTTTGCCGTTGAAACGATCGAGTGGTACTTCGATATCGGCCGCAATGATCACCAAATCCGCATCAGCAATCTCTTGCGCCGTGAGTTGGTTTTTCGCGCCCACAGAACCACGTGTCTCTACTTTGATTTGATGGCCAAGGCGTTTTGCATGGTTTTCTAGCGCTTCTGCCGCCATAAAGGTGTGTGCAACACCCGTTGGACAAGCGGTAATCGCCACGATTTTTTTAGCGGCTTGCGTTACGACTGGCGCAGATACCGTTTTTGCCTCTTGCTCAGTTAGGATAGTCGCTGCACTTATCGCGCTGTTCAAAAAAGCAACGGGATCAGACGTGCAGGCTGAAATGTCACTTTGGTACACTTTTTTGCCGATAAAGCGGGTGGTATCTATTGGTGTATTACGAGCAATAACCACCACATCTGCGTTGTCGATTTCACTGCTAGAGAGCGTATGGCCTTGAATGATGCTGGAATGGCATTCAACCACAGCGGTCCAATTGAGCGATTTTGCCGCTTGTTCAAGCAGCCCGGCAGCAATGATGCTGTTTGCAACGCCACTGGGGCATGCGGTAATAATAGCAATCTTCATAGTTACGACCTTCTGTCCTTATGAGTTAGCGCTTAAGCTAACGGGTTGTAATTGGATTTGTTGTTGTAGGGTTTCTAGTTGTTTTCGGTTTGACATACCCACGCCGACTTGCGTAACAGCTAACGCAGAGAGGGCAGTGGCAAAAGTAAGCAGTTCTGTTTTTTCCATCTGCTGCATGTGTCCCCAGCAAAGGCCAGCGACTAAAGTATCGCCTGCGCCAACAGTGCTAACGACCTGCATACGTGGTGGTTTTGCATGCAGCCATTGATGTTGGTTCAACCACATCACGCCATTTGCTCCCATCGACACCACGATATTTTCGATGCCTTTTTCGGCCAGTTGCGCGGCGGCCGCTTGGCATTGCTCAGGAGTGTGTAGTTCACGCCCCACAAATTGAGAAAGCTCTTCATCGTTTGGTTTAATCAACCAAGGCTTAGCGTCAAGGCCCGCTTTGAGATCATCACGGCTGCTATCAAACAGTACTTTTTTACCCATCGAGTGCAGTTTTTCGATCCACGAAGCACATAATGCTGGGGAGATGCCCTGTGGCAAGCTACCAGCGAGCACAAAATAGTCGTGATCAGCGGCTAATCTCTCGAGAGTGCGTTCGAACTGCTCAATGGCAAGCGGCGTCACTTCAACTCCGGGGAAATTGATGTCGCTCACTTCACCCGATTGCTCCACCAATTTCACGTTAATACGGGTTGCACCATCAACACGAACAAACTCATCAATTGCGGCCATCTGATCAAATAGCTGACAGAACAACGCTTGGTTATCACGGCCAAGAAAGCCGGTCACAGTCACCTTTGCACCGAGATCGCTCAGTACTTTCGCAACATTAACCCCTTTACCTGCGGCGTGAAGTGAACCTTGTTTGACTAGGCTCACTGAGCCAACATTCAGCACATCCAAGCTACCTGTTAAATCAAGCGCTGGGTTTAGCGTGATAGTGACGACTTTATTTGTCATGGCTTAATCCTCACCCTTCACCTAGACCAGAAGCAATCGCTTTACCGATCGATTCTAATGCTTGCTCGGCGTCTGCCCCCTCAGCTGAAAACTGAAGCTGGTGACCATGTTTTACGCCCAGCGCAATGACTTTCATCAGGCTTTTCGCGTTGGCTGTTTTTCCGTCGCCATCTAAGTTAGACACTTTGATATTGGCTTCAAATTTCTTCGCTTCGGCCACCAACATCGCTCCTGGACGAGCGTGCAGACCATGTGCATTTTTGATTTTGAATACCGCAACCTTGCTTGCTGCGCTCTCATCTTTTGCCGGAGCTTGCTCATTGTCATTGCTGAAGAAAGCCAATAATTGGGCAGCATTCGCATTGAGCAAGGTTTCTTGCTGTTGCTGAAGCACAAGCTGCGTGAGCTTATCCAGAATGTTTTGGTGAGCATTATTACAAGCGGCAATCGCGATCAAGGCTTTGACGTTGAGTTGATTGTATTCACACGCATTGGCGGTTGACACAAACGAAATGCCCGTGCGTTTGACCGCTTTGTCACTGCTGATTAACCACAATCCCTTGCCTAAGTGGGTTGGCTCTTTCGTGACCAGTTCGGCAACAAATTCATTGTCGGCACAGCCGGTATTGCGTAGCAAACCGCCAGCGACGGCGCTCATCTGTACCATATCACTGGCAGGGAAAAGCAGTTGGATCAACGAAGCATCAAAATCAGGCTCAAATTGCACTTCACCATTGAGGAGTGCAATCACATCATTGGCACTGGACGCTTGTTTCAGTTTCTCTTCAACGCCATCGGCGGACAACACTTGCGTCAGTTGCTTCAGAATGCCCAAATGTTCATCGGATTTCGCTGCAATACCAATCGCGACATAAACGGTTGTGTTGTTACCCCAGTCAACGCCGTTAGGGAAGTGATGAACGGCAACACCCGTTTGCTTAACCAGTTGACGTGTATCGGTTGTACCGTGTGGGATCGCGATACCATTACCAAGAAAGGTCGAATTCTGAGCTTCACGGTTAAGCATGCCATCGACATAACCTGCTTCGACGAACCCTTTGTTGGTTAGATCCGCTGCGATAGCTCGAATCGCCTCTTGCTTGTTCGTGGGAGATTGGCCCAAAGTAATATTGTTGGAATTGAGTTGCAGCATTTTGGCCTCTTTGCCTTACGGCTTAATTCGTTATCACTTTGAAGTATAGATTTCACCTAAGCGATAGTTTATTAATATTATTTATTCAAGCTGAATCGTTTCAGCTTTTTTCCCAAAAAAATTCAGCAAACCTATTTTTGACGAAAAATGGCACTATTCAACTTACTCGCACTGCTCATTTTTTATAACACTCACATTTGGTCATCTTTACATCGATAAAGTGATGGTCAAATGCAGCCTTAGTTATCATTTTGTAATTTTGCTGAATCCTTTCAGCTTTTATACTGAATCGATTCAGCGTATAATTCAACTTCATCAAGGATCAAAAAATGAGTTCTATGATCCGACGCACAGAACAAGAGTGGTTGATATGACACTAGATGAGATAGCGAAGTTAGCGGGAGTCTCTAAAACCACCGCCAGTTATGTAATCAATGGCAAAGCGCAGAAGTACCGCATTAGTGAAAAAACCCAGCAGAAAGTGATGGCCGTGGTGGATGCTCATAATTACCGTCCCGATCACGCCGCTTCTGCTTTGCGAGCAGGAAATAGCCGCTCTTTTGGGCTCATCATCCCTGATCTTGAGAACACCAGTTACGCGCGTCTTGCTAAATTGTTAGAACAGAACTCTCGCCAAGCGGGTTACCAAATTCTCATCGCCTGTTCGGACGATGATCCGCATACCGAAATGTCGGTGGTGGATGCCTTAGTCTCACGCCGCATCGATGCGCTATTTGTCGCCAGCGCGATTCCTAACGCCAGTGAGTTTTATCTCAAGTTGCAACATTCAGGCACTCCGGTTATTGCGATTGACCGCCCGTTAGATGATGAATTTTTCGCTTGTGTGATCAGTGAAGATTTCAACGCCGCGTTTGAATTGACGCATTCTTTATTAACGCCGGAGATCAAAACCGTTGGTTTGGTCGGTGCATTACCAGAGCTTAATATTTCGCAAGAACGCCAGTTGGGGTTTGAATCAGCGCTGAGAGCGAAAAATGTGCACAGTATCATCGGTTATGGCGCGCACTTTAACCGTGAAGAGGGTAAACGAGTGGTGAATGAATGGATCGCCAATAACAGTATGCCAGATGCGATCGTCGCGACTTCCTACACTCTGCTTGAAGGGATTTTAGATGTATTGTTTGAAAACCCAAGTTTAATGAATCAGGTTAAGTTATCGACATTTGGTGACAACCGTCTACTTGATTTCTTGCCGATTAAAATCAACTCGTTGCCGCAGCAGTTTGAATTGATTGCCGACAGCGCACTCGCGTTGGCACTCAACGCTTCGGCAAAACGTTATCAAGCTGGGATCGAATTGGTGCCTCGTAAACTGAAAGTTCGTATCTATTGATGGTCACTTTTTAGCTTAATTTTTATAAAGTCATCAAGAAAATTCACGTAACCTAAGCTCTGTTTTTCTCGATCTTACGTCGCTTTTCTTGGTTAATCGCGTATTATGAAGCACTTTGATTTTCGATATTTTTAGGGTTGGAATGAAGTTTCTTCACACCTCTGACTGGCATCTCGGTCGACAATTTCACAACGTTTCTTTATTGGATGATCAGCGCGCAGTACTCAATCAATTGATTGAGTATCTGCAGTGCAATCGGGTGGATGCTTTAATCGTCGCCGGAGATATCTACGATCGTTCAGTTCCACCGACTGCAGCCATTGAATTGATGGATGATATAGTCAACCGGGTGTGCAACGAGCTTTCCATCCCCTTAATTATGATCCCCGGTAACCACGACGGGGCGAAGCGTTTAGGCTTTGCGGCCAAGCAGATGCAACACTCGGGCTTGCACATTATTAGCAATTTTGAACAGATGATGCAGCCTGTGGTGCTAAAATCAGCCACTGCTGGTGAAGTGGCATTTTATGGTATGCCTTATAACGACCCTGAAGTCGTTCGCCACCACTTTGGAGAGTCCGTAACCAGCCATGATGAAGCCCATCAATACCTTATTGAGAAGATTATATCGCAGTGGAATCCGTCACAACGTCACGTTATGATTGGCCACTGCTTTGTTGATGGCGCTATCGAATCTGACTCTGAACGTCCTTTGTCCATTGGCGGCTCTGATCGTGTCAGTCATCAACACTTTGTACCTTTTGATTATGTTGCGCTCGGCCATCTGCACCAACCGCAGAAAAAGGGGGAAGAGTATATCCGTTACTCTGGCTCTCTAATGAAATACAGCTTTTCAGAGCAGCACCACAAGAAAGGAGCGACCTTGGTTGAATTTGATGAACAAGGTTTTGCCAGCGCCACGCATGTGCCACTGACTGCTCCTCATAGCATGCGTATTATTGAAGGTGAGTTGCTGGAGATCATAGAGCAAGGCAAAACAGACCCACACAACCACGATTATCTGTTGGTTCGTCTTACCGACAAACACGCGATACTGGACCCGATGGAAAAACTGCGTCAATCCTACCCCAACGTACTGCATTTAGAAAAACCGGGCATGTTGGTGGGAGTTGATCAAGCAATGGGGCGTGCACGTTTGGCACGCGGTGAGGTGGATATGTTCCGCGATTTTTTCTTAGAAGCTAAGCAAGAAGCGTTAACCGCAGCGCAAGAGCAAGCGGTGATCGACGTCATTCAAGCCCTAAAGCCGGGAGCCCAAGTCTAATGCGTCCAATAAAATTGACTCTGCAAGCATTTGGCCCCTTTGCTCATAAAGAAGTGGTGGATTTTACCGCCTTGGGAGCCTCACCGCTATTTTTGATTAATGGTCCAACCGGAGCGGGCAAAAGTTCACTGCTCGATGCCATTTGCTACGCTTTGTATGGTGAAACGACAGGCAGTGAGCGTACTGGTGATCAAATGCGCTGCGACTACGCGGACCCGCACACGCTCACCGAAATCAGCTACCAGTTTGAGCTTGGCGGGCGAATCTACCAAGTTGATCGCTCGCCCGACCAAGAAGTGCCGAAAAAACGCGGTGAAGGCTCAACAAAAAAATCCCATGCCGCGAGCTTGTTTGAATGGGTCGATGGCGAAATGAAATTGCTTGCTAACAAACCCAATCCCGTCGGTAAAGCCATGGTGGAATTGATCGGTTTAGATGTAAAACAGTTTCGCCAAGTGATGGTCATCCCCCAAGGGAAATTTCGTGAATTACTGACTGCCAACTCCAAAGAGCGGGAGCAAATCTTTGGTCAGTTGTTTCAAACTCACATTTATAGCCAAATTGAACGAGCGCTGTTTGAGAAAGCGGCGGGGATCCGCAAAGCGAAAGAAGAATTTGATCACCAAATTAAAGGCGCATTGGACGTCGTGAATGCGACTAGCGAGTCACACCTTGAAGCGTGCATTGCTGAGCTGTCACCGCAATTGACGGCCGCTCACGCAGCGTACCTAGATGCCCAGCAAAGGTTTGATGCAGCGAGTAGCGAGCAAAAAGCGGCGCAAACCCTTGCTAAACAATTTCAAGAGCAGCGTCAACTCGAGCAACTTAAAGCCGATCACGATGCACAATCGTCCGTCATTGATGCGGTAAAAGCTCAAAGGCAGCAAGCCTTGCAAGCTACGCGCTTAGATTCACCCTATTACGAATTACAATCGTCACAACGTCAGTTAGAAGCGGCCAACCAAGCAAAAGTCGAAAAAGAACAATCGCTTACACAGTCACAACAGCAGTGGCAACAAGCCAAAGCGGCTCAAGAAGACGCGGCAGAAAAAGTCAAAATAGTGCCGAATCTGATGCAACAAATTTATGACTTAAACCTAATCAAAACGAAGCTTGTTGAACGGGAGTATCATCAAAAAGCGCTGCAACAAGCCTTACGTGAAGTGGAGCTCGCGACGCAAAATCGCCACAACTTGCACGCCGCTGTTGAGCAGTTTGAGCAGCAAATTATGCTTAAGCGTCAAGAGTGCGAAAGAGTCAACCAACAGTTAGCTGAGTTAAAAGGACAGCGCTTAGAGCTTGAAACCATCAAACAGCAGATTGATCGCTTATCAAAGCTGCAGCAACTTGAACAGCGTTTAGCCACAGAACAAGCCGCACTGAGCTATAGTCAGCAGCAGTTTGATTTGGCACAGCACGCAACGTTGGAGGCGAAACAGCAAGCCGATAAATTAGAGCTGATTTGGCACACCAACCAAGCCGCCGAGCTGGCTCGAACCTTGGATCAAGGTGATGAGTGCCCAGTGTGTGGCAGTTGCGAGCATCCTAAGTTGGCGCGTTATGCTGGAGAAACGGTGACTAAGGCGCAAGTGCAGCAGGCAAGAGCGATACAGCAAAACAAACTGGCCACAGAGCAAGAAACGCTAAAACAGCAACAGCAACGAGCGACCCAATACGCACGGCTTGAGCAAGAGATGGCAAGTTTGAGGGAGTCATTATCTGGAAATACGCAAAGTTTAGTACAACTGCAGCAAGCTCAAAGCGATCTTGAACATTCCATTGCTCATCTTGAATCGCTCAATCCAGAGCAATTAGCTCAACAATTGGCAAAATTAGAATTGCAGTTAGCACAAGCTAAGCAAAATGCTGAAACGCAGCAGCATAAAGTCGAACAAGCCACCCTGACGGTTGCCAAAGAGCAGACTGAAGTTTCTGCCTTAAGCCAAGGGATCCCGGAGTCGTATCAAGACAGTTTGCATTTGCACCAATCTTTAACCCAGTTAGAGCTGCAATTGGCTAATCTCAACCGTTTAGATGCGGAAACCAAAGCGCGCTTCAATCAAGCGAACGCCGATTTTTCTGGTGCGAAAGCGGCGTTGGCGGCGGCGGTCGAACACCAGATACATTGGCAAAATGCGTTTACGCAGTCACAGCAGCAGTGGCACAGTGCGCTGATTGAGAGCCAGTTCGACGATACTGAGCACTATTTACAGGCACGTTTATCTTCACAGCAGATCGAGCAGCTTGAAAAGCAGATCAAACAATTTGACGAAAGAAGTACGACGTTAAACGCCCAGCTTCAAACATTAGCCAGTGAGCTGAGTGAAAAAAGTGAGCCCAATCTTGCTGAGTATGCAAGCGCGGTCGAGGCTGTAGCCATGTTACAGCAAAGCGCACTGGATCAATGGAGCAGGTTACGGTCTAAAATGGATGCCTTAACCAGTGTGAAAGAAAAAATCGCTATTTTACATATAAAAAATGAAGCCTTAGAGCAAGAGTATCAAGTATTTGGGACTTTGAGTGATATCGCCAACGGCAAAACAGGCGCTAAAGTGAGTTTACACCGCTTTGTTCTTGGCGTGTTGTTAGATGATGTGCTGATCCAAGCCTCAATGAGGCTGCAGATCATGAGTAAGGGGCGTTATCTGCTCAAGCGTAAAGAAGATCGCGCCAAAGGTAATGTGGGTTCAGGGCTTGATCTGATGGTCGAAGATGGCTACACCGGAAAATGGCGAGATGTGGCGACCTTGTCAGGTGGTGAATCTTTTATGGCGGCGTTGTCATTAGCGCTGGGGTTATCGGATGTGGTGCAATCATACAGCGGCGGTATTAAACTGGATACACTGTTCATCGATGAAGGTTTTGGCAGTTTAGATCCTGAGTCATTGGACTTGGCGATTCAAACCCTTGTCGACTTACAACAAGGAGGCCGAACGATCGGCATCATTTCTCACGTGAGCGAGCTGAAAGAGCAAATAGCCTTACGCATTGATGTCGATGTGGCGAGAAACAACGGCAGTTCAATAAGACTTGTTGCATAATGAATGGGAATGTAGGTTATCTTGTGCTAGTTATTAATAAGCATAGCGTGGCGAGTGTGACTCACTTCGACGTTTAAAAAGACCAGGTTATGCATAATGATGATTATAAAAATGAATATATCAGTTTGGTAAGGTTGCATGGACGTAGTAAAAAAAATATACCAGTACGCTGAGCCGAACCTCACCCTTGTGGGATGGATGGGGTTCATTGGTTTTCCCCTCTATTATTACGTGTGGACTTATCTCTTTCCACAACCTTATGAAAGTATGGAGTTACGGGCGATTTGCGCCATTTTATTTGCGGGGATTATTTTTCGCAATTCAACGCCGAAACATTTACAGCACTACTTACCTTATTATTACTTGTTTTCAATAGGATTTTGTTTGCCATTCTTTTTTGGCTACATGATGCTGATGAACGATTGGTCAACGATCTGGGCGATGTCGTTCATGGCGTCTATTTTCCTCCATATCCTCTTAGTCCACGAAACAAAAGTTATGCTAATTCAAGCCGCCATTGCATTAGCATGTGCTTACTTTGTGACTTATGGCGTAATGGACGCGGAACTGCGAGTGATGGTGGAATGGCCGTACGTACCGATTTTTCTATTTACTTACATTTTTGGCAACCTGTTCTATTTTCGTAACCAAATTGAACATGAAGCGAAGGTATCAATTGCCAAGTCTTTTGGCGCAGGGATTGCGCATGAAATGAGAAATCCATTAAGTGCGTTAAAAGCGTCAATTGAAGTAATGGGTTCAGTATTGCCCAATCCTACGGCATCCAAATCAGAATCTTATACGCTACCGTCTAAAGATTTAGAGCTGATTGCTGGGCTATTAAGAGATGCTGATGAAGTCATTCGCTCCGGTAATGAGACCATTGATTTGCTGTTAACTTCGATTGATCAAAATAGGGTCTCAACATCGACCTTTAAAAAGCATGCTGTAAAGCCTGTTATAGAAGAGGCACTGCGCAGTTTTTCTTATAAAAGACCAGAAGACAGGCAGGCAGTGACTCTTAAGGTGGTGGATGACTTTGATTTTTTAGGCAGCAGTACACTGTTAAAATACGTGCTCTATAATCTACTCAAGAATGCGTTCTACTATCAAAATAACGATATGTTTAATATCCATATCACCTTGAAATCAAGTGAGAATTGCCACCAAATTACAGTGAAAGACAATGGTGTTGGTATTGAACCTCATTTGTTGGACGATATTTTTAAAGACTTTTATACTTTCGGTAAAAATGGCAGCTATGGTCTGGGGTTACCCTTTTGCCGTAAAGTAATGCATGCTTTTGGAGGGGATATTATCTGCCGTTCTGAACTTGGAGAGTGGACGGAGTTTACCTTAACGTTTCCCGAGTATGATTCGCAAGCCGTTGCTAATATTAAACTCGATCTAATGAAGGCGAAATCTCTGCTTTATATTGGCAAAACGAGCATAGTGAATCGTTATCTCAGTGAGAAATCGTTCTATCTTGGTTTCCAGCTTAATGTCTTAGAGCCAGAGAGTGCTTTGCGTCGAGAAGAGTTTGAATTTGAGTTTGATCTGATCTTTGTGGATCTGCAAACGTTGGATGAAACGCCGGATTACTTAACCAAACTGGAACCTAAACTGCATTTTACACAAGCAAAAGTTTGCTATTTATATGACCAAAATCAGCGTTACGCGCTGACGATGGAGCGTCATTTAACCATTTACCCAATTGAAAAGCACAAATTGTTATTGGATGGATCGGCGATTATTGATGAACTACTCTTTGAAACGGAAGAGCTTATTGCCGATAAAAATGTTATCCCGTTAAAACAATATGATTATGAAAAACGAATTTTGTTGGTCGATGATAACCACTCCTTACGTAGCTTCACCGCTCTGTTGCTAGAAAAGCAAGGGTATGAAGTACTGCAAGCGAGCGATGGGGAATTAGCATTACAAATGTTGGCCAATAACTCAATTGACTTGGTGTTAATGGATATTGAAATGCCGATTATGGATGGTATTTCGGCCACTTTATCTATCCGTTCATCCACCGCTTCTTACAGTAAAGTGCCTATTATTGGGCACACGGGTGACAATAGCCCTTCAACGATAGAAAAAATCCGTACATCAGGAATGAATGATTACGTTTTAAAACCAGCGGATAAAACGCTATTGTTAAAAAAATTAAGTCACTGGATTTAATAACCCTAGGTAAACCCTAGGGTTATTCCTTACCTTATCCTTCTTATTTGAGATTGTACCATTGGTTTAGTATGTCGATGCGTGACTTACTTGAAATAGAGACTGCTATCATTTTGGGCCCTTTCACACACAGTTAATATGGTATCAATTTGTGAGTCAGTGACATTACTATTTAACGAAAGCCGAATAATGTTTTTATTCTTTGAAGTGGCAGGCCTGCAAAAAACAGCACCAAATATTTGATTCTCTTCTAAATAATCGCGAACTTTTTCTGTATTTCGTTCATCTCCGGTTTCTAGCGCTATGATTTGGGACTCACTTCGTACGCTTAGCCCTATACTATTTAGTCCACGACGCAGTGTGTGTGCATTGCGGTGCAACTGAGTTCTTTTAGAATCGGCTGATTTGATAATGTCCAATGTCGCTTCTAACGCTTCGACTTCATAAGGCAAAATAGTTGAACTAAAAATAGCGGGATAACCCACAAAAGGGATACAGTGATTCACATTATTATTCGCCCAAATAGCGCCAGCGCGATACGCGAATGTTTTTGCAAGGCTAGCTGTAATAAAGTCAACCTCTGCTGTTAACCCTAATTCACTGACAAGTCCTGCACCTTTTTCGCCATGTGTGCCAAGTGAATGCGACTCATCAACTAAAATGGCGCATCCATACTCTTTGGCGATAGTGACCAAATCGGTGAGTGGTGCAATCGTACCGATAGTGCTGTAAATCGAATCAACCACGATGAGCCCTGGGCCGTGTCGAGCGATCAGTTTTTGTAAATGATCACAATTATTGTGCATGAATGGGTGAATATTGGCATTAGCATAGCGAGCACCTTCCCACATTGACATGTGAGCAAAAAAGTCAATGTAGACGTTACTTTGTGGCCCGCACACGGCTTGCAACAAGGCTGTATTAGCATTCCATCCTGATTGAGAAAGAAGGCAACTATCAAAGCCTACAAATTCTGCAAATTTCGTTTCTAATGAAGGTTTAGACTCTTCATCTTGTAGAAAAATAGCGGACATAAAAACACTATCATGTGTTTTATCGATGGCATTTTTCAGCCGTGCTTTAATTAATGGATGATCAGCCAAGCTTAAATAATCATTACTTTGTAACACTATGTCGTTTTTTGTTGGCCTTTTCCCTAGGACTAGATGTTTTCCGTTAGCATTTGCATTAATCAAGTCATTGATAAAATAGTCAATTCTAGATTGTATAGAAGCCGGTAGTTCGTGTTTCCACTTACGTGAATTCATGGTTATATCCTTTATATGTTTTTAATTAAATGCCAGCTGACAAAGGATATATTGAATATTAATTTAAAATTGTCACGAGTGAGTTTTTATTATTTTGGCTGCTATTGCAAATTAAGGTATAGTGTCTTTTATATTGTTCGTCATTGCCTAGGCTTATCCAGCCCTAATTAATTTTTAATTAAAGATAAATATTAGGTTTTTATTTATTAGCAAATAATTCAGGCCAATACATTTTTATATAACCAATAGAAACCCAAACGACTAAGAAAGTAGCAATAGTCAATTCAAATAACCCAAATTGATGTAACCAGTGCCATTGCGGGTACTGTCCTTCAAAGAAGGTGGTTAAACGATGCATGGCGATAGCACTGATGACAGAAGGGAAGGTCACAGCAGCAATAGACGGTTGAAACTTGAGCCTGAGCAGACGGATATAGCAAAGGTAAATAAGCAGTGTCATGGTGATGGCAATGCCAGCCAGTGCGCCTGTTAATATTGGATCAGGATGAGGGAAGTTGACCAAATACGTCGCGAGGGTGAGGTTAATAGGTGCAGCCATAATCGCGAGTGTTGGGCGTGCGCGTTTAGGTAACATTCCAGCAAACACCAAACGATATAACACTAACGGCAGCATAAAAAAATAGATAGCGATACAGACAGAGACGAGTGTTTCTGAAAAGACAGTGTGGCCAAATTGCGTGCCAGCGAGCGAGCTACTGATTAACCCAACCGGATAAAGAAACCAGCTTGGTACAATATGGCTGATTTTAAAGTTCATGGCCTGAAAACTGAAGAAAAGCAGCATCATGGTGAAGTGCAGCAAGAGCGCGGTAAACCAAATAGGATAAGCAATGAGCGGTGAAATTAAAGCGAGATAATCACTTAAGATCAGTAAAGTCATGCTCATTGGAGCCATCAAGCTACCGGAAAGAGGGTGGCGAATGTCCCCCATGAATGTCTTGAAGCTGGTGAGGTATTTTAGCAAGACAGGCAGCAGTAATAATGCACCGAGCAGTGCCAAATAGGGGCGAATAATGAGACCGACCGAGGGAATATAAAGCGCCCACGCATGCCCGAGGCTGATCACACCTAATGCTAGCGCCGCTTGAGAGGGCGGTGTGCTTTGTACTTGAATTAACCTTTTCCAGTTCAACGATAAACTCCATGTCATCATTTGCTCTAGAAAATGAATAATGTATTTCTAGCAGCCAGCAAACGAGCGCATTATCAAGTTTATCGAGTTGTGGTGCAACATCTCACTTTCTAATTTGTTACTTAGACATAACAATTTGCAGCGGAGTCAATATTCATTAGTCTCACGATTACTCTTTTGGTGGAAGATCTTGTTGTTGCAGCTTGGCATTTTTCAAGGTGCGATGGAGCAACTGACTATAAATGGGTTGGCCACCAAGTAATTGAGCGAAAATAACCGCGCCAAGGCTAGTAATAATCAGCGGTAAAATTAAATAATAATTATTGGTCATTTCAATAACTAGTAAAATACCTGTAATGGGTGCGCGAACCGTTGCGGCAAACAGTGCACCCATGCCTGCAATGGCGAACATTCCTGGGTCAATCGCTAATTGTGGTAACAGTTCTTGCGCAATCAGGCCAAAGGCGTAGCCAAACAGCGTGCCTAATGCCAGCATTGGCGCAAAAATCCCGCCCGGAGCACCAGAACCAAAGCAGATCAAGGTGGTAAAAATACGACCAATGAACAAAAGCAGCAAGATAGCGGCACCATAGTCACCATTGGTGATATTAGGGATCAGTGAGATGCCACCCCCAGTCAATTCAGGAATATACAATAAAGTTAAGCCAAAACAGCCTCCCAATAGTGAACCCGTGAGTAAATATCGCTTACGATCATTGCGATGAATTCTGGCAAAAATATCTTGTGATAGTGTGATTAAACGGTTGAATAGCACACCGAAAATACCAAACAGTCCCCCAAGCAGCAGAAACAGCCACAGTGAAGCCAGCTCTGGTGCTTGATATTGCGGCATCTGGATCACAGCATGTTGGCCATTAATCACTCGAAAGACGATATTTGCCGCCACCGCAGAGACAATGACGGCACGTACTGAAATGAGGGTATAGCGAAACTGCGGGCGCATCTCCTCTATCACAAACATGATGCCCGCCAGCGGCGCATTAAATGCGGCAGCTAAGCCTCCAGCTGCGCCAGACGCTAAGAGTGAGTGGCGGGTATCATCATTTTTGATGCGGAAAATATCCGACACCATTCGGCCAATGGCTCCCCCCATTTGAACCGTGGGCCCTTCACGTCCCAAAACCATACCAGAACCTAAGGCACCCATACCGCCAAAAAACTTCACTGGCAGTACTCGCCACCAACGAACGGGACGCATACCATCCATCGCGCCTTCAATTTCAGGAATGCCAGAACCGGCGGCTTCGGGCGCAAACCGGTGCACAAGGAAATAACCGATAAACGCCAACGCTGCACTGATAAGAAAAGCGGCCAACCACAAGGGTAAGATATTACCAATCTCACTTTTCAACCACTCGGTGCGTGTTTCCGAAACCAGGTGCACAGCGGCCTCAAAGTAAGTACCAACAATCCCAGCAAGAATACCGACAATGAGTGAAAGAAAAAGTATTGAGAGTGGTGTTTTGTCCTTAGAGAGAAATTGGTTAATCGTATCTTTTGGAACTTTTGCAAGCAGTGACTGTTTCAATCTCTCTCTTTTGGTCATGTAAAAAAGGGCCTCGATTGGTAAAATGTGAACATATTTTGTTACAGAATTATACGCGCCAAAGTGATTAACTATAGCGTCAAAGCTGCAATGTTGATTTCCATATCTGGAAGATGGAGAGATTCTCTACTAAAAACGAGATCTGAGTTTAAAATGAGTTAAAAAAACAGAGATTGAACCTTGCTAAGCCAGCCAAATGAACCATAGTTAAAGCGTAAGGCAGATTCAGATATCGTACAGGGAGGAATTCAAGCCTTACCTACAATTTGGATGGAATCAGCAATATTTCAATTCTATGTCCTCGTTTATGATCGGGTTGCATCTATAGTCCTCCCGATTCGCGAACTCACGATTGAGTTACGAGGGGAAAGGCGCGCTCACCGTAGTGCGCCTTTTGTCGTTTATGTACCTCGGCTCATTGTTGCCTGTCTAACTGGCAAACCATGCACTGGCTTCTTATTTCGGTATATACTGCCGCAAAAGGAGTGCTGACATGACAAAAAAAGTACCAACTAACATTATTACCGGTTTTCTTGGTGTAGGAAAAACGACGGCCATTTTGAATTTATTGAAGAATAAACCTGCTGATGAAAAGTGGGCGGTGTTGGTCAATGAGTTTGGAGAAATTGGTATTGATGGGGCGATGATGTCTGACCAAGGCGCGCTGATCAAAGAAGTACCGGGCGGCTGTATGTGCTGCACTGCGGGTGTTCCTATGTCTGTTGGAATTAACGCCTTACTTAGGCAAAAGCCCGATCGTCTATTAATTGAGCCAACAGGGCTTGGACACCCTAAGCAAGTGGTGGCGACTTTAACCTCTGATCAATATGCACCGTATGTCGATTTAAAAGCCACGATCACTTTAGTGGATCCGCGCAACTTGCGTAATGAAAAATACACATCCAACCAAAATTTTAATGACCAATTGGCCAGTGGTGATGTAGTGATTGGCAACAAAGTGGATCAATGCACTAGTGCTGATGTGGATGCATTTAATGACTGGGTGACTGATCAATCACCCGCGAAGATTTTTAGCAAGTTAGTTAAGCAAGGTGAGTTGCCTTTAGAATTATTAGATATTGAACGTCTTCACGGCGCAGCTTCTACTCATATTGAAGCGCATCACCATCATCATGCTTCGTTAGAACCACAGTTTGCCTTACAGCCGGGTAAAGCGTTTGTGCGCAAAGAAAATCGGGGCCAAGGTTATTTCAGTTGTGGTTGGTTAATCGGCGCTGAATACCATTTTGATTTTGATGAGCTCTTTTCTATGCTGAGTGCCCTGACCGCTGAGCGTGTTAAGGCGGTCGTCAATACCGATAAAGGATGCTACGCCTTCAACATCAACCAAGGAGTCGTTTCAGTGAATGAGATGAGCTTAGAAGGGTTTGAATCACGCTTAGAAGTGATTGACTCACAGCTCATGCCATGGGATCAACTCGAAGCGGTATTGCTGAAATTGGCGGGTATCTCTCAATAGGATCCAAAGAAAAACCAACAAAGAAAGAACAAAGAAAAAATGAACTAAGAAAGGCGAACTGGAACGGCTTCGTCTTTCTCGTTCACTTTATAACTTCTTACAATGCGTTGAGCTATCTATGGCTGCCTTGTTGCGTGATGAACGCGTTCATCAGATAAAATCTGCCCATCTTTGATATTCACTATTCTGTGAGTTCGCTTCGCTAACGCTAGGTCGTGAGTGACGACAATAAGCGTTCGTCCTTCTTGATGAAGCTCATTGAACAGGGCTTCAATTTCAGCTCCTGATTTTGAATCTAACGCACCTGTCGGTTCGTCGGCTAAGATAATTTGCGGATCATTGACCAACGCGCGCGCAATCGCCACCCGCTGTTTTTGCCCCCCCGAGAGCTGGTTGGGTTTATGCTGCATGCGATCGCCAAGCCCCACTTTTTCTAATAGTGTTGCTGCACGTGCTCGGCGCTCTTTTAATTTTACTCCGCGATAGACTAAGGGGAGGGCGACGTTATCGAGAGCATTAGCGTATTCGAGCAGGTTGAAACTTTGAAAAACAAAGCCAATTTTTTGATTACGAATATGAGCCAATTGATGGCTGCTGAGCGAGGCGACCGCCTTGTCGTCCAACTGATATTCACCCGATGTAGGAACATCCAAGCAACCGAGGATATTCATTAAGGTTGATTTACCCGATCCAGATGGCCCTAAAATAGAGAGAAATTCGCCTGTTTGAATCGATAGCGAAACACCGTCTAACGCTTTGACCAACTCCTCACCACTGCGATAGTGCTTGCTGATATTGGTCAATTGAACAAGGTTCGGTAAGTTTTGTTTATTCACTTTGTAATGCCTCTAATGGCGTAATGCTAGCCGCGCGATTGGCGGGAAACCACGCGGCAATCACACCGACAATCGCCAGCGCCGCGATCACAAGAAAGACAATCGAAAACGACAGTTCAGGTAAGGGTTTCCCTAATTGCTCAAACAGCATGTTGCCTTCTAAGGGAGCGTATCTTAATAAGGTGATCAGCCCGTAAGTGGATCCTAAGCCAGCTAAACCGCCAAGCGACATCGTGAGCAAGGCTTGCACTAAATAATGGAGTTTGATGGTGGTTGGCGTAGCTCCGACGGCCATTCGTACACCGATGTCTCGCGTGGATCGTTTTACCGTGGCGTACATGACATTGGCAATACCAATGCCTGCTACGCCGAGGGTAATGAGCCCAATAATGCCCAAAAAGCCTTGTAGACCGAATAAGAAACGGCGCATGCTTTTTTGCCTCAATAGCATGTCTTCGACTTGCAAGAGCTGCGTGTCTGAAGCACTGGCACCGTACTTTCTGGCGATCACTTGCTTAATCACTTGCGCGGCTTTTTCGCGATCAACCGTGGCATTGAGCTGCACATTGATCGCTGCAATCGCTGCGTTGGGGTTAAAACGTTGCCAAGTGCGAAAAGGCACAAATACCGCGTAGTCAATAGGGGTTCCTTGTTCTACCTCTGCACTTGTCTGCGCTATCACGCCGATAACGGTAAAGTTTTCATCACCTATTTTTATCAATTGACCTACAGGGTTTATGCTCAGCGTCTGGGGTTCCAGCCAACTCCAACCATCCTCAGAATTGAACAATTGCACTGCGGCGTTATAACCGAGTACAACCACTTTACGCTGCTGTTGATTATCGAGCGGGTTGATCCATCGCCCTCCTTTGGCTATCTCAATACCAGTTAAGGACTGATATTCTGGGTTAACCGCTAGTGGGCGCTGCCAGGTGCCATTGTCTTGATTACTGACGCGTTTATCCCATTGTGCGCTGACTTCAGCGCGTTGGATAAAGGGCAGTGCGCGAACAAACTCAACATCATCCGCTTGCAAAGAGAGGGCTTTCCCTTCAAAAAAGCGTCCGGCGGTCTGGCTGGCATAACCCCCGGTCACATAGAGTAAATTGCCATTGCCACTTTGTGATGAGCGTGTCAGCCCTTGGCGTAATCCTTCGCCTGTTGCGAGCATGGTAGCGATGCAAAGTGTGCCCCAAGCCACCGCTAAAATAGTGAGTAGCAAGCGTAGTTTTTCGGCCGCCATCTCTTGATAAATTTGCCTGATAGGTAACATCATTATTAAGCCCTCGCACTTAATGCGATGACGGGGGTGAGATTGGCGGCACGCTTTGCTGGGAAATAAGCAGCCAGCAGTGCAAACAACGTGGTGACGAGCAGTGACCAGCCTAGAGCTGGCACAGTGATGGCTGGTTCGCCGAGCCAATCAGGTAAGCCGATGTAATTCAGTAATAGTACCACCAGATAGGAGAGGAGCATTCCGAACACTGCACCTAATACCACTAGCAACCCACCTTCTAAAATAAACTGGCGCAAAATGATCTTCGGTGTTGCGCCAATGGCTAAACGCACACCAATTTCCCGCGTTCTTTCCGTGACAGAAAGGAACATGATATTGGCGACGCCCAAAGCGCCGACCGCAAGCGTCATCGCTCCACTTGCCCCTAAAAATAGTTGTATACCTCGAAACAAGGCATTGAAAAATTGAGCGCCGCTGCTGAAGTCAGGTAGGTTTATGGCCTCAGTATCGCTCGGATCAAAATGTTTCTGTTTGGCGAAGAAAGAGAGGATGTTCATGCGCAATACCGCGGCTGGTATCCCTGCGGCGGGCTGCACAAGGAAAAATTCAGGCTCACTTTGCCAAAGATCAGTAAAAGCGCTGCTTGGGATCATCACTTGGCTGTTTTCATTGTTTATAGAAATGCCCCCTTCTTGCTGCTGAGTAATACCGACAACCGAGAAGGGAATGGTATTGACTTTGATCGTATCACCAATAGATAGCTGACCAACTTGTGCCAACTGCCAACCAACCACCGCAATTCGGGAATGGTTTTTCTGATCGCTGGCGTGAATGCCGCGTGACCCCGCGGTCAGTTGCAAGTTGCGCAATACTAAAAATTGAGAGTCGATCCCGCTGACGTAACCGGGAAGCATTCGGCCTTTTACATTCGTCACTTTAGCATCCCATTTTCCGTAGATAACTGATAATGCGCTGATGTTTGGGTGCTGTGCCAAAGCACGCATTTCCGGCTCTGAAAGGGTAATCGCTCGTCTTGCCGCAAGGCCTTGCCAAGGTTTGGTGGTTTGACTGGGGAAAGCCATTTGTGTATCGCTCATTAACAGCGCGAAAGATTGTGTATTGACGCGATAAAATCCTTCACCTAAGGCAACGAGCACTAAAACCGACACAATACCCCAAACGATAGCAATGACCGCGAGGGCGCTGCGTAGCCGATGGGCAAGCAGCGTTTGCACGACTTGTTGTAGGCTTGAGATCATGAGTGCAGAGCCTGAGAGAGCGAAGCGATCACGTCATCATCTAACTGCCCAGCAGCTTGCAGCAGGCCAATCCGCTGCTTCCAATATTGGTACAATCGCCGTTGTAGACTGTTTTTACTGTTAAACAGAGCGTTATGGGCGTCAATCAAATCAGAAGCTTCAGTCATTCCTGACTCATAAACGGTTTGTTTACTTTTTAAAGCTTGCTCTCGTGAGCGGACTTGTAACTGAGCCATCTCCACTTGTCGCCAATCCAGATGGATTTGGTTAAAGCCACTTTGAATTTTGCGTTTAATCTCGATATCTACCTTGCGCAGTACTTGCTTGGCGCTTAAGACTTGCAGCGCAGCCTGATCGACCGTGGCGCGCGTGGAACCATTCAAATCCAACGGAATTTTTAAGCTTAAACCTGCACTGAGATCCCCATCTCGACCCTGATCATTGTCTTGGTAAGAAACACTGCCAGATAAGGTGGGATAATATTTGGCTTTGGCTGCATCTCGGCCAAATTCAGAAGCGGCGACTTCCTGCTGGGCAGCCAATAACTCAGGGCTGTTATCCTGCGCAAGCTTTAACCATTCAGTTTCGCTGCTGACTTGCATTGGCGGTTCAATGAGGTCGGTCGTTTTAATTTGGTCAATGTGCTGTGGGTCTCGATTGATGAGCGCGATAAGGGCTGACTTTTTCTCTTCTAGAGCAGCTTGCGCACTGAGTATATCCGCTTGCTCATCGACGTGGTTAGCACGCATGTCTTCCAATGCCGTTGATTGAATTTTTCCTGCTTTGTAACGCTGCTCGGTAATCTTCAGCAGTTTTGCACCTTCTACGAACTTTTGCTCAGCAAGTTGTCGATCGCCTTGCGCGCTGGCGAGATCGAGATAGGCATACAGTAATGTTGCAGCCAGCTCATTATGTGCAGTCTTCACTTTTAATTGTGATGCCACATAGCTTGCTTGAGATTGGTCGAGCTGTGCCCAATTAGCGCTATCCCAAATGGTTTGGCTTAATGTGGCACCATAGCCTTTAGTGTTGTTGCCATCGTCATCCCATGAGGTATCCGCGCTGAGGCTAAAAGAAGGCAGCAAGGCACTTTTGGTACTTCGGACCTCTGTTTCACTGATTTGAGATTGGATCTGTGCTTGTGAATAAGTAGGGTCAAAAGCTTTGGCGGCTTGCCAAGCTTGTTCAATAGTGATGGCGTGAGCTGAAAAAGTCACCGCGCCACAGAACGTCATTAGCGCGGCTGCTAGCGCATTACGTTGAAAAGGGCGCTTAGTGGTCATCTTTGCCTCCGAATAAACTGTTGTCGATGATCACATCGTCCGCTGATAAACCCGCAATCACTTCCACATTAATGCCATCGGACAAACCTAAGGTTACGGCGCGCACTTGGTAACCTTGTTCTGACTGATCTGGGATCAAGACTTCAGGTTTGTCACCGCTAAATCGCAATGCGCGCTCTGGAATGGTGATGACGTTTTCCACGCTCTTTAATGTGATCTGTGCGGTAGCAGAAAAGCCCGAGCGAATCACCATATTGTCAGGAAAGCGAATCTGGTTAATCTCCACTTCAAATCCATTATCAAAGCTAGTCGTTTTGGTATCACTAGGGTTATTCAACTTATCAGATTGAACCGCAACTTTGCTTAATACGCCGCTGATTTCTGCTTCTGGATACGGTGCTAACGTTAAGTTGACGGCCATCCCTGCGGCGAGTTGCGCTGCATCATGTTCACTGACACTGCCTTTGAAAATCATGTCATTCATATCGGCAATCGACATCATTTCAGTCGCCGCTTGGCTTGAGGCAGTGGAAATGATCGGCTCTCCTACTTCCACTTTTAGGTTTAAAATGGTGCCATCAATGGGGGCGACGAGTGTGGACGTGAGTTTCGAATCGCCAACCGATGCTTCACCGCTGCGGATCAGCTCAAGGTTCTGCCTTTTTTGTTGCACTTCGGCTTGTTTTGATTTCAGCTCTGATTTTGCTTGGATTAGCTCACCGTAGTTTTCCGGCACAATCTTTTGTTCAACTAACTGCTGCAAGTTTGCCAGCGTCTGTTTGGCGGAATCTAAGCTCGCCTCACTTTGCATTAAAGCGGTGGTTGCGTCGGTTAACGCTTGCGGTGTTGGATTTGGACGCACTTTGATCAAAGGCGTGCCCAAGGTAACTTGTTCACCGACCCGATGATAAATTTCACCGACAATCCCCTCAATTTGCGATTTTATAGATACCGAGTGAGCTGGCACGATTTGGCCAACAGCGATTGCCTGTTTGGCAATATTTCCCTGTTCGACCGTCAGAGTGGGGAAAGCCGAGAGAGATTCATTGCTATTGGTAGTTAGGTAATAGCCCCCGCTGATTAAGGCGGCGCTAATTACCGCGATGGCCCAACGCTTTTTCATGAACAATTCCATATCAAGGAGAAAATAAATAATGGTGGTATGACTTGAGTGTCATCAGAAGGTTCCTTCATGCTATAGAAGTAGCGCATAAAAACCTGTATTGATTTGTCATGATAATGTCAGCTAGAAATAGCAAACAGCATGCAGTTGTCTGTTCTGATGAAAAGGGCGATCATTGACCGCCCTGATGGTAATAGTAGAAATGAGGTGTAGCGTAGAAGGGATCCGAGAGGAATTTAGCGCTTATTACGCAAATAACGTTTACGACGCTCTACTTTTTTGGCTGCTTTTTCCTCGGCTTCTCTGGTCGCTCGTTCTTCCACTTCCACTAACTCTTTGGTGATCATTTCAGGGCGTTCAAGAGTAATTTGGCCGAGAATACCTTGGCGCAATTCATGCAGTAGGATCTCCGACGCTTTGTGCAGATCAATACGGCCACCGGGGCGCAGAGCACCACGTTTGCGGCCAATTTCTTCCATCCATTCCACATCAGATTGAGGTAACTCATCGATTTGATAACGCTCTTGCAAACGCTCAGGATAAGCTTGCGCTAAATATTCAACAGTATAAAAGGCTACATCCTCATATTCCATGGCAGTATCTTTTACTGCCCCCGTTGCGGCTAGACGAAAACCACTGTGTGGGTTTTCCACTTTAGGCCATAAAATTCCCGGAGTATCGGACAGCACAATGCCATTTTGCAAATTGATACGTTGTTGGCGGCGAGTAACGGCGGGTTGGTTACCTGTTTGAGCCACAGCGCGACCGGCTAAGGTGTTGATGATGGTTGATTTACCGACGTTCGGGATGCCCATGATCATGGTGCGAATATTTTTCCCCACTTCTTCACGATGTGGTGCCAACTTACGGCAAAGCTCCATGATTTTATGCACTTCTTGAGGGTTAGACGTGGTGACCGCCATTGCTTTCACCCCTTGTTCTTTCTCAAAATGGTCGATCCACAATTGCGTCATTTCAGGGTCTGCTAGGTCACGTTTATTGAGTACCTTCACACACGGTTTATTACCACGCAAATGGGAGATAAGTGGATTTTCGCTGCTAAACGGGATA
The DNA here is from genome assembly GCF_025397955.1 of Vibrio sp. J502. NCBI lineage: Bacteria > Pseudomonadati > Pseudomonadota > Gammaproteobacteria > Vibrionales > Vibrionaceae > Vibrio > Vibrio sp. J502. Next base: position 951,683 of record NZ_CP104555.1, on the reverse strand, counting down.
CGAGCGTCCAACACTTCGATAATCACATCAACTTGCGGAATGACCTCTTCGATCTCCTTACGTGCTTTATGCATGTGCCCCGGAAACCATTGAATTGTGTTGTTAACCATTTGAAAACTGCCTTTTAATGTAAAAATTCTGCTGGTGGAGGAAGTGAGTTTTTATTGATGTTTATGAGAATCATCAACAAGGTTTACTGATAACCACCGCAGTTTTAGATGTGATGATGTTAACATTTAATTGGCGAGGCTGGAATCTAAGCTGTGTGGTGAACTTTACATGTTCTCTCAAAGGTGGGGCGGCTTAGGATTGACGACGCTCGTGCAGTTACATCTCTTGTCGGTGAGAGAGTACTGAGCCGAGCAAAAATTCGGTCAGATCGTGCTTGGTTAAGCAAGTTTTTGCCCAGCGGAGCAATTTATTGCTCAAGCAGTCAAAAGACCTAAGATAACCCATTGAAATATAATAATTTAACACTGGCATTGCTTTTGCTTGGTGAGGCATTACATTATGCGATGCGATTCACGAAAAAGGACCAAACCATGCCAGCCGCTCTTCGAACCATTTCTTACCAAGCGTTATTAAACGCAGAGCAAGCCCATATGCCAGCCGTAAGATTATGCTCTACGCAGGGGAAACCGTCATGATCCTCTCTTGGTTTCAACAGCAGCAAAATCATCGCTATTGGTTAGTTGATCGCAAGCTTCACAAGCAGGCCTTACAGCAAAATGGGGGCTTTGGATTTGAAGAAGCCGTGCCTCTGTTTTATGGTGCAATGTTTACTGAGGTGATGCCACTCTCTCCATGGTTAATCCCTGTTTCTGAATCGATATTGTCGCTCCCTGAAGCGTTACTTGAACAGGGTATTGGGCTGTCAAGCCATGCCGTGGGTGATGAAGTTTTGCAGCATCTTCGCAGTTTATTAATTGCCGGATTAGAGGGCGAGGAAGTGATGTTTCGCTTTTACGATAGGTCGGTCATTATTGCTATGTTAGCACGAACGGACCAATCAGAAGTGAACCAGTTTTTGGGCAATATCAATCAATTGGCTGCATTAGATAATGGTGGCCAAGGCCACTTAGTCACGTTTGACAACACCTCGCACGCGCCATTTAATGCTCAGCAAGGCTCTTGGTGGGTAATAAAAGCGCATCATCTTGATAAACAAGAGAACTTACCTTTGTTAAAAGCTAACCTTGAATCTTGGTTATGGCAGCATTTCCCCAAGGCAATGGACCAGCATCTTACGCAAGGGCGTGATATCGCTTCCATGCTCACACCGTTTCTCTCTGCTGCTGAGCAAACCTTAACGTATCGTGTGATGAGCGCGGCCATCGCGGCGATTATGGGCAACGAATACTTGGCTCAGCCTAGCATGATAGAACTGATCAAAGACAATCAAAATGAAGAGATTAAATACGCTCTGCATGCCTTAAGTCGCCAATTACAACATGAGGGATAATCATGGATTCATTTAACCATTGCGTGCAGTGCAACCCAGAGAAAAACTGGTTGGAACTGGAGTTCATGAGTGAAAACGATGAACCGATTGATGGCCTTGCCGTCACCATTACGAACAAAATTACCTCCAACACACACACGCAAACCACCAGCGCCGGTAAAGTATTATTTGCAAATATTGCCGCAGGTGAATGGCGCGCTTCTGTCAGCCAAGCCTCTTTGTTAAGCGAAGTCGAAAAGTACGCCAGCCGTAAAGAAGGGCAAGAGTCGCCAGTGAAAACCCGCGCATCGGCAGAGCGTGATGCTGCTGAGCAAAGCCCGAAACGGTATCACAGCACTACCATAGGTGATTTTTGGGATGAAGCCCCTCAAGATGAGTTTTTGCAAGAGCATCATAAAGGGATAGATACCAATGCCTCTGCGGAAAAAGCAGGGTTCAGCCTTAGTCACAACCAAAGTTACGTTTTTGAAATCAAAGCACTGCGCAGTTATATGCCAGTGATTATTGATACCGATGAATTTAGTTTGGTGAATAGTTATACCTTTGCGTTGTTGTCCAAATTGGCTTATGCGACTAACGATTTTAGTAGGGATGATGGTAAGACAACAGATAATCAGGGTGCGATTAGTACGGTAATTTCTCAGTTAAAGCGCAAAGAAAGACCTGCTTATTCTGGGGATTTACAGGCGAAATGGCTACTAGAAGAAATACCATACAGCAGAGCTTTAAGTGCTCAATATTATGCCGAGGATGATGTCGGCAGTGAAGGTTACATCATCTTTAACGATGAATTGGCGATTATAGGTGTGAGAGGTACAGAGCCTTATTTCCAGAGTAAGAAGCCACCTGTTAATAACACTAAATTTAAAATTATAAAAGCGGCTTCAGGTATGGCGGCTGTGATTGCGGATAAGGTAGAAAGTGCTACCGATTCACCAGGAATGAAAGACCTTATTATAACGGACCTTGATGCCGCTCAAATCGCCCCCGAAGAGTTTGGTGGAACGTATGTCCATCGAGGGTTTTATCAATATTCGATGGCGTTGTGGAAAAATACACTACTAGCTGATGATATTTTAAAAAATCACTCTACTAAACGATTTTATCTCTGTGGTCATAGTTTAGGTGGTGCTGGTGCATTGTTACTAAGTGCACTGATTAAAGATCGTTATCATCCTTCAGTATTGCGTTTATATACATATGGAATGCCACGTACGGGAACGCGCAGTTTTGTTATTCGCTACCAAGATATTCAGCATTATCGTCATGTTAATAACCACGATTTAGTTGCTCAAATCCCCATGATATGGGCAAATACCGATCTTACAGAGGGACTCGATAAATGGGATGTATTTAGTAGTGGTATAACATTGATTAAGAAAATGCTCACCGATAACGACGATGATAATTATCTCCACCATGGTCATTTATCGCAGTTATTAACTTATAATGATTCTGACCAGATTTTACTGACGCCAAGGCAAACACAAATCACTATGCTAGATCTGGCAAAATTAGCCAGCAATGATTCTGTTACTTTGGTAAATAGCTTGTCCGATGCTTCAATTGCAGAACATGGAATGGAATATTATATCCCTAATTTGTGGCAACAAATGTATTCTTTAAGTAATGAAAGTTTAATGGTGCATTACCAACAAGCAATATCAGCTCTCGACCAAGAAATTGCTACTTTACAGGGAAATTATCTCACCGTTAAACAAACTTGGGCTGAATCTTTAGGAAATGCTACACCAGCGTTGAGCATCGGACGTTTGATGAATGAGATGAATTCTATAAATAAACTAATAGAGAATCGCAATAAAATAAGAGGAGAGCTCAAGCAGATAGTCTCTGACCCTGAGCGTTTACCTTTAGCAAAACTATTAATAGCGCAGAAAACATTACCTGATGAAATTAAGGAACAGCTACAATGAAGTTATTGAATAACCTCACAATGAAAAAGCGAATATCAATTGTTGTACTATTTATCGCATTGTTTTTTCTTGGGTATGATTATTACCAGACTTCTCAACCGAATATTTGGGGCGATGAACCTGATGAGTCCTATATTACTATATCAGGCAAAAAGCCTATAGATGCTTATTTAGAAGTTTGGACTCATTTTTGGGTGACAGGAGATGAGTGTGAGGCTTATTCCTACGATTTATTTGGTCAAAAAGCCCATAAAGGAGGAAAGATAAGCCAGAAAATTACGCATGATTTTGCTAAAGATGATTCAAACTATGAATTTAGGATCCCTTTTAAAACGTATAAAAATTCACAAAATTGTATAGTGGAATTAAGAGATTTTTCTATTCAGGCTTATAACTCATTTGGCAGTGCTGGCTTTGCTCAGTTGCGCGTTTCACAGGCAGGAAAAGAATATTATAATCGAGCAATTGAGCCTGATTTATCAATTGTCGCAAAGGATTGTGGCGCATATTACTCTGAAAAGTTCAATCAATGGACAAATGGTTTTGGTTGTTATTACTACATTGATGGTAAGAGAAAAAGTCAAGATCAAGAATTCAACGCCTACAGCGCTTATTATGATTTCTCGAAATTCAATAATGACACCGTGATTCATTACGATATTTTAGCCGGTGAGAATTACCGCTCTGAGCCGTTAGATATACCCGTGATCATTGAAGATGCTTGATTTTCAATAGAATCAGGATCATGCTACAAACCATGAAAATCACACTGACTCCTCAACAGAAACTGCAACTCGAACAGATGCACGACATTGAGCGTGATAGTCGAGTTTGCGACCGTATTAAGGCTGTTTTGCTGGCTTCTGAAGGCTGGAGTCAGACTATGATTTCACAAGCTCTTCGTATTCATGAATCGACCGTTGCACGTCACCTCAGTGACTACGTACTTTCTGAAAAACTTAAGCCTGAGAATGGAGGAAGCCAAAGCAAGCTTTCTGCTATTCAAACCATGCACCTAATCGAGCATTTGACTGAGAAAACCTATTCTCATACTCATCAAATTGTCGCCTATGTTAAAGAGACGTTTGGGCTTGATTATACTGTTTCTGGTATGAACAAATGGCTTCACCATAATGGTTTTAGCTACAAGCAACCGAAAGGCATACCACACAAGTTTGATGAAGCAAAACAGCAAGCATTCATAGAGGCGTATGAAGCGCTAAAGGCAAGCTGTGGCGAGGATGAATCGATAGTCTTTATCGATGCAGTTCACCCAACACTATCAACAAAGATATCGCATGGCTGGATACGTACTGGTCAGGATAAAGTGATTGAAACAACGGGTAATCGTAGCCGATTGAACATTATTGGCGCACTGAACCTGTCGGATATTGGTGCAACCATTGTTCACGACTATGAGAGCATTAACAGTGAATCGATTGTTCGTTTTTTCTGTAAGTTAAGAGAGAGTTATTCGTTAGCCCATAAGCTTCATATCATATTAGATGGTGCGGGATATCACCGCAGTGACTTAGTCAAAGATGCGGCGTTTGTCCTGAATATTAAACTGCATTATCTTCCACCTTACAGTCCAAACCTCAACCCAATAGAGCGGCTATGGAAAGTAATGAATGAGAAGTCGAGGAACAACGTTTACTTCAAAAGAAAACGGGACTTCAAGGCGGCAATAGACCAATTTTTTTCTGTGACTCTTCCAGAGATCGCAGGCTCTTTGACATCTCGAATTAATGATCATTTTCAGGTTCTCAAGCCTGCATCTTCAAGTTGATTCGGTATAAAGAGCAAGGGCCGAAATAGTGAAAGTGATGACTAAAATCATACTTACACTAATTTTATTCTTTGTACTGATGTTTTACGTGGTTTATCCGCTAGTTGAATGGTATGAAAGTCGTCAGCCACCGTTTGGATCCTCTTCAGAAGATCAATATATTGTGATTCGAGGGAAAAAATCGTTAGATGCACATATAACCGCTTATGGTACATTTTTTGGCGGTGGTGAAACATGTAAATCATTTTCTTGGAGTGCCTCGGATGGTAAGAAAAGGAAAGGTGGAAAAGCAGATATATTATTTGAACATAACTTTTCGGAAAGTAATGATAGCTATGAGCTAAGGCTTCCTTTTCATAATTTTATCTCTTCTGGTTGTGATATGAAATTACACCAAATAGAAGTCGAAGCAAAAAATGATTTTGACCAAGTTGGTTTTGCTAAATTGCGTCTTTATAAGACTAATAAAAATAACGAAAAGCCTTTATCATTTAGTACTTTTATCGAGGCAAAAAATTGTGAGCCATATTACTCTGAAAAGTTCAATCGATGGACAAATGGTTTTGGTTGTTATTACTACATTGATGGTAAGAAAAAAAGCCAAGATCAAGAATTCAACGCCTACACCGTCTACTACGATTTCTCGAAATTCAATAATGACACCGTGATTCATTACGATATTTTAGCCGGTGAGAATTACCGCTCTGAGCCGTTAGATAAAGAGAAAGGGCCGCAATAGTGATATTTATCGCTAATGCCAACAGGAAAAAACGAATATCAATTGTTGTATTATTCATTGTATTAGTTTTTCTTGGATACGATTATTACCAAAGCATTCAACCGAATATTTGGGGCGATGAACCTGATGAATCCTATATTACGATCACAGGTAAAAAACCAACCGATGCCCACATAGTTGCATGGGCTACATTTTGGGTAACGGGCGATGAATGTAAAACCTATTCCTATGATATTTTTGGCCGTAAAGCTTATCAGGGAGGGAAAATTGACAAAAAATATACCTATAATTTTTCAGACGATCCAAACCGTTATGAATTACGTTTACCTTTTAAATCTGTAGTAGATAATAATGATTGCAATATTGAATTGAGAGATTTTCAGGTAAATGTCTTAAATAACTTTGATGGGATTGCAGGATTTAGAGCTTATCCTCAGGGCGAGCTGCCTTATGAAAAGGCTATTTCTACATCGATGATAATAGAAGCACGAGATTGTAATGCTGAATTCCACCAAGGGAAAAACGATATGTGGGATGGATGGTTTAACTGTGAGTATTTTGTTGGTAATAAATCCAGACTAAAAGATGTTAGACCTTATGAGTTCTATTACGATTTTTCTCAGTTTTCTGATGATACGATAATAAAATTTAATGTTTTAGCCGGTGAAAATTACCGCTCTGAGCCGTTAGATAAAAAGATAGGGCCGCAAGAGTGAAATTTATCGCTAATACCAACAGGAAAAAAAGAATATCAATGATTGTATTATTAATTGTATTGATTTTCCTTGGTTATGATTACTACCAAAGCACTCAGCCGAATGTTTGGGGTGATGAACCTGATGAATCCTATATTACGATTACAGGTAAAAAACCTAAGGATGCCAAAGTCGATGCTTGGGTTGGATGGGGAGCAAGTGGAAGCAACTGTAAGGCGCGGACGTTCAGTTTTTCTAATGTGAAATGGTCAAAAGGGGCAAATGTAGATTTACATATCACCTATGATTTTTCTGCGGATCCCAACCGATATGAATTGAGAATTCCCTACCAAAAATATTATGACGCATTAAACTGTGATGTTACTCTTGGGGATATTATAGTTCAGGCATATAACAATTTCGATACTGTTGGTTTCGCTCAATTAAGAATTTATAGTCCAAATTCAACTGACGACAAATCTTTATCATTTAACTCTTTGATTGAAGCAAGAGACTGTAGAGCAAGATATTACGAAGACTTAGATGAATTGTCTACAGGCTTGGCTTGCAGTTTTTATACTAATGGGAAAATCAGAGATAAAAGAGATTTAGTCGAATTCAACGCCTACACCGTCTACTATGATTTCTCGAAATTCAATAATGACACCGTGATTCATTACGATATTTTAGCGGGTGAAAATTACCGCTCTGAGCCGTTAGATAAAAAGATAGGGCCGCAAGAGTGAAATTTATCGCTAATGCCAACAGGAAAAAAAGAATATCAATTATTGTATTATTCATTGTATTAGTTTTCCTTGGTTATGATTACTACCAAAGCACTCAGCCGAATATTTGGGGCGATGAACCTGATGAATCCTATATTACGATTATAGGTAAAAAACCTAAGGATGCCAAAGTCGATGCTTGGGCAAGATGGGGGGCAAGTGGAGATTCTTGTAAAGCACGAACGTTCAGCTTTTCTAATGTGAAATGGTCAAAAGGGGCAAATGTAAAATGGCATATCACACATGACTTTTCTACGGATCCCAATCGATATGAATTGAGAATTCCATATCAAAAATATCACGACTCATTAGATTGTGATGTGGAATTAGGGAGAATTATAGTTCAAGCGTACAATAAATTTGGTACAGCGGGTTTCGCCGAATTGCGAATTTATCAAGCAGGAAAAGAATATTATAATCGACCAATTGATTTTAAATTCTCAATTGAAGCAAAAAATTGTGAGCCATATTACCATGAAAAGTTCAATCAATGGACAAATGGTTTTGGTTGTTATTACTACATTAATGGTAAGAAAAAAAGTCAAGATCAAGAATTCAACGCCTACAGCGCTTATTATGATTTCTCGAAATTCAATAACGACACCGTGATTCATTACGATATTTTAGCGGGTGAAAATTACCGCTCTGAGCCGTTAGATAAAAAGATAGGGCCGCAAGAGTGAAATTTATCGCTAATGTCAACAGGAAAAAACGAATATCAATTATTGTATTATTCATTGTATTGGTTTTCCTTGGTTATGATTACTACCAAAGCACTCAGCCGAATGTTTGGGGTGATGAACTAGATGAACCCTATATTACGATCACAGGTAAAAAACCAACCGATGCTCAAGTAGTTGCTTGGGCTGCATATTGGGTCACCGGTGATGAATGTAAAACCTATTCTTATGATATGTTTGGCCGTAAAGCGCATCAGGGAGGGAAAATTGATAAAAAATATACCTATAATTTTTCAGACGATCCGAGCCGCTATGAATTGCGTTTACCTTATAAATCCGTAGTAGATAGTAATCAGTGTACGGTTGCCTTAAGAGATGTTTCTATTCATGTGTACAACGATTTTGATGAAAATGGTTTTGCTGAATTGCGAATTTATTCTCCAACAAATAGCTATGATAAGGCGATTGATATTAATTCAATCGTACAAGCAAAGGAATGTAATGCCAAGATTTGGCAATGGGCAAGCAAAGATAGATGGTCAGGAGCTATGACTTGTTTTTATTTCGCAAATGATATAATTAAAACCAAGGAACCAGAATCAAACGCCTACACCGTCTACTACGATTTCTCGAAATTTAATAACGATACCGTGATTCATTACGATATTTTAGCCGGTGAAAATTACCGCTCTGAGCCGTTAGATAAAGAGAAAGGGCCGCAATAGTGAAATTTATCACTAATACTAATAGGAAAAAAAGAATATCAATTATTGTACTATCCATCGCATTATTTTTCCTTGGGTCTGATTATTACCAGACTTCTCAACCGAATATTTTGGGTGATGAACCTGATGAGTCCTATATTACTATATCAGGGAAAAGCCTATAGATGCTTATTTAGAAGTTTGGACTCATTTTTGGGTGACAGGAGATGAGTGTGAGGCCTATTCCTACGATTTATTTGGTCAAAAATCCCATAAAGGAGGAAAGATAAGCCAAAAAATTACGCATAATTTTGCTAAAGATTATTCACGTTATGAATTTAGGATCCCTTACCAAACGTATAAAAATGAACAAAACTGTATCGTGGAATTAAGAGACTTTTCCATTCAAGCATACAACAAATTTGATACTGTTGGTTTTGCCCAGTTACGAGTTTCACCAGCAGGCAATGAATATTATAATAGATCAATTGAGCTTGGTTCTTCTATTGAAGCAAAAAACTGTAGAGCAAGATATTACGAAGACTTAGATGAATGGTCTACAGGCTTGGCTTGCAGTTTTTATACTAATGGGAAAATGAAAGATAAAAAAGATTTAGTCGAATTTAACGCTTACACCGCCTACTACGATTTCTCGAAATTCAATAACGACACCGTGATTCATTACGATATTTTAGCCGGTGAAAATTACCGCGCTGAGCCGTTAGTGCAAGAACAAGTCGCTGTAGCGCAATAATTAGGCATAATGAATGTATTCAATGATCACTTGATTACCTTCTATAGAAACATGCTGGATATCACCATCAACACTTATTCGGTTTTTTAAACAGATCGCTTTTACCTCGCTGGTGGCGGTCTGTTTCAAACTCGGTAGTACCCTGTGCGGCTCAATATGTAGATGACGACAGAATTGACTGATAAACGTCATCGATAAAGAGCTATCCCCTCGTAAAAGATGTGAGAACTCAAGTTGAGTAAGGTTAAGTCGCCTAGCCATCTCCATCTGAGTCAAATGCATTTTAGCCTTTTGTGACATCCATACATTGTATAAGGCTTGGCGATCCTCTTCGCTAAACACCATAGTCCATCCTCTTTTTGTTATCACCTTTATTGGTGGTGTGCAGAGTGACAAAAACGAGTTGAGGTAGTGTCAATGAGAGGTTAAGGCCAGTTTAAATTTTTAATCAATTTCCCTACCAAAACTCTTTCCTGCTCTCGGGTTCTTCCTGTTTGTTATCGAGCCACCGTCTCAAAAAATGTAAAGCGTGATTCAGTAGCGCTTACAGCCTGCTTTATGGGTTTTTATACTGAAATCAGGTTTGTAATATTCCTGTTGTTTCTTTTGGTTTGAAAATTAGTGCGTGGCTCTGATTAAACTGCTTTAAGGATTGTCTGTAGTTATTTTAATCATGATACTGATGAGTCGTGGCTTTTTTACGGTCAGACAATACCTGTCGAATGCGGCCTAATAAAAGCTTGTTTTATTTAATATGCATTAAATACATTCAGTTATGTTTGTCTTGGGTTTTGAGGTTATTGATTTTTAGTGTTTAAAGTAGCTCAGGAATGGGTGATGCCTCTTGGTTGTTAATTCGTTTTCATCCCTTGTTATTTCGTTGCTATTGTTTTCGTTATGAAAATTATTTCGTGATCTTCGTCATTAAAATGAAAGCCAATTCTTTTAATTTGAAATGTAAAGTGGAAGTATAAATACGTACTTTGACACTAAGCCAATAACAACAATGAGGTTTGATTATGGAATGGATAATTCACGGAGCGGAATGGTTTATCGGACTATTTCAAAAAGGAGGAGAGGTGTTTACGGGGATGGTAACCGGTATTTTACCCTTACTAATTGCACTGCTGGTGGCGATGAATGCGCTTATCCGATTGGTGGGTCAAGAACGAGTGGAGAAACTGGCACAGAGTAGTGCTGGCAATCCGATCTCTCGCTATTTGATATTGCCAGTTATCGGCACCTTCATTTTCTGTAACCCGATGACATTGAGTCTCGGTCGTTTTTTACCTGAACGTTATAAACCTTCCTATTACGCGGCGGCTTCATATAGCTGTCACTCGATGAATGGTTTGTTTCCGCACATTAACCCTGGTGAGTTGTTTGTCTATCTAGGTATTGCTAGTGGCCTGACAACGCTCGGTCTGCCGCTTGGACCTCTTGCGGTTAGTTATTTGTTGGTTGGTATGGTGACTAATTTCTTCCGTGGGTGGGTCACTGACTTCACTACAACTATGGTTGAACGTCAACAGGGTGTTCAGTTAGAGCGTCAGGTTCACGTAGGTTAATGGGGCAATAAAAATGACGAAAGTATTACGTATACAGAAAGGTAGTGGCGGTTGGGGTGGCCCATTGGAGTTGCCGATCGAAGCCGATAAAAAGGTGTTTTACATTACGGGTGGTACTCGCCCTGCAATTGTCGACCGTATTGTTGAGCTTACCGGTTATGAAGCGGTTGATGGTTTTAAAACTAGTGTGCCCGATGAAGACATTGGCGTAGCGGTCATCGACTGTGGTGGAACATTGCGCTGCGGTTTGTATCCCAAAAAACGGATACCGACAGTTAATATTCACGCTACGGGTAAAAGTGGACCATTGGCTGAATTCATCACTGAAGATATTTATGTATCGGGTGTGCGTGAGTGTGACATTCAACTAGTAGGTAGCGAGGGTGGATCAATGCAACCACCACTAAGAGATGAACTCTCTAACGAGAGTCTGGCGACAAACAAATACGATACGAGTAAAAAACTAACTCAGCAAAGTGACAGCTTGTTGGCTCGGATCGGCATTGGGATGGGGTCGGTGATGGCGACCTTCTACCAAGCTGGGCGTGAAGCCATTGATACCATTTTGAAAACGATTTTGCCGTTTATGGCATTCGTCTCCATGCTGATTGGGGTGATCATTGCCTCTGGTTTGGGCGATGTGATCGCGCATGTATTGACGCCTTTGGCGCAAAATCCACTAGGGTTAGTAACGCTCGCGTTGATCTGCTCGTTCCCGCTGCTTTCTCCATTCCTTGGCCCCGGTGCGGTTATCGCTCAAGTTATTGGTGTTTTAGTCGGCACCCAAATTGGTCTTGGTAATATACCACCACATCTCGCGTTGCCCGCTTTATTTGCCATCAATGCTCAAGCGGCTTGTGATTTCATCCCGGTTGGGTTGGGTATGGCAGAAGCTAAGCCGAGAACCGTTGAAATAGGTGTTCCTTCGGTACTGTATTCACGCTTCCTTACGGGCGCACCTACCGTTCTACTGGCTTGGTTTGTGTCTCTATTTATCTATCAATAGGGGGTGAGCAATGTCGCCACTATATCAAGTCAAGATCGAGAGCATTGGTGAGTTTGCCAATAGTGCGTTGGAAGACGATATGATGATCATCTTCAGTAATATTGCCCCAAAAGATGCGGCAGAGTATTGCTTCATCCACTCGCATGACGCACTCAAGGGGAATATCAAACCCGGTGGTGTGATGCAATTGGGAAGGTATCAGTATCCGATTACAGCGGTTGGTGAGGTGGTCAATCAAAACCTTGCAGAACTTGGGCACATTACCATACGGTTTGATGCCTTAGTTGAAGCTGAATATCCGGGTTGTCTTCATGTCAATGGTGAACGACCTCAGCAAGTGCGCTGCGGTGATGAAATTGTCTTTTTAAATTAATAGTCAGTATGGGTGCTCTATGCCTACGATGGGGCACCCTCTAAGTAAGGTGTAAGTTATGAGTAAAGTTGCGTTAGTGGTTGGTGGTGGTCAGACTCTAGGTGAATTTCTGTGCTTAGGTTTGGCTAATGAAGGTTACCGAGTTGCGGTCGCCGATTTAAATGGTTGCAGTGCTGAAAAGGTGGCTAATAGAATTAATCAAGAATACGGTCAGGCTACAGCACTGGGTGTGGAGGTAGATGCCACCAAAGAGCAAAGTGTAGTGAATATGGTTAGGCAAATAGATGAATTTTTTGGACGGATTGATCTGCTGGTTTACAGCGCTGGTGTGGCTCAGGCTGGCAAGATTGACGGTTTTCCATTGACTGCTTGGCAGCTATCGATTGACGTAAACCTAACGGGGTATTTCCTCTGTGCACGAGAAGTATCAAAAGTAATGATTCGTGAACAACGTGGTGGGCGCATTATTCAGATCAACTCAAAGTCGGGTAAAGTGGGTTCAAAGCATAACAGTGGTTACTCAGCGGCCAAATTTGGTGGGGTTGGCCTGACTCAGTCACTTGCGTTAGATTTAGCGGAACACAAAATCACGGTGCATTCTTTGATGTTGGGTAACTTGTTGAAAAGCCCTATGTTCCAATCACTGCTACCTCAGTATGCGAAAAAATTGGGTGTACCGGAATCAGAGGTTGAACAGATTTATATCGATAAAGTGCCACTTAAGGCAGGATGTGAATATCAGGATGTTCTCAATGTACTGAAGTTTTACGCCAGCGATGAAGCCGCCTATTGTACTGGTCAATCGATCAATATCACGGGTGGTCAGGTAATGTTCTAATCCATCCCCCATGGATTAAGCCCTATGCTCCTAGAATAAGGGCAGCTTATATTGGGCAGGCGTTATGCTTGCCCCTTTTTGACAAGAGGTATGAGATGGACTCAACAACGGTACTTATTTATTTTGCTGCAGGAGCTTGGATGATACAGATCGTCTTAGGTTATTTGCAGATTCGATCTTTTAATCGGATGCTTCAATCTATGACTCATAAAGGGAAAGTCAAGATAGGCCGCACCCAAAGCCGATGGAAACCGCGTACCGTACTGGTGTTGGTTGAAGATGAAGATCAGCATGTTGTAGATGCCAAAGTGATGAAGGGTATTTCTGTATTTGCTAGACCAAAGACACTAGATCAACTCATTGGTCAATCACTACCTATCCCTGAATCACTCATATTTCAACTGGATTCTAATGTTCAAGAAGCGTTAAACGTCGCAATTTCTAGGCAGTAATGAAAGAATGTTCCCCCTTTTCCTTTTAAGTTGAAAGGGAACTGTTATAAACTGCTATCAGTTTAATAATGAAGTTGATGCTATGAATTTAGATAACAGAAGAGCGCAGTTGCTGGATTATCTGCGTGTTAATGGGAAAACGTCAGTGAACGATCTGGCGGATACCTTTGAAACATCCGGAGCTACAATACGCAGTGATTTACGTTCGTTAGAGGAAGAAGGGCTTGTTATTCGCCGTTACGGAGCAGCTGAAGCTTGTATCGCTAATAGCGTCATTTTGGAAGACCGTTCGATGGATGAAAAGCAGACGGTGAACCTTGAACGTAAATGCTTAATCGCTAAAGCCGCTTCACAACTGGTCAAGGACGGGGATTCGATCATTCTGGACTGTGGCAGTACCACACTGCAGATGGTGCCGCATTTTGAACAGGTGATGTCACTGACATTGATGACGAACAGTATTCACATCGTAAACGCAGTAGCGAATTTGGATGCGGAACATACTGTATTGGTTCCGGGCGGAACGTATCGTCGAAAATCAGCGTCTTTCCATGGCACGCTGGCAGAGCAAGCATTTAAACAGTTTTCTTTCGATAAACTCTTTATTGGTGCTGATGGTTTTGACCTTGCGCAGGGAACAACAACCTACAACGAAGCGTATCAAGTCAGCCAGGCGATGTGCCAAGCAGCCAATCAGATCATTGTCGTGACCGATTCAAGTAAGTTTGGCCGTCGTAGCCCTAACGTGGTGGTTCCGCTAGATAAAATCGATATAGTTGTCACAGATAACCTTATCGCAGCAGAGGATCGGACGTATTTGGAAGAGAAAGGTATCCAAGTGATCACCGTTGGCTCCTAAGTCACTCCATAAACCCCATTTATGAAAGGAGGCTAGTTGGCTTTCTTTTTATTTTGTCGCCGATTTCAATTTTTTACTTTTAAAATAAAAGTTATCGGTGATTGAATTCACGCTTTTCTCTTTTGCCTCTTTTTCAATATATCAATAACGGAAACACTCCAACTATCCCCACATAATTTAAGAGCCGAAGGTATGGATTGGATAATCGAGGGAGCGGAATGGTTTATTGGTCTGTTTGAGAAAGGCGGTGAAGTGTTTAGCGAAATGGTGGCACAAGTACTCCCAGTGCTGATCTGTTTATTAGTTGCCATGAATGCGTTGATCCGTTTTATTGGCCAACAGCGTATAGAAGTGTTAGCTCAGAAAAGTGCGTCTAATCCTATATCTCGCTATTTGCTCTTGCCGACAGTAGGAACCTTTGTTTTTTGTAATCCCATGGTGCTCAGCCTAGGGCGTTTCTTACCTGAAAAGTACAAACCTTCTTATTATGCCTCTGCCTCCTACAGTTGCCACACCATGAATGGTATGTTCCCTCATGTAAATCCTAGTGAATTGTTTATTTATCTAGGCATTGCCGCTGGGATCACTCAACAGGGCTTATCGCTCGGTCCTCTTGCTATTTCCTATTTGCTGGTTGGCTTAGTGACCAACTTTTTACGCGGTTGGGTAACCGATATGACGACTATGTTTGTGGCTAGACAACAAGGTGTAGTATTCAGCGATAAAGTCGATCTTAACGTGGTTGAGGAAAAATGATGACGGTATTGAAAGTAAACCGAGGGCAGGGTGGATGGGGTGGCCCGCTATTCATTCCGGTTGAGGTTGACAAGAAGATCATCTACATCACAGCAGGGACTCGTCCCCATTTTATTGATGAGATGGTGGCGTTGACGGGCATGCAAGCGGTTAACGGCTTTGAACATTTTGTTCCCGATGAACGAGTCGCTTGTGTAGTGATTGACTGTGGTGGCACATTGCGTTGTGGGCTTTATCCCAAAAAAGGTATTCCGACATTAAATATCCATGCTACAGGCCAAAGTGGCCCTTTGGCACAATATATTCAGGAAGATATTTATGCATCTGGCATACGCAGTGGTTGTTTTTCCTTGGTAGATGATCACAAAACTACGTTTTGTGAGCCAATCCTATCTCAGCCCCAATCCATTGACACGACGAAGAAGCTTAGCCAACAAACAGATAGCTTACTGGCTAAAGTGGGGATCGGTATGGGCTCGGTGATGGCGACCTTTAATCAGGCTGGGCGTGAAACCATTGATACCGTACTTAAAACCATTCTGCCTTTTATGGCGTTTGTTTCAATGTTGATTGGGGTTATTCTCGCGTCTGGGTTAGGTGATTTAATTGCTCATACTTTGGAGCCATTAGCAGGGAACCCGATCGGTTTACTGACGATTGCCTTGATCTGTTCATTTCCGTTTCTGTCACCCTTTCTTGGACCAGGTGCGGTGATTGCGCAAGTGATCGGTGTACTTATCGGGACTCAGATCGGTATGGGAAATATCCCACCGCACTTAGCATTACCCGCTTTGTTTGCCATAAATGCTCAAGCTGCTTGTGATTTCATCCCTGTAGGGCTTGGCCTTGCAGACGCTAAGCCCGAAACGGTACAGGTCGGTGTGCCTTCGGTACTTTACTCTCGTTTTCTTACAGGTGCGCCAACGGTGCTGATTGCTTGGCTTATCTCATTCTTCATTTATCAGTGAGGGCATATGCTTCAGTATCAAACGACGATTTTGTCCGCTGGCGATTATGCTAAAGACTCACTGCATGATGATATTGTGATTTTATTCGGCCCGAGCGCCCCTGATGCGGTGAAGGAATATTGCTTCATACACTCGGGATCTTCGTTGTATGGATTGATTGACCACAACACCACTTTATTAATTGGGGATCTCGGTTTTGTTGTGACGGCAGTCGGCAGTGTGGCGAACCAAAATCTTGCGGAGCTTGGGCATGTAACACTTAAATTTGACGGTCAGCGAATCCCAGAATTGCCGGGTACCATCCATTTACTCGGTCCTAAATTAGAAGTGCTTCAACATGGTGATGTGTTGATGTTTGGTTAAAGTGGTGGAATGTGGCTTGATTGTGATTAGGCATATCTAAGAAAAAAGGCTCCTGTTTTAAAAGGAGCCAAATAGCTGGTAAGCGCTGTCGTATCGGTACGATTCATGAGCTTGATAATGATATGGTTCATGATGATAGTGGGAGCTTCACCCAATAAAAGGGACTGATTTTGCAGAAGATTGACGCATAGCATCAAGTTCAGGATTAGGCTGTCGTTAGTATCGCTATTGGTTCGAATAGTGAGTAAAAATGACATTCGGAGATTTCAACTATAATTAACGAACAATTAAAGCGTGCCGCGCCGAACAAGGTTGCGCACAACAAGAAAGGAATGAGCAGCAAGATGAAAAAAATGCTGATGTTTCTATTATTGCTGCTTGGGCTGGCGGGCTCGGGGGCTGGCTATTACTTTCTTTATTATCTTCCTGAGCAAGAAGCACTGCAGGCCGATTCGTCGAGTTCGAACGATGAAGAGCAAGTGCCAACCACTGAGACGGCTCCTAAAACGGCCTTGCCACCAAAACCGCTTGTTAATGATTTATATGTCGATTTAGCAAGGCTCGGAGTAAGAGAAAAGCCCGATGCACAAGCGTTTGTTGAGCGGGTTCTATACCGTGGTGATAAGGTGAAAATCTTGGAACGTAAATCGGGTTTTGGCCGTATTACCGATTATTTTGTCTATGAGGAAAACGGGCCTGAAGTCGCGGAGTGGATACCTTTGGATGGTTTAGTGGAACAAGCCCCGCTGATCACAGCAGAGGAGCGCCGTAAAACGGTCACGCAGTACATTGCGAATTCGGATGATTTTAAACTCTATGAAACGGCTTTTGTGCAGAAAACCGATGAGTTGCTGAAAAATGAAACCTGCGTACCAGAAGATTTTGAAGAGCTTGGTGGCTGGGTAAAGTCGCTCAAATATCAAGAACGTGAGGTTTATTTTGTGTATTGTGGTGGCCGCAAGTTAGCCAACAAAATTTACTTTGATATACAAAGCAAAGAAATATTTTACGCTTCTCATTAGCTAAAGTGATAAGAGCATTTAGATCTTTTTACTTGAGGCTTATGGTTGTCAGGAATATGATGCCTGCTTGAGTTGAGAGGAATGATTTTTTCATGCATTGGCACTTTATTAAATATGTCTGGTTTACGCTTTTTGCGGTGGTTCTGCCTTCGCAAGCGTTCGGCTATTTAATTGAGAGTGAAACGCACAGCCACGCTGAACGTAAAGTTATCCTACAACATGGTGAAAAAACCTCGCTCACGGCGATTGTTCATCAGCAAACATTGCCTCAAGCTATTGCTATTCAACAACCTATCTCTGATCAACAAGATAAACAAACGGCTCCACCCGTATCAAAATCGCTTCACTCAGACACTTCTGCTGCAATCGTCACCGCGTCTCGTTGGGGGGTAACTTCCCGAGTCGTTGAATACGATGGCCCCACTTTTGTCGATAACACACCCAATTACGACGTCACCGTCGCTCCCTTTAGGCTTTATCTTTTTCCTGTCGCTGAGTTGGCGGCATGGCAAGCTCGCCCCTATAGTTCTAACCACAGAATTTCTGGTTGGAAAGAAACGAATGCCATGTATGTGGCGTTAAATAGCCAGTACTGATCCCTCTTACTTTATATCAAGTGACAAAGTCACTCGCTTGTTCATTTAACTTGTTTATTTAAAGTAATAACAACTCAGCTTTGCTGAGAGGATTGGTATGAAAAAAACACAAAATAAAAAGGCGTCAGCACGTCTTATTAATCACTATTCTGCGTGGAAGTATATCGTATTGGCCGCCACTTTGGTTGTGCTTGCCTTGAGCGCTATACCCACCTGGTACGGCGAACAGCCGTCGATTCAACTGCAAGTCTCCGCTAAAAATGAGACGCTTAATTCAGTCGTGGAATTAACTCATCTACTCGAAAAAAACGATATTGCGGTACAAAACATACAGCAGCAAGGTGGGAAAACGACCTTAGTCTTTGCTGATGAAGTCCAGCAAACGCACGCCAGAGAATTACTCGATGGCATGATTGAAAAAGAAGACAGTATTACGTTCTCTTACGTTTCGGTTGCACCAACATGGTTGACAAATTTAGGTTTTAACCCGATTAAACTAGGGTTGGACCTGCGTGGTGGTGTGCAATTTTTGCTGAACGTTGACGTGGATAAAGCGTTCCAAGAGCAACGTGACAGCATGATCGATACCGTGAAAGATAAGCTGCGTGACGAGCGTCTTCGCAGCGTGAAAGTTAACTCTGAAGGTATTGATGGCTTCAAAGTAATGAGCAATTCAGCGGAAGATCTCAATAAAATCAATGCATTCCTCAAAGAAACTTACTCAGGGTGGGATATTCAACGCTCTTCTGATCAACTGCTGATCAAGCCTTCAAAACAGAATCGAGTCGATTTCCAATCAACGACGCTGCAACAGAACCTCAAGATTATGCGTGATCGCATTGAAGAGCTGGGCATCACTGAAGCCATGGTTCAGCGCCAAGGCGAGCACAGCATTCGTATCGAATTACCGGGCGTGCAAGACCCATCACAAGCGAAAAACGTGATTGGTGCGACGGCGAGCCTGGCTTTTTATGAGGCGAAATCACCCAGTGAAGCGTTTACGTCGCAAGACATTGTGCTAAAAGATGAAAATGGCCGCAATGTTGTACTTACTAAACGCCCTGTATTAACCGGCGATCACATTGTTAATGCGCGCGCAGGTATTGACCAAGTGGGAATGTCTGAGGTCAACATCTCGCTTGACCACGCTGGTGGCAAAATCATGAGTGATTTTTCATCCAAGCATATCGGTAAACCGATGGCGACCGTGTACCGTGAATACACCACCAATGCTCGTGGCGAAACAGAGCGTAGCGAAAAAGTGATCAGTGTTGCGACCATTCAATCGCAGCTGGGTAGCCAATTTAGAATCACTGGTGCAGGTTCGATGGAAGAAGCACAGCAGCTGGCTTTATTGCTGCGCGCTGGTTCATTAACCGCGCCTGTGACTATCGTAGAGGAGCGTACCATCGGCGCTTCATTGGGCGCAGAAAATATTCAAAATGGTTTTGCCGCATTAGCCTTAGGTATGGCATTAACGCTGACTTTTATGGCGCTTTGGTATCGCCGTTTAGGTTGGGTGGCGAACGCGGCGTTGCTGTTTAACATGGTGTGTCTCATTGGTCTGATTGCCTTATTGCCGGGTGCTGTGCTGACCTTGCCGGGGATTGCAGGTCTAGTTTTGACGGTTGGCATGGCCGTCGATACCAACGTGCTAATTTTTGAACGTATCAAAGACAAAATTGCAGAAGGACGTAATTTCGCCCAAGCGATTGATTCTGGGTTTAGCAGCGCCTTTAGCACCATTCTTGACGCCAACGTCACCACTATGATCACCGCTGTGATTCTGTATTCGATCGGTAATGGTCCAATCCAAGGCTTTGCCCTGACCTTAGGGCTCGGCATTATGACCAGTATGTTCAGCGGTGTGTTTGCTTCGCGTGCGGTTATCAATCTCATTTGGGGACGAGATGCTCGTCGTGATGTAAGGGTATAAACATGATTGATTATTTGAAAAACCATATTCGTCCAATTCGTTACATCACGAGCGTACTCTCTGTGACATTGATGCTGATCTCATTAGTGGCGTTTGGTGTGAAAGGCCTCAACATGGGTTTGGATTTTACTGGTGGGATGGTCACCGAAGTCACGGTCGATAAAACCCTCACCAACAAAGAGTTACTGCAAGCGTTGAAACCTACATTAGGGGATTCAACGATGATCACCAAAGCAGGTGAAGAAGGGCGTTGGGTTATCCGCTACGCTCTTCCTGAAAGCGATCAAGAGACGCCTAACATTCCAACTTTGCTCAGCGACGTCTCTGAGCATGTGACGGTGGTGAGCAACAGTATGGTCGGCTCGCAAGTGGGGCAAGATCTGGTGGAGCAAGGTAGTTTAGCGTTGATGATCTGCTTACTGTGTATCTTAGGTTACTTGTGTTTCCGCTTTGAATGGCGTTTAGCGAGCGGCTCGTTGTTAGCCTTGCTGCATGACGTTATTTTAGTGCTCGGTTTCTTTGCCCTGACACAGATGGAGTTCAACCTAACTGTGTTTGCGGCGGTGTTGGCGGTATTGGGTTATTCATTGAACGACTCCATTATCATTGCCGACCGTATTCGTGAACTGCTCGTGGCCAAGCAAAGCACGCCAACCAAAGAGATCACCGACCAAGCCGTGATTGCGACGTTCTCACGCACTATGGTAACTTCGGGTACGACATTACTTACCGTTTCCGCATTATGGTTTATGGGCGGGGAGCCGCTTGAAGGGTTTGCCATTGCAATGTTCATCGGTATTATTTCTGGAACTTGGTCTTCAATCTCAATCGGGACTGTGTTACCAGAGTGGTTGAAACTTGAGCCTAAACATTACTTGCCTGTAGTGGTGGATTCTGCGCCTTAGTATTTCTGCGCATGTCATTTAAAGTGAAGTAAAAAAATCCGCCTTATACACAGGCGGATTTTTATTGGGAGTTGACTATAAATTACGGTAGGAAGTGTAATTTAGAGTTCTTTATCTTTACTCAGTGACAGCAACCAAAGTGAAACGGCGGCAACCACCGCAAAGCCGCCGAAGATAATAACAGGCATCGCGCTGTAACCAAGAATATGCCAAATCACCGATTCTAATGTACTCATGGGTTAATTCTCCTATTGCCAGCCTTCAACGCCTTGCATGTCTGGCAGTTTATGTGCAATACCTTTATGGCAATCGACACAGGTTTTTTCACCACTAGCAAGGGCGGTAGAGTGCTGTTTGGCACTGCGTGGACCTTGCTCTGAAAAATCCATGTATTCGAACTCATGGCAGTTGCGGCACTCTAATGAGTCATTATTTTTCAATCGTGACCACTCACGCTCCGCGAGATGTGCTCGACGTGCTTGAAACTTTTCGGGTGTGCTAATGGTGCCTAATACCACATGAGCAAACAACTCTTTGGAGGCTTGCACTTTGCGGATAATCTTATCTGTCCATTCATGAGGAACATGGCAGTCAGAGCAGATAGCACGTACGCCGGAACGGTTAGAATAGTGAATCGTCTCTTGGATCTCAGCCACAATCGGTGCATGACAGCCTGAGCAGAATTCTTCTGAGTTTGTTGCTTCCATACCGGTGTTAAATGCGCCCCAAAATAGCAGACCACCTGCAAACCCCATGAACAATACGATGCCAACGGCCGCTTTACTTGGGCTTGTGAGCTTTTTCCAAAACGCTTTTAATAATTTCATAAATAGCCTCTTAAGTTATTATCTGGCTACGATTAGCGAAGTGAATCAACGGATTTGAACTCATTTTCCACCAAAGGCTTCGCAATGGCTTGCGGTACATGGCACTGTAAACAGAAGTAACGGCGCGGTGAGACGTCAGCTAGCACCGCATCTTCACGGTTAACATAGTGGGTCACGCTGATTTTGGTTGCGCCCATCTCTTTGGCATTTTTCCAACTGTGACAAGCAAGGCACTTATTGGCGTTTAGCGACACTTCGTAGCCACGAATGTTATGCGGGATCAAAGGTGGCTGATAGACGTATTCGCTTTCAAGCGCTTGATCTCTTGGGTACTTCTTAAAGTCGTCTGCAGGACGAGTCTCTTCAAGTTGCGTTGCGCCACGCAGCGATTCCAGCCCACCGTTTCCGCCGGGGTTATTCAGTTCCGCCTGTACCGTTTGGCCAAATAAAGCCCCAAAAGATAAAAGGGCGATCAGTAGTTTTTTCATCTTAAATTCTCCGCCTAATGGCTCATTCTGAGATCGGCCCCCCATAGGGCAGCCGATGCATTCATTAACTGGCTTACGCTACTTTAGTGATTTTTACCGGACATTTTTTGAAGTCTGTCTGCTTCGACAGTGGGTCCGTGGCATCTAAAATCAGCTTGTTAATCAAAATGCGAGCATCAAAGAATGGGACAAAGACCAAACCATGCGGTGGACGATTTCGGCCGCGCGTTTCCACACGAACACGAACTTCGCCGCGTTTGTTGGAAATCAATACTTCATCACCACGTCGTAACCCACGCGCTTTGGCGTCATCTGGGTGGATGTAACAGAGCGCATCGGGTACGGCTTTATAAAGTTCAGGCACGCGCCGCGTCATAGTGCCGGTGTGCCAGTGTTCTAACACGCGGCCTGTACACAGCCACATATCAAATTCGGCATCAGGTGATTCCGGCGGAGCTTCATAAGGAGCGGAGATGATCCACGCTTTACCATCCGGTTTGCCGTAGAAATCCCAATCAGATCCTTTTTTCGCATAAGGGTCGGAGCCTTCTTTAAAGCGCCATAACGTTTCTTTGCCATCCACAACCGGCCAGCGTAAGCCGCGAACGTTATGGTATGTGTCATAAGGCGCTAAGTCGTGGCCGTGATCGCGTCCGAAGCTGGCGTACTCTTCAAATAACCCTTTTTGTACATAGAAACCGAAGTGATGTGCGTCATCGTTCAGTTCACGCGCTTCTTCAAGCGGGAATTGGTCAACCTGTCCGTTTCTGAACAGCACATCAAACAGGGTTTTACCGCGATATTGTGGCGCTTTGGCGAGCAATTCTTCTGGCCACACTTCTTCCATTTTGAAGCGTTTAGAGAACTCCATCACTTGCCATGAGTCTGATTTTGCTTCGCCCACAGTACCAACTTGTTGATACCAAGCTTGGGTGCGGCGTTCAGCATTGCCGTAAGCGCCTTCTTTTTCCACCCACATTGCGGTAGGGAGCACTAAGTCGGCCGCTTGCGCTGTGGCTGTTGGATACGGGTCAGACACGACGATAAAGTTTTCTGGGTTGCGGTAACCCGGTAAACGTTCTTCGTTAATATTCGGGCCTGCTTGCATGTTGTTATTACACTGCACCCAATAAGCGTTGAGTTTGCCATCTTTGAGCATTCGGTCTTGCTGTACGGCGTGAAAGCCCGGTTTTTCAGGAATGGTGCCTTGCGGAAGCTTCCATGTTTTTTCAGCAATCGCGCGATGTTTGGGGTTTGCCACCACCATGTCAGCAGGCAAGCGGTGAGAAAAGGTTCCGACTTCACGTGCTGTGCCGCAAGCGGATGGTTGGCCTGTTAATGAAAATGGACTGTTGCCAGGTGTGGCAATTTTGCCTGTCAGTAAGTGCAGGTTGTAGACCAAGCTTTGCATCCAAACACCGCGAGTGTGTTGGTTCATGCCCATAGTCCACAGTGACATCACTTTGGTGTTAGGGTCAGCGTACTGTTTTGCAAGCGCGATCAGTTTATCTTCGGCAACGCCTGACATTTGCGCGGCTTTTTCAACCGTATAAGGTGCAACCGAGGCTTTATAAGCTTCAAAATCAATCGCAGTAACATCACCGGAGTTGGCATTTTTCGCTTTAACTTGCAGTGGGTGCTCGTCACGCAGGCCATAACCAATATCCGTAGTCGCTTGTTTGAAGTGGGTATGTTTATTGACGAAATCCCAGTTCACCGCATTGTTTTGAATGATGTAGTTGGCGATGAAGTTGGCGATGGCAAGGTCACTTTGTGGGTGGAAAATGTAACCGTGGTCGGCCAGCTCAAACGAACGATGATAATAAGTCGAAAGGACATTTACTTTAACGTGTGGGTGACTTAAACGGCGATCGGTAATACGAGTCCAAAGAACCGGGTGCATTTCGGCCATGTTTGAACCCCAAAGCACAAAGGCATCAGCGTGTTCAAAATCATCATAGCAGCCCATTGGTTCATCAATACCAAAGGTGCGCATAAATCCAACAACGGCTGAAGCCATACAGTGGCGAGCGTTTGGATCAATGTTATTAGAGCGGAAACCCGCTTTCATTAGTTTAACGGCGGCGTAACCTTCCATCACGGTCCATTGGCCTGAACCGAACATGCCAACACTGGTTGGCCCTTTCGCTTTTAGAGCTTGTTTCCACTTTTCAGCCATCACATCGAAAGCCTGATCCCACGACACTGGCGTGAATTCTCCCTCTTTATGGTATTGGCCATCTTTCATGCGCAGCAGTGGTTGTGTTAAGCGATCTTTGCCATACATGATTTTTGAAAGGAAGTAGCCTTTAATACAGTTCAACCCTTTGTTGACAGGCGCTTCAGGGTCACCTTGTGTGGCAACCACTTTGCCGTTTTGAGTACCGATTAATACTGAACAGCCCGTACCGCAGAAACGACAAGGCGCTTTATCCCAAGTGATTTTTGTTTGGTCTGAGCTGGCAATCAAGTTTGTTGCGCTGGCGGGTAGAGTAATACCGGCGACAGCGGCTGCGGATGCGGCTGCGTTTGCTTTCACAAACGCGCGTCTTGTCATTTTCATACGTCATCCTCAATGTGGGAATGTTGTGTTCCAGTGTTGGTATCCGTGTCATCCAGCCCACTTTCTATTTGGTGATAAACCAAAGCGGTGCTGAGAACATGTGGTAAATTATTAATCGCATCGATGGTGTCAGTAACGAAGCCTTGATTTTCCGTTTCCAAAACGACGATCATTTTCCCTTCGTTGCTTTGGCCATACACTTCGGCGTTCTCAAACGATTCGATTGTCGCTTTGAGCGCTGCTAAATGTTCAGGTACGACGTGAACGATCAAACTTGAAATATGTACTTCATTGAGTGACATGTTTATCTCTCATTATTATTAATATTGCTCACACGGATGGCTGAGGTTGGACAGATGGAAACGCACGCGCCACATCCGTTACAGGCATCAATATCGACATTCGGTTGCGCCACTTTTCCGATCACTAAATTGAACGTTATAGCGCTGACTTCACATGACTCAGCGCAGCTACGGCACTCCACATTGCGTTTAGCCAAGCAGCTTTCTTCGAGCTTTGCTTTAGCCAGCCACGGTTGTGTTGAGCGCGGTGCGAAAATTGGCTCTGGGCAGCTCTGCGCGCACTGATAACAAAAGGTGCACTCATCAATATGAAAATCTATGGTTGGGAAGCCGCCATCACCTAAAGTGATGATCTTTGTTTCGCACGCGTCTAGGCAGCGGCCGCAGCGAGTGCACTCATCTGAAAAGGAGAGGGGGTGAGCAATCCAAGGCAAGCGGACAATGGTGTCATCGACCTGATTACGAGAAAAAAAACGCCTTTTCGAGAGATCAACCAAAGTGCATTCCTGTATTTGTTAACAAATCTTCATTTATCCATACACAAATTGTAGTTTTTGTCCTATTTCTATAAATACCCCCAAGGAGGTAATTGGTTAGTCATGTTGTTTTAGATCAATAAATTCAAGCGCGAGTGATCACATATTGAATGGCTTTAACGACAGCTGAGCCCAATCAGATACAATAGGCAAGGAGAGGTTCACGGAGAGATGTTTTGAGAAAACGATCCAAACAGTCGGTAACCAGCACCATTGCCAAAGCCATGGTGTCGATTTTACTGTTATCGGTTGCCATCACAGGCTACGCCATTTTTACACTCGCTTCCTCACTCAATGATGCGGAAGCGGTGAACGTTGCTGGTTCAATGCGTATGCAAAGCTATCGATTGGCACATGATATTCAAAGTAACTCGGTGGATTATTCATCTCACATTTATCTTTTTGAACGTTCGCTTTATTCAGCATCAATGAAAGCATTACAGCGTTGGCCTGTGCCAAACGACATCACCAAAGATTATTATCAGTTGATCATTCGTTGGCACGAACTGAAAAGCTTGTTAAATAGCGAGAACAAAGACCGCTATCTTGATGAGGTAGCGAAATTTGTCAGCCAAATCGACCGTTTTGTCTTTAAGTTGCAGCACTTCTCAGAACAAAAGCTGATCCAACTGGCTTGGTTTGGCGGCATGGGGTTGGGTGGTGTGTTGTGTATCTCATTGTTTGTGGTGCATTTTATTCGTAAGGAAGTGGTGGGGCCATTGCGTTCGCTAGTGACCGCCAGTGAGCAGATCCAAAACCGTTCATTTGATGTATCGCTCAATGTCACCAGCCATAATGAAATGGGGATCTTAACCCGCACGTTTAATAAAATGGCCACCGACCTTGGTAAGCTGTACCTCGGTTTGGAGCAAGCGGTGAATGAGAAAACCCATAAGTTGCAAAATGCCAACCAAGCACTGCAAGTGTTGTATGACTGCTCGCAAGAGTTAACCGCATCGCGCATTAGCCAAGATAATTTCCAAGCGATTTTGCAACACTTGGTTACCATTGAAGGGGTCACATTTGCCCAGTTAGAAATTGGTGATGACGCGGGTAAAAGTACGCGCTTATCCGAAGGTGAGAGCAATGGATTCTCCCTTTCTCCGCTTTTGCTGAGCTTAGATGGGATGCAACTGGGTTACTTGTATCTGCAATACAGCTTGCCTTGTCCAAATAGCGCCTTGATTGATAACTTCGTACAAATATTGTCGCGTGCCATTTATTATAATCAAGCACAGAAACAAGCCGAACAGTTGATCTTGATGGAAGAACGCGCCACCATCGCTCGGGAACTGCATGATTCGTTGGCTCAATCGCTTTCGTATCTGAAGATACAAGTATCATTACTAAAACGCGTGATTGGCCGAGCAGAGACCCCGCACGCCGCAGAGAAAAAAGAGCAAATCATTTTAGATATTGATCAAGGTTTGTCGGGCGCTTACACCCAGTTAAGAGAGCTATTAACCACCTTTAGGCTAACGATTAAAGAAGGCAATTTTGGTCAAGCGCTCAAGGGCATGCTAGAGGAACTTGGCGAGCAAACTACGGCGGAGATAGTGCTTAATAATAATTTGTCATCGATTGATTTAGATGCGCATCAACAAGTGCATTTACTGCAATTGATCCGAGAAGCGACTATCAATGCTATCAAACACGCTCAAGCTAATGTTATTCAAGTCAACTGTGATGAATTAGATGATCAGGTGATGGTGACGGTCAAAGACGATGGGGTTGGCTTTGATCAACAGCGTGCTAGGCTCAATCACTATGGATTAAGCATTATGCAAGAAAGAGCGGCGCGGCTGCATGGCGCAGTGTCAGTAACCTCCGCACCCAATGCTGGGTGTGAAGTTATATTGAAATATAAACGTTCAAAGGATACAAATTTTGACGAGATGTAGAGTAATGCTGGTAGATGACCATCCTTTGATGAGACGTGGTATCAACCAGCTATTGAGTTTTGAAGATGACTTTGAAGTGGTTGCTGAAGCTTGTAACGGCAGTGAAGCCATTGCTTTGGCGCATGACATCGAGCCGGATCTCATTCTGCTTGATTTGAATATGAAAGGCATGTCAGGGCTCGATACGTTAACAGCGCTTCGTGCGGATGAATCAACCGCCACCATCGTTATTTTAACCGTATCAGACAGTGCGCTCGATATTGAAGCTATGGTGAAAGCGGGGGCTGATGGCTACCTTCTTAAAGATACAGAACCAGATGAGCTGGTGGAACTGCTTAGACAGGCCGCGACGGGTGTAAAAGCGTACAGCGAGTTTGTTACTCAGTACCTTGCCGAACGTCATACGCATGAAGATCTTTTTGAGGCATTAACCGACCGTGAAACTCAGATTTTAAAAGAGGTCGCGAAAGGGTATCGGAATAAACAAATTGCTGATCGTCTGTTCATTTCTGAGTCGACAGTAAAGGTGCACATGAAGAGTTTGCTGAAGAAGCTACGCGTCCCATCGCGCACGGCAGCAACGATTTTATACTTGGAGCGCTATAGCGAGAGTAAATAACACCTATTTGGAAATAGCGGTTTGAAAAAAGGGCGTCCTGTTGAACGCCCTGATTGTTTGTCAACGTTATGCTGTCATCGGTACAAGGATTACTGTACCAATAATGACCGTGATTAAGCCGAGGATGACAGGAACGGAAGTGCGTTTTACCACTTCAAATGGACTGATTTGGCCCATACCAGCTGTTGCTACAACGACGCCTGATACTGGAGAAATGGTGCGCCCAAGGTTTGAAGCTTGCAGCATCGGGATAATGAGAAAGGCTGGGTTCACGCCCAATTTAGCCGCCAACGATGGCGCTAACTCAACAAAGGCGTAGAACGGAGCGTTGCCTGAACCCGTCGCAATAGCGGCTGCTACGGTAAGGCCTGTCAAAATCAGCATCAAGGCTATGCCGCCTGCGCCTGCGGTTTCTGCAAGATGAAGCAGGTTATCAATCGCTCCAATCGACATCAAACCTTGTGCGAATACGCCCGCAGCAACCAACAACATCACCACGCCTTTGAATGCTTCGGCCATGCCTGCGTAGCACGATTCTAGATCTTCTAACGTCTCTTTACCTTTAAAACGCTTCGTCACGAAGTCAACCAATGCACCGATGAAGATGGATCCGACCACAATGGTGTAAATATCAAGGCTCAAACCTTGAATGGTTTCTCCGTTGAATAAGAACACACCCACAATAGGTAAGAATGGAAGAGCCGCATAGTAAGCGGGTGCTTTCACTTCGATGGCGGAAACATCGATTTTTTCCATCGGTGTGTTGTCTTTCTTATCGAGATATTTGTTCCAGAAGAAGGCCGCGATCGCCATGACGATAATGGCGCAGATCGAAACAGGAAGAACCGTTTCCACGGCAAAAACGTGTAAAGGTAGGCCTGATTTTTCCGCCGCAATAACCACATCACCGGATGTCGGGGAAAGGATGATCGCAGCAGGAGATGCACATACTGCAACTGCGGCCGGGCGAGAGATCCCCATCGCTACCATCATCGGAAATAAAGTGGCCATTAACAGCACGCCAAGACCCGTTGCTGAGCTCACTGCTAAAGACATCAAACATGCCACAATGTAAGCAGCAACCAGCAAGATATAAGGGGATGTAATAACCGAAAGAGGTTTAGAAAACTGTTTTACAACCACATTGTTGGCGCCGATGTGTGTCATGTACGAAGCAAAACCACACAGCAACATAATTTGCATGCCTAAACCGCCACCACTGTAACGTAGCATGTATTTCACGAATTCGAGTGCATCTGTTACTGTGTTACCGGTTGAGGGTACTTTAGCTGGCAGTACTGAATAGCCAAGTGCGCCGGTTAATAGCAGCAAAACGATACCTGCGGTGAGTAACACACCGGCTGGCTTGTAACCTTTAACAATGAAATAACCCACCGCTACTGTTACCGCCAAGCCAATTAAAAGCTCTAGCATTTAAGTCTCCTGAAATTATCAACAATATTGAAAAAACGTGTATCAATTTATGACAAGGAATTTACCGAAAAGAGTACTGTAGCACGAGAGCAAGTTGAGCTTTAGATGATCTAAAACAATAAAATTATCAATTGATAAGCTAGTTGAAAACACTTTAACTTTGAATATATTTTGGTCGTTCTAACTATTCATTTAGCAAATATGCGGCTAGAAGTTCTGTTAGGGAGCGGGCTAATTTAAGCTAGGGAAAATGAAGCCATTTAAGCCATGGCTTCACTGAACACGCAAAGTATGAATTTAGGAGTATTGACGGACAATGAGCTGCCAATTGGACTTTTGTAGTGCTAATTGATGCTTTACTTGCAGATAACGCAGCACCAATAGGGAGTGCTCATATCGGCGAATCATAGTACTTTTCTTACTTTCGATTAGCTGTTTCTTTAATTCATAATACTCTTGCAACTGCATGACTAAAGCGTCAAATTCACGTTGTATGCTGGCCATAACGAGTTGCTGATTGGGTAACGCGGCGATCTGTTTTTGCGCATGGCTTAATGCCATTAACGCTTTCGCTTTTTCTACCTTAAGGGGAGGCGAAGTGCGCAGTTTACCAGCCAAACCAAACCACGAACAGAGCTTGATCAGCCATTTTGTGGGGTCGTATTGCCACCAATAAATCCCATTCCGATAATCATTTTCAAAGATATGGTGATAGTTGTGGTAGCCCTCGCCAAAAGTGAAGAAAGCCAAAATACCGTTATCGCGGGCTGTATTTTTATCAGTATAAGGCTGGTTACCCCATATGTGAGCCAGTGAATTGATGAAAAATGTCGTGTGATGATTGAGCACTAAACGCAGCGCACCCACGATCAGTAACATGCCCAGTATATCGTGATAAATAAAACCAAGGAGCAGAGGAACGCCCAAGTTCATTGCGAGTGCCAAAGGCACATAATATTTATGCTGCCACATGACGATCTTATCTTTTTGCAGGTCACGGCAGTTGGAGTAGTCATCGTACGTAGTTTTATTGTAGTGACGCAGCATCCAACCTATGTGTGAAAACCAGAATCCACGTTTGGCTGAATAAGGATCTTTGTCATTATTGTCTACATGCTTGTGATGAACTCGGTGATCAGAAGACCAATGTAGCGCACTGTTTTGCAGTGCAAACGCCCCACCTAATGCAAACAATAATCTCAGTGCCCAATGTGCTTCATAGGCTTTATGTGACCATAAACGGTGATATCCCGCGGTAATGGAAAGGTTGCAAAAGGAAAAACAAATCATCAGCCAAAGCCAATGCTCCATGCCGTAGCCAAATTGCCATCCATACAAAGGGGCTGCAATCGTCGCTAAGCCCAAGCTGAAGCTAAAAATGACGATGTTTATCCAGATAAGTGGTGGTTTTGATGCCGATTTCATGATTAAAATCCTTGAGCTTACAGTTGTTCGCTAGAATATCAGCGAACAACTGTAAGTCAAAGAGGTTTAATGATTCTTTTAAGGGATTGTGACTAGTATATTTTGCTTTTCTATTTGAACCGAATAGTATGAAAGACGATGTTAATCCTTACAGGAAGTAATAAGGACTAGAATATGGAAATAAAAGCAGCTGAATATTGCGATTTTGAAAGAATTGCTCAGCTACACGCTCAAAGTTGGCGAACTCACTACCAAGGCATATTAGGCAAAGAGTACCTTGATAATGACGTTCTAGAAGACCGTTTACTGATTTGGCAAACTCGCTTAATCAATCCACCATTTAATCAACATGTCCTACTGATTGAAGAGGGAGGGCTGCTGTGTGGGTTTATCTGCGCCTTTGGTAACCACGATTTTGACAAAGGCAGCATTATCGAGTCTCTGCACATTGATGAAAATTATCGAGGAAGGGGGATTGGTCGCCAGTTGATTCAAGAGATGGCGGCATGGTTTGAGCAGTATTTCCCTAATAGCGGTGTGTATTTGGAAGTGATGGCAGACAATAAGCAAGCCATCGAATTTTACGACTACTTAGCTGGTCGACCTAAAGGAGAGCGTTTATGGCGGTCTCCCTGTGGGCAAGATATTAAAGAGTGGGTTTATACTTGGACTAGCCCAACAGATTTGCTGGCTTCGGTCTCTTCTACGGTTGATTGAAACGCATAGTGCGCGGGCTATGTCTTCTTACTTATCGGTATTCGTGTGATTCGTTCTTGATGTATTGAGGAAGAGGCGATGACCAAACATGATTGCATCTTCCAGACACATGAGTTTTTAGTGATCTAAAGTTTCCAAATGCTATAAATAGAAAAAGCCTCTGATAATCAAAGGCTTTTTCTTGATATTTGGCGGAGAGATAGGGATTTGAACCCTAGGATAGCTATTAACCATCGCCGGTTTTCAAGACCAGTGCTTTAAACCACTCAGCCATCTCTCCGTGTGGTGCGCATAATAGATAGCCACCATAATATTGTAAAGCAATAAGTTGAGTCATCGACTCGGTTTGGCTAACCGCAATAACGTTTTCAGTTACAGTAAAGCACTGTTTTTACCGCTTCCCTTGATTTTATGAGCTATATACTCTACAACCTAGTTATCTAATAAAATGGTGTTTTATTTTTATTTGATTGATTTATATGCAATTTGTGTGTTTCAGGGAACGCTTGTACGCTCGAAAGTGTTTGCAGCTAAGTGTGAAGTACTTCAAAATTACCTCAATCCAAGGGCATTCTAACTAATCACCGAGGTTTAGATGAAAGTCGAGAATCTTTTTAAGCATCGTGGCGATTCAATGAACAAGTACTCCTCTGAGCTTATGCAGTGGGTATCACCTTCAATACGTGAGTACTGGGGCGATCTTCTACATAAAACAAACAGTCGCCAGTTGTTTTCTTGGGTTAGAGATTTTCACCAACCAGCAGTGAATGAAGATGCTCCTATTGCCGAACCCTTGATACTCAAACCTGAAGCGCAACGTCTGTATAAACAGCTCCAGACTCAGATTGGTGAAGTCATTCATACGGGTAAATGGCTGGTGGTTGATCAAGAGCGCATTAACCAGTTTGGTCAAGTAACTGAGGATATGCAGTGGATTCATACCGACCCTCAAAAAGCGGAAGTTGATTCTCCATTTAGGACCACAATTGCGCACGGCTTTTTGACCTTGGCCTTGTTACCTAAATTGACGGATAGCGTTGATCCTGACAAACCAATATTTCCGACCGCAAAAATGGTGGTAAATATCGGTTTAAATGAAGTTCGTTTCCCGTATCCAGTGAAATCAGGAAACCGGGTAAGAGCCATTAGTACTCTATTGAAAGTTACACCAATCAAAAAAGGTTTGGAGATCGAGAGAGAAATTAAAGTTGAGATTGAAGGTATTCGTCGCCCAGGCTGTGTCGTGGTTTCAGTAATCCAACTCCATTTTTAACTTTAGAAAAATGGCATAGAAACAGGAGAGTCGATCACTCTCCTTTTTTGTATTTATTTGTTTTTCAAAGGAATATAACCATATTCTTCTATGCGAGCCTTTGCTTCCGCTGATTTTAAAGATGCAATAAAAGCTTGAGTCTCTTTAGTGATTTTTTCAGGGTAATAGACCACTAAAAATGGCATGGAAAGTTTATATTCATGAGTGACAATATTTTTTGCAGTGGCTTCTACTCCCTCAAATTTTATCGCTTTAATCGATTTATCTACCGATCCCGTAGAGATGAAACCGATCGCTTGAGGGTTATGGTTAATCAGTGTTTTAACCATACTATTGCTATTGACCACTAAGTTATTGGAACTGATGTCTGACACTAAGCGATCATTAATCACACGAGTCAGGCCTAATAAGCTTTCAAAGCTATAGCGGGAACCTGATGATGCTTCTCTGGTCACAACTGCGATTTTTTGATCAGCACCACCGACTTGTTTCCAGTTGGTTATTTTCCCTTTATAAATATCAAATAACTGCTCACGAGTCAGATTTTCAATA
Organism: Vibrio sp. J502; assembly: GCF_025397955.1. NCBI lineage: Bacteria > Pseudomonadati > Pseudomonadota > Gammaproteobacteria > Vibrionales > Vibrionaceae > Vibrio > Vibrio sp. J502. The sequence goes on along the minus strand of NZ_CP104555.1, from coordinate 917,862 downwards.
CTGTTTAAGCGATTGATTACAACAGCTAACCCATCATAGGCAATCGGTAGGGTGCTCATCGTCTCATCTTGCTCACTTTCTGTGAGGTAGCGCGAGCTCATGGCGATATCTGCGACACCTTTTTTCAGTAATGTGATGCCAGCACTCGAACCTACGGCTTGAACCGCGATATAAGTTTCAGGGTGTGCGGTATTGTAGTCCTCGGCGAATACTTCCATGATCCTAGCGACCGAGGTCGAGCCAGAAATATTAACTTCACTTGCGAAGGCAAACTGGGTATGTAGCAAAGTTGAAAGCAGTGTAGCAAGCGCGACTCGAAACATAGTGGCTCCAATATGGTTATTTAGAAAAATTGAGCCACCATAATATGTCGTATAGATGACACTTTTGTGAACCACAAAGGTAAGTGGTTTGTAGCCTTACGGTTTTTCATATCAGAGATAAGCGAAGTCAGCTATAGTCGAGATGTCAGGAAGCCGTGTTTGAGCGAGGGTAAAATGGCGGTAGTGAATTTGTTGCAACGTCAACTAGAACGAAGAGCAGAGCTTGTTTGCCATAATCGTAACCAAAGTGTGTCTGTTGAATTAGGCAAATCCTGTTTTGAGCCGATCGTTAACGGTGTGTATTTCATCAAACACCATTACAAATTAGATTCAACGCATTGCGACTATTCAAGTATCGTGGCGAAAGTGATTTGGGAAGAAGCTAAATGGGCGCTGTATATTCCCAATACGGATCCCGATAAAGAAATTGAAGATTGGTTGCCGTATCCTTTTCTCCCTAAAACAACGGATTTGACGGCGTTGATCCGCGAAATTGAAAAAGATCCTAAATCTTACTTTTGGTGATCAATAAGCATAAAAAGGCACTCCGAAGAATGCCTGATAGAAATGTCTATGCTGCTAAAATCACTCCCCTTGGATAGTGGTATTAGCATTAGCTTCTGAAGGTATAAGTAACGGTTCGAAAACCTGAGTCGGTTTTGCAATCAGATTGCGGTTTTCCATATTCACTTCTGCGAGCACGACTTCGAGCGTATCACCGAGCTTAAAGACGACCTCTTTATCGACAAGCAGCGTTCCACTTTCCGCATTACATTCAATACGTTCTTTGTTGTCTAAGATTAAAGAACCAGGAATGAATGCGGCAGCGCCATTTTCCAAAAGACGTACGCGCATGCCAGCGCGATTGATATCAAAAATTTCAGCCGTAAAACGGGTGCCTTTGCTCGGTTCGTTTACTAGCGTTCTAGCATAGAGCCAGTCGCCTACGTTACGTTCGGCCATTTTGTGGTGTTTGCGGTGTAGTGCCAACTCTTCACCAACGGTTTCATCCGGTGTTTGTACGGGCTCTTTGTTTAAAATATGTGCTTTCAACATACGATGGTTGATCATATCGCCATATTTACGGATAGGAGAAGTCCAAGTGGCATAGATATCCAAACCCATTGCGTAATGCGGAAGAGGTTGGTTTCCTATTTCACTGTAAGCTTGATACTTGCGGATACGATTATCCAGATAGCGGGTATCTTGCTTACATAACCAGCGACGTAAAGAGGCAAAGCCTTCTAGAGTCGCTAAGTTATCGGCAGTGTATTCAAGCTCACCCGTTGGGTTGACTAATTCGACAACATCGGCAATTTTTTCGGGTTTGAACCCCGCGTGCGTATTGAACACGCCTTGGCCAAAATGCGCTTTGAGCGTTTTTCCCGCACAGATATTCGCGGTTATCATCGCTTCCTCAACAAGACGGTTAGCACTACGGCGAAGATCCGCATGAATTGCCACTACGTCATTGTCTTCACTCAGTTCGAATCGATAATCAGGGTGATCAGGAAACACGACCGCGTATGTTTCGCGCCATTGTGCGCGCGCTAATGAAAAATCATACAAATCACGCACAACGGAAGCGATTTGGTCACTTGGTTGCCAATCGGCAGAAGTGCCCATTTCTAACCAATCTGATACATGATCATAAATCAATCGAGCGTGCGATTTAATGTTGGCCGCAAAAAAGGTAATGTCATCGCCAATCACACCTTCTTTAGTCACTGTTACGGTACAGCAAAGGGCAGGGCGAACTTCATTTTCCATCAACGAACACAAATCATCGGCTAAATCACGTGGCAACATTGGGATATTGCGGCCAGGGAGATAAATAGTGAAACCCCGCTCACGCGCGACACTGTCCATCTCGTCATCTGGCGTGATGTATGCGGTTGGGTCTGCAATGGCAATGGTTAATGTGAAGTCACCGTTCTCGGTTCTTTGGGCGAACAGTGCATCATCCATATCTTTAGTTGATGCCCCATCGATGGTCACGAAAGGAAGGTGGGTCATATCGATGCGTTGTAGGTCGGCATCATCTTTTAGCTGCCAATGTTCAATACCAGCCGGCTCACTGTTAGGCAGGTCATTTTCAGCTAAAGTCACCCACCAAGGCGCAATCTTATCGTTGGCATCCGTAATTTTATGGGTGATTTCAACCATAAAACCGCTATCGTCTTTCAGTGGATGGTTAATAAGCTGTGCAACAACCCAATCACCTTCAGAGAAATGTTCAGGGTTTAATCCTTTTTGCACCTTGGCTTTCAGCGATTGCCTTTTTAGTTGCGGGTTATCGGGCGTGACATTCAGCTTACCTTTGTACAGCTTTACACGGCCAATGAAGCGAGTTAATGAAGGCTCAAGCAGCTCTTGAGGCTCAGCCACTTCTTTCTCATTCTCGGTGCGAATGATGGCCACCACTTTATCTCCGTGTAGACATTTCTTCATATACGGAGGCGGAATAAAGAAGCTGTTCTTACTGTCAACTTCTAAAAAGCCGAAGCCTTTTTCAGTGGCTTTTATCGTGCCTTCTTTCTTAGGTAAGTTCTCTTGGATTTGTTGCTTGAGTTGAGCAAGGAGCGGATTATCTTGAAACATGTTTCTTTTTCTAACAAATGCGATTGGGCACACTATAATCATTGAGCGGGATGATTACTACCGAAAGCGTTATTTTTGCTAGTCTGCTTTAACAGTGCGCTGTAAATGCAGCTTCTGTGTTCGTTTTGGGTGAATTAATGAGTTTAATGGTCATTTATGACGAATTTTTGTGATGTAATTCAATTTTTACTAGCTTTTTTTATGCTTTTAGGGAATAATCCGCGTCCCTTATATGTCCCTAGCGGCTTGATGCGTTTTAAGACTTATCCGCATCTGAACGGAACTCAGCTCTTTTTAATGGATCGGTATTGGAATTGGTAGAGCACGTGGGACCTTTTGTTAATTAATCTAGTGGGATCTCCATGCAAGACTTTGTAATTCAATTTAGTGAATTAGCTCTAAACGACTCAATCCTTTCTGCTCTAAATGAAATGGGTTTCGTTTCTCCAACTCCTATCCAAGCTGCTGCTATTCCATTTCTTCTTGAAGGAAGAGATGCGCTAGGTAAAGCACAAACCGGTACAGGTAAAACGGCTGCGTTTTCTCTACCTCTACTGAACAAATTAAACCTTTCTCAACACAAGCCACAAGCAATTGTGATGGCACCAACTCGTGAACTTGCTATCCAAGTTGCGGCAGAAATCAAAAACCTTGGCCAAAAGATTCAAGGCCTTAAAGTACTTGAGATCTATGGCGGTGCTTCTATTGTTGACCAAATGCGCGCTCTGAAAAATGGTGCTCATATTGTGGTTGGCACACCTGGCCGTGTAAAAGATTTGATCACTCGTGACCGCCTTCATTTAGACGAATGTCATACCTTCGTCCTTGATGAAGCTGACGAAATGCTCAAAATGGGCTTCGTTGATGACGTAACTTGGATAATGGAACAAGCACCTGGCACCGCTCAACGCGTGCTGTTCTCTGCGACTATGCCTCCTATGGTGAAGACGATTGTTGACCGTTACCTACGTGATCCAGCTCGTGTTGACGTAGCAGGTTCAAACCAAACTGTTGCGAAAGTAGAGCAGCAATATTGGGTTGTTAAAGGTGTTGAAAAAGATGAAGCGATGGCTCGTCTTCTTGAAACAGAAGAAACCGATGCGTCAATCGTCTTTGTACGTACTCGTCAAGACACCGAGCGTTTAGCTGATTGGTTATTATCTCGTGGCTTTAAAGCGGCAGCGCTTCATGGTGATATTCCGCAATCACTGCGTGAGCGCACGGTTGATCATATCAAACAGGGTGTAATCGACATTCTTGTTGCGACAGACGTTGTTGCTCGTGGTCTTGATGTTCCACGTATTACACACGTGTTCAACTATGATATCCCATTCGATGTAGAATCATACATCCACCGTATTGGCCGTACTGGCCGTGCTGGACGCAAAGGTAAAGCGATCCTTCTAGTTCGCACGAACCAAATTCGTATGTTGCGTACGATTGAGCGCGTAACTCGTTCTCAAATGGAAGAGATTCAACTTCCAATGCGTGACAAAGTTGCTGAAGCTCGTCTCATCAAACTAGGTGCAGAGCTAGAAGCTGACAAAGGTCATACTGCTTTAGACAAATTTGTTGAGCTCATTGAAAAACTTCAACAAAGCCTAGAGATTGATGCCACAACACTGGCGGCCATTTTACTGAAGCGCCAACAAGGCAATCGTCCACTGTTCTATGTCGGCCCAGATCCAATGGTTGACGCGATCGAGCGTGAAAAATCACGTCGCCGTGATCGTAAAGAGGGTAGTGAGCGTGGTGAACGCCGTGAAGGCGGTCGCGATAGCCGTGATGGACGCGAAGGTCGCCGCGAGTATGGTACCGCGAGCAATGACTGGGATACTTATCAGTTACAAGTCGGCCGCGAGCAAGGCGTGCAAGTGAAAGACATCGTTGGTGCTTTAGCTAATGAACTTGGTTTAACCAAAGGTTCAATTGGTGCAATTAAACTTGCTCAAGGGCATACATTCGTACAGCTTCCTAAATCAATGTCTTCAGATGTTGAAGGCAAATTGCGTAAACTGCGTATTCGCCAAAAAGAAGTCGGTGCTGTTGTATGTGACTTTGATGACTTCCGCGAGTCTCGTGGTCGTCGTGAAGGTAGTAACGGTGGTGGTGCCCGTCGTGAAGGCGGAAACGGTGGCTTCCGTAATCGTGAAGGCGCTGCTCCTGCGGCTGGCGCAGGTCGTGGTGGCCGTGAAGGTGGCTTCCGTGGCAACCGTGACGGTGCAGCGGCGACTGGTCGTGATGGTGAGCGTCGTTTTGACCGCAACCGTGGTGGCGACCATCGTGGTAACTTCCGTGGTGAACGTGGTCACGGCAATGCTAGTGCTAATGCCAATGCGGGTACGTTAAGTCGTCCTCGTCGCGCTGAAGCATAATCAATTATTGAAACTCCAAAGCCCGTGATATTTATCATGGGCTTTTTCTTTTGATTTATATAATTCGATCTTTGCATTTCTAGCGTGAGCTAGTTAAAATCTTCGCTTCATTGAAGTTCCGGTATTCGTGTTACCGAGTGAGCTTCGATGGGTTATTTTCAATCAAACTCAACACGTGTTGCTTGGTATGTTACAAGGCAACATAACCGAACAAATCCCCTCCTTTCGACACCCATTCATGACCATCTAATTAATCCATAACATCCAAACACTTAGCTTTCTTTATATCATTTCTATAATTCAACGTTAGATCACCCATACCTAACAGGTTTCACTTGCATTCACAGTCTATTTGTACCAAATATTTTTGGTACAAACGAATGGCAATCACAGACGCTTGGCTTAGAGCCACCCAAGGGAAACCCTATAAGGGAAAACCCGAAGTCACTCACCGTGACGGCCTAGGCGTACGCGTTAGCCCTAAGGGAAAAATCACGTGGATTTACCGGGTGATTTACCTAAGCAAACCCATAAAAATGAAGCTTGGTGAATACCCGGCAATGAAAATGCGTGACGCATTGCGTGAGCGCGATAAAAAAGCTGAACTCGTTATGTTGGGTGTTGATCCTCGCGTTGGCGTTAACCTTTCTTTGTGACGCCCCAGTTGTTTAGCTATTTTTGCGGTACTGATTCCTTGCTTTCTGAGCGCAGAAATCATATACCTTTCAATCTCAGTGAGGTGTGTGTATTTCATGTTTTTTACTTCTTGGCGGGAGCAAACTTCATGATTAACGCACCTTACTGTTTTTATGTTCAGAGGTGTCGCACTTCGTACTTGAATCCTAGATAATTAATAGTTGCCCTGTTAAAGATCTGTATACATGTGATCTATACCCATTCAACTTGAAGATGCAGGTTTTAATATCTGAAAATTATCCGTAATTCTGGATGCCAGTGAGCCTGCAACTTCTGGTAGCGTCACATCGAAAAAAGTTTTTGATTGCAGAGGTAAATGCCACTTTGGAGGAAAAATAAACATTGTTCCTCACATGCTCATTCATTACTTTCCAAAGTCGCTCTATTGGATTCAAGTTTGGGCTGTATGGTGGTAAGTAATGAAGTGTACTAATTCAGACCTGATCTGACAGTTACCCACTTTTCGACTCGGTGCCTGCCAGATTATATTTGGGCTAGATTCTTTTCAGCCCAGATTGATTTCCCATCCTCTAATGTCTCTATTGGCGTTCTGCCACAGCACATTTTTCCTTGATGGGTACGATGATTGTTGTAGTAGTCCATCCATTCGTCCAGATCTTTCTGTAACTCTTCTATTGAACCATACAGTTTCTTTCTGAATGTCACTTGGTAGAACTCATTTAATATGGTCTTGTGGAAGCGCTCGCAGATACCATTTGTCTGTGGCGACATCGCTTTCGTTTTCGTGTGGTCGATATCATTGATGGCAAGATAGAGTTGGTAATCGTGCTGTTCAACACGGCCACAGCATCCAGTACCTCGGTCAGTCAAGATCCTGAGCATAAGCAGCTCATGTGCTTCGAAGAACGGGAGCACCTGTCATTCAACATATCAGCAGCCGTGATGGGTGTTTTTGTCGTGTAGAGCTTAGCGAAGGCGATTTTGCTGTAGGTATCAACGAACGTCTGCTGATAGATGCGTCCAACACCTTTAAGGTTGCCAACATAAAACGTGTCTTGAGACCCGAGATAGCCTGGGTGCGCTGTTTCAATCTCACCACAAGCCTCGTCATCATGTTTCTTGCGCTCAAAGGCTGCAACTTGCTCGTCCGTTAGAATGATACAGCGACCTGTTTTTCTAAGGCAATAAGGCGCTTTTTGAAGTTTTCTAAGTCATTACGAAGCCAGATTGAGCGAACGCCACTTGGAGAGATAAAGACACCGAGTTTACGTAGCTCGTTGCTTGTTCTCACTTGCCTGTAAGCAGGGAAATCGATGGCTTCTTTGGTTTTGAAGCTCTTTCGCGCTTAAGTTGATTTCACGCACTTGGTTGTTGGCTTCTTCGAAAGAATTCTTTGTAAATTTAAGTCCTAGAAGCTCGCCAGTTTCCCTGTTATTTCTTCTTTGCCAAGTGCGTTTCGTGGGTTAGCTTTTAGTTTCTCAGTTGTCCGTTTTACTTTGCTGCTTGAAAGCAATAATGTGTTTTAAATTAGGCCGTTGGGTCGTAAATCTCCGGCTAAAGTGCAGCAGCTAACAAGAGACTATGGCGTCAATAGTTAATTTTTGACGCTATCTTTATCCCACATCACACCGTCTCTTAGCATCGAATTTAAGATCACCACCCTCTTTCTCATACAAGCAACAATGGCTACTTTTTCCGGTTTTCCTGCCGCAAGTAATCGTTCATATGCTGCCTTAAAAACAGGATTACATTGGATAGCCGACATCATCGCCATATACATAACGGTCCTAACTTGAGCCCGTCCCCCTTGTATCATCCGCTTGCCTTTAAAGCGGCCACTTTCTCTTGTTATTGGTGCGACGCCAATGAGAGAAGAAGCTTGTTTGTTCGTGATATAGCCCAACTCGGGCACATTACTAATTAAGGAGGCCGCAAGGACTTTGCCAACGCCTGGCATGCTTTGGAGAAGAGTATTTTTGGCTTGATACTCAGGACAGCTATCAATCAGTTTCGCTATCTTTGCTTCTACTTTTTCAATCTGATTTTTCAGAGCGGTAAGAATGGGGGTGATAGTCGATGAGATGTTCTTTGGTAATATTTGTAGTCGGTTTTTTTCCATGGTTTGCATGGTGAGTAGTTGGTTGCGCCTAGTGACTAAGTCACTCATAAGGGGTATATTTTCGCTTTTTATCTTGGTCAGTTCGGGCTGAACCCGTTCGGCATAATGTGCGATGAGGGCCGCATCTAAACGGTCGTTCTTAGCTCGTTGGCCAATAGCACCGGCAAATCGTTTAATGCGCAGTGGATTGGCAATGACATAAGGTAATTTTGCTTTATCACAGGCGAGTATAAAGGGCATTTCTAATCGACCCGTTGCTTCGATAACGACGCGTTGAGGTTTGTGTTTCTTAATGGTTTTTATGGCATGGCTGATGCCTTTTTCGGTGTTTGGGGCGGTGAAGTAAATGTCGAGTGGGCGGATATAGATATCTAATTGTGACTTACCCGTATCAACGCCGACATTAATGTTTTGAAGTGTGTTTGTATTCATAATAAGCTAACTCTTGCTTGCAAATTCGGGCTCGAGACCCAGAAGACTATTCGAGAGTGGTGCTTGGAGTTCTATCAGGCGTTCGTACTTGTTATCGGTCTCTCAATTGAGGAGCCATCGTTCAATCGAACTGCCAGATAGAAGAACTTTAGTTGCAGCTAAAGTCTGGGTCTCACCTTACCCGATTGCGTTAGTTATTATCCATACAAGGCGTTCAAGTGGGATTTGGCACGCGCGGCATTTTTACTATGAGTTGGTTTTTGTGGTTACGGTGTTATGCGGAAGCTTGATAGTAGCGTTGTCTACCCCTTAAGCGGGCGTTATGCTTCCGAGTACCCCACGTTTAGTAGACACTTTACTAAGTTAGATCTAGGGTCTAATTGAGAGGTGATTTATGGCTAAACATCGTAATCCAGCGTACACCGATGAGTTCCGCAAAGAAGCAGTTCGCTTGGCCGGTCTTCCTGGCCGAACAGCCGTCTCCGTTGCCAAGGAGTTGGGCATCAGTGCCCAACAAATCCGGAACTGGAAGCGCCAGTTCACACGACTATCTGATAAACAGTTTAACACCTTAGACGGTGTTGACTACTCGAAGAAAGAGTCCGAAGAGCTTCGCGCGCTTAGGCGCGAGAACAAGCGGCTCAAAGATGAAATGGAATGCCTAAAAAAGGTGTCGGCGTACTTCGCGAAGCAGCAAGAGTGAAGTACGAGTATATCGAAAGTTATGTTGGGGAATACAAAGTTACCCATATGTGTCACGCCCTTGATGTATCGCCTAGTGGTTATTACAAGTGGTTGAATCGAGAGCCAAGTGAACGCTCAAAGCGGCGGTGCCGTTTTGAACAGTTAGTGATGTGCACCTTTGCCAAGCATCGTGCTCGTTATGGTTCTGTTCGAATTACCGATGAGTTGAACGAAGCAGGCCATGCCTGTTGCGTTAACTATGTTGCTGATATTATGAAAGAAAAGGGTATCAAAGCGCGCAACGGTATAGGATTCAAATACACTAAGGATATTGCCGCGATGACGAATGTAGCTGATAATTTATTACGTAGAGACTTTGAAGCAGCGCGCCCTAATCAAAAGTGGGTGACAGACATTACGTACATCTGGGGTGAAGAGCCGTTGGCTCTACCTAGCTACGGTTCTGGACTTGCATTCACGCCGTATTGTTGGTTGGTCGTTAGATACGACGATGACGGTTCAACTGATTACCAATGCCCTGAAAATGGCGTTCAAGTCACGTAAGCCGCCGAAAGGCGTCATAATCCATTCAGACCGTGGTGTACAATACAGAGCACATGAATATCAGGACTTCATGCGTAAGCATGGTGGCGTGCCGAGCATGAGCTGTAAGGGCAACTGCTGGGATAATGCGGTGATGGAGTCGTTTTACAGTCGACTGAAAGTCGAGCTGATATATGCAGAAGACTACCAGAATATCGAAGAAGCTCGAATGGGGATCTTCGAATACATCGAGATCTATTACAATCGAAATAGAAAGCACTCAGCGTTGGGCTACGTCAGTCCAGTTGCGTACGAAAGTGTGTAGTTATGTTGTGTCCACTTTTTGTGGGGTACACCAGGTATTTGGACGTACTAAAAATTAAGGGTGTAGTGTTCAGATTATCCATGGTGTTATGCTGTTAGTTTTATTGTTAATTACGAGGTCTTCATTATGTCAGATGACAGGATTTGGCAGTTGTTGTATGTGCTAAGTCATTTGTTAGGTGTCAGTATTGGGCAGTTGTTGCTTATACTCATTGTATTGATCCCATTTGCATTTCTTCCATCAATTATCGCGTTAAAGAAAAATCATCCTTATAAGATTCCTATCGTTCTGATAAATATTTTAGGTGGTTTATTGTGGTGGGCTGGATGGTTAATTGCTTTGATTTGGTGTTTTATTGTCCCAGAAAAGAAAGCTGCGAGCATAGCTAGCGTTGCAGATGAGCTTGATAAGCTCCACTCTTTGAAAGAGAGAGGTGTTATCTCTGAGGATGAATTCAACGCCAAAGAGAAGGAACTAATACAGCTGTAAAAAACCACATAACAAACGCCTCAAGAGGGACTGTCAACGCGTGGCGTTTCCAGTCCCAATGAGCCGTGGTGGTTATGTGGTTGTGTTTGAGTTTGGTGGTAATGCGTTGTCAGCCCCTTAGGCGGGCGTTATGCGCCTCGGAGTAATATGAAAGTAAAGTTGAATACAAAAATAAGTATTGTTAAATCATTTATTAGCTGGGTTCCACTTTTATTGGCTTCATTAATCTTTTATTTTGTGATGTTGTGGGCTGGTATAATGTGGCTTTTCCAAAGCTATTTAAGTTTCTCTGAAGTTGAAGCTCGAGAGGTATCATTTCCCTTAGCGGGAGCGCTACTGTGCGTGATAGTGTCTATTTACTTTATTTGGTCAGCCAAAATATTGGATACTTTTCGCTTGGAGATTGAAGGTTCCCACTTGATTATCAAGTCCGGTGGATTTAAAGGAATAAATAGAAAGGTACCAATAAATGAAATTAAGGGAATCTATATTGGTTCTCAAACCAATGCGATTGAAAATTTATCTGGACACCCTGCTATCAAGGATTTAGTTGCTTCTCGATTGGTGGTAGTACTTAAATCAGGAGAAATGCTTAAACTAGATCTAGCCCTCAAAGCTTTTGATAGCAACTCATTGCTTGAACTGTTAAAGCAGGTAGAAAAACTTGGTGTGCAAACAAATATCAGCGCTTAGATGTGTGATTCATAGACATCCTTTCAACTATACTGGATGTCTATGACAGAGAAATTCAACAAAGATTACTGTGGGTAAAGATGTATGAGGAATCTGGTGATGCAGGCCTCGTATGCCGCCGTTGTGGCATTTCCAGACCAACATTGCGTAAATGGGTAAAGCGGCATAAGCAGGATGGAATCGCTGGTCTGGAAAGCCAAAGCAAACGCCCTCATTCTTCTCCAAATGCCAAGATTACTGATGTATTAGGTGCATTGATCCTTGAGATGCGTGTGAACCGCAATTTAGGGGCGCGGCGCATACAAACAGAACTAACCCGACTTCACCAAGTTGAATAGCCACCAAATTAGTAGACACTCTTTAACTTGATTTCATATTGCTTTTCATACTCTACTGGCGACAACTGATTATTGGAACCATGTCGGCGTTTAATGTTGTAGAACATCTCAATATATTCGAAGATGTCCATACGAGCTTCCTCTCTCGTGGTGTAGATCTTCCGCTTAATTCTTTCTCTTTTGAGTAACTGGAAAAAACTCTCGGCAACCGCATTGTCATGACAGTTACCACAGCGACTCATACTTGATTCAAGACCATGCTGTTTCAAAAACCTGTCCCAGTCATGGCTGGTATACTGGCTTCCTTGATCTGAGTGAACGAGCACTTTTTCTACTGGTGAATGACGCCAAATAGCCATCAGCAAAGCATCAAGGACAAGCTCTTTGGTTATTCTACTTTTCATTGACCAACCAATTACCCGCCGAGAGAACAGGTCTACAACTACCGCCAGATACAGCCAACCTTCGTGCGTTTTGATGTATGTAATATCAGTTACCCACGATTGATTGGGCTTGTGTGGGTTGAACTCTCGGGCGAGCTTGTTAGAAACAATGATGTTTTCGACACCACCTTTGGGGCGTGGCTTTCGATAACCTCTTTGCGACTGAATACCTTCTCGCTTCATTAGACAATGAACTTGGTTAATTCCACAGATTTCCCCTTCATCTCGCAGGTCACTGTAGATTTTTCGATAACCATACACACAGCCTGACTCCAGCCAAAACTGCTTTATCAGTCCGAGAAGGTATTTTCGCCGCTTTTCTTGTCTACTATCTGGATTTTTTAGCCAAGAATAATAACCACTTGGGTGAATTCCAAAGACTTTACACATGCGTCGAACAGACCAGATTGTCTTATTCGCTTTAATAAAGGCATACCTCAGTCGGACTGGCTTGCGAAGTACACCGCGGCTTTTTTTAGTATGTCTCGCTCTTCTGTTACTCGCTGCAATTCCTTTTTAAGTCGACGAATTTCAGCACTTTCATCAGATTGAGCTTGGTATTGTGAGGAGTTGGGACCGTAGCGTTTAATCCACGCATACAAACTGTGGCTCGTTGTTCCTAGTCGCGCTGCAACTTCAGACACGCTATGACCTTTTGCAGTCACTTGTTTGACTGCTTCAATTTTAAATTCTTCTGGATATCTCTTGCTGCTCATAAGCACCTCTCTATTAGTCATTTTGTCTAACTAAAAGGTGTCTATCAAGTCGGTGGCTATTCAATTGGTGTTTTCATTAGTGCTTCGTTCCCATGAATGGTATGGATTCGCAAGGTAAAACAGACAGTTATGATGTTTTTCTAGTTGTGCGTAACCGTGAAATTCAGTGCAGTTATCGTCTTAAAAGGTAAGTCAGAGCGGGTCATGATTTTGCTCATTCTTACGTTGAGTGATTCGCTTGTTCTATTGTCCATTTGCCCAATAAAAGTGTAGCCAGTCATTCTGTCGACTAAAGTGACGATACAGTGCTTGGTTCCGCGACCCACGACGGTATCAATTTCCCAGTGGCCAGGCTCTTTTCGATGCTCAGCTTTTACCGATCTTTCGGTAATATGACGCTTTGCTGCTAGGCGTAGGTGTTTCCAGAGCGTTCCACCGAGAGTTTTGTCGTTCCAAACGTACTGATAAATGAGCTCGTGACTCATTGTTGGATAGCCTCTCATTCTTAGGTATCCGACTATTTGGTCAGGGCTCCAATCCAGTCGTAGCAATGCTTCAGGTAGTCTGAAGTCAAGTTTGGTATAGCGTTTATTTCGCCGTGAACGACTAAGCAGGTTGAGCGTCATTTGCTGTGCCCGCTCTGGTTGATAAGAGTACCTATCGAAGAACTTGTTGTAACGACAATTACGTTCAATTTCTCGATAGATAGTGCTTTGTGACGCCCCAGTTGTTTAGCTATTTTTGCGGTACTGGTCCCTTGCTTTCTGAGCGCAGAAATCATATACTTTTCAGTCCCAGCGAGGTGTGTGTATTTCATGTTTTTTACTTATTGGCGCGAGCAAACTTTATGATTATCGCACCTTATTGTTTTTATGTTCAGAGGTGTCGCACTTCGCACTTGAATCCAAGTTGGATATTATCGCTGATCGTTGCACTTCAAGTTTGATACTAAGGTGTTCCAATTTTGTTGGATGTCGTCCCATGCGGAAATTTTGGTTTCACAAAAGGCTGCATCGAGGCTTTTATTATTTAATCTCTATACCGATTCTCAATTAGTTGATTATTTAAAGATACACAGTTAACATAAACCAAGTAATCAAATGAGTACATATAATGGATAAATCATTAGCACCTACCAGACCATACGTATTAACGGCATTGGTTGCTTTGGGTATAGGAATATTCACCTATTTGATAGGATTGATAAATGCAAACCTTCAATTCAATGAAAAAGGTTATTACTTTGTGGTTTTGGTCTTTGGTTTGTTTAGTGTAATCACGCTACAAAAAACCATTCGAGATGAAGCAGAGGGTTTAAAGGTCACTTCAGCATACAAAAACCTAAACATATTCTGTGTAATTACAGCATGTGCTTTAATTTTCATTGGTCTTTACAATGTGGACACGCTTCTTCTTAATGAGAAAGGTTTTTTTGGTATCGCGTTTGTCATGAGCTTGTTTAGTTCAATCGTGGTGCAAAAGAATGTGCGCGATCTTGCATACTTTAAGAGTAGTTCAAAATCAGAGTATAAAAGTTCTATAGAAACTCTTGAGGATGCGCACAACTAGATTACAATAAGTAAATGTGAAAACCCCCAGCTAGGCTGGGGGTTTAGTAAAGCTTACAGCTATAAGTCAGTTATATAACTCCTTTCAATTTGATAAAAACGCCTTGTGGTCTGGCAACTCCAAGAGTTAAATGACACCTGAGCAAATAGAAATTCGGGAATTGAAAAAGAAGCTTGCTCGCCTTGAAGAGCATAATGAAATACTAAAAAAGCCACGGCTCTCTTGATGTCCGACTCACTGAACAATTCTTGATAATCAAGAAACTCAAGCAGAGCCACAGCGTAAAAACATTATGCGAAGTCTTCAATGTTCATCGAAGTAGTTATCACTATTGGCTTAAACGCCCAACGGTAATTAATCGCCCAACGGTAATTAATGCGGACACAATAAAGCTGCGCAGCTTGATTAGCGAGGCTTACGCCGCAAGCAATGGCTCTGCGGGAGCGAGAACCATTGCAGATATAGTCACAAATCAGGGTATAAAGCTGAGCCGATACCGAGCAACAAAGCTAATGAGAACTCTTGGGCTCGTGAGCTGCCAAGAACCCCAAGAACCCCAAGAACCCCAAGAACCCCAAGAACCCCAAGAACCCCAAGAACCCCAAGAACCCCAAGAACCCCAAGAACCCCAAGAACCCCAAGAACCCCAAGAACCCCAAGAACCAAAGCATCGTTACAGAAAGGCTTTACAAGAACATATGGACGTTCCAAATCACTTGTGCTGTTACGGATCCAAATGAAGTCTGGGCTGGCGATGTTACATATATTTGGACAGGTAATCGATGGATGTATTTAGCGGTCGTTATCGATCTTTTTGCCCGCAAAGTGGTCGGTTGGTCAATGTCTTTGTCGCCTGATAGTCGGTTGACAGGTAAAGCGCTGTCTATGGCCTATGAATCTCGCGGAAAGCCAAAAGGTGTTATGTTCCATAGCGATCAAGGTAGTCACTATACCAGCTGTAAATACCGTCAATTACTGTGGCGCTTTCAAATAAAACAGAGTTTATCTCGCCGAGGAAATTGTTGGGATAATACGCCGATAGAGCGCTTCTTTATAAGTCTGAAGACGGAATGGGTGCCAACTGTGGGTTATCGTAGCTTCGCTGAGGCTCAACAAGAGATCCCCCGCTACATTATCGGATATTACTGCCAATTCAGGCCACATCAGTATAACGGTGGTCTAACTCCCAATGAATCAGAACGATTATATTGGGAAAACTCTAAAATCGTGGCCAATTTTAGCTGACCACTACAGTAAAAGGTACTTTCTAGACCTTTGTGGTTGCAAACGAGGGCAACCCTCGGGAAATAAAAATTTTTCACCCCTCTAAGGCACCACCAACAACGCTTCTTGTTCGATTAAGAAACAGCGATTTACTTACTGCGTGATTAGTAACGCATTATGTATATCTTTATGGATAGATAAGTCTGCTGCAGAGTTTTGGTGGCTTGCCGTTTAGAATTCTTCATTTTAGTTAGTTAAAAATGCATGCTTGATTATGAAGTTTTTTTAATGAATACATTGTGATTTTAAATCTATCCATTAGAATGCTGCTTGTTACATTGTGCGGTGCATCCGTATTTGTACCTGACATTGTACCAATTTACTTAATATTTCCATCATTAACCTCTAACTATTTGATTTTAATGAAAAACAAACTTAGCAAGTGTTGCTTGGTATGCAACACCACTGTAAGGATTATACATGCCTATTATTACTCTTCCTGACGGCAGTCAACGTCATTTTGAACACCCTGTATCGACAATGGAAGTTGCAGCTTCTATCGGCCCTGGTCTTGCAAAAGCAACGATCGCAGGCCGTGTCGATGGTGTGCGCGTCGATGCGTGCGATCTTATCGAAAATGATGCTAGCCTTGAAATTATAACGACAAAAGATGAAGTTGATGGTTTAGAGATCGTACGCCACTCTTGTGCGCACTTACTTGGCCATGCATTAAAGCAACTTTATCCACAAGCCAAAATGGCGATTGGTCCGACGATCGACAGCGGCTTCTACTATGATATCGATCTTGAGCAATCACTCACGCAGGATGATTTAGAGCAAATCGAAAAGCGCATGAAAGAGCTTGCCAAGACAAAATATCAAGTTGTCAAAAAGAAAGTCAGTTGGCAGGAAGCCCGTGATGCTTTTGAAGCTCGCGGTGAAACATACAAGATGGAAATCTTGGATCAGAACGTGGCTCGTGATGACAGACCGGGTCTATACCATCATGAAGAATACATTGACATGTGTCGTGGCCCTCACGTACCTAACATGAGCTTCTGCCAACACTTTACCCTGCTTAGCATCGCTGGCGCGTACTGGCGTGGTAACAGCGATAACAAGATGCTACAGCGCATCTATGGTACGGCATTCCATGACAAGAAAGCACTTCAAGCCCATTTAACGCGTTTAGAAGAAGCGGCTAAACGTGACCATCGTAAAATTGGTAAGCAGCTCGATCTATTCCATATGCAACAAGAAGCTCCAGGGATGGTATTCTGGCACCATAACGGTTGGTCTATATTCCGTGATCTTGAAGTGTTCATTCGCCAAAAACTCAGTGAGTACGACTACCAAGAAGTAAAAGGTCCATTAATGATGGACCGAGTTCTATGGGAGCGTTCTGGTCACTGGGATAAATATGCGGATGCCATGTTCACGACGTCATCTGAAAACCGTGAATATGCAATTAAACCGATGAACTGCCCAGGCCACGTTCAAATATTTAATCAAGGTTTGAAATCATACCGTGATCTGCCATTGCGTATGGCTGAGTTTGGATCTTGCCACCGCAATGAACCATCAGGTTCATTACATGGTATTATGCGTGTTCGTGGCTTTACTCAAGATGACGCCCATATTTTCTGTACCGAAGATCAAATTCAACAAGAAGTGACATCTTGTATCAAGATGGTCTACGACACCTACACGACGTTCGGTTTTGATAACATCGTTGTTAAGCTGTCTACACGCCCAGAAAAACGTGTTGGTAGTGATGAAATTTGGGATAAATCGGAAGAAGCATTAAAGCTTTCACTGCAGGCAATGGATATCCCATTTGAAATTCAAGAAGGTGAAGGCGCATTCTACGGCCCTAAAATTGAATTTACTTTGCATGATTGCTTAGATCGTGCGTGGCAATGTGGTACAGTGCAGCTGGATTTCAATTTACCTGCTCGTCTAGGCGCGACATATGTTGGCGAAAGTAACGAGCGTCTTGTTCCGGTTATGATTCACCGTGCAATCTTGGGTTCACTTGAGCGCTTTATCGGTATCCTTATCGAAGAGTATGCAGGTTTCTTCCCTACGTGGTTAGCGCCGGAACAAGCGGTAATTATGAACATTACTGATAAACAGTCAGTTTACGCTCAGGAAGTAGCACAAAAACTACAAAAATGTGGAATTAGAGCCAAAGCAGACTTGAGAAATGAGAAGATTGGCTTTAAAATCCGCGAACACACTTTAAAGCGTGTACCGTATATGCTTGTTTGTGGTGACCAAGAGATGGAAGCCGGAGAGATCGCAGTACGTACCCGCAGGGGCAAGGACTTAGGTAAATTTAAATTGGATGACTTTATTGCGTATATCCAAGCCGAAGTTTCTAGCCGTAAGCTCAATCTGGAGGAATAAACTATTAAAGGCGGAAGACGTGGCCAACAGCCGGCCAAACCAAACCAGCACCGTTTAAACGGTGAAATTCGTGGCGTTCGTGAAGTTCGTTTAACTGGCGCAGATGGTGAATCCGTTGGTGTTGTATCAATCAACGAAGCATTAGAAGCTGCTGTAGAAGCTGGTATGGATCTTGTAGAGATCAGCCCTAACGCCGAGCCACCAGTTTGTCGTGTGATGGACTATGGCAAGTTCCTCTTTGAAAAGAGCAAGACTGCTAAAGAGCAGAAGAAGAAGCAAAAACAGATCCAGATTAAGGAAATTAAATTCCGTCCTGGGACTGATATTGGAGACTATCAGGTAAAACTACGCAACCTGACCCGTTTCCTAGAAGAAGGCAACAAAGTGAAAGTTACTATTCGCTTCCGTGGCCGTGAGATGGCGCACCAAGACATCGGTGTCGATGTTCTTCATCGTTTGAAAGAGGATACTGCTGAAATTGCAGTAGTTGAGTCTTTCCCGAGTCGAATTGAAGCACGCCAGATGATCATGATGCTTGCCCCTAAAAAGAAGTAATTAACGGCTTACAAGTAATGAGACCTCGCCGTTGAAAGACGGTGGTGTATTATTCGCCCTAATTACATGTTATTTAAACTACTACAATGCGGAGTTATTCATCATGCCTAAGATGAAAACCAACAAAGGTGCAGCTAAGCGTTTTAAGAAAACTGCTGGCGGTATTAAATTTAAGCACGCTACAAAACGTCATATCCTGACTAAGCGTACTACTAAGAACAAGCGTCAACTACGCCCTAACTCAATTCTTCCAAAATGTGAAGTGGCTGGTGTTATGCGCATGTTGCCATACGCTTAATTCTTTTTAGTTTATTTATCGTTTAGTTTAGGAGAAGCATAATGCCTCGCGTAAAACGTGGTGTACAAGCTCGTGCACGTCATAAGAAAGTTCTAAAACAAGCTAAAGGCTACTACGGAGCACGTTCACGTGTTTACCGCGTAGCTTTCCAAGCTGTAACCAAAGCTGGTCAATACGCTTACCGTGACCGTCGCACTAAAAAGCGTCAGTTCCGTCAGCTATGGATTGCGCGTATTAACGCAGCATCTCGTCAAAATGGTCTATCTTACAGCCGTTTCATTAACGGTCTTAAGAAAGCATCTATTGAGATCGATCGTAAGATCCTTGCTGATATCGCGGTATTCGACAAAGCTGCATTTGCAGTGCTTGTTGAAAAAGCAAAAACTGCTCTTTAATTTAGCAGTGAAGGTTTAAAGAAAAGGAGGGCAAGTATGCTCTCCTTTTTTATTGCGCTTATTTATAAGCGCGACAATGGGCTTAATACACCGCTGGCGCCTCTATCCAGTACGTGAGTGTAAATCTGAGTTGTTTTTACATCACTATGCCCTAATTGTTCTTGTACTGTTCTAATGTCCGCTCCCGCTTCTAGCAAGTGTGTCGCAAAGCTATGCCTTAGCGTATGGCATGAAACTGACTTTTGTATCTCAGCATCATGAGCGGTTTTTCGAACTGCTCGCTGCAATGCCGACTCATTAATATGGTGCCTTCGTTTCAACCCACTATTCTCATCTAAGGTAAGTAAATTAGATGGGAACAAGTAGTGCCAATTAAACTCATAAGGAGCTGAAGGATATTTTTCTCGCAACGCATTGGGTAACCAGACTCCTCCATAACCTTTGGTTTGCATATCCTTATCATAGTAACGCTTAGCTAATGCTTGTTGCTCAGCTAGTTGTGGATAAAGCTCCTTAGCAAGTGTGACGGTGCGGTTTTTTCCTCCTTTTCCTTGCCATACCCGAACCGCACCATAATCTAAATCAATATCCTGTATTCGGAGTCTGACACATTCCATCAGCCGCAACCCTGATCCGTATAAGAGCATAATTTGCAATTGATATCGTGGCTCAATATGTTCTAAAAACCGCTTAATTTCAGTTCTTGTCATCACTACTGGTAATTTCTGAGCAAGTTGAGATTTCTTGAAATTCATGCTAATTGATAGCGGTTCTTTAATGATTTCACGGTACAGAAAATGGAGAGAGTTAAGCGCTAACGCTTGTGTTTTCGCGGCTACTTTCCCATTAACAGCTAAGTCAGTTAAAAACATCTCAACTTCTTTACTACCCATTCTCATTGGATGTGTTTTGTTATTGAAGTAGATGAATCGTGTTATCCAGTGCAAATATGCCTCTATAGTTTTCTTTGCATAGTGTCGCGCTTGCATATACTCTTTAATGCTTAAAATAAATTGTGATTTCATATTTCCCCAACAAAACTGCCTGTTTTTATATACAGTATTATTGTTTTTGGTTTAGTCAACAAACTAAGTTGCATAAAGTCGTCTAATGTGAAGTCTGACGCAGTTTTTATTCAACTAACCATCTGATAAAAAAGTAAGCGCGTCATAAACCCCGCATTCTAATCACCTAGCCCGAATAATAAGATCAAACCTCCAACCCAAAGGAGATTTGAAATGGCCAAACGACGCACTAACCAAGAATGGCGAACCCTGTTCGAACACTATGAATCCAGCCAACTATCACAACGATTATTCTGTGAACGTAACGGACTGAGCCTCTCCACTTTTTACGCTAAGCGCCAACAGTTAAAGCACATCGAAAAACCGAACACGGTTGGCTTTGTTAAAGCAGAAGTCGTTGAAAAGACCACAAAGTATCAAGCCACTCACGTTGTCGTTGCCAATATGACGCTGCTCGTCAATGATGTTGAACTGAGCATCCCACAAGGCACGCCAGCGACCTATCTCGCAGAGCTTATCGGTGCGCTGTCATGAAACGTATGCTCAGTGCTCCCGAAATCTATCTCTATCGCGAAAGCGTCGATTTTAGAAAGTCCATCAACGGCCTCGCTGCGATTATCGAAAATGACACCGACTTGCCCTTGGGCAGCGGCGCACTGTTCCTGTTCACCAACAAACAGCGCGACAAAATCAAAGTGCTGTACTGGGATAAAACAGGCTTTGCTCTTTGGTACAAGCGCCTTGAAAAAGCCAAGTACAAGTGGCCATCAAAAGAGCAAAATGAGGTGTTTACCCTAACTCAATTCGAGCTTGACAGACTGCTTTCTGGCTTCACGATTATCGGCCATAAACCCGTTAGAATAAACGATTTTACAATGACTTAAGCGATAATATAGCCATATCCACCAAGCATTAACGGCATGATTTTAGTATAATCAATGCCATGAAAAAGACGCCAAATATCAACTCAGAAAGCCAAGATGTTGCCGAGCTACAAGCGATGGTGAAAGCGCTGTTGGCGTCAGAAACCCAATTGAAACAAGAGCGTCAATCGCTGCTTGAACAGCTCAAACTTGCCTTCGACCGTCAGTTCGCTAAACGCTCGGAGGCGTTAAAGCCTTACGATGAATCTCAAGGTGATCTCTTCAACGAAGCGGAGTGTGAGGCCGCTAAGGAAGAAGAGGTTGAAGTTGTCACAACGACCATCACAAAGAAGAAACGTGGTAAACGCAAACCACTGCCAAAGACCTTGCCTCGTGAAGTTATCGAACTCGATTTAAACGACGATGAAAAGCAGTGCACTTGCTGTCAACATAACCTGCATAAAATCGGTGAAGACCGTAGCGAGAAACTTGAGTTCACGCCAGCGGTACTAAAAGTGTTGGAATATGTTCGTCCTAAATATGCTTGCCGCCAATGCGAGCAAACAGAAGACAAAAACCACGTCGTTCAAAAGCCAGCGCCGCAAAGCATTATCCCGAAGAGCTTCGCCACAGAAAGCTTGTTGGCCAATATCATCCTCGGCAAATATCAATACGCGATGCCACTTTACCGCCAAGAATCCCTGTTTACCCAGTCGGGTATCGAACTCTCACGAACCACCATGGCAAGGTGGATTATCCAAGTCAGTGAGAAGTTCGCTCCACTTTACGCGGCCTTAAAAACGCACCTACTTGAGCAAGTGGTGATTCAGGCGGATGAAACGCCGCTCAATGTCCTCAAAGAAGATAAACAGTGTTATATGTGGCTTTACTGCTCGGGCGCAGACTCGCCTGAAGCCGCCCTCCCTAATGTGAGAAATATCGTCTTGTACGACTATCAAAACAGTCGAGCTAGGGCGTGCCCTGTTGCCTTCTTGGGGGATTACAGTGGTTATCTACAAACCGATGGCTATGGTGTTTATGATGGGCTTCATCTCGTCACCAATGTCGGTTGCTTGGCGCATGCTCGGCGCAAGTTCATGGAGGCGAAAAAGCTGCAAGGCAAAGGCAAGTCAGGCAAAGCGGATAGTGCATTGGCTAAAATCCAGAAACTCTATGGAATAGAATCACGCTTAAAAGGTGCCTGTGCCGAAAAACGGAAAGCAGAGCGCCAAGAGCATGCTAAGCCGATACTGGATGAGCTTTATGAATGGATGACAACTCAGAAAGTGCTTGAGTCTAGCCCGCTGGGTAAAGCGATAAAATACACGCTCGGTCAGTGGCCGAAGCTGAGCCGCTATATCGATGACGGTCACTTATCGATAGACAATAATCGTGCTGAACGCGCAATAAAACCGCTGGTTATAGGCAGAAAGAACTGGCTCTTCTCGACCAATCCCAATGGAGCTGAAGCGAGCGCGATGCTTTACAGTATCGTCGAGACAGCGAAAGCCAACGGCCTTATCCTTTACGACTACATGGTTAAGTGCATGAAAGAGCTAGCGAAATCTGAGCCTG
Source organism: Vibrio sp. J502 (assembly GCF_025397955.1). Lineage (NCBI taxonomy): Bacteria > Pseudomonadati > Pseudomonadota > Gammaproteobacteria > Vibrionales > Vibrionaceae > Vibrio > Vibrio sp. J502. The sequence continues at coordinate 895,211 of NZ_CP104555.1, read as the reverse complement.
ATATCGATGCACTCCTGCCTTGGAACTTCCAACACTAACAATATCGCCCCGTGGGATCATGGGGCGGATACATAAAAAAGATTTATATGATAGATTTCTAATTATCAAAGTTCATGATAAGTGGCGGTAGCGTGGTAAATTAGGTCGCATTTTGTTGTATAGATAGCGTTATGTGTCTACCCATAAATTATCAATTTAGAGTGAAATAATGGAAGAAAATCAAAAGACTATGTTGCTGAAATGGCGAGCTCGCTGCAAAAGAGCTCAAATGGCGCATAATTATAATGAAATTAGCTTTCGTAGATTTCATATGTCACTTGGGGTGATGCTTATTGTCTTAACTACCTTTTCGAGTGTGCTAATCTTTTCCGATTTTCCTGATTATCCGTGGTTACCGGCAACAGTAAGCATTGCGGCAACTATTTTTGCAGCATTTCAGACATTTATGAAGTTTTCTGAGAGGGCTGATATACATAAGGTATCAGCTCGCCGGTATGGTGAAATCAAGAAAGAAATAGAGTTCATTATTACCTTCGACTCTGACGAAAGAACGCTATCAGAACGCGTTGACTCCATAAGACAAAAGGAAAGTGAAATTTCTCAAGAATCACCGAATACGATTTCTTATAATTGGAAGCGAGCTAAAAAAGAAACCATCAATGAAAATAATGGGTATAGTATCCGCAACAACACATAACAAACGACTATGGCGTCAATCCTTTATTTTGGGCGATGTTTTGGTCCCACATGACGCCATCTCGAAGCATAGAGTTTAGGATGACCACCATCTTGCGAACGCAAGCGATAATCGCCACTTTCTTTGGTTTTCCAGCTTCGAGTAATCGAGCGTAAGTGTCCTTGAAAACAGGGTTACATTGCATGGCTGACATCATGGCCATGTACAAAACGGTTCTCACCTGTGCGCGGCCTCCTTGGATGACTCGTTTCCCTTTGTAGCGTCCGCTTTCACGTGTAATAGGGGCGACGCCGATGAGTGAAGCTGCTTGCTTGTTGGTAATGTAGCCTAACTCAGGCACATTGCTGATGATAGACGCAGCGGCGATATTGCCGATACCAGGTACGCTTTGTAAGAGGGTATTTTTAGTTTGGTATTCGGGGCAATCTTCGATGAGTTTGACAAGCTTATTTTCAATCTTTGAGACTTGATTTTTTATCGCTGTCAGGATGGGTGTGATTGTCGAATGTAGGTACTTAGGCAAAATTTGAATACGATTTTTTTCCATGGTTTGCATCGCGAGTAGCTGATTGCGGCGAATTACTAAGTCACTCATTAAACGTATGTTTTTAGCCTTTATGACTGTCAAGTCAGGTTTAATTGCTTCACCATAATGAGCAATAAGCTGTGCATCTAAGCGGTCATTTTTGGCTCTACGACCAATAGCGCCGGCAAAGCGTTTGATATGAACAGGATTGGCACGAACAATAGGCAATTTGGCCTCGGTACAGGCTAACACGAAGGGCATTTCTAGGCGCCCAGTTGCTTCGATAACGATACGCTGTGGGTTGTGTTTTTTGATGGTGGTTAAGGCTTGTTTGATACCTTTTTCGTTGTTTGGCACGGTAAAAAAGACATCGAGTGGACGGATGTAAATATCGAGCTGTGATTTGCCAGTATCAACACCGATATTAATGTTTTGAAGTGTTTTTGTATTCATAATAAGCTAACTCTTGCTTGCGAAATGCGGGTTCGAGACCCAGTCGACTATTCGAGGTTTATGCTTGGAGTCCTATGAGGTGTTCATGTTTGTTATCGGTCTCTCGACAGAGGAGCCAGCGTTCAATCGAACTACCACATAGAAAGCTTTAGTTGCCGCTAAAGCCTGGGTCTCATTTTACCCTTTTGGCTTGGTTATTATCCATACAAACTGTTTAAGAATGATTCGCAACGCGTGGCATTTATACTATGCGTTGCGTTTAGTGTTTAAGGTGGTATGCGGGAGCTTCGGTATTGCGTTGCTCACACCTTAACAGGGCGTTATGAAGCAAAGCTATGTCGCATCCAGTTTAGTTAATGTTGAGCATGATAAAGGTAGTTTGATGAATCAACTAAGTAATAGCTTGGTAATTTTTGATTTCTTTAAGGAAAAGTTTGAAAGAGATCTGTACTTAATGGAGTTTTCTGTTTCTTCTACAAAGAAATATGGGAAGAGGTGCAAAGACATATCTCACTTTAATGAAGATCTCAAACAATCATTGTTTCTTAAGCAAGTCATTGATGTATGTGCTTTTTTAGATGAGTTTAATGTATTTCGAGCATTAGCTAAAGACAATGAGAGAGTTAAAAATCTCTGCAAACTGGTTAAGCCAGCTTTAAAAAGGATTGAAGGGGTTAAAGGGTTAAGACGTTATAGAAATGCACTCGCAGCTCATAATTTTAGACATGATAGTAAAAAAGAAGATGTTGTTTTAATAAGTGATTATAGCAAACATCCTGACTGCCCTAATTCTATAGCAGAGATGTTTTTTCTTAGTTCACTGTGCATCACGATAATAGAAGCAATAAGCTCTGAGTTTAGTAGTGAGTTAAAACAAGCTCTAGAATGTTATTTCTCGCGTTTAGAAGATGATAGAGATGATCCCCTAAGGGGTATCAAAACATTGCGAGAAGCATATGATGAAGTTGAAAAATATCGTATTAAGTTAGACTTGAAGCCCAAGTTTATTGAGAACGAATTTACTGAATTTAATATGGCTCTCGATAAGTTGAACTGGAGTGTTATTCCTGTAGGTTTCGATCTTGTAGAAGACCAAACAAATAGGGCTTGGTGTGAAGTTTTGGATTTATATTTGCGAATGAGAGGCTATCAAGACATCAAGTATATTCAAGGCGAAAAGGGTCGTTTTATAAATCATTGGTTAGAGCTTTATGGTTATGCGATAACTATTACTGATAAATTAGATGCTTTTGACCCATCAGGTATTAAGAAACATTATGACTCAATTTCTACCTGGGAGCCTCGTAATCATAAAACTCGCGCTCAACAGGCTGACTTGGTTTTTAATGAAGTTATGAAAGTAGTTGTACCTTAGATCTTTTTTATTAACAGATCGTGTATCTTCCTGCTTCATAACAAACTGTTCAAGAGTGATTCGCAACGCGTGGCATTTTTACTATGCGTTGCGTTTAGTGTTTAAGGTGGTATGCGGAAGCCTCGGTGTTGCGTTGCTCACACCTTAACAGGGCGTTAGTTTTTACTAGCTCTGTGAACGTGAAAAATGTAAAATCCCCCATTATATCAATGGTTAATGGTGCTATCTCATGAAAATAAAATTGGCTGAAGAAGTTAAGCACTTAACTTTAGAGGAACTTGAAGAGCTATACGAAAGGTACATTTCGGGTGAGAAAAACCAAGAGCTCATGGAAGAATATGGGATAGATGCTCATCTTGGATTCAAGTACGAAGTGCGACACCTCTGAACATAAAAACAGTAAGGTGCGATAATCATGAAGTTTGCTCCCGCCAAGAAGTAAAAAACATGAAATACACACACCTCACTGAGATTGAAAGGTATATGATTTCTGCGCTCAGAAAGCAAGGGATCAGTACCGCAAAAATAGCTAAACAACTGGGGCGTCACAAAGCCACTATCTATCGAGAAATTGAACGTAATTGTCGTTACAACAAGTTCTTCGATAGATACTCTTATCAACCAGAGCGAGCACAGCAAATGGCGCGCAACCGGCTTAGTCGTTCACGGCGAAATAAACGCTATACCGAACTTGACTTCAGACTACCTGAAGCATTGCTACGACTGGATTGGAGCCCTGACCAAATCGTCGGATACCTAAGAATGAGAGGCTATCCAACAATGAGCCACGAGCTCATTTATCAGCGCGTTTGGAACGATAAAACTCTCGGTGGAACGTTATGGAAACACCTACGCCAATCCACCAAGAAAAGGCGTAAAAGGTACAACTCAAAAGACAGTCGAGGACGGCTGGCAAATAAGCGTCATATTGCCGAAAGACCTGCAGACGCTGAGCATCGAAAAGAGCCTGGCCACTGGGAAATTGATACCGTCGTGGGTCGCGGAACCAAGCACTGTATCGTCACTTTAGTCGACAGAATGACTGGCTACACTTTTATCGGTCAAATGGACGATAGAACAAGCGAGTCACTCAACGTAAGAATGAGCAAAATCATGACCCGCTCTGACTTACCTTTTAAAACGATAACATCAGATAACGGCACTGAATTTCATGGTTATGCACAACTAGAAAAACATCATAACTGCCTGTTTTACTTTGCAAATCCATACCATTCATGGGAACGAGGCACTAATGAAAACACCAATGGTTTGATACGACAATACTTACCAAAACGAACCTCCATGTCACACGTGACACAGAAGCTGTGTAATGAAATTGCATATAAATTAAATACACGCCCACGCAAAAGGCTTGGGTATAGAACACCAACGGAGTATATTCATGCGCATCTGTAGAAAGTGTCGCACTTCAAACTTGATACTAAGCATCCTAATAAACTAGTGTCATTATTTCCACCTGTCATACATGAATCACTTGAATGTGCATATTGTGCTTTGCCTCTATTTTATAAACGAAAAAGCAAGTCGGGCAGCTCATACTCTATGGAATACTTTTGTATAGAGTGCAGTCACAAGGAAGGTCATCATTACAACAGACCACTTGTTTGTACTTGTTTACCGTGTTCTGAGAAAAGAGCTGAAGCCGTTAGAGTAAAACTAGCCGCAGATCTTGAGAAAATTTCTCAAGAGTATGACCTTGATAAAAAGGCTATGTTTAGTTATTCAAAGTTATCGTTTAGTCATAAGTGCTATTTGCTATCCCTGTTTTTAATGCAATCAGAGTCAGAGCTTAATCATATTAAGTCGTTGAACAATTCTGGCAGTGCCGTGGATTTATCTCCTACATCTAATTTCGACAATGAAATTATTTTAAAGTTACATCGTGATGGTGTGATTGTTGTGGATCCAAGCTCTCCTGTTTCGGCATTTGATTCCTCAGACGACTTTAAATCATTCTATTATCGAGATGTACTTTGGGTTGTTAATGTTTCATTAGATGGTTCTAATAGGTTAAGCCTCGAAGAATTATTCAAGTTAGTTTATGTTGAGTTACGCGATGGTATACAGATTGAGTGGGAAGACGATCTCAAGGAGCTAGTATTTAGGCTCGCTGAAGAAGAAGTTGTTACATATTTAGATGCTTGCCTAGAACAACTTCAATTACCTGAGGCTCCAAAGAAAACAAATGAAGTTATAAAAGAAATCCTCAATGAGTTTTCTGTATCAGAAATATACTATTTTATAAAGAAAGCCACAGAAAACGCTCACTTATTTTATGCAAAGGGTAAGGCGGAGAGTCGAAAACATGCGGTAAATACAATCCCAAGTAAGATCTTATATTTGGCGACAAGAGCTAGCAATGAAGGGTGGGACGTTTATAAATATAATCGTACTTATAGTACTGAACGGTCTCAGTTAAACATTGCGTTATTTGATTTGGTCATTGGTGGTGGTGACGATATTGCATTCTATAAATCTCCAGAAGTTCTTTGGAATAATGAGTTATATAAGATATTTGATAGTTCTAAATCAACAAAAGAAAGTAGCAAAGAGGCTAGTTGTGTAATTTGTGGTTCAGCAGATATCACAATTAAAACGGACAAAAACTCTTTAACGCTTCTATGTACCGAATGTGGGGAACAGCAACAGTTTTACGCATCAAAAAACTAACAAAGCGTTTAAGGCAGATTCCCAACGCCTGGCACTTTTCATTCCATCGTTGGGTCTTGTGTTTAAGGTGGTATGGTTAGGTTCTGTGGTGGCGTTGCTCACTACTTAACGCGGCGTTATGTGTTTTTTCGGGATCTATAAATCAAGTATCAATATAGTATGATTTATATCACAGAAATTGATGATATCAAGAGTAGTATTCATAATTCAATTACATAAATAAAAATTTTAAAATGAAAAAAATACAGATTAGCATTGCTGCTTTACTTTTTATGAGCACGTTGTCTTTTGCTTCTACGACCACGATTGAATGTACTTATAACAAATATTCCGATTCTGAAGGTGGCCATACTGTGAAAAATGACTTTATTCTACGGTACCTTATCGATCCTGATATAAATAAAGTTTATGTATTAGGGAATAATGGCAGTAACGAAGTAGTAAAAATATCGGGTGGAAATCATGTTTCATTTTTAGAAACGACAGGCTCTGGAAATGTAATGGTTACAACGATTACCGAAGATCTTAAAAGTGTTCATAGCAGAAATACAGTAGGTTTTGGTGGTGCTCTTATTCCATCTCAATATTATGGTACTTGTTTGGCAAAGTAGTACACACATAACAAAGCAATCAACACGATTTATTACATTCGGCGTTGTAGGTTTGTCTTTGGTTTCGGTGTTTAAGGCGGTAAAATTCAATTAAGTCGTCGTAGTAATAAACGTGTTATTGCGGCGTTATGAAGCAGGAGGCAATCATGACTAAACCACATGAAAATATCGTACTGGAACCAGTAGCTCCATCAGAGTTTTGCAATGTATTTTCGGCGACAAAGCAAGCTCTTAAACTTCATGTTGAACCCATTTATGGGTGGGATGATGAATACCAGTATCATCGCTTAACTACTGAATATCAGCATAGCTGGTATTATTGGGTAACTTATCGAAATCAAAGAGTCGGTCTTATTTGCTTCAAACCGTACGATCAAGCATTTCATATCCACTTGTTGATCATCTTTCCAGATCATCAGAAGAAAAAATTGGGTTTTAAGGTTATCAATCACATCCATCAACTAGCTGCTGAAGCAAATAGAAATCTCATTACATTATCTAGTTTTAAAAGCAACAAATCAGCCATAGGCTTTTATAGTAGTTTAGGCTACCAAATCACAGATAGTGGTGATGAAAACTTCGTTAGTATGGCGTGTGAAATTGCTTCTTAGTATCAAGTTTGAAGTGCGACACTTTCTACAGATGCGCATGAATATACTCCGTTGGTGTTCTATACCCAAGCCTTTTGCGTGGGCGTGTATTTAATTTATATGCAATTTCATTACACAGCTTCTGTGTCACGTGTGACATGGAGGTTCGTTTTGGTAAGTATTGTCGTATCAAACCATTGGTGTTTTCATTAGTGCCTCGTTCCCATGAATGGTATGGATTTGCAAAGTAAAACAGGCAGTTATGATGTTTTTCTAGTTGTGCATAACCATGAAATTCAGTGCCGTTATCTGATGTTATCGTTTTAAAAGGTAAGTCAGAGCGGGTCATGATTTTGCTCATTCTTACGTTGAGTGACTCGCTTGTTCTATCGTCCATTTGACCGATAAAAGTGTAGCCAGTCATTCTGTCGACTAAAGTGACGATACAGTGCTTGGTTCCGCGACCCACGACGGTATCAATTTCCCAGTGGCCAGGCTCTTTTCGATGCTCAGCGTCTGCAGGTCTTTCGGCAATATGACGCTTATTTGCCAGCCGTCCTCGACTGTCTTTTGAGTTGTACCTTTTACGCCTTTTCTTGGTGGATTGGCGTAGGTGTTTCCATAACGTTCCACCGAGAGTTTTATCGTTCCAAACGCGCTGATAAATGAGCTCGTGGCTCATTGTTGGATAGCCTCTCATTCTTAGGTATCCGACGATTTGGTCAGGGCTCCAATCCAGTCGTAGCAATGCTTCAGGTAGTCTGAAGTCAAGTTCGGTATAGCGTTTATTTCGCCGTGAACGACTAAGCCGGTTGCGCGCCATTTGCTGTGCTCGCTCTGGTTGATAAGAGTATCTATCGAAGAACTTGTTGTAACGACAATTACGTTCAATTTCTCGATAGATAGTGGCTTTGTGACGCCCCAGTTGTTTAGCTATTTTTGCGGTACTGATCCCTTGCTTTCTGAGCGCAGAAATCATATACCTTTCAATCTCAGTGAGGTGTGTGTATTTCATGTTTTTTACTTCTTGGCGGGAGCAAACTTCATGATTATCGCACCTTACTGTTTTTATGTTCAGAGGTGTCGCACTTCGTACTTGAATCCAAGCTTCATAACAAACGGCTCAAGAGGGATTGCCAACGCGTGGCGACTTTGGTGCAAAATTGCAATTCAGTGTTTACAGTGTGTTTTTTGAGTTCGGCGGTGCGTTGTCAACCCCTTAGCCGGGCGTTATGGCTTTCTCTAATTCAGTACAAATAAAAAGGAAATAAAATGAACATAAATGCATTAAGAGAGATTATTGAAAATCACGAACACTTATTGGTGGAGCGTGCCCAAAGTATGGGGCTTGAAGAGCAATCAGTGCGAGCTGCTGCGTTAATCGTCGATGATCGTGGGTACGATGCTTTAGTTGGTCGCCAAATTTGGGTATTTGATAATGCTGTTCGACCTCTTATTGAGGATGTATCTTGTGACGGATACCAAGGCTTATTTGGCGAAGATCAGAACGAATGTCCAAATATCCTAGAAGACGATGATTTGGTTGAATGCTACCAAAACGAATCTTTTCTATGTGAAGCTTGCCAAGGAAATGCTAATAGTGACTCCGCTGCAAGAGATAGTTTCATGCGCGAATAAGCTCAAAGCCATAACAAACGCTTCAAGAGGGACAGCCAACGCGCGGCATTTTTACTGTGCGTTGATTTCGGTGGTTACGGTGTTATGCGGAAAGTTGGTAGTAGCGTTGTCTGCCCCTTAAGCGGGCGTTAGTTGTATTTGGATGCTTATGAACGATAATCAAAGAACAAAAAAATTACGAAAAAAAGCGGTGACTTATTTTCTAATGTTGTTGCTTCCATTAGTAGTTACTGCGTTAACAGATAAGTCGAATGGACGTGGTCTGTTGTTGATTGCATGGCCATTAGGGTCTGTTTGGTATTTCATTACCTATAGATACATAGCGAAAGGTTATGAGTGCCAAATGACAAAACATCTCGCATTTAGTAGAGGTGGTGGTGGCACGTTTCACGGGATTTTATTCTATCTTTCCACCTTTATTATCTTAATGTTGGTTGTGGTGTTAATCCGTGGAACATTTGGTCTATAGCAACTAACAAAGCATTTAAGAGGGACAGTCAACGCTTGGCAGTTTTGGTTTGGTTGAGCATTTGAGGTTACGGCTGGTTGGTTTTAGTACAGTTATTTGCGTTGCCTGCCCCTTAATGCGGCGTTATGTGAATGGAGGTCAAAATGTCTTCTGTGCCAAGAAATAAGGATGAATTGGAGTTAACTATAAACTCAATATTTCCGAAACTCATGGCTGACTATCGTTCAATTCCGGAAAGCAAAGCTCGCAAATCTGGAGTAGAGGGAAACGTCAAAGGTACAGTCATTAGCGTTAGTGATACAGTGGCTTACTTGATTGGTTGGGGAAGACTCGTTCTTAAATGGCATCACTTAAGATCTCAAAACCAACATGTTGATTTCCCGGAAACTGGTTATAAATGGAACCAATTAGGTTCACTCGCTGAAAGCTTCCACGAAGAGTATTGTGAGTGGAAATATGACGATTTACTCATTGAGCTTGAGTCTACGGTTAACGAGATACTTTTACTCATTTCAAGCTTAAGTGACCATGATTTGTATGGTGTTGCGTGGTATGAACAATGGACTTTGGGGCGCATGATTCAGTTTAATACATCGTCACCTATGAAAAATATGCGTACAAAAGTTCGGCGTTTCAATCGAGAATTCACTTAGTATCAAGTTTGAAGTGCGACACTTTCTACAGATGCGCATGAATATACTCCGTTGGTGTTCTATACCCAAGCCTTTTGCGTGGGCGTGTATTTAATTTATATGCAATTTCATTACACAGCTTCTGTGTCACGTGTGACATGGAGGTTCGTTTTGGTAAGTATTGTCGTATCAAACCATTGGTGTTTTCATTAGTGCCTCGTTCCCATGAATGGTATGGATTTGCAAAGTAAAACAGGCAGTTATGATGTTTTTCTAGTTGTGCATAACCATGAAATTCAGTGCCGTTATCTGATGTTATCGTTTTAAAAGGTAAGTCAGAGCGGGTCATGATTTTGCTCATTCTTACGTTGAGTGACTCGCTTGTTCTATCGTCCATTTGACCGATAAAAGTGTAGCCAGTCATTCTGTCGACTAAAGTGACGATACAGTGCTTGGTTCCGCGACCCACGACGGTATCAATTTCCCAGTGGCCAGGCTCTTTTCGATGCTCAGCGTCTGCAGGTCTTTCGGCAATATGACGCTTATTTGCCAGCCGTCCTCGACTGTCTTTTGAGTTGTACCTTTTACGCCTTTTCTTGGTGGATTGGCGTAGGTGTTTCCATAACGTTCCACCGAGAGTTTTATCGTTCCAAACGCGCTGATAAATGAGCTCGTGGCTCATTGTTGGATAGCCTCTCATTCTTAGGTATCCGACGATTTGGTCAGGGCTCCAATCCAGTCGTAGCAATGCTTCAGGTAGTCTGAAGTCAAGTTCGGTATAGCGTTTATTTCGCCGTGAACGACTAAGCCGGTTGCGCGCCATTTGCTGTGCTCGCTCTGGTTGATAAGAGTATCTATCGAAGAACTTGTTGTAACGACAATTACGTTCAATTTCTCGATAGATAGTGGCTTTGTGACGCCCCAGTTGTTTAGCTATTTTTGCGGTACTGATCCCTTGCTTTCTGAGCGCAGAAATCATATACCTTTCAATCTCAGTGAGGTGTGTGTATTTCATGTTTTTTACTTCTTGGCGGGAGCAAACTTCATGATTATCGCACCTTACTGTTTTTATGTTCAGAGGTGTCGCACTTCGTACTTGAATCCAAGCCTACTAACAAGCAATTCAAGTGGAACAAAAACAGTTGGCTTTTGTTCGTGCCTCACAAATTTTAGCCAACTATTTTTGTCCACTTAATTGGGCGTTAGGCAAAGTGAGTTTTTATCAGCTAAATCGAGTTGGAATTGAACGGTAAATACCATGTTTTGTGGCTTAACTTAAGCGATAAATAGTCATCACATATTTGTTGTTTCTTGATCGCGTTGGGTTGTTTATCGTTGTGAATTCATCGGTAAAATAACCTTCAGCATCCAAACGTCCGCCGAGAATGCTACGCTCGTCACTTTTCTTCCAAACCGCTAAATTTGAGTTTTTTGTTTCTTTGCTGATTTAGCGTTTTGGTTTATAAATGAATCGGTTAGTTTGTTTCAAGTTTACAAAAAAACTCGTTCTTTGGTTTTGAAAGTATCGTTGTCAATCGGTTGGCCTAACAAACGGCTCAAGAGGGATTGCCAACGCGTGGCGACTTTAGTGCAAAATTGAAGTTCAGTGTTTACAGTGTGTTTTTTAAGTTCAGCGGTGCGTTGTCAACCCCTTAGCCGGGCGTTATGTACTTTCTCGAAAATTAACCTAGCCAACGTATGAAATTAGGTCGTAAACTTAGCTTAATTAAAGGGTTAGGTGATAGATATGGCATTTTCAGAAATTGAGCAACAGCGTTACAGAAAGGCAGTGGAGAAGTACCTTGATTCTTGTCGACCGCCAGAAGAGATCCGCAATCAACTTGATATTGGGTATCGGTTAGAGGGGCAGGTCATCGAAATCTTCGAGATACGTCCTAAGTGGAATGATCCATCCGAAAAAATGGAGTGCCCAGTAGCCAAAGTCAAATATTATAAGTCGCGTGACGCGTGGAAAATTTACTGGATGAAATCCGACCAAAAATGGCATTCGTATGAGCCAATCCCAGAGATTCAACTTCTAGAAGCTTTCTTGGAAATACTAGAAGACGATACTTATGGGTGTTTCTGGGGATAGAACCAACCACGTACATAACAAACGGCTTAAGAGGGATTGCCAACGCTTGGCGACTTTAGTGCAAAATTGCAGTTCAGTGTTTACGGTGTGTTTTTTGAGTTCGGTGGTGCGTTATCAACCCCTTAGCCGGGCGTTATGTTTAATCACCAAAAATCAGTTGGTTGCATCTTTTCATTGCTCATTCGGCTTTTTGGTTTTGTTTTTGTCGGCAAGTTGGCTTCGTTTGGCGTTGTTTTCCGGACATTTATTCTTTGGCGCTGGAAATTCAGAGAATTGCCTCAGTCAATTTTCGAGTAAGCGCGAGGTTGGTGCGGCTGGCTCAATCAGTATTTCGACCACAAGTTTTTGGGGTTGAATTGCCAAAATTCGAAGTCTGTTTTTCAAATTTATGAGTCATTTCAGTTTTTTAGGTTTTGGCTTTTGTTTGTGAGTCAACGCTGAGTTAATCGTGGTTTTGGTAAAACGTAAGCCCTTGAAGCTTAAACTTAGTATCAAGTTTGAAGTGCGACACTTTCTACAGATGCGCATGAATATACTCCGTTGGTGTTCTATACCCAAGCCTTTTGCGTGGGCGTGTATTTAATTTATATGCAATTTCATTACACAGCTTCTGTGTCACGTGTGACATGGAGGTTCGTTTTGGTAAGTATTGTCGTATCAAACCATTGGTGTTTTCATTAGTGCCTCGTTCCCATGAATGGTATGGATTTGCAAAGTAAAACAGGCAGTTATGATGTTTTTCTAGTTGTGCATAACCATGAAATTCAGTGCCGTTATCTGATGTTATCGTTTTAAAAGGTAAGTCAGAGCGGGTCATGATTTTGCTCATTCTTACGTTGAGTGACTCGCTTGTTCTATCGTCCATTTGACCGATAAAAGTGTAGCCAGTCATTCTGTCGACTAAAGTGACGATACAGTGCTTGGTTCCGCGACCCACGACGGTATCAATTTCCCAGTGGCCAGGCTCTTTTCGATGCTCAGCGTCTGCAGGTCTTTCGGCAATATGACGCTTATTTGCCAGCCGTCCTCGACTGTCTTTTGAGTTGTACCTTTTACGCCTTTTCTTGGTGGATTGGCGTAGGTGTTTCCATAACGTTCCACCGAGAGTTTTATCGTTCCAAACGCGCTGATAAATGAGCTCGTGGCTCATTGTTGGATAGCCTCTCATTCTTAGGTATCCGACGATTTGGTCAGGGCTCCAATCCAGTCGTAGCAATGCTTCAGGTAGTCTGAAGTCAAGTTCGGTATAGCGTTTATTTCGCCGTGAACGACTAAGCCGGTTGCGCGCCATTTGCTGTGCTCGCTCTGGTTGATAAGAGTATCTATCGAAGAACTTGTTGTAACGACAATTACGTTCAATTTCTCGATAGATAGTGGCTTTGTGACGCCCCAGTTGTTTAGCTATTTTTGCGGTACTGATCCCTTGCTTTCTGAGCGCAGAAATCATATACCTTTCAATCTCAGTGAGGTGTGTGTATTTCATGTTTTTTACTTCTTGGCGGGAGCAAACTTCATGATTATCGCACCTTACTGTTTTTATGTTCAGAGGTGTCGCACTTCGTACTTGAATCCAAGAAACATAACAAAGCGTTAAAGAGGGATTCGTGCCGCGTGGCATTTTTGGTATGCGGTGATTTTGGTGGTGAAAGTGGTATGCGGAAAGTTGGTTTAGGCGGCACTCACCCCTTAACGCGGCGTTATATTCATTCGGAGGTAACATAATATGTCTTTAGATGTGGCATATTCTATTGAAATAGATGATTTTATCGACCCAGATAAAGCATATGAGCTTTACTGGTCGGGAATGCTCGAAGACAAGAGAGCATTTTTGTGTCCGGGTACAAACTGTTCAGCTAATGTTACTTGTGCAAACCTTGATAAAGATACTAGCTCACTAAAAGTAGTGCCTCATTTCCGAGTATTTGGTTCTCACACCAAAGGGTGTGAAGTTTCTAGAAATGTACCTCTGAAGCTTCAGTACGCAGAGCCAACAACGCAAACAGCGACTCATAAAACGCTTGATACTTCAATCGTAGACACATTCTTAGAGAAAAGACCTGAATCGTATTACGACCATTATAAAACTAATAGCCGCGCTAAAAACGCCAAAGTACGAATGGTTAACATACTGAAGTCAAAAGCTGAAAGGCAACTGAAAGAAATTGGTGTCACTAGTAGTATCTATTCGGTAAGGACAGTTGTTAGTAGGTATGCTAGGTACAAGAAAGATGGAACTTTAGAACTACGCAGACTAAATATTGCGGGTAAAGATAAACCTTACACAAGCCTTTTTAGTAAAATAGAAAATCAGATAGTTTCTGACTTGCCGCAAATGCCTTCTATTTATCACGGTTGGGCATTTATCAACAGGCTACCATCAGGTCACGGTTACCAGATAAAATTCAAGAAGAAACTAAAGGGTAATAGCAGAACCAAAGAGTTCACCACCACGGTTATGATTGGTGACCGGCTAATTGAACATTACAAGATGAAAAAGTTGGTAGCAAAAAGGATTGAAAAACTTTATAAGTCTCCGAACCCGACTGCTTATGTTTTTATCTATGGTACGCCAAGAGTTAACGAACGAAATGACAGGTATGCAAACATCGACATTACAAATTTAGACATGATCGATATTTGTCTTGAAGACCCTTGGGCAAAATGAACTTAGTATCAAGTTTGAAGTGCGACACTTTCTACAGATGCGCATGAATATACTCCGTTGGTGTTCTATACCCAAGCCTTTTGCGTGGGCGTGTATTTAATTTATATGCAATTTCATTACACAGCTTCTGTGTCACGTGTGACATGGAGGTTCGTTTTGGTAAGTATTGTCGTATCAAACCATTGGTGTTTTCATTAGTGCCTCGTTCCCATGAATGGTATGGATTTGCAAAGTAAAACAGGCAGTTATGATGTTTTTCTAGTTGTGCATAACCATGAAATTCAGTGCCGTTATCTGATGTTATCGTTTTAAAAGGTAAGTCAGAGCGGGTCATGATTTTGCTCATTCTTACGTTGAGTGACTCGCTTGTTCTATCGTCCATTTGACCGATAAAAGTGTAGCCAGTCATTCTGTCGACTAAAGTGACGATACAGTGCTTGGTTCCGCGACCCACGACGGTATCAATTTCCCAGTGGCCAGGCTCTTTTCGATGCTCAGCGTCTGCAGGTCTTTCGGCAATATGACGCTTATTTGCCAGCCGTCCTCGACTGTCTTTTGAGTTGTACCTTTTACGCCTTTTCTTGGTGGATTGGCGTAGGTGTTTCCATAACGTTCCACCGAGAGTTTTATCGTTCCAAACGTGCTGATAAATGAGCTCGTGGCTCATTGTTGGATAGCCTCTCATTCTTAGGTATCCGACGATTTGGTCAGGGCTCCAATCCAGTCGTAGCAATGCTTCAGGTAGTCTGAAGTCAAGTTCGGTATAGCGTTTATTTCGCCGTGAACGACTAAGCCGGTTGCGCGCCATTTGCTGTGCTCGCTCTGGTTGATAAGAGTATCTATCGAAGAACTTGTTGTAACGACAATTACGTTCAATTTCTCGATAGATAGTGGCTTTGTGACGCCCCAGTTGTTTAGCTATTTTTGCGGTACTGATCCCTTGCTTTCTGAGCGCAGAAATCATATACCTTTCAATCTCAGTGAGGTGTGTGTATTTCATGTTTTTTACTTCTTGGCGGGAGCAAACTTCATGATTATCGCACCTTACTGTTTTTATGTTCAGAGGTGTCGCACTTCGTACTTGAATCCAAGAAATTTAACAATCTGTTTAAGAGTGATTCGCAACGCATGGCATTTTTACTATGCGTTGCGTTTGGTGTTTAAGGTGGTATGCGGGAGCTTCGGTATTGCGTTGCTCACACCTTAACAGGGCGTTAACCGCTTTTGTATGTTAAATCATCGTACATCTTTCTTGCACTTGACTTGGTGCATATTAATGGTGTTGTAATAGCATTAAAATCAATAGATTCAGTAAAATTATAAGGGTTGCTTATGCCAAAAACATTAGATCAGGGATTTCGTGATTTCGTAACGAAGTTGACTCCAACTTCAAGTGAAACGGCGGCCGCAAAATCGCATCGAGCTTCTATAAAATCT
This sequence comes from Vibrio sp. J502, assembly GCF_025397955.1. Classification (NCBI taxonomy): domain Bacteria; kingdom Pseudomonadati; phylum Pseudomonadota; class Gammaproteobacteria; order Vibrionales; family Vibrionaceae; genus Vibrio; species Vibrio sp. J502. The sequence continues at coordinate 879,332 of NZ_CP104555.1, read as the reverse complement.
GTTTTAGATACGCATTTTAAAATGACGAATTTCTTTAGAACAGGTTCTTTTGGTAATGGAACTAGCATTTCTGGTTACAGTGATGTTGATTATTTTGCGGTGTTTCCATCGCCACAATTAAATGTAAACTCAGCAACTAGTTTGGTTAATGTACGAGAAAGGTTAGCGGCTCGCTTCCCTAATACTGGTGTACGAGTATCATGCCCAACAGTTTTGGTTCCATTTGGTACATCCAAGTCTGAATGGACAGAGGTTGCACCATGTGACCATGTTAGTACTAACGATAATGGTTTTAAGGTCTATGAAATTGCGAATGGTTCTGGAGGTTGGCTAAAATCTAGTCCAGCATCGCACAATTCGTATGTAAAAAGAATTGATGATAAGCATAACGGAAAGGTTAAAGAATTAATTCGATTTATTAAGGCATGGAAGTATTATAATGATGTTCCTATTTCGTCATTTTATTTAGAATTGCAGACTGCAAGATATTGTGACTCTGAGTCAACAATCGTTCATCGTTTTGATATAAAAGGTGTATTTAATGTTTTATTATCAAACGAATTAGCAAGTATGCAGGATCCCATGAAAGTTTCTGGATTGATTTCTGCTTGTGGTTCTGATGTTCAGAAAGATTCAGCACTTTCAAAATTAAGAACGGCTTACACTAGAGCAAGTAAAGCTCTGACTGCAGAAGAAGCAGGAAAAACAAAAGAGGCTTTCGATTGGTATAACCTTCTCTATAATGATAAATTCCCAAATTACTACTTATAATTAAACCTTAGTATCAAGTTTGAAGTGCGACACTTTCTACAGATGCGCATGAATATACTCCGTTGGTGTTCTATACCCAAGCCTTTTGCGTGGGCGTGTATTTAATTTATATGCAATTTCATTACACAGCTTCTGTGTCACGTGTGACATGGAGGTTCGTTTTGGTAAGTATTGTCGTATCAAACCATTGGTGTTTTCATTAGTGCCTCGTTCCCATGAATGGTATGGATTTGCAAAGTAAAACAGGCAGTTATGATGTTTTTCTAGTTGTGCATAACCATGAAATTCAGTGCCGTTATCTGATGTTATCGTTTTAAAAGGTAAGTCAGAGCGGGTCATGATTTTGCTCATTCTTACGTTGAGTGACTCGCTTGTTCTATCGTCCATTTGACCGATAAAAGTGTAGCCAGTCATTCTGTCGACTAAAGTGACGATACAGTGCTTGGTTCCGCGACCCACGACGGTATCAATTTCCCAGTGGCCAGGCTCTTTTCGATGCTCAGCGTCTGCAGGTCTTTCGGCAATATGACGCTTATTTGCCAGCCGTCCTCGACTGTCTTTTGAGTTGTACCTTTTACGCCTTTTCTTGGTGGATTGGCGTAGGTGTTTCCATAACGTTCCACCGAGAGTTTTATCGTTCCAAACGCGCTGATAAATGAGCTCGTGGCTCATTGTTGGATAGCCTCTCATTCTTAGGTATCCGACGATTTGGTCAGGGCTCCAATCCAGTCGTAGCAATGCTTCAGGTAGTCTGAAGTCAAGTTCGGTATAGCGTTTATTTCGCCGTGAACGACTAAGCCGGTTGCGCGCCATTTGCTGTGCTCGCTCTGGTTGATAAGAGTATCTATCGAAGAACTTGTTGTAACGACAATTACGTTCAATTTCTCGATAGATAGTGGCTTTGTGACGCCCCAGTTGTTTAGCTATTTTTGCGGTACTGATCCCTTGCTTTCTGAGCGCAGAAATCATATACCTTTCAATCTCAGTGAGGTGTGTGTATTTCATGTTTTTTACTTCTTGGCGGGAGCAAACTTCATGATTATCGCACCTTACTGTTTTTATGTTCAGAGGTGTCGCACTTCGTACTTGAATCCAAGAACGATAAAGAGCTCATTATTGGGCTCTTTATCATTGGATGTATGATGACAAATATAAATGTAAGACAAAATGAAAGAATATCATTAGAGCGGATTGCAGCACAAAGGCAAACATACAGCGAGGCTAAATTAAGGATTGGAATTTACCTTGTTTTTTCAGTCTTTATAATGATACTTTTAAATTTCATAGCAAAGCCATTGTTAATAAATGATGAGTTTTTAAACATTATTGGCTTCAAAAAGATAGATATTACAAATTATATTGCAATTTATGCGCTTTTACTATCGTTTGTCGAGCTTGTGTACTTAAAAAAAATCATTCCATCGATGAAAGAAAAGGGAGCAAAAATTCAGGAAATATTTGATTGTTATGCATTAGATATTAAATGGAACAAAGTGATTTGTGGTTCGGAAGTAAATGATTTTGATATAAAGACAGCTTCTGATGCTTATCAAAAAAAACATTCGAATTGGGAGGATCTTGTTGATTGGTATACTCCATCAGTTGAAGTACTTCAAGAGTCTAAAGTTAAAGCAACGCTATTATGTCAACAAGAAAATTTATCTTGGGATTTGGCACAACGGAAGTCGTTTGTATCACTAGTTAATTTAATTACATTTTCCTTTGTATTTATAAGTTTTTCTATTTCAATTTATTATGGGTTAACTCTTGAGTCATTTATATTGTCAGTTGTTATACCATGTTGGCCACTCGTTAATTTTTGTGTGGTAAATAACTATGAAAATAGTGAATCAATTAGAGATAAAAAAGGATTAGCAACTGTTATTGATGCTGCTATTGCAGAATCAAATCCAACAAGAAAAACAGTGCGGAATGTACAAGATCTCATTTATTTGAATCGAAAAAATAATGCTTTAATTTTCGATTGGTTTTATAAGATTCACAAAGGTACAAATCAAAGGGCTGTTAGCTATGCAACTGATAACAGTGTAAATAATGACACTTCACGTTAGCTAGCGGTTAACAAAGCAATCAAGGTGATGCGTTACACTCGGCGATTTTGGTGTGAAGTTCGGTGTGCTTTGCTAATTCAGTGGGGCACACCTTATTGCAGGCGTTAACTGGCAGGAGTAAAAATGAGCAAAAATAGCAAACAAAAAAGAATGCAAAAGCAAGCTAAAGCGAAAAAGGTAGCGAACCAAAAGGCTGAAGCTACTCGTAGAAAGCAAAGCTTAATTCCTACTATCTATTTCGATGAGTCGGGGAACACGGGTTCAAATCTACTGGATAATGACCAACCAGTATTTACGTTGGCTAGTTGTGATTTTCCCCAGAAAGAAGCCGACAGACTTCTTCAGTTGATAGGCTCTCGCGCAGAGAGTGAACTTCATTTCAAAAGGCTTAAACGAAACAAAGCAGGTCAAGATGGCATTATCCGAATGTTGCGTGATCCAGCGGTCAACCCTACTAGTGTGAAGATGAATGTTTTCTTAAAACGATTTATGGTCACATCAAAAATTGTAGACTTATTGATTGAACATATGTTGCACCTTAGAGGAGTTGACTTATATGTAAACGGTCAAAATATCGCCTTGTCAAATATGTTGTTCATTTGTTTACAGTCATTCTGCTCCGAAGATTTAGTTGATGAAATGTATAAGCTATTTGTCAACATGATTAAGGAACAAACGCCAGCTTCAATTGAAGCATTTTACTCAAGCGTTGAATTGGTTAAGGCGTCATCTTCAAGCGAAGGCTTTAAGTCTGATATTAATCAGATTCTTGAAACTAAACAGGTAATTGATAGCGCACTGGCGAACATAGACAAATCAGCACTTGATCCGTCAATTCCTGCTTTATTTACACAATGTATTCAATGGGGTAAAGAGTATCCTAAAGGCTTCCATTTAGTTCACGATGACTCTCATAGCATTGAAAAACAAAGAGAGATGTTCGCTATGCTCATGGATTGGACTCAGGAAAATGTAGAACTGGGGTATGATCGCCGTAAGTTTGACTTGCCGCTAAAAGGTAAGTCCCTCAAGTTTGCTGACTCAAAGAAACACAAACAAGTACAAGTTGCGGACATTATTGCAAGCTCATTTGCGTATTGGGCCGCGGGTGTGTCTAGAGGTGAAACGGAGGATTACTTCTTCCTAGAGTTAGATAAATTGAATCTAGATCGCTTTATTGGACACAATAAAATTTGGCCGACTGCTGATGTTGACCCTAAAGATTTAGGCACAGTTCACGATGGTGGTTTAAATGCAGCAAATCATATGCCGGAGTTTTTAGCTCAATCAATTCCTAATCCAAGGGTTGCAGAAGCAGCCAGTTAACAAAGCATTTAAGAGTGATTCGCAACGCTTGGCATTTTCGCTTCGCTCAAGTATAGCCAAGCGCCGCTCACACCTTAATGCGGCGTTATATCTCTATTTGAGCTTTTCATGCTTTAATATAAAATTAAGCACCTTTTTTCATACATCATTAGGATAGATAAATGGTATGCGCCCCATGATCCCACGGGGCGTTTTAATTTGAATGTGAGAAGTTCCAGGGAAGCAGTGAGTTGATATCAGGCTCAGACTTTGCCAGCTCTTTCATACATTTGACCATGTAATCGTAGAGTATCAGTCCGTTCGCTTTCGCCGTCTCGATGATGCTATACAGCAAAGCACTCGCATCAGCACCAAGCGGATTCGTCGAGAATAACCAATTTTTTCTGCCAATGACCAGCGATTTGATTGCGCGTTCCGCTCGGTTGTTGTCGATAGATAAATGCCCATCTTCAACATAGCGTATCAGCTTAGGCCACTGACCCAAGGTGTACTTGATGGCTTTACCAAGAGGACTCGATTCGATGACTTTCTGCGTGGTTAACCAGTCATAGATGTCATCCAACATCGGTTTAGCCTGCGCTTGTCTTTCTGCCCAACGCTCTTCGACCGAAGCCAGTTTTAATCGAGATTCAAGTGCGTACAACTTTTGGATTTTGGCTAACGCCACATCCGCTTTACCTGTTTTACCTTTGCCCTGAAGCTTCTTCGCTTCCATGAACTTACGACGTGCATGAGCGAAGCAACCGACATTGGTGACGTTGGTTAATCCATCATAAGCCGCGTAACCATCACTTTGCAGATAGCCTGAGTAATCACCCAAGAAGTTCACGGGGCACACTCTCGCGCGACTGTTTTGATAGTCGAACAAGACGATATTTTTCATGTCAGGGAGTTTAGCTTCAGGGGAGTCGGCTCCCGAGCAGTACAACCACATATAACATTGCTTGTCTTCCTTGAGCACATTGAGCGGCGTTTCATCGGCCTGAACCACCACTTGTTCGAGTAAGTGAGTCTTCAGTGCCTGATAAAGCGGTTTGAACTTTTCACTAACCTGGATTACCCACCTGGCCATGGTCGTTCTCGATAACTCGATACCTGATTGGGTGAACAAGGTTTCCTGACGATACAGCGGAAGCGCATACTGATATTTGCCTAAAATAATGTTGGCAAGCAGACTTTCGGTAGCGAAGCTTTTGGGGATGATACTTATCGGTGCGGGTTGTTGGTGAATGTGGCTTTTTTCAGCCTCTTGTTCACACTGACGACAGGCGTATTTCGGGCGAACATATTCCAACACTTTTAGGACGGCGGGCGTGAACTCAAGCTTTTCACTGCGGTCTTCGCCGATTTTATGCAAAATGTGTTGGCAGCATGAGCACTGTTTGTCGTGCTCATCTAGGTCAAGCTCGATAATTTCACGTGGCAAGTCTTTAGGAAGCGGTTGACGTTTACCACGACGTTTGATTGTCGTCGTGGTGATAACCTCATCTTCCGATTTCGCCGCTTCACATTCCGCCTCATTAAAGAGGTCACCCTGTGCTTCGTTATACGGCTTTAACGCTTCCGAGCGTTTGGCGAATTGACGGTCAAGGGCCAGTTTAAACTGCTCAATTAAGGATTGGCGCTCTTGTTGCCACTCTTTTTTCTCCGACATCAACGCTTTCACCATAGCTTGAAGCTCGGCGATGTCTTGGCTTTCTGGGTTAATATCGGGCGTCTTTTTCATGGCATTGATTATATTAAAAACACCACGTCAAGGCTTGGTATAACTCACTTTTATCGGGTTCAACTCATTGTAAAGTTGTCTATTTTTATCGGTTTATGGCCGATTATCGTGAAGCCAGATAACAGTCTGTCTAGGTCAAATTGAGTCAGGGTGTATACCTGCTTTTTCTCTTGAGTGGGCCATTTGAATTTGGCTTTTTCCAACCGTTTATACCACAGAGCGAAGCCCGTTTTATCCCAGTACAAGACTTTGACTTTATCGCGTTGTTTATTGGTAAACAGGAACAGCGCACCGCTTCCGAGCGGTAAATCGGTTTCAGATTCAATAATCGCCGCCAGACCATTAATGGACTTTCTAAAATCCACGAACTCCCGATACAGGTAAACATTAGGGGCACTCAGCATTCTCTTCATGACAGTGCTCCGATTAACTCTGCCAGATACGAGGCAGGTGTTCCCTGGGGGATGCTGAGTTCAACGTCATTAATCAATAGTGTCATGTTGGCAATCGGTGTTTGAGTCATCTGGTAGCGTGTCGTTTTTTCAACGACTTCAGCTTTAACGAATCCACTGCTCTTAGGTTGCTCTATGAACTTTAGTTGCTGTCGCTTGGCATGGAAGGTTGAAAGGCTCAGCCCATTTTGTTCACAGAACACGCGTTGAGACAGATGACTGGATTCGTATTGATCGAATAGGGTATGCCATTCTTGATGAGAGAGTCTTTTTGCCATTTCAAATCTCCTTGAGGTTGGAGATTTGATCTTATGGCGTGCCGAGATTGATTAGAATGTGGGGTTTATGACGCGCTTACGAAGAACCAGACTAAATTGACCGATGAGATCGACCGTAAGATCCTATCCATGTTCTCGCTCGGTATGAGCTACCGTGATATCCGTGGTCACGTAGAAGATATGTATGGCATTGATGTCTCTGAGGCCACCATCACAGGTGTTACCGACCGTTTGATACCTGAGCTGAAGGAGTGGCAGCAACGTCCGCTCGATGCACTTTATCCCTTTGTCTGGCTTGATGCCATCCACTATAAAATCAAAGAAGACGGACGCTACGTTAGCAAAGCGATATACACAATATTGGGCTTAGATGTTGAGGGGAAAAAGGAGCTACTCGGTCTTTATCTGTCAGAGTCGGAAGGCGCTAATTGCTGGCTCTCCGTGCTAACAGATCTGTATAACCGCGGCGTTGAAGATATCTTGATCGCCTGCGTAGATGGGCTAACAGGCTTCCCAGAAGCGATAGCAACCATCTATCCTGATACAGAAGTTCAGCAATGCATCAGAAGGCGTTTATGGCCGACTTGAAGCCAGTCTATCGGGCTGTCAGCAAAGAAGCGGCCGAGATGGAGTTGGATCGTTTGGAAGCCAAGTGGGGACAGCAATACCCAATAGTGATTCGTTCCTGGCGGAACAAATGGGCAAATTTATCGGTTTACTTCAAATATCCAGAATACGTCCGAAAGGCTATTTACACGACAAATGCTATTGAAGCCGTACATCGCCAATTCCGTAAACTGACCAAAACTAAGGGTGGGTTCCCAAATGAAAATAGCTTGCTTAAGCTACTGTATGCTGGGATATTGAATGCTTCTAAGAAATGGACAATGCCAATACAGAATTGGAATATGACATTGTCTCAACTGGCGATTCATTTTGAAGGTCGCTTGGATGACGTCTTAGATATTTAGCCAAAATTAGCTGACACAGAATTCTGAACGCCCTCCTACTTAACGCGGCGTTATGCGCCAAAGATTGGATTTACATCCATACTCTTATGCAAGATTCTTATGATCTGGATGTTTTGGCTACCAATTTGTTGATAAAAAATAACATGGCTTCCTTGTGGAAATTTTCGGTAGCCATCTCTGATTTCATCACAAGTTTTACCGATATCAGGATTTTCAGCGAGTAGCCAAAATGATTCATCGAATTGTTTGAGATAAATATTTCGTTGCTCGCGGCCCCACCTGCGAGAGGTAAATAAGGCAATATCTTTTAAATCGGATTTTGCCTTGTTGGTTAGTTGGAATGGTTTCATTTTCTTTCTTCACTATCTAGTTCACTGATAAACGAATTGAGGTCATAATCAGCCATACCACTTTCTTCACCTTCAACGAGCAGTTGTCGTAAAGTGTTCATTTTCGTTTCTTGTGTTTCGAGTAAACGTAGAGCGGAACGAATTACTTCACTTGCTGAGCCATAGCGTCCACTTTGGATTTGGCTACTAATGAAACCATCAAAGTGGTCGCCGAGAGTGATGCTAGTATTTTTAGCCATTGTAATCTCCTAATACCAAATAGTACCTAATTATGGTATTAATTTGATGTAATCGCAAGTGGCGCTTAGTATCAAGTTTGAAGTGCGACACTTTCTACAGATGCGCATGAATATACTCCGTTGGTGTTCTATACCCAAGCCTTTTGCGTGGGCGTGTATTTAATTTATATGCAATTTCATTACACAGCTTCTGTGTCACGTGTGACATGGAGGTTCGTTTTGGTAAGTATTGTCGTATCAAACCATTGGTGTTTTCATTAGTGCCTCGTTCCCATGAATGGTATGGATTTGCAAAGTAAAACAGGCAGTTATGATGTTTTTCTAGTTGTGCATAACCATGAAATTCAGTGCCGTTATCTGATGTTATCGTTTTAAAAGGTAAGTCAGAGCGGGTCATGATTTTGCTCATTCTTACGTTGAGTGACTCGCTTGTTCTATCGTCCATTTGACCGATAAAAGTGTAGCCAGTCATTCTGTCGACTAAAGTGACGATACAGTGCTTGGTTCCGCGACCCACGACGGTATCAATTTCCCAGTGGCCAGGCTCTTTTCGATGCTCAGCGTCTGCAGGTCTTTCGGCAATATGACGCTTATTTGCCAGCCGTCCTCGACTGTCTTTTGAGTTGTACCTTTTACGCCTTTTCTTGGTGGATTGGCGTAGGTGTTTCCATAACGTTCCACCGAGAGTTTTATCGTTCCAAACGCGCTGATAAATGAGCTCGTGGCTCATTGTTGGATAGCCTCTCATTCTTAGGTATCCGACGATTTGGTCAGGGCTCCAATCCAGTCGTAGCAATGCTTCAGGTAGTCTGAAGTCAAGTTCGGTATAGCGTTTATTTCGCCGTGAACGACTAAGCCGGTTGCGCGCCATTTGCTGTGCTCGCTCTGGTTGATAAGAGTATCTATCGAAGAACTTGTTGTAACGACAATTACGTTCAATTTCTCGATAGATAGTGGCTTTGTGACGCCCCAGTTGTTTAGCTATTTTTGCGGTACTGATCCCTTGCTTTCTGAGCGCAGAAATCATATACCTTTCAATCTCAGTGAGGTGTGTGTATTTCATGTTTTTTACTTCTTGGCGGGAGCAAACTTCATGATTATCGCACCTTACTGTTTTTATGTTCAGAGGTGTCGCACTTCGTACTTGAATCCAAGTATCCATACAAACAATTCAAGTGGATTCTCAACGCGTGGCAGTTTTACTATGCGTCAGGTAAAGTGTTTACGGTGTAATGCAGCGGCTTGGCCAGTGCGTTGTTCACCACTTAATTGGGCGTTATGTGCTTAAAATATAAAGGTAAATATGGCAGTTTTAGAAATTCTTAAAGCACCAGATCTAAGGCTTAAGATTACAGCAGAGAAAGTGCAGGATATTGAATCGGTTCAGAAGTTAATCGATGATATGTTGGAAACCCTATATTCAACTGATAATGGTATAGGTCTAGCTTCAGTTCAAGTGGGTCGCAAAGAAGCGGTTGTTATTATTGATCTTTCAGATAATCGAGATCAGCCATTGATATTGATTAACCCTGAAGTAGTGAGCGGTAGCAACAAAGCTTTAGGTCAAGAGGGGTGTCTTTCAGTTCCAGATTATTATGCAGAGGTGGAGCGTTATACATCAGTTGTGGTATCGGCGTTAGATCGAACAGGTCAGCGAATCACGATCGAAAGTGATGATTTTCTAGCTATCGTTATGCAGCATGAAATTGACCATCTTTCTGGTAATTTATTCATTGATTATCTTTCGCCGTTAAAGCGTCAAATGGCGATGAAAAAGGTGAAAAAGTACGTCAAATCGCACTCTCAACCACGCACATAACAAAGCGTTAAAGAGGGATTCGCAACGCGTAGCATTTTCTTTATGCGTTGATTTTATTAGTTTTTAGTGCAATGCGGTTACTTGGTAGTCGCGTTGCTCACCCCTTAACGCGGCGTTATGCAACTCAGGTAAATTTAGGGGTTCAATCTTTTTAGATTTCTCCGGCCATTCGTTTTGTGTTGTCGGCAAATGAGCACTTTTACCCTAAAATTCGTGGTTCACTCAAGCCGTAAAACAGGCAAGGTTCTTTGTTTGCCTCAATGAGTTTTGGTGCTGGTTTGTTGTCAATTCAGTGGGCGCAAAGTGTGGAAAGAGCAAGTTTATCGAGCGTTTTACAGTTGCTGAAAGTCTTGATTGTTGAGTTTGTCTCATTCAAAAGCTTGGTTTGTTGTTGAAAGGTGGACTTTGTTTTGGCGGCTGATTTATCACAGTTCTTGCTTGGGTTGATTCTTGAATCACTCAACCATTGCAATGGTGGCTTTTGATCGAGTAAAGTCAGTTTATCTTATTGAATTTGCATAACAAACGGCTCAAGAGGGATTGCCAACGCGTGGCGACTTTAGTGCAAAATTGAAATTCAGCGTTTACAGTGTGTTTTTTTAGTTCGGCGGTGCGTTGTCAACCCCTTAGCCGGGCGTTATGCAACTCAGGGAAATTTAGGGGTTCAATCTTTTTAGATTTCTCCGGCCATTCGTTTTGTGTTATCGGCAAATGAGCACTTTTACCCTCAGATTCGTGGTTCACTCAAACCGTAAAACAGGCAAGGTTCTTTGTTTGCCTCAATCAGTTTTAGCGTTGGCGTGTTGTGAATCTTGTGGGCGCAAAGTGTGGAAAGGGCAAGTTTATCGAGCATTTTGTACTTGCTGAAAGTCTTGCTGGTTGAGTTTTCCTGATTCAAAAGCTTGGTTTGTTGTTGAAAGGTGGACTTTGTTTTGGCGGCTCATTTATCACAGTTCTTGCTTGGGTTGATTCTTGAATCACTCAACCATTGCAATTGTGGATTTTGGTCGTGTAAAGTCAGTTTATCTCATTGAATTTGCATAACAAACGGCTCAAGAGGGATTGCCAACGCGTGGCGACTTTAGTACAAAATTGAAATTCAGTGTTTAAGGTGTGTTTTTTTAGTTCGGCAGTGCGTTGTCAACCCCTTAGCCGGGCGTTAGCTGAGGTTAAGAAAAATCATAAAACTCCGTGTTCATTTTTTCTTGGTCTGAGGCTCTAGCTTTACACCTGAAAGTCAGCACTTTTCCATGTATCTCGCCAGTGGCACTGTTCGTGAAGTGCTTGAACTAACCGAAGTCTGTTTACGGGAAGTGGTGTGTTTGTTTATTTCTTTGGTGTGGCTTCTTTGGTTTTGAAGCTCTTTCGCGCCTAAATGGGTTTTGCGCACTTGGTTGTTGGCTTCTTCGAAAGAATTCTTTGTAAATTTAAGTCCTAGAAGCTCGTCAAGTTTTCCTGTTATTTCTTCTTTGCCAAGTGCGTTTCGTGGATTAGGTTTTAGTTTCTAAATTGTCCGTTTTACTTTGTCGTTTGAAAGCAATAATGTGTTTTAAATTAGGCCATTGGGTAGTCAATCTCCGGCTAAAGTGCAGCAGCTAACAAACGGCTCAAGAGGGATTGCCAACGCGTGGCGACTTTAGTTCAAAATTGAACTTCAATGTTTACGGTGTGTTTTTTGAGTTCGGCTATGCGTTGTCAACCCCTTAGCCGGGCGTTAGCCGACTTCTACCACCTTACTCATCAGTAAGTGTATACTTAGCCAAGTTTTACTTACATTGAAGAAGACCACAATGACAGCATTGACAGATAACATGTGGAATATGAAACCAAATATACCGTTGGCTAAACAACTTGCCAAAAGAGATGTTCCAGCTTTGGTTTATGACGCTGTTAACCTCGAGGGTGTAGCAATGACTTTGCCTGAGGTGCAAACGATTCTTGATGGGATCACCGTAGGTGGCCATCGAATTAGTGATCAAAATATGGCAATGAACCAAGCTCGAGCATGGGAACTTATTTTTGGCTTAGTTGATCAAGGTGAGTTTCAATTTAATAAAGAAACCGCTTTAAAAATTCACAATATAGCTGGCAAAGAAGAAGCGTTAGAGTGGGGTAAGTTTCGCTCTGGTTACGTTTCCATTACGGGTTCAGAGTATGAGCCCCCCGCTTCAGATGAGTTGGACGATAAATGGCTTGAAGTTGAGAGTCAGGTTAATAGTGAATCTGATGTTTACGATCAAGCAATTACTGCATTTTTACAAATGGCACGCGCTCAATTTTTTTGGGATGTTAACAAACGTACCGGTCGGTTCATGATGAACGGTATTTTGTTGGCTAATGGTTTTCCTATCATTAATGTGCAAGCCAAGCGTCAGCAAGAGTTTAATACGCTCATGCTCGATTTTTACTCTTCTAATGACATGATACAAATGAATAAGTTTTTACGAAGCTGTTTGGATGAAAAGATTATTCGTAATTTCAAGCTAGATCTGAAAATCGGCTAACAAACGCTTCAAGAAGGACAGCCAACGCGTGGCATTTTTATCATGCGTTGGTTTTTGTGATAATGGTGTTATGCGGAAGCTCGGTAGTAGCGTTGTCTGCCCCTTAAGCGGGCGTTAGCTTTTTTCACATTCTTAATTAACATAGAAGGATTATTTATGACAATTTTCGAACCAGGCGTTCAATATAAAGATTTAAATGGAGGCGTTCATGCTGATCGAGATGACACTCAAGACGCAACTGATTATTTAAGACAACATCACAATATTCCACAAGATCACTTTGTATTTGGTATTCAAGTTTATTCATCCGTACATCATGTTCGAGACAATACTCTTTCTGTTAGGTTTCTACATTCAAATGTCGCTGGCTATGAAAATATTCAACAAAAAATGGTAGCTGAAGGCGCAGAGTTTACTTTAAATGAACTTGAAATCGGTATGTCATACAAGGAATTTTTTGGTTTGTTCAAACGTTTTAGCCTAACTTTATCGCCAAATGGTTTGCTAGAAGGCAAGTCATATAAAACAGTCTAAAGCTAACAAACGCTTCAAGAGGGCTTGGATTCAAGTACGAAGTGCGACACCTCTGAACATAAAAACAGTAAGGTGCGATAATCATGAAGTTTGCTCCCGCCAAGAAGTAAAAAACATGAAATACACACACCTCACTGAGATTGAAAGGTATATGATTTCTGCGCTCAGAAAGCAAGGGATCAGTACCGCAAAAATAGCTAAACAACTGGGGCGTCACAAAGCCACTATCTATCGAGAAATTGAACGTAATTGTCGTTACAACAAGTTCTTCGATAGATACTCTTATCAACCAGAGCGAGCACAGCAAATGGCGCGCAACCGGCTTAGTCGTTCACGGCGAAATAAACGCTATACCGAACTTGACTTCAGACTACCTGAAGCATTGCTACGACTGGATTGGAGCCCTGACCAAATCGTCGGATACCTAAGAATGAGAGGCTATCCAACAATGAGCCACGAGCTCATTTATCAGCGCGTTTGGAACGATAAAACTCTCGGTGGAACGTTATGGAAACACCTACGCCAATCCACCAAGAAAAGGCGTAAAAGGTACAACTCAAAAGACAGTCGAGGACGGCTGGCAAATAAGCGTCATATTGCCGAAAGACCTGCAGACGCTGAGCATCGAAAAGAGCCTGGCCACTGGGAAATTGATACCGTCGTGGGTCGCGGAACCAAGCACTGTATCGTCACTTTAGTCGACAGAATGACTGGCTACACTTTTATCGGTCAAATGGACGATAGAACAAGCGAGTCACTCAACGTAAGAATGAGCAAAATCATGACCCGCTCTGACTTACCTTTTAAAACGATAACATCAGATAACGGCACTGAATTTCATGGTTATGCACAACTAGAAAAACATCATAACTGCCTGTTTTACTTTGCAAATCCATACCATTCATGGGAACGAGGCACTAATGAAAACACCAATGGTTTGATACGACAATACTTACCAAAACGAACCTCCATGTCACACGTGACACAGAAGCTGTGTAATGAAATTGCATATAAATTAAATACACGCCCACGCAAAAGGCTTGGGTATAGAACACCAACGGAGTATATTCATGCGCATCTGTAGAAAGTGTCGCACTTCAAACTTGATACTAAGGGGACAGCCAACGCGTAGCATTTTTACTATGCGTTTGTTTTTGTGATTACGGTGTTATGCGGAAGCTTGGTAGTAGCGTTGTCTGCCCCTTAAGCGGGCGTTAGCTTGCTTAAGGCTAGCAATAAACTAGCCTAAACTTGCCCTAATATCTGAAATGGTGATAAATAGCTTATTTTCTGCATCTTGAAACGCTTTAAAACCATAGCGCTCATAGAAATGTTTGGCGCCATCTTTTGCGTCAACAATAACGACGGGAAATGCCACGCTATCACTAGCTGCTAGTAGTTTTCGTAGAGCATCGATAAGTAACCACTCGCCAAATCCTTTACCTTTATAGCTATCATCGATAGCTAAGCGAGCAATGAGTCCGCCAGAAGTTGATGACTGATGCTTTTTCTGTAACTTATCAGGCAATGTTTTTAGGTCAATGGGTGTCATTGTTAAAGTGTAAAAACCGATGATAAGTGAGGTGTTATTTTCATCCTCTAAAACAAATGTTCGGGTATTATCTTTTTTAGCTTGCTGACTTGCCATGACTTTCAAATAGTTATTAAGCGCATCAATTCCGCAGTTGAATCGGTTTCTGTCGTGTTTATCTTTATCGAGTAATACCGTTTTCATCATTGGGTTCTGGTCTCATAGCGTTCGGCGGCAGTTTTAAGCTTTTGATTTAATGTTGTTGGTTTATCGAGAGCTTCCATAAGTAAAATGGCGTCTGTTTGGCTTAATTTTAGTGTTTGTTCGCGTTCAATCACTTGCTTTGCTTTTTCGATTGCAGCATTGAGTACAAATGAGTTAATACTAGACATGCCAGCGAGAGCAGCCGCTTTGGTTAATAAGTTTTGTGTATCGACATCAACTCTCGCAGTGATACGAGGTAAAGTGGTAGCCATAATGTGTTCTCCTTTGTGTCAAAATGTCACATTGTCATTATGGTGTTTAAATATACAAAAAGCAATCATTGTGTCACTTTGGCACGCAAGCTAACAAACGCTTCAAGAGGGACAGCCAACGCGTGGCATTTTTACTATGCGTTGGTTTTTGTGATTACGGTGTTGTGCGGGAAGTTGGTAGTAGCGTTGGCTGCCCCTTAAGCAGGCGTTATGCAACTCAGGTAAATTTAGGGGTTCAATCCTTTGGATTTCTCCGGCCATTCGTTTTGTGTTGTCGGCAAATGAGCATTTTTACCTTCAAATTCGTGGTTAACTCAAACCGTAAAACAGGCAAATTTCTTTGTTTGCCTCAATCAGTTTTGGCGCTGGCTTGTTGTCAAATCAGCGTTCGCAAAGTGTGGAAAGGGCAAGTTTATCGAGCATTTCGCACTTGCTGAAAGCCTTGCTTGTTGAGTTTGTCTGATTCAAAAGCTTGGTTTGTTGTTGAAAGGTGGGCTTTGTTTTGGCGGCTTATTTATCACGGCTCTGGCTTGGGTTGATTCTTGAATCACTCAACCATTGCAATTGTGGCTTTTGATCGAGTAAAGTCAGTTTATCTCATTGAATTTGCATAACAAATGGCTCAAGAGGGATTGCCAACGCGTGGCGACTTTAGCGCAAAATTGAAGTTCAATGTTTACAGTGTGTTTTTTGAGTTCGGCGTTGCGTTGTCAACCCCTTAGCCGGGCGTTATACAAAAAGGAGATAAAATGGAACGGTTTGCGTATTTAGATACATGGGATAAGTTGACTCCAGAAGTGTTCAAAGCGGTATTTCACTACGCGGTCAAGATTGCAAAAGACAATAACAAAGAGTTAACCCTAGTCGTTAACAACGTTGCTCAGTATTCGGATTTTATCAGCAAGTTCTTAGATCAAACAGCGACTAATAAACTTGCTAAAGGGGTTACTCTTCAATTTCAAGGTGTAGCTGTAAATTTAAAGTCGCCATTTTCGATAAAGAGTTACCAAAGTTATGGCGTATTTTGTGCTTTTCATCCGAGTAATAAGGCATTAGAGAGTATGGAAAGCTCTACTTCACCAGTAGCGATCGTTATTTTGGGTGAACAAGAAGAGCATTTTACATCTTGGCTAAGCGAAAAAAGTGGAAAGTTTTTGAAGCAAGGCTAGTTTTTGTATAACAAGCAATTTAAGAGGGATTCACAACGCTTGGCATTTTTGCTTCTACTTCAAATTTAGTGTTTATGGCACAATGCTTTAGGTTTGAGTGGAGGCGTTGTTCACCCCTTAATTGGGCGTTATGCAACTCAGGTAAATTTAGGGGCTCAATCGTTTGGGATTTCTCCGGCCATTCGTTTTATGTTGTCGGCAAATGAGCTTTTTCACCCTTAGATTCGTGGTTAACTCAAGCCGTAAAACAAGCAAGGTTCTTTGTTTGCCTCAATCAGTTTTAGCGCTGGTTTGTTGTCAATTCAGCGTGCGTAAAGTGTGGAAAGGGCAAGTTTATCGAGCATTTTGTACTTGCTGAAGATTTCGCTCGTTGAGTTTTCCTGATTCAAAAGCTTGGTTTGTTGTTGAAAGGTGGACTTTGTTTTGGCGGCTTATTTATCACAGTTCTTGCTTGGGTTGATTATTGAATCACTCAACCATTGCAATGGTGGCTTTTGATCGAGTAAAGTCAGTTTATCTTATTGAATTTGCATAACAAACGGCTCAAGAGGGATTGCCAACGCGTGGCGACTTTAGTGCAAAATTGCAGTTCAGTGTTTACAGTGTGTTTTTTGAGTTCGGCGGTGCGTTGTCAACCCCTTAGCCGGGCGTTATGTTTAATTACGCAAAATCAGTTGGTTGCATCTTTTCTTTGCTCCCTCGGCTTGTTGGTTTTGTGTTTGTCGGCAAGTTGGCTTCGTTTGGCGCTGTTTTCCGGACATTTATTCTTTGGCGCTGGAAATTCAGAGTGTTGCCTCAGTCAATTTTCGAGTAAGCGCGAGGTAGGTGCGGCTGGCTCAATCAGTATTTTGACCACAAGTTTTTGGGCTTGAGTTGCCAAAATTCGAAGTCTGTTTTTCAAATCTATGAGTCATTTCAGTTTTTTAGGTCTTGGCTTTTGTTTGTGAGTCAATGCTGAGTTAATCTTGGTTTTGGTAAACGTAAGCCCTTGAAGCTTAAACATAACAAAGCGTTAAAGAGGGACTTGGCACGCGTGGCATTTTCAATTTGCGTTGGGTTTAGTGGTTAAGTTGTCATGCGGTCACTTCTGTATTGCGTGCCTGCGCCCCTTAACGCGGCGTTATGTAACTAGGAGAAAAAATGAGCATCAATGAAATGAATGGTTTTGAAGTTACTGGTTTTGTCATTCGTACAACTAATGCGGATGAAGTAAATTCATCGACTGCAAAAATTGGAAATCTTTGGGCTAAATTTTACACAAATGCTGATCCAAAGTTAGATGAAAAATCAAAAAGTTTATGGTTTGTACACAAACTATGAGTCTGATTTTACAGGTGCTTTTGACGTTATCGCTTGTTCGGATACCTTATCACCAGAAATATTACCAGACTCAGTAAAAGTAAATGTTACTTCTGGCAAGTACGTGACTTTTGCTGCGAGCGGTGAAATGCCACAAGCAGTTATAGATCTTTGGGGTGAAGTTTGGAATTACTTTAGCTCTGAAAACTGTCCTCATGAACGAGCATACACAACAGACTTTGAATATTATAAAAGTGCTCATGAAGTCGAGATCTCTATTTCTGTCAAATAGTTACATAACAAACGGCTCAAGAGGGATTGCCAACGCGTGGCGGCTTTAGTACAAAATTGAAGTTCAGTGTTTACAGTGTGTTTTTTGAGTTCGGTGGTGCGTTATCAACCCCTTAGCCGGGCGTTAGGTGAATTGGTGGAATAATGCAGCAAGTTTTAGTTTTAGAAACGGAACGTTTAATCCTTAGGCCATTTGAGCTCTCTGATGCAGAGCAAGTATCAGTATTGGCTGGTGATAAACGAATCGCAGAGATGACGGCAAACATACCGCATCCATACGAAGTGTCAGATGCAATTTCATGGATTGAAACACATGAAACCGGCTTTGCCAGCGGTGAGAGTATTGTTTATGCGGTTGTACATAAAGAATCGTGCGAGCTTATTGGTGCAGTGAGTTTGCCGAGTTTAAAAGATGGCCAAGGTATCTTAGGTTATTGGTTGGGTGTCGATTTTTGGGGGCAAGGTTATGCGACAGAAGCTTCAAAGGCATTAATAGAGTACGCAATAGAATGTCATGGATTGACAGAGTTAAAGGTTATGCATCTTGTTGGCAATGAACGTTCAAAGTCAGTTATCGATAAACTTGGTGTTACTTACATAGAAAACCAAACACTTCGTATGCAAGGTGGTGAGCGAGAGGTTTGTGTTTATATTTCAGCGGTATAAATTCACCTAACAAACGGCTCAAGAGGGATTGTCAACGCGTGGCGGCTTTAGTGCAAAATTGAAATTCAGTGTTTACGGCGTGTTTTTTGAGTTCGGCGGTGCGTTGTCAACCCCTTAGCCGGGCGTTATGTGAATGGAGTGGAATAAGCTATGAAATACAAAGTCGTTAAAGAATATCAAGATGCTCCAGAATCGCCGATTAGAATCGTTTCAGGCGAAAAATTGGAGTTTGTAGAGGAATCCAATCAAGAAGGTGACTGGGCAAACTGGATTTTCTGCCGAGGAGAAAACAAAGAAGGTTGGGTTCCTAAACAAATACTAGCTATCGACAATGGCGAGGTAACTGCACTTGAGGATTATTTCGCCAAGGAGCATCGTTTGGCTATCGGTGAAATTCTAGTAAAAGAACATGAGTTAAACGGCTGGATCTGGAGTAGTAAAATGGGTAGTCCGAAAGAACTGGCATGGGCTCCTTTAAATCATTTGTGCGCTGTGTAAATTCACTTAGTATCAAGTTTGAAGTGCGACACTTTCTACAGATGCGCATGAATATACTCCGTTGGTGTTCTATACCCAAGCCTTTTGCGTGGGCGTGTATTTAATTTATATGCAATTTCATTACACAGCTTCTGTGTCACGTGTGACATGGAGGTTCGTTTTGGTAAGTATTGTCGTATCAAACCATTGGTGTTTTGTATCCGCCCCATGATCCCACGGGGCGATATTGTTAGTGTTGGAAGTTCCAAGGCAGGAGTGCATCGATATCAGGCTCAGATTTCGCTAGCTCTTTCATGCACTTAACCATGTAGTCGTAAAGGATAAGGCCGTTGGCTTTCGCTGTCTCGACGATACTGTAAAGCATCGCGCTCGCTTCAGCTCCATTGGGATTGGTCGAGAAGAGCCAGTTCTTTCTGCCTATAACCAGCGGTTTTATTGCGCGTTCAGCACGATTATTGTCTATCGATAAGTGACCGTCATCGATATAGCGGCTCAGCTTCGGCCACTGACCGAGCGTGTATTTTATCGCTTTACCCAGCGGGCTAGACTCAAGCACTTTCTGAGTTGTCATCCATTCATAAAGCTCATCCAGTATCGGCTTAGCATGCTCTTGGCGCTCTGCTTTCCGTTTTTCGGCACAGGCACCTTTTAAGCGTGATTCTATTCCATAGAGTTTCTGGATTTTAGCCAATGCACTATCCGCTTTGCCTGACTTGCCTTTGCCTTGCAGCTTTTTCGCCTCCATGAACTTGCGCCGAGCATGCGCCAAGCAACCGACATTGGTGACGAGATGAAGCCCATCATAAACACCATAGCCATCGGTTTGTAGATAACCACTGTAATCCCCCAAGAAGGCAACAGGGCACGCCCTAGCTCGACTGTTTTGATAGTCGTACAAGACGATATTTCTCACATTAGGGAGGGCGGCTTCAGGCGAGTCTGCGCCCGAGCAGTAAAGCCACATATAACACTGTTTATCTTCTTTGAGGACATTGAGCGGCGTTTCATCCGCCTGAATCACCACTTGCTCAAGTAGGTGCGTTTTTAAGGCCGCGTAAAGTGGAGCGAACTTCTCACTGACTTGGATAATCCACCTTGCCATGGTGGTTCGTGAGAGTTCGATACCCGACTGGGTAAACAGGGATTCTTGGCGGTAAAGTGGCATCGCGTATTGATATTTGCCGAGGATGATATTGGCCAACAAGCTTTCTGTGGCGAAGCTCTTCGGGATAATGCTTTGCGGCGCTGGCTTTTGAACGACGTGGTTTTTGTCTTCTGTTTGCTCGCATTGGCGGCAAGCATATTTAGGACGAACATATTCCAACACTTTTAGTACCGCTGGCGTGAACTCAAGTTTCTCGCTACGGTCTTCACCGATTTTATGCAGGTTATGTTGACAGCAAGTGCACTGCTTTTCATCGTCGTTTAAATCGAGTTCGATAACTTCACGAGGCAAGGTCTTTGGCAGTGGTTTGCGTTTACCACGTTTCTTCTTTGTGATGGTCGTTGTGACAACTTCAACCTCTTCTTCCTTAGCGGCCTCACACTCCGCTTCGTTGAAGAGATCACCTTGAGATTCATCGTAAGGCTTTAACGCCTCCGAGCGTTTAGCGAACTGACGGTCGAAGGCAAGTTTGAGCTGTTCAAGCAGCGATTGACGCTCTTGTTTCAATTGGGTTTCTGACGCCAACAGCGCTTTCACCATCGCTTGTAGCTCGGCAACATCTTGGCTTTCTGAGTTGATATTTGGCGTCTTTTTCATGGCATTGATTATACTAAAATCATGCCGTTAATGCTTGGTGGATATGGCTATATTATCGCTTAAGTCATTGTAAAATCGTTTATTCTAACGGGTTTATGGCCGATAATCGTGAAGCCAGAAAGCAGTCTGTCAAGCTCGAATTGAGTTAGGGTAAACACCTCATTTTGCTCTTTTGATGGCCACTTGTACTTGGCTTTTTCAAGGCGCTTGTACCAAAGAGCAAAGCCTGTTTTATCCCAGTACAGCACTTTGATTTTGTCGCGCTGTTTGTTGGTGAACAGGAACAGTGCGCCGCTGCCCAAGGGCAAGTCGGTGTCATTTTCGATAATCGCAGCGAGGCCGTTGATGGACTTTCTAAAATCGACGCTTTCGCGATAGAGATAGATTTCGGGAGCACTGAGCATACGTTTCATGACAGCGCACCGATAAGCTCTGCGAGATAGGTCGCTGGCGTGCCTTGTGGGATGCTCAGTTCAACATCATTGACGAGCAGCGTCATATTGGCAACGACAACGTGAGTGGCTTGATACTTTGTGGTCTTTTCAACGACTTCTGCTTTAACAAAGCCAACCGTGTTCGGTTTTTCGATGTGCTTTAACTGTTGGCGCTTAGCGTAAAAAGTGGAGAGGCTCAGTCCGTTACGTTCACAGAATAATCGTTGTGATAGTTGGCTGGATTCATAGTGTTCGAACAGGGTTCGCCATTCTTGGTTAGTGCGTCGTTTGGCCATTTCAAATCTCCTTTGGGTTGGAGGTTTGATCTTATTATTCGGGCTAGGTGATTAGAATGCGGGGTTTATGACGCGCTTACGGGTCAGGGCTCCAATCTAGGCGTAGCAAGGCTTCAGGTAACCTGAAGTCGATTTCGCTGTAACGCTTATTTCTGCGCGAGCGGCTCAGCCGGTTGCGAGCCATTTGTTGGGCTCTCCACGCCTGATAGGAGTACCTTTTAAAGTGTCTGTTGTATCGGGAATTGCGTTCAATTTCTCGATAGATCGTAGCTTTGTGACGACCCAGTTGTTTAGCTATTTTAGCGGTACTAACTCCTTGCTTTCTGAGCGCAGAAATCATATACCTTTCGTTCTCAGTGAGGTGCGTGTATCTCATGTTTTTTACTTCTTGGCGGGAGCAAACTTCATGATTATCGCATCTCACTGTTTTTATGTTCAGAGGTGTCGCACTTCGTACTTGAATCCAAGCTTGGTTGGTTGTTGAAAGGTGGACTTTGTTTTGGCGGCTTATTTATCTCTGCTCCTACTTGGGTTGGTTCTTGAGTCACTCAACCATTGCAATTGTGGCTTTGGGTCGTGTAAATTCAGTTTATCTCATTGAATTTGCATAACAAACGGCTCAAGAGGGATTGCCAACGCGTGGCGACTTTAGTGCAAAATTGAAGTTCAGTGTTTACGGTGTGTTTTTTAAGTTCGGTGGTGCGTTGTTAACCCCTTAGCCGGGCGTTATGTGCCCGTGTACTAATCATTTTTAGGTACTCTCGTTTTAGGTAGACAGAAAATACAAAAGATTAATGATATGAATAGGCTGGAATATTGGATGAAATAATTACCACTAAAGCTTGGTATAATCGCATCCATAAAAAACATTGGATCGCCATTGATGAATATAGAATAATATTGACTACCTACTAACAACCAAAAAAATGCATATATCCATATGTGAAATGATCTGGAATAATTTAATTTTGATGCTTTTCTAAATATAATAATTAACATAAAAGAAACAATCCAAAATAAAATATTTTCTATCAATTGTTAGATTCCTTGTATAATTGTTCCAGTGTGGCTGCATCTCCAAGAGCTTCGGCTCCTAGCGCTGCTTTGCTAGTTGCTTGATAGCCTCTTAAATAATCTTCAGATGAGTATCTGAACAATTTAAAGCGTTTAGCATGTTGGCGACGATTCCATGTTTGTACTGGTTTTAGCGGTAGCAAGTTTGGTGCATAATGAAGTTCATTTGACGCTGATGGTGGTTTTACGGTGGTTGAGCGACCAAATGCACCACGAAAAGACAACCCTAAATCAACACCGTAGTAAGCCATATTTCCAACGTGTTGATCAAAGCCTATAAATTGGGCTGCATTTTGATAACCTTGGCGAACTAGACCAGTTGCATTTTCATCGCCATCAACGAAATATTTACCATTTTCATAAATATTATTCGCTCCATGTAACGCTAGAGGGGCACCATAAACAGCGCATAGCATTCCCGCGGAATAATAACATGTCGCTCCTCCAGCTACGGTTTGCATTACACCTGCAATGAGGCCAATACCTTTTTGAGCAATCAGTTTTCCTTGGTCAAGAAGATTGCGGTTTTCTTTTTGCACCTCATTAAATACTTGGTTTTTAGTTTTTCGGCCATTTTCGAAGTCCTCAACTAAACACTGTCCAAAGACATCAATTTCTCGTGTGAATTTAGACCGTAATGCACCGTTCTTAATATGCCGTTGAGATAAAATAGAGGCTTGCATGGTTAAGTTCTTTGTTGCCTTTTGAACTTCCCAAAATTCGTATAAATCGGGTCTAGCCATGTAATCCACCATTTTCCCAATTGTCGTACCCCATCGTCCCTGCGATATTGTGTTTCCAGACAATTTCTTTGTAACTTAGTGCGATGTTTTCATGCATTTCTTCATTGTGTGAAAGAACAGTGTGGGGTTGTGTAAAGTCAATGCCTGTAACCAGTGCTTTTTTAAGTTCAATGGTATAAAACTTTTCGTTATACCCTTGCTCGTTTGTTCTGAAGAAATCAATGACACAATCTAAGTATTCTTGGCTTGCAAATGCCGTGGCTAAAAGTGGTGAGGCTTTATCGATATTTTGGTGATGTAGAGTGGGCAGTGTGTTTTTCGAGTATCCTCTGGTTGCTTATTCATATTATGTTCACAACACAATACGGTAATTTCATTCATATGCTCAGTTTGAAATTTATTGCCCATTGAGTCCTTGGTGTTACAGCCACTAGAAATTAAGCCTTGTTTTTCACCAACAATGGTTAGGTAGGCAGTGTGAGCCATGAGTTTTCCTTAAGAGGACATTTTAAAGTTAGGCAGAGTTTAATGCTGAGCCTAAGTCTATTAAAAGATAATTGTCAAATTTGCACAGAAGATCACGCATGGGCAACATCTTGCCTATGAAAGGCAGATAAGTTATGGTGCAGTGCACAAAATGGCACATAACAAACGGCTCAAGAGGGATTGCCAACGCGTGGCGGTTTTAGTGCACAATTGAAGTTCAGTGTTTACAGTGTGTTTTTTAAGTTCGGCGGTGCGTTGTCAACCCCTTAGCCGGGCGTTAGCTGAGGTTAAGAAAAATTATGAAATTACGTGTTTATTTTTCTTAGTCTGAGGTTCTAGCTTTACATCTGAAAGTCCGCACTTTTCCGCGTATCTCGCCAGTGGCACTGTTCGTGAAGCGGTTGAACTAACTGAAGTCTGTTTACGGGAAGTGTTGTGTTTGTTTATTTCTTTGGTGTGGCTTCTTTGGTTTTGAAGCTCTTTCGCGCTTAAATGGATTTCGCGCACTTGGTTGTTGGCTTCTTCGAAAGAATTCTTTGTAAATTTAAGTCCTAGAAGCTCGTCAGTTTCTCTGCTATTTCTTCTTTACCAAGTGCGTTTCGTGGGTTAGGTTTTAGTTTTTCAGTTGTCCATTTTATTTTGTCGCTTGAAAGCAATAATGTGTTTTAAATTAGGTTGTTGGGTAGTAAATCTCCGGCTAAAGTACAGCAGCTAACAAACGGCTCAAGAGGGATTGCCAACGCGTGGCGACTTTAGTGCAAAATTAAAGTTCAGTGTTTACAGTGTGTTTTTTGAGTTCGGTGGTGCGTTGTCAACCCCTTAGCCGGGCGTTATACCTATGCAATCACTTGAGTTTCCAAAACATGCCCACATATTGATATCGTCAATTAATCTAATGTAGGGATACATATGTCATTTCAAAATCTAAATGCCGGCGATATTGTTGTCAGCAACTTCGGTGTTTATCAGCACTGGTCTCTAGTCTCAGATTCTTTATGCGAAAAGGGTTTACCTATGCTCATTTCTGCAACTCAGCGAAATGGCACAGTTCAAGAAGAAAGTTGGGATGTTGTAACTCAAGGTAAACATACATATCCAGCTAAAGTTACTTACGACCGTCCGGTGTCAGAGGTGCTCGAACTTGCTCGCTCTCAAATTGGAACGTGGAAATACTCATTAACAGACCGAAACTGTGAGCATTTTGCTAAATGGGCTACAGGGTTAAAAATGTCTTCGACTCAAGTTATTGCAGGTGCAACTGGTGCTGTTTTAGGCGCAAGCCTAGTTGGTTTATATTCAGAAAATCCGAAGTTTGCTAAATTTCTTGGTGGTGCTTTAGCTCTTGGTAGTTTAGCTGTTTTAGCGACTAAAGCAGTCGAGAAAAAATAGGTATAACAAACGCTTCAAGAGGGACAGCCAACGCGCGGCATTTTTACTATGCGTTGGTTTTGGTGATTACGGTGTTATGCGGAAAGTTAGTAGTAGCGTTGGCTGCCCCTTAAGCGGGCGTTAGTTGCCCACCAATTACAATCAATCGGTAGGGAATTTCTGCTTCTGGTGTAGAACTCGCATTATGCGAATAATTGAACCTTCTACCCAGTACGAAACGATCATTGAGATTTCGGGAATAATGAGCAATCGTCCTCGAATTCCATCCCGTTGAACACCCATCAATGGTTGTTCGAGTAAGTTTTCTACTTTAGCCTCAATAATGTCATCAGTTTTTTCAGCCGCATCAGGGTTAAAGTCATAAAGAAACTCAAAGATCTTCTCACGATCATTTAGCGATTCTTCTTCCCATAAAATCATTGCTGGCCTCGATTACGAATTTTGGCCTTTCGTTCAGCCATTCGTGCTTTAGCTGAATTATGTTCAACAAATGAAGATTTTCCTGAGTCAAACTTCTCAAATGCTAGATTTATTTGTTCAGTTAACCAAGCGTCATGAGATAATGTTTTTCTTTGTTGCTCAGCCATTTGTTCAGTAAGTTCACGGCAAGCATCGCTGAGTGTGCGGCCTTGGCTCTCAGCCATTTGTTGGGCTAAACGTTTAATTTCGTCATCAACACGAAATTGAATTCTAGTGTCCATGAGCAGCTCCCTAAGTTTGCGTGTGTACAAATGTTAGCACTAGAATCGAGCAAGGGCAACTAACAAACGGCTCAAGAGGGATTGCCAACGCGTGGCGGCTTTGGTACAAAATTAAAGTTCAGTGTTTACGGTGTGTTTTTTGAGTTCGGCGGTGCGTTGTCAACCCCTTAGCCGGGCGTTAGGTATTTGGAGTTATCATGAGAGCTATCGTTTTGATTCTTTGCGCCGTTTTATTGAATGGCTGCTTGGGCATGCCCGAATCAGTAAAACCGGTGTCGGATTTTGAACTGAACAACTATTTAGGTAAATGGTACGAGGTTGCTCGACTCGATCACTTCTTTGAAAGAGGTTTAAGTCAGGTTACTGCGGAATACAGTGCTCGAAATGATGGTGGTATTTCGGTTCTTAATCGTGGCTATTCTGAAGAGAAAGGTGAGTGGAAGGCAAAGCTTACTTTGTGAATGGCTCAACAGACGGCTATCTGAAGGTTTCATTTTTTGGCCCGTTTTATGGCTCCTACGTAGTGTTTGAGTTAGACCGTGAAAACTACAGTTATGCTTTTGTGTCAGGGCCGAATACAGAATATCTGTGGTTACTTTCAAGAACGCCGACTGTAGAACGAGGCATTCTGGACAAGTTCATAGAAATGTCGAAAGAGCGTGGTTTTGATACAAATCGGCTCATTTACGTTCAGCAGCAATAAATACCTAACAAACGCCTCAAGAGGGACTGTCAACGCGCGGCGTTTCCAGTCCCATTGAGCCGCGGTGGTTTCGGCTGTTGTGTTTGAGTTTAGTGGTAATGCGTTGCCAGCCCCTTAGGCGGGCGTTAGCACATACAAAATGTTTTGTAAGTCGCTGAAATTTGATATGATACTTGCTGTCTATTCTTACAATTTAACCAAAGATCGGAAATCAAATGTTGTCTATACTAGTTCAAGAAAGAAGAGTGATAGGAGTTGTTATGTCTTTAGACTTTATGATCTGCTCCAGCCAGACTGGACACTTCATTAAGCGACATTTTTATTTTCAAAGTTAACTGGACTTAGATACCCAAGAGCACTGTGCCTTCTTGTCCGATTATAATCAACCTCGATGTATTCAAAGAGCGTTTGACGCATCTCGTCTCGCGTCATGATCGGCTCATATTGGATCGCTTCAACCTTCATTGAATGGAAGAAGCTCTCAACACAAGCATTATCCCAGCAGTTTCCTTTCCTACTCATACTTTGCTTTAGATTATAAGCGGTTATGATGTCTCGATAATCTTTTGAGCAGTACTGACTACCTCGGTCACTATGAACGATCACCTGCTCAGGGAACCCACGACGGAACAAGGCCATTGATAATGCATCGCAGACCAGTGTTGCGGTCATTCTGGTATCCATAGACCAGCCGACTACTTGCCTTGAATAAAGGTCAATAATTACCGCCAAATACAGCCAGCCTTCACTTGTCGCAACATAGGTGATGTCTCCCGCCCACTTTTGATTCGGAGCCTCCGCGTTAAAATCCTGAGCTAGCAGGTTCGGAGCAACTGGCATTTTATGTTTGCTATCCGTAGTGCACCTAAACTTACGTGCCGCTTTCGGCGTTAAATCCTGACGCTTCATACTAGCGGCAATGGTTTTAACATTACGGCTATCACCGTTCTCTGCCAGCTCTTTCTGGATACGCCTTGAACCATCACGGCCTTTGCTGTTGTCAAAAGCCTTTTTGACCTTCGTATCAAGCTCTTGGCGAGTTACCTCGC
The DNA here is from genome assembly GCF_025397955.1 of Vibrio sp. J502. Lineage (NCBI taxonomy): Bacteria > Pseudomonadati > Pseudomonadota > Gammaproteobacteria > Vibrionales > Vibrionaceae > Vibrio > Vibrio sp. J502. Next base: position 851,723 of record NZ_CP104555.1, on the reverse strand, counting down.
GCTGAGTGGCCTTGTGGCGATGCTTAATCCAGTAATAAAACCCACTTCGTGAAACCCCGAACACCTTAGCCATGCGGACAGCACTGAAGCACAGCAGGTGTTCGAGCATAAATTCGTAGCTATCTACTTTAGATTTTTCGCGAAGTAGGTGGCGGCCTTTTTTACGATATCTAGCTCTTCAGCTTGCTCGGCCAATTGCCTTTTGAGCTTTGCGACTTCAGCGGCTAGATCTTTTTCCCGCTGACTGGTGCTAGTATCTTTCTTGGCTGCTTTACGCCAACCGTAGATCTGGGATTCGTGTAACGAGAGATGCTGCGCTGCCGTAGCTACTCCCAGCTTTTCTGCTAGCTTCAGTGCTTCTGCTTTAAATTCAGCAGAATGGAGAATACGTTTTTTCTTGTTTGTCATGGTTCACCTCATTAGTGATTGTACTCACTTAATTAGGTGTCCAAAACTGGTGGTGCGGATCAAAGATCCCAAGTCACCGTGTATTAGACAGTGCTGTTTAGATGAAATGGATATTTGTTTGGGATGTTTCAGATCGTTGAATGAAATTATTGATTGGCATTCTTCAACGATAATTGAAAAGAACAAGATTCTTATTGCATGCCGTCAAAGAAGGGAATTGGCTCAAAAATCGAGGTTTTAGCTTTCTCTAAAAGTATTACTGGTGATAATTTTGTCTAAGTTGGCTGAGAATTTGTTAGAAAATGAGCATATAAAAACGGCCCTTGACGTCGTGGGCCGCTGATATTTAGTAATGCAAGGCTAGTGCTCAGGTGTTTCTAGCAGCTTAATTGCACTTTCAACTGCATTATTGATCGCTTGGTCATTTTCAAGTTTTCCTGAACTTGCTGGCCCAAGGGCTCTAGAGTATAGAGCTAATTGTTTGTCCAAAGGTAAGCCCAACTGTTCATACAGATTTTCGCGAATTTTTGCATGTTGTTCAGGGTCTTGGTTTGCAAGGCTAATAAGTGTTTCATAAATAAGAGCTTTCATATCATGTCCATTTTATTATAGTTAATTTGGTGCGTATGGATTATAGCTGAGCCCTTAATGTAAATCTTGTGCAACAATCACATAACAAACGGCTCAAGAGGGATTGCCAACGCGTGGCGGCTTTAGTGCAAAATTGAAGTTCAGCGTTTACAGTGTGTTTTTTGAGTTCGGCGGTGCGTTGTCAACCCCTTAGCCGGGCGTTATGTACTTTTCTGAAATCCTTCCTACAAATCAAACTTGTGCACAGTGTCATTATGCGTTAGTCTTTGTCTATGGATGCACAATGAGACAGTGCAAGTTGCAATGGCATTAGAATTTAAAGATAAGTGGTTAGAGCAGTTTTACGAGGATGATAAACGACATCGTTTAATTCCAAGTAGCATAGAGAGTGCTCTATTTCGGAAGCTGGAAATCTTAGATGCAGCTCAAGCTGAATCAGACTTAAGAATTCCGCCGGGTAATCGTTTTGAACATCTTGAAGGAAATCTTAAAGGTTGGTGTTCAATTCGAGTGAACAAACAGTATCGTTTGATTTTTCAGTGGGTTGATGGTGTTGCACTAAATACTTACTTAGACCCACATAGGTATTGAGGTAACGACTATGCGTAAGACAAAACGTCGTCCAGTTAGCGTTGGGGAAATGTTAAAAGTTGAATTTCTTGAACCAATGGGCATCACATCAAAAGCGCTCGCTGAAGCGATGGGCGTACACAGAAATACGGTGAGTAATTTGATTAATGGTGGTGTGTTAACAGCTCCGGTAGCAATCAAGTTAGCAGCGGCATTAGGCAACACACCAGAATTTTGGCTTAACATTCAACATGCAGTTGATCTTTGGGATACGAGAAATCGTTATCAAGAAGAAGCAAAGTTTGTAAAGCCGTTGTTTGTTTCGCTGGAACAAAGCGCACGTACATAACAAACGCTTCAAGAGGGACAGCCAACGCGCGGCATTTTTACCATGCGTTGGTTGTTGTGATTACGTTGTTATGCGGAAAGCTGGTAGTAGCGTTGGCTGCCCCTTAAGCGGGCTATGCTACCAGTCGAAATCTTCAATAAGGAATACTATGAAACAGAACATTGTCCATATTGCTTTAGTTGTAAAAGATTATGATGAAGCCATTGATTTTTATGTAAACAAACTCAAATTTGAACTTATTGAAGATACTCATCAACCTGAACAAGACAAACGTTGGGTGGTTGTGGCTCCACCAAATTCTCATGGTGTTACGTTGTTACTTGCCAGAGCCTCGAAGCCAGAGCAGCATGATTTCATTGGGAATCAAGCAGGCGGTCGAGTATTCCTGTTCCTAAATACTGATGATTTCTGGCGTGACTTTAAGCGTATGAAATCGATTGGTATTAACTTCGTCCGCGAGCCAACAGAAGAAGACTATGGAACGGTAGCAGTGTTTGAAGACTTGTATGGAAACTTGTGGGATCTTCTTCAATTGAATCCAAGCCATCCAATGGCAAAAAGGTAGCATAACAAACGACTATGGCGTCAATCCTTTATTTTGGGCGATGTTTTGGTCCCACATGACGCCATCTCGAAGCATAGAGTTTAGGATGACCACCATCTTGCGAACGCAAGCGATAATCGCCACTTTCTTTGGTTTTCCAGCTTCGAGTAATCGAGCGTAAGTGTCCTTGAAAACAGGGTTACATTGCATGGCTGACATCATGGCCATGTACAAAACGGTTCTCACCTGTGCGCGGCCTCCTTGGATGACTCGTTTCCCTTTGTAGCGTCCGCTTTCACGTGTAATAGGGGCGACGCCGATGAGTGAAGCTGCTTGCTTGTTGGTAATGTAGCCTAACTCAGGCACATTGCTGATGATAGACGCAGCGGCGATATTGCCGATACCAGGTACGCTTTGTAAGAGGGTATTTTTAGTTTGGTATTCGGGGCAATCTTCGATGAGTTTGACAAGCTTATTTTCAATCTTTGAGACTTGATTTTTTATCGCTGTCAGGATGGGTGTGATTGTCGAATGTAGGTACTTAGGCAAAATTTGAATACGATTTTTTTCCATGGTTTGCATCGCGAGTAGCTGATTGCGGCGAATTACTAAGTCACTCATTAAACGTATGTTTTTAGCCTTTATGACTGTCAAGTCAGGTTTAATTGCTTCACCATAATGAGCAATAAGCTGTGCATCTAAGCGGTCATTTTTGGCTCTACGACCAATAGCGCCGGCAAAGCGTTTGATATGAACAGGATTGGCACGAACAATAGGCAATTTGGCCTCGGTACAGGCTAACACGAAGGGCATTTCTAGGCGCCCAGTTGCTTCGATAACGATACGCTGTGGGTTGTGTTTTTTGATGGTGGTTAAGGCTTGTTTGATACCTTTTTCGTTGTTTGGCACGGTAAAAAAGACATCGAGTGGACGGATGTAAATATCGAGCTGTGATTTGCCAGTATCAACACCGATATTAATGTTTTGAAGTGTTTTTGTATTCATAATAAGCTAACTCTTGCTTGCGAAATGCGGGTTCGAGACCCAGTCGACTATTCGAGGTTTATGCTTGGAGTCCTATGAGGTGTTCATGTTTGTTATCGGTCTCTCGACAGAGGAGCCAGCGTTCAATCGAACTACCACATAGAAAGCTTTAGTTGCCGCTAAAGCCTGGGTCTCATTTTACCCTTTTGGCTTGGTTATTATCCATACAAACGCTTCAAGAGGGACAGCCAACGCGTGGCATTTTTACTATGCGTTGGTTTCGGTGATTACGGTGTTATGCGGTAAGTTGGTAGTAGCGTTGTCTGCCCCTTAAGCGGGCGTTAGGATTTATTATGGAACTTCTAGAAAGATCGACATTAGATAAAGTTTTAAACTTAAGCCTGCCTCTAGAAACTTTGAGTAGGTTTGAAAGTACTTTTCAAGGATTAGCCTACCAAAGTGAATACTGTAGTTTTCATTACGAAGAGTTTCTAAAATCATGTGAAAAACATGAGTTGGCTATGATGGGTAAGCTTGATGTGGAAAGTACTACGGACCGAGGGCGTTCAGAATTCTGTGTCAGCTAATTTTGGCTAAATATCTAAGACGTCATCCAAGCGACCTTCAAAATGAATCGCCAGTTGAGACAATGTCATATTCCAATTCTGTATTGGCATTGTCCATTTCTTAGAAGCATTCAATATCCCAGCATACAGTAGCTTAAGCAAGCTATTTTCATTTGGGAACCCACCCTTAGTTTTGGTCAGTTTACGGAATTGGCGATGTACGGCTTCAATAGCATTTGTCGTGTAAATAGCCTTTCGGACGTATTCTGGATATTTGAAGTAAACCGATAAATTTGCCCATTTGTTCCGCCAGGAACGAATCACTATTGGGTATTGCTGTCCCCATTTGGCTTCCAAACGATCCAACTCCATCTCGGCCGCTTCGTAAGCGCGTCATAAACCCCACATTCTAATCAATCTCGGCACGCCATAAGATCAAATCTCCAACCTCAAGGAGATTTGAAATGGCAAAAAGACTCTCTCATCAAGAATGGCATACCCTATTCGATCAATACGAATCCAGTCATCTGTCTCAACGCGTGTTCTGTGAACAAAATGGGCTGAGCCTTTCAACCTTCCATGCCAAGCGACAGCAACTAAAGTTCATAGAGCAACCTAAGAGCAGTGGATTCGTTAAAGCTGAAGTCGTTGAAAAAACGACACGCTACCAGATGACTCAAACACCGATTGCCAACATGACACTATTGATTAATGACGTTGAACTCAGCATCCCCCAGGGAACACCTGCCTCGTATCTGGCAGAGTTAATCGGAGCACTGTCATGAAGAGAATGCTGAGTGCCCCTAATGTTTACCTGTATCGGGAGTTCGTGGATTTTAGAAAGTCCATTAATGGTCTGGCGGCGATTATTGAATCTGAAACCGATTTACCGCTCGGAAGCGGTGCGCTGTTCCTGTTTACCAATAAACAACGCGATAAAGTCAAAGTCTTGTACTGGGATAAAACGGGCTTCGCTCTGTGGTACAAACGGCTCGAAAAAGCCAAATTCAAATGGCCCACTCAAGAGAAAAAGCAGGTCTACACCCTGACTCAATTTGACCTAGACAGACTGTTATCTGGCTTCACGATAATCGGCCATAAACCGATAAAAATAGACAACTTTACAATGAGTTGAACCCGATAAAAGTGAGTTATACCAAGCCTTGACGTGGTGTTTTTAGTATAATCAATGCCATGAAAAAGACGCCCGATATTAACCCAGAAAGCCAAGACATCGCCGAGCTTCAAGCTATGGTGAAAGCGTTGATGTCGGAGAAAAAAGAGTGGCAACAAGAGCGCCAATCCTTAATTGAGCAGTTTAAACTGGCCCTTGACCGTCAATTCGCCAAACGCTCGGAAGCGTTAAAGCCGTATAACGAAGCACAGGGTGACCTCTTTAATGAGGCGGAATGTGAAGCGGCGAAATCGGAAGATGAGGTTATCACCACGACGACAATCAAACGTCGTGGTAAACGTCAACCGCTTCCTAAAGACTTGCCACGTGAAATTATCGAGCTTGACCTAGATGAGCACGACAAACAGTGCTCATGCTGCCAACACATTTTGCATAAAATCGGCGAAGACCGCAGTGAAAAGCTTGAGTTCACGCCCGCCGTCCTAAAAGTGTTGGAATATGTTCGCCCGAAATACGCCTGTCGTCAGTGTGAACAAGAGGCTGAAAAAAGCCACATTCACCAACAACCCGCACCGATAAGTATCATCCCCAAAAGCTTCGCTACCGAAAGTCTGCTTGCCAACATTATTTTAGGCAAATATCAGTATGCGCTTCCGCTGTATCGTCAGGAAACCTTGTTCACCCAATCAGGTATCGAGTTATCGAGAACGACCATGGCCAGGTGGGTAATCCAGGTTAGTGAAAAGTTCAAACCGCTTTATCAGGCACTGAAGACTCACTTACTCGAACAAGTGGTGGTTCAGGCCGATGAAACGCCGCTCAATGTGCTCAAGGAAGACAAGCAATGTTATATGTGGTTGTACTGCTCGGGAGCCGACTCCCCTGAAGCTAAACTCCCTGACATGAAAAATATCGTCTTGTTCGACTATCAAAACAGTCGCGCGAGAGTGTGCCCCGTGAACTTCTTGGGTGATTACTCAGGCTATCTGCAAAGTGATGGTTACGCGGCTTATGATGGATTAACCAACGTCACCAATGTCGGTTGCTTCGCTCATGCACGTCGTAAGTTCATGGAAGCGAAGAAGCTTCAGGGCAAAGGTAAAACAGGTAAAGCGGATGTGGCGTTAGCCAAAATCCAAAAGTTGTACGCACTTGAATCTCGATTAAAACTGGCTTCGGTCGAAGAGCGTTGGGCAGAAAGACAAGCGCAGGCTAAACCGATGTTGGATGACATCTATGACTGGTTAACCACGCAGAAAGTCATCGAATCGAGTCCTCTTGGTAAAGCCATCAAGTACACCTTGGGTCAGTGGCCTAAGCTGATACGCTATGTTGAAGATGGGCATTTATCTATCGACAACAACCGAGCGGAACGCGCAATCAAATCGCTGGTCATTGGCAGAAAAAATTGGTTATTCTCGACGAATCCGCTTGGTGCTGATGCGAGTGCTTTGCTGTATAGCATCATCGAGACGGCGAAAGCGAACGGACTGATACTCTACGATTACATGGTCAAATGTATGAAAGAGCTGGCAAAGTCTGAGCCTGATATCAACTCACTGCTTCCCTGGAACTTCTCACATTCAAATTAAAACGCCCCGTGGGATCATGGGGCGCATACTTTTAAAATTTACAAAAGCCTTGTTCTTTGGTTGTGAAAGTGTCGGTGTCAATTGGTTGGCCTAACAAACGGCTCAAGAGGGATTGCCAACGCGTGGCGGCTTTAGTACAAAATTGAAGTTCAGTGTTTACCGTGTGTTTTTTGAGTTCGGCTATGCGTTGTCAACCCCTTAGCCGGGCGTTAGCTGCTTACAAGTTCGCATGTTCCATTAGCTGTACAAGTTGGTTTTTTAGTCATATACTTGTCTCATTAAATGTACATGTGGAGGTTTTATGAGAATTGTATCTTTTACAGAAGCTAGAAATAGCTTGAAGAGCGTTTTGGATGCTGTTGTTAATGACGCAGATACAACCGTGATCACACGTCGTGATTCTGAAGATGCCGTTGTTATGTCACTGGATTATTACAATAGCTTAATGGAAACGGTTCATTTACTTCGTTCTCCGGCAAATGCTGAGCACTTACATCGTTCAATTGCTCAATTTAAAGCGGGTAAGGCGAGCCAAAGAGATTTAATCGATGAGTAGTCGTTTATTATCTTGGACTGATGAATCTTGGAATGATTATGTTTATTGGCAGACGCAAGACAAGAAAACACTTAAACGTATAAATAAACTCATCACGGATGCTAAGCGTTCTCCTTTCGAGGGCATAGGTAAACCTGAGCCACTAAAAGAAAACTTATCTGGTTTTTGGTCGCGACGAATAGACGATGCGAATAGGTTAGTTTATGCGGTTGATGATAGTGCTATCACGATTATTTCTTGCCGTTATCACTATTAATTTAGGCTTTATCGTCAGGTAGCTAACAAACGGCTCAAGAGGGATTGCCAACGCGTGGCGACTTTAGTGCAAAATTGAAGTTCAGCGTTTACAGTGTATTTTTTGAGTTCAGCTATGCGTTGTCAACCCCTTAGCCGGGCGTTAAATGCAATCGAAAAATTGGAGAGTATATGGATATTTTGACAGCGTTAAAAAATGTTGAAGCACTAGCAAATAGAATCGATCCGATTTCAGGTGAAGTTTTATCTGAATGTTCACCTCTTAGTATCAAGTTTGAAGTGCGACACTTTCTACAGATGCGCATGAATATACTCCGTTGGTGTTCTATACCCAAGCCTTTTGCGTGGGCGTGTATTTAATTTATATGCAATTTCATTACACAGCTTCTGTGTCACGTGTGACATGGAGGTTCGTTTTGGTAAGTATTGTCGTATCAAACCATTGGTGTTTTCATTAGTGCCTCGTTCCCATGAATGGTATGGATTTGCAAAGTAAAACAGGCAGTTATGATGTTTTTCTAGTTGTGCATAACCATGAAATTCAGTGCCGTTATCTGATGTTATCGTTTTAAAAGGTAAGTCAGAGCGGGTCATGATTTTGCTCATTCTTACGTTGAGTGACTCGCTTGTTCTATCGTCCATTTGACCGATAAAAGTGTAGCCAGTCATTCTGTCGACTAAAGTGACGATACAGTGCTTGGTTCCGCGACCCACGACGGTATCAATTTCCCAGTGGCCAGGCTCTTTTCGATGCTCAGCGTCTGCAGGTCTTTCGGCAATATGACGCTTATTTGCCAGCCGTCCTCGACTGTCTTTTGAGTTGTACCTTTTACGCCTTTTCTTGGTGGATTGGCGTAGGTGTTTCCATAACGTTCCACCGAGAGTTTTATCGTTCCAAACGTGCTGATAAATGAGCTCGTGGCTCATTGTTGGATAGCCTCTCATTCTTAGGTATCCGACGATTTGGTCAGGGCTCCAATCCAGTCGTAGCAATGCTTCAGGTAGTCTGAAGTCAAGTTCGGTATAGCGTTTATTTCGCCGTGAACGACTAAGCCGGTTGCGCGCCATTTGCTGTGCTCGCTCTGGTTGATAAGAGTATCTATCGAAGAACTTGTTGTAACGACAATTACGTTCAATTTCTCGATAGATAGTGGCTTTGTGACGCCCCAGTTGTTTAGCTATTTTTGCGGTACTGATCCCTTGCTTTCTGAGCGCAGAAATCATATACCTTTCAATCTCAGTGAGGTGTGTGTATTTCATGTTTTTTACTTCTTGGCGGGAGCAAACTTCATGATTATCGCACCTTACTGTTTTTATGTTCAGAGGTGTCGCACTTCGTACTTGAATCCAAGGAGTTTGATATGGAAAAGGTTCAGATATCAGCAGCAAGCGAAAATATTCCAAGTCGTAATGTATGTGAACGTTTAGGTTTCTTGCTTGAGGGCATAATCAGTCGCGCAGAAAATTTGAATGGCCGAGTTGTAGATCATGCTGTTTATGGTCTAAATCGTACCCATTGGCCCAAAACATAACAAACGACTATGGCGTCAATCCTTTATTTTGGGCGATGTTTTGGTCCCACATGACGCCATCTCGAAGCATAGAGTTTAGGATGACCACCATCTTGCGAACGCAAGCGATAATCGCCACTTTCTTTGGTTTTCCAGCTTCGAGTAATCGAGCGTAAGTGTCCTTGAAAACAGGGTTACATTGCATGGCTGACATCATGGCCATGTACAAAACGGTTCTCACCTGTGCGCGGCCTCCTTGGATGACTCGTTTCCCTTTGTAGCGTCCGCTTTCACGTGTAATAGGGGCGACGCCGATGAGTGAAGCTGCTTGCTTGTTGGTAATGTAGCCTAACTCAGGCACATTGCTGATGATAGACGCAGCGGCGATATTGCCGATACCAGGTACGCTTTGTAAGAGGGTATTTTTAGTTTGGTATTCGGGGCAATCTTCGATGAGTTTGACAAGCTTATTTTCAATCTTTGAGACTTGATTTTTTATCGCTGTCAGGATGGGTGTGATTGTCGAATGTAGGTACTTAGGCAAAATTTGAATACGATTTTTTTCCATGGTTTGCATCGCGAGTAGCTGATTGCGGCGAATTACTAAGTCACTCATTAAACGTATGTTTTTAGCCTTTATGACTGTCAAGTCAGGTTTAATTGCTTCACCATAATGAGCAATAAGCTGTGCATCTAAGCGGTCATTTTTGGCTCTACGACCAATAGCGCCGGCAAAGCGTTTGATATGAACAGGATTGGCACGAACAATAGGCAATTTGGCCTCGGTACAGGCTAACACGAAGGGCATTTCTAGGCGCCCAGTTGCTTCGATAACGATACGCTGTGGGTTGTGTTTTTTGATGGTGGTTAAGGCTTGTTTGATACCTTTTTCGTTGTTTGGCACGGTAAAAAAGACATCGAGTGGACGGATGTAAATATCGAGCTGTGATTTGCCAGTATCAACACCGATATTAATGTTTTGAAGTGTTTTTGTATTCATAATAAGCTAACTCTTGCTTGCGAAATGCGGGTTCGAGACCCAGTCGACTATTCGAGGTTTATGCTTGGAGTCCTATGAGGTGTTCATGTTTGTTATCGGTCTCTCGACAGAGGAGCCAGCGTTCAATCGAACTACCACATAGAAAGCTTTAGTTGCCGCTAAAGCCTGGGTCTCATTTTACCCTTTTGGCTTGGTTATTATCCATACAATCTGTTTAAGAGTGATTCGCAACGCGTGGCATTTTCACTATGCGTTGGTTTTAGTGATTAAGGTGGTATGTGGCGGCATCGGTATTGCGTTGCTCACCCCTTAACAGGGCGTTATGCAACTCAGGTAAATTTAGGGGTTCAATCTTTTGGATTTCTCCGGCCATTCGTTTTGTGTTGTCGGCAAATGAGCACTTTTACCCTCAAATCCGTGGTTCACTCAAGCCGTAAAACAGCTAAGGTTCTTTGTTTGCCTCAATCAATTTTAGCGCTGGTTCGTTGCCAATTCAGCGTGCGCAAAGTGTGGAAAGAGCAAGTTTATCGAGCGTTTTACAACTGCTGAAAGTCTTGCTTGTTGAGTTTGTCTCATTCAAAAGCTTGGTTGGTTCTTGAATCACTCAACCATTGCAATCGTGGCTTTTGATCGAGTAAAGTCAGTTTATCTTATTGAATTTGCATAACAAACGGCTCAAGAGGGATTGCCAACGCTTGGCGACTTTAGTGCAAAATTGAAGTTCAGTGTTTACAGTGGTTTTTTGAGTTCGGCGGTGCGTTGTCAACCCCTTAGCCGGGCGTTAGGCAAGGTGAGTTTTTATCAGCTAAATCGAGTTGAAATTGAGCAGTGAATTCTATGTTTTGTGGCTTAACTTAAGCAATAAATCGTCATCACATATTTGTTGTTTCTTGATCGCGTTGGGTTGTTTATCGCTGTGAATTCATCGGCAAAATAACCTTCGGCATCCAAACGTCCGCCGAGCATGCTACGCTCGTCACTTTTCTTCCAAATCGCTCAATTTGAGTTTTTTGGTTTCTTTTCTGATTTGAGATTTTGGTTTATAAATGAATCGCTTAGTTGGTTTTCAGTTTTTAAACAAGTCTTGTTCTTTGGTTTTGAAAGTATCGTTGTCAATCTGTTGGCCTAACAAACGGCTCAAGAGGGATTGCTAACGCTTGGCGATTTTAGTGCAAAATTGAAGTTCAGTGTTTACAGTGGTTTTTTTGAGTTCGGCGGTGCGTTGTCAACCCCTTAGCCGGGCGTTATGTGTTTGATGAGTTTTTAAGGTCAAAGCTACGATTTCATTGAGAATTCGTTCCGTGTTTTCGGCAAGTTGGCTTGGTCGAAATGGATTCTTGAACAATTTGAGATTGATCGTTTTCAAGGTTCTTGGGTTGCCTCAATTAAGTTTTGGATCTGGTTTGTGTTGAGTTTTATCGGTTTCAAATCGCTTCAATTGAAATGCATTTTTGACTGATTTGCTTGCTGACATTCAGCACTGAAAGTCTGGTGACGCAAAAGGTTTGGTTATGGCTGAAAGGGCGCTTTCTTTGTTGTTGATCCTGCAAGTGGTTCCCTTTGGCTCAGATCGCTGTGAAATTTAGGGTTTGGTAAGCATTAGTTTTTCACGTAACTTATTAAAATTTCTTCATTTCTACGGTGGTTTACTTTGAATTCATGGGGAAATTCGCTTAGTATCAAGTTTGAAGTGCGACACTTTCTACAGATGCGCATGAATATACTCCGTTGGTGTTCTATACCCAAGCCTTTTGCGTGGGCGTGTATTTAATTTATATGCAATTTCATTACACAGCTTCTGTGTCACGTGTGACATGGAGGTTCGTTTTGGTAAGTATTGTCGTATCAAACCATTGGTGTTTTCATTAGTGCCTCGTTCCCATGAATGGTATGGATTTGCAAAGTAAAACAGGCAGTTATGATGTTTTTCTAGTTGTGCATAACCATGAAATTCAGTGCCGTTATCTGATGTTATCGTTTTAAAAGGTAAGTCAGAGCGGGTCATGATTTTGCTCATTCTTACGTTGAGTGACTCGCTTGTTCTATCGTCCATTTGACCGATAAAAGTGTAGCCAGTCATTCTGTCGACTAAAGTGACGATACAGTGCTTGGTTCCGCGACCCACGACGGTATCAATTTCCCAGTGGCCAGGCTCTTTTCGATGCTCAGCGTCTGCAGGTCTTTCGGCAATATGACGCTTATTTGCCAGCCGTCCTCGACTGTCTTTTGAGTTGTACCTTTTACGCCTTTTCTTGGTGGATTGGCGTAGGTGTTTCCATAACGTTCCACCGAGAGTTTTATCGTTCCAAACGCGCTGATAAATGAGCTCGTGGCTCATTGTTGGATAGCCTCTCATTCTTAGGTATCCGACGATTTGGTCAGGGCTCCAATCCAGTCGTAGCAATGCTTCAGGTAGTCTGAAGTCAAGTTCGGTATAGCGTTTATTTCGCCGTGAACGACTAAGCCGGTTGCGCGCCATTTGCTGTGCTCGCTCTGGTTGATAAGAGTATCTATCGAAGAACTTGTTGTAACGACAATTACGTTCAATTTCTCGATAGATAGTGGCTTTGTGACGCCCCAGTTGTTTAGCTATTTTTGCGGTACTGATCCCTTGCTTTCTGAGCGCAGAAATCATATACCTTTCAATCTCAGTGAGGTGTGTGTATTTCATGTTTTTTACTTCTTGGCGGGAGCAAACTTCATGATTATCGCACCTTACTGTTTTTATGTTCAGAGGTGTCGCACTTCGTACTTGAATCCAAGAGGCATAACAAAGCATTTAAGAGTGATTCTCAACGCGTGGCAGTTTTACTATGCGTCAAGTAAAGTGTTTTACGGTGCAATGCAGCGGCTTGGCCAGTGCGTTGTTCACCACTTAATTGGGCGTTATGCGTCACGAGGGAATTCATGTCAAAAGTAACATTAAAAGGTTTTATTTTAGTTCCTGAATCGGATCTTGAATTGGTAAAAAATGAGTTGGTGAACCATAAGCGTCTTACTCTAGAAGAGATTGGTTGTATTACGTTTAGCGTCACTGAAAATTCAGAGAATCCTCTTCGTTTTGACGTTTACGAAGAGTTCACTGATAAAGCTGCTTTCGAGCACCATCAAAAAAGAGTTAAGGCTTCTAACTGGGGCAAAGTGACGGTAAATGTTGAACGTTACTATGAAATCTTCGAGTAAACGCATAACAAACGCTTCAAGAGGGACAGCCAACGCGCGGCATTTTTACTATGCGTGGGTTTTTGTGATTACGGTGTTATGCGGAAACTGGGTAGTAGCGTTGGCTGCCCCTTAAGCGGGCGTTATGCAACTCAGGTAAATTTAGGGGCTCAATCTTTTGGGATTTCTCTGGCCATTCGTTTTGTGTTGTCGGCAAATGAGCTTTTTTACCCTAAAATTCGTGGTTTACTCAAGCCGTAAAACAGGCAAGGTTCTTTGTTTGCCTCAATCAGTTTTGGTGCTGGTTTGTTGTCAATTCAGCGTGCGCAAAGTGTGGAAAGGGCAAGTTTATCGAGCATTTTGTACTTGCTGAAGTTTTCGCTCGTTGAGTTTTCCTGATTCAAAAGCTTGGTTGGTTGCTGAAAGGTGGGCTTTGTTTTGGCGGCTTATTTATCACCGCTCTGGCTTGGGTTGGTTCTTGAATCACTCAACTATTGCAATTGTGGTTTTTGGTCGTATAAAGTTGGTTTATCTCATTGAATTTGCATAACAAACGGCTCAAGAGGGATTGCCAACGCGTGGCGACTTTAGTGCAAAATTGCAGTTCAGTGTTTAAGTGTGTTTTTTGAGTTCGGCTATGCGTTGTCAACCCCTTAGCCGGGCGTTATGTACTTGCGTAAACTAAGGGGTTCTTGAAAGCTAGATGTTTCGAATGAAAAAATTGATCCTTCAGGCTCTATCTAGTAATATTAACTACGTATCGTAATATTGATACATCCGTTAAAGGAACAAAGGTAAATTATTATGACTAACCCAAACTTAGACCTGCTCAAAATGGCAAGTGACATCGGTGATAAACATCGAGGTGTTTCAGTGGTTGGCAAAACTAAAGAAGAAACAATGGCTAATCTTCTTACCATGTTTAAGGCTAGTAATGAGCAACATCGAACAGAAACCAATAACAAGAGCTCTCGTTAACCCTTCCTTTCAAGAAATCAGCGACTATTTCGGCTATGATTCAACCAAGTATGTTCCCGAGATAGCCGCACTCCTGCAACAGTGGACCGATCAAGGTCACGTTGAAGTATATCAAACAATTCAAGACCGAGAGTACGGAATGATTAAGTCGTCCGAACTTAACAGTAAGGGTGTACTCGCTCCTTACTATATAGGTCTGTATCACGCACGCTTAGTCGAGGGCGAGCATGATCCATTAGTTGTCGTTAAGTTCTACGAAGATGAAATTCAATATCATACTGAATCTGCTACAGAAGCTGTTGATATGCGTTTTATGATAGATCATGAGGACTTCTTTGGCACAGCTAGTGTTAAAAGAGATCCTGCTGCATTAAGAGAAATGTGGTTGGAGGTAAAGGGTAAAATCGACGAGGGTGATTCTTCATAACTCCAGTTCGAGAACGTACATAACAAAGCATTTAAGAGTGATTCCCAACGCTTGGCATTTTTGGTGCCATCGTTGGGTTTTGTGTTTATGGTGGTATGGTTTAGTTTTGTGGTAGCGTAGCTCACACCTTAATGGTATGCGCCCCATGATCCCACGGGGCGTTTTAATTTGAATGTGAGAAGTTCCAGGGAAGCAGTGAGTTGATATCAGGCTCAGACTTTGCCAGCTCTTTCATACATTTGACCATGTAATCGTAGAGTATCAGTCCGTTCGCTTTCGCCGTCTCGATGATGCTATACAGCAAAGCACTCGCATCAGCACCAAGCGGATTCGTCGAGAATAACCAATTTTTTCTGCCAATGACCAGCGATTTGATTGCGCGTTCCGCTCGGTTGTTGTCGATAGATAAATGCCCATCTTCAACATAGCGTATCAGCTTAGGCCACTGACCCAAGGTGTACTTGATGGCTTTACCAAGAGGACTCGATTCGATGACTTTCTGCGTGGTTAACCAGTCATAGATGTCATCCAACATCGGTTTAGCCTGCGCTTGTCTTTCTGCCCAACGCTCTTCGACCGAAGCCAGTTTTAATCGAGATTCAAGTGCGTACAACTTTTGGATTTTGGCTAACGCCACATCCGCTTTACCTGTTTTACCTTTGCCCTGAAGCTTCTTCGCTTCCATGAACTTACGACGTGCATGAGCGAAGCAACCGACATTGGTGACGTTGGTTAATCCATCATAAGCCGCGTAACCATCACTTTGCAGATAGCCTGAGTAATCACCCAAGAAGTTCACGGGGCACACTCTCGCGCGACTGTTTTGATAGTCGAACAAGACGATATTTTTCATGTCAGGGAGTTTAGCTTCAGGGGAGTCGGCTCCCGAGCAGTACAACCACATATAACATTGCTTGTCTTCCTTGAGCACATTGAGCGGCGTTTCATCGGCCTGAACCACCACTTGTTCGAGTAAGTGAGTCTTCAGTGCCTGATAAAGCGGTTTGAACTTTTCACTAACCTGGATTACCCACCTGGCCATGGTCGTTCTCGATAACTCGATACCTGATTGGGTGAACAAGGTTTCCTGACGATACAGCGGAAGCGCATACTGATATTTGCCTAAAATAATGTTGGCAAGCAGACTTTCGGTAGCGAAGCTTTTGGGGATGATACTTATCGGTGCGGGTTGTTGGTGAATGTGGCTTTTTTCAGCCTCTTGTTCACACTGACGACAGGCGTATTTCGGGCGAACATATTCCAACACTTTTAGGACGGCGGGCGTGAACTCAAGCTTTTCACTGCGGTCTTCGCCGATTTTATGCAAAATGTGTTGGCAGCATGAGCACTGTTTGTCGTGCTCATCTAGGTCAAGCTCGATAATTTCACGTGGCAAGTCTTTAGGAAGCGGTTGACGTTTACCACGACGTTTGATTGTCGTCGTGGTGATAACCTCATCTTCCGATTTCGCCGCTTCACATTCCGCCTCATTAAAGAGGTCACCCTGTGCTTCGTTATACGGCTTTAACGCTTCCGAGCGTTTGGCGAATTGACGGTCAAGGGCCAGTTTAAACTGCTCAATTAAGGATTGGCGCTCTTGTTGCCACTCTTTTTTCTCCGACATCAACGCTTTCACCATAGCTTGAAGCTCGGCGATGTCTTGGCTTTCTGGGTTAATATCGGGCGTCTTTTTCATGGCATTGATTATACTAAAAACACCACGTCAAGGCTTGGTATAACTCACTTTTATCGGGTTCAACTCATTGTAAAGTTGTCTATTTTTATCGGTTTATGGCCGATTATCGTGAAGCCAGATAACAGTCTGTCTAGGTCAAATTGAGTCAGGGTGTAGACCTGCTTTTTCTCTTGAGTGGGCCATTTGAATTTGGCTTTTTCGAGCCGTTTGTACCACAGAGCGAAGCCCGTTTTATCCCAGTACAAGACTTTGACTTTATCGCGTTGTTTATTGGTAAACAGGAACAGCGCACCGCTTCCGAGCGGTAAATCGGTTTCAGATTCAATAATCGCCGCCAGACCATTAATGGACTTTCTAAAATCCACGAACTCCCGATACAGGTAAACATTAGGGGCACTCAGCATTCTCTTCATGACAGTGCTCCGATTAACTCTGCCAGATACGAGGCAGGTGTTCCCTGGGGGATGCTGAGTTCAACGTCATTAATCAATAGTGTCATGTTGGCAATCGGTGTTTGAGTCATCTGGTAGCGTGTCGTTTTTTCAACGACTTCAGCTTTAACGAATCCACTGCTCTTAGGTTGCTCTATGAACTTTAGTTGCTGTCGCTTGGCATGGAAGGTTGAAAGGCTCAGCCCATTTTGTTCACAGAACACGCGTTGAGACAGATGACTGGATTCGTATTGATCGAATAGGGTATGCCATTCTTGAGTATCCGCCCCATGATCCCACGGGGCGATATTGTTAGTGTTGGAAGTTCCAAGGCAGGAGTGCATCGATATCAGGCTCAGATTTCGCTAGCTCTTTCATGCACTTAACCATGTAGTCGTAAAGGATAAGGCCGTTGGCTTTCGCTGTCTCGACGATACTGTAAAGCATCGCGCTCGCTTCAGCTCCATTGGGATTGGTCGAGAAGAGCCAGTTCTTTCTGCCTATAACCAGCGGTTTTATTGCGCGTTCAGCACGATTATTGTCTATCGATAAGTGACCGTCATCGATATAGCGGCTCAGCTTCGGCCACTGACCGAGCGTGTATTTTATCGCTTTACCCAGCGGGCTAGACTCAAGCACTTTCTGAGTTGTCATCCATTCATAAAGCTCATCCAGTATCGGCTTAGCATGCTCTTGGCGCTCTGCTTTCCGTTTTTCGGCACAGGCACCTTTTAAGCGTGATTCTATTCCATAGAGTTTCTGGATTTTAGCCAATGCACTATCCGCTTTGCCTGACTTGCCTTTGCCTTGCAGCTTTTTCGCCTCCATGAACTTGCGCCGAGCATGCGCCAAGCAACCGACATTGGTGACGAGATGAAGCCCATCATAAACACCATAGCCATCGGTTTGTAGATAACCACTGTAATCCCCCAAGAAGGCAACAGGGCACGCCCTAGCTCGACTGTTTTGATAGTCGTACAAGACGATATTTCTCACATTAGGGAGGGCGGCTTCAGGCGAGTCTGCGCCCGAGCAGTAAAGCCACATATAACACTGTTTATCTTCTTTGAGGACATTGAGCGGCGTTTCATCCGCCTGAATCACCACTTGCTCAAGTAGGTGCGTTTTTAAGGCCGCGTAAAGTGGAGCGAACTTCTCACTGACTTGGATAATCCACCTTGCCATGGTGGTTCGTGAGAGTTCGATACCCGACTGGGTAAACAGGGATTCTTGGCGGTAAAGTGGCATCGCGTATTGATATTTGCCGAGGATGATATTGGCCAACAAGCTTTCTGTGGCGAAGCTCTTCGGGATAATGCTTTGCGGCGCTGGCTTTTGAACGACGTGGTTTTTGTCTTCTGTTTGCTCGCATTGGCGGCAAGCATATTTAGGACGAACATATTCCAACACTTTTAGTACCGCTGGCGTGAACTCAAGTTTCTCGCTACGGTCTTCACCGATTTTATGCAGGTTATGTTGACAGCAAGTGCACTGCTTTTCATCGTCGTTTAAATCGAGTTCGATAACTTCACGAGGCAAGGTCTTTGGCAGTGGTTTGCGTTTACCACGTTTCTTCTTTGTGATGGTCGTTGTGACAACTTCAACCTCTTCTTCCTTAGCGGCCTCACACTCCGCTTCGTTGAAGAGATCACCTTGAGATTCATCGTAAGGCTTTAACGCCTCCGAGCGTTTAGCGAACTGACGGTCGAAGGCAAGTTTGAGCTGTTCAAGCAGCGATTGACGCTCTTGTTTCAATTGGGTTTCTGACGCCAACAGCGCTTTCACCATCGCTTGTAGCTCGGCAACATCTTGGCTTTCTGAGTTGATATTTGGCGTCTTTTTCATGGCATTGATTATACTAAAATCATGCCGTTAATGCTTGGTGGATATGGCTATATTATCGCTTAAGTCATTGTAAAATCGTTTATTCTAACGGGTTTATGGCCGATAATCGTGAAGCCAGAAAGCAGTCTGTCAAGCTCGAATTGAGTTAGGGTAAACACCTCATTTTGCTCTTTTGATGGCCACTTGTACTTGGCTTTTTCAAGGCGCTTGTACCAAAGAGCAAAGCCTGTTTTATCCCAGTACAGCACTTTGATTTTGTCGCGCTGTTTGTTGGTGAACAGGAACAGTGCGCCGCTGCCCAAGGGCAAGTCGGTGTCATTTTCGATAATCGCAGCGAGGCCGTTGATGGACTTTCTAAAATCGACGCTTTCGCGATAGAGATAGATTTCGGGAGCACTGAGCATACGTTTCATGACAGCGCACCGATAAGCTCTGCGAGATAGGTCGCTGGCGTGCCTTGTGGGATGCTCAGTTCAACATCATTGACGAGCAGCGCCATATTGGCAACGACAACGTGAGTGGCTTGATACTTTGTGGTCTTTTCAACGACTTCTGCTTTAACAAAGCCAACCGTGTTCGGTTTTTCGATGTGCTTTAACTGTTGGCGCTTAGCGTAAAAAGTGGAGAGGCTCAGTCCGTTACGTTCACAGAATAATCGTTGTGATAGTTGGCTGGATTCATAGTGTTCGAACAGGGTTCGCCATTCTTGGTTAGTGCGTCGTTTGGCCATTTCAAATCTCCTTTGGGTTGGAGGTTTGATCTTATTATTCGGGCTAGGTGATTAGAATGCGGGGTTTATGACGCGCTTACGATAGAGCGCTTCTTTAGAAGTTTGAAGACGGAATGGGTGCCAACTGTGGGTTATCATAGCTTCGCTGAGGCTCAACAAGAGATCACCCGCTACATTATCGGATATTACTGCCAACTCAGGCCACATCAGTATAACGGTGGTCTAACTCCCAATGAATCAGAACGATTATATTGGGAAAACTCTAAAACCGTGGCCAATTTTAGTTGACCACTACACCTCGACTCAAAACACCACTATCTATCCTTGGTATTCTTCTATGTTTCGATACATTCACAAGGTGAGATAGTTCTTCATATGAATCTGAATCGCAGATCTGAGAGACAAGATCTAGACCACGCCCAAATTTTTCTTTAGTAGAATATTTTTTTATTGTATTCCAGCCAATATGCCTACTTTCAAAATCTAGATTAATTTGCATAGCAATGTTAAGCAAATAAGGTACTGATTCAATTAAAGCGTGTAAACAACGAAAAAAGGCATAAGCATGAGATTCGAACGCAATGCGATAGTACTGTGGGTCCGTAAGTAGTGTTTAGAAATCTGTGTCATTTCAGTATGATCTGCTCCAGCCAGACTGGACACTTCATTAAGCGACATTTTTATTTTCAAAGTTAACTGGACTTAGATACCCAAGAGCACTGTGCCTTCTTGTCCGATTATAATCAACCTCGATGTATTCAAAGAGCGTTTGACGCATCTCGTCTCGCGTCATGATCGGCTCATATTGGATCGCTTCAACCTTCATTGAATGGAAGAAGCTCTCAACACAAGCATTATCCCAGCAGTTTCCTTTCCTACTCATACTTTGCTTTAGATTATAAGCGGTTATGATGTCTCGATAATCTTTTGAGCAGTACTGACTACCTCGGTCACTATGAACGATCACCTGCTCAGGGAACCCACGACGGAACAAGGCCATTGATAATGCATCGCAGACCAGTGTTGCGGTCATTCTGGTATCCATAGACCAGCCGACTACTTGCCTTGAATAAAGGTCAATAATTACCGCCAAATACAGCCAGCCTTCACTTGTCGCAACATAGGTGATGTCTCCCGCCCACTTTTGATTCGGAGCCTCCGCGTTAAAATCCTGAGCTAGCAGGTTCGGAGCAACTGGCATTTTATGTTTGCTATCCGTAGTGCACCTAAACTTACGTGCCGCTTTCGGCGTTAAATCCTGACGCTTCATACTAGCGGCAATGGTTTTAACATTACGGCTATCACCGTTCTCTGCCAGCTCTTTCTGGATACGCCTTGAACCATCACGGCCTTTGCTGTTGTCAAAAGCCTTTTTGACCTTCGTATCAAGCTCTTGGCGAGTTACCTCGCGCTGAGTGGCCTTGTGGCGATGCTTAATCCAGTAATAAAACCCACTTCGTGAAACCCCGAACACCTTAGCCATGCGGACAGCACTGAAGCACAGCAGGTGTTCGAGCATAAATTCGTAGCTATCTACTTTAGATTTTTCGCGAAGTAGGTGGCGGCCTTTTTTACGATATCTAGCTCTTCAGCTTGCTCGGCCAATTGCCTTTTGAGCTTTGCGACTTCAGCGGCTAGATCTTTTTCCCGCTGACTGGTGCTAGTATCTTTCTTGGCTGCTTTACGCCAACCGTAGATCTGGGATTCGTGTAACGAGAGATGTTGCGCTGCCGTAGCTACTCCCAGCTTTTCTGCTAGCTTCAGTGCTTCTGCTTTAAATTCAGCAGAATGGAGAATACGTTTTTTCTTGTTTGTCATGGTTCACCTCATTAGTGATTGTACTCACTTAATTAGGTGTCCAAAACTGGTGGTGCGGATCAGTTTTTTTACTTCTGACGCTAACGGATTATAAGGAGGCCAATACATATTATTGGGATTCATTTTGATAGCCTCACGCTCTGCTAAAACTTTCTCTTGATGAGCAGCATATCGCGCTTCATTATCTTGTATATTCGCCCAGCTTTTTTCTCTTTCGGCATAACGCTCTCTGCGTTGTCGTTCGATTTTTTCTCGTGTCGTTTCCCAGGTTAACACTGGCTCTGGAACCTCATAAACGCTAGCAAAAAGTCTTCCTGTGGGAGCAAAGTTACGCGCTTTCGCTGCTTCTAAGACCGCCTTACTTTTTTCCATCTCATTTTCTAAATAGCAAGTGCTACAAGTACAGGTCTTGGGGTCGAAACTTCCTATTGGACAACGATACACTTGATCGAACATGATTTATTTTCTGCATTTATAGGTTTAATGGTCGCGTATTGGATTGACTAAAACGTGGGGTTTACCGACCAAAAATGTGTGTTTGTCCTGATTGGAACTGACAAGCCTCTGGCAATTTAACGCCACAACACCTTAAACAAACAATGTGCAAACTTTATCACATGAAGAAGGACAACAAAAATGAGAAAATGAATAAGCACTTAACATTATTATAAATAGTTATGAAAAAATCAGGGCGTCAAGCTCATAATGGGCGATAAGTTTTCCAGCAGTGCCTGCATGAGCAGCTAGATTTGAATTAGATAGGTTACAAGCATACACTACTGATGCTTGCTATAAGAAACGCGGCTTCGGCTCCACTTGTAGACGGATGAATTCAAATAGCCCTGTTCTCTTCCGCTCATACAGTATTGGCCGCAGTTAGCGCGTAATAGAGCCATTTCTAGTGACTCTTGTCGTATCTTGGTGTTAGAAAAGCTAAGATATCTCCCCTAATTTTTCTGGAGTCGGAGTGCTACAACATCATTTCAGAATTTTGGCACTAAATATTAAACTTATGTATGATTTGATTCGAGCTTCCGCGCCATAGCAGTTCAGGATCATACTTATCTTGCTCAAACCTACCATCAATTAGAACATCAACATGCTCTATGATAGACCTTTGCTCTGAGGACAACTCATCAATAGTGTATCCAGTCCACATCCAAATATCTTTGTCAGGGCATTCCTCTTTCACTCTTAGAACTAACTTGTAGATACTGTTTGCATTTGCAGGATGCAGCGGGTCACCACCAGATAGTGACAATCCACGCCTCTTAATACGAGTATCTTTGAGGTCTGCAATTATCTGATCTTCCATCTCTTTGGTAAATGGATGACCTGAATTTGGATTTAACGTTGACTTGTTGTAGCAGCCTCGGCAATTGTGTTCACACCCTGCGACAAACAGGGTGCAACGTGTGCCTTCGCCATTTACAACATCAACTTGCTGATATTTATGGTAGTTCATTTGAACCTACATATGTTTCACACGTCGAAGAACTTCTTCTTGCTTACCAGAGTTAAATGGTCGAGCGTCAGGAGAACCCAAGTAACCACACACGCGACGCGTAACTGAAACCTTCTTAGGATCATGATTACCACATTTAGGACAAGTAAAACCTTTGCTGGTACATGTGAACTCTCCAGAGAAGCCACACTCGTAACACTCATCAATTGGCGTGTTAGTGCCATAATATGGAACTCTTTCGTAGCTATAATCCCATACATCCTCCAGAGCTTCGATGTTACGCTGCATATTAGGGAACTCGCCATAACAAATGAAACCACCGCTTGCAAGTTCAGGGTATGGCATTTCGAAATCTATCTTGTCATATGGATTAACTTTCTTTTGCACATCAAGGTGGAAACTGTTTGTGTAGTAACCTTTATCAGTGACTCCGACCAATACACCGAATTCTTTGGTATCTAGTGAACAGAATCGAGTACATAGATTTTCTGAGGGAGTGCTGTATAAGCTATAGCCCCACCCACTCTCTTCTTTCCAGCCATCAACTTTGCTCTTCATAAATTTAACAATCTCGGTGCCTTTTTGGCGCAGAGATTCATTATCAAAGATATGTTCGCCATCTTTGGCATATAGTGCATTGATAGTCTCGTGAATACCAATGTAACCCATTGAGATAGACGCTCGGCCATTCTTAAAGATATCCAGGACTTCATCATCAGGATTTAAGCGAATACCTAGTGCTCCTTCCGTGTACAAAATAGGTGCAACGCGAGCTTTGACCCCACGAAGGCGCTCAATACGTGTCTCAAGTGCTCGACGAACAAGTTCGGTTCGCTCTTCCAAGATTTCATAGAACCTAGCTTCATCACCATTAGCTTCTATCGCAATACGTGGCAAGTTTAGGCTAACTACGCCCAGGTTGTTACGTCCTTCATGAATCTCATTTCCATTCTCATCCACATAAAGACCGAGGAAACTGCGACAACCCATAGGAGCCTTAAATGAGCCAGTCACTTCAACAACTTTGTCATAGTTAAGAATATCTGGGTACATGCGTTTTGAGGCACACTCAAGCGCAAGTTGCTTAATGTCATAGTTTGGATCTTCTCTTTTTAAGTTAATACCATCTTTGATCGTATATAGTAGTTTAGGGAAAACAGCAGTCTTCTTATTTTTCCCCAATCCTTTGATTCTATTTAGAAAAATAGACCTTTGGATCAGCTTGGATTCCCAACTAGTACCTAAGCCAAAGTTCACAGACAAAAATGGCGTCTGCCCATTGGAACTAAAAAGCGTATTAATCTCATATTCTAGAGATTGGAATGCATCATAAACTTCCTTCTCGGTAAGTTTACGTGCATATGCTTCAGTATTCGGTACATCCCATTCTTTTGCAGTAGCTAGATGCTTCTCATAACTTATAGTAACGTACGGCGCTAGTACCTCATCCAGACGGTTTAATGTAGTTCCACCATAGGTATGGCTTGCTACTTGCGCTACGATTTGGGCTGTAACTGCTGTGGCTGTTTGAATTGACCTAGGAGTGTCAATTTCTGCATTCCCCATGCGAAAACCATTTTTTAACATGTTATCTAGGTCAACAATCATGCAGTTAAACATCGGAAAAAAAGGAGAGTAATCGAGATCATGATAATGGATTTCACCCTTCTCATGTGCTTGAACGATATCACGGGGTAAAATGTGATGCTTTGCATAATGTTTAGAGATAATACCAGCCAGAAGATCACGCTGCGTAGGAATTACCTTACTATCTTTGTTTGCATTTTCATTCAGTAGGTCCGCGTTACTTTGCTCTATCAATCCTGAAATTTCGGCACTCAATGCACTCGCTTTCTCACGCTGTACATCACGGTCATGGCGATACTCAATGTAAGCACGAGCAACATCCTCATCGATGTGCATCAATTCTTTTTCTACCAGCTTTTGGATCTCAGAAATGTTGATCTCTACTAGACCATTCATTTTCTCACAAACGTTAGCGGAGATGATCTCGCCCAGCTTGTTGTTAGTAGAGTTAATACTATTTGCTGCTGCTTGTACCGCACTCTTGATTAAATTGGCATTGAAAGTTGCCTTTGCACCATCGCGTTTAACTACAACAACTGATTTATGCTGTTTCATCATATCCATTTCTCCTTATCGTTTTTGTTTTTAAGCTGCATTTTGAAAAGCTTGTTTTTTAAAGTTTTGCTCTTCCCAAAACTTACGAGAGTACTCTCGCGAAAAAACAGCTAGTTCAGCTAGGTGAAATGATTTCTGCATTCCCATTAAAGTTATTTGTTTATAGGCCTTAATTACCAGTGAAAAATCAAACCGAGAGAAACAGCACGCACACACACATAAAAAATTCATAAAGTGCTTTACTACATAATGCCCATTCGCGGTATGCAAAGTGTTGACTTCATATTCAAGTGACTGGAATGCGTCGTAGCACTCTTTTTCTGTACGAGATATAGCAAAGGCTTCGGGATGATGAATATCCCACTCTTTTGCTATTTCTAAATGTTTGTCGTAACTGGCTGTCACATAAGGTTCAAGCACTTCATCGATACGGTTGATGGTGGTGCCGCCGTAAATATGGCTCGCAACCTGAGCGATAATTTGCGCGGTCACTGCGGTGGCGGTTGAAATTGATTTTGGCGTATCAATTTCCGCATTACCCATCTTAAAACCATGAGTGAGCATGCCTTTTAAATCAATCAGCATGCAGTTAAACATTGGGAAAAAGGGAGCGTAATCCAAGTCATGATAGTGGATATCACCCTCTTCATGCGCTTGCACAATATCACGCGGTAAAATTCGGGTTTTAGCGTAGTGTTTCGCCACAATACCAGCCAGTAAGTCACGTTGCGTTGGGATAACTTTGCCGTCTTTATTCGCATTTTCATTGAGCAGATCGGCATTACTTTCTTCGATAAGGCCTTCAATCTCTTGCGTCAAGGCACTTTGCTTTTCACGCGCGATATCACGATCGTGTCGGTACTCGATGTATGAACGAGCTAATGCTTTATAGGGCCCTTGCATTAGCTCGTTCTCTACTAAGGTTTGAATCTCGGCGATATGGACTTCATCGTAATCTTTGAGCTTCAGTTCTACCACCAACGCCACATTAAGTGCGTAAATAGCGATCTCTTTATCAATATGTTCAGCTGCACTTTCCACGGCAGATTGAATGCGATCACGGTTGAACGGGGCTCTCGATCCGTCACGTTTGATTACGATAGGTTTCACCATTTCTCCTTACCCCTAGCATACTCACAGAGTTACCCATAAATACACTATATAGAGCAGTTCATTATCCGACTGACACAATATATTGTGGTGCATTTAACGAAAACTCCCAACTCAGGGTATTGATTTGGATCAATAAAAACCGAGCATTGAACAAGATCAATGCGATCTTGGAGTAGTAGATCTCACTTAGAAAAGAAACGATGAAAATTGCAAATTTTTGATTTTTCCTCTTGAAATTTCACCGAGCCTGATAGGCTAAGCCTTCGGATTCGATCAGTGAGGTGTTGCGATGTTAAAATCAAAATGTGTATGTCGATTAGCGGCAGCAATACTCTTTATCCCCTCTTTCGCGACTTGGGCACAAAGTCTCACATTAGCGACATGGAATGTCGAATTCCAGCACACTATTTCATGATTAATCGAGGTCATTTCGTTGCCAAAAAACATCGTCCATACTTTTCTTGGAATTGTAGTGGTATAGTGAATTTGGTCACTTAGTTAGAGGTGATATCATCACCTCATAAGTTAACAGGTGACATTATGACAAAACATACAAGACGACTATTTAGCGCAGAATTTAAGTTAGAAGCAGCGCAGCTAGTCTTAGACCAAAATTACTCAGTGACTGAAGCAGCCCAAGCCATGAATGTGGGCAAGTCCACGATGGATAAATGGGTTCGCCAGCTTAGAGAAGAACGCCAAGGGAAAACACCGAAAGCTTCACCTATGACCCCTGAGCAAATAGAAATTCGGGAATTGAAAAAGAAGCTGGCGCGCCTTGAAGAGCATAATGAAATACTAAAAAAAGCCACGGCTCTCTTGATGTCGGACTCACTGAACAATTCTTGATAATCAAGAAACTCAAGCAGAGCCACAGCGTAAAAATATTATGCGAAGTCTTCAATGTTCATCGAAGTAGTTATAACTATTGGCTTAAACGCCCAGCGTTAATTAATGCGGAAACAATAAAGCTGCGCAGCTTGATTAGCGAGGCTTACGCCGCAAGCAATGGCTCTGCGGGAGCGAGAACCATTGCAGATATAGTCACAAATCAGGGTGTAAAGCTGAGCCGATACCGAGCAACAAAGCTAATGAGAACTCTTGGTTTAGTGAGCTGTCAAGAACCAAAGCATCGTTACAGAAAAGCTTCACAAGAACATATTGACGTTCCAAATCACTTAGGTCGTCAGTTTGCGGTTACCGCCCCAAATGAGGTCTGGGCTGGTGATGTTACGTATATTTGGACAGGTAATCGGTGGATGTATTTAGCGGTCGTTATCGATCTTTTTGCCCGCAAAGTGATCGGTTGGTCGATGTCTTTATCACCGGATTCTAGGCTAACAGGCAAAGCTCTTTCGATGGCCTATGAGTCTCGTGGTAAGCCTAAAGGTGTTATGTTCCATAGCGATCAAGGGTAAGCGCGTCATAAACCCCACATTCTAATCAATCTCGGCACGCCATAAGATCAAATCTCCAACCTCAAGGAGATTTGAAATGGCAAAAAGACTCTCTCATCAAGAATGGCATACCCTATTCGATCAATACGAATCCAGTCATCTGTCTCAACGCGTGTTCTGTGAACAAAATGGGCTGAGCCTTTCAACCTTCCATGCCAAGCGACAGCAACTAAAGTTCATAGAGCAACCTAAGAGCAGTGGATTCGTTAAAGCTGAAGTCGTTGAAAAAACGACACGCTACCAGATGACTCAAACACCGATTGCCAACATGACACTATTGATTAATGACGTTGAACTCAGCATCCCCCAGGGAACACCTGCCTCGTATCTGGCAGAGTTAATCGGAGCACTGTCATGAAGAGAATGCTGAGTGCCCCTAATGTTTACCTGTATCGGGAGTTCGTGGATTTTAGAAAGTCCATTAATGGTCTGGCGGCGATTATTGAATCTGAAACCGATTTACCGCTCGGAAGCGGTGCGCTGTTCCTGTTTACCAATAAACAACGCGATAAAGTCAAAGTCTTGTACTGGGATAAAACGGGCTTCGCTCTGTGGTATAAACGGTTGGAAAAAGCCAAATTCAAATGGCCCACTCAAGAGAAAAAGCAGGTATACACCCTGACTCAATTTGACCTAGACAGACTGTTATCTGGCTTCACGATAATCGGCCATAAACCGATAAAAATAGACAACTTTACAATGAGTTGAACCCGATAAAAGTGAGTTATACCAAGCCTTGACGTGGTGTTTTTAATATAATCAATGCCATGAAAAAGACGCCCGATATTAACCCAGAAAGCCAAGACATCGCCGAGCTTCAAGCTATGGTGAAAGCGTTGATGTCGGAGAAAAAAGAGTGGCAACAAGAGCGCCAATCCTTAATTGAGCAGTTTAAACTGGCCCTTGACCGTCAATTCGCCAAACGCTCGGAAGCGTTAAAGCCGTATAACGAAGCACAGGGTGACCTCTTTAATGAGGCGGAATGTGAAGCGGCGAAATCGGAAGATGAGGTTATCACCACGACGACAATCAAACGTCGTGGTAAACGTCAACCGCTTCCTAAAGACTTGCCACGTGAAATTATCGAGCTTGACCTAGATGAGCACGACAAACAGTGCTCATGCTGCCAACACATTTTGCATAAAATCGGCGAAGACCGCAGTGAAAAGCTTGAGTTCACGCCCGCCGTCCTAAAAGTGTTGGAATATGTTCGCCCGAAATACGCCTGTCGTCAGTGTGAACAAGAGGCTGAAAAAAGCCACATTCACCAACAACCCGCACCGATAAGTATCATCCCCAAAAGCTTCGCTACCGAAAGTCTGCTTGCCAACATTATTTTAGGCAAATATCAGTATGCGCTTCCGCTGTATCGTCAGGAAACCTTGTTCACCCAATCAGGTATCGAGTTATCGAGAACGACCATGGCCAGGTGGGTAATCCAGGTTAGTGAAAAGTTCAAACCGCTTTATCAGGCACTGAAGACTCACTTACTCGAACAAGTGGTGGTTCAGGCCGATGAAACGCCGCTCAATGTGCTCAAGGAAGACAAGCAATGTTATATGTGGTTGTACTGCTCGGGAGCCGACTCCCCTGAAGCTAAACTCCCTGACATGAAAAATATCGTCTTGTTCGACTATCAAAACAGTCGCGCGAGAGTGTGCCCCGTGAACTTCTTGGGTGATTACTCAGGCTATCTGCAAAGTGATGGTTACGCGGCTTATGATGGATTAACCAACGTCACCAATGTCGGTTGCTTCGCTCATGCACGTCGTAAGTTCATGGAAGCGAAGAAGCTTCAGGGCAAAGGTAAAACAGGTAAAGCGGATGTGGCGTTAGCCAAAATCCAAAAGTTGTACGCACTTGAATCTCGATTAAAACTGGCTTCGGTCGAAGAGCGTTGGGCAGAAAGACAAGCGCAGGCTAAACCGATGTTGGATGACATCTATGACTGGTTAACCACGCAGAAAGTCATCGAATCGAGTCCTCTTGGTAAAGCCATCAAGTACACCTTGGGTCAGTGGCCTAAGCTGATACGCTATGTTGAAGATGGGCATTTATCTATCGACAACAACCGAGCGGAACGCGCAATCAAATCGCTGGTCATTGGCAGAAAAAATTGGTTATTCTCGACGAATCCGCTTGGTGCTGATGCGAGTGCTTTGCTGTATAGCATCATCGAGACGGCGAAAGCGAACGGACTGATACTCTACGATTACATGGTCAAATGTATGAAAGAGCTGGCAAAGTCTGAGCCTGATATCAACTCACTGCTTCCCTGGAACTTCTCACATTCAAATTAAAACGCCCCGTGGGATCATGGGGCGCATACGTTTCAAGTTTACAAAAAAGCTCGTTCTCTGGTTTTGAAAGTCTCGGTGTCAATTGGTTGGCCTAACAAACGGCTCAAGAGGGATTGCCAACGCGTGGTGGCTTTAGTGCAAAATTGAAATTCAGTGTTTACAGTGAGTTTTTTGAGTTCGGCTATGCGTTGTCAACCCCTTAGCCGGGCGTTAGGTTTTTTTGAGCCACCCCGTTGAGGGTAGCTCATTAAAAATTAGACTGTTGCAGCGAGGTGATGTTCGATCCTATCCAAGACTTTAGCATCTTCTAATAGGTCAAATTTTCGAGCGAAAAGGTTAGGGCTCGAAATTAAGTTAGAAATATCGGCCATTGTAAACGTCCTCGGTCTAAGCTTTATATCTCCATCTGGTACCCAATCGATAAGTCGCAAGTCATCTTGAATTATTTCACCATGACAATCGTTATTCATCATAACTGTTTGGAAAAATCCTTCATCAGCAATAAATGTATTTTTATAAAATTCTTTATAGGGCTGAGATGCATCCGTGTTACAAACAAAATCACAGAATTTTCGTGACACAATCATCCATTGGGTGCCAATAAATGGTGTTATCCCTGACATGAATTTTCTAGCTATTTTAGGTCGGTAAATATGCTTTTTATATTCAAAGCACATATTTTGTATGCGATTCATCGTTTCAGGCCTAGCTTCATTTTGGTCTAGTGCTCGAATAAATTCCTTGTCTTTATTATTTGACAAAAACTCATGAATATATGGCTGAGTTTTCAATGGAAAATCTTGTCCACTTAGGTTTATAAAATGCGTCCAGCTTTTGTTCATATTCAATAGCTTAGCCATACCACGAAGTTCAATATTAACTAAACTATACCCACCCCATAGTGCATTTTCTGATTCAAGAATTTCAGCATTTTGGTAATCATTTAGAAACAAAGTTATTTCATCTGAAATTTCTTTTCCAGAAGTTTTGTCAACATGGATAACGTAATGATTATTTGGGTGGTATATTGCATGAAATAGCCGTTTAAATTGATCTGGATAGCGGTGAACGAGAATAAGATAAGCAATCATTAGATCATTCCTTGAGAAATCTGGAATATTTATTTTCACGCTCCAGTTATCTCAGTTAGGGAACGTATGTTCTGAGTGGTAAGGCGTGTTCTTATCCATAGACTATATGGGGGTTCAGTCTTGATTAATCAATAGCAATGAAATATAAACCTAACAAACGCTTCAAGAGGGACAGCCAACGCGTGGCATTTTTATCATGCGTTGGTTTTCGTGATTATGGTGTTATGCGGAAAGTTGGTAGTAGCGTTGTCTGCCCCTTAAGCGGGCGTTATGTGAATTGGAGAAATTGAGTATATGAAGAAGTTAATCGCTATATTTATAGCCGTCTTTTGTCTAGCTTCGATTGGTGCTCAAGCTAATGATCATCAGTTAAAAAATGCGTATGAAAATCATCAAAGTGATATTCAAGTTCAGGGCTCAGGCACAGTCATTCGCTTGTTACCTGATGACAACGAAGGAAGTAGGCATCAAAAATTCATATTGAAACTGGACAGTAAACAAACTTTACTTGTTGCTCACAATATTGATTTAGCTCCTAGGGTTCCAAATCTAAAAGTTGGCGATCGAGTCCAGTTTTACGGTGAATATGAATGGAACAAAAAAGGTGGTGTCATGCACTGGACGCACAAGGATCCAAACAATAAACACCCGCAAGGTTGGTTAAAGCACAACGGTAAGACGTACGAGTAAAATTCACATAACAAACGGCTCAAGAGGGATTGTCAACGCGTGGCGGCTTTAGTGCAAAATTGAAGTTCAGTGTTTGCAGTGTGTTTTTTGGGTTCGGCTGTGCGTTGTCAACCCCTTAGCCGGGCGTTATGCATTTTTTTAGGAAAAGAGGAACTATGGTTGTTGAAGTCAGGCGAGCAGAGCCATCAGATGCTAAAGCGATAAAAGGAATTTATGAGTGCCCAAATGCCTATACTGGCACATTACAACTTCCGCTTCCATCCTCAGATATGTGGGAAAAACGTTTCCAGAATATTCCAGAGCACGTTTATGCGTATGTGGCAGTAGTGGACGGTGAAGTAGTAGGTAATTTGGGCTTTGAGCTATGTACCAATCCGAGACGACGTCACGTAGGTACATTCGGTATGGGCGTTAAAGACGATGCTCAAGGTTTAGGTGTTGGTAGTGCTTTACTGAAAACGGTTATCGATTTAGCGGATAACTGGCTGAATTTGAAACGAATCGAATTGACGGTCTATGTGGACAATGAACGAGCGATCAATTTGTACAAGAAGTTCGGTTTTGAAATTGAAGGTGAGTCGAAAGCTTATGCGTTCAGAAATGGTAGCTACGTTGACGTTTACCATATGGCTCGCGTTGTGGCACATGCATAACAAACGACTATGGCGTCAATCCTTTATTTTGGGCGATGTTTTGGTCCCACATGACGCCATCTCGAAGCATAGAGTTTAGGATGACCACCATCTTGCGAACGCAAGCGATAATCGCCACTTTCTTTGGTTTTCCAGCTTCGAGTAATCGAGCGTAAGTGTCCTTGAAAACAGGGTTACATTGCATGGCTGACATCATGGCCATGTACAAAACGGTTCTCACCTGTGCGCGGCCTCCTTGGATGACTCGTTTCCCTTTGTAGCGTCCGCTTTCACGTGTAATAGGGGCGACGCCGATGAGTGAAGCTGCTTGCTTGTTGGTAATGTAGCCTAACTCAGGCACATTGCTGATGATAGACGCAGCGGCGATATTGCCGATACCAGGTACGCTTTGTAAGAGGGTATTTTTAGTTTGGTATTCGGGGCAATCTTCGATGAGTTTGACAAGCTTATTTTCAATCTTTGAGACTTGATTTTTTATCGCTGTCAGGATGGGTGTGATTGTCGAATGTAGGTACTTAGGCAAAATTTGAATACGATTTTTTTCCATGGTTTGCATCGCGAGTAGCTGATTGCGGCGAATTACTAAGTCACTCATTAAACGTATGTTTTTAGCCTTTATGACTGTCAAGTCAGGTTTAATTGCTTCACCATAATGAGCAATAAGCTGTGCATCTAAGCGGTCATTTTTGGCTCTACGACCAATAGCGCCGGCAAAGCGTTTGATATGAACAGGATTGGCACGAACAATAGGCAATTTGGCCTCGGTACAGGCTAACACGAAGGGCATTTCTAGGCGCCCAGTTGCTTCGATAACGATACGCTGTGGGTTGTGTTTTTTGATGGTGGTTAAGGCTTGTTTGATACCTTTTTCGTTGTTTGGCACGGTAAAAAAGACATCGAGTGGACGGATGTAAATATCGAGCTGTGATTTGCCAGTATCAACACCGATATTAATGTTTTGAAGTGTTTTTGTATTCATAATAAGCTAACTCTTGCTTGCGAAATGCGGGTTCGAGACCCAGTCGACTATTCGAGGTTTATGCTTGGAGTCCTATGAGGTGTTCATGTTTGTTATCGGTCTCTCGACAGAGGAGCCAGCGTTCAATCGAACTACCACATAGAAAGCTTTAGTTGCCGCTAAAGCCTGGGTCTCATTTTACCCTTTTGGCTTGGTTATTATCCATACAAACAATTTAAGAGTGATTCAGCACGCTCGGCAATCTTGGTTTGGGTCAGGTTTCGTGTTTACGGTGTTCAAATTGAGTTTTGTAGTAGCGTGCTTCACACCTTAATTGGGCGTTATGCAACTCAGGTAAATTTAGGGGTTCAATCTTTTGGATTTCTCCGGCCATTCGTTTTGTGTTGTCGGCAAATGAGCACTTTTACCCTCAAATTCGTGGTTAACTTAAACCGTAAAACAGACAAGGTTCTTTGTTTGCCTCAATCGGTTTTGGCGTTGGCGCGTTGTAAATTCAGTGAGCGCAAAGTGTGGAAACGGCAAGTTAATCTATCATTTTGCTTTTGCTGAAGTTTTCGCTCGTTGAGTTTTCCTGATTCAAAAGCTTGGTTTGTTGTTGAAAGGTGGACTTTGTTTTGGCGGCTTATTTATCACAGTTCTGGCTTGGGTTGGTTCTTGAATCACTCAACCATTGCAATGGTGGCTTTTGGTCGTGTAAAGTCAGTTTATCTTATTGAATTTGCATAACAAACGGTTAAAGAGGGACTGCCAACGCGTGGCGGTTTTTGTTCAAATCGGCCTTTGTGATTACGGTTGTTATTTTGAGTTCAGTGTTTTGCGTTGTCAGCCCCTTAACCGGGCGTTAGGCAAAGTGAGTTTTTATCAGCTAAATCGAGTTGGAATTGAGCGGTAAATTCCATGTTTTCTGGCTTAAGTTAAGCAATAAATAATCATCACATATTTGTTGTTTCTTGATCGCGTTGAGTTGCTTTTCGTTGTGAGTTTAGCGGCAAAATAACCTTCAGCATCCAAACGTCCGCCGAGAATGCTACGCTCGTCACTTTTCTTCCAAATCGCTCAATTTTAGTTTTTTGTTTCTTTGCTGATTCAGCATTTTGGTTTATAAATGAATCGGTTAGTTTGTTTCAAGTTTACAAAAAAGCTCGTTCTTTGGTTGTGAAAGTGCCGGTGTCAATTGGTTGGCCTAACAAACGGCTCAAGAGGGATTGTCAACGCGTGGCGGCTTTAGTACAAAATTGAAGTTCAGTATTTACGGTGTGTTTTTTTGAGTTCGGCGGTGCGTTGTCAACCCCTTAGCCGGGCGTTAGGCAAAGTGAGTTTTATCAGCTAAATCGAGTTGAAATTGAACGGTAAATTCCATGTTCTCATGGCTGAACTTAAGCAAATGAATAATCATCACATATTTGTTGTTTCTTAATCGCGTTGGGTTGTTTATCGCTGTGAATTCATCGGCAAAATAACCTTCAGCATCCAAACGTCCGCCGAGCATGCTACGCTCGTCACTTTTCTTCCAAATCGCTTAATTTGAATTTTTTGTTTCTTTGTTGAT
The DNA here is from genome assembly GCF_025397955.1 of Vibrio sp. J502. Classification (NCBI taxonomy): domain Bacteria; kingdom Pseudomonadati; phylum Pseudomonadota; class Gammaproteobacteria; order Vibrionales; family Vibrionaceae; genus Vibrio; species Vibrio sp. J502. Next base: position 817,136 of record NZ_CP104555.1, on the reverse strand, counting down.
TTAGGGTTTTGGTTTATAAATGAATGGGTTAGTTTGTTTTAAGTTTACAAAAAGCTCGTTCTTTGGTTTTGAAAGTATCGTTGTCAATTGGTTGGCCTAACAAACGGCTCAAGAGGGATTGTCAACGCTTGGCGACTTTAGTGCAAAATTGAAGTTCAGTGTTTACAGTGTTTTTTTAAGTTCAGTAGTGCGTTGTCAACCCCTTAGCCGGGCGTTATGCAACTCAGGTAAATTTAGGGGTTCAATCTTTTAGGATTTCTCTGGCCATTCGTTTTGTGTTGTCGGCAAATGAGCTTTTTTACCCTCAAATTCGTGGTTAACTTAAACCGTAAAACAGGCAAGGTTCTTTGTTTGCTTCAATCAGTTTTAGCGCTGGCGCGTTGTAAATTCAGCGTGCGCAAAGTGTGGAAAGGGCAAGTTTATCGAGCATTTTGTACTTGCTGAAAGTCTTGCTTGTAGGGTTTGTCTCATTCAAAAGCTTGGTTTGTTGTTGAACGGTGGACTTTGTTTTGGCGGCTTATTTATCTCGGCTCCTACTTGGGTTGGTTCTTGAATCACTCAACCATTGCAATCGTGGCTTTTGATCGAGTAAAGTCAGTTTATCTCATTGAATTTGCATAACAAACGGCTCAAGAGGGATTGCCAACGCGTGGCGACTTTAGTGCAAAATTGAAGTTTAGTGTTTACAGTGGTTTTTTGAGTTCGGCGGTGCGTTGTCAACCCCTTAGCCGGGCGTTAGGCTATTCAGAGGATGCGATGACAGATTTAAAAAATAATGAGCAATATTTCGACGTTTCTTTTGAGAAGCTTTCCTCACCTGATGAGAAATATAGCGACGTCGAGTTTGAAGATTGCCAATTCTCCGACTGCGATTTTTCAGCGGTTAAATTCCAGAAATGTAAGTTTACAAACTGCACATTTGAACGCTGCAATTTGAGCTTGGTGGATTTTACAAACTCAAAGCTCTTTGAGCTTAAATTTCAAGACAGTAAGTTAGTTGGCGTTGATTGGACGAAAGCGACATGGCCAGTTTATCACTCAGACTTTGAGCTAAGTTTTAAGCGTTGTATTTTAAATGACTCGTCTTTCTTTGGCCTGACCTTAAATGAATTGGTTTTGGATGAATGTAAGTTGCATGATGTTGATTTCCGTGAAGGTAACTTTGCAGGTTCAATAATGATTTATAGTGATTTTAGCCACAGTTTATTTATGAGAACAAATTTGCAAGGGGTTGATTTCAGTGAATCAACAGCATACTCAATTGACGTACTAGAAAATAACGTTAAAAAGGCTAAGTTTTCACGATATGAAGCGTTGAGCTTATTAGAAAGCTTAGGTATTGAATTGGTGGATTAATAGCTTAGTATCAAGTTTGAAGTGCGACACTTTCTACAGATGCGCATGAATATACTCCGTTGGTGTTCTATACCCAAGCCTTTTGCGTGGGCGTGTATTTAATTTATATGCAATTTCATTACACAGCTTCTGTGTCACGTGTGACATGGAGGTTCGTTTTGGTAAGTATTGTCGTATCAAACCATTGGTGTTTTCATTAGTGCCTCGTTCCCATGAATGGTATGGATTTGCAAAGTAAAACAGGCAGTTATGATGTTTTTCTAGTTGTGCATAACCATGAAATTCAGTGCCGTTATCTGATGTTATCGTTTTAAAAGGTAAGTCAGAGCGGGTCATGATTTTGCTCATTCTTACGTTGAGTGACTCGCTTGTTCTATCGTCCATTTGACCGATAAAAGTGTAGCCAGTCATTCTGTCGACTAAAGTGACGATACAGTGCTTGGTTCCGCGACCCACGACGGTATCAATTTCCCAGTGGCCAGGCTCTTTTCGATGCTCAGCGTCTGCAGGTCTTTCGGTAATATGACGCTTATTTGCCAGCCGTCCTCGACTGTCTTTTGAGTTGTACCTTTTACGCCTTTTCTTGGTGGATTGGCGTAGGTGTTTCCATAACGTTCCACCGAGAGTTTTATCGTTCCAAACGCGCTGATAAATGAGCTCGTGGCTCATTGTTGGATAGCCTCTCATTCTTAGGTATCCGACGATTTGGTCAGGGCTCCAATCCAGTCGTAGCAATGCTTCAGGTAGTCTGAAGTCAAGTTCGGTATAGCGTTTATTTCGCCGTGAACGACTAAGCCGGTTGCGCGCCATTTGCTGTGCTCGCTCTGGTTGATAAGAGTATCTATCGAAGAACTTGTTGTAACGACAATTACGTTCAATTTCTCGATAGATAGTGGCTTTGTGACGCCCCAGTTGTTTAGCTATTTTTGCGGTACTGATCCCTTGCTTTCTGAGCGCAGAAATCATATACCTTTCAATCTCAGTGAGGTGTGTGTATTTCATGTTTTTTACTTCTTGGCGGGAGCAAACTTCATGATTATCGCACCTTACTGTTTTTATGTTCAGAGGTGTCGCACTTCGTACTTGAATCCAAGTAGCCTAACAAACGGCTCAAGAGGGATTGCCAACGCGTGGCGACTTTAGTGCAAAATTACAGTTCAGTGTTTACAGTGGTTTTTTGAGTTCGGCGGTGCGTTGTCAACCCCTTAGCCGGGCGTTATAAGCAATTTTAGGAAAGTATGTAGTAATGGAAAATTTAAGTAGTGGTCAAAAAAGTTCATTTACTCGTCTACGTAATCAAATCAAAGACGAATTTGAAGCCCTAATTGCTGAAATTAAAGAGAAGCGTGATCAAATTGAAGAAATGAGAGTGCTTCTTTTGGAGGACGATGATGATGGTATATCGATTCAATCTGAGGTACTAAACGCCAGAGAAGAAGCAAACAAAAAACTAGAAGAAATTAGCGCGCTGTTAGAGAACACAGAAGAAAAATATGAGCTAATAACAAATTCTCATGATGGTCTAGTCCCAAGCATTGAATCTATACACACTGATATCAAGGGTGTGTACGATGAATGCTATGCGTTGATGAAATCCTTCAACCAATCTTCCGAGCTGTTATATGGTCATCAAAATGATGGGTTAGAGTCAAAGCTAAGAACTTTAGCAAAAGACTATGAATCAAGTCTAAAAACCAATAGAACTAAAGCGGAAGAACTTTTACTTCAAATTGAAGGGGCTCTTACTGGTGCAACAAATGTTGAACTTGCTAAAGCATTCCAAGACCAAAAAGATTCATACAAGCTGCCTAAAAATGGTTGGGCTATTTTATTTATTTTAACTATTGGTCGCGTGCTTCACACCTTAATTGGGCGTTAGCTGAGGTTAAAAAAACCATAAAATTAAGCGCTTATTTTTCTTAGTCTGAGGCTCTAGCTTTACACCTGAAAGTCAGCACTTTTCCGCGTATCTCGCCAGTGGCACTGCTCGTGAAGTGCTTGAACTAACCGAAGTCTGTTTACGGGAAGTGGTGTGTTTGTTTATTTCTTTGGTGTGGCTTCTTTGGTTTTGAAGTTTTGTCGCGCTTAAATGGATTTCGCGCACTTGGTCGTTGGCTTCTTCGAAAGAATTCTTTGTAAATTTAAATCCTAGAAGCTCGTCAGTTTTCCTGTTATTTCTTCTTTGCCAAGTGCATTTCGTGGGTTAGGTTTTAGTTTCTCAGTTGTCCGTTTTACTTTGCCGCTTGAAAGCAATAATGTTTTTTAAATTAGGCCGTTTGGTAGTCAATCTCCGGCTAGAGTGCAGCAGCTAACAAACGGCTCAAGAGGGATTGCCAACGCGTGGCGACTTTAGTGCAAAATTGCAGTTCAGTGTTTAAGTGTGTTTTTTAAGTTCGGCGGTGCGTTGTCAACCCCTTAGCCGGGCGTTAGCTATTGTTTTATTCGTATCCGCCCCATGATCCCACGGGGCGATATTGTTAGTGTTGGAAGTTCCAAGGCAGGAGTGCATCGATATCAGGCTCAGATTTCGCTAGCTCTTTCATGCACTTAACCATGTAGTCGTAAAGGATAAGGCCGTTGGCTTTCGCTGTCTCGACGATACTGTAAAGCATCGCGCTCGCTTCAGCTCCATTGGGATTGGTCGAGAAGAGCCAGTTCTTTCTGCCTATAACCAGCGGTTTTATTGCGCGTTCAGCACGATTATTGTCTATCGATAAGTGACCGTCATCGATATAGCGGCTCAGCTTCGGCCACTGACCGAGCGTGTATTTTATCGCTTTACCCAGCGGGCTAGACTCAAGCACTTTCTGAGTTGTCATCCATTCATAAAGCTCATCCAGTATCGGCTTAGCATGCTCTTGGCGCTCTGCTTTCCGTTTTTCGGCACAGGCACCTTTTAAGCGTGATTCTATTCCATAGAGTTTCTGGATTTTAGCCAATGCACTATCCGCTTTGCCTGACTTGCCTTTGCCTTGCAGCTTTTTCGCCTCCATGAACTTGCGCCGAGCATGCGCCAAGCAACCGACATTGGTGACGAGATGAAGCCCATCATAAACACCATAGCCATCGGTTTGTAGATAACCACTGTAATCCCCCAAGAAGGCAACAGGGCACGCCCTAGCTCGACTGTTTTGATAGTCGTACAAGACGATATTTCTCACATTAGGGAGGGCGGCTTCAGGCGAGTCTGCGCCCGAGCAGTAAAGCCACATATAACACTGTTTATCTTCTTTGAGGACATTGAGCGGCGTTTCATCCGCCTGAATCACCACTTGCTCAAGTAGGTGCGTTTTTAAGGCCGCGTAAAGTGGAGCGAACTTCTCACTGACTTGGATAATCCACCTTGCCATGGTGGTTCGTGAGAGTTCGATACCCGACTGGGTAAACAGGGATTCTTGGCGGTAAAGTGGCATCGCGTATTGATATTTGCCGAGGATGATATTGGCCAACAAGCTTTCTGTGGCGAAGCTCTTCGGGATAATGCTTTGCGGCGCTGGCTTTTGAACGACGTGGTTTTTGTCTTCTGTTTGCTCGCATTGGCGGCAAGCATATTTAGGACGAACATATTCCAACACTTTTAGTACCGCTGGCGTGAACTCAAGTTTCTCGCTACGGTCTTCACCGATTTTATGCAGGTTATGTTGACAGCAAGTGCACTGCTTTTCATCGTCGTTTAAATCGAGTTCGATAACTTCACGAGGCAAGGTCTTTGGCAGTGGTTTGCGTTTACCACGTTTCTTCTTTGTGATGGTCGTTGTGACAACTTCAACCTCTTCTTCCTTAGCGGCCTCACACTCCGCTTCGTTGAAGAGATCACCTTGAGATTCATCGTAAGGCTTTAACGCCTCCGAGCGTTTAGCGAACTGACGGTCGAAGGCAAGTTTGAGCTGTTCAAGCAGCGATTGACGCTCTTGTTTCAATTGGGTTTCTGACGCCAACAGCGCTTTCACCATCGCTTGTAGCTCGGCAACATCTTGGCTTTCTGAGTTGATATTTGGCGTCTTTTTCATGGCATTGATTATACTAAAATCATGCCGTTAATGCTTGGTGGATATGGCTATATTATCGCTTAAGTCATTGTAAAATCGTTTATTCTAACGGGTTTATGGCCGATAATCGTGAAGCCAGAAAGCAGTCTGTCAAGCTCGAATTGAGTTAGGGTAAACACCTCATTTTGCTCTTTTGATGGCCACTTGTACTTGGCTTTTTCAAGGCGCTTGTACCAAAGAGCAAAGCCTGTTTTATCCCAGTACAGCACTTTGATTTTGTCGCGCTGTTTGTTGGTGAACAGGAACAGTGCGCCGCTGCCCAAGGGCAAGTCGGTGTCATTTTCGATAATCGCAGCGAGGCCGTTGATGGACTTTCTAAAATCGACGCTTTCGCGATAGAGATAGATTTCGGGAGCACTGAGCATACGTTTCATGACAGCGCACCGATAAGCTCTGCGAGATAGGTCGCTGGCGTGCCTTGTGGGATGCTCAGTTCAACATCATTGACGAGCAGCGCCATATTGGCAACGACAACGTGAGTGGCTTGATACTTTGTGGTCTTTTCAACGACTTCTGCTTTAACAAAGCCAACCGTGTTCGGTTTTTCGATGTGCTTTAACTGTTGGCGCTTAGCGTAAAAAGTGGAGAGGCTCAGTCCGTTACGTTCACAGAATAATCGTTGTGATAGTTGGCTGGATTCATAGTGTTCGAACAGGGTTCGCCATTCTTGGTTAGTGCGTCGTTTGGCCATTTCAAATCTCCTTTGGGTTGGAGGTTTGATCTTATTATTCGGGCTAGGTGATTAGAATGCGGGGTTTATGACGCGCTTACTTTTATTCAGCAGCAAGGAAATTAAAGATGTCAAAGTATCAATTTTTCTGTAAACCAAATTCAAATCGTAATGCATTTACTTATCTGGATATGAGTTCAGAAACTTATCTTTTTGAAAAGGAAGAACTCTTGAGCTCGGGGTTAGAGGTGGAAGGTGATACGATTTATGCTTCTTCTCCAGAAGAGGCTATTGATAAATTCAAATCAAATTTTTGTGAGCCTTTGAAGGATTATGCAAATTCAAATGTTGCAGGTGGATTGGCGACATTCATTTTTGAATCATTCAAATCAGTAACTGGGAAAAAATAGCTAACAAACGCTTCAAGAGGGACAGCCAATGCGCGGCATTTTTACTATGCGTTGGTTTTTGTGATTACGGTGTTATGCGGTAAGTTGGTAGTAGCGTTGTCTGCCCCTTAAGCGGGCGTTATGCGCAAAAACTAAAAAGCACCAATTATGGTGCTTTGTTAGGTCGAACAGTATTAAACAATAAACTCTACAGAATCTTTTGCGAAAAATGTCTCTTTGCGCATTACTGTTATCACGATATTCTTGTGAGTAATTGTACCATTGTTGGTGGATTCTTTTGCAACCCCACAAGGCATGTTAATATGACTTGTTGAGCAGCGAATGTTGAAAGTGTCACCATGGTTTAAAGCCACAATCGAGGTAATGTGTTGTGATATTAATGCAGTAAATATGGTGTCCAATTCACCAATTGTGATTGGGGGTACATTTCGTGCATCGTTTAGTCTATCAACAGAAAAATGCACAGTCATTATGAACTGTGCATTGTATTGGGACAACTGACTGTTAATTCGCGCTTCAAGCGCGGTAATATCTGCTTGAGTTATTGGCATTGTTGTACTTGTATTTTGTATAGTTCAGATAGTTTTTTGTTTAATGTCTTATCATCAGCAGCTTTGATGATACCTACTGGTTGACTTTCAAAAAGGCTACCTACTCGGACATCAAACTCTTGATTGTCAAAAGAATCTACAAACACCATGACACCACTTTCTGGGTCGATGAATGATGCAAAGTTTTCTTTTGTTGTCATTTCAAAGTTGATCATATAACCACCTCTTTTTTCATGACCCTGATTATAAATTTAGTATAGTAGAAACACAACATAAGTTTGAATCCTGTGTGCACCTGCGCGCTTAGTATCAAGTTTGAAGTGCGACACTTTCTACAGATGCGCATGAATATACTCCGTTGGTGTTCTATACCCAAGCCTTTTGCGTGGGCGTGTATTTAATTTATATGCAATTTCATTACACAGCTTCTGTGTCACGTGTGACATGGAGGTTCGTTTTGGTAAGTATTGTCGTATCAAACCATTGGTGTTTTCATTAGTGCCTCGTTCCCATGAATGGTATGGATTTGCAAAGTAAAACAGGCAGTTATGATGTTTTTCTAGTTGTGCATAACCATGAAATTCAGTGCCGTTATCTGATGTTATCGTTTTAAAAGGTAAGTCAGAGCGGGTCATGATTTTGCTCATTCTTACGTTGAGTGACTCGCTTGTTCTATCGTCCATTTGACCGATAAAAGTGTAGCCAGTCATTCTGTCGACTAAAGTGACGATACAGTGCTTGGTTCCGCGACCCACGACGGTATCAATTTCCCAGTGGCCAGGCTCTTTTCGATGCTCAGCGTCTGCAGGTCTTTCGGCAATATGACGCTTATTTGCCAGCCGTCCTCGACTGTCTTTTGAGTTGTACCTTTTACGCCTTTTCTTGGTGGATTGGCGTAGGTGTTTCCATAACGTTCCACCGAGAGTTTTATCGTTCCAAACGCGCTGATAAATGAGCTCGTGGCTCATTGTTGGATAGCCTCTCATTCTTAGGTATCCGACGATTTGGTCAGGGCTCCAATCCAGTCGTAGCAATGCTTCAGGTAGTCTGAAGTCAAGTTCGGTATAGCGTTTATTTCGCCGTGAACGACTAAGCCGGTTGCGCGCCATTTGCTGTGCTCGCTCTGGTTGATAAGAGTATCTATCGAAGAACTTGTTGTAACGACAATTACGTTCAATTTCTCGATAGATAGTGGCTTTGTGACGCCCCAGTTGTTTAGCTATTTTTGCGGTACTGATCCCTTGCTTTCTGAGCGCAGAAATCATATACCTTTCAATCTCAGTGAGGTGTGTGTATTTCATGTTTTTTACTTCTTGGCGGGAGCAAACTTCATGATTATCGCACCTTACTGTTTTTATGTTCAGAGGTGTCGCACTTCGTACTTGAATCCAAGGCGTATAACAAAGCATTTAAGTGGATTCACAACGCTCGGTGTTCCGAGCAAGAGTTAAGGTTCACAACTATGCGTTGTTCACCACTTAATACAGCGTTAGTTGGCCGTAATGTTGATTGGCTTTGCATTAACAGATCAGGCAGTTATGAATTTGTTTTGAGTTATGAAATACTCATCCATTCTAATCTGCTGGCAGTTACAAGTCAGCTCATTCAGCCGCAGTGTTGAGTCTGCCGCTAATAGAGCTTCGCTTTTTATTAAAACCTTAGCGGCATAAAGCTCACCAGACTTTTGCATGCTAAATACGGGCTTCATTCTTGTATTGGCTTTCGGCAAAAAACGGGGCAGTTAGGTTTTAGTAAAGTGTAATGTGTTGCAATTTGTGTCGTTACCAAACGGCAACTAACAAGGCACTCAAACGGACTAAAAACAGTGGGCTACTGCGCTTCGCTTGTATTTTAGCCCACTATTTTTAGCCGCTTAGTGCGGCGTTATGTGTTCTTTAAACAACGGAGATAAGTGATTGTATTGGTTAGTGCCTCTTAATTGGGTTTGTGTTGTTCTGGCTATCCCCTATGTGTTGTCAATGTTGGTGTATCCATTTACTGTTGGTGACTGGGAGCATGTCCATGCCGTTTGGTTTACATGGCAATCATTAAACACAGGTGTACTAGCATTTGTAGCGAGTATTTTGGCTCTTAATGCAGTGCGGTATAGTGAAGAAAAGAAGAGACAACGCAATTTTATCGCTTCTAAAGCGTTTCTTCCTCAAGCCTTATCGGAATTGAGTTCGTATTGTAATGCGTGTGCGCCGTTAGTGATTGAAGCATGGAGGCGAACTCAGGATCGTACTGATCGCTGTAATACTCCTTTAACTAGTAAGCTTCCAAAATTGCCTGATAGTTATCAGCAAGTATTCAAAGACTGCATTTCAGAAGCAACGCCTGAAGTCGCTGAACACTTAGCCTATATCTTGGTTCGATTACAAATTCATCACTCACGAACGGAGTCACTTGTTGAGGAGTTTTTGCCAGAAAGCAAAATTACGCCTGTTTCAATAAGCTTGATGACTCAAGTGTTTGCATTGGCTGAGTTACAAAGCCTAATGAGCCAATTGTTTGACTATGCAAGAGGTACAACGGGCTTTGATAATAGCGCTTTGAGTGCAAGCTCTTTCTTTTCTTTCTATAGGCTGTGGAATATAGATATAGAGGAAAATGAAGACTTAAAAATTTTCACTGAAAGAAATCATGGTAAGCGTTGGAACACATAACAAACGCTTCAAGAGGGACAGCCAACGCGCGGAATTTTTATTATGCGTTGGTTTTTGTGATTACGGTGTTATGCAGTAAGTTGGTAGTAGCGTTATCTGCCCCTTAAGCGGGCGTTATGCAACTCAGGTAAATTTAGGGGGTCAATCTTTTGGATTTCTCCGGCCATTGGTTTTGTGTTGTCGGCAAATGAGCATTTTTACCCTCAAATTCGTGGTTAACTCAAACCGTAAAACAGGCAAATTTCTTTGTTTGCCTCAATCAGTTTTAGCGTTGGTGCGTTGTCAATTTAGCGGGTGCAAAGTGTGGAAAGGGCACGTTAATCGAGCATTTTGCTTTTGCTGAAGTTTTCGCTCGTTGAGTTTGTCTGATTCAAAAGCTTGGTTTGTCGCTGAAAGGTGGACTTTGTTTTGGCGGCTTATTTATCACGGCTCTGGCTTGGGTTGATTCTTGAATCACTCAACCATTGCAATTGTGGCTTTTGGTCGTGTAAAGTCGATTTATCTTATTGAATTTGCATAACAAACGGCTCAAGAGGGATTGCCAACGCGTGGCGACTTTAGCGCAAAATTGAAGTTCAGGGTTTACGGTGTGTTTTTTGAGTCTGGCGGTGCGTTGTCAACCCCTTAGCCGGGCGTTATGTTTAAGAGGTAAGAATGAAGGTTAGTAATCCATTGACAATAATCGCTATTTTCTCTGGTGTAGCGGAGTGTTTTGCAACAGTAGCACTAATAAATTTACCTCAAGAAATGCAAGCTATTTTCATCTATTTCGTTATGTTCTTTCCCATTTTAATTGTTGTGGCATTTTTTATTGTTTTATTTTTCAAACCATACGTTCTTTATGCCCCAAGCGACTATAAAGATGAAGGTATGTTTTTAACAACATTAAAAATTAGGGAAGCCGTATCAGAAGTGATAAATAATGAAAATATTGAAGGTGGTGATTCGAAAAGTTTAGAATTTAGGTTAAATCAGGCTATTCAGAAAAATATATATAAAATTGAAAAGGAGCATATATTGTCAGCTGTAGCCCAAGGTTATGACTCTTGTGGAACACTGACTGTAGTTACTGGTTATTCTCCAAGAGTGGTAGTTGAAGTAACCAAAATGCTTTTGGACAGTAATGAACTAATCAGAGATCAAAAAACAGGAAAGTTATCATTGGCTGAAAATTAAACATAACAAACGGCTCAAGAGGGATTGCCAACGCGTGGCGACTTTAGTGCAAAATTGCAGTTCAGTGTTTAAGTGTGTTTTTTAAGTTCGGCGGTGCGTTGTCAACCCCTTAGCCGGGCGTTATGCTCTAGGAGTAAAAATTGACCGAATTGATGAGAAAAGTCTTTTTAATCAATATAGTGGCCTTTTTGATTGTTTTCGCTTTATCTAATTATGTTCCTCTTTTTGTTACAACGCGGCCAGCTGATTTTTTGTTTTTTGTCGTGATTGTTATTTGGCTTTTAGCAAAGTTAATGTGGGAAGGTGGTATACACAGCAAAACGACACGATTAGATGATCCGGTTACCGATAAAGTATACAAAATGGTAAAGGGACATGATTTTGAAGAAGAGCAAGTTGAGCATTATCGAGCTAACTACCAAACAGGCTTGGTTCTCTTTATTGCGGGTTTACCCGCATTAATTGGTTGTCTAGTTCTGCAGTTTACTTGAGCACAAGCATAACAAACGGCTCAAGATGGATTGCCAACGCTTGGCGACTTTAGTACAAAATTGAAGCTCAGTGTTTACAGTGTGTTTTTTTAAGTTCGGCGGTGCGTTGTCAACCCCTTAGCCGGGCGTTATGCAACTCAGGTAAATTTAGAGGTTCAATCTTGTGGGATTTCTCCGGCTATTCGTTTTGTATTGTCGGAAAATGAGCATTTTTACCCTAAAATTCGAGGTTTACTCGAGCCGTAAAACAGGCAAGGTTCTTTGTTTGCCTCAATCATTTTTAGCGTTGGCTTGCTGCTAATTCAGCGGGCGCAAAGTGTGGAAAGGACAAGGTTATCGAGCATTTTGTACTTGCTGAAGTTTTCGCCCGTTGAGTTTTCCTGACACAAAAGCTTGGTTTGTTGTTGAAAGGTGGACTTTGTTTTGGCGGCTCATTTATCACAGTTCTTGCTTGGGTTGATTCTTGAATCACTCAACCATTGCAATTGTGGCTTTTGGTCGTGTAAATTCTGTTTATCTCATTGAATTTGCATAACAAACGGCTCAAGAGGGATTGCCAACGCGTGGCGGCTTTAGTACAAAATTAAAGTTTAGTGTTTACGGTGTGTTTTTTGAGTTCGGTGGTGCGTTGTCAACCCCTTAGCCGGGCGTTATGCTAATGGTGAGCCACAATACTAGGGGAGCATAGAGTAGAAATGGCATATACATGCCCTAAGTGCGGATGGAAACATAAACCGAGCCAAGAAAAATATTACAGATCGAAAGGTTTGGTAAAACCCATATGTGAAGATTGTAATCCATCACTGAAACAGAAGTTAAATCGTATGCTGAGGGTTAGTATCGTTAATTTATTTTCGAACACTTATATGGGGTACGGACCGTTTGCATCTATTCCATATATTCCTGTTGTGCTGCTTATACCCGCAGGGTTGATGTATTTTTCCCAAGGTGGTGTGGCTAATGTTATGAGTGTCTTATGCTTTCTGATCGGATGGGTTGCCAACTCCTATGTGGCGACTAAGGTTGGCGATAAGCTCAGAGTCAGATTATTCCGAGGAAAATCAGTGTGTTTAATCATATTTGGCTATTATACTCCACTTTTATTGATAGTAATTGGTGTAGGAATTGTCTACCTGTGATGGAACAATTAGCTTAGTATCAAGTTTGAAGTGCGACACTTTCTACAGATGCGCATGAATATACTCCGTTGGTGTTCTATACCGAATCAACTTGAAGATGCAGGCTTGAGAACCTGAAAATGATCATTAATTCGAGATGTCAAAGAGCCTGCGATCTCTGGAAGAGTCACAGAAAAAAATTGGTCTATTGCCGCCTTGAAGTCCCGTTTTCTTTTGAAGTAAACGTTGTTCCTCGACTTCTCATTCATTACTTTCCATAGCCGCTCTATTGGGTTGAGGTTTGGACTGTAAGGTGGAAGATAATGCAGTTTAATATTCAGGACAAACGCCGCATCTTTGACTAAGTCACTGCGGTGATATCCCGCACCATCTAATATGATATGAAGCTTATGGGCTAACGAATAACTCTCTCTTAACTTACAGAAAAAACGAACAATCGATTCACTGTTAATGCTCTCATAGTCGTGAACAATGGTTGCACCAATATCCGACAGGTTCAGTGCGCCAATAATGTTCAATCGGCTACGATTACCCGTTGTTTCAATCACTTTATCCTGACCAGTACGTATCCAGCCATGCGATATCTTTGTTGATAGTGTTGGGTGAACTGCATCGATAAAGACTATCGATTCATCCTCGCCACAGCTTGCCTTTAGCGCTTCATACGCCTCTATGAATGCTTGCTGTTTTGCTTCATCAAACTTGTGTGGTATGCCTTTCGGTTGCTTGTAGCTAAAACCATTATGGTGAAGCCATTTGTTCATACCAGAAACAGTATAATCAAGCCCAAACGTCTCTTTAACATAGGCGACAATTTGATGAGTATGAGAATAGGTTTTCTCAGTCAAATGCTCGATTAGGTGCATGGTTTGAATAGCAGAAAGCTTGCTTTGGCTTCCTCCATTCTCAGGCTTAAGTTTTTCAGAAAGTACGTAGTCACTGAGGTGACGTGCAACGGTCGATTCATGAATACGAAGAGCTTGTGAAATCATAGTCTGACTCCAGCCTTCAGAAGCCAGCAAAACAGCCTTAATACGGTCGCAAACTCGACTATCACGCTCAATGTCGTGCATCTGTTCGAGTTGCAGTTTCTGTTGAGGAGTCAGTGTGATTTTCATGGTTTGTAGCATGATCCTGATTCTATTGAAAATCAAGCATCTTCAATGATCACGGGTATATACCCAAGCCTTTTGCGTGGGCGTGTATTTAATTTATATGCAATTTCATTACACAGCTTCTGTGTCACGTGTGACATGGAGGTTCGTTTTGGTAAGTATTGTCGTATCAAACCATTGGTGTTTTCATTAGTGCCTCGTTCCCATGAATGGTATGGATTTGCAAAGTAAAACAGGCAGTTATGATGTTTTTCTAGTTGTGCATAACCATGAAATTCAGTGCCGTTATCTGATGTTATCGTTTTAAAAGGTAAGTCAGAGCGGGTCATGATTTTGCTCATTCTTACGTTGAGTGACTCGCTTGTTCTATCGTCCATTTGACCGATAAAAGTGTAGCCAGTCATTCTGTCGACTAAAGTGACGATACAGTGCTTGGTTCCGCGACCCACGACGGTATCAATTTCCCAGTGGCCAGGCTCTTTTCGATGCTCAGCGTCTGCAGGTCTTTCGGCAATATGACGCTTATTTGCCAGCCGTCCTCGACTGTCTTTTGAGTTGTACCTTTTACGCCTTTTCTTGGTGGATTGGCGTAGGTGTTTCCATAACGTTCCACCGAGAGTTTTATCGTTCCAAACGCGCTGATAAATGAGCTCGTGGCTCATTGTTGGATAGCCTCTCATTCTTAGGTATCCGACGATTTGGTCAGGGCTCCAATCCAGTCGTAGCAATGCTTCAGGTAGTCTGAAGTCAAGTTCGGTATAGCGTTTATTTCGCCGTGAACGACTAAGCCGGTTGCGCGCCATTTGCTGTGCTCGCTCTGGTTGATAAGAGTATCTATCGAAGAACTTGTTGTAACGACAATTACGTTCAATTTCTCGATAGATAGTGGCTTTGTGACGCCCCAGTTGTTTAGCTATTTTTGCGGTACTGATCCCTTGCTTTCTGAGCGCAGAAATCATATACCTTTCAATCTCAGTGAGGTGTGTGTATTTCATGTTTTTTACTTCTTGGCGGGAGCAAACTTCATGATTATCGCACCTTACTGTTTTTATGTTCAGAGGTGTTGCACTTCGTACTTGAATCCAAGTAGCATAACAATCGCTTTAAGATGGATTCACAACGCTTGGTAGTTTTGGTTTGATTTGGCTTGTGTGTTTACGCTGTAACAATTGAGTGTCGTGGTAACGTTGCTCACCACTTAAGCGGGCGTTATGCAACTCAGGTAAATTTAGGGGTTCAATCTTTTGGTATTTCTCCGGCTATTCGTTTTGTGTTGTCGGCAAATGAGCATTTTTACCCTCAAATTTGTGGTTAACTTAAACCGTAAAACAGACAAGGTTCTTTGTTTGCCTCAATCGGTTTTAGCGCTGGCGCGTTGTCAGTTTGGCAGGCGCAAAGTGTGGAAAGGGCAAGTTTATCGAGTATTTCGCATTTGCTGAAAGTCTTGCTTGTTGAGTTTGTCTGATTCAAAAGCTTGGTTTGTTGCTGAAGGGTGGACTTTGTTTTGGCGGCTTATTTATCATGGCTCTGGTTTGGGTTGGTTCTTGAATCACTCAATCATTGCAATTGTGGTTTTTGGTCGTGTAAAGTGGTTTTATCTCATTGAATTTGCATAACAAACGACTATGGCGTCAATCCTTTATTTTGGGCGATGTTTTGGTCCCACATGACGCCATCTCGAAGCATAGAGTTTAGGATGACCACCATCTTGCGAACGCAAGCGATAATCGCCACTTTCTTTGGTTTTCCAGCTTCGAGTAATCGAGCGTAAGTGTCCTTGAAAACAGGGTTACATTGCATGGCTGACATCATGGCCATGTACAAAACGGTTCTCACCTGTGCGCGGCCTCCTTGGATGACTCGTTTCCCTTTGTAGCGTCCGCTTTCACGTGTAATAGGGGCGACGCCGATGAGTGAAGCTGCTTGCTTGTTGGTAATGTAGCCTAACTCAGGCACATTGCTGATGATAGACGCAGCGGCGATATTGCCGATACCAGGTACGCTTTGTAAGAGGGTATTTTTAGTTTGGTATTCGGGGCAATCTTCGATGAGTTTGACAAGCTTATTTTCAATCTTTGAGACTTGATTTTTTATCGCTGTCAGGATGGGTGTGATTGTCGAATGTAGGTACTTAGGCAAAATTTGAATACGATTTTTTTCCATGGTTTGCATCGCGAGTAGCTGATTGCGGCGAATTACTAAGTCACTCATTAAACGTATGTTTTTAGCCTTTATGACTGTCAAGTCAGGTTTAATTGCTTCACCATAATGAGCAATAAGCTGTGCATCTAAGCGGTCATTTTTGGCTCTACGACCAATAGCGCCGGCAAAGCGTTTGATATGAACAGGATTGGCACGAACAATAGGCAATTTGGCCTCGGTACAGGCTAACACGAAGGGCATTTCTAGGCGCCCAGTTGCTTCGATAACGATACGCTGTGGGTTGTGTTTTTTGATGGTGGTTAAGGCTTGTTTGATACCTTTTTCGTTGTTTGGCACGGTAAAAAAGACATCGAGTGGACGGATGTAAATATCGAGCTGTGATTTGCCAGTATCAACACCGATATTAATGTTTTGAAGTGTTTTTGTATTCATAATAAGCTAACTCTTGCTTGCGAAATGCGGGTTCGAGACCCAGTCGACTATTCGAGGTTTATGCTTGGAGTCCTATGAGGTGTTCATGTTTGTTATCGGTCTCTCGACAGAGGAGCCAGCGTTCAATCGAACTACCACATAGAAAGCTTTAGTTGCCGCTAAAGCCTGGGTCTCATTTTACCCTTTTGGCTTGGTTATTATCCATACAAACTGTTCAAGAGGGATTCACAACGCGTGGCATTTTTACTATGCGTTTGTTTAAGTGATTAAGGTGGTGTGCGGGTACTTCGGTATTGCGTTGTTCACCCCTTAACAGGGCGTTATGATTCACCCGGATTCAGTAAAACATCTTGATATCTCGGTAAAAATTTTCATGCGCGCCTAGGGCGATGAGTTCAAGAGTTACCGTCCCATCTTGATAGCTATAGCCAAGAAGAGTGAGTTGCTTAACCATTTTGAATTTATAAACACGGAGAAAGGACAAATCTCCTTTTTTCTGCTCGCCTAAAAGCGGATCTTCGATAAGTGCTTTGACCGCATTGTCCAGATCCACTTTCTGATTTTGGTGGAGTTTTTTAACGGTTTTCTTGAATGATGGCGTTTGAAGAACCTGTGTAATATTAGCCAAAGTTGTATGCCTCAAGTTTTCCGGCTTCTTTTTCAGCTTTAGCTATAATGGCTTGTCGAACAAATTCATAAGGTAAATCTGGGTTATCTTCCATCATTTCCCCAATTTTAGCCCAGTGTTCAATTTGTTTTGGTGTAGTGCGATTCAATGCTTTGGCCATGATAGCGGCTTTATCTACGAGGTCTTGATCAAGGCGTATGCTAGCGGTAGACATAATGTGCTCCTTCATTTAAAGTTTTAATAATTGTAGCGTGGCGCTGCGAAGGTAGCAAGATGAATCATAACAAACGGCTCAAGAGGGATTGCCAACGCTTGGCAACTTTAGTGCAAAATTGAAGTTCAGTGTTTACAGTGTGTTTTTTAAGTTCGGTGGTGCGTTGTCAACCCCTTAGCCGGGCGTTAGCTGAGGTTAATAAAAATCATGAAATTACGTGTTTATTTTTCTTAGTCTGAGGCTCTAGCTTTACACCTGAAAGTCATCATTTTTCCGCGTATCTCGCCAGTGGCACTGTTCGTGAAGTGTTTGAACTAACCGAAGTCTTCTTACGGGAAGTGGTGTGTTTGTTTATTTCTTTGGTGCGGCTTCTTTGGTTTTGAGGCTCTTTCGCGCTTAAATGGATTTCGTGCACTTGGTTGTTGGCTTCTTCGAAAGAGTTCTTTGTAAATTGAAGTCTTAGAAGCTCGTCAGTTTTCCTGCTATTTCTTCTTTGCCAAGTGCGTTTCGTGGATTAGGTTTTAGTTTCTAAGTTGTCCGTTTTACTTTGTCGCTTGAAAACAATAATGTTTTTTAAATTAGGCCGTTGGGTCGTAAATCTCCGGCTAAAGTGCAGCAGCTAACAAACGGCTCAAGAGGGATTGTCAACGCGTGGCGGCTTTAGTGCAAAATTGCAGTTCAGCGTTTACAGTGTGTTTTTTAAGTTCGGCGGTGCGTTGTCAACCCCTTAGCCGGGCGTTATGCAACTCAGGTAAATTTAGGGGCTCAATCTTTTGGGATTTCTCTGGCCATTCGTTTTGTGTTGTCGGCAAATGAGCATTTTTACCCTCAAATTTGTGGTTAACTCAAACCATAAAACAGGCAAGGTTCTTTGTTTGCCTCAATAAGTTTTGATGCTGGTTTGTTGTCAATTCAGCGTGCACAAAGTGTGGAAAGGACAATGTTATCGAGCATTTCGCACTTGCTGAAAGCCTTGCTTGTTGAGTTTGTCTCATTCAAAAGCTTGATTTGTTGCTGAACGGTGGACTTTGTTTTGGCGGCTTATACATCACGGCTCTTACTTGGGTTGATTCTTGAATCACTCAACCATTGCAATTGTGGCTTTTGGTTGTGTAAATTCAGTTTATCTCATTGAATTTGCATAACAAACGGCTCAAGAGGGATTGCCAACGCATGGCGACTTTGGTGCAAAATTGAAGTTCAGTGTTTAAGTGTGTTTTTTAAGTTCGGCGGTGCGTTGTCAACCCCTTAGCCGGGCGTTATGCAACTCAGGTAAATTTAGGGGCTCAATCTTTTGGATTTCTCCGGCCATTCGTTTGGTATTGTCGGCAAATGAGCTTTTTTACCCTAAAATTCGTGGTTTACTCAAGCCGTAAAACAGGCAAGGTTCTTTGTTTGCCTCAATGAGTTTTGGTGCTGGTTTGTTGTCAATTCAGCGTGCGCAAAGTGTGGAAAGGGCAAGTTAATCGAGCATTTTGCACTTGCTGAAGTTTTCGCTCGGTGAGTTTGTCTCATTCAAAAGCTTGGCTTGTTGCTGAAAGGTGGGCTTTGTTTTGGCGGCTTATTTATCACGGCTCTGGCTTCGGTTGGTTCTTGAATCACTCAACCATTGCAATTGTGGCTTTTGGTCGTGTAAATTCAGTTTATCTCATTGAATTTGCATAACAAACGGCTCAAGAGGGATTGCCAACGCGTGGCGGCTTTAGTGCAAAATTGAAGTTCAGTGTTTACAGTGTGTTTTTTGAGTTCGGCGGTGCGTTGTCAACCCCTTAGCCGGGCGTTAGTTTTTCCCGCACCATCAAAGAGTGCGGGAAAGCATTAGATGTCTAGAATAAGTTATCTCGAATTGTTGATACGTTATTTCTGCCAGCATGTGCATCACTAGCAGTTTTGGCAAATGTTACGCTATAGCGCTCTTCACTAATAAATTTAGCTTTATTGTGGCTCCCATCGGTAATGACTTCGATGTTTGCCATAGCAAAGATTTCTCTTAACTTTGGTGTTAGAGAACGATAGTCTTTAAGCTCTTTTTTGAGTTCATCGAAGAACTGCTCTTTCAGCTCTGATGATTTGTTATGCTCGATAATATCGAGAAGAACGTCTTTCCTACGCGAATATTGCTTTGCGGATTCATACGCAGGTTTCAGAATATCCAATAGAATGTTTAAAATTTCACCATCATAAAGGTCACTTTCTTTACCACGGTTTAGCGCTGGTAAACCGACGGTTTTACCATCAAAGTGAGTTTCTAAGTGTTCAACTTTTGCACGAAGCATAAGGAGATTGTTTTCTAATTCTTCCTTGTCCGATTCAGCATCAAAGTACATGCTTTCTGTATCTGTAAGGTTCGTCGTTAGTTTCTCGATCTCGGCATTTGATGCTTCTTGCTGGCGATCTAATTCTTGCATAGCCTCTTCCAAAAGCTCTTTATAGTCAGAATCATCTGTCAAAGAAGAAACTTTTTTAGTTAATGCAATTCGTTGATCTTTTTGGCGTTTTGCTCGAACGTCGGTAGGTGAAAAATGCTCTTTTCGGTACTTGCCGTTGGTTGTATGAGTTACAAAAGAAAGCAGTTCATGTAAAACATGAACGTTGTTTTGTTTCCATTTTTCAATCTGGTCACTAAGAATTAGTGAGTTTCTAGGAACTTCACCACCAAAAAGAGGCTGTACGATATTTACGGCCCCACCCCATGCAGAATATCGTTTGGTTAAGATGCTTTCCATTAAGCCGTCATCGGTATCTTCGGGGAAAACGACAACTTGAGCTAGTCCGAGTAATTGCTGTTGCAATCCAATATTGTGGATGAATTTGTTTTTACTAACGAGTACGAGTGGGAAGTTTCGCTCTGGTCGAAAAATCTCCCATTTCAGTGCGCGAATATCATCCGGGGTGTTCAAAAAGTTTACTTTTAGACCGATAGTATCTCGTTTTAGTAGTCGACTATCTGAAAGGTATTTAACAATCAAAGGACGTGTAGTTATGACTGTTCCACGTACTTGTGTACTAATGTCATTTACTTTGAGCTGAATAGAAAACTGTGTTGTTCCATCTTCTTCTTTAATGCCGATTGATCCGCACCACCAGTTTTGGACACCTAATTAAGTGAGTACAATCACTAATGAGGTGAACCATGACAAACAAGAAAAAACGTATTCTCCATTCTGCTGAATTTAAAGCAGAAGCACTGAAGCTAGCAGAAAAGCTGGGAGTAGCTACGGCAGCGCAGCATCTCTCGTTACACGAATCCCAGATCTACGGTTGGCGTAAAGCAGCCAAGAAAGATACTAGCACCAGTCAGCGGGAAAAAGATCTAGCCGCTGAAGTCGCAAAGCTCAAAAGGCAATTGGCCGAGCAAGCTGAAGAGCTAGATATCGTAAAAAAGGCCGCCACCTACTTCGCGAAAAATCTAAAGTAGATAGCTACGAATTTATGCTCGAACACCTGCTGTGCTTCAGTGCTGTCCGCATGGCTAAGGTGTTCGGGGTTTCACGAAGTGGGTTTTATTACTGGATTAAGCATCGCCACAAGGCCACTCAGCGCGAGGTAACTCGCCAAGAGCTTGATACGAAGGTCAAAAAGGCTTTTGACAACAGCAAAGGCCGTGATGGTTCAAGGCGTATCCAGAAAGAGCTGGCAGAGAACGGTGATAGCCGTAATGTTAAAACCATTGCCGCTAGTATGAAGCGTCAGGATTTAACGCCGAAAGCGGCACGTAAGTTTAGGTGCACTACGGATAGCAAACATAAAATGCCAGTTGCTCCGAACCTGCTAGCTCAGGATTTTAACGCGGAGGCTCCGAATCAAAAGTGGGCGGGAGACATCACCTATGTTGCGACAAGTGAAGGCTGGCTGTATTTGGCGGTAATTATTGACCTTTATTCAAGGCAAGTAGTCGGCTGGTCTATGGATACCAGAATGACCGCAACACTGGTCTGCGATGCATTATCAATGGCCTTGTTCCGTCGTGGGTTCCCTGAGCAGGTGATCGTTCATAGTGACCGAGGTAGTCAGTACTGCTCAAAAGATTATCGAGACATCATAACCGCTTATAATCTAAAGCAAAGTATGAGTAGGAAAGGAAACTGCTGGGATAATGCTTGTGTTGAGAGCTTCTTCCATTCAATGAAGGTTGAAGCGATCCAATATGAGCCGATCATGACGCGAGACGAGATGCGTCAAACGCTCTTTGAATACATCGAGGTTGATTATAATCGGACAAGAAGGCACAGTGCTCTTGGGTATCTAAGTCCAGTTAACTTTGAAAATAAAAATGTCGCTTAATGAAGTGTCCAGTCTGGCTGGAGCAGATCACTGGGTCTCACCTTACCCGATTGCGTTAGTTATTATCCATACAAACGGCTCAAGAGGGATTGCCAACGCGTGGCTACTTTAGTGCAAAATTGCAGTTCAGTGTTTAAGTGTGTTTTTTAAGTTCGGCGGTGCGTTGTCAACCCCTTAGCCGGGCGTTATGTTTCTACATGAGTAAGGTGTAATAATGAATATAGATACTGCGTCAGTTAGTATTGTGATAGCTACAATTAGTATGTTCATTTCGTTTTATGTTATGTGGCGTGATCGACGGAAATTCATTGTACATGGTGAATATCTAGAGTCGTGGGAACATATGGCTGATGGTGTTTATTTTAAGATTGTGAATAGTGGAAGGCGTCCTGTTACTCTACATAAAATTGAGTTTATATCTAAGAGTAAAGGTACACAGGCGTTGTTACTTACTCGATCGATATCAGAGTATAAAACGACGCCTTTTGAGGAAAAGGATTTGAGCTATCCATGCCTATCTGAAAGCCAGTTCTTCGAGTTTGCTCTGCGTTCAAATAAGTTCGACTTCTCGGAATATGAGCTTAGTGACCTGACGTCGATAAAGATTCATTCATCAACAAATGTTGTTAAGTGTAAAGAGCTTGCAATGGCCATAAAGAGTAACCATAAGTACTTGAAGTAACAAACATAACAAGCAATTTAAGAGGGATTCCCAACGCTTGGCATTTTTGCTTCTACTTCAACTTTAGTGGTTACAGTACAATGCTTTAGGCTGGGTGGTAGCGTTGCTCACCCCTTAATTGGGCGTTATAAGCTAAAGAGGAATTATGACCAAAATCTATTTCGTATGTGGCTTTATTGGTTCGGGTAAAACTACCTACTCTAAGAAGCTTGCAAATAAACATGGAGCCTTTCGTTTCGTAAGCGCGTCATAAACCCCGCATTCTAATCACCTAGCCCGAATAATAAGATCAAACCTCCAACCCAAAGGAGATTTGAAATGGCCAAACGACGCACTAACCAAGAATGGCGAACCCTGTTCGAACACTATGAATCCAGCCAACTATCACAACGATTATTCTGTGAACGTAACGGACTGAGCCTCTCCACTTTTTACGCTAAGCGCCAACAGTTAAAGCACATCGAAAAACCGAACACGGTTGGCTTTGTTAAAGCAGAAGTCGTTGAAAAGACCACAAAGTATCAAGCCACTCACGTTGTCGTTGCCAATATGACGCTGCTCGTCAATGATGTTGAACTGAGCATCCCACAAGGCACGCCAGCGACCTATCTCGCAGAGCTTATCGGTGCGCTGTCATGAAACGTATGCTCAGTGCTCCCGAAATCTATCTCTATCGCGAAAGCGTCGATTTTAGAAAGTCCATCAACGGCCTCGCTGCGATTATCGAAAATGACACCGACTTGCCCTTGGGCAGCGGCGCACTGTTCCTGTTCACCAACAAACAGCGCGACAAAATCAAAGTGCTGTACTGGGATAAAACAGGCTTTGCTCTTTGGTACAAGCGCCTTGAAAAAGCCAAGTACAAGTGGCCATCAAAAGAGCAAAATGAGGTGTTTACCCTAACTCAATTCGAGCTTGACAGACTGCTTTCTGGCTTCACGATTATCGGCCATAAACCCGTTAGAATAAACGATTTTACAATGACTTAAGCGATAATATAGCCATATCCACCAAGCATTAACGGCATGATTTTAGTATAATCAATGCCATGAAAAAGACGCCAAATATCAACTCAGAAAGCCAAGATGTTGCCGAGCTACAAGCGATGGTGAAAGCGCTGTTGGCGTCAGAAACCCAATTGAAACAAGAGCGTCAATCGCTGCTTGAACAGCTCAAACTTGCCTTCGACCGTCAGTTCGCTAAACGCTCGGAGGCGTTAAAGCCTTACGATGAATCTCAAGGTGATCTCTTCAACGAAGCGGAGTGTGAGGCCGCTAAGGAAGAAGAGGTTGAAGTTGTCACAACGACCATCACAAAGAAGAAACGTGGTAAACGCAAACCACTGCCAAAGACCTTGCCTCGTGAAGTTATCGAACTCGATTTAAACGACGATGAAAAGCAGTGCACTTGCTGTCAACATAACCTGCATAAAATCGGTGAAGACCGTAGCGAGAAACTTGAGTTCACGCCAGCGGTACTAAAAGTGTTGGAATATGTTCGTCCTAAATATGCTTGCCGCCAATGCGAGCAAACAGAAGACAAAAACCACGTCGTTCAAAAGCCAGCGCCGCAAAGCATTATCCCGAAGAGCTTCGCCACAGAAAGCTTGTTGGCCAATATCATCCTCGGCAAATATCAATACGCGATGCCACTTTACCGCCAAGAATCCCTGTTTACCCAGTCGGGTATCGAACTCTCACGAACCACCATGGCAAGGTGGATTATCCAAGTCAGTGAGAAGTTCGCTCCACTTTACGCGGCCTTAAAAACGCACCTACTTGAGCAAGTGGTGATTCAGGCGGATGAAACGCCGCTCAATGTCCTCAAAGAAGATAAACAGTGTTATATGTGGCTTTACTGCTCGGGCGCAGACTCGCCTGAAGCCGCCCTCCCTAATGTGAGAAATATCGTCTTGTACGACTATCAAAACAGTCGAGCTAGGGCGTGCCCTGTTGCCTTCTTGGGGGATTACAGTGGTTATCTACAAACCGATGGCTATGGTGTTTATGATGGGCTTCATCTCGTCACCAATGTCGGTTGCTTGGCGCATGCTCGGCGCAAGTTCATGGAGGCGAAAAAGCTGCAAGGCAAAGGCAAGTCAGGCAAAGCGGATAGTGCATTGGCTAAAATCCAGAAACTCTATGGAATAGAATCACGCTTAAAAGGTGCCTGTGCCGAAAAACGGAAAGCAGAGCGCCAAGAGCATGCTAAGCCGATACTGGATGAGCTTTATGAATGGATGACAACTCAGAAAGTGCTTGAGTCTAGCCCGCTGGGTAAAGCGATAAAATACACGCTCGGTCAGTGGCCGAAGCTGAGCCGCTATATCGATGACGGTCACTTATCGATAGACAATAATCGTGCTGAACGCGCAATAAAACCGCTGGTTATAGGCAGAAAGAACTGGCTCTTCTCGACCAATCCCAATGGAGCTGAAGCGAGCGCGATGCTTTACAGTATCGTCGAGACAGCGAAAGCCAACGGCCTTATCCTTTACGACTACATGGTTAAGTGCATGAAAGAGCTAGCGAAATCTGAGCCTGATATCGATGCACTCCTGCCTTGGAACTTCCAACACTAACAATATCGCCCCGTGGGATCATGGGGCGGATACTTCGTTTCTCCATCGATGAATGGATGATTCCTTTATATGGTGAACATATGGAGCGTGAAGTCTTCGATAGCCGTTTGGCTACGCTTCAAGACTTATTCAAAGACTCTGCTCGCCAGCTTTTTGCTCTTGGTGTCCCAGTTATTTTCGATTTTGGTTTTTGGCGCAAAGCTGACCGAGAAACTTTTACTGGTTGGGCATCAGAGGTGGGTGTTGAGAGTGAAGTTCATTATCTTGATGTTCCCTTCGAAACATGCCAACAAAGGGCACTTTCACGTAATTCAGATTTGGATGGCAAATCGTATGAAATTACACCTGAAATGTTGAAATTGTTCTGGTCTTGGTTTGAAACACCAGCGTCGAATGAAAATGTTGTTTGGGTTCATAGGGATACTCAACCACGCTTATAACAAACGGCTCAAGAGGGATTGCCAACGCGTGGCATTTTTACTATGCGTTGCGTTTAGTGTTTAAGGTGTTATGCGGCGGCATCAGTATTGCGTTGCTCACACCTTAACAGGGCGTTATGTGTTTTGGAGATTATCGTGCGTAAATTTGGGCTATTGTTTGTACTGTTTTTTGCGAGTTTTTCCAGTATCTCAGCGACGTTGGTGACAGAAAACTATGTGGTTTTGATCGAGTCAAAATGCATTGAAGGTAACGTGACTTGTGATGACGTAACTTATACTGGTAAATCAAAGAGATCTGGCAATGAGATTATTCTTACTGGCCATACTTTACATACATATTTATCAGATGGCACACCATCAAGATTTATTGGTTATGAGTTTGTAAATGGCGATTTTGTTTACGTAATTTCAGATTCAGGATTGTTGACAGTTACCCAAGACCAAAGAGTTTTGGTCAAGGAGCAAGGAAATTGGGACTGGTCGAAATAAACACATAACAAACGGCTCAAGAGGGATTGTCAACGCGTGGCGGCTTTAGTACAAAATTGAAGTCCAGCGTTTACAGTGTGTTTTTTTGCGTTCGACTATGCGTTGTCAACCCCTTAGCCGGGCGTTATGTCGCTATTTGTCTCAAGCTACTACGAGGTCATATGAGTAAAAATCAGGGGATTATAGAGTTTCTTGCGATGTCAGGCATTTTACCACTAGCTATATTCCTAATAATTATTTTGGGTGGTATAGGTTTCTTATTGCTAGCTGTGTTCTCTATGTCAAAAGATAAGTCTGCAAGTTGTGCTCAGCAAGATGGTAGTGAGTGCAAGAGGCTTGATACTTACTATGATCCTAGTTTGCCCGAACGATCGTGCCCTAATTGCTCAGGGAATATTAGCAAGGGTAAAGTCGTGTGCAGTACGTGTGGCGAATTAGATAGTAATGTGATCTCAACATAACAAACGGCTCAAGAGGGATTGCCAACGCGTGGCGACTTTAGTGCAAAATTGCAGTTCAGTGTTTAAGTGTGTTTTTTGAGTTCGGCGGTGCGTTGTCAACCCCTTAGCCGGGCGTTATGTTTTTAAGAGGAAATCATGTTTACATTGGATGTTGATACCGATCTGAAACTGGCTTTGGTTACTCCCAAGTTTGCTTCGGCCTATCTTGAAATTGTCAGTCGAGAGAGGGAATACTTGAGTCAATGGTTAGCTTGGCCTCCTCATGCAACCAATGAAGAGTTTTTTCTTAGCTTTATCAAAAGTTCATTGCATGATTATGCTGATGGAAAATCCTTGGTTTGTGGGATGATTTACCAAGATAAGTTGGTTGGAAATATCAGTTTTAACAGTATTAACCGTCAACTTAAAAAAGTAGAGATTGGCTACTGGTTAAGCTCTGAATACCAAGGTAAAGGTATCGTGAGTAAGTCAGTTTTAAAACTGACCGACTTGGCTTTTACTGAGCTTAGTATCAAGTTTGAAGTGCGACACTTTTTAAAGATGCGCATGAATATACTCCAGTGGTGTTCTATACCCAAGTCTTTTGCGTGGGCGCATATTTAATTTGTGTGCAATTTCATTGCAGAGCTTCTGTGTCACGTGTGACATAGAAGTTCGTTTTGGTAAGTATTGTCGTATTAAGCCATTGGTGTTTTCATTAGTTCCTCGCTCCCATGAGTGGTATGGATTTGCAAAGTAAAACAGACAGTTATGATGTTTTTCTAGTTGTGCATAACCATGAAATTCAGTGCCGTTATCCGCAGTTATCGTCTTAAAAGGTAAGTCAGAGCGGGTCACGATTTTGCTCATTCTTACGTTGAGCGACTCGCTTGTTCTATCGTCCATTTGCCCAATAAAAGTGTAGCCAGTCATTCTGTCGACTAAAGTCACGATGCAGTGCTTGGTTCCGCGGCCAACGACGGTATCAATTTCCCAATGGCCAGGCTCATTTCGATGCTCAGCTTTTGCAGGTCTTTCGGTAATATGACGCTTTGCTGCCAGCCGACCTCGGCTGTCTTTTGAGTTATACCTTTTGCGCCTTTTCTTGGTAGATTGGCGTAGGTGTTTCCATAGTGTTCCACCGAGAGTTTTGTCGTTCCAAATATGCTGATAAATGAGCTCGTGACTCATTGTTGGATAGCCTCTTACCCTTAGGTATCCGACGATTTGGTCAGGGCTCCAATCCAGTCGTAGCAAGGCTTCAGGTAACCTGAAGTCGATTTCGCTGTAGCGCTTATTTCTGCGCGAGCGACTCAGCCGGTTGCGAGCCATTTGTTGGGCTCTCCACGCCTGATAGGAGTACCTTTTAAAGTGTCTGTTGTATCGGGAATTGCGTTCAATTTCTCGATAGATAGTAGCTTTGTGACGACCCAGTTGTTTAGCTATTTTAGCGGTACTAATTCCTTGCTTTCTGAGTGCAGAAATCATATACCTTTCGTTCTCAGTGAGGTGCGTGTATCTCATGTTTTTTACTTCTTGGCGGGAGCAAACTTCATGATTATCGCATCTCACTGTTTTTATGTTCAGAGGTGTCGCACTTCGTACTTGAATCCAAGCCTCTGAACAGTGGCCTTATGGTGATATAAAAATTTATGTCTTGAGTAATACACTTAAAGCAGCACCTGAAAACCTTTCAGGTAAAGTTGAAATGTACTCTGGAGGCCTATCTGATTTAGTGCGTAAACTTGATCAAGACGGTTATAAGCACGCTTATATTGATGGTGGCTCTACAATTACCTCATTTTTAAATCAACAACTGATCAATGAAGTCACAATAACAAGAGTTCCTGTGATCCTAGGTGGAGG
The DNA here is from genome assembly GCF_025397955.1 of Vibrio sp. J502. Lineage (NCBI taxonomy): Bacteria > Pseudomonadati > Pseudomonadota > Gammaproteobacteria > Vibrionales > Vibrionaceae > Vibrio > Vibrio sp. J502. Next base: position 789,294 of record NZ_CP104555.1, on the reverse strand, counting down.
TATTCCACTTTTTGGTAAATTGGAAAAAGCTATTCAGTTGCGAGAAGCTTCAACAACAGTGTTTCCTAATGATTGCATTCAAACAAAGTATTCCGTAAATTACTTATAACAAACGGCTCAAGAGGGATTGCCAACGCTTGGCGGTTTTAGTGCAAAATTGCAGTTCAGAGTTTACAGTGTGTTTTTTGAGTTCGGCGGTGCGTTGTCAACCCCTTAGCCGGGCGTTAGGTATTTGGAGGCATCATGAGATCAATCTTGTTGATTATTTGTACTGTTTTATTAAACGGCTGCTTGGGTATGCCCGAATCAGTAAAGCCTGTGTCGGATTTTGAACTGAACAATTATTTAGGTAAATGGTACGAGGTTGCTCGACTTGATCACTCTTTTGAAAGAGGTTTAAGTCAGGTTACTGCGGAATACAGTGTTCGAAATGATGGCGGTGTTTCGGTTCTTAATCGTGGTTATTCCGAAGAGAAAGGTGAGTGGAAAGAGGCTGAAGGCAAAGCTTACTTTGTAAATAGTCCAACAGACGGTTATCTGAAGGTTTCATTTTTTGGTCCGTTTTATGGCTCTTACGTGGTGTTTGAGTTAGAGCGTGAAAACTACAGTTATGCCTTCGTATCAGGGCCGAATACAGAATATCTGTGGTTACTTTCAAGAACGCCTAGAGTCGCACCAGACATTCTGGAGAAGTTCGTTCAAATGTCGAAAGAGCGTGGCTTTGATACAAATCGGCTCATTTACGTTCGGCAGCAATAAATATCTAACAAACGGCTCAAGAGGGATTGCCAACGCGTGGCGGCTTTAGTACAAAATTGAAGTTCAGTGTTTACGGTGTGTTTTTTGAGTTCGGCAGTGCGTTGTCAACCCCTTAGCCGGGCGTTAGGCATAAGGAAATTATGGAACTCATTCAGCTAAATGAGAGTGAGCTAAAAATGTTGCGTGATGGTCAATCTGAGCTCAAGTATATGATTGACGGAATTCCACCAAATCATGTTTTAGAACGCTCTCTTAATCATTATCGTGATTCAATTTGTGAAGCATACTTTATAAAGTCAAATGACCAGCTAATTGGTAGTTGTGGATTCAAGAACCCACCGTTCAACTGTCGAGTCGAAATCGGTTACAACGTAGCTTTTGGGGCTCAAGGCAAAGGTATTGCAACATTTGCAGTTAACAAACTTTGCCAAATTGCGTTTGAATCTGGTTTAGTCAAAGTTGTCTTTGCATTAATCTCTTCTAAAAATTCGGCGTCACTAAATGTTGTTCGCAAAAATGGATTTATTTATAAAAATATTGCTGTGGATAGTGATGGCGAATCATTAGAGTGCTGGGAATTAAGCAATAATATCAATGCGTTGGAAAATTCCTAACAAACGCTTCAAGAGGGACTTCCAACGCGTGGCATTTTTATTATGCGTTGGTTTTTGTGTTTACGGTGTTATGCGGAAACTTGGTAGTAGCGTTGTCAGCCCCTTAAGCGGGCGTTAGGCAAAGTGAGTTGTTATCAGCTAAATAGAGTTGGGATTGAGCAGTAAATTCCATGTTTTGTGGCTTAACTTAAGCCATAAATAATGATCACATATTTGTTGTTTCTTGATCGCGTTAGGTTGTTTAGCGTTGTGAATTCAGCGGTGAAATAACCTTCAGCATCCAAACGTCCGCCGAGCATGCTACGCTCGTCACTTTTCTTCCAAATCGCTCAATTTGAATTTTTTGTTTCTTTGCTGATTTAGGTTTTGGTTTATAAATGAATCGCTTAGTTGGTTTTCAGTTTTCAAACAAGCCTTGTTCTTTGGTTGTGAAAGTGTCGGTGTCAATCGGTTGGCCTAACAAACGGCTCAAGAGGGATTGCCAACGCGTGGCGGCTTTAGTTCAAAATTGAAGTTCACTGTTTACAGTATGTTTTTTGAGTTCGGTGGTGCGTTGTCAACCCCTTAGCCGGGCGTTATGAAGCAGGAGGCAATCATGACTAAACCACATGAAAATATCGTACTGGAACCAGTAGCTGAATCAGAGTTTTGCAATGTATTTTCGGCGACAAAGCAAGCTCTTAAACTTCATGTTGAACCCGTTTATGGGTGGGATGATGAATACCAGTATCATCGCTTAACTACTGAATATCAGCATAGCTGGTATTATTGGGTAACTTATCGAAATCAAAGAGTCGGTCTTATTTGCTTCAAACCGTACGATCAAGCATTTCATATCCACTTGTTGATCATCTTTCCAGATCATCAGAAGAAAAAATTGGGTTTTAAGGTTATCAATCACATCCATCAACTAGCGGCTGAAGCAAATAGAAATCTCATTACATTATCTAGTTTTAAAAGCAACAAATCAGCCATAGGCTTTTATAGTAGTTTAGGTTATCAAATCACAGATAGTGGTGATGAAAACTTCGTTAGTATGGCGTGTGAAATTGCTTCATAACAAACGGCTCAAGAGGGATTGTCAACGCGTGGCGGCTTTAGTGCAAAATTGAAATTCAGTGTTTACGGTGTGTTTTTTAAGTTCGGCGGTGCGTTGTCAACCCCTTAGCCGGGCGTTAGTTTACCAATCAAAATTGCACCCTAACTCAATACGCTAGGGTGTGATAATTATCGCAGATGGTTTTGTGGCAATTGCGATTGCCCAAGGACTGCAACGACCAAAATAAAACTGTCTTCCTTGGTAAAGTAAGCCGTATGCTTGCCTATAGGGAAGTAAAAACCATTTTGATATAAATCGTTGCAGCTTCTGCCTACAGCGGGGTTGTCAGCGAGCATCTGAAACCCAGTAAGAAGAGTGTCTTTGTATGCGTTCCACTGCATCTCGGAAAAGTTTGTAACGGTATAATTTTTGATTTTATGTAAATGAGCCTGTGCTAATTTACTTAGTTTATATTTACTCTTGTGCATACTTTACTTACAACGCGTTTAGGAAGTTTTCACCGTCAACTATATTGCCTTGGGCTAAGTCTGCTTTTGCGGACTCAAAACAATGTTTTATGTAATCGGCTTTCATGACTTCAAGTTCTTCATAGTCTCTAATCGACATCACAACAACGGCATCTTTATTGTTTTTACTAATTTTAACTGGCTCACGTTGAGCGTTTAGAAGCAGTTCACCGAAATTACGTTTGGCATCATTTGCTGTTAATGTGTACATGGTTAAGCTCCAAGTCTGTAAGTGCAGTAATATTATAGGGTATCGAGCCAAATGTGCAATTTAATTAAATCGTGCGATTGGTGTAAAAAGTAAACTAACAAAGCATTTAAGATGGATTCGCAACGCTTGGCGGTTTTAGTGTAAATTCAGTTTTTCCGTTTTAAGTGGTTTGTCGCGGCATGATCCGCACCACCAGTTTTGGACACCTAATTAAGTGAGTACAATCACTAATGAGGTGAACCATGACAAACAAGAAAAAACGTATTCTCCATTCTGCTGAATTTAAAGCAGAAGCACTGAAGCTAGCAGAAAAGCTGGGAGTAGCTACGGCAGCGCAGCATCTCTCGTTACACGAATCCCAGATCTACGGTTGGCGTAAAGCAGCCAAGAAAGATACTAGCACCAGTCAGCGGGAAAAAGATCTAGCCGCTGAAGTCGCAAAGCTCAAAAGGCAATTGGCCGAGCAAGCTGAAGAGCTAGATATCGTAAAAAAGGCCGCCACCTACTTCGCGAAAAATCTAAAGTAGATAGCTACGAATTTATGCTCGAACACCTGCTGTGCTTCAGTGCTGTCCGCATGGCTAAGGTGTTCGGGGTTTCACGAAGTGGGTTTTATTACTGGATTAAGCATCGCCACAAGGCCACTCAGCGCGAGGTAACTCGCCAAGAGCTTGATACGAAGGTCAAAAAGGCTTTTGACAACAGCAAAGGCCGTGATGGTTCAAGGCGTATCCAGAAAGAGCTGGCAGAGAACGGTGATAGCCGTAATGTTAAAACCATTGCCGCTAGTATGAAGCGTCAGGATTTAACGCCGAAAGCGGCACGTAAGTTTAGGTGCACTACGGATAGCAAACATAAAATGCCAGTTGCTCCGAACCTGCTAGCTCAGGATTTTAACGCGGAGGCTCCGAATCAAAAGTGGGCGGGAGACATCACCTATGTTGCGACAAGTGAAGGCTGGCTGTATTTGGCGGTAATTATTGACCTTTATTCAAGGCAAGTAGTCGGCTGGTCTATGGATACCAGAATGACCGCAACACTGGTCTGCGATGCATTATCAATGGCCTTGTTCCGTCGTGGGTTCCCTGAGCAGGTGATCGTTCATAGTGACCGAGGTAGTCAGTACTGCTCAAAAGATTATCGAGACATCATAACCGCTTATAATCTAAAGCAAAGTATGAGTAGGAAAGGAAACTGCTGGGATAATGCTTGTGTTGAGAGCTTCTTCCATTCAATGAAGGTTGAAGCGATCCAATATGAGCCGATCATGACGCGAGACGAGATGCGTCAAACGCTCTTTGAATACATCGAGGTTGATTATAATCGGACAAGAAGGCACAGTGCTCTTGGGTATCTAAGTCCAGTTAACTTTGAAAATAAAAATGTCGCTTAATGAAGTGTCCAGTCTGGCTGGAGCAGATCAAATTTGAACAGGATAAAGCCGATCCAAGCTTAGAATGGCGAGGCAGTGCCAATCAAATAATCCATCAATTTAAACTGTAAAAATTATGTATCTAGTGCTAACTTGAAGGTCATTACTTGAATTTCAAAGGGTTGTGACCTTCATGTTTTCACATTTACCAACACCAACACTCGATCCAATACTTTCATTATCGGTTGCATACCGCAACGATCCTCGCAGCGAAAAAGTTGACCTAGGCATTGGCGTTTATCGTAATAGCCAAGGAGAGACGCCGATTATGCGCGCCATTGCTAAAGCGCAAGAGCACGTGATTGCCACACAAACCACTAAATCGTATGTTGGACTTGCTGGGTGTGAAGAGTTTAACCAAAGCATGGTGAACTTATTATTGTCTGGCACTTCAGTGCTTGATCGTGTGGCTGCGATTCAAACGCCCGGAGCAAGCGGTGCGCTGCGTATGCTCGGTGACTTAATGCACGTAGCACAACCAGAAACGACGGTGTGGATTACTGACCCAAGTTACGTCAATCATAAACCTGTGATGGAAGCTGCGGGTTTAAAAGTGAAATATTATTCTTACTTCTGTCGCGAGACTAAGCAAGTCGATACTGCACGGATGCTTGATGATTTATCGCAAGCAGGGCCAAAAGATGTGGTGCTTATCCATGGTTGCTGCCATAACCCAACTGGCGCGGATATTGATTTCGCCGCATGGCAAGCGATCACCAGTCTTGCGCAGAGAAATGGCTTCATCCCTTTTGTTGATGTTGCCTACCAAGGGTTTGGTGAAGGTCTTGAAGAGGATGTGAAAGGGCTGCGTTTTATGGCAAACAACGTCGAAGAGATGTTGATCACCACCTCTTGTTCAAAGAACTTTGGTCTCTACCGAGAACGAACTGGTGCCGCGATTGTTGTCGGTAAAAACGCACAAGATGTAGCGAATGCAAAAGGTAAATTACTAACGTTAGCCCGTTCGACCTATACTATGCCGCCCGATCATGGTGCTGCACTGGTGAAAACTATTTTACAAAATCAAGCATTAACCGCGATTTGGAAGCAAGAGTTAAGTGAAATGCAACAGCGTTTGTTAAACCTGCGTCAAACCTTGTGTAATCATTTGAGAAATCAGCACAATACTTCACAATTCGATTTTATCGAAAGTCACAAAGGGATGTTTACTGTGCTAGGCTTTACTCCAGAACAGATGGCTCAGCTACGTGATCAATATGGAATCTATGGGGTAGGTGATGGCCGAATTAACATTGCAGGCTTATCAGAACAACATATTCCGTATGTTGCTCAAGCCATAGTGAATGTCTCTTAAATATTTATCAGTTTGATTAGGTGGGTCAATGAAACAACACTTGAAACTTATTGCTCTTTTAATGTTGAGTACTGGTTTGATGGCATGTAGTACGCTAAACCAAACCTCAACACAACCAGAGCAAAAGCCAAAAGTTGAAGAGCTAAAACAACAAAATACTGAGGCACAAAAACCGGTTGAAAAACCCTCAAAAGAGCCAGTGGTGGTGAAGGCCAAAAAAACCTCTGATGGTAAGCTTATTTTGGGCGAAAAAGAGTGGGTTTATGTGCCGAGTTTGAACGAAAGCTTCAAAGCGCGTATCGATACCGGGGCGGCCACCTCTTCAATTAGTGCCGTGGATGTTGTTGCTTTTGAACGCGATGGAAATGATTGGGTCAAGTTCAGGATTGAACACGATGACATCAAAAGTGATGAGATAAGTTTACCTGTTGAACGCTGGGTTAGAATTCGGCAATCCAGTGCAGAGGGTACACAAAGACGTGCGGTCGTTGTCGCTTGGATTGAAATTGGTGATCTCAAAGAAAGAACCGAGTTTACGCTTGCCGATCGTACACATCTGACTTACCCACTGTTACTTGGTCGTAGTTTCTTTAAAGATGTAGCGCTTGTTGATGTGAGCCGAAAGTACGTGCAGGATAAACGTAAATAGAGATACCTCATTTCTTAGCTCAACCTAACAGCCAGCACTTGTTGCTGGCTTTTTCTTACCTCTAATTCCCTAGTTGTAACAGCAGTCTTCATTCCTCATTACTTTATTCGATATTTGCTCAATAAAATGATGCGCTGTGTTGAATAATGTTTAAAAACCATTGTGTTAAGTTTGTTAAAAAAACGATGGCGTCTAAAATGAAAACATACCACCTGCATTGGTAAACCTAGAAGGTGTTAACTCAGGATCTGATATACAAAACACTGCTTAAACCCACGCCGAGCAGTGATATGACTGCTAATAAGGAAATTGTCTATGTCTGAGCATCAACAAGCTGAAAGTAAATTTAGATTAGTGACACGCAGCGATTTTGATGGGCTGGTTTGTGCCGTGTTGCTCAAAAAACTCAACCTAATTGACGAGATCGTGTTTGTTCACCCAAAGGATATGCAAGATGGGAAGGTGACGACAACTGAGCGTGACATTGTCACTAACCTGCCTTACGTCGCTAATGCTCACTTAATTTTTGATCATCACCTATCGGAAACTATTCGCAATCAAGGTGAAAGGCCGAATCATATTATTGATCCAAACGCGCCATCTGCCGCGCATGTAGTATGGCAATATTATGGCGGACTAGATACGTTTCCCTCTCAGTGGCAAGAGATGCTGATTGCTGTCGACAAAGGTGACTCCGCGCAGTTTACTCGGGATGAAGTGCTTGATTCTGCGGGATGGAATTTACTGAATTTCCTGATGGATGCAAGAACAGGTTTAGGGCGCTTCCATGAATTTCGTATCTCCAATTATCAGTTAATGATGGATCTCATCGACTACTGTGCGAACCACTCCATTGCTGAGATTCTTGCTCTGCCGGACGTTCAAGAGCGCGTTACTTTGTACCGTGAGCATGAAATTCTATCTAAACAGCAGATTCAACGTTGTGCCAAAGTCTATAAAAACCTTGTCATTCTTGATTTGACGGGCGAAGAAATTATTTACGCGGGGAATCGGTTTATCATTTATGCCTTATTTCCCCAGTGTAATATCTCGATTCACAAAATGTGGGGCTTTCAGAAGCAAAATATCGTGTTTGCTACGGGGAAATCTATTTTTGATCGTGGCTCTAAAACCAATGTGGGCGGATTAATGCTCAAATATGGTGGTGGAGGCCATCAAGCGGCTGGAACGTGCCAAATTGCTCTTGAAATGGCCGAGCAGGTAGAAAAAGAGCTGATCAGCCAAATTACCACAGATGGTTAAAGCCGATGAAGCCCTGCATGGCGGGGCTTTTTATCTCATCGCGGCGTTTTCTATACGTTTCGTTCCTAAAACCACAAAGTTACCAGTTCTTATTGCGACGCACCACTTACCAGCAATGACAAGTTGTTTCGTTATAATTGCAGCTTGGGGTTTCGTAAATCTTATTTTTCTCTATACTTACCCAAGTGACTGAATTATTAATAGTTTACACCGATGGAATGTCGCGAAGTTATCAATGGAAGGATTCTAGTATGAGAAAAATTAAGCCTACGCTTTTAGGTGTGGCTGTGCTGCTGATGAGTGCTTTGGCGACTGCGGATGTTGTAGAAACCACAAAATTATCCGGCGTTGGGCAAGCCAAATATCCCGCCAATTTTTCTCATTTCGATTATGTTAATCCAAGCGCGCCTAAGTACGGAAAAGTAACTTATGGCGAGGTGGGTACTTACGACAATTTTAACCGCTTTGCTTCCCGAGGCGCTCCGGCGGCAGGCAGTGGTGAGCTTTATGATTCACTGATGTTTGCCCCCAGCGACGAAATTGATACCTATTATCCATTGATTGCTTCTAAAGTTCGTTATTCTGATGACTATTCGTGGCTAGAACTAGATATCAACCCGAACGCACGTTTTCAAGACGGTAAACCGATCACCGCGCAAGATGTTGAGTTTACGTTCAACAAGTTCATGACAGAAGGAGTGCCTCAATATCGACTGTTTTACAAAGTGGTTAAATCGGTAACGGCGATCCATCCTTTAACGGTTCGTATTGAGATGTCAGAACCTAATAGAGAAAAGCTTTTTAGTTTGGCTCAATCAACTCAAGTGTTGCCTAAGCACTATTGGCAGGATAAAAACTTAGCAGAACCATTAAATGAACCGCCAGTCGGCAGCGGTCCTTACAAAGTCGTACGTTATCAAACTGGGCAGAGTGTCACTTATGAGTTGCAGAAAGATTATTGGGCTGCCAACTTACCAGTCAGCATTGGGCGACATAATTTCAAGCAGATCCAATACGACTATTACCGCGACGATACCGTAATGCTTGAGGCATTTAAAGCTGGGGAATGTGATATTCGCCAAGAGAGTTCGGCGAAGTTTTGGGCCAGCTCATACACTGGATTGAACTTCGATAAAGGATTCATCAAGAAAGAAGCGATCGCGCATAATAGTCCAGCTTCAACCCAAGGTTTTGTATTTAATATTCAACGAGAAGTGTTTAGTGATCCGAAAGTGCGCGAGGCTTTGACCTATGCGATGGATTTTGAATGGATGAACAAAAATATGTTCTACGATCAATACTCACGAACGCGTAGCTATTTTCAAAACACAGAGTATGAAGCGAAAGGTCTTCCCTCTACTGATGAACTCACTATTCTTACACCACTAAAAGATAAGATCCCAGAACGTGTTTTTACCCAAGAATACCAACCACCAGTGACGGATGGGTCTGGTCGTATTCGTCAACAACTACGAGTCGCTTTTCAATTGCTCAAAGAGGCGGGGTGGGAGCTGAAAGATAAAGTGATGACCCATAAGGAAACGGGTAAAGCGTTTGAGTTTGAGTTATTGATCTACAGTCCGACCACGGAACGTATTGCCATTCCTTTGCAAAAAAATCTAAAACAGCTTGGTATCGAGATGAAGATTCGCTCAGTGGATACCACACAATATCTTAAGCGTTTGCGCGATAGATATTTTGACATGCTTTCGTCGGCCTATGCGGCGAATCCTTACCCAAGTCCTAACTTGTTGATTATCTGGAATTCAAACTACATCGATTCCACGTACAATCGCGCCGGAGTGGCAGACCCAGTTGTCGACTTCCTCACTGAACAAATTGCCGCCAATCAAGAGCATCCAGAAAAATTATTGCCTTTAGGCCGAGCATTAGATCGCGTTCTACAATGGAATTTTTATCTGATCCCACAGTGGTATCTGAGCCAATATCGTATCGCAACTTGGGACAAATTCGAGCGCCCTAGTGTGATGCCAAAATATGATATTGGTCTTGATACTTGGTGGGTTTCGGAGCAGAAAGCGCAATTGCTACCAGAAAAACGCCGTTAAGAGGATGCAATGACTGCTTATATTTTCCGCCGATTGCTGCTCGTTGTGCCCACGCTGTGGGCGATTATTACCATTAATTTTTTTATCATCCAAATTGCCCCCGGAGGCCCAGTTGAGCAAGCGATTGCACAAATGGAAGGGCATGGTGACGGAATTATGGAGCGATTTACTGGAGGCGGCCAAGAGGTGGATATGTCGCTGTCGGCTAACACTGGAGGATATAAAGGTTCTCGAGGTTTAGACCCCGAGGTAGTCGAAGCGATAAAAAAACAGTTTGGTTTCGATAAGCCACTTCATGTCCGTTATTTTGAAATGCTAAAAAATTACGCAACCTTTAATTTTGGTGACAGCTTATTCAAAGGGGGCAATGTGATTGATTTGATCACTGAGCGTTTGCCCGTTTCGATCTCTTTAGGGCTGTGGAGTACGCTGATCATCTACCTTATCTCCATTCCTCTCGGTATTTTAAAAGCCATTCACCACGGTTCAAGGTTTGATGTATGGTCAAGCGCGGTGGTCATTATAGGTTACGCCATTCCTGGCTTCTTATTTGCGATCATTTTGATCATTATTTTTGCCAGCGGAAATTATTTCAATTGGTTCCCACTGCGTGGTTTAGTATCAAATAATTTTGCTGATCTGACTTGGTATCAACAAATTGGCGACTATTTTTGGCATTTGGCTTTGCCCATCTTTGCAATGGTGATCGGCGGGTTTGCCACTTTGAGTATGCTAACGAAAAACTCATTTCTTGATGAGATCAACAAACAGTATGTGGTGACGGCTCGAGCAAAAGGACTGGATGAAGGACGTATTCTTTATCAGCACGTTTTTCGTAATGCGATGCTGATTATTATTGCCGGTTTTCCGAGTGCTTTTATCAGCATATTTTTCACCGGTTCGATGCTGATTGAAGTGATGTTTTCACTGGAAGGTATAGGGCTACTTGGTTTTGAATCGACCATTCAACGGGATTATCCTGTAGTGTTTAGTTCTTTATACATCATGACGTTACTTGGATTAGTCCTCAGCATCATTTCCGATTTGACCTATATTTGGGTTGATCCTCGAATCGACTTTGAGGCTCGTTCATGATGGTAAAAAAAAGGCTGTCCAACCCATTAAACGTATTGCGCTGGCACGGTTTTAAGTCCAATCGGCGCGGTTTTTATTCACTATGGTTGTTTACGCTTTTATTTGTGGTGAGCCTATTTGCTGAGCTGATTGCAAATGATAAACCCCTTTTGGTTGAGTACGATCAGCAGTGGTTTTTCCCCACCTTTCAACAATATGCAGAAACTCGTTTTGGTGGTGAGTTTGAAACCGAAGCGGATTATACCGATCCTTACGTCATCGATCTGATTGAACAAAAAGGTTTTATTGTTTGGCCATTGATCCCATTTAGTTACGACACCATCAACTTTAATATCAATAATGCAGTGCCGTCAGCGCCAGATTCAGTGAACTGGCTTGGTACTGATGATAAAGGGCGCGATGTGCTGGCTCGTATTATTTACGGGTTTCGTATTTCGGTTTTGTTTGGCTTTGTATTAACACTCGTCTCGTCAGTGATAGGCGTTATCGTTGGTGCCACTCAAGGTTATTATGGCGGCTGGCTTGATTTACTTGGGCAACGTTTTATTGAAGTTTGGTCAGGGATGCCAACGCTTTTTCTGCTGATCATTTTATCGAGTTTCGTCGAACCGAATTTTTGGTGGTTGCTTGGTATTATGGTGCTTTTTAGTTGGATGAGTTTAGTGGGCGTGGTGAGAGCGGAGTTTTTACGCTGTCGTAATTTTGATTATGTGCGGGCTGCGCAAGCGATGGGGGTGAGTGATCGCCGCATTATGCTTCGCCACATGCTACCTAACGCGATGGTGGCTTCTTTAACTATGATGCCCTTTATTCTTTCAGGCTCAGTTACGACTTTAACATCCTTAGATTTTCTCGGTTTTGGCTTGCCAGTCGGCTCGCCCTCTTTGGGCGAATTATTGGCGCAAGGGAAAGCCAATTTACAAGCTCCATGGTTAGGTATTTCAGCATTTGTGGTGCTCTCGTTAATGCTGACATTATTGGTCTTTATCGGCGAAGCTGTACGCGATGCTTTTGACCCGCATTCGACAGGGAGAAGATGATGAGTAAAACCGTACTCTCTATCCAAAATCTTTCGGTCGGGTTTGGTCAAAAAGACAATATTGAACCTGTGATTAAAGCGGTGTCACTTTCTCTCTCCGCAGGGGAAACTTTAGCGCTGGTGGGGGAAAGTGGTTCTGGTAAATCAGTGACGGCGAATGCCATTTTGAAGTTGTTACCGAAAAGTGCTGCCCACTATTTGCAAGGGGAGATCTTTTTTGATGGTATCAACATGTTGAACTGTAGCGAGAGGCAATTAAGAGGTATACGAGGCGGGCGGATTGGTATGATTTTCCAAGAGCCAATGGTCTCACTCAACCCTCTGCACAAAGTTGGTAAACAGTTGATCGAAGTTGTTGAGATTCATCGAGGACTAAGAGGCAGCAAAGCACGTCAGTTGGCCATTGCATGGTTAGAAAAAGTTGGTATTCGATCGCCAGAAATTAAGATCAATGCTTATCCACATGAACTTTCTGGGGGAGAACGCCAGCGAGTCATGATTGCGATGGCTTTGATCAATGAGCCTGAATTACTGATTGCTGATGAGCCAACCACTGCGCTTGATGTTTCTGTGCAGGCGCAAATATTAGATCTACTTAAAAACCTGCAACAAGAACTGGGTATGGCCATGTTGTTCATTACTCATGATCTCAGTATTGTTAAGCGTATCGCTGATCGCGTTGCAGTGATGCAAAATGGGCAAGTGATCGAGGTGAATGATGCCAAAACGCTGTTCTCATCACCCTCTCACTCTTATACCAAAAAATTGATTGAATCCGATCCTCGAGGTTTGCCCGTTGACGTAAACCCTGACAACCCAATTCTAGTGCAGCTTCAGCATCTCAAAGTCTGGTTTCCCATCACTGGCGGCTTATTCAAGCGCACGATCTCGCATATTAAAGCTGTCACCGACATGCAGTTTAAGCTTAAAAGAGGACATTCATTAGGAATTGTTGGCGAGAGCGGTTCGGGTAAATCGACCACTGGTATGGCGATACTAAAATTAGTCCATTCGGAAGGCTCGATTTGTTACGACAATAATGAGCTGCAAGGGTTAGATAGGAAAGCTATGTTACCTTATCGCAGCAAGATGCAAGTCGTTTTTCAAGATCCATTTTCAGCACTGAATCCGAGAATGTCGGTGGCGCAGATTATTGGTGAAGGGTTAGAGGTTCATAGCCGTTATGATCGACAAACTGTTGAACGAATGATTTGTGATGTGATGCGAGAAGTTGAACTCGACCCAGCCACTCGCTACCGTTATCCCAATGAGTTTTCAGGTGGGCAACGACAACGTATCGCGATTGCTCGGGCATTGGTGCTTAAACCTGAGTTCATTTTACTTGATGAACCAACTTCTTCTTTAGATCGTACGATTCAAGCGCAAGTGTTGGATTTGCTTAAATCGCTGCAACAAAAATATGGATTAACGTACTTGTTCATTAGCCATGATTTACATGTGGTGAAATCATTATGCCACTACACTATGATGATGAAACAGGGTGAAGTCGTTGAGCAAGGGGAAACGCAACAGCTGTTTCTCAATCCTCAGCACCCTTATACCCAAGAGCTTATTTCCTTTTCTTATTAAACATCACGCTATGTCATACAGTTAAATAACGTGATGTTGTCGCTAGGAAAACAGTGAGTGAATATTGAAAGTAGCGGTAAAGTTGGGGCGCTATCGCGAATGTAAAGAATATCGTTATTAAATGGCCATCTTAATGGCTGGTACTATCGCTTCCGGCATGGCTAAAAAATAGCCTTGAAACATATCAATATCGAGTTTTTGCATTGCTTCGAGTTGTGCTTGGGTTTCGATGCCTTCTACAACGGTATTGGAACCATTCTGTTTCGCAAGGGTAATGCCATCCATAAGTGGGTCACAATCACCTTGCATATATTTGAGTAATAAGCTTCGATCAAATTTGATGATATCAGGCGTCACCAAATTAACCCGTTGTGGTGTTGAGGCTTGAGTACCAAAATCATCAATGGCAATTTTAAAACCATTTGCAGCCAGACTTTGCGTTGCGCATTGCAGCTTGCTTTCATTTTCTGAATCGATTTCAATCAATTCCATGACTAGTTGATTATGTTCTATATGCAGTTCTTTGAGGCGATCGCATAGCAATGCTTTGTTGATGTCGCTGATGGCAAACAATTCACCCGCGACAGGCAGTAAATTTAGAAATAATTGGCATTGACGATATTCGGAAAGGGCATAGTTTCGGATGTGGATAACTCGGCTGAGTCTTTCTACGTTAAGTTTGTCGATAGGATTAATAGTGTCGGAATGGAAAAAACAATCGGGGCGAATGGTCGTGCTGCCATTGGCGGTTATTCTCACTAGGGCTTCAACGCCCACAATACGGTTATCCCGCGAGAATATCGGCTGGAAAACGCTTCGCAGCACAAGATGCTGGTAATGAGCAATAAACTGGCCATCGGAATCCAGAGACATGCATTTTGAAAACTGAGTTTTGTTAGTTAAAAGCATACAATTTTCGACATCCTAATCATTAATTTTTGCTTGAAGCATCCGAGCGCCAATATGCCATGCCATATTATTGACTCACCTTGACCTTTGTCAATTGTACCTTTGGCTAAGATGAAAATTTGTGGGTTGTCAAAACAGCATCACAAATATTGAATTATTTAGTGAATGTGATGTGGCAGGTTCAATTGATTGAGTGTGTGCTAAATCAGAAGACTGATCTGCTCCAGCCAGACTGGACACTTCATTAAGCGACATTTTTATTTTCAAAGTTAACTGGACTTAGATACCCAAGAGCACTGTGCCTTCTTGTCCGATTATAATCAACCTCGATGTATTCAAAGAGCGTTTGACGCATCTCGTCTCGCGTCATGATCGGCTCATATTGGATCGCTTCAACCTTCATTGAATGGAAGAAGCTCTCAACACAAGCATTATCCCAGCAGTTTCCTTTCCTACTCATACTTTGCTTTAGATTATAAGCGGTTATGATGTCTCGATAATCTTTTGAGCAGTACTGACTACCTCGGTCACTATGAACGATCACCTGCTCAGGGAACCCACGACGGAACAAGGCCATTGATAATGCATCGCAGACCAGTGTTGCGGTCATTCTGGTATCCATAGACCAGCCGACTACTTGCCTTGAATAAAGGTCAATAATTACCGCCAAATACAGCCAGCCTTCACTTGTCGCAACATAGGTGATGTCTCCCGCCCACTTTTGATTCGGAGCCTCCGCGTTAAAATCCTGAGCTAGCAGGTTCGGAGCAACTGGCATTTTATGTTTGCTATCCGTAGTGCACCTAAACTTACGTGCCGCTTTCGGCGTTAAATCCTGACGCTTCATACTAGCGGCAATGGTTTTAACATTACGGCTATCACCGTTCTCTGCCAGCTCTTTCTGGATACGCCTTGAACCATCACGGCCTTTGCTGTTGTCAAAAGCCTTTTTGACCTTCGTATCAAGCTCTTGGCGAGTTACCTCGCGCTGAGTGGCCTTGTGGCGATGCTTAATCCAGTAATAAAACCCACTTCGTGAAACCCCGAACACCTTAGCCATGCGGACAGCACTGAAGCACAGCAGGTGTTCGAGCATAAATTCGTAGCTATCTACTTTAGATTTTTCGCGAAGTAGGTGGCGGCCTTTTTTACGATATCTAGCTCTTCAGCTTGCTCGGCCAATTGCCTTTTGAGCTTTGCGACTTCAGCGGCTAGATCTTTTTCCCGCTGACTGGTGCTAGTATCTTTCTTGGCTGCTTTACGCCAACCGTAGATCTGGGATTCGTGTAACGAGAGATGCTGCGCTGCCGTAGCTACTCCCAGCTTTTCTGCTAGCTTCAGTGCTTCTGCTTTAAATTCAGCAGAATGGAGAATACGTTTTTTCTTGTTTGTCATGGTTCACCTCATTAGTGATTGTACTCACTTAATTAGGTGTCCAAAACTGGTGGTGCGGATCAGACAGCACAATGAAGAGGGTAATAAGGTAAAATCTAGAACTTGGAAGAAAATGAGGGCGGTTTGTTTACGTTACGCCCATTGTAATACGGCATATAATTGAACGTATTTTCGGACTAGTTGCTGGTTTTTAGAGCGTTTTAAAGGATGGCTAAATTTAATATAACAAGGGCTAATTTGAAAACGGTTCTCTAAAGATTGAGTTAGCAATGAGTCACTTTCATACAGCGTGATACCTTGTGCGAGGTATTGATCTATTTCATCGGGTAATTGCCCTGTCCACCAATGAAGTAACTCGCGACTTTTTTGGCTACGACTGATCCAGTGATCGGTCAGTAATAACAGTAAATCATTCGGTTGAATCGCGTAAGCGTACTCATATTTCCACTGCGCAATGTCTTGCATCAACTTTTCTCGACAGGTTTTACCAGCACTGACCATATGGTGAGTCAGGATCCATACTGTTCCTGCATCACTGCTCACTCGGTAATGGTGTGGCATGTCTCGCTGAGGGATTGATTCAATAACAGAATAGTGGCATGGGTGCCCAAATTCACTGAGTGTACGAGCCAACCTGCGAGCAAAAGCCAGTCCTAAGTGATGTTCACTCATTCCTTGGTTGTGTATGGTGGGGTAGTGCTTTTCACAAAGTTTTAGGCAGTCAGCTTGAAATTCGTTGACGCTTTGCGTGAGTATATCCAATAGCAACTCGTTGTTCTCCTTTAATAAAGCCAAGCAAGATTACCACAGTTATCAACAAGCACGAGCAGCAAATAGCGAGTTCTTGATCTTTCACACTATTCTTCTAATACGAGCATTCTACAGGTGTTATACCCTTATGATTTGAAGCTACCGTTGTTTCAAGTTGTTTGAGCCTAAGTCGTGGTTATCTATATCCACAATAAGTTCCTTCAGTTTTTTCGAATAACTCAATCAGTACTAAAGTATGTCTACAATGTAAAGTATGGTAAATACTGTGTTAATAATTTAGGCTAGAATATAGATTCAATTCACTTTGTTGCTGTTTCACTTGCTGGTTTAGAAAATTTATGACAACTGAAGTTAAAAATTACAACTTAGTCACGCGTCTTATCCATTGGTTATCCGCACTCGTTATCATTGGTATGTTTGGTGTTGGGATCTGGATGGTTGAGTTAACCTATTACAGTCAATGGTATAACACCGCGCCACATTGGCATAAATCTGTCGGTTTGTTGCTGCTCGCGGTCACCCTGTTCCGCATACTATGGAAATTGGTGAGTGTCTCTCCTGCCATTGGTGGCGGCCACTATGAGCGCATTGCGGCTAAAGCGGCGCACGGATTAATGTATTTATTATTGATGACGCTGTTTGTATCAGGCTATTTGATCTCAACAGAAGATGGCCGAGGGATTGATGTTTTCAATTGGTTTACTGTACCAAGTATGGGCTTGTTGTTTGAAGGACAAGCCGATCTCTCTGGTACGGTTCACTTTTACGCAGCTTGGACGCTGATTATTTTAGCAGGCGTGCACGCTGTTGCCGCACTCAAGCACCATTTTATTGATAAAGACGATACGCTACGAAAAATGATAGGAGCTTCTAAATGAAGAAAACGTTACTTGCTACTGGATTGACTTTCGCAACACTCATGCCGCTAGGTGCAAACGCTGCTGACTATGTTATAGATACCAAAGGTGCGCATGCTTCAATTAACTTTAAAGTCAGCCATCTTGGTTATAGCTTTACCAAGGGCCGCTTTAACAAGTTTGATGGTGAGTTTTCCTACGATCCTAACGACCTTGCAAGCTCAAAAGTGAAAGTTAATGTGGATACTCGCAGCCTGGACAGTAACCATGCTGAACGTGATAAACATATTCGTAGTGCTGATTTCATTGATGCATCAAAATATTCACAAGCCACGTTTACCAGTACTCAAGTAGTTGATAAAGGGAATGGTAAACTAGAAGTGCTCGGTGATCTTACTCTGCATGGTCAAACCAAACCCATTACTATTGATGCAGAATTTATTGGTGCAGGTAAAGACCCATGGGGTGGCCAACGCGCTGGCTTTTCGGGGACAACACGTATCGAACTCGCGGATTTCAATATTGCAGTAATGGGCGCTTCAAGCTATGTCGATATGGAACTCTATGTTGAAGGAATACAAAAGTAATCCACATCTTGTTATGCTTTAAGCAAACATGAATAAAAGGGTCTAACTCTAGACCCTTTTCACTAACTCTCGCTATATTTTATATCTATACATTGGCTAATTGACGGATTTCTGAGTCTGGAATTCGGCGACCGCGTTGTCCATGTCGTTTGCTTGTTTGGAAACGATATCGACTTCAATCAAACACTGTTTAGCTGAGTGCATATTATTATCAGA
This sequence comes from Vibrio sp. J502, assembly GCF_025397955.1. Classification (NCBI taxonomy): domain Bacteria; kingdom Pseudomonadati; phylum Pseudomonadota; class Gammaproteobacteria; order Vibrionales; family Vibrionaceae; genus Vibrio; species Vibrio sp. J502. The sequence goes on along the minus strand of NZ_CP104555.1, from coordinate 770,957 downwards.
GATAGAGTTAAGTTCGGTGATCGATTCACTGACTTGGTTCATCACAATGCCTTGTTCTTCAATTGCAGAGGCGATTCGCTCAGAGTTACTTTGTATCATTTCCATGTCAGAGAGAATCTGACGTAAACTATTATCCAGTTCTCCTGAAGCAGTTAGCGTCGCATGGCCTTGGGTATTGCATTGTGCAATATCAGTGACAACGGTGCTCATTTGGCTTTGAATTGCAGAAACGACATTGGTGATCTCTTCCGTTGACTGATGCGTGCGGCTGGCAAGTGCGCGGACTTCATCGGCGACCACAGCAAAGCCTCTGCCTTGTTCTCCGGCGCGAGCGGCTTCAATCGCGGCATTTAATGCCAGTAAATTGGTCTGCTCTGCGATACCTTGAATGATGTTAACAGCACCGCCAATTTGTTCGACATGCTTGTTCAATGAGGCGATGGAGATTTGACTTTTTTCCAATGTTCGTGAGAGTTCATCGACATTTTTTACCGTTGATTCCACCACTAAACGTCCTTGCTGAGCATTGTGCGCGGCTTTGTGTACACCTTCTACTGCTACACTAGTACTTTCTGAAATTTCGCTGATGGTGGACACCATTTCTTGAACGGCCGTTGCCATTGTCGTGGTGTGGTCAGCCTGAACGTGAAACTGTTCAATCACATCTTCTAATTCGTTATGCATACTTGATGTACTGTTCGATAGCTGGTGAGACTTTGTTTGAGAGCCAGCGATAAGAGTTTCGAACTTATCGAGTAAGGTATTAAAATAAGTTGCGATCGATACCAGCTCGTTGCGGCCAGTCAGTTCAACACGCAAACTGATGTTGTTGCTGTTTGAAATCATTTGCATCACTGATAACAACTTACTCACTTGCACGTTAATGGAGCGCGCTATTTGGAGAATAAATCCAAGGATTAGCACGATCACTAATGCACTGAGCCCTTGCTTCACATAGTTAAGTTCTTGCTCAATACTTGTAATCTCTTTATTTAACACTTCAGAAAAGGTAACAAACTGTTGTTCAACATTATGAGAAAGGTTACGTACTTCACCAAGTAGCCCTTGATTATATTTCAAACCAATCACTTTTTTCTGATCGACAAGCTGTTGGGCGGCCTGTGCTAATGCCGGAAAACGGTTAGTCACTGTGCTGTTTTGCAGCTCTCCAACCTGCACGCTTTGATCAAACGCCATCAGCTCTAAAAGTAATGCATCATCAGCATTAGGTTTTATGGTTTCCAATGCTTGTAAATAAGTGGCTAAAAGGCCGGATTTTTCATTTAATCCGTATAGGCTATAAGCCTGCACCAATTTTTCAAAACCTTGTTTATAAGCCAAAAGATCTTGTCGGAGTTGGCTACTAGAGGGGAGATCTCGATCTAACAGGATGAGGGAAAGTTGCTGTTCCAGATCTAAAAAAAGAGTGCTGTTTTTTTTAAAGGTTTCAAGGTATTTCACGTCGCTTCGCAGAAGAAAATCTTTCTCATTGCGCCGCAAATTGAGCAGTCTAATTTCAAGTTTATCGACTAAGTTAATGGCTTGATTGAGCGTTTCGGTGGTTTGGGAAAAATGTGTGGTAGTGGCTAACATTACCAGAACCCCGATAACCGCAATAGCACCCAGTGAATATAATTTTTGTTTGATACTCATGAGATTATACACCTATACCCGTGATCATTGAAGATGCTTGATTTTCAATAGAATCAGGATCATGCTACAAACCATGAAAATCACACTGACTCCTCAACAGAAACTGCAACTCGAACAGATGCACGACATTGAGCGTGATAGTCGAGTTTGCGACCGTATTAAGGCTGTTTTGCTGGCTTCTGAAGGCTGGAGTCAGACTATGATTTCACAAGCTCTTCGTATTCATGAATCGACCGTTGCACGTCACCTCAGTGACTACGTACTTTCTGAAAAACTTAAGCCTGAGAATGGAGGAAGCCAAAGCAAGCTTTCTGCTATTCAAACCATGCACCTAATCGAGCATTTGACTGAGAAAACCTATTCTCATACTCATCAAATTGTCGCCTATGTTAAAGAGACGTTTGGGCTTGATTATACTGTTTCTGGTATGAACAAATGGCTTCACCATAATGGTTTTAGCTACAAGCAACCGAAAGGCATACCACACAAGTTTGATGAAGCAAAACAGCAAGCATTCATAGAGGCGTATGAAGCGCTAAAGGCAAGCTGTGGCGAGGATGAATCGATAGTCTTTATCGATGCAGTTCACCCAACACTATCAACAAAGATATCGCATGGCTGGATACGTACTGGTCAGGATAAAGTGATTGAAACAACGGGTAATCGTAGCCGATTGAACATTATTGGCGCACTGAACCTGTCGGATATTGGTGCAACCATTGTTCACGACTATGAGAGCATTAACAGTGAATCGATTGTTCGTTTTTTCTGTAAGTTAAGAGAGAGTTATTCGTTAGCCCATAAGCTTCATATCATATTAGATGGTGCGGGATATCACCGCAGTGACTTAGTCAAAGATGCGGCGTTTGTCCTGAATATTAAACTGCATTATCTTCCACCTTACAGTCCAAACCTCAACCCAATAGAGCGGCTATGGAAAGTAATGAATGAGAAGTCGAGGAACAACGTTTACTTCAAAAGAAAACGGGACTTCAAGGCGGCAATAGACCAATTTTTTTCTGTGACTCTTCCAGAGATCGCAGGCTCTTTGACATCTCGAATTAATGATCATTTTCAGGTTCTCAAGCCTGCATCTTCAAGTTGATTCGGTATAAGTAAAATGACAATAATTGATGAAAATGTAATTATTAGTATGTTTAATTAGAATGTTAGGATTAAATGAAGCGTATATCAATGAACGCAAAAATATAAATTACATTCATTATCGTGACACAATATTGGAACTTTTATTTTGTTGATTCCCATAGAATTTGTTAGAGGCGCTCTGTAAACATGATTGAATTAGAAAATTACCAAGGACTTATTTTTGATATGGATGGTACGTTGCTTGACACCATGCCAGCGCATTTAGAGGCTTGGTCAAAAACAGCGCGACATTTTCGTTTCCCATTCTCAGAACAGTGGTTGCACAGTTTAGGTGGCATGCCTAGCGCTAAAATCGTTTCACAAATCAATAAGCTGCACGATCTCAAATTGGTGCCAGAGCTGGTCGCTCAATTTAAAATGGCGGCATTTTCTTCTATCGAAAATAGTGGTGAGGTAATTTCTTGTACTCATGAAGTTGTTGAGCAGTTTTATGGTAAAAAGAAGCTTGCGGTTGGGACTGGAAGCCAAAGGCAAAGTGCACTCGCATTGCTTAAAAAGTCTGGGCTATTAAATCGCTTTGATGCTGTAGTAACGGCGTCTGATGTTGAAAACCATAAGCCGAATCCAGATACATTTTTGCGTGCAGCCTTTTTATTAGATCTCGAACCTAAGCATTGTGTGGTATTTGAAGATACTCATTTGGGTAAACAAGCCGCTCACGCTGGAGGAATGGATTGTGTGATGGTAGAGGAGGGAAAACTGGTGTTTTATCCAGTCCCTTCTCAAGAATAGAGCCGCGTAATGCGGCTCAACACCGCTTTACTGGATTTCAATTAATTCCACATCAAAAATCAGTACGGATGCGGGCGGGATAGGGCCGCTGCCACTTTTGCCATAACCTAAATTACTGGGTATGAACAGGCGCATTTTTTGTCCTTCCACCATCAGTTGTAGACCTTCCTGCCATCCTTGAATCACTTGCTTCAAACCAAACACAATCGGGTCGTTACGTTCAACTGAGCTATCAAACACCGAACCGTCAAGTAAAGTTCCGTGATAATGCACTTTTACACGACTGTTGGCTTTCGGATGAACGGTGCCAGTACCTTGTTGGAGTACGAGATATTGCAGGCCACTTTCGGTTGTTATCACGCCATCTTGCTGAGTATTTTCAGCCAAAAACGCTTGGCCTTTAGCAAAATTTTCATCGGCAATTTTGTGGTTATTCCACGTACGATAGATAAAAAAGCCAGCCAGTAAAAAAATAATAATTGGAAATACAAATTTAGACATATTTTTAAAGCCTTGTGGATTAGGGGGGAGTCAATAAATATGAGATGGTATTCGCGATATCTGCTGCATCTTTATGACCGGAGGTGATGACTAAATATTTGCCTTTCACAATAAAGGTTGGAACGGCATTGATTTGGCCTTTTACTGAAATATCATCAGCGAGCTGAATCTCTTGGAATAACTGTTTTTGCTGCTCATCATCTAACGAATACGGGCTGATTAGCCCTCGCTGGCTGAAGGCCAAATCAATCGCTTCTTTACGCTCACTTAACGTTACTTCTTCATCCATTTGCACGACCGAAAATAGCTGTTCCATCATGGCATGATCGGGAATTGCTCCCAGTTGCATCACGGCTGAATAGTAAATCATGGCTCCAATCTGTGCGCCTTCGTTAAAGGTGACATGCAGTTTACCAAATGTTTCGCCTGTTATTTTCTCTAGCTCTGGGATGACCTTTTCCATTGAACGACAGTGTCCGCAAGTCAGCGAAAACACTTCCGTGACGGCTGGCAGGCGGTATGTTGCAAGACTTACGGGAAGCTCATCATATTGTTTCCCTTTTTGTGGCGTAGTGTTGTCACCGCAGCCTGCTAGAATCAGTAGTGTTGTGATGAGAGTCAACCAATAGCGTGTGTTTTTTTTCATAACGAGTATTGAGTTAAAAAAGAATACTTGAATTCTAACGGCTTACCGTGACAAGGAAAACAGAAACAACCACGAAATTGCTACCAAATATATATAAAGTTTTACAGTCTTGGCCGATACAGTTTAGGTAGTAAGAGAATGGAGTGATGCTTGAATGAAGTATTTAGCCTTACCGTTATTGATGTTGTTAACGGGGTGTGGAACATTAGCCACCGCAGATCGGATGTTTAGCGACAATCTATTGGATGCAGCGCCAAAAGGTGATTTTGACGTGCTCTACCCTGAATGGGGCTATGCGCCGAAGATTGCTTCAACAGGTGTTCAAGGCCCGATGGGACAGCAGCGCGTGAGTAGTTATGATTCTTTGCAAAGTTTTTTATTGAAGAATGGCGTTGATTACGAGGTTCTCCCTGGTAACCATATTATGGTTAAATTGAAAGATACGGTGAAATTTGAAACGGGCTCGTCCACCGTCTCCTCTGGCTCTGGTGACTGGCTTACTATGATGGGACGTTATTTAGCCTCAGAACCCGGTATTGATATTGTGATTGATGGCCATACGGACAGTAGTGGAGCGCCAACTTTTAATGATGGTTTATCTGAACGTCGAGCGAAAGCGGTAAAGAACACTTTAGTGAAAAGTAATGTGGCGATGGACTCTATTTTTACCCGTGGATATGGTGAATACGTTCCGGCTTGTACGAATAAAACCAATGCAGGTAAAGCATGTAACCGTCGTGTGGAAGTGTTATTTATTGTTTCCAATAATTAAGTTATGCCTTTTGGTGGCGTGCCTTTTAAGTGATGTATCTCTTTTCACACGCGACAAGATCAAAAAAGCCCAGCGAATGATTCGCTGGGCTTTTGCATTAAAAACTAAACGACTTAAGCAAGCAGCTCTTGTGCTTGTTTCACCACGTTTTCAGTCGTAAAGCCGAACATTTTGAACAGTTGATCCGCCGGTGCTGACTCACCAAAGGTAGTCATACCGATGATCTTGCCGCCAAAACCAACGTACTTGTACCAGAAGTCGGCGATACCTGCTTCAATTGCAATACGCTTAGTCACGGCGGCTGGTAGTACGGCTTCGCGGTAAGCTGCGTCTTGTTTATCAAACGCATCGGTCGATGGCATCGAAACTACGCGCACTTTCTTACCTTCTGCTGTAAGTTGCTCTGCGGCTTTTACCGCCAGTTCAACTTCAGAGCCAGTGGCAATCAGGATAAGCTCAGGCTGACCAGTGCACTCTTTTAGGATGTAACCACCTTTCGCGATATCCGCAACTTGCGTTTCACTGCGTGGCTGCTGCGCTAGGTTTTGACGAGAGAAAATCAGCGCTGATGGGCCATCTTTACGCTCAATCGCCAACTTCCATGCGACGGCTGATTCCACTTGGTCACACGGACGCCATGTGCTCATGTTTGGTGTCAAACGCAGTGAAGCCACTTGCTCAACCGGTTGATGGGTTGGACCATCTTCACCCAAGCCAATCGAGTCATGAGTGTAGACTTGGATGTTCTGGATTTTCATCAACGCCGCCATGCGCATCGCGTTACGGGCGTATTCCATAAACATCAGGAAGGTTGCGCCGTAAGGTACGAAACCACCGTGCAACGCGATACCATTCATGATGGCCGTCATACCGAATTCACGCACACCGTAGTGAATATAGTTACCCGAGAAGTCTTCCGCCGTGAGCGATTGAGAGCCCGACCACATGGTGAGGTTAGACGGTGCCAAGTCCGCCGAGCCGCCCATAAATTCTGGCAGCATTTTACCAAACGCTTCCAGCGCATTTTGTGACGCTTTACGTGACGCAATATTGGCTGGGTTAGCTTGAAGGTCAGCGATAATTTGACTCGCTTTCGCTTCCCATTCTGCTGGCAACTCGCCGTTTACGCGGCGTTTGAACTCAGCGGCTTCGGCTGGGTAAGCGGCGGCGTAGGCTTCAAACTTGGCGTTCCAATCGGTTTCTTTCGCTTGGCCAGCTTCTTTGGCATCCCACTGCGCGTAAATGTCGGCAGGGATGTGGAAAGGTGCATGCGGCCAACCCAGGAATTCACGCGCTGCTTTGATTTCTTCAGCGCCTAAAGGGGCACCGTGACAGTCGTGTGAGCCTGCTTTGTTTGGCGAACCAAAACCGATGATGGTTTTGGTGCAAATCAAGGTTGGACGAGGGTCTGCTTTCGCAGCCTCAATCGCGGCATTAATCGCTTCAGCGTTATGGCCATCAACCGCAGCAATAACATGCCAGCCGTACGCTTCAAAACGTTTTGGCGTGTCATCAGAGAACCAGCCTTCCACATGACCATCGATAGAGATGCCGTTGTCATCCCAAAACGCAATCAGTTTGCCAAGGCCCAGTGTGCCGGCCAGAGAACACGCCTCGTGCGAGATGCCTTCCATCAAACAACCATCACCCATGAACACATAAGTGAAGTGGTCAACGATGTCGTGACCCGGTTTGTTGAACTGCGCCGCCAGTGCTTTTTCAGCCATCGCCATGCCGACCGCATTGGTAATACCTTGACCCAATGGGCCCGTGGTGGTTTCAATGCCCGGCGCGTAACCGTATTCTGGGTGACCCGGTGTTTTTGAGTGCAATTGACGGAAGTTTTTCAAATCATCAATCGACAGCGCGTAACCGCTCAGGTGCAATAAAGAGTAAATCAGCATTGAGCCGTGGCCGTTTGACAGCACAAAACGGTCGCGGTCAGCCCATTGCGGGTTTTGTGGGTTATGGTTTAAGTGGCTACGCCAAAGCACTTCAGCGATATCCGCCATACCCATCGGTGCACCAGGGTGACCAGAGTTAGCTTGTTGAACACCGTCCATACTAAGAGCACGGATGGCATTGGCTAATTGTTTACGTTCCATAATAATTACCGACAAATAATAGAGTTAGAAAGGAAAGGGGAACGTTAATCGTTCCCCAAATTTTAATTCGTAAGTGGATTACAACTTGGCTGCAATCATGACTTCAAGTTTGCCTTGGTCAATGGCAAAGTTACGGATGCCTTCCGCTAATTTTTCTACGGCCATTGGGTCTTGGTTATGTTCCCATAGGAACTCTGCATGGGTCATTGCTGAAGGGCGTTCTTTGTTACCTTGAGAGTCAACCAGTTTTTCAACCACTTCACCTTCAGCTGCTTCGAGTTCTGCCAGTAAAGAAGGGGCAATAGTCAAACGATCACAGCCTGCTAGCTCTAAAATTTCACCAATATTACGGAAGCTTGCGCCCATCACGACTGTCTTGTAGCCATGCTCTTTGTAGTAATTGTAAATAGCAGTCACGGACAATACACCAGGATCTTCTTGCGGTGCAAAATCACGGCCTTCTTTGGCTTTATACCAATCCATAATGCGGCCGACGAATGGAGAAATCAGGAATACGCCTGCTTCTGCACACGCGCGTGCTTGAGCAAAGGAGAATAATAGAGTCAGGTTACAGTTGATGCCTTCTTTTTCAAGGATCTCTGCTGCGCGAATACCTTCCCAGGTTGAAGCCAGTTTGATCAAAATACGGTCGTTAGTAATGCCAGCATCGTTGTACATTTTGATCAGTTGGCGCGCTTTTGCCACGCTGCCTGCCATATCATAAGAGAGGCGAGCATCGACCTCGGTAGAAATACGCCCTGGAATCGTTTTTAAGATCTCTTTACCGATATTGACAGCAAGCATGTCACAAGTATCTTGAACTTGTTGAGCCTTGTCTGAGCTCTGTGTTTTTGCGTATGCGATAGAAGCATCAATCAGTGGCGCGTATTCTGCAATTTGAGCCGCTTTAAGAATGAGAGATGGGTTAGTGGTCGCATCTTCTGGTTGGTATTTTTTGATTGCGTCAATTTCACCAGTGTCAGCAACAACAGTCGTCATTTTACGAAGTTGCTCTAATTTATTGCTCATATCGATCATCCTATTTCTTTGGGCCAAGCCAGATTTTGAGTTTGCTGGGCATTTGCAAGCGGGTTAGCAATCACATAGTCATGTCTTACACATGCCAGAAAAGCTAACTCAATTATTTCCAGCGACCGAACATTTGTGTTGAACATTTGCTCGTTCGTTGAGTAAATGATGTAGCCATATTTATCTTATCCACTGGGAAAGTCAATCGCTGTTCTGAGGTTATAGTGATATCAATCAACTATTTTTTTGTGAATTAATCTCAGTGCTGATAAATAAACGTTTGCTTAGATTTATCAAGGGTTGAAAGCGAACGTTACTGCGCATTGATTAGAGTGAGAAAATGTAATTTCCGTGAGCAAATGTTGCAAAGTAAATGAGGCTTAACCTATGCTAGGTCAATGAGCAAATGCTCAATTGTCGTTATTCTGCGCACAATATTGACCATGAGATCCCGTATGACCACTCCCAATCAAGACATTTCTATCGAAAATACTGACTTATTAACTGAAATTTCAGTGGCTTATTACCAAGATGGTGCAACTCAAGAAGAGATCTCGAAAAAGTTTTCTCTTTCACGAGCCAAAGTAGGGCGAATGCTTAGACAGGCACGCGATGAAGGGATTGTCGAAATTACGGTGAAATATCACCCTGTTTTTAGCGCCAAAATTGAGCAGCGACTGATTGAACGCTTTGGCGTAAAACGTGCGCTGGTTGCACTTGACCAACCTAGCGAAGAGTTGCAGCGCCAACAAGTGGCGGGGTTGGTTTCCAATTACCTGACCAGTACGCTAAAAAACGGCATGGTTGTGACCGTTGGTCAAGGCCGAAATGTATCGGCCGTTGCGCATCATATTGGCGTGATCACACCACGAGAGTGTAAGTTTGTCTGTAGTATTGGTGGCATTCACCCAAGAGGTGGGATGTTTAATGCGGATCATATCTGTCGGCAACTGGCCAAAAAATACGGTGGAAGCTCTGAAACGCTTTATGCGCCTGCCTATGCTGAAAATCGCGAACAAAAATTGGCGTTTATGCAAAATGCAACCGTCAAACAAACCTTAGATTTAGCACGTAAGGCAGACATTGCGTTAGTGGGTATTGGGGATATGAGTGAAAACAGCTACATGGTCGATCTCGGTTGGTTTACCGCCGATGAAGTGGTGCAGTCGCGTTTACAGCAAGGTGTGGTGGGGGATTTCGCTGGTTATGATTTTTTTGATATCCACGGTAAAGCTGCCAATACGGTGATGAGCGATCGTGTTATTGGGTTAGGGATTGACGAATTTCGACCGATTGCTGAGGTGATCGCTATCGCGGCTGAAAACAGCAAACCTTTAGCGCTGCTTGGGGCGCTACGCACCGGTGCAATTGATGTGATTGCCACCAGCGTAAGCAACGCGTTAACGGTATTGAATTTAGATGAGCAGATACAAACCGTCATTGGTTAGTGGATTCAGGTTAGTGAATTTAGGCTCATAAATTAATCTGCAATAACTGTAACGTGATTTTAAGATCTGAGTTTGGCTCGCATTGGCTGATTATTTTTAAACTTAAAATATATTTCTCTGCTGTATTGACGCAAACCCAAGGAGAAACTTATGAACAAGTTGATGATCGCCCTTCTCGTTGTTGCGTCATTTAACGCTACCGCAGAGACAACCAAACCCGTCGTGGCGGGCTACTTTGCTGATTGGCAATATGAAAATGAGGAAAACCCCTACACAGTTAAAGATATTCCAGCAGAGAACTTGACTCATGTTATTTACGCCTTTTTGAGTATGTGTGGCCCCCATTCTGGAGCCAGTGAAACCGTACAAAAGCAAATCGCTAAGCAATGTGAAGGAAAAGCACCATTTAGTGCGATTGTTGTTGATACTAAATCCGCACTAGAAAAAGAGTTTGGCGCAGTCAATGTACCAGTTCCTTACAAAGGCTCAACTTGCACAAATGAAGAAAGACTATCCGACGCTTAAGATTCTGCCTTCATTTGGCGGCTGGACAATGTCTGAACCGTTCCACGCAATGATAAAAGATCCTGCTACGATCAAGCATTTTTCCAAAACAGCGGTTGAACTTATAGAGCAGTACGCCTTCTTTGACGGCATCGATATCGATTGGGAATATCCGGGTGGTGGCGGTTTAACTACTTCGCCTTGGAATCCGGATACGAAATTAACCGACGAACAAAAAGAAGCAGAAAAACAGGCCTATACCGAGCTGATGAAAACATTACGTGCTGATTTGGATACGTTGAGTAAAAAGACGGCTCGCCACTATGAACTTTCTACTGCTGTTGGTGTTGGAGCGAAAGCGGCTCAGATAAATTGGCCCGCCGTATCCCCTTATTTAACCAATATGTTTGCGATGACTTATGATTTTCTGGGTGGTTGGGGAACGCAAACGGGCCATTTAACCAATTTACATGCGACGGATCGCAGTTGGTGGGGAATGGGAGCCGATGTGTTTATCAATCAAATGATCGAATTGGGTATACCAAGCGAGAAATTGGTTATCGGCGCGGCGTTTTATGGACGTGGTTGGCAAGGCACTCAAGATTATGAGGGTGGTTTGCCTACGGCTGATCTCGTGTCTGAGCAGGGAGCGCCGTTTGGGACCGGTGAAAATGGCTATTTCATGTTCTGGGATTTGATGAAAAATTATCGCGCGGCACAAGGGTATCAATATGGTTACGATCAAGAATCGCAAGCACCATATTTATGGAATGCAGAAAAGAAAGTATTTATCTCGTATGAAGATGAACGTTCAGTGCGCGCCAAAGCCAAATGGGCAAAATCAGCGAAGCTAGGGGGAATTTTCACATGGGAACTTTCAGGTGATCCTTCAAATGAATTGATCAAAGCAATGGCTGATGAGTTGAAATAGCACGCTTTGTAAAACATGATCAAATCCCCACAATGATGGGGATTTGATTCAGAGACTAAAGCTCAATAGGCAGCTCAGTGCGTTGCCCCCATTCTGTCCACGAACCATCGTAAACGCACAGTTTTTCGTAGCCGCAAATTTGCGCAGCCAGCAGCACAATACAGGCGGTTACGCCTGAGCCACAGCTGAATATGTATTGCTCTTTTCCAGCAGCCAGCGTCGCTTGCATAATAGGTTGTAGATCTTGCGTTGATTTAAGCTTATGCCCATTCATCAACTCTGTAAAAGGTAAGCAAATAGAGTGAGGAATATGGCCGCTGCGCACGCCTTCTCTTGGTTCTTTTATTTGACCCAAAAAACGGGCTTGTGAACGTGCATCAACAGTTAAGATCTCTGGGTTCTCTATTTGTGCAAGCACATAGTCTGCGTTCACAAAATAGCGAGGATCGAGCGTGCCATGGAAGTTTCCGTGTTTAAAGGCATGTGTGTACTCTTTTACAACGGGTAAACCTTGGCGTTTCCATTCTGTTAATCCACCATCAAGAACGTATACCGACGCATGTCCCATTGCTTTGAGCATCCACCATGCCCTCGGTGATGCAAACGTTCCGCTATTGTCATAGACAACGACGATCGAATCGTGGTTTAAACCGATCGATTGTGCTAATTGATTAAAGCGCTCTTCACTAGGCATCATATGAGGTAGTGGCGATTGTAGGTCACAAAATTCACCATCATAATCAAAGCGGCGAGCGCCGGGAATGCTATGCAGAGTATCTTTCTCAGTTTCACTGGGAATTTGGAATTCAATACTGCAATCAAGAATAACGGTGCGCGGGTCGCCTAACTTTTGTGCTAGCCATTGGGGGGAGACGAGTGGTGACATGAGTTTAACTCTCCTATTGTGTGGGCTGATGCGGTGGACGAACGAGAAAGACATTATTGAGTCTTTGTCGTTCATTTACTGGCAAGTCTGGCAGTGGGTGAGTTTGATTAAGTTCATTTCTCTCCACGTCATTGAAAGAGCGTCCAATATCAAAATTTTGCCTTGTTTTACCTGCCCATATTGGGCGATCACTTTGATCGCTTCCATCGCTTGTACCGCGCCAATAATCCCGACGACAGGGGCCATTACGCCCGCTTCGACGCAAGTGAGTACGTTACTACCAAAAAGAGCGCTTAAACATTGGTAACAGGGCTCGTCTGGGTGCTGATACATAAACACGCTGACTTGCCCTTCCATACGAATCGCAGCACCAGATACCAGTGGTGTTTTAGTTTGAAAGCAGAGTTTATTCAATTGGTTACGAGTATCAAGGTTATCTGATGCATCCAGCACCAAAGAATGCTGTTCAATTAATGCTTTCAATTGTGCATCTTCAAGGCGTTGATCAACGGTATTTACCGTTAAATACGGGTTAAGCATACGCAGTGACTCTGCCGCTGAGTCCACTTTTTTACGTCCAATATCGGCATCGCTGTGCAGCACTTGGCGCTGTAAATTAGAGAGCTCAACCACATCATCATCGATGAGCGTGAGTGAACCAACACCTGCCGTGGCAAGGTATTGGCTTGCAGCGCAGCCCAATCCTCCTGCGCCAAGAATTAAAATAGAGCTTTGTTTAAGTGCTTCTTGTCCTTCAAAATCAAACTGTTTGAGAATGATTTGTCGGTTGTAGCGCAGTAGCTCTTGATCAGATAGGATCTCCATAGTGATCCTTAATACAAGCTGGGATTAAAAAGTTGGATATTGACGGTTTCGCCCACTTCCACTCGGCCACGATCTTGTTCTAACACCACAAAACAGTTGGCGAGACTCATCGAACGAAATGCCCCCGAACTTTGGTTTCCGGTAGTTTCAACAACAAACTGGCCATTTTCAATTGTGTAAATACCGCGTTGGTAGTCAGTACGGCCCGGTGATTTTTTAAAGGCATTTTTAGTGATAGCTGGAATGGACTCCGGTGCTTTCCACTGAGTGTGTCCAGCCAATTTAGCCAGCATAGGTTGCACCAAGACGTATAGGGTTAATACGGCTGAGACGGGGTTGCCAGGTAAGCCACAGAACCAAGCATGATCTAATGCTCCAAATGCAAACGGTTTGCCCGGTTTTATTGCCAGTTTCCAAAAACCGATTTCTCCGAGTTCTTGCAAAATATCTTTGGTATAGTCAGCTTCGCCTACACTTACGCCGCCAGAAGTAATAACCACATCGGCCAAATGTTGAGCTTTATCAAAGGTAGCTTTTAAAGTGGCAGGGCAATCAGCAATGATCCCAAGATCAATCGCTTCACAACCAAAATTCTCAATTAATGGTTTAATGCCATAACGATTGCTGTCATAGATTTGCCCCTCAGCAAGAGGTTCACCGAGTGGTTTTAGCTCATCTCCAGTTGAGAAAAAGGCCACTTTGGGTTTACGAAAAACGGTCACATGGCTGATGCCGAGTGTGGCAATCATTGGGATATCACGCGAAGTCAAGCGAGCCCCTTTATGTAGCACTACATCGCCTTGTTTGATGTCATCACCAGTGGGGCGAATATTTTGCTGAGGCTTTGCATTCGGCTGTAGAAAGCAGATACCATTTTCGTTTTCGGTCGTTTGCTCTTGCATGATCACCGCGTCGCAACCAGCTGGAATTTTCGCGCCAGTCATAATTCGCACGCAACTGTTGGCTGGCCACGGCCCTTCAAATGGAAGACCGGCAAAAGATTTGCCAGCCAGAGGCAGGGTGGTTGACTGTTGCAGATCAGCTAATCGAATAGCGTATCCATCCATCGCTGAGTTATCGAAAGGCGGCACAAAAATGGGTGAGAGTAACTCTTCGGCCAACACATAGCCTAATGCGTCGGCTAGCGGTAGTTTCAGCGTCGTTTGGATGGGTTTGATATTCGCTAGCATTGTCTCTAACGCTTGTTCGATAGGCATTAAGCCCGGTGAATCACAACAGCCCATGATCGGTTCCTATAGCTTTTTCTTTGCGAGGACTTTATCATACATTGCTTACAGGCAATAATGACCATCCTTAAAATATGGATGTAATTATTCAAAATTCCGAGTATCCTTGTCTGCCATCCGAAAGGGGTAAAAAGTAAGAGGAATCGGAATGCTAGGTCTTAGCGAATCAGCAAAGTTGGTCAAAGATGCGCTAGAGAGCCGAGGTTTGGAAACGCCTATGCGTCCAAATGAGGTTACTCGTGAAGAAAAGAAAGAAAAAATCGAACACCATATGCGTGAGATCCTCACACTACTCGGTCTTGACCTGACCGACGACAGTTTAGAAGAGACACCCCATCGAATTGCGAAAATGTATGTGGATGAAGTGTTTTCCGGCCTTGATTATCAAAACTTCCCTAAAATTACTGTGATCGAAAACAAGATGAACGTCAGTGAAATGGTGCGCGTAAAAGAGATTACCGTAACCAGTACCTGTGAGCATCACCTAGTGACTATCGATGGTAAAGCCGCGGTGGCGTATATCCCAAGAGGCAAGATAATTGGTCTTTCTAAGATTAACCGTATTGTACGTTTTTTTGCTCAGCGCCCCCAAGTTCAAGAGCGAATGACACAGCAGATTCTGGTGGCTTTGCAAACCTTACTCGGTTCAGACGATGTCGCAGTCACTATTGATGCCACTCATTACTGCGTTAAGTCACGTGGTGTTATGGATGCGACCAGTGAAACGACCACCACAGCATTAGGCGGTATTTTTAAATCTAACCCTGCCACCCGCGCCGAATTTTTCCATGGTTTACATTAATCGAATCTCAGTTGAGTCCATCGATTAACGTTGATCAACTAAAAAAGCCCTCGCAAGTGAAGTCGAGGGCTTTTTCGTTTTACCACGCACGCCTTATTGAAACAGAACCAAATTTTATTTAAACAGAACCAAGTACTCGCCATAGCCTTCAGCTTGCATCGCCTCTTTTGGTACAAATCGCATCGCGGCAGAGTTCATGCAGTAGCGTAAGCCGGTTGGTGCTGGTCCATCCTCAAAGACATGGCCTAGGTGAGAATCTGCAAAACGGCTGCGCACTTCGGTTCTGGTATAAAAAAGCCGAGAATCGCTTTTGGTCGCAATATACGCTTCATTAATTGGCCGAGTAAAACTGGGCCAGCCTGTACCAGAACGGTATTTGTCGGTAGAAGAGAATAATGGCTCTCCGCTGACCACATCGACATAAATACCATCGGCTTTGTTATCCCAATACTCATTGTTAAATGCGCGTTCAGTACCTTCTTCTTGCGTCACGTAATATTGCAAATCAGTCAATTTGGCGCGTATCTTTTCATTCGAAGGTTTGGTGTATACCTTAACGTTGTTTTGCATTTTTTGCGCTTCGATCAATTGACGTAAGGTTTTTGGATGCTCATTACGATCTTTACCGAAGATGGTATCAAGATATTGATCACGTCCGGAAGCATGACGATAGTAGGTGTAACGTACTTTGCTCTTTTTATAAAAATCTTGGTGGTACTCTTCAGCAGGCCAAAATTGGCTGTATTGAATCAGCTCTGTTTTGAGCGGCTTTTTGAAGATCCCTAGCGCATCGATTTCTTGCATAAAGCGCTGCGCGGTCTGCTTCTGTTCACTGTTGTGATAAAAAATGGCAGGCCGATACTGTGGGCCTCTATCAACAAACGAGCCTTGATCATCCGTTGGATCAATGTGGCGGAAAAAATGATCCAATACATTCTCGTAGCTGACAACTTGCGGATCAAAGGTCACTTGAATCACTTCAATGTGGCCCGATTTTCCTGATGAGACTTGTTTATAGGTTGGATTTTCAAAGCTGCCACCCGCATAACCAGAGACAACGCTAATGACACCGTTGAGTTTTTCAAGATCAGATTCTGTACACCAAAAACAGCCCCCAGCTAATGTCGCGATTTGCTGATTACCAATGCTGGGCATGGTTTTAGGCTGAGTTTCTGCTTGGCTAAATAGCGAAAACAGAATAGGCACAATAAGCGCTATTGAGAATATAAAGGGAGTAAAACGTTTCATAACCGACCTTACTTATTTTTTATTGATACTGGTAAAGAACGGTGAAAAGCGCAAAAAATTACAGAGAAAGAAAACAAATAGCGTGAAGAAAACCTTTCTGAGCCCGAAGATTTGTGCTCAGAAAGGTTAATTTCGAACAATAATATCAGGTTAGGCCGATAATATTTCCTTTAGAATCAATGTCTAAATACATGAAGGCGGGTTTTTCAGGAAGGCCCGGTATGGTCATCACGTTGCCGCATAGCGCATAGATAAAGCCAGCACCCGCACAGAGCTTTAATTCGCGAATCGGTACATCAAAACCTTTTGGTGCGCCTTTAATCGCAGCGTTGGTTGAAATTGAAAGCGGCGTCTTCGCCAAACAGACAGCAAGTTTACCGTAACCTTGCTCTTGCATGTTGTGCATTTGACGTCGTGCTTTATCACTAAAAGTGACGCTTGCCGCGCCATAGCCCTTTTTCGCTACGGCGTTGATCTTATCTTCGATCGTCTGCTGTGCTTGGTATAACGGTGTGAACGTACTCACTTTTTGACACTGCTTAATGACTTTGGAAGCAAGCTCAGTCGTCCCTTCGCCTCCAAGAGCAAAACCTTCACTCAGTGCAACCTCTACCTGGTAGGGTAGTGCGTGAATCATCATTGCGAGCTGCTCAAGCTCTTCTTGGCTGTCTTGTGGAAAGCGGTTAATGGCAACCACGGCGGGTATTCCATACTTACTCACATTTTCAATATGCCATTTGAGATTTTCAAAACCGGACACCAACGCGGCATGGTCTGGCTGAAATAGAGTGTCGGGAACTGGCTGGCCGGGACGCAATTCATACAGACCAGAGTTCGCTTTTAAGCCGCGAAGTGTGGTGACGATAACGGCGCAATCTGGCGCTTTCCCAGATGTCGCGGCTTTAATATTACACGCCTTTTCAAATCCCATATCAGAGCCAAAGCCGCCTTCTGTTACAGTAAATTCGGCTAACCTTGTGGCGATGTCATCAGCGATAATAGAAGAGTTACCGTGAGCGATATTGGCAAAAGGCCCGGCGTGAATCAGTGTCGGTACGCCTTCTAACGTTTGCATTAATGTAGGTTCAATCGCCTCTTTCATACTGACAGCCATCGCCCCAGCGACTTGCAAATCTTCAGTGGTAATCGGTGTACCATGGTGACTATAGGCGACGACAATCCGCCCAATCCGTTGACGCAGATCGTTTAAGTTTTTGGCTAATGCAAGAATCGCCATCAGCTCAGAAGCCGCTGAAATATCAAAACCATCTTCACGCTCAAAGCCATTGATTGATTTATCCGTTTCATTTCGGCCAACGGTAACCATGCGCAATGCGCGATCGTTGTGATCCATCACTCGCTTCCAAACCACATTATTTGGGTCGATACGCAGTGCTTTCATTGCGGTGCGCTGCTCGAAATCGTCATAACCAAGGCGCTGTTCGTGATAGATCCGGGCATCTATCGCCGCTGCCGCTAGGTTATGCGCCGCTGTGACGGCGTGGATATCGCCAGTGAGATGCAAATTGAGCTCTTCCATTGGTGCCACTTGTGAATAACCGCCGCCAGCGGCTCCGCCCTTAACACCAAAGATTGGTCCCATTGAGGGTTGACGAATACATGCCATCACCGAATGACCCAATTTTGCCATTCCTTGTGATAGGCCGATGGTCGTGACGGTTTTTCCTTCCCCTAATGGCGTTGGGGTAATGGCAGTCACAAGGATTAACTTTCCAACCGTTTGTGTTTGCAAACGTTCAAGGCAACTTAATGAAATTTTCGCCTTAAAGCGGCCTTGGCTGTGGAATTCGCTGGCGGTGAATCCTGCTTTGTTAGCGATAGCCTCTATGGAGGTTAATGAAGTGGCGCGGCAAATTTCAATATCAGGCAGCATAAAACCCTCATTATTTAGTATTGTACGGGTTGGGAAAACGTTTGCGTCGCGATAATAACGTCAAAAAATGGGTTGTAAAGTTATTTAATGAGTAGATTATAAACTAATGTCTGAGCTTTTAGCTCGATTCTTCGTTCTCTATTTGTGTCATTGTCGTTGGGCTCTTTATGATGATCATCTTCAAGTTGATCACTATCTTGTTGATCATAATGCTTGACGACAAAGGGGGTTAACATAACGGAAGAGGGAAGAAAACGTTTCATATGGATTTCCTTGTTTGTTAGTAACTGAACATATGGTATTGAAACTCGGCTTACACTGCTTTAGCTCTGACGGCCTTTACTCTATAATGCGGCGTTTTTACTAGGCCAACCTTACCTCACTGCGGATATTTTATGATTTCAAAAAACCAACTGAAACTACTTCGTGCTTTAGGCCAAAAGAAACAGCGCAAGGCTCATGGCCTGTTTTTAGTGCAAGGCGAAAAGAACGTGTTGGAATTGATTAACAGCCAACTGACGGTGAAGCAGGTTTTTGCCACTGCGGAGTTTATCGCACAAAACCGCGTTGAGCTTAGTGTTTTTGAATGCATTGAGGCCACATTAGATGACTTAACCAAAGCCAGCACCTTGGTGAGCAATAATGCGGCAATCGCCGTCGTTGAGATCCCCGAAGTGACGGTGCCTGAAGCGAAAGGATTGATGATCGCTCTCGATGGTGTTTCTGACCCCGGTAATTTAGGGACGATTATCCGTGTTGCTGATTGGTATGGCATTAAACACATTGTCGCTAGCCACGATTGCGCCGATCCATACAATCCGAAGACCATCAGTGCCACCATGGGTAGCTTTGGGCGTGTTACGGTGAGCCAAGTGGATTTGAGCGCTTATTTACAGAGTTCAAATCTACCTGTTTATGGGGCTTTTTTAGAAGGTGAGAACGTTCATCATACGAAATTTGCAGCAGAAGGGATTTTATTGATGGGCAGTGAATCGCATGGTATTCGTGCCGAAGCGGCTCAATATGTCACCGACAAAATTACCATTCCCGCCTTCGGGGGAGCTGAGTCACTTAACGTAGCAATGGCTACGGGTATTATTTTGGATAACCTGCGCCGCCAACATCACTAGATCAAACCAAGATCACTCGATCAATAAGTAAAGCTTAAAAGTTGTTGCTTTGGATTGTCGTCAAAAAGCGTGATAACGGATGCCGTGTTTGCGCTTTTTTTATAACGCTTAGTTATAAGAAGAAAAGACTACTTCTCTAACATCCCCAGTTTGTTT
Source organism: Vibrio sp. J502 (assembly GCF_025397955.1). NCBI lineage: Bacteria > Pseudomonadati > Pseudomonadota > Gammaproteobacteria > Vibrionales > Vibrionaceae > Vibrio > Vibrio sp. J502. Next base: position 751,281 of record NZ_CP104555.1, on the reverse strand, counting down.
GGCACGCCATCCCATTTTTCAGCATCATCCATGGCTGGTTTGACTTCGGTTTGCACCGGCCATATGTCGGCAAGCTCAGCATTGAGTTCGATGTAAATCTTCTGATCTTCTGGGAGTTCATCTTCTTGAAAGATAGCTTGAGCTGCACATTCAGGAACACATAAACCGCAATCAATGCATTCAATGGGGTTGATCACCATAAAATTGGGGCCTTCGTGAAAGGCATCAGCAGGGCATACCGCGACACAGTCAGTAAATTTACATTGGATGCAATTATCCGTTACGACAAACGCCATGATGATCAGCTCTTAGTTAGTCAAAAATGAAGAATGGGGATAATACGCATCCCAAGTTAAATTTCAACATCAAACGCTATGAATATCTAGCGTAACGTGTGATGAATTCGGGATTTAGTATGACAGATAACGCTATTTCCCGTAAAATGCGCGCCATTGTGAGCGGGCCGCTTGCGGCTTTGGCTAAGACACCGACTAAAACGAGACACCGACATGATACGTTTAACCGAAATTAAACTTCCTTTGGACCACGAGGAAGGGGCAATTTTTGCTGCTATTACTGAAAAACTTGATATTGCTGATGAACAAGTTCTTTCATTCAATATGTTTAAACGTGGCTACGATGCTCGTAAGAAAACGAAAATCATGCTGATTTACACGCTAGATGTGAGCGTGGAGAATGAAACAGAGTTGCTTGCTCAGTTTGCTGACGATCCGCATGTGAAAGTGACGCCGGATATGGAGTACAAATTCGTTGCTCAAGCGCCAGCGAATCTTACTGAGCGCCCAGTGGTGATAGGCTTTGGCCCTTGTGGTCTATTCGCAGGACTGATTCTTGCTCAAATGGGGTTTAACCCAATCATTGTCGAGCGTGGTAAAGAAGTGCGCGAACGCACCAAAGATACCTTTGGTTTTTGGCGTAAGCGTACATTGAATACTGAATCTAACGTGCAGTTTGGCGAAGGTGGAGCGGGAACTTTTTCTGATGGAAAACTCTATAGCCAAGTTAAAGATCCTAACTTCTATGGTCGTAAGGTCACTACAGAATTTGTCGCTGCGGGCGCACCTGCCGAAATCATGTACGTGAGCAAACCGCACATTGGTACGTTCAAATTGGTGACCATGATTGAAAAAATGCGTGCCAAAATTATCGAATTAGGCGGTGAAATTCGTTTTAGTACTCGTGTTGATGACATTCACATCGAAGAAGGGCAAATTACCGGGCTTACGCTGTCAAATGGTGAAGAAATTAAAACGCGTCATGTTGTCCTTGCGGTCGGTCATAGCGCACGTGATACCTTTGAAATGCTGCATGAACGTGGCGTTTATATGGAAGCCAAACCCTTTTCAGTAGGGTTCCGTATTGAACATAAACAATCAATGATTGATGAAGCGCGTTTTGGTGCGAATGCGGGTAACCCCATTCTTGGCGCGGCGGACTACAAATTGGTTCACCACTGTAAGAATGGCCGCACTGTTTATAGCTTCTGCATGTGCCCCGGTGGCACGGTAGTGGCGGCTACTTCTGAAGAGGGGCGCGTTGTGACCAATGGCATGAGCCAATATTCTCGCGCAGAACGTAATGCTAACAGTGCGATTGTAGTGGGTATTGATCCTGAACGTGATTATCCCGGTGATCCGCTAGCGGGCGTGCGCTTCCAACGTGAACTTGAATCACGAGCTTATCAACTTGGCGGCGAAAACTACGATGCGCCAGCACAAAAAATTGGTGACTTTTTACAAGGTCGTGATCCGAGTGCGTTAGGTGATGTCGAACCCTCTTTTACACCCGGCATCAAGTTGACGGATATTTCAAAAGCGTTGCCTGATTTTGCTATTGAAGCCATTCGTGAAGCGATCCCAGCGTTTGATAAGCAGATCAAAGGATTTGCCTCTGATGATGGTTTGTTAACTGGAGTAGAAACTCGCACGTCATCACCTATTTGCATTAAACGGGGTAAAGATTTCCAAAGCATCAACCTGAAAGGCTTTTATCCGGCAGGTGAAGGTGCAGGTTATGCGGGCGGGATTTTATCAGCAGGCATTGATGGTATTAAAGCGGCTGAAGCATTGGCGCTTTCTATGGTTAACGAAGCTGAAAAAGCATCATAATTTGCAATATTAAGCATAAGAAAAGGCTCATTCGAGCCTTTTTTATTACAGGGACGATTAGATTCGTTATCACATTGAATTTTAAAAGTTTCTTCTGATAGAGATTATCATTTAACTAAAAACAATCTAAACTAGCCCGAACATTATGAGGAGAGATCATGAAGTACGACTGGATTTTATTTGACGCTGACGAGACCTTGTTTCATTTTGATGCTTTCAAAGGTATGCAGCTGATGTTTGAGCGCAAAGGTGTGTTGTTTACTGAGCAAGATTTTGCGCAGTACCAAGAAGTTAACAAGCCACTGTGGGTCGATTACCAAAATGGTGATATCACGGCGGCGCAGTTGAAGCATACTCGTTTTGCAGAGTGGGCAGAAAAGCTCGCGACGACAACCACGGAATTAAACAGCGCATTTCTTGAAGCCATGGCTGATATCTGCACTCCACTACCAGGAGCAAAAGAGTTATTGGATGCCCTTACAGGTCGAGCGAAACTTGGCATCATTACTAATGGTTTTACCGAACTTCAAGCGATTCGTTTGCAAAGAACGGGGATGAGTGAATACTTTGACCACGTGATTATTTCAGAAGAGGTTGGTGTAGCGAAACCCGATCACGGGATTTTTGCCTACGCGTTAGACAAAATGGGCAACCCTGCTAAAAATCGTGTATTGATGGTAGGGGATAACCCGCATTCCGATATTCTAGGTGGCTTGAATTTTGGTATTGAGACCTGTTGGCTAAACTCTACTGGCGCAAGTGCTGTTGAGGGTATCGAGCCACACTACCATGTGCGTTCATTGCACGAACTTAAAGATATTTTGGTCGCATAATTATTTACAATGATGTGGCTTGGGGTGTGGAGTGATGATATCGACCTCCACACCAACAAATCGATTCGTTAGCGGTTGAATTCACCGTCACGCTCAGGTTGATAAACTACATCAAGAATCTCAATCACTCTTTCTCTACCACCTGGCATTGGCCAACTGAGCTGTTGACCAACAGCTAGGCCCAACAATGCACTGCCTACTGGGGCAAAAACAGAGATATCTTGACTGCTTTTCACTTCATGCGGATACACAAGATTTTTTTCGATCACTTCATCACTGTCGATAAACTTGAAGCGTACGGTCGAATTCATGCTCACCACATTATTTGGCATCTCTTGTGGGGCGACAATGGTGGCTCTATCCAACTCAGCCTCGAGCTTTTCTAACTCTGGCGTTAGTTTAGGCATGCCATCCAGTAATGCGGATATTCTGTCCATATCAAGGCTTGAAACTAAGACAGGTGCTAAGTTTGACATTTTTAATACTCCAAAAAGAAATACCGCCCAAAAGCTAGGCGGTATAAAAATTAACGTCAATGTTATTGCGATTCAGGCTATGACATTAATCTTGTTCGACATAGAATGCAAATAATACGGTATCAGTTTGTTATGAATTTGGCATGCACGTATTTAGGCTGGGAGTGGATGTTGTGCAGTACGTAAAAATTAAAGATGTGATTGTTGAACAAATCGATGCTGGCATGCTTGCCCCTCGTCAAAAATTACCTTCTGAACGAAAACTTGCAGAGTCGTTTAATACCACACGCGTTACCCTGCGTGAGGCTTTGTCTCTGTTGGAAGCGGATGGCAAGATCTACCGAGAAGATCGGCGAGGTTGGTTTATTTCTCCCGAGCCGATACGTTACGACCCAACCCAAACTCTGAATTTTACCAACATGGCTTTAGCACAAAAACGAGTACCAAAAACGGAACTGATGATGGCAAAAGCGCTATTAGCTAATAAACAAGCATCGCTCTTATTGGGATTAAAGCCATTTTCGGATGTTTACCAAATTGATCGTGTGCGTTATTTAGAAGATCGCCCCGTGGTCTATGTGACGAATTACGTGCGCTCTGAATGGTTTCCCAACTTGCTGACTTTCGATTTGTCTCAATCACTGACGGATATTTATCGCGACCATTTTGCCGTGGAGTATCAAACAGTCCGTTATCGAATTACCACTAGCTCTTTGCTTGGTCATATGGCGCAAGCGCTACGCGCTACATCAGGCACTCCGGCGATGGTCGTTGAGCGCATTAATTATAATCAACAGGGTGAACTGATCGATTGTGGCATCGAATACTGGCGACATGACGCGATTTGTATTGAATCGTTAGCCAAGCTCACTGTGGCCCGCTGAGGCTATGTCCGTTAAAGCTAGGTTTGTTAAAGCTATGTTCGTTGAAAATTGAGCGCATTCAATGAAAAAGGCGACCTCTATTAAGTCACCTTTTTACTGTGTTATTGCTGTTTATGACTGAGTTTGTGCATCCGTTTGTTTGAGCTGTTTATGCCCATCTTCACTGACGCCACGTTTCCAGTAGCTGCTGATATAAATATAGTCTTTCGCTATCTCTTTTTCATTGCGAAAATACTCTCTTAGCGCGCGCATAGTATCAAATTCACACGCACACCATACCGAGCCATTCTCACCCAGCCAATTTTTCTCGATAACCGAAGTCGCCAAATTGGTGCTGCTGTCTTTCACTACCCAAGAGATCTCTATGTTCTCCGGAGCCTGTAGTGCCTGTTTGTCATCCACATGCTCAATTTCAATTACTGCATAACCTTTTGCATCACGCGGTAAGCGTTTTAATTGAGCTGCAAGGGCAGGGATCGCGGTCATGTCAGCGGCTAAGAAAAACCATTTCCCATTGGGATTCAACCCTTGAGCTTTACCTGGGCCAGCGATTGAAATCGTATCGCCAATGGCCGTATGCATCGCCCATCTGACTGCAAATCCACACTGCTTATCTTCCGCCTCATGCCGTACAAAATCGATTTCAATGCGATTGTTGGTCGTATCAAAGCTTCGAATGGTATAAGTGCGCATTATTGGGCGCTGATCAGGGGTTAACCGTGACAAATCAGTGCCACCATCTTCACTAAACAACAGCTTGATATAATCGCCTTCGTTTTCAAGTGTAAAATGCCCAATTGAGTCACCCTGTAACGTAATGCGTTGCAGGGAAGGCGAAATTTGCTGGCTATCCGCAACCGTGAGTGGATAGAAAGAGCGTTTAGGTTCTGTTTCTTTTTTCATTATTCTCTAGATTACCGTTTTGTCTTTTGTAGGTATAACCTTAAACTGAGTGCTCAATTGATTCAATGATAATAACTATCATTTACGTTATTTTACTTTGAAGAGATGGGAATATGTAACTTTGCAGATAAAAAGCCCCATACGCATAATGGTATGAGGCTTAATAATGCTCACATTTTGCTGATGTTTAAACTTCGTTAGGTGCAACTTCTGCAAGTTCATCCCGTTCGTTCATTTTTGATGCTTCAAGCATTTTTCGAACAACCAATGAAGCGACGATGGCCACTGCTACCATCACTACGGCTAAGATCGTGAGCATTTTAAAGTAGTCGCCATAAACGCTTTGGACGATATGCTGACTGATCACTTGACCTTTTTCTAATGCGATGGAGGTTGAGAACACCGCACCCACAATGCCGCTTAAGGCGATGGCGACTGAAAAGAGGCTAACCGAAAAGTTTTCGATGTGCTTGGGAGCCACTGACAAAATGAAGGCCACTACTAAACTACCAACAATGACTTCCGCAAAAGCTTGGAAGAAGTGGATCATCAAAAAGACTTCTGGTCTGATGATAACATCAGCACCAATATTCATGACTGCCATGGTTAAAATGCCAAATGCAATGGCGGTAAAGATGAATGCAAAGCCAATTTTAGTGGCTGTTGAAAAATTAATGCCTCGCTTTTCCAGTGAAGAGAAAGTCATAGCAATGACAGGCCCAGCAACAATGCACCACAGTGGGTTCATCGCCATTGATGCTTCAGGAGCGATTGGGATTAATCCAAATAAGTCACCACGCATCGTATTAATGGTTACCATGGTCATGGAGGTCATCATTTGCCCGTAATAGACAAAGAAACAGGTGGTGAGCACCGTCATGATAAGAATAGTGCCCATTTTCAAGGTATCGGATCGATTCGCTTTAAACATCAAAAAGATGAAGTAAAAAATGGCAGCTGCACCAATGGCATAAACGATGTTTTGACCGATGTCCATATTAGAAAACATGAAGAAAACTAGCCCAACCATCGCGCACGATACTGCACAAAAGGCGATCCAGTTTTTCACGCTTACGGGAGTTTGATCAATCTCAGCTGCAGCATTCACTAATGATTTATTAAACACAATTAAAGTGGCAAAGGCGAACGCTGCCAAAATGGCTGAGAGCATAAAGCTACCGTGAAAGCCGATCACTAAAACAAACATCGGGAATAAATATTGACCAAGTAGTGCTCCCACATTGTTTACCGAATAATTGACAGGGTAACAGTTTTCAAAATGTTCTTGAGAGCTAAAAGTGCGTTTATATAAACTGGGGTAAGAAGGAGACATTAATCCGCGTGCGTAGCTCGCTAAAGCGATGCCTGCTAATGCCATCGCGACGTTGGTTGTTGAGGCACCCAGCACCAGTAGTGTGTAGCCAAGAGCAAAAGCGCCGTAGGCAATGGTTAATGAACGATAAGCGCCAAGGAACTTATCGGCAATAAAACCACCAGCGATCGCAAAAAGGGGGCCAATGGATGAAAATGCTCCTACCACCATCATGGTATCGGCTTCGTTATAATCCAAATCTTCTAGAAAAAAACGGGTTAGGATAACCATTACCCCGTAAAATGATAAGCCAAACATCATTTGGCAGAACATCATTGATTTATTGAGTTTATTCCACATATTAATCTCTCCATGTAGTGGATTTTTAGAGTTTATTCCTGTGGATTTTATCATCGGTAGTTATAAATAAATTGAAACAATTATCGCAGAAACCTTACTTTATGCACGAGCATTTCTAATGCGTGGCTATCGTTTGAGTAATGTTTAAAAAGCGATTGTTTATTTTATTTTTTGACTCAAGCACTATGCACATGTAGGAGTATTTACGTGTTATCAAACCATACGTTTTAATACTGCTGCTTTCTTGATGTCGATTGCTATGACACAAGTTTTATGGTGGCTGGAATGGAGAGAGAAAAATAACGATGGTAGCCGAGCATCTTTATATCGTATTAGGTAAACGACTTGTTGATCAGCAATTAACATTAGAAGGGCGTAGCCGTGTTGATGGCCTTGTTAAGGCGTTACAACGTCATGACATCGATCATAGTGTCATTGCTTTATGTGGTGGGCTCACGCTAGGGCAACAGATTTCTGAAGCGAAGGCTATGTATCATTATCTTCAATCGGAACTTACTCGGCTCAATGTGTCACTTTCGAATAACCGCATTTTGCTGGAAGAGTACTCAACCAGCACGGTAGAAAATATCGAAAACGTCGCGTTAGAGCTGCAAAAAAACGGTGGTATTGATACGCAAAAAATATTACCTGTCACTTTCATTTCTAACGACTATCACTTGCAGCGTATTTTTGAAATTCAGCAACTAATGGATGAGCAAGGGTTACTGCGAGTGCTTAAACAACGCTGTGAAATGATGGGGATCACGCTGGCTATTTCACCGGATCTGCACGATCACCTCGCGGTGAAATACCCTTATACGCATTTAGCCGCGGAACTGTTTCTATTGGTCGATCAACTAACGACTTACCGTGTCTACCTTGAAGGTGTTGTTGCTGGCTCATTTTTGCGCGATCTCACGCAAGTGAGAGCCATTCCCTACCAAATCGCATATGAGGCTATTTTAGCGATCAACCATAAAATCGCAGACAACCCAAAGTGGGTTTTTGTTCGCTGTCTTACGGATTTATTGATGCAGTGTATCAATGCCACAAAGGGGGCGTTAAGTGTCAGTGAGATTCAACCTTATCTCATTTTGTTCGACAGCAACTTAACGTTATTGAATCGATATCTTGATCCTGAAAACCCATGCGTCGGACGCTGGTGGCGTCAGGGATAGTAACAAGCGAAATAGATGAATCAAAGAGACCCCGCAATGCGGGGTCTTTGCTTTTTAGCCAAGCGACTTATTTCCTGACCAAAAACCGTTTTGAACAAAACAACGTGTTAAGCCGTTTCTAACGTACGCTCTTTGACCACGCTTAGACGCTCGCCATAAATTGGACGTAGTGCTGCCAGTACATGGTTACGAGTTAGCATACCGACAAACTTGCCATCTTCAAGGACGGGGAGATTTTGTGGTTTGTTCACTTTCATGCTTTTTGCGCGCTCTTCTAAAGAGAGTGAGCTAAAACGAGTAGCAATACCCATGCTAGTGGTAGGGTATAATTGTTCTTTATCGATACATAAAAATTCGGCGATATCAATCAGACGGTCAGATGCATCGATGGCGATAACATCGCGGCTCATAAGATCCACCACTTTTTGCCCTTCGGTAGGGAGGTAGTCTTGGCACCATAAATCCACCATGACATCGTGAGCTGAGAAAAATCCGACCAAACGACCAGCCACATCAACCACAGGAGCACTATCGAGCTGGTTATCCAGCAACATATCAATCGCTACTGCGGTTGGCATTTCCACGCCTAGAGTTACAGGTTGGGTGTTCATAATGTCTTTAACTGTAATTGTTTTATTCATTTTCGTTTCCTTCACTGACGTAATTGTTGCTGTTTCCGTAATAGTGCTAATGTTTGCGGCTTTAAGTTGTGGACGGCGGAAAATAGACCAGTTGGCGAGACCAACCAACACAGCACCGCCGACAATATTGCCTAAAGTCACTGGGATAAGGTTTGCCACCACAAATTGATGAATGTTCAAATCTGCGTAATGAGTGGCACTGATACCGATCTGCTGCCAGAAGCTCTCTGGTGCAAAGTTTTGAATCACAATGCCTAAAGGGACCATAAACATGTTGGCTACGCAGTGCTCGAAGCCACTAGAGACGAACATCGCCACAGGCAAAATTGTCATTGCGGCTTTGGTCATTGCATTGGCTGAGCTAAACGTTAACCAAATAGCAAGACAAACCAGTAAGTTACATAGCACCCCAAGAGAAAATGCTTGAACAGGTGTATGGTGTAGTTTGTGCTGTGCGATGTTCAGCGCATTCAATCCCCATTGACCATCATCCAACTGATAGAGACCCGCCCCAGTAACCAAAAGCAGTAAGAACATGGCACCAATGAAGTTACCGATATAAACCTTGCCCCAAATGGATAACATTTTGCTAAAGCTGATTTGTTTATTGGCCCAAGAAATGCTCGACAATACGGAACTGGTGAACAGTTCACCGCCACAAATCACGATTAAAATCAGCCCCATGCTAAAGGCTAAACCACCCGCTAACCGACTGAGCCCCCAACCTGCGTTAGCACTGCCTGTGGTGACAGTGATGTAGAACAAAAATGCTAAGCCGATAAAAGCACCCGCCATAATGGCAAGGCTCAGTGTCATACCGCTGCTTTTCTTGGCTTTGCTTAATGCGAATTTCTCGGCTTCTGCCATCATCTCAATCGGTGAGAACAGCTGTTTATTTTCAGAGTAGGCTGCTGACATACACGCTCCCAAAGCTCAATTTCATAATTACCTCCCAAGTTCAAACAAAGCGTCATGCCTTGCTTCCCATACAGACTAACGAACGAGTCATGAAGTAGTAAAATTGATAATTTTTAGATTACTCATCAAATGAATTGATATGAATAAATGAAAGAGTAGAATGAAACCGTTTGCGCATATTAACTCCCTTGAAATTAAAGGTGTGGCGCGCAGTAGATGAAAGCTAAATAGGAAAAGCAGTGCGGTATTCACTCAAACAATTAGCAGTTTTCGATGCTGTTGCCGATAGTGGCAGCGTCAGTCAAGCTGCGGATAAATTAGCGTTAACTCAATCCGCGACCAGTATGTCGCTAGCACAATTGGAAAAAATGTTAGGTCGCCCTTTGTTCGAAAGACAAGGAAAGCAGATGGCATTAACTCATTGGGGAATGTGGCTTAGGCCGAAAGCGAAGCGTTTATTACAAGATGCTCAGCAGATCGAAATGGGCTTTTATGATCAGCACTTGCTTAGCGGTGAAATCAGTATGGGAGCCAGCCAGACCCCTGCCGAGCACCTCGTTCCAGACCTTATCAGCATTCTTGATAACGATTTCCCAGAGATGCGTATTGAGCTTGGTGTGAAAAGCACCAAAGGGGTGATCGATGGCATCCTCGACTACAAATATGACCTTGGTATCATTGAAGGTCGATGCGATGATAACCGTATTTCCCAAGAAGTGTGGTGTCGAGATCACCTAACAGTGATAGCTTCGGCTCATCATCCTTTTGCCAAATGTAAAACGGTGAGTCTTGCACAGCTTGAACAAGCCAAATGGGTGTTAAGAGAACACGGTTCTGGTACTCGCAATATTTTTGATAGCTCGATTCACCATCTTATTTCCGATTTAGATGTGTGGCGAGAGTACGAACATGTTCCTGTGCTACGCAGTATGGTTGCGAATGGTCCGTACTTAACTTGTTTACCTTACCTCGATGTAGAACGCTTTATTGAGAATGGCCAACTGGTAGCGCTCAATGTGCCTGATCTGAATATGGAAAGAACGTTGTCGTTTATTTGGCGAGCAGATATGGCTGAAAACCCGTTGGTTGAGTGCATTAAGCGTGAAGGACTGCGCATGATGAAAGGACGACCAAGCGTACTTTAAGCTTGTTAATCTTGGTTATGATTTACTTTGTTACTTCTCAATATGGGGTGTGATAAGTGAAGCTATTGAGTGTTCGCATTTATCATCATGTCACACCCTCATTACCTAATCTAACGCTCATGCTCGATTAAAAAGCACTTCAAATGTGTTGATTTATCGTTTGCGTCAACATTTCAATGAAATAAGTGAAATCATTGCATTTATTTCATGACTTAGGTCACTAGTCATCCGTGGTTGAAGCTTTTAATATCGGCACTTGATTTATTGATGTCGCTATAGCAACGGCTTGTTAAATGACAGGCAGATAGCGGCTAAATGAGGGCGCTATGAGCACACTATTTGCAATTTCACTAACGACAGGCATTCTTTCTGGTGTTTGGGGCTGGATAGCCGTTTCGTTAGGCTTACTATCATGGGCTGGCTTTTTAGGATGTACGAGTTATTTTGCCTCTCCAACCGAGGGTATTAAAGGTCTTGCAGAAAGTTTGATAACTAATATCAGTGGCGTTTTTTGGGCAATGGTCATTATTCATTCATCCAGTTTGGTGAGCTTGGATATTTTGGGTTACGTTGTCACTGCGGTAGTGGCATTTTTAATGTGCATTCAAGCGTCGAAAGCGTGGCTTGGTTATATCCCTGGAACCTTTATTGGCGCTTGTGCCACTTTTGCTGCGGGTGGTGATTGGCAACTGGTTATTCCATCACTTCTATTCGGTGGCATTTTTGGCTTTGCGATGAAAACAAGTGGTATGTGGTTGCATCAACGATCTAACCAGCCAACGCTGAGCGACAGCGCAACTGTTGAAACGCGTTCTAAATCCTCAACTTGTTAATTTATGTTTAAGACTAATGCTGGTGAAATCTGCATTGGTAAAGGTTACCCTCAATTGATCCGTATCGATTCATCAAAATTGTTGATATACCCATTCAATATAAGATTAGTCACATATAGCGAAATGGAAATGATACGAGGCACACAATCATGTGTGCCTTTTTTTACGTGTGGCCATTGGCCATCGTAATCACGCGTTTTAGTGTCCAGCGCAGCAGTACAGGAATAAAGTCCACACCTTGTTGTTCACAATGGGAAACGATGGCAAGCGCCAAATCAGGTTTCGCGTGTTTTTTCAGCACACGTGTGACCACTTTTTTCGCAGGGATTGGATGATCGTAAGGTATTTTAATCAAATCTTTGAAGAAGTGTTCAAAGCCATGAGAGTACAGAAAATGTTCGATATCTCGATCGGGAAGTTCGGTCAGGCGATGCCGTTCTTGATCACCTGTTAGCATACCGCGTACCGTTGACGAATATTTTTTGCCAGCGGGATCGCCATCAGTCACGACATGCCAATCAATGCCAAACGCTTTCGCCACTTTAATTAAGGACTTCAGACCAGACTGAGCAAATTCGACAATTTGTACTCCTTCGGCGGCTAGATTATAGCCACACTGGCGAGCCAGCTCACTAAACAGCCACACCTCAGTTTCTCCTTCAACCAACAACCAGCAGCGAGCAAAAAGCACTCCTGAGCGATGAAAACGGATATGAAAACCGATACGTCGTAGTTCGTCCTTACTCAATCCACGGGAGACCATCGAATTTGCAATGGTACGGTCAGAAGTACGCACCAAACGCCGAATCGAATGAAGGGGAACAGAGCCAAGCAGATCACCACTGTTCGTTGTGAGAATTTTTTGCATGGGTAATAGTTGAAGTAAACTCCAAGCGCGCGCCAGATGAGTAGGGTGCAATCGACCTTCGGGATCTTCGATAATCAGCAGCGGCCTAGCGCAACGTCGTAGGTCAGTCGGGCCTTTGGCTTGTAGATAAGCATTGAGTAAGCCCATCAACAGCAAACGAGTTTGCTTATTTTTAGTCTCTTCAACAAATTGGCTTATGTTTTTATCGGCGGTTGGGCTGGAATAGACTAAGCTGTCACGTTGCTGTCTTGGGTTTTTACGTGTCTGACTTTTGAATGAAAAATAGTGATCAACTAATACATTCATTGAGTTAAGGCTACTTCTCATCTCGCCTTTGTTGACATGCCCAGGAATGGCCAGTAAACGACGACAGGTATTATCAATACGTTTTTCGGCGCGAGAATTTTTACCATTACCATTGATGAAAGGTCGCTCGAAACGCCGTGAATCTTTCAAACGGATCACTGGGTGTAAGCTCATCAGCTCTTGCGCCAATTTCTCAGAATGATGCAGCGGTAGTGGGTTGCCTTCGAGGTCTAAAAACAGGTAGCGAGTGGTAATATCATATTGCTCACGAGTAGCGCTGATACGATAGAATATCCGTTTCGTACCGGTTTCATCTTCAACCCAAATCGGCCTCAGCTTACGATAACGACCGGAGCGAGATTCATTTTTGTCTGTAGAAACAAAGCTTAGGACGATTTGTAAATGTTGAGTTTGAGGGTGAGCGATAGAGTAATCGACGTGGAAATCTTGCATTTCAAATTGATAAGGTACGCCGTTGGCTGGCAGCACCACTGATAATGCATCCAACAATGAGGACTTACCCCAAGTATTTTCACCGATCAATGTGGTGAGTTCATCAAAAGCGAGCGATAAACGTTTGATTCCTCTGAATCCGGAAATTTCAATTCGCTCTAGATGCATAGGCAGACTCCTTTTATAACTCAACAAGTTAGCTTCTCGCTGAGTCTGTTTTTCTTTAAGCATAATGGAAATTATGCAGATAAGTAGGCTGCTGGCTCGCATATCAAGTGTTTATGCTGGGGCAGCCGAATGAAACAAAGGCTACAAAGCGTGATGAGGTTGACTTAGCGTAATTATATTTTCAAACTCGTTTCATAAAAGTCACGATTCTGTCATGATTCTTCAGCTAGGATAGAGTGGAAAAAGAAGAGAAAGATAAATGATGCATAAAAAGAATAGACCAGCATCAATTATGCTGGCACACATTAATGACACTCACTCATATTTTGAACCGACATCGCTGCAATTGACTCTCCACATCCAACAGCAGACTTTAACACCGTATGTAAGCGCTGGCGGCTTTGCTCGAATTGCAACACGAGTTCAGCAATTGAAAGAAGATGCGGCGCGTATGAAGCGAGCCTTTGTATTTTTACACGCTGGGGATTGTTTCCAAGGCACGCTCTATTTCTCGCTATTTAAAGGTAAAGCCAATGCGGACATGCTCAACGCATTGAATCTTGATGCGATGGCATTAGGCAATCACGAACTGGATATGGGTAATGAACCCGTTGCCCATTTTGTTAAACGTATTCAATTTCCATTGCTAGCTGGCAATTGGGATCTTTCCAATGAAAGATCGAATAAGCCTTTTCCAATAGCCGGTAGCCCGCAAGTGATAAGTTATCAACCTCAAGGTAAATACGCTCGCTGGATAGAAAAACAGGCTGGTGATGAAACGATTGCAATTTTCGGCTTGTCACTCGATAAAATGGCTGATATTGCCAACCCAGATCTAGATACTCCATTTATTAACGCTATCCAAACGGCAAAAAATACGGTTGCTGAAATACGCGCTAAAGGGATCAACAAAATTGTTCTACTTAGCCATTTAGGTTATGAAGCGGACATTGAGCTCGCACAGCAAGTGGAAGGCATTAGTGTTGTCGTCGGCGGGCATAGCCACCGATTACAAGGCGATTTTAGTGCACTAGGGCTGATGAAAGATGACGAGTATGGTTTAAGAATTAACGACACTTATGTCGTCCAATCCGGTTATCATTCTTTGAGCTTAGGTCATTGTTATATCGACTTTTCAGCCGATGGCAAAGTGGACAAATTTCAGGGTCGTAATGAACTGTTACTTGGCCGTCGACTGTTTCTTGATGCCAGCATGAGCGAAGCGGGCACCGATAACACCCATTTAGCGGCGTGCGAATTTTTAAGCCAACACCCTAATGTGGTGGTGTGTAAGAAAGATCCGCAGGTCCAAGGAATATTGATCGATAAATACATGCCGCGAGTACGTCAGCTGCAACAAAATATTATCGCACATGCTGATCGTTTCTTAAGACACGTCAGAATTCCTGATGAAATTGGGCCGAGTGAGTTGGCTCCTTTGGTGGCTCAATCATTTGTCTATGCCATGCGGCAAAGAGGGCACCCCGTGCAGTTTGCAATACATAACGCTGGTGGAGTCAGAAACTCGCTCAACGCCGGACAAGTTTCGGTGGCAGACATTGCCGGAAATTTATTGCCTTTTGCCGTTCCTATTGGTGTCTACCGAGTGCAGGGAGAAACCTTAATTGAGATGCTTGAAGGGGCGATTAATAATGCGCTGGGCAATGGGGTCGACGGCACAGGTTCTGGCAGTTATCCTTACACCCACAATCTCTCGTTTACTTATGCCGCCGATCGGCCTGTAGGACAACGCATCACAAATGTGTTGTTATTTGATGAGCAAAAAGGTTGGCAACCAATTGATCTTAATCGTTATTATTGTGGAACCTCTTCGGCCTATACCATGAAAGGCAAAGAGGGATATGATACGATACTGAAAATGAAGGGAGAAGGTTTTGTTTCGAATGTGTCAATGGCCGATGCGTTTATTGAACTGCTGACGGAAAAACCTGAAATACTTAACCACGCAGGAACTCAACCCCAACATCATTATCAGTAACTCGGTTTGATATAAATTTACTGGCATAGACTTTGCTTTTTAACTTTCAGTCTTAACGCATCTTCAACCCGATGAAGGTGCATGAAGATGTGAAAGGGGAAAGTATAATGTGGATTAGAGATTGGTTAGATGCTGCTGTCGTCGTTGCTTGGGTCAGTGCATGGTCTGTATTGGTGTATTTATTACCACTGGCAGGCGTATAAAAATCTAAGCTAAAAAGGAGCATAAATGGCTCCTTTTTTTGATCACGGCTATGGACCTTTGCATCCAATAGGCATAAAATCCGCGCTGATTGGGGAGTAGTCGCCTTTGTTTACTTATCGTCAGCTCGTTAAGCGCATGCTTATCCGGTAAGTATAAATAGCCTTCTGTTAAAAACGGAATGCTTATTTCGACGAGACCAACGCATTCAGCTCTGTTCATTATGAACAGCGGTTTTTGTTTGCGGAAGGTTTCGATCGGTTAATCCCATCTTATCCTTCCGCCTTTGGAGGATATATGACCCCAACAACCTATCTCAGCTTTGCAATTCTGACTCTATTTCTTGTTGTTATCGATATTTGGCAAACCCGTGGCGGTAAAGTCACGATCACTAAAGCGGCCGTTTGGAGCGTGATTTGGTTTATGCTGGCGTTTGCATTCGCCGCGAGTATCTATTTCTTTTGGGATAGTTACGCACCAACCAGTTCATACAGTGCCGAAAAGGCGACGATCTCGTTTATTACTGGCTACTTGTTAGAAAAATCGTTAAGTGTTGATAACTTATTCGTCTTTGCGATTATTTTTCATCAATACGCAGTCCCTGAGCATTTACGCCCGCGGGCTCTATTGTGGGGAGTGATCGGCGCTTTGTGTTTACGAGCGGTGATGATTGTGATTGGTGCGCAGCTGCTTGAACAATATCATTGGTTACTTTATGTGTTTGCATTATTTCTTATGTGGACCGGTATTCAACTTGCGCGTGAGAAAGGCGATGAACAGCTAAACCCAATGCCGGAGAAGCTGATTCGACGTTGGTTCAATGTGACGGATCATTACGAAGGGAATGCTTTGGTTGTGAGCCGCAATAAGCAATGGTTTGTGACTCCAATGATGATTGTGATTGGCGTGATTGCTTTTATGGATGTCATGTTCGCATTAGATTCAATACCGGCTATTTTTGCCGTGACCCGCGAACCCTTTTTAGTGTTAGCAGCGAACGTGTTTGCGTTACTTGGTTTGCGATCTTTGTACTTTGTGTTGCAAGGGATGATGGATAAGTTTATTTACCTAAAACCAGCGCTTTCCTTCATCATGATCTTCATTGGTATTAAGATGATGCTAGTCGGTTCTGCGTGGGAAATTCCGACACCAGTCTCACTGGGCGTACTGTTAGTCACTATGATTATTGCGGTGTTGGCTTCTGTCTATAAGCAGAGAAGTCCATTACCTGCTACTCATAAGTCATAATATAAGTAAACAGAGGTAAGTGTTTGACAATACTTACCTCTCTCCTTTATTTATCCTTTATCTAACCAACGATAAAAACATGGCTCTTCTCCGCTTTCATGAGTCTGTATGCACAGGCTCATTCATCATAATCACATGATTTATAATGCTTATTTTAAAAATAAGTCAGTAGTCTATTTTGTCGTCTTTGTCTTCCTCGTTATTTAGCTTTAAAGGCCAGTGTGTTGAATCTTGTTCAATAGAAGAAATGTCCCAAGGCGTACTCGTTCGCTGTCGTCGAGATCGTAGGTATAAAGTCAAAGAGCCAATATCAGGGACTTCCTGCACCGTCGATCACTACGTTAAAAGACGTCTTCAAGATTTACCTGTGAGTGGGCGACCTTGTACGATTGAGGTTGAGCTGGCTAAAACTAGAGACAAAGAAGGACGACGGTTGATCGAAGAGACTGAATATGTGGCTAAAGGTGGTCGTTATACCGCTCGCTTTTGCAAGTTCATCAGTGGGTTATGTCGCCATATGAGCATACATGCCGTCTCTCAACATTTAGGAATCCGCTGGGAAACAGTAAAAAATATCGATAGGGAATACTTGCGTTCAAGCCTACCAGCATTAGACCCCGAGAAACTGAATAACTTGGTTCATATTGGCGTCGATGAAGTTGCCAGAGCCAAGAGACACGATTATATGACGGTTGTTTATGACCTCGTCTCTGGGCATTTAATTTGGGTTGAACATGGCCGAAAAGCAGAAGTTCTGATCTCCTTCTTTGAGCAACTATCAGAAGAAACCAAATCAGGAATCAAAGCAGTATCAATGGATATGGGCCAGTCTTACCAGTCGGCGGTCAGGAAAATGCTTCCCAATGCTGATATTGTTTTTGACCGATTTCATGTCATGCAGAACTACTGCATCTTAATCAAAAAAGAGAGAGCAAAAGCTTTTAGAAATGGCTCTCACGACGAAAAAAAAATGTTGAAAGGAACGCTCTTCCTCCTACTGAAAAACGCTCACAAATTGGATGATAGGCAGTCTGACAGACTTGATGACTTACTTGAGAGCAACAAGACTTTGTGCGTTGTTTACATGCTCAAAGAGCAGCTACAAGCCATATGGGATGAACCCGATTACGAAACAATGGTGGCAGCTCTAGAAGCTTGGTGTCGTCTTGCCAAATCGACCAGAATACTTTCCTTAATTAATTTTGCCGATGCTTTATTGGAAAGAAAAGTGGGTATTTGTAACTACGGAAAATACAAACTGACTAACGCTCGGGTAGAAGCAGGTAATGTCTCGATTGGCTTACTCAGACGAAGGGCAAGAGGGGTGAGAGATACAGACTATTTCAAATTGAAGATCAGACAAACATCGGTTCCCGATACACACTCAACTTTTTACCCAAATATCAAGCTCACCTAAGCGGAGAAGAGCCAAAACATTAATGTGAAAATTTTGTAAATAACCGGTGTTTTTGTTTTTCATTGCGATTTAAATTCACCAAATCAAACTTAATGTGAATAAGTAGTCGATTATCGTGGATAATAAAAGTATGCATTGTTATGGGGTTGTTTCATTAGAATAACTAATTTGAATGTGGAAAATTTGTCATTTTTTAACCAAAAAAATATCACCTAGAATTCATTTCAACAAAGTAAGTTACCGAATTAACAGAGAGGCTATCATGGCACAAGCAATGAATATGGGTACGATTACAGCACCTACCTCTATGGATAAAAAAACCTACGCGGTTAACTTCAAAGGATTGATTGCACATTTAGTTGATATTCTGTTTGTCGACCACAGCGAACCTCGCAGCTACTACGCGAATAATTTGTCTGGTCACATGCAGAAAGATATCGGTTTATACCGTTAATTCAATGTGTAGAGATGTAAAAGCCGACGGATTAAATAGTCGGCTTTTTTGTATTTAAAATTTACTAGTTTCACTGCTCATGAAAACAACGGTTTCCGAAAAACAAAGGCGCAAACTAAGTTGCGCCTTTATTTTATTCGTCAATGGCTATTATTTTTTGCGACAGTATTCAGCAATGATATACATCGATTGGCCATTAGCTTTACCAGAGATCAACTTAGGATCGTCGCTTAAACTGATACCGCGAACCACAGTACCCTGTTTAATGACTTGGCTTGAGCCTTTGATAGGGAGATCTTTAATGATGGTTACGTCGTCGCCTTTTTTCAGTTCTACGCCATTCACATCACGAGGCTTTTCTGCATCATCATCCATACCAATTTCAGCCCATTTTGCAGCTTCTTCTTCAAGATACATCATATCAAGTAGGTCTTGAGCCCAACCTTCAGTGGCCGCAAGGCGCTTAAGTTGACGCCACGCCAGTACTTGAACGGGTTGCTCTTGGCTCCACATGCTGTCGTTCAAACAACGCCAATGGTTCACATCTACTGTTTCTGGGTTCTCAATTTGGCCTTTGCAGACATCACACAACATAACGGCATGGTCAACAGTAACCATAGTGTGTGGCGCTACCACAAATGGAGATTCTGATGAACAAAGCTCACATTTTGATTGGCTGCGTTCAAGTAAAGTTGCTTCAGTAGACATAGTACCCACCTTGTAAAAATATGTAAGCGCGTATTATCCACGTTACGACTGGAATTAAAAGGGGAGATGGCAAAAAGCTTGGTATTCGTGAGGGAATTGAACTAAGTCATCTTCAATAGTAAGAAAATGGGCATCGTGCTTTACGCTGTTATTGCCCAAAGGCATAATGAACGCCGTTTTTATGTTTGTATGTAGGTATCACTGTGGAACTCCTTTCCGCTCCATTTTTAGGAAAATCACTTCGTCTCGAAGGTTCAATGTCAGGCTGGCAGCAACTCTATTGGGATAATCAACTGGTCGCGCAATGCGATGCGACAGGGAATATCGAGGCGACAACGACCCATAGATTTCAGTTGTTAAGTGGTGAAACGCCGATCCAATGTGAACTAAATGTCGAGCTGAGTTGGCAACCTTTTAAACTTCGTTATCAAGCATTAGTTAATGGTGACATTGTCACGCAGGGCGAGCGTTCAGAAAAAGACATTGAAAAACAAACACCATATAGCCCGCCAAAACCGGAGCGACGTTTTAGCCTTATTGGTCTAGTCTCACTTGGTATGAAAGCACTGAAAAGTGCCAAGCTGATTAAAGTTGTTCTGGCGTCAGCAAGTATCGCAGCCTATTCGTGGTTATTTTCCTTCCAGTTTGCTATGGCGCTTATTGCCTGTTTGGTGTTCCATGAATTTGGCCATATCAAAGCGATGAAGTATTTTGGTATGAAGACTAAAGGCATTTATCTCATTCCATTTCTTGGTGGCTTGGCATTAAGTGATGAAAAAATCAATACACGTTGGCAAGATGTAGTGATCTCAATTATGGGGCCATTTTTTGGTTTGCTTCTCTCGGTTGTACTGGTTGTCGTTTATTGGATAACGGGAGAGATATTTTTTGCCGGCCTTGCTGTTTTTAATGCCTTTCTCAATCTCTTCAATCTATTGCCTATATTGCCGCTTGATGGTGGTCACGTGTTAAAAAGCATCAGCTTTTCTATGAACAGCACTTTGGGGATTGCGTTGTGTGCTCTTGCGGCGATCGCTGGTGTCATTTTGAGCTATTGGCTTGGATTAACCCTGTTCGGCTTTTTATTGATTATGGGCAGCATTGAAATTGTGATGGAATGGAAGCAGCGTCATCAAAGTCATTTGCTACCTCTGAATCGATATGGACAAATTGTAGCTTCACTTTGGTATGTCAGTTTAGTGGCTGCGCTTATCGCTATTATTTGGGGTTTTGCAACGACAGGGGATGAGCTGCTACAACTGCCATTACGCATTTTAGGTACTTGAGTCGGTACGTTGGCACCTGTAAGCCATGTATCAGAGCACTTTTTGTGCTCATCTTTAAGCGCTTAAATGACATCTTTGTATGAAGAGGCTTCTTAGCACCGATAAACGGCTAATGACAACACTGCAGTTAATATTTATGAGCGATCGGATCTGTCTCGAAAATGTTTAGTTGGCAGGATCTCAATCGCTGGAACTGACTGATTACTCGCTGCAAGTTGTTACCTTTTAAGTATAGAATGAATCTCTTTTACGATGAATGAGACAAAAAAGCATGGATATTTGGAAGAAGCCTATCGATTTAATAACATTAAACGCCACCTCCAAAAACACCTTGATAGAGCATCTCAATATTATTTATACCGATTATACTGATCACTCTTTGTCTGCGACCATGCCTGTTTGTCACTTTACCCATCAGCCGCTTGGTATGCTGCATGGTGGCGCCTCGGTGGTACTTGCGGAAACCCTAGGTTCAGTTGCCGCGAATTTCAGTGTGGATCAAGAACACTATTGTGTAGGGTTAGACATTAATGCTAATCATGTTCGCGCCATGCGAGAGGGGATAGTTATAGGAACAGCGACACCTATCCATCTTGGTATTTCAACGCAAGTATGGCAAATCAATATCACTGATGAGCGCGAACGTTTGGTGTGCACCAGCCGTTTGACGGTCGCAGTACAAAAAATTCGTAACCGTTCTCAAGCTATCAAGGTTGATTTATAAAATGGTGATTGAATTTTCAGGTGGAAAAATCATCGTAACACCCCATGAATTAGTGGTACGAGTATTGGGTGATCTCGCCATCACGCTACAAGCCCAAGCCGATGCTGTTCAGCTCATTGGGAGAGGGGCGAATGTCATCTCTGTAAATTGCTCAGAAAGTAAATGGTCGATTAAGTTGGACAACGAAGAGCAAATTCAGCAACTTTCTCAACAACTCGGCTGTAATATTCTTTAAACAGTGATTAAGACTATTGCATAACCAATATAAAATGAGGAAACTATCTCTGTTTTTTATAAACTGAGATTTCCTCTTTATGAGTAGCCCACGACTTCGCGTTCAATTTGAATCCTTATTTGAGCACTTTAACGGCCAAGATGTTGGTGTCCAGCTAGAAGAGATCACCGAGATCCTTTTCTGCACACGCCGTAATGCGCGTATTGTTCTAAATAAAATGGAGGATGAAGGCTGGATAGAATGGCGTCCTGCGGCGGGGCGTGGAAAATTATCCGATCTCATTTTTAAACGTAGTCGCAGTGATGTCAGTGAAAACCTTGCGCGTCGATACTTGGATGAAGGTAAAATTGGCCATGCATTTTCAGTACTGGATCAAGATGCTGCGAAACTGACGCAAGTGATCCAAAGCTATCTTGGTGTTCAGCATCAAGAAGGTCTGCAAGTCATACGGTTGCCTTATTATCGCCCGCTTTCAATGCTAAACCCGCTAAAATCCATGCGTCGATCTGAGCAACATATCGTAATGCAAATTTTTAGTGGATTAACGCGGCTAGATGAGTATGAACAGCTGCAGCCAGATCTCGCACATACATGGGAATCGGTGACAGCAACACATTGGCGTTTTTATCTTCGCCCAGGGGTTCGTTTCCACAATGGTGATTTGCTTACCACCGACGGTGTTATCCAAAGTTTGTGGGAACTGCGATTTCTGAATTTATTCTCTCATCTTGATAGGATCAGCTCGCCCTCCAACTGGGTTATCGATATCTTTTTACAAAAAGCGGATAGCCGCTTACCGCTTCTTTTATCTGAGTCATGTGCCAAGATTTTACTACCAGAGTCCAATCGTAGTGATAATTTTGATTTAATGCCGATTGGTACTGGCCCTTATAAAGTCATTTTAAATGATGAAAAACGCTTAGTTTTGCAAGCGTTTGATGGATATTTTGGATTTAGGCCTTTGCTTGACCGGGTCGAAGTGTGGGTGATTGACGAAGTACATTCTTCGATGGTTTTTCCTAGCTTATCGCATCCGATAAAAACAAAGCGAGGTTCATTCACAGAAGACGTGGATCTTGATCCCGGCTGTACTTATTTGTTACTCAATCGAAAAAATGGTGTTGCCGCTGATGAAAATTGGGCTCGCTACCTCACTAATAAACTCAGTACTCTCAACCTATTTCGTCAATTACCAGAAGACAAAGTGGTCGAATTGGGGGTGTTACCTGCTTATGGTTTGAAACCGGGCTGGTATCATCAGTCATCGGGAGATGTTGCCGCTACACCGCCGGGTGAGCGTTCGATCACCATTGCATATCATGCTCAACATCCTATGTTTCCAAGCTTAGTGAAAACAATACAACAGCTGTTAAAAGAAGATGGGATTTCGGTGGAGCTTGTTAAATATGATTTGACGGTTGAAGACACCGATGCTGTCGATGTTTGGGTCAAACCGATGGGAATTGCCAACCACAGAGAAGATGCGTTAGCAGGATGGTTACTTGATTACAGTGATATCGAGCATTTAAGCCGCGCTGAAGATTTTTCGTATTGGTGTCAGTTAGTGGATGAATGGCGCGCCGATCCAAATGCCATATTTCCGGCCAAAGAGATTGGCAAGTCTTTGATAGAAAAACAGCAAGTTATCCCGATGTTCCACTGTTGGTTAGGGATAAGCAAAGATCAATGTGGTGCATTACAAAACGCGAAATGCAACGCGTTAGGCTGGTTTGATTTTAGCAATGTTTGGGTTAAACCAGAGTTATAACAAATCACAGTGATACCCAAACGACTTGGAGTTACAAGTAGGCGGCTTGTCAGTGGCCGATAAAATAAGCTAAGAGTAAACAGCAGAATCTAAATTATCCGTTGTTGCCGTCATTTCTGGCGGCAACAAGTATCAAGAATTATGACGTTGGTTTGATTACGCCGCAGCTAACAACTTCTGTTGATGAGCCAAGTATTCATCGTACGTTCCTTGGAAGTAGACCAACTGTTTGTTTTTCACATCAATGATCGAAGTGGCCAGCGAAGAGACAAACTCGCGATCGTGGCTAACAAAAATCAGTGTCCCCGTGTAGGACTTTAGCGCGTTATTGAGCGCCTCAATCGCTTCCATATCCATGTGGTTGGTTGGCTCGTCCATGATCAGCACGTTGATATCTTGCATCATTAGTTTGCCAAATAGCAGACGGTTCTTCTCACCACCCGAGCAGTTTCTTGCTTTCTTATTCACATCATCAGCTGTAAAGAGTAGTCGGCCAAGAATGGCACGCACCATCAAATCATCATGTTTTACGGTGCGCCACTGCGAGATCCAATCAAAGATAGTCAGATCGTTATCAAAATCGACAGTACTGTCTTGAGGGCAATAGCCAATTGAGGCATTCTCAGACCATTTCACCACACCTTGGTTGGCCTGAAGCTCTTTGACTAAGCAGCGTAGAAAGGTCGTTTTACCGACGCCGTTTTCACCAATTACCGCCAAACGCGAGCCCGCCTCAAGCAGCAGATTACCACCGTTGAAGAGCTGTTCATCGTCAAAAGCGTGGCCGAGATTTTGTAGTTCAAGTGCAAGGCGATGCAGTTTCTTACCTTCACCAAAATCAATCGAAGGACTGATGCGGCTTGAGGATTTCACTTCATCAAGCTTGATCTTGTCCATTTTTTTTGCGCGTGAGCTAGCTTGTTTTGCTTTTGAAGCATTGGCACCAAAGCGGTTAACGAAGTCTTGCAGTTCGTTGATCTCGGCCGCTTTTTTCGCGTTGCCAGAGAGTAACTGCTCTCGAATCAAGCTTGACGCTTCAAGAAAAAACTCATAATTACCCGGATAAATACGCAGTTCACCGTAATCAATATCAGCCATATGGGTACACACTGAGTTCAAAAAGTGACGGTCATGGGAAATAATAATCATGGTGCATTTACGCTGATTAAGTTCTTCAGCCAACCAACCAATGGTGTGGATGTCTAAGTTGTTGGTTGGCTCATCGAGCAGCAAAATATCTGGGTTGGCAAACAAGGCTTGCGCCAACAAAACGCGCAGTTTCCAACCAGGAGCCACTTGCTGCATCAAACCAAAATGAAACGATTCCTCAATACCCGCTTTTAACAAAATATCACCCGCGCGACTTTCGGCGGTGTAACCATCCATTTCAGCGTATTCGCTTTCAAGCTCGGCGACTTTCATGCCGTCGGCTTCGCTCATCTCGGCTAATGAATAAATGCGGTCACGCTCTTGCTTGATCTCCCATAGTTTACGGTCACCCATAATCACGGCATCAATTACTGTGTATTGTTCGAAAGCAAACTGATCTTGGCTCAGCACACCCAATTTTAGCCCTGGTGTAATGGAAACGTTGCCTGAGCTGGGAGTTAACGCGCCACTCAAGATCTTCATGAACGTCGATTTACCACAGCCGTTAGCGCCAATCAAACCGTAGCGATTGCCGTTACCGAATTTTGCAGAAATGTTTTCAAATAAAGGCTCAGCGCCAAATTGCATGGTGATATTTGCGGTAGAGATCAAGAGAGTTTTCCTAGGTATTCAGTTTAGCGAATCAGTGATGTGCAGACGCCAAATCAACAGAACATAAACAATGGTTAAATAGGCGGCGAATTATACAGAGTTATTACAAAAAGAACAGATGTGAGAGATAGCTCACAGATGGAAATTGCTCAACGTCGAATTGCCTATCGTTATTGGGGAGAAATGGGTGAATAAAAAACACGCTTCACCACATTTTACAGAATGTAGACTAGTATATGCGCATTCACTTTTACCATTAAAGGGATTTTAACAAGGTGCCACCAGCTCACTGTAGCCCGTTTGATTATCAAATTCTCGCTCAAACACTAAGTTAGGGTAGGAATGTAAAATCAGCTCTGCGGTAGTATTGACAAAACAACCATCCAAAAGATGACCACCGATCACTTTGCCTGTTTTATCTGCAACCGCAATGTGCAAGTGTTGATGAGATGCGGTTAGCGTGCCAATCAAAGAGACAATTTCAAATGCATCAACAAGGTGTAGATCTGAAGAGCCATCAGCGAGGCGGATGCGCATTTCAGATAGGCACCCGACACAAGAAGCGATGTTACCTGCTTGTATATTCTCTTGCTTTATCAACGCGGCAATAGATTGCTTTAAGTCGTGGCCTTTTATTAAGCGAGACACTGTCACTTTTATCATGGAGCATTTCCCTTAAGCAATATCAATAACGATTCTAAGGCAGCATTAATGTCGTCATAACGCTTAGCTTTTCCCATTACACGAATTCCTTGCATCTGGACCAGTACCAGTTTTGCTAATTGATTTGCATCCAGCAATGTACCAATTTGTTTTTGCTCCTGGGCGTTTCGTAGTGCGTGACTAATAACGGCTAGTAACTGGTCAAAAAGTTGTTGGCCTTTTGCTAACACATACTCATCTTGCCCTGCGTGTTCAATCAGGGCGTTTTGCATGAAGCATCCCGATGAACTTGTCTTTTGCAATTTTGCAAATTCTTTAAGAAAAGCAGTCAATTCTTCAAACGCTGAGTTCGTTTGGTTAAGTTCAGCAAGGCGAGGGAGTGGCACTGATACCAGATATTTATCCAATGCTTCGTAATAGAGCGTTTTTTTATCACCATACGCATTATAAAGGCTAAAACGGTTAATTTTCAGCGTATCAATTAGATCGGAAATGGCGGTATTGGAGTACCCTTTTTTCCAAAACAGATCCATTGCCACAATCAGTTTTTCCTCTCTATCGAAATTACTTTTACGAGCCATAATTAAGTTTCTCTACAAAAATTGTTGACTGATCGTTTATAAAACACTTAAAGTTTAACCTGAACGATCGTTCTGAAAAAGCATTGAAAGGAAATTAAGATGAAATTGTATGAATTGGCTGCAACGCCTAGCTGTCGTCGGGTTAACATATTTTTGAAAGAAATAGGCATTGATATCCCTCGCCAGGTTATCAATGTAAGGGATGGTGAGAATCTTTCTGATGAATTTCAGTCGAAAAGTATTACTGGGAAGATTCCCGTATTGGAATTAGATGATGGCACCACTCTTTGCGAGAGTATTGCTATTTGCCGCTATTTCGATCATTTAGTTAACCATAAGCATTTTCTCTTCGGCCAAACAGCTCTAGAACAAGCTAAAGTTGAGATGTGGCACCGAGTGGTTGAATTTCAAGGGCTTTATGCAGGATTCCAAGCATTTCGAAATATTTCAGGTATCTATAAAGACCGAGAAAATTGCATTGTTGAATGGGGGTACGAAAGTCGAAATCGTGTTGGTGCATTTCTGCCAATCCTAGATGAACGCCTATCCGAATCAGAATATCTTGCAACCGATGCATTCACTATTGTAGACATCACGGCCTATATTTTTATTGAGTTTGCAGAAAATGCATTAGAGCTTACAGTATTAAAGGATTACTCAAATATTGCTCGCTGGTTTAAATCCGTTGAGCAACGTCCATCATTTCACCGAGGAGCCTAAGAATGATTGAACTGTATACCGCCGCAACGCCGAATGGCCAGAAAATCTCCATTGCATTAGAAGAAATGGGGCTGCCATACAAGGCCAACGCTTTTGATCTTTCAACCAATCAGCAAAAAGAGCCTGAGTTTACGGCCATCAATCCGAATGGACGTATTCCCGCAATTGTAGATAAAGATAACGATGATTTTCCAGTATTTGAATCTGGGGCAATTTTGCTTTACTTGGCAGAAAAAACGGGAAAATTTCTGCCCGTAGATCCGAAAGCCCGCTCTCAAGTGATCCAATGGTTAATGTTTCAAATGGGAGGCGTAGGGCCGATGATGGGACAAGCTAATGTTTTCTTTCGTTACTTTCCAGAAAAAATACAACCTGCCATTGATCGTTACCAAAAAGAAGGGCGACGTCTATTTGAAGTCATGGATAGCCAATTAGAGCATCACCGTTATCTTGCGGGTGATGAATACACCATCGCCGATATCGCAACATGGCCATGGGTGAGAATTTACGAATGGAGTGGCATTAATATTGACGGGCTTGAGCACCTACAACGTTGGTTGGCGGAAATCGCGCAACGCCCTGCAGTGATTAAGGGGCTTACTGTGCCACCACCAAGTCAAGAAAGCGATGAACAGCGAGCGGAACGCATTCAGAAAATGGTGACAAGGTAACCTGAGTGATGTGTGTATGACAAAACTGTGGGCTTATAAGTTCAGTTGAAGTATTTAACTGTGGTTCCTAATTTGTGCATTTAGCATTACACTGCGTGAAAATTCGTGATAAGAAAAACGTAATGATTAACGATAAAGACACATTAGAAAACGAAGAAATTGAAATAGAGGCGATTGGTATTGAAGTTTCAACGCAACCTATTGAGCTTTATAAGGTGTTAAAGATTGCTAACCTAGTGGATGGTGGCGGGCAAGCAAAATTCCTGATTAGCGATGGTTATGTGGCGGTCAATGGAGAACTTGAAACTCGAAAACGACGTAAAATGTACAATGGGGATTTTCTTGAATTTAACCAAGAGTACTACGTTGTATTGTGTGACCAACCAGTGATTGAAGCACCTGAAACTGAGGTGACGTCGGTAGTGGCAGCAATAAATGCGCCTAAACCGAAGCAAAAGGCGTCAAAAGCCAAGCCGGCTAGAAATAAGCCGACGACCACAAAGAAAGAGAACTCCGATGCACCTAAAAGCAAAGATGCTGAAAGTGGCCGTAACTCAATAGACTTTTTCTAATTTTCTGGTAGTGTTTAGAAATCTGTGTCATTTCAGTATGATATACAAAACAGGAATGACACATGAACAAAGACTTCGATCTAGAACAAGCTATTAAAGCCCTTCAGTCAGGCCAAGACCTGACAGGTAAAGATGGCTTCTTAACTCCGCTCATTAAACAAATCACAGAAGCTGCTTTGAAAGCAGAACTCGAACAGCACCTTGAAGGTGATGAGCAACCTAACCGTAAGAACGGCTCAAGCAAGAAAACGATTAAGTCTTCTGTCGGCACGTTTGAACTGGATACCCCACGCGACCGCTCTGGAACATTTGAACCCCAGTTAGTTAAGAAGAACCAGACTAAATTGACCGATGAGATCGACCGTAAGATCCTATCCATGTTCTCGCTCGGTATGAGCTACCGTGATATCCGTGGTCACGTAGAAGATATGTATGGCATTGATGTCTCTGAGGCCACCATCACAGGTGTTACCGACCGTTTGATACCTGAGCTGAAGGAGTGGCAGCAACGTCCGCTCGATGCACTTTATCCCTTTGTCTGGCTTGATGCCATCCACTATAAAATCAAAGAAGACGGACGCTACGTTAGCAAAGCGATATACACAATATTGGGCTTAGATGTTGAGGGGAAAAAGGAGCTACTCGGTCTTTATCTGTCAGAGTCGGAAGGCGCTAATTACTGGCTCTCCGTGCTAACAGATCTGTATAACCGCGGCGTTGAAGATATCTTGATCGCCTGCGTAGATGGGCTAACAGGCTTCCCAGAAGCGATAGCAACCATCTATCCTGATACAGAAGTTCAGCAATGCATCATTCACCAAATCCGTAACTCTATGAAATATGTTGCCTCTAAGCATCAGAAGGCGTTTATGGCCGACTTGAAGCCAGTCTATCGGGCTGTCAGCAAAGAAGCGGCCGAGATGGAGTTGGATCGTTTGGAAGCCAAATGGGGACAGCAATACCCAATAGTGATTCGTTCCTGGCGGAACAAATGGGCAAATTTATCGGTTTACTTTAAATATCCAGAATACGTCCGAAAGGCTATTTACACGACAAATGCTATTGAAGCCGTACATCGCCAATTCCGTAAACTGACCAAAACTAAGGGTGGGTTCCCAAATGAAAATAGCTTGCTTAAGCTACTGTATGCTGGGATATTGAATGCTTCTAAGAAATGGACAATGCCAATACAGAATTGGAATATGACATTGTCTCAACTGGCGATTCATTTTGAAGGTCGCTTGGATGACGTCTTAGATATTTAGCCAAAATTAGCTGACACAGAATTCTGAACGCCCTCAATTTTCTGTTTTTTAATGATCTGATAAATAGACGGGAGCGATGTGGCTCCCGTCTTTTATTCAGCGCCATTCGTCATTTGTCGTCGAACCGCTATTTAACCCATTAGGATCATCATCAAAAGGGTGTTGTGCCTTATACAGTAACACTTCCAACTGATGTTCTAACTGATTGACTGTCTCATAGTCACCTTCAGAACAGGCTACATAAATTTGTTGTTCTAGTGCTTCAATGCTGTCGCGTATGGTCATTTGGCACCTCTCATCTCACCCATTAAAGGTGACTTTTATCTGTTTTCAAATCTATTGTAGTCAAGTAAACCAGATTCGACAGGTTGATTTTTTCGATACCATGCATGAACTTTATCGCTGAACGGCCAAAACTTCGAAGAACTGCGGCGAATAGCGAACCTATCGAGCAACTTAACGTAGTCCTGCTCATTTTGCATTTTACTCAATAAGATCACCAATTCTTCAATCTCGTGTTCATGCAGTGACAGATAAGCAGAAGGGTAACTGCCAATGACACCTCTCACTAGAGTCAAACCATCATTCGCTGGGTCACGGTTGCTTTGTTCATCAAATAGACTTGAAATATTGAGATGGGCGTTATTGTGCAACAAAGTAAAAAGTTGATCCTCTCCGTTTTCAGCCGTGATCATCAACATCATAATTTGTGGCACAGCCAGCAACCCTTCGCCTTTGATCTTATTAATGCTATTTAACATCTGTTCACTGCGCTTTGAAAAACCAGTGTCAATTATCGAATAACGATTTGATAACACAGGTTGAAGCTCAGACTTCAAAAGATCAAATAACTCAGATTTTGGATCTTGAGTGTGGTAAACAATACTGGTCGGTTGATCAAAAGGGGCAACGTTACGTTGCAAAAAGTCACTGAGCTGAGTGCTTTGATTTTGATACCAACTTGACTGCTCTTGGTGCCTTATCTCTCTAGGCAGCAGAGAGACAAAATTACTTTCACCTTCAAGACGCAGAAAATCCATAAACATGCGAGTAATGAGCTGGTGGCCGAAATTGCCGTAAACATCAAAACCCGCCACCAGTAAATAATGGATTCTTTCTAGTAGGGCATAGTCTAACACCCATGCTGTTTTGGGTTTTTCTCCCACCAAACCTTGCACTACCGATGCACTATCGAAATGCCTAAAAATAGTTAGTGCCGCATTCGGGTTATAGCCATCACCCATCCACAGTACATCCATGGTTAAGTTCTCGCCATTTTTGAACCACTGATTAGTAAATTCAGATTTTGCTTTCAAATAACGTGCTTGTTGATGCGCATAGCGGACCCAATGAGTAATAGGCAACGTGTTACTTTCCAACTCGCTTGGCAGTTTTAGATTCGCGGTTTGCGAGCGATAAAATTGATTCACTTCGGGTAAATCAGCTTTCTCTGGGTCTAGAAAGAACACCCAAAAATGGTCGTTAATAACATTCAGGGCTAGCTGACCACGACACACTGGCCCTTTGATGAAAGCCATGATGGTGTTTTGAGCATTGTCTAACATAAATCGAAAGCGTGCTTTAACCGGAAGGGCATCAAATGCCGTCATCGGATTGGCGGCAACTTCAATATCATAGCTAGGCAAAACCGAGACTTGATAATTAGGTTGAATGAACCATGCCTGCCAATCATCAAGACGTTTTTTATTCAACGCATAGGGTAAATGAGTTTTATCTACGATACTGCCTTGCTCAGGGATCAAACGGTAGTAGACGCGTTCTACACCAGGATTATCGTAAGGACGCCTTGTCGCAATTCGGTTAACCGGCTCGCCCGGGGGCGTTGTCGAACGTATCAAAGTGAAAAATCTAGGCTGACCAGCAAGTTCAGAAAAATAAAGGTGAGAAAGAAAAAGATGCTCGTAGATATAACGAGCCATTAACTGATTCTTTATTTAAAAAGTTTTCGTATTGCGCAACCGATTTCTCCTGATCAGAAGTGAGCGGAATATGGCCATTCATGATTGCGCCATCTCTGAGCCACGTGAGTAGCGTATTGTATTCAAGAGGGCTAAGATTTGGCATGCCATAAGGCATTCCCCACGTTGGGTGATCTTGTTTGTACTGTCCGTACTCTTCAATTGTTGGGCAAACTTGTTCGCGATCTATCGAAAAATCAAAACCTTTTAGCTGATCTTGTTCTGGTAACGGATGTTCCTCTTTTTGCATCAATAATTTCGCGACTAATCCTGCTTCTAGATTCGCGGTCGGCGTTTGAGATCTCTCGTTCAGCACAGGATGAAAACCAAAATCTCGCCACTGCTGTGTGTATTGTGCATCTTCAAACAAACGGGTAGGAGCCGACGCCGTCAGACGCGTACCATGATAAACCAACGCTTTACTGGCTCCACGATCAATCCCTTCAACTGATGACATTTTTAGCTGGCAGGGCGCATCATAACAGGCGTGACAGACCACGCAGCGCTGATCGATGATCGATGATGGGTTTAACATCATTTAAAAAGAAAGAGGCTTTTTTTGAATCTACTGGCGATTGTCTTGATTGAACGCTTGCTTCACCAAACAGTTGGTCATAGTTCAAGCCCGCATACATTGCACATCCTGAAAAAAACACGATGCTAAGAATAATAAGTCGATGAAAAGACATAACATGAGAAATTTAGGAATATTTGTCCCAATTAAAGCAAAGATTAACAAAATGCACCACAAAACGATGAAAATAGCGCATTAGGGATGATAAATCGCCCGAGTGGAATAAACGCCACAACTGAACGCACAATGCTCAATTTAGGGTTATAAGACGAGTATACGGTAGACTCGCATTGGCTATACGCATTTAATAAACCCATTGAACCCGCTATAGTTAAACGAAGAAAATTTTGAGGAGTCAAAGGATGAAGCTCTCGATATCAGGGAAGCTGCAATTAAGTTTTTTATTGCTGGTGGTGCTTCTTATCATTTCGACCTTTTTTACCTATCGCAGTATTACGCAAGTCGAAACTCACACCAATTCATTGCTGCAAACGGATCTGCCAACCGTGAATACTAGCCGAAATATTCAGCAGTCGATGCAAGAGGTTATTTCAACGTTACGCGCCTATTTATTGGTGGGTTCTCAAAGTGTAGTGGGTGCAACGCAACTGACAAAACTTGAAACTATTATTGGACAGATGGACAAAACGGTACCGGTGTTAGAAACGCTGATTCTCAGTGAGCAATACACCGCGATCATAAGCGAATGGGCAGCAATCAAAGCGCATATCCAAGGCATCGTATTACTGAGCCAAAGTGAGGATAATTTACCTGCCCACACATTATTCATTAACGAGGCCGCCCCCATAGCAGAAGTTGCCCTTGACCAGTTACAAGGGCTGATTAACGACGAGTCGACTAACAAAGAAGGAGGGGAGCGGAAACGTCTCTTTAAATTGTATGCTGACAGCTATAATTCGTTAGCTAATGCACTGGCATCGTTGCGAGATTTCTTACTGTATGCGAAGCCTGAACATCTCGAAAAATATCAAGACCTAATTAACTCTCACAACCAATCTGTTGCTGAAATTGTGGAAAAGTCCTCTTTGCTATCGGATGATGAACAGAGTCTGTGGTCATTATTTAATGAGATGCAGCAGCTTTATTTCCCACTCGCACAGCAGGTGATTGCAATACGCCAATCTGAGCAATGGAACGGCGTCAATCAAAAAATGGCCACACAACTTATGCCTGCCGTAGATAAAATGACTAACCGTCTTGAAGATGTTATCGCCACTCAACAATCAAAAGCAGAGCAAAGTGGTGAAAGGATGAGTCGTAGCATTAGTAATGTGATTAACGTGTTATTTATCATGATTGCCGTGACTGTTTCAGTTGCTGTTTTGCTTTCCAATTACTTAGGTAAGAATATCGGCCGCAGAGTGAGTCGAATCGGAAAGAGAGCCGAAATCATTGCGGCAGGAGATGTCTCTCAACCAGCACTTTTGTGTGAAGGTAGCGACGAGCTATCTCAGCTTACCGCCGCGATAAACAATATGAACAACTCACTGCGAACGATCGTTCAGGGAGTCAGTACCAAAGCGCAACAGGTCAGTCAAAACATGGATGAGCTTCTGAACTATAACTCAAACACTCGGCAGCAAGTACAGCAGCAGCGAGCAAGTATTGAGCAGGTTACAGTACGTTTGAGCGATGTGGCGCAGTATTCTATGGCGACCGCAGAAAAAGCTGAACAATCTACGCAATCTCTTTTGTTATCACAAAATGAGCTCAAAGAGGGAGCCTCGGCGCTAGAACAAAATAGAAAAAGTATTGATAAGCTTGATCAAACCATACAAAAGGCAACGCAATTGGTGCTCGATCTTAGTCGAGAAAGCGAATCGATTGGGCGTGTGACCGAAGTAATAGAGGGATTAGCGGAACAAACTAACCTTCTGGCCTTAAATGCGGCGATTGAGGCCGCAAGAGCCGGAGAATATGGACGAGGCTTTGCTGTGGTAGCGGATGAAGTTAGGCTGCTGGCGACTCGAACCACTCAATCAACCACAGAAATTAACACTATTATAAACGCCATACAGTCAGCGACTGCGGCTGTGGTCAATGAAATTAACATGAGTCAGAACCTTGCCAATGAAGGTGCGGCGCAGACCATCCACGCCTTCAACAAAATGATGGACGTACAAGGAAAAATAACGGCGTTAGATAAGGAAATGCACCAGTTATCCTCGGCGGCCGATCTGCAACAACAATCAACACACCAAATGACTCAATTCATGCAAGAAGTTGTCAATTCGGTGGAAAGTGTGGCAAGTATTAGCCAAATCTCAAACCAAACGTCAGCGCAAGTAAAAGATAATGTCACTGTACTCAATCAAGAAATGGAAAAGTTCAAAATTTAAACGCAAGAGTAGATATTCAATTGAGTTAAAAATAACCAAAAGCACACAAATCTCAACCAATTGAATTTACTTTGTTTATTTACTGTTCGCTTGAACGGGTTTTGATAAAAAATGGGTTTTCTTTTTTGCTAACTGTGGCATAGTGACAGCGTCAATTCGGTGCGCGGGCATCGTATAATGGCTATTACCTCAGCCTTCCAAGCTGATGATGCGGGTTCGATTCCCGCTGCCCGCTCCAATATTCTCGTATTTATCAAGTCTACTAGAAACAAAAAATCCACCCTAGAAAGAGTGGATTAGAGTCGTTCTTTTTAAAAATTTAAACGGGACTGACGCTCTCAGCTTGTGGCCCTTTTTGACCATCAGTGATTACAAAACTCACCTTTTGGCCATCGACTAAGTTGCGGCGCCCTTCACCCGTAATAGCGGAAAAATGTACAAATACATCTTTGCTGCCATTATCTGGGGTAATAAAGCCAAAACCTTTATCTTGGTTGAACCACTTTACAATTCCGTTTACTTTTTCACTCATAATCTTACTCTTGCTATGTTGTTTTGACGTTGCGAAACAGTTGCAACATGAATAACTTAACCAAAGTATTTTGCACAATCTAATGAAGTTTCTGTGAATGTGATGTACGCCTTGTTGAATATCAAATTTTGCGATTTCTATACCAAAATGTGATGTATTAAATCAAGGTAACTGTTCATACTTCAACTCTATTTCTGCCATTTTGTTTAGCTTTATAGAGCGCTTGATCCGCAATTTTTAACACTGCTTCAGGTTTTTCTGAGGTGTAGCTATCAGCAACGCCAATACTAACCGTAATAGAGACAAGATTTGATGGTGTTTTCTGCTCACGCTTCTTGGAACCGAGCTTATCGTCTTTTGGTCTGTCTTCTGCGTTCCTAATGACCATTTGGTATTGTTCAATATCTTTACGAAGCAAATCTAAGTAGATTGCAGCTTGCTGTGCATTTTTTCCTTTAAATAGGATGGTAAACTCTTCACCACCGTAGCGATAAACACGTGCGTTTCCTTGAGTCAACAATAAACGGCTAGCAATCAACTTAAGCACATCATCACCAGTGTCATGACCATAGCGATCATTGAACTGCTTAAAATGGTCTATACCGAATCAACTTGAAGATGCAGGCTTGAGAACCTGAAAATGATCATTAATTCGAGATGTCAAAGAGCCTGCGATCTCTGGAAGAGTCACAGAAAAAAATTGGTCTATTGCCGCCTTGAAGTCCCGTTTTCTTTTGAAGTAAACGTTGTTCCTCGACTTCTCATTCATTACTTTCCATAGCCGCTCTATTGGGTTGAGGTTTGGACTGTAAGGTGGAAGATAATGCAGTTTAATATTCAGGACAAACGCCGCATCTTTGACTAAGTCACTGCGGTGATATCCCGCACCATCTAATATGATATGAAGCTTATGGGCTAACGAATAACTCTCTCTTAACTTACAGAAAAAACGAACAATCGATTCACTGTTAATGCTCTCATAGTCGTGAACAATGGTTGCACCAATATCCGACAGGTTCAGTGCGCCAATAATGTTCAATCGGCTACGATTACCCGTTGTTTCAATCACTTTATCCTGACCAGTACGTATCCAGCCATGCGATATCTTTGTTGATAGTGTTGGGTGAACTGCATCGATAAAGACTATCGATTCATCCTCGCCACAGCTTGCCTTTAGCGCTTCATACGCCTCTATGAATGCTTGCTGTTTTGCTTCATCAAACTTGTGTGGTATGCCTTTCGGTTGCTTGTAGCTAAAACCATTATGGTGAAGCCATTTGTTCATACCAGAAACAGTATAATCAAGCCCAAACGTCTCTTTAACATAGGCGACAATTTGATGAGTATGAGAATAGGTTTTCTCAGTCAAATGCTCGATTAGGTGCATGGTTTGAATAGCAGAAAGCTTGCTTTGGCTTCCTCCATTCTCAGGCTTAAGTTTTTCAGAAAGTACGTAGTCACTGAGGTGACGTGCAACGGTCGATTCATGAATACGAAGAGCTTGTGAAATCATAGTCTGACTCCAGCCTTCAGAAGCCAGCAAAACAGCCTTAATACGGTCGCAAACTCGACTATCACGCTCAATGTCGTGCATCTGTTCGAGTTGCAGTTTCTGTTGAGGAGTCAGTGTGATTTTCATGGTTTGTAGCATGATCCTGATTCTATTGAAAATCAAGCATCTTCAATGATCACGGGTATATATCTAGCATCGCTATCGCATATTTTTTGCCTAAGTATTTGATGTCAAGATCTAAGGCGTGGCGACCTGGGATACCCGTTAAGCGATCAATAAACGCCATTTTATGGCCCGCCGAAATTAGATATAAGATCAATAAAACCCCGGCTAGAGAGAAAAGTGTGCTTGAGATATAACTCACGTGGAAAAAAATAAAGGTGACGGAGGAGAGTAAAATACTGGCGTAAATGCTGGTGTCTAAGATCTGGTTTCGCGTGAGCACAAATATTGCGGAGACCCCAATTAATGCCAAGAGGTACATCACCAACAAAAATGGCAATTTCGATATTTTCGGTATAGTTACTAACAAAACCTGGCTAAAATTCTCAAATCCGCCATCACTGACGTACATCAAAGTAACAACGGCCCAAAACATTAACAGCAGCAAAATAGCGATGTATAAGCCATAAGTTTTACTCAATACAGTAGCATTACTTCCTAACGCATAAGGTACTAAACACAAAACGGGTAATAACAAACTTAATAACGAAAGCTCTAGCAAGGTTGTTCCCGTAGAAAGGGGCATCTGTAAGCGCCACTGGATGATTGCGTAGGCCACCATCATCGCTGTCGAGATCATAGCCAAACGCCCTTGCTTAAAAATGTGTCCTAATGCGATTGCTACCGTGAAAAGAATATAAGGCAGGTTACTAGCGAAGCCAATATTGGCGCTAGTGATCAGAATGACGTTTTCCATCCCCAACATAATGGCTATTAGCAACCCTATTGGGAATAAGAATCGAAACCAATGAGATGATACAAAACTTGTCGGCATTAATAATACAAATATGACCTTTGTGGCATTTAAAATTAAAATTGATAATAAGGCCCATAGCATACTTTTATTTAATAGATTGCCAAGCTTTTTGCTAGACTTACTAAATGAAAGCGAGCACTTGAACAAAGTTTAGACGACAACGCATCTAAAAGTTGTATAAAATCACCAAGGTACGCTAAGTTGTTACTGCTAAGTTCTATCTAAATATTTTGATTAGTACGAAGAGGAAGGAGTGTAAGGATGCAAATCAGTGTTGATGTACATAATTACATGGAAACACTTGTCGGACGCGTATTGGCTGAAGATAAGTATGTAAATCACTATGATAATGAGCAGCTTGCCGATCTCGCTTGCTTATCCCTTGCTCAATTGAGACCGATCTATATTCGATACGACATAGATTTTCTCTCTGCGCTACCTGAAGAAAAATTGGTCATACTTAAAGAGAATGCACAAGTTGCCGTTGAATCGGCGGAAAGCATGATCGTTAATGATCGACGTAGACACAGAGAAGATGATATTCCTATCATTCTAGGCCAATTGCGCTTTGACGATAACTTAGAACTAGAGTGGTTCGAGAAGCCGATTATTGAAACAAACAAGTCTTAAAGGAGTTCTTGTGGGATTTTTTTCTCGTTTATTTAATCAAGGGTCAGGCAATGACTCAAAAATGAAGCTTTTGGATCCCATTGAATATAAAGGTTTTTTAATTTACCAAGATGCAATGTCTGAATCAGGGCAATATCGTGTCGCTGGTAAAATTAGTAAAGATGTTAATGGTGAAATATGTACTCACCGTTTTATCCGCTCCGATGTCGTAGCTAGCAAAAGCGACGCTGATGATCTTATGCTTAAAAAAGCAAAAATGCTCATCGATCAGATGGGCGAGAAAATCTTTTCCTAACATCGTCCAACTTGATAAAAATCATAATGAATATCCTCATTAGTCGATACCCTTATTCATTGAGTAAAATACATGGCTAATATCCTGTTTTTATAGAGCTTTGTGATAAGTGGTTCGACCTCTGCTTTGTTTGGATGTCGTTGTGTTTTTGTCTTTCACCTATGACAATCACTCATTACTTAACCTTATATGTAATAGCATTTTGTATTTTTATTACAAACTGCTTGCAGTTATGCTGGTGGTTAGATAAAAACAGAATAATCATTGTGCCAATAGTCAAGGAATAACTATGCAAATTGGTGTACCAAAAGAGACCCTTACGGGTGAAACACGGGTTGCAGCTTCACCGAGTTCGGTAGCGCAATTAATCAAACTAGGCTTCGACGTCTCCATTGAAACTCAAGCTGGGGTTTTAGCCAGTTTTGATGATCCGGCTTTTGAGGCGGCTGGTGCCACGATTGTTTCGACACAAGATGTTTGGAATTCAGACATTATCTTGAAGGTCAATGCGCCGATTGTTGATGAAAAACAATCGATTGATGAGGTTGCTTTGATCAAAGAAGGGGCAAGCCTAATCAGTTTTATCTGGCCTGCACAAAACCCAGAATTGATGGAACAGTTATCAAGTAAAAAAATCAACGTGCTGGCGATGGACTCAGTGCCGAGAATATCCAGAGCACAAGCTTTAGACGCTTTGTCATCAATGGCTAACATTGCTGGCTACCGCGCTGTTGTTGAAGCTGCACATGAATTTGGCCGCTTCTTTACAGGGCAAATTACCGCAGCGGGCAAAGTCCCGCCGGCAAAAGTACTGGTTGCCGGAGCTGGCGTTGCTGGCCTCGCTGCTATCGGTGCCGCAGGAAGTTTGGGGGCAATTGTACGAGCTTTTGATGTTCGCCCAGAAGTAAAAGAACAAGTTCAATCTATGGGTGCAGAGTTTTTGGAAGTCGATTTCCAAGAAACGGCTGGTTCAGGCGATGGTTACGCCAAAGAGATGTCTGACGACTTTAATAAAAAGGCCGCTGAACTGTATGCAGCGCAAGCTAAAGATGTCGACATCATTATCACGACGGCTTTGATCCCTGGACGTCCAGCCCCTAAGCTGATCACCAAAGAGATGGTCGACAGTATGAGCGCTGGTAGCGTGATCGTCGATCTTGCAGCTGCAAACGGGGGGAACTGTGAATACACGGTTGCCGATCAGGTGATTACAACCGCCAATGGTGTGAAAGTGGTCGGTTATACTGATATGGTTGGCCGCTTACCAACACAATCCTCTCAATTATATTCAACAAACATCGTTAACTTGCTGAAATTGTTATGCAAGGAAAAAAATGGGTCCATCAATATTGACTTTGAAGACGTTGTTTTACGTGGTGTGACGGTCGTGAAAGAAGGCGAAATAACGTGGCCAGCACCACCGATCCAAGTCTCTGCTCAACCGCAAGTCAAGACCGCACCAACTAGACCTGAACCCAAAAAACAAGAACCCGTTTCTGCGACGAAAAAAATTACTGGCTTAGTTGCTGCCGTTGGCGCTTTTGCTTGGATCGCATCGGTCGCACCTGCGGCTTTCTTAAGCCATTTCACCGTTTTTGTTTTAGCGTGTGTTGTGGGTTACTACGTCGTTTGGAATGTTACTCATGCTTTACATACTCCTTTGATGTCCGTTACCAATGCAATTTCCGGCATTATTGTGGTCGGAGCTTTATTGCAGATAGGTCAAGGGAGTGGTGTGGTCACTTTCCTCGCGTTTATCGCTGTTTTAATTGCAAGCATTAACATCTTTGGTGGTTTTACAGTCACCAAACGTATGCTTGAAATGTTCCGTAAAGACTAAGGGAGTAATATATGTCTGCAGGATTAGTACAAGCCGCATATATTATTGCTGCTATCTTCTTCATCATGAGCCTTGCTGGATTATCAAAGCAGGAATCAGCAAGAGCTGGTAACTACTATGGTATAGCGGGTATGGCTATCGCACTCATCGCCACTATTTTTCGTCCAGATGCGCAGGGCTTAGCTTGGGTATTGCTGGCGATGGTAATTGGGGGCGGTATCGGTATTCATTATGCTAAAAAAGTAGAAATGACCGAAATGCCCGAACTTGTGGCTATTCTCCACAGTTTTGTGGGCATGGCTGCGGTATTAGTGGGTTATAACAGCTATATCGATGCGCCAATTGTACTCGATCACGCTGAACACGTGATTCATTTGGTTGAAGTGTTCATTGGGGTATTTATTGGTGCCGTCACCTTTACAGGATCTATCGTCGCCTTTGGTAAACTGCGTGGAATCATTTCGTCGTCGTCGCTCAATCTCCCTCATAAGCATAAGCTCAACCTCGCGGCCATTGTTGTCTCCACATTATTAATGATTTACTTTGTTAATAATGGTGGCAGCATGTTTGCATTGATTATTATGACTCTGATAGCGTTCGCGTTTGGCTACCATTTGGTGGCTTCGATTGGTGGTGCAGACATGCCCGTTGTGGTATCGATGCTTAACTCCTATTCAGGTTGGGCAGCGGCAGCGGCTGGCTTTATGTTAGCGAATGATTTGCTGATCGTAACCGGAGCACTGGTTGGTTCTTCAGGTGCCATTCTTTCTTACATTATGTGTAAAGCGATGAACCGCTCTTTTGTTAGTGTGATTGCCGGGGGCTTTGGTCAAGATGTGGCTATCAGCGCAGACGTTGAGTACGGTGAACACCGTGAAATAAACGCTGAAGAAGTAGCCGAAATGCTGAAAAACTCTAAGTCAGTGATCATCACTCCAGGGTATGGCATGGCAGTAGCTCAAGCACAGTATCCTGTTCACGAAATCACGGAGAAGTTACGTGCACAAGGCATTAAAGTTCGCTTTGGTATTCACCCAGTAGCGGGACGTTTGCCTGGCCATATGAACGTACTGCTTGCTGAAGCAAAAGTGCCTTATGACATTGTGTTAGAAATGGACGAAATAAACGATGATTTTACTGAAACGGATACGGTTTTGGTGATCGGTGCAAATGACACAGTAAACCCAGCAGCATTAGAAGATCCGAACAGTCCGATCGCCGGAATGCCAGTGTTGGAAGTATGGAAAGCGCAAAATGTCATTGTATTCAAGCGTTCAATGAATACTGGCTACGCAGGTGTACAAAACCCTCTTTTCTTTAAAGATAATACCTATATGCTTTTTGGTGATGCAAAAGAGAGTGTAGACGCCATCTCAAAAGCGTTATAGCATCTACGATTAGGATAATGAAGAAGCCAGCAAAATGCTGGCTTCTTCTGTTTTTGAGCAATCATTATTGACATGGATATAACACGTGCAATGTATTATTAGTTAATAATGTTATATAGTTTTTAATCTAAACCATTAATGAAAATAAAACTTGTTTAAAGCGATTAAGACCTACTTTTGGGCTATTTTAGTTCTAATACCTATTCAAACCTATGCCGATTCGTTGCCAGAACGCATCGACCTTTTTGCGTCGCTTTTTGATTATAGTACCGCTGATGTAAGTTATGATATCCGTACTTTGCAGGTTGATTATCCAACTCGCTTATTGACTCCCGAATCAATGTTACCGCAAACGGCTGAATACCCTTTAAAAGATCTACAGTTGTTATACAAATTATCTCAAAGCTGTACAGGTAAGTTGCCGCTGAGCCCACTCATAACAGAGCCATTAGTCTTCACGAGAGCTATCTGTAAAGGATCTCAATTACCATCGAAATGGTTTGCGAGAAGCGCTTTGATTCACCCAGGAGGTGGAACATATGCGGCTCGTTATGTGAAAAAATACCCTGAGAAATTTGTAGAATTGCAACAATATATGCACATACGAGAGCGCACCAAAGCAAGTGTGGATTCTTTGCTTGGCCGCATCCAAAACATGAATGAAGATACGATCTTAGCACTTATATCAGGTGCAACCATGTTTGTAGAGAACAGCGATCTTTGGCTGAGAAAAGGGGATATGTATTACGTTTTTAACGAAGACGTATGGTTAGACAACGCGAGTAAAGCAGGACTCAGCTATAGCATGGCCTCGGAAAATTCGACCTGTTTTATTCAAAGAGGCAACATTTGTTGGAATGTTGAAGATCATTCCAACGTGTTACGGATAAGTATGGTAATTCTTGTCCTAGCTAACATAATACTTGTATTAGGCTGGTCCCTTTATCGTTGGAATTCAAAACGACAGGAAATGAAAAGTCGCATGTTGGTGCTGCAGATTCTTACTCACGAGCTTAGAACACCCATTGCAAGTCTATCGCTAACCGTTGAAGGATTTCGGCGCGAATTTGAAAGGTTACCATCAACTGTTTACGATGAGTTTAGACGCCTATGCGAAGATTCCAGACGTTTACGGCAACTGGCCGAAGCCAGTAAGGATTATTTACAGTCAGAGAGCAGGCCGCTTGCAACAGACTGGGTACCTTCCGTTGAAGAATGGTTACAATACAAAGTGGAAGAAGAGTTTCGTGAAAGCATAGATCTTGTTATAAACAAAGATATTGCAGCTAAACTGAATGTTTATTGGCTTGGGACATGTATCGATAACTTAATTAGAAACGCAGTAAAATACGGTGTTGCTCCAGTTACGTTAGAGGTAACAACTAAACAAAATTCAATCACGATCAAAGTTACAGATCAAGGTCTGTTAAATCATCGAGATTGGAGAAATTTACGTAAACCTTTCGTCAGCAAAAGTGGCTTAGGTTTAGGTTTGACTATTGTAGAATCAATGGTAGGTCGGATGGGTGGTAAGATGACACTCGCAGGCCCGCCAACCACATTTATATTGGAGATCCCCTGTGAAACAGACATTGCTTCTCGTTGAAGATGATAAAAACCTTGCCGATGGCTTATTAGTAAGCCTTGAACAAGCAGGGTATGACTGTTTACATGCAGAAACTATTGCAGATGTTAAACAGCATTGGGACAGTGCAGACTTAGTCATCCTCGATCGCCAATTACCCGATGGCGATTCTGTTCAGCATTTGCCAGAATGGCGTAAAATAAAAGAGTTGCCAGTAATTCTTTTAACCGCACTTGTTACGGTCAAAGACAAAGTGGCCGGATTGGACGCGGGGGCAAATGATTACTTAACCAAGCCTTTTGCCGAGGCTGAATTATTTGCACGAATTCGAGCCCAGCTTCGTTCACCAGAATCAGAAGGGCAGGATGACACGAAAGTGGTTACACCCAATCTTGTTATTGATAAAGCCACAAGAGAAGTTTTTTTTAAAGAAGATTCAATTACCTTAACGCGTACTGAATTTGACTTACTCTTATTTTTAGCAAGCAATCTCGGGAGAGTGTTTACGCGTGACGAATTGCTTGATCATGTATGGGGTTATAACCACTTTCCAACGACAAGAACCGTAGATACCCACGTGTTGCAATTGCGCCAAAAACTTCCAGGCTTAGAGATTGAAACTTTGCGCGGTGTTGGATACAAGATGAAAGCGTGATGCAGAAATCTCGTTTACTATTGGTAGGCATAGCATTTGTGACTATTCCTACCAAAGCACAAAATGTTGAGTGGTTTGATCAAATCACACCGCTTACCCAAGCGCATCAGAATCTTTTAAATAATAATTTAGAAGCAATGTTTAACTCACTTGTCGAAGTGTGGCAGCTTGAACATAACAAAAACATTCAGAGCCATCTCAATGAATTATTATTACAATCATTAACCGTTGATTGCGGTAAAAGTTTAGACAAAAAACCACTCCCTGAATGGCTTAAATCAATCACCATTAATAGGCAAGAGATCCAGAGCCCAGGAAGAGATGCATTTCATGTTGATATAGAAGTGGACGCTGAAAAACCACTTGCTGATATTAGGCTGGCGCAGTGGGTCGATAAAAGTTTATCAACCGATAGTTTATTAACGACCACTTCGAGTGACAGCGTCACTGGAAAGACACATTACTTAAAGCGTTATAATCTCAATAGTAAAATTACAATGGGTTTATACCGTCTTGATATAACAGCCAAAGATCAGCAATCTTGGAGCGCATGGATTGTGCTTGGTGAACCCAAAGCAAAGCAAATTGTACGTTGGGCTTCGAAAGATCAATGGAAAATTGAAAAAAAAGCGCTACTCAATCCATATTGTCCTTTACCTGAACTCAATGTATCGCTGTATGATTACATCGATGGAAAATACTCTGAAATATGGAGTCAACGCTACGAGTCTGAGTATCCTAATGAACTTGAAATCACTAATTTAGCTGCAGACCGTTATGTACTAGCGGTATCAATGACTCAACAGCGTTGGCAAGGGCCGATTATCATTGAGCAATCTCAAGTAATCAGTAAAACCTACGATGTTTCAGTAGATGAATAATTAAAGATAATAGACAATGTGCCGTTATAGACA
This sequence comes from Vibrio sp. J502, assembly GCF_025397955.1. Taxonomy (NCBI): domain Bacteria; kingdom Pseudomonadati; phylum Pseudomonadota; class Gammaproteobacteria; order Vibrionales; family Vibrionaceae; genus Vibrio; species Vibrio sp. J502. The sequence continues at coordinate 706,357 of NZ_CP104555.1, read as the reverse complement.
TAAAGGAAACGACACGTTTATAACATTATGAAAAATTTCATTAAAATACTCCCACTTGCAGTCGTACTTACACCATCTTTCAGCTTCGCAGCCAATTATGCAATAGAGGCACGAGGGGATGCGATGGGTGGTGTAGGGGTTGTATCTGCGAACTTTCTCACGGCTCCATTTTATAACCCTGCACTTGTGGCTATTTATCGTCGTAACGATGACGTAGGTATGATCGTTCCGAGTTTCGGGATTTCTTATAATGATGAAGACCACATGGTCGATGATTTAGACAGCATTTCAAGCTTCATAGAAAAAAAAGATTACACAAATACTGAACAGCTGCAGAAAAGTTTAGATAATTTACAAAATGATAAACTAAAAGCCGAAATTGGCGGTGTTGTCGCCTTTGCCATTCCTAACCAATTTATAGCGGCTAATTTATTCGCCAAAGCCTATACCGAAACGTTTGTCACTCCTGATATTTACAGCGGCGAAAATACTGCATCATTAACTCCTGAGCTACAAACTGTCGAAAACGCAGAGCTCAGCGCAGTGAACGCTGTTTCCGTTGGGGTAACAGAAGTGGGTTTCTCGCTAGCCAAGTACCAAACATTTTTAGGCCAACATATTGCCTTTGGTGTAACACCTAAACTTCAACGCATCTACACCTATGTATATTCAGCAAGCGTAACCGATTACGATATCAAAGATGCACGAGATAATGGCCAAGGTGAAACCATGTTCAACCTTGATGCCGGCGCATTGTGGTTTTATGGGCCTTTAAGAGTTGGATTTTCCGCAACCAATTTAGTCAAGAGAGACATTCAAACTCAATCTTACACTAAGAGTCTTAAGAGCCAATTCGGTAAAACACGAGACATCAATATTGGCTACGCATACCAAATGAGGCCACTTTATACAGTAGGCGTAGGCATTGTTGCAGACTATGCCACATTAAGCGTGGATTATGATCTTAATGAAGAAGAGCGCTACACTAATTTTAACGACAATACACAGATGATTCGAGTAGGTGGTGAAATCGATATCATGCGTCAGTTAAAATTAAGAGCAGGATATAAGAAGAACTTAGCATACGATAATGTTGATGGAACAATCACAGCAGGGGTAGGGATCTCACCTCTCAATCTCTTCCAACTGGACATTGGAGCTAGCTATACAAACGATAATGCGATGGGAGCTTACATAAATTTCCTTGCTAGTTATTAACTCGATCTCTATAGTCAGGCTCCTAATCAACCGGAGCCTTTTTAAATGTTTGATGATATTCCAACTTTATCTCACCAAGAACAGCAAGAAGCTGTTGAGAAAATTCAACAACTAATGGCTCAAGGTATCAGTACCGCAGAAGCCATAAAAATCGTTGCATCCCAAATTAGAGCAGAAAAATCTGCAGATAAAACGAATTAATTCTCAACCTAACTATTTCCATTGCATAAGAGCGTTCACTCACTAGTGGACGCTTTTTTGTATCGAGAAACCCCTAGCTAGGCTGGCTGTCTTTTATACAGAAGTCCCTCACATGATGTGAGGGACTTAGTTGAGGACTCCTGAGATGATAAAAAGCAATAATGATTGGGCTGAAGAACAATTTGGGCATGCTAGACTTGGAGACCCAAGAAGAACGGCTAGACTCGTAAAAATGGCTTCAGATTTAGCTCAGCATCCGGGTAAATCGGTAGTCAAATCTTCCCCTTCACCAGCAAGCATGGAGGGCGCTTACCGGTTTATTCGCGGTAGTGTTTAGAAATCTGTGTCATTTCAGTATGATATACAAAACAGGAATGACACATGAACAAAGACTTCGATCTAGAACAAGCTATTAAAGCCCTTCAGTCAGGCCAAGACCTGACAGGTAAAGATGGCTTCTTAACTCCGCTCATTAAACAAATCACAGAAGCTGCTTTGAAAGCAGAACTCGAACAGCACCTTGAAGGTGATGAGCAACCTAACCGTAAGAACGGCTCAAGCAAGAAAACGATTAAGTCTTCTGTCGGCACGTTTGAACTGGATACCCCACGCGACCGCTCTGGAACATTTGAACCCCAGTTAGTTAAGAAGAACCAGACTAAATTGACCGATGAGATGTAAGCGCGTCATAAACCCCGCATTCTAATCACCTAGCCCGAATAATAAGATCAAACCTCCAACCCAAAGGAGATTTGAAATGGCCAAACGACGCACTAACCAAGAATGGCGAACCCTGTTCGAACACTATGAATCCAGCCAACTATCACAACGATTATTCTGTGAACGTAACGGACTGAGCCTCTCCACTTTTTACGCTAAGCGCCAACAGTTAAAGCACATCGAAAAACCGAACACGGTTGGCTTTGTTAAAGCAGAAGTCGTTGAAAAGACCACAAAGTATCAAGCCACTCACGTTGTCGTTGCCAATATGACGCTGCTCGTCAATGATGTTGAACTGAGCATCCCACAAGGCACGCCAGCGACCTATCTCGCAGAGCTTATCGGTGCGCTGTCATGAAACGTATGCTCAGTGCTCCCGAAATCTATCTCTATCGCGAAAGCGTCGATTTTAGAAAGTCCATCAACGGCCTCGCTGCGATTATCGAAAATGACACCGACTTGCCCTTGGGCAGCGGCGCACTGTTCCTGTTCACCAACAAACAGCGCGACAAAATCAAAGTGCTGTACTGGGATAAAACAGGCTTTGCTCTTTGGTACAAGCGCCTTGAAAAAGCCAAGTACAAGTGGCCATCAAAAGAGCAAAATGAGGTGTTTACCCTAACTCAATTCGAGCTTGACAGACTGCTTTCTGGCTTCACGATTATCGGCCATAAACCCGTTAGAATAAACGATTTTACAATGACTTAAGCGATAATATAGCCATATCCACCAAGCATTAACGGCATGATTTTAGTATAATCAATGCCATGAAAAAGACGCCAAATATCAACTCAGAAAGCCAAGATGTTGCCGAGCTACAAGCGATGGTGAAAGCGCTGTTGGCGTCAGAAACCCAATTGAAACAAGAGCGTCAATCGCTGCTTGAACAGCTCAAACTTGCCTTCGACCGTCAGTTCGCTAAACGCTCGGAGGCGTTAAAGCCTTACGATGAATCTCAAGGTGATCTCTTCAACGAAGCGGAGTGTGAGGCCGCTAAGGAAGAAGAGGTTGAAGTTGTCACAACGACCATCACAAAGAAGAAACGTGGTAAACGCAAACCACTGCCAAAGACCTTGCCTCGTGAAGTTATCGAACTCGATTTAAACGACGATGAAAAGCAGTGCACTTGCTGTCAACATAACCTGCATAAAATCGGTGAAGACCGTAGCGAGAAACTTGAGTTCACGCCAGCGGTACTAAAAGTGTTGGAATATGTTCGTCCTAAATATGCTTGCCGCCAATGCGAGCAAACAGAAGACAAAAACCACGTCGTTCAAAAGCCAGCGCCGCAAAGCATTATCCCGAAGAGCTTCGCCACAGAAAGCTTGTTGGCCAATATCATCCTCGGCAAATATCAATACGCGATGCCACTTTACCGCCAAGAATCCCTGTTTACCCAGTCGGGTATCGAACTCTCACGAACCACCATGGCAAGGTGGATTATCCAAGTCAGTGAGAAGTTCGCTCCACTTTACGCGGCCTTAAAAACGCACCTACTTGAGCAAGTGGTGATTCAGGCGGATGAAACGCCGCTCAATGTCCTCAAAGAAGATAAACAGTGTTATATGTGGCTTTACTGCTCGGGCGCAGACTCGCCTGAAGCCGCCCTCCCTAATGTGAGAAATATCGTCTTGTACGACTATCAAAACAGTCGAGCTAGGGCGTGCCCTGTTGCCTTCTTGGGGGATTACAGTGGTTATCTACAAACCGATGGCTATGGTGTTTATGATGGGCTTCATCTCGTCACCAATGTCGGTTGCTTGGCGCATGCTCGGCGCAAGTTCATGGAGGCGAAAAAGCTGCAAGGCAAAGGCAAGTCAGGCAAAGCGGATAGTGCATTGGCTAAAATCCAGAAACTCTATGGAATAGAATCACGCTTAAAAGGTGCCTGTGCCGAAAAACGGAAAGCAGAGCGCCAAGAGCATGCTAAGCCGATACTGGATGAGCTTTATGAATGGATGACAACTCAGAAAGTGCTTGAGTCTAGCCCGCTGGGTAAAGCGATAAAATACACGCTCGGTCAGTGGCCGAAGCTGAGCCGCTATATCGATGACGGTCACTTATCGATAGACAATAATCGTGCTGAACGCGCAATAAAACCGCTGGTTATAGGCAGAAAGAACTGGCTCTTCTCGACCAATCCCAATGGAGCTGAAGCGAGCGCGATGCTTTACAGTATCGTCGAGACAGCGAAAGCCAACGGCCTTATCCTTTACGACTACATGGTTAAGTGCATGAAAGAGCTAGCGAAATCTGAGCCTGATATCGATGCACTCCTGCCTTGGAACTTCCAACACTAACAATATCGCCCCGTGGGATCATGGGGCGGATACGATGAGATCGACCGTAAGATCCTATCCATGTTCTCGCTCGGTATGAGCTACCGTGATATCCGTGGTCACGTAGAAGATATGTATGGCATTGATGTCTCTGAGGCCACCATCACAGGTGTTACCGACCGTTTGATCCGCACCACCAGTTTTGGACACCTAATTAAGTGAGTACAATCACTAATGAGGTGAACCATGACAAACAAGAAAAAACGTATTCTCCATTCTGCTGAATTTAAAGCAGAAGCACTGAAGCTAGCAGAAAAGCTGGGAGTAGCTACGGCAGCGCAGCATCTCTCGTTACACGAATCCCAGATCTACGGTTGGCGTAAAGCAGCCAAGAAAGATACTAGCACCAGTCAGCGGGAAAAAGATCTAGCCGCTGAAGTCGCAAAGCTCAAAAGGCAATTGGCCGAGCAAGCTGAAGAGCTAGATATCGTAAAAAAGGCCGCCACCTACTTCGCGAAAAATCTAAAGTAGATAGCTACGAATTTATGCTCGAACACCTGCTGTGCTTCAGTGCTGTCCGCATGGCTAAGGTGTTCGGGGTTTCACGAAGTGGGTTTTATTACTGGATTAAGCATCGCCACAAGGCCACTCAGCGCGAGGTAACTCGCCAAGAGCTTGATACGAAGGTCAAAAAGGCTTTTGACAACAGCAAAGGCCGTGATGGTTCAAGGCGTATCCAGAAAGAGCTGGCAGAGAACGGTGATAGCCGTAATGTTAAAACCATTGCCGCTAGTATGAAGCGTCAGGATTTAACGCCGAAAGCGGCACGTAAGTTTAGGTGCACTACGGATAGCAAACATAAAATGCCAGTTGCTCCGAACCTGCTAGCTCAGGATTTTAACGCGGAGGCTCCGAATCAAAAGTGGGCGGGAGACATCACCTATGTTGCGACAAGTGAAGGCTGGCTGTATTTGGCGGTAATTATTGACCTTTATTCAAGGCAAGTAGTCGGCTGGTCTATGGATACCAGAATGACCGCAACACTGGTCTGCGATGCATTATCAATGGCCTTGTTCCGTCGTGGGTTCCCTGAGCAGGTGATCGTTCATAGTGACCGAGGTAGTCAGTACTGCTCAAAAGATTATCGAGACATCATAACCGCTTATAATCTAAAGCAAAGTATGAGTAGGAAAGGAAACTGCTGGGATAATGCTTGTGTTGAGAGCTTCTTCCATTCAATGAAGGTTGAAGCGATCCAATATGAGCCGATCATGACGCGAGACGAGATGCGTCAAACGCTCTTTGAATACATCGAGGTTGATTATAATCGGACAAGAAGGCACAGTGCTCTTGGGTATCTAAGTCCAGTTAACTTTGAAAATAAAAATGTCGCTTAATGAAGTGTCCAGTCTGGCTGGAGCAGATCACTTTAGCCTTTAGTGTCGATTTGGTACTTCGTTGCTTATAGGCACATAGCGAAAACTTATGAATGCCCGATGACAAAACATGTAGCATTTAGCAAAGGTGGCGGAGGCACATTTCATGGGATTTTATACTACTTTTCAACCTTCATTCTCTTTGCGTTGGTTGTGTTATTAATTCGTGGAACATTTGGCTTGTAGCAACTAACAAAAGCCTCAAGAGTGACTGTCAACGCGTGGCGTTTCTAGTCCTATTGAGCCGAAGTGATTACGGCTGTTGCGTTTGAGTTACGTGTTAATGCGTTGCCAACCCCTTAGGCGGGCGTTAGGCTATTGAGGAGACTTTCTGTTGAAGAATGTAATTACTTTCTTAAGTATTCTGATTTTTCCTTTATTAGTAAACGCAGAAATTGATCTTCACGTTCAAGGCAACTACGAGCGCTATGTTAATGGGCAGCTAGATTCTAATTCTGCTTTTATTGATTTGATCAAGATTGATTTAAACAAATATAGAGTGTCAGGTACATCGTCTTGGATTGGAGATCCCACATCTGGCCTTATAAATGTCGGGGAGATAGGTGGAATTGTGGCCTTAGATGGTAACCAAATACATTATGATATCGATGGTTGTGAGCTTCTAATTAGTCTGGAGTATAATGTATTGGTAGTCAGTGATGACAATGGTTGTGGTGGTCTGAATGTCTCCTTCAACGGACATTATGTAAAGCGAGAGTGTCCTGAATTCTGTGTAACTGTCTAAACTTAAGCCTTAAAGGCTAAGGATGGACAATATGGATAAGAAAGCACTCGAAGCTTTTGCTCGTGAAGCAGCAAAGTCAATTAAGACAGAATCTGATCTTGATGACTTCCGCAAAATGTTAACCAAGGTGACCGTTGAAACGGCGTTAAACGCTGAACTCGATGAGCACCTTGGATATCAAAAACACCAATCTAGAACCAGCTCCAACTCCCGCAATGGCTACTCGGGCAAGTCAATCATCACCGATGATGGAGAAATCGATATCGACGTTCCCCGCGACCGTGAAGCCAGCTTTGAACCTCAACTCGTCCGCAAGCACCAAACTCGATTCCAATCCATGGACGACAAGATATTGAGCTTGTACGCGAAAGGCATGACCACACGTGAAATCGTCGCAACGTTCAAGGAAATGTATGATGCCGATGTCTCGCCAACGCTGATATCAAAAGTAACGGACTCAGTGCTTGAGCGTAAGCGCGTCATAAACCCCACATTCTAATCAATCTCGGCACGCCATAAGATCAAATCTCCAACCTCAAGGAGATTTGAAATGGCAAAAAGACTCTCTCATCAAGAATGGCATACCCTATTCGATCAATACGAATCCAGTCATCTGTCTCAACGCGTGTTCTGTGAACAAAATGGGCTGAGCCTTTCAACCTTCCATGCCAAGCGACAGCAACTAAAGTTCATAGAGCAACCTAAGAGCAGTGGATTCGTTAAAGCTGAAGTCGTTGAAAAAACGACACGCTACCAGATGACTCAAACACCGATTGCCAACATGACACTATTGATTAATGACGTTGAACTCAGCATCCCCCAGGGAACACCTGCCTCGTATCTGGCAGAGTTAATCGGAGCACTGTCATGAAGAGAATGCTGAGTGCCCCTAATGTTTACCTGTATCGGGAGTTCGTGGATTTTAGAAAGTCCATTAATGGTCTGGCGGCGATTATTGAATCTGAAACCGATTTACCGCTCGGAAGCGGTGCGCTGTTCCTGTTTACCAATAAACAACGCGATAAAGTCAAAGTCTTGTACTGGGATAAAACGGGCTTCGCTCTGTGGTACAAACGGCTCGAAAAAGCCAAATTCAAATGGCCCACTCAAGAGAAAAAGCAGGTCTACACCCTGACTCAATTTGACCTAGACAGACTGTTATCTGGCTTCACGATAATCGGCCATAAACCGATAAAAATAGACAACTTTACAATGAGTTGAACCCGATAAAAGTGAGTTATACCAAGCCTTGACGTGGTGTTTTTAGTATAATCAATGCCATGAAAAAGACGCCCGATATTAACCCAGAAAGCCAAGACATCGCCGAGCTTCAAGCTATGGTGAAAGCGTTGATGTCGGAGAAAAAAGAGTGGCAACAAGAGCGCCAATCCTTAATTGAGCAGTTTAAACTGGCCCTTGACCGTCAATTCGCCAAACGCTCGGAAGCGTTAAAGCCGTATAACGAAGCACAGGGTGACCTCTTTAATGAGGCGGAATGTGAAGCGGCGAAATCGGAAGATGAGGTTATCACCACGACGACAATCAAACGTCGTGGTAAACGTCAACCGCTTCCTAAAGACTTGCCACGTGAAATTATCGAGCTTGACCTAGATGAGCACGACAAACAGTGCTCATGCTGCCAACACATTTTGCATAAAATCGGCGAAGACCGCAGTGAAAAGCTTGAGTTCACGCCCGCCGTCCTAAAAGTGTTGGAATATGTTCGCCCGAAATACGCCTGTCGTCAGTGTGAACAAGAGGCTGAAAAAAGCCACATTCACCAACAACCCGCACCGATAAGTATCATCCCCAAAAGCTTCGCTACCGAAAGTCTGCTTGCCAACATTATTTTAGGCAAATATCAGTATGCGCTTCCGCTGTATCGTCAGGAAACCTTGTTCACCCAATCAGGTATCGAGTTATCGAGAACGACCATGGCCAGGTGGGTAATCCAGGTTAGTGAAAAGTTCAAACCGCTTTATCAGGCACTGAAGACTCACTTACTCGAACAAGTGGTGGTTCAGGCCGATGAAACGCCGCTCAATGTGCTCAAGGAAGACAAGCAATGTTATATGTGGTTGTACTGCTCGGGAGCCGACTCCCCTGAAGCTAAACTCCCTGACATGAAAAATATCGTCTTGTTCGACTATCAAAACAGTCGCGCGAGAGTGTGCCCCGTGAACTTCTTGGGTGATTACTCAGGCTATCTGCAAAGTGATGGTTACGCGGCTTATGATGGATTAACCAACGTCACCAATGTCGGTTGCTTCGCTCATGCACGTCGTAAGTTCATGGAAGCGAAGAAGCTTCAGGGCAAAGGTAAAACAGGTAAAGCGGATGTGGCGTTAGCCAAAATCCAAAAGTTGTACGCACTTGAATCTCGATTAAAACTGGCTTCGGTCGAAGAGCGTTGGGCAGAAAGACAAGCGCAGGCTAAACCGATGTTGGATGACTTCTATGACTGGTTAACCACGCAGAAAGTCATCGAATCGAGTCCTCTTGGTAAAGCCATCAAGTACACCTTGGGTCAGTGGCCTAAGCTGATACGCTATGTTGAAGATGGGCATTTATCTATCGACAACAACCGAGCGGAACGCGCAATCAAATCGCTGGTCATTGGCAGAAAAAATTGGTTATTCTCGACGAATCCGCTTGGTGCTGATGCGAGTGCTTTGCTGTATAGCATCATCGAGACGGCGAAAGCGAACGGACTGATACTCTACGATTACATGGTCAAATGTATGAAAGAGCTGGCAAAGTCTGAGCCTGATATCAACTCACTGCTTCCCTGGAACTTCTCACATTCAAATTAAAACGCCCCGTGGGATCATGGGGCGCATACGCTTGAGCAAGTGATTGAATGGCAGTCGCGACCTCTCGACGAAATTTACCCTATCGTCTATCTCGATTGCATCGTGGTTAAGGTGCGTCAAGACAAGCAAGTCATCAACAAAGCGGTCTATCTTGCGTTAGGCGTCAACATGGAAGGCCAAAAAGAGCTGCTCGGCATGTGGCTCTCTGAAACGGAAGGTGCCAAATTCTGGCTTAACGTGCTGACTGAGCTTCAAAACCGTGGGGTAAAAGACATCCTTATCGCTTGCGTTGACGGGCTAAAAGGCTTTCCTGACGCCATCAACACTGCGTTCCCAGAGACGCAAATACAGCTCTGTATCGTCCATATGGTGCGAAACTCGGTCAAGTACGTCCCTTGGAAAGACTATAAAGCGGTGGCGACTGACCTGAAGAAAATCTACCAATCAGCCACAGAAGATGAGGCTTTGCTGGCTCTAGCGCAGTTCTCTGACCGATGGGATAGTAAGTATCCTCAAATCAGTCGCTCTTGGACGGCGCATTGGGACAACCTCAACACCCTGTTTAACTACCCAGAGGATATTCGCCGAGCCATTTACACGACTAACGCCATTGAATCCCTCAACAGCGTTATTAGAAAAGCGATTAAGAAGCGCAAGCTCTTCCCAACGGATGAATCAGCTAGAAAGGTGATCTACCTGGCTATCCGAGATGCTTCCAAGAAATGGACGATGCCGATCAGAAACTGGCGACAAGCTCTAAACCGCTTTATGATTATGTTCGAAGACCGACTCACTCAATACATGTAACCCCGACAGTTACACAGAATTATTTACAGGGTCTGTAAAGCATGAGTAAAATCAATATAGCCTAACAAACGCCCGCCCAATGTATTTGAACTGACGGAGCTTTACTCTTTTTGTATATAATGTTTATATTTGATTGGTTTTTTACTGTTTCATTTGTGGCTTATTCTGTTGATTTAACTTTTCTATCAGAATTACCATTAAATTCTTATCTGGGTAGCTTTTATGTTGGTATACCCTCCATATCATATTTTTTGTTTTTATTTCCAAACATCCAAACTCATTACCCTGACGACGTGGTTAAAGTAATGAGTTTAGTTGGTTTTTTAATTTCTTTTGTTTGTCTATTGTTGTTCTTTTAATTTTTCCCAAAGTGCAACTAGATCAGTTTCTAAGCTTCTATCGGCTAGAGCGAGATCGATGTTCCTTAGTTTTTCTTTCTGAGCTTCTGAAAAGGAATTTAATTGCCTTTCAAGATAAATTGAAAGATATCTGTCAGAAAGTGTATCTATATCTACTGATTTTGAACTGGCAATTTCGTTGATTAGAGCTTTCATTTCCGAAGAGTTTGAGCATTGTTGAATGCGTTGATTTCTTATTGTTATCAGATAATAAAATAGGATTAGAAGATTGCATTGATTTAGCTAACAATTCAAAATCAGTTGTTGCTATTTTGTATGACGATCCAATTACTCCGTTGCCAGCAAAAATATCAAACATTGCTGATGCACCGATAAATATTGATAGAACATTCGTAAGCGCCCCACGATCCCACGGGGCGTTTTAGTGTGAGAAGTTCCAAGGAAGAAGTGAGTTGATATCAGGCTCTGGCTTTGCCAGCTCCCTCATACATTTGACCATGTAATCCTAGAGTATCAGTCCGTTAGCTTTCGCCGTCTCGATGATGCTATACAGCAAAGCACTCGCATCAGCACCAAGCGGATTCGTCGAGAATAACCAATTTTTTCTACCAATAACCAGCGATTTGATTGCGCGTTCCGCTCGGTTGTTGTCGATAGATAAATGCCCATCTTCAACATAGCGTATCAGCTTAGACCACTGACCCAAGGTGTACTTGATGGCTTTATCAAGAGGACTCGATTCGATGACTTTCTGCGTGGTTAACCAGTCATAGAAGTCATCCAACATCGGTTTAGCCTGCGCTTGTCTTTCTGTTCAACGCTCTTCGACCGAAGCCAGTTTTAATCGAGATTCAAGTGCGTACAACTTTTGGATTTTGGATAACGCCACATCCGCTTTACCTGACTTACCTTTGCCCTGAAGCTTTTTCGCCTCCATGAACTTACGGCGTGCGTGAGCGAAGCAATCAACATTGGCCACGTTGGTTAATCCGTCATAAGCCGCGTAACCATCACTTTGTAGATAGCCGGAGGGCTCTTCTCCGCTTAGGTGAGCTTGATATTTGGGTAAAAAGTTGAGTGTGTATCGGGAACCGATGTTTGTCTGATCTTCAATTTGAAATAGTCTGTATCTCTCACCCCTCTTGCCCTTCGTCTGAGTAAGCCAATCGAGACATTACCTGCTTCTACCCGAGCGTTAGTCAGTTTGTATTTTCCGTAGTTACAAATACCCACTTTTCTTTCCAATAAAGCATCGGCAAAATTAATTAAGGAAAGTATTCTGGTCGATTTGGCAAGACGACACCAAGCTTCTAGAGCTGCCACCATTGTTTCGTAATCGGGTTCATCCCATATGGCTTGTAGCTGCTCTTTGAGCATGTAAACAACGCACAAAGTCTTGTTGCTCTCAAGTAAGTCATCAAGTCTGTCAGACTGCCTATCATCCAATTTGTGAGCGTTTTTCAGTAGGAGGAAGAGCGTTCCTTTCAACATTTTTTTTTCGTCGTGAGAGCCATTTCTAAAAGCTTTTGCTCTCTCTTTTTTGATTAAGATGCAGTAGTTCTGCATGACATGAAATCGGTCAAAAACAATATCAGCATTGGGAAGCATTTTCCTGACCGCCGACTGGTAAGACTGGCCCATATCCATTGATACTGCTTTGATTCCTGATTTGGTTTCTTCTGATAGTTGCTCAAAGAAGGAGATCAGAACTTCTGCTTTTCGGCCATGTTCAACCCAAATTAAATGCCCAGAGACGAGGTCATAAACAACCGTCATATAATCGTGTCTCTTGGCTCTGGCAACTTCATCGACGCCAATATGAACCAAGTTATTCAGTTTCTCGGGGTCTAATGCTGGTAGGCTTGAACGCAAGTATTCCCTATCGATATTTTTTACTGTTTCCCAGCGGATTCCTAAATGTTGAGAGACGGCATGTATGCTCATATGGCGACATAACCCACTGATGAACTTGCAAAAGCGAGCGGTATAACGACCACCTTTAGCCACATATTCAGTCTCTTCGATCAACCGTCGTCCTTCTTTGTCTCTAGTTTTAGCCAGCTCAACCTCAATCGTACAAGGTCGCCCACTCACAGGTAAATCTTGAAGACGTCTTTTAACGTAGTGATCGACGGTGCAGGAAGTCCCTGATATTGGCTCTTTGACTTTATACCTACGATCTCGACGACAGCGAACGAGTACGCCTTGGGACATTTCTTCTATTGAACAAGATTCAACACACTGGCCTTTAAAGCTAAATAACGAGGAAGACAAAGACGACAAAATAGACTACTGACTTATTTTTAAAATAAGCATTATAAATCATGTGATTATGATGAATGAGCCTGTGCATACAGACTCATGAAAGCGGAGAAGAGCCGCCGGAGTAATCACCCAAGAAGTTCACGGGGCCTGCTCTCGCGCGACTGTCCCAGCAATTTCCTTCCTACTCATACTTTGTTTTAGATTATAAATAGTTATGAGGTCTCGATAATCTTTTGAGCAGTACTGACTACCTCGATCACTATGAACGATAACCTGCTCAGGGAACCCACGACGGAACAAAGCCATTGATTGATAGTGCGTCACAGACCAGCGTAGCCGTCATTCTGGTATCCATAGACCATCCGATTACTTGTCTTGAGTAAAGGTCAATAATTACTGCCAAGTACAGCCAGCCTTCGCTTGTCGCAACATAGGTGATGTCTCCCGCCCATTTTTCATTCGGAGCCGCTGCGTTAAAGTTCTGAACCAACAAGTTTGGAGCAACAGGCATTTGATGCTTGCTGTCCGTAGTGCACTTAAATTTACGTGCCGCTTTCGGCGTTAAATCTTGACGCTTTATACTGGCCGCAATGGTTTTAACATTGTGGTTATTACCGCTTTCAGACAGTTCTTTTTGGATACGCCTTGAACCATCTCGGCCTTTGCTGTTGTCAAAAGCTTCTTTGACCTTTGTATCAAGCTTTTGACGTATTGCCTCGCGTTGAATGGCCTTATGGCAATGTTTAATCCAGTAATAAAACCCTCTTCGGGATACCCCGAACACCTTAGCCATACGCACAATATTGAAGCACAGCAGGTGTTCGAGCATAAATTCATAGCAATTTACTTTAGATTTTTCGCGAAGTAGGTGGAGGCCTTTTTTACAATTTCTAGCTCTTCGGCTTGCTCAGCCAACTGCCTTTTGAGCTTGGCAACCTCTGCGGCTAGGTCTTGCTCTCGCTGACTCGTGTTGGTGTCTTTCTTCGAGTTCTTCCGCCACCCATAGATTTGAGATTCATGTAAAGAAAGCTGTCTTGCTGCGGCAGCTACTCCGACTTTCTCTGCTAGCTTCAGAGTTTCTGCTTTAAATTCAGGGGAATGTTTAATTCTAGTTTTCTTAGTTGTCATTGTTCACCTCGTTAGTGATTGTACTCACTTAACTCGGTGTCCAAAACTGCTGGGGCGGATCAAGAGATGTCAGAAAATAAGAAATAGACTCACACATTGATAACTTTTCTACCCCTTTTTAAATGAATGTGTCTCAAAGCCAGTATTAAACTGGCTTTGTTATTTCTACGATTTTTGGTTCCAAACCAGTCCCCCTCATCTATTTTCCATCCCGTCAGAGATACCACAACGATGATAAATAAGGCATACTCGTTATTGCATACTCACTGCAATTTCACCAAAGGATGTCCATTTTGCAAAGTCCAATTACCTTAGAAGCGCTTCATATTTTAGATGCGATTGATAGACGAGGCAGCTTTGCTGCGGCGGCAAATGAGCTAAGCCGTGCACCATCATCGCTGAGTTATCAGATCCAAAAATTGGAACAAGATTTAGACATCACTATTTTTGACCGTTCAGGGCATAAAGCGACGTTTACTGAAGCCGGCTTGCTCATTCTTGAGCGGGGTAGAGCCATTTTATCGGCGACAGAAAAATTGGTGAATGACGCAACCTTGTTAGCGAATGGTTGGGAACTGGATTTGACGGTCGCATTTGACGGTATTATCCCTATTCATAATTTTTTCCCAATGGTTGAAGCGTTAGGTAATGTCAGTAAAACACGAATCCGTCTTCAAGAAGAAATTTTAGCGGGGTGTTGGGAGTCACTTTCAACCGATCGAGCCGATTTGCTGATTTGCCCACGTATCGATACGTTACCACAAGATGTAAAAGCAGAAACCATAGGAACTATGTCAATGGTTTGGGTAGCGGCCAGCTCGCATTACGTGCACAAACGAAGCGGTGCATTTGATGAAGAAGCAAGGCAAAAGTATCGAGTGATTGCGATTGCCGATACCGCGCGTGACCAGCCTGCAATGAGCGTGAATATTTTGCAAAAACAACCGCGTCTGACGGTAACTAATTTCAGCGCAAAATGTGCCGCGTTAGTGGAAGGGCTAGGTATTGGCACATTACCGAAACAGATAGCAGAACCATTGATCGCCGCAGGTAAACTGAAAGCAATTAGCGGATCTGAAGAAAAATCGATGCAGATCATTATGGCATGGCGGCGTAATAAAATGGGCGAAGCAAAGTCGTGGTGTGTGCAATACCTCAAGAAAAACTGGGTGCTAAGTTAAAATTTTGGGCGGATCGCAGTGATCAAATCTGATCGCCACGGCTTTATTCTGGTTTATTTAAGATCAAAACCATATCTGCCGTCCCATCTTCGAAATGCACTTCAATCTCAAAACCTAATTTTTGCGCTAGCGTCAACATGCCTCGGTTGGTTGGCATGGTCATGCCGGAAATTTGTAAGGTTCCTTTCAAGCGACAATAGTCGATGATTTTTTGCAGCAAGATTTTACCTAAACCTTTTCCTTTTAAATCCGAACGGATCAAGATGGCGAACTCAGCATCGCTATTCTCAGGGTTAATGAGTGCTCGTGAAACGCCAATAATACTCTCTTGATCATTGGTATGATCCACTGCGACAAAAGCCATTTCTCGATCATAGTCAATTTGAGTAAAATTGGCTAAGGCTTCATGGTTAAACTCGCCGACATCCGAAAAAAAGCGTTTGTACAAATCTTCTTTTGATACGTTACGGATAAACTCTGCATGATGCGGCTCATCTTCGGGCAAGATTGGGCGTAAGGTAATGGCCGAGTTGTCCTTCAGGATCACACTTTCTTCAAACTCACTTGGATAGGGGCGGATAGCTAATCTACTTTGTCCGTCGCCTTGGTAATCTTTTAGGACTAAGTTGGCATCCAATATGGTGAATTGATTGCCATTGGCTAAAACCGGGTGAATATCTAATTCATCTATTTGTGGACATTCAATAATCATCTGCGAGATACGAACTAAAAACTCAGATAACCCATCAATATTCATTGGCTCTGGTAGTTTTTGCAGCCGAATTTTCCCGCTGCGTATTGCTCTGACAATCAGATAACGAGCGAGCGTCATATTCAGTGGGGGGAGTGCGGCGGCGGCATCGATTGATTCATCCCATTCTGAACCACCTTGTCCCAGTAAAATGACCGGGCCAAAGGTTGTATCAGTGATCACTTTGATCCTGAGCTCTTCACCGCCAGCGAGCTTTGCCATTGCCTGAACCAATAACCCATGAACATTAGCGGAAGGATACGAGATCTGCGTGCGATCCAATATCGCTTGTGCTGCGCTTGCCACTTCGTGGCGGTTGCGTAGATTGAGCATCACGCCTTGCACATCTGATTTATGCGTAATATCGGGCGAACGCAATTTCACCACGACTGGGTAACCAATTTGCTCGGCAATATGTACCGCTTCACTGGCATCAGAAGCTATCCAAGTTGGTAATACGTTAAAATTAAAACATTTAAATAGCTTGCCTATTTGGTGTGTATCAAGGTGGCGGGTAGGGTGTATATCCAGTTGCTCCGCTATCCATTGCTGCGCGCTGTGTATTTCTGACACGTGAACGGGTTCTGCGGTCGTCGGCGTTTCCATTAGTTGCTTTTGATTTCGACGGTACTCGACTAAGTGCATGAATGCCACTACTGCACTTTCTGGCGTTCGATAGGTTGGAATGCCCGCTTGGGTAAATATTTGTCTAGCCGGGCGCGCGGTAAGTTCACCTGACCAATTGGTTAGGATGTTAAAACGTTTATGGCGAGGGTGCGCTTTAATCGCGTCGACCACCGCTTGAGCGGTTTGTTCAGACTGCGCAATCGCAGATGGGCTGTGCATAATGAGAATGGCATCGGTTTTATCACTATCTAGCAGCACATTTAGTGTATTAACGTAGCGAGTATGATCCGCATCACCCACCATATCGACCGGATTACTGTGAGACCAACTTTTAGGCAGGCACTGATTTAGTTTTTGATAAGTAGACTCTTCAAGATCGGCAAGCTTTCCGCCTCGATCTAACAAGGTATCGACGGCCATAATAGCTGGCCCGCCACCATTGGTAATAATAGCAAGACGTTCACCTCGTAATGGAACGGAGTGAGTGAGTGTTTCAACAGCGGCAAAGAGTTCATGGGTATTATTCACCCGTAACATACCCGTGCGTTGAATTGCGGAGTCATAAATAATGTCGAGTGTATTGTCTCCACCAGTATGTGCTTGCGCCGCTTTACGTCCAGCAAGCGTTCTTCCTCCTTTTAATACTAAGATTCGCCGGTTACGTGACGCGGCACGCGCTGCCGACATAAAACGGCGAGCATCCTTAATCGTATCAACATAAAGCAAAATGGCTTGGGTGTGTCTATCCGTGCTCAGGCAATCAAGCAAGTCAGAGAAATCGATGTCGCTGGCATTACCAAGAGAAATAAATGCTGAAAATCCGATTTCTTTGTCATTTGCCCAATCTAAAATCGTGGTACAAACCGCTGCAGATTGTGAAATAAAGGCAATGTTACCTTTTAAGGCTGTGACAGGAGAAAACGAAGCGTTGAAATTTAACCAAGGTAGGATCAGCCCTAAGCTATTGGGGCCCAAAATGCGCATTCCTGCCGATTTTGCAATTCTAGAACATTGGGCTTGGATTTCGACTCCTTGAGCATCTTCAGTATACATATCAGATGAAAGTACGATGACGGAGCTGATGCCTTTATCTGCCAATTGCTTAAATAAGGTGACGTTGCGTGTTGCGTGCGTGCATAAAATCGCAATATCAGGGACGATAGGCAGAGATGCGATACTTTTGTAGGCCAATACGCCACAGACGGATGGATAATAAGGCGTGACAGGCATAATCGCACCATCGAAGCCTCCTTGAAGTAGGTTCTTCATCACGATATTGCCAGCACGAAGCGAGCGTACTGATGCACCAACAACCGCGATCGATTTTGGTTTCAGGAATGGATTTAAATTGTTCATGTTGATGAACCTTTCACTCACAAATTACCGTTAGCTTAGCGAACAAATGCTATCCTTGTTCACTATATTGGTTTGATTGTGATCATTACGTCGTGAAACAACTGCGACTTTGTGCCATAAATCACAGTACAAGGGTATATAATCACAAAGCGAGCTTGATTCTGAGCGTCGCTATCGGCATGATTTATAGTAATTTCTACTTAAGGCGTTGAACAATTCATGAAAAAAATCACAATTGTCGGTTTATCAGTGCTTCTGGCTGCCTGTGCATCTGATACATACATTACCGATGTCACCTCTGAAAGCCATCGTGAAGAGTACAAAGTTGCTCCGGTTCAGCAACCAGTAGTCGCTCAAGAAGGCATGGCTACTGGAATTTCTGAGAGCAATGTCGAAACGAATGTGGTGAAGATGTCTCCTAACGATACAGAGAAAAAAGTCGTTAAGATGAGCCCTCAAAGCAAAGCCGCAGTAGCGCTCATTCCACCGACAGCTAAACAGACGGCAATGAATCCGCGTTTTGGCTACACCATTCAGGTCGTTGCTGTTGGATCACAGAATAAAGTTGATCAGTTTGCCAGTAAACTGCCCAATTCTGACGGCCAACCTATTTGGGAAAATTATAAAGTAGTGAATGGAACCAAGTGGTACACCGTACTTTATGGTGACTACGCAACTCGAGCCGATGCTGTTGAAGCAATTAAAACACTGCCAACCGAGTTTCAAGCAATGAAACCTTTTGCCAAAAGTATTGATACCATCAAAAATTCGGAATTTCCGACACTCAATAAGTTGAACTGATTCTGGATTTTATCGCGAATAAATGATCAAAGGGGCTTATGCCCCTTTATTGCTTATAACTTAGCCTGTTACAACAGTAAAAAGGTTTTCCTTGGCTAAAACCGTGTAACTTCACACTGAATTGATTATCATGCTTTATAGTTTATTCGTCAGCAGCATGGACAGATTTTAATGACTCAAACAACAATTCTATTATTATGTGGTGGCGGTTCGTCAGAACATGAAGTTTCACTTGTGTCAGCCAACTATTTACAAGCACAACTTGAAAAAACAGAAGGTTTTCAAGTTATTCGCGTCGAAATGCGACCCGATGGTTGGTACAGTGAAAAGGGCGATCTGAGTTTCTTAGATACGAATGCTGCAACATTGAATACCAATGGTGTCGCCGTCAATATCGATTTTGTGGTTCCTTGCATTCATGGTTATCCAGGGGAAACGGGCGACATTCAATCGATGCTCGAGCTGGCTGGCATCCCATATTTAGGTTGTGGTCCAGAAGCCAGTGCTAACAGCTTTAATAAAATTACATCTAAGCTTTGGTACGATGCGCTGGGTATTCCTAATACACCTTATCTTTTTCTTTCAGAAAATAATGCACAAGCGCATCAGCAGTGTAAGCAAGCTCTGGAAAAATGGGGAAGTGTGTTTATTAAAGCGGCGAGGCAAGGTTCATCTGTTGGTTGTTACAAAGTCACCGAGGTTTCCCAGCTCAACAGCGCAATCGATGCGGCTTTTAGCTACTCGGAACAAGTTCTGGTTGAAAAAGCAGTGAAACCTAGGGAATTAGAAGTTGCCGCTTATCAGCTTGATGGTGTTTTATATCTTTCTAAGCCGGGTGAGATCATCGCACCAGAAGACGCATTTTATACTTATGAAGAAAAATACAGTGCGACTAGCCATTCGATGACTGAAGTACAAGCTCAGAATTTAACTAGAGATCAATTAGAAATAATAAGTGATTGTGCTGCTAGGGTTTTTACCCACATGAAGCTTAGGCACCTTGCACGTATTGATTTCTTTTTAACCCCAGAAGGAAACATTTATCTTAATGAAGTTAACACCTTCCCAGGCATGACTCCCATTTCAATGTTTCCTAAAATGTTAGAGCATAATGGGCATAGGTTTCATGGATTTCTAGCCAATTGCGTGACAACGTCACTCAATCAAAAGGTTTAATGACCTTAAATTTCATCTGTTCACTTTCTGCAATGTCGAGCTTACCAATGTATTGAGCTGGCATTGCAGGGCTTAACCATCGTCCAAATTGCTGAATATCTTGAGTTTTATAACCTTGTTTAGCCAGTTCTTGAGCCGCACCAACACGGGTTGATTGGCCTGAAAACCTCAATTCAAATATGCCTAAACGTTGCCCTGCATGACGTAAGATACGGAAAATAGACGCATCATTTAAAGATCTATTTGAAATATTGCCATGGCGATCGATTGAACAAAATACAATGTTCGACTCTTTATTGAGTAATTGTAGCCACTTTTTAAGTGCAAGAGAGGCCGATTCAGAAAGATAATAATCGACATTTCCCACGATGATCTTCATTTGCCCATCCACAGTTAAGGCTTGGCCTATACTTAGTTTTTTAAGCTCACTTCGTTTCAAAGCACACTCAAACATCACATAATAGATGGCAAGATCGCGGATATCCTTTTTGTGAGATGAATGAATAAGTTGTATATCTAGTGCTAATAAATGTTTTTTCGTTAACGGTGTCGCTTGCTTAGCATCATCACCTTTCTCTCCTTTAAGACGAAACAAAGAAAGTTGAGTGAGTCGGTTTTGCGTGGGGTCTTTCATCGAAAGTAGGTGATGGATGATACCAATGGTGACCATGTAACGCCTGATAGTCGCGTATTTTCTCACACGAGCTTCCGTTTCGATAAATTGCCTAACAGCTGTTGTTGAGCCAGGAAGAGGAGTAACACATCTTATTTTGCAAAATGTAACAAAATGATTCCAATCTTTAGCCATGGCCAAAGCGGAGTTCTTCGAATATTGCCAATGTGTCAAATGTTGAAATTGTTCAAAGCAAACTGTGTCGGAAAATTCGGTAACCTTTTGTTTTAAAATCATAGGATCTGTGATGAGAGGGATGTTTTTTTTCATCTTGATGCACTATAACAATATGGTTTATCGATAAATATACTTGATAACGGTGAAGATACAATTATTATTTAACTAACCTATAATTAAAAAGACCAATAACATATGGCTATAGCGACGTATCGAGGATTTACCCTTACATCTGCGCCTAACTCTACAGATATATGGCAAGTTAAGATCAAAAACCATGTTTTGACTGGTAACCTTGCGGCAGTTAAAAAAAGCATAGACTGGTGGTGTGATACTGCCTCTATCATTGATCCTAGAGAGTTCAGTGCGGTAGGTAAGAAGAGAGAAGCTCCAAATGGTAAACAAGAGCAATTTGGCGGCTTTACACTGAAGAATGACACAGGTGAGCTCAATGGGTGGTATTGCTTTTTCAATGGTCGCTTAATCAAAGGTTCAAAAGTAGCTATTCAAAAACATATCGAAGCTTATTTGCTTGCAAAACAGAAAGCAGAACAATTAAAGAAGTAAATGATTTATGACACTTGTATATTCTACGGATTTAGGCCGTATCAAAGCTGAGCCTGAAATTATAGAACGCCCTAAAGGAGATGGAGTGGTTAGAATCCATCGTCAAACAAAAGGGCGAAAAGGGAAAGGCGTGAGTATCGTGACCGGCTTGGATTTAGATGATACTGCACTAAAGCTATTCGCGGCAGAACTCAAGAAAAGTTGTGGGTGTGGTGGCTCAGTAAAAGATGGTGAAATAGAGATCCAGGGTGATGCTCGAGATAAAATTAAAGCTTATTTAGAAAAGAAAGGTTTCAGAGTTAAACTAGCCGGAAATTAACGTATTAATAACTAGAATGAAATCTTCGATTATCAGACTAGTTATTAGGTATTTTATGGTAAATACTGATTATGTTTAATGGCCACATCCCTAGAAAGCGTACAAAGGCGTGGCGCTTTCATTTTGTCATTGTTTATTTAACATAAGATATATAATACGCACTTTATTAACTTAATTATTGTCGTGGATTAGAAACCGTTAATGGCTACGTGCAGCGCAGCGCTGTGTTTCACACCACAGCATCCACGCTTGCACTGTCGCCATTTTCGCTAATTACCTATGCGTATCTCAGGGCCGCAATCAAATGCGCCTACAATGGTTGCGTGTCCACGTAGGTCTAAATCATCTCGCATTTTAACAGCCTGTTGGTACTTCTTAAATCTCATCGCCATGTCGGGATAAATGATCCAACGCTTAGCCAGCATGTGAGCCGTTTCCCTAAAATTCCATAAGAAGTCATCTTGTATTGGACTGTAGATAATCCAACCTAATAACTTAGCACCGGTTGGAATTTCAGAGCGGAGTTTGATATCTGTTAAATTCGGCTCTTTCATCGTTTATACCCCTGTAATAATGCGCCAGTTACCACACCTGAGCGTCGGTTAAAGTGAATTTCTAATGCTGTCAGTAAGTCGGCCAAGTGCATGGCCATCATCGGTGTAGATGGTCCTGTCTTGTCGTAAAAAATGACGACCGAGTCTTGGATGCGGTTCGTTGATGTTGGACATTCTTGCTCAAGCACAGAGACACGTTGCACCATGTCATAAGGTAATGATTTGCGTGGTATAATTGCCGAAAGACCTGCAGACGCTGAGCATCGAAAAGAGCCTGGCCACTGGGAAATTGATACCGCCGTGGGTCGCGGAACTGAATAGCCACCAAATTAGTAGACACTCTTTAACTTGATTTCATATTGCTTTTCATACTCTACTGGCGACAACTGATTATTGGAACCATGTCGGCGTTTAATGTTGTAGAACATCTCAATATATTCGAAGATGTCCATACGAGCTTCCTCTCTCGTGGTGTAGATCTTCCGCTTAATTCTTTCTCTTTTGAGTAACTGGAAAAAACTCTCGGCAACCGCATTGTCATGACAGTTACCACAGCGACTCATACTTGATTCAAGACCATGCTGTTTCAAAAACCTGTCCCAGTCATGGCTGGTATACTGGCTTCCTTGATCTGAGTGAACGAGCACTTTTTCTACTGGTGAATGACGCCAAATAGCCATCAGCAAAGCATCAAGGACAAGCTCTTTGGTTATTCTACTTTTCATTGACCAACCAATTACCCGCCGAGAGAACAGGTCTACAACTACCGCCAGATACAGCCAACCTTCGTGCGTTTTGATGTATGTAATATCAGTTACCCACGATTGATTGGGCTTGTGTGGGTTGAACTCTCGGGCGAGCTTGTTAGAAACAATGATGTTTTCGACACCACCTTTGGGGCGTGGCTTTCGATAACCTCTTTGCGACTGAATACCTTCTCGCTTCATTAGACAATGAACTTGGTTAATTCCACAGATTTCCCCTTCATCTCGCAGGTCACTGTAGATTTTTCGATAACCATACACACAGCCTGACTCCAGCCAAAACTGCTTTATCAGTCCGAGAAGGTATTTTCGCCGCTTTTCTTGTCTACTATCTGGATTTTTTAGCCAAGAATAATAACCACTTGGGTGAATTCCAAAGACTTTACACATGCGTCGAACAGACCAGATTGTCTTATTCGCTTTAATAAAGGCATACCTCAGTCGGACTGGCTTGCGAAGTACACCGCGGCTTTTTTTAGTATGTCTCGCTCTTCTGTTACTCGCTGCAATTCCTTTTTAAGTCGACGAATTTCAGCACTTTCATCAGATTGAGCTTGGTATTGTGAGGAGTTGGGACCGTAGCGTTTAATCCACGCATACAAACTGTGGCTCGTTGTTCCTAGTCGCGCTGCAACTTCAGACACGCTATGACCTTTTGCAGTCACATGTTTGACTGCTTCAATTTTAAATTCTTCTGGATATCTCTTGCTGCTCATAAGCACCTCTCTATTAGTCATTTTGTCTAACTAAAAGGTGTCTATCAAGTCGGTGGCTATTCAAACCAAGCACTGTATCGTCACTTTAGTCGACAGAATGACTGGCTACACTTTTATTGGGCAAATGGACAATAGAACAAGCGAATCACTCAACGTAATAATGAGCAAAATCATGACCCGCTCTGACTTACCTTTTAAGACAATAACTGCGGATAACGGCACTGAATTTCATGGTTACGCACAACTAGAAAAACATCATAACTGTCTGTTTTACCTTGCGAATCCATACCATTCATGGGAACGAGGCACTAATGAAAACACCAATGGCTTGATACGACAATACTTACCAAAACGAACCTCCATGTCACACGTGACACAGAAGCGGTGTAATGAAATTGCACACAAATTAAATACGCGCCCACACAAAAGACTTGGGTACCGAACACCAACGGAGTATATTCATGAGTATCTGTAGAAAGTGTCGCACTTCAAACTTGATACTAAGTAGCCCCACAACACCAAACTTCCCAACTTACTTAACAGAGTGGAACGTCTCGTAAAGCACTTGAGCCTTAAAAGGATAATCAAGCTGAGCAATTACTCGATTTATGTTTCTAGCACTCCCTCCAACACACCAATTTGAGCCGCCATCTAAGAAAATAGTCCCCGCTTGACTCCCAAAGCGTATCGTAAACCAATAACAACGCTCAGCGCCCCACAATTCCCCACTCTTAGACAAGAAATAAATAGGGTCCAACTTATACTCTTTTGTCCACTTAGCTTCGTCAGTACCCATTTTATTGTGTTTTTTTACTTTATTTACATAGAGTATTTCCAACCTTGGAAATGAATTCATCCCTTCACTTTGAAATTTAGGGGAATCTCTCTGATCTAAAGTCAGCAAGTTTTGTTCATTTCCTTTGAAGCCAATACAAGCAACTTCATAAAGTAGTTCGTTTTCTGTTCCCCACGAAACTGGAACTGCAAATAAATTTTTATAACCTTCCACAGAGCATTGCTTAGGATCGGGGTACAGTTTATTGAGAACGTCTTGGCATACTGATATGTTTGTTTGAAGCGCTTTTTCGACTTTACTCAAGTGACGATTAGGATCACTTACCATCCAAGACCAGTAAACCTCATCTTCCAAAGATAAACAACCGAGGTAGTCTTTCCTTGCGTTTCGGTAGAACATCAAGTCACTGATTAGCCATAGCCCACTATTTAGTACATCATCTGAATCTTTAGCCATATCATAAAAACTACATTCATTGTCGTAATAGAGGCTTAAAGTATTCTCTGCGACTTCGTACTTTCTATCCTTGTATGAACTTAATGCCTTATCCCTGACATTTTTTATTTCTTCTACCGAACACTTGGCAAAAATAAATCCACTGCTGAGAAGTCCAATACTGATCAGTAATGTTTTCAGAATGACAGAAATCCTAAACAATTAAAACCTCTCTATATACAGTTAATTTTGATACGTAATGGGCCTATATAACGCCCAATTAAGTAGCCCGAAACGCAACGACCAACTTTCCGCACAACGCAGTAAACACTAAACTCAACGAAAAACGAAAAACGAAAAACGAAAAACGAAAAACGAAAATGCCACGCGTTGAGGGTCTGCTTGAATTGTTTGTTATATTCGTAGCCTATTGATTAAAAAGCTGTTCTACCGTTTTCATTGGTAAGAACATACGAATACGCTCATTATATTCGCACAATACTTCAAAGCCAAACTTCGTATAGAACGCTTGAGCGGAATCTGTCAGACAGTCCACAACTATTGCGTATACCCTCATGTGATGATTCACTTCCCATAAGTACTTCAGTGCGCGAATTAGACTAATTTTTCCGAGCCCAGAGCCATGATACTCTTTGTGCACAGCTAATTGAGCCAAAAGAAAAACAGGGATTGGATACCTAGGAAGTTTCTTTGCTAGTTGTGCCGGCAATGTTTCTCGACTGATTGAACTCGGTGCAACACTATAAAATACACAAATAGCGAATTTTTGATTTAACAGTGGTTGAGCACTAGGTAAAACCATTGTTCGGCTAATACCTGCTTGCATGCGCTTTGCAGCTTGAGTTTTGATAAATGTGTTTAGCTCTTGCTCTCCACAGTCAAATGAATCGCGGTCATGCTTTGACTTACTAAGTTCTACAAACTCTTTACCCCAACTCACTTGATACCACTCTTCTCTGTAAATTTAACAGCTTCAAGCAAAGCTTGATTCGGTGCTTTTACTTTATTACACGCAGCCATAAATTCGTCAAAAACACTGTCTTTAACCATAATACTTTCATACTCCTCAATAACATGAGTCGCATCTTCGTCCATAAGTCTCACTACATATTCAGTGAGACTTTTTAAACCAAGTAAAGCCGATGCTTTTTCGGCTTTTGCCTTGATCTCTTCATCAAGGCGGATATCTAAACGTGCCGTTGCCATAACCCCTCCAATGTACGGATATGTTCCGTAAGCTGATTGATTATAGTGCAAACTTAAGGCATATTCAATTAGTACAGAAAATTTACGGAACGAGAGAGAGTATAACGCCCGGCTAAGGGGTTGCCAACGCACCGCCGAACTCAAAAAATACACTGTAAACACTGAACTTCAATTTTGCACCAAAGCCGCCACGCGTTGGCAATCCCTCTTGAGCCGTTTGTTATGTGTTTATTTCGACCAGTCCCAATTTCCTTGCTCCTTGACCAAAACTCTTTGGTCTTGGGTAACTGTCAACAATCCTGAATCTGAAATTACGTAAACAAAATCGCCATTTACAAGCTCATAACCAATAAATATTGATGGTGTGCCATCTGATAAATATGTATGTAAAGTATGGCCAGTAAGGATAATCTCATTGCCAGATCTCTTTGATTTACCAGTATAAGTTACGTCATCACAAGTCACGTTACCTTCAATGCAGTTTGACTCGATCAAAAGTCCTGCTCAAGAGACAGAGCGAGTTCGTAGCCTTGACGCTCTTCCATTTCTTTTACTGTCTTTCCAACCGCCAAGCCGTGCGTTAACTGGAAGAGCCTTACGGCTAAAAAGGCAAAAATAGTCGCTAATCTATCTAAGTTGCCTTTACTCTGTACCCGACGCCCTTCAACTCCGGTTCCTTCACTCTTCCAGACCTTGTGATCCGCCCCAGCAGTTTTGGACACTGAGTTAAGTGAGTACAATCACTAACGAGGTGAACAATGACAACTAAGAAAACTAGAATTAAACATTCCCCTGAATTTAAAGCAGAAGCCCTGAAGTTAGCAGATAAAGTGGGAGTAGCTGCGACAGCAAGACAGCTTTCTTTACACGAATCTCAAATCTACGGGTGGCGGAAGAACTCGAAGAAAGACACCAGTACTAGTCAGCGAGAGCAAGAGCTAGCCGCAGAGGTTGCTAAGCTCAAAAGGGAGTTGGCTGAGCAAGCAGAAAAGCTAGAAATTGTAAAAAAGGCCGCCACCTACTTCGCGAAGAATCTAAAGTAGATTGCTACGAGTTTATACTCGAACACCTGCTGTGCTTCAGTATAGTACGTATGGCTAAGGTGTTCGGGATATCCCGAAGTGGGTTTTATTACTGGATTAAGCATCGACACAACGCCATCCAACGCGAGGCTATTCGCCAACAGCTTGATACAAAAGTTAAAGAAGCTTTCGCCAACAGCAAAGGCCGAGATGGTTCAAGGCGTATCCAAAAAGAACTGTCTGAGAGCGGTGATAGCTACAATGTTAAAACCATTGCTGCCAGTATGAAGCGTCAAGATTTAACGCCGAAAGCTGCACGCAAGTTTAAGTGCACTACGGACAGCAAGCATCAAATGCCTGTTGCTCCAAACCTGTTGGCTCAGAACTTTAGCGCATCTGCTCCGAATGAAAAATGGGCGGGAGACATCACCTATGTTGCGACAAGCGAAGGCTGGCTGTACTTGGCAGTAATTATTGACCTTTACTCAAGACAAGTAATTGGATGGTCTATGGATACCAGAATGACGGCTACGCTGGTCTGTGATGCGCTATCAATGGCGTTGTTCCGTCGCGGATTCCCCGAGCAGGTTATCGTTCATAGTGATCGAGGTAGTCAGTACTGCTCAAAAGATTATCGAGATCTCATAACTGCTTATAATCTAAAACAAAGTATGAGTAGGAAAGAAAATTGCTGGG
Source organism: Vibrio sp. J502 (assembly GCF_025397955.1). Taxonomy (NCBI): domain Bacteria; kingdom Pseudomonadati; phylum Pseudomonadota; class Gammaproteobacteria; order Vibrionales; family Vibrionaceae; genus Vibrio; species Vibrio sp. J502. The sequence continues at coordinate 678,548 of NZ_CP104555.1, read as the reverse complement.
ACAATGCTTGTGTTGAGAGCTTCTTCCATTCTATGAAAGTGGAAGCGATCCAATATGAGCCGATTATGACGAGAGACCAGATGCGCCAAACGATCTTCGAGTATATAGAGGTTGATTTGTAGTGGCATAGTGAATTTGGTCACTTAGTTAGAGGTGATATCATCACCTCATAAGTTAACAGGTGACATTATGACAAAACATATAAGACGACTATTTAGCGCAGAATTTAAGTTAGAAGCAGCGCAGCTAGTCTTAGACCAAAATTACTCAGTGACTGAAGCAGCCCAAGCCATGAATGTGGGCAAGTCCACGATGGATAAATGGGTTCGCCAGCTTAGAGAAGAACGCCAAGGGAAAACACCGAAAGCTACACCTATGACCCCTGAGCAAATAGAAATTCGGGAATTGAAAAAGAAGCTGGCTCGCCTTGAAGAGCATAATGAAATATTAAAAAAAGCCACGGCTCTGTTGATGTCGGATTCACTGAACAATTCTTGATAATCAAGAAACTCAAGCAGAGCTACAGCGTAAAAACATTATGCGAAGTCTTCAATGTTCATCGAAGTAGTTATCACTATTGGCTTAAACGCCCAACGGTAATTAATGCGGACACAATAAAGCTGCGCAGCTTGATTAGCGAGGCTTACGCCGCAAGCAATGGCTCTGCGGGAGCGAGAACCATTGCAGATATAGTCACAAATCAGGGTGTAAAGCTGAGCCGATACCGAGCAACAAAGCTAATGAGAACTCTTGGTTTAGTGAGCTGCCAAGAACCAAAGCATCGTTACAGAAAGGCTTCACAAGAACATATTGACGTTCCAAATCACTTAAGTCGTCAATTTGCTGTTACGGCTCCAAATGAAGTCTGGGCTGGTGATGTTACGTATATTTGGACAGGTAATCGGTGGATGTATTTAGTGGTCGTTATCGATCTTTTTGCCCGCAAAGTGATCGGTTGGTCAATGTCTTTGTCGCCTGATAGTCGGTTGACAGGTAAAGCTCTGTCTATGGCCTATGAATCTCGCGGAAAGTCAAAAGGTGTCATGTTCCATAGCGATCAAGGCAGTCACTATACCAGCCGTAAATACCGTCAATTACTGTGGCGCTTTCAAATAAAACAGAGTTTATCTCGCCGAGGAAACTGTTGGGATAATGCGCCGATAGAGCGCTTCTTTAGAAGTCTGAAGACGGAATGGGTGCCAACTGTGGGTTATCATAGCTTCGTTGAGGCTCAACAAGAGATCACCCGCTACATTATCGGATATTACTGCCAACTCAGGCCACATCAGTATAACGGTGGTCTAACTCCCAATGAATCAGAACGATTATATTGGGAAAACTCTAAAACCGTGGCCAATTTTAGTTGACCACTACAGTTCCCAAACAACTGAATCCAAGTGAACTTCTTTTAGTCTAAGTCTCTTTGATAACTGTTCTGACAACCAACTTTTACCTGAACCAGAGTTTCCGATGATAAGGATCTTTTTCATGCTACCTCTGCATGCTAACGCCCGGTTAAGGGGTTGACAACGCACCACTTAACTCAAAAAACGCGCCGTAAACGCTGAATTTCAATTTTTAACTAAAGTCGACGAGCGTTGGCAATCCCTCTTTAACCGTTTGTATGGATAATAACCAAGCCAAAAGGGTAAAATGAGACCCAGGCTTTAGCGGCAACTAAAGCTTTCTATGTGGTAGTTCGATTGAACGCTGGCTCCTCTGTCGAGAGACCGATAACAAACATGAACACCTCATAGGACTCCAAGCATAAACCTCGAATAGTCGACTGGGTCTCGAACCCGCATTTCGCAAGCAAGAGTTAGCTTATTATGAATACAAAAACACTTCAAAACATTAATATCGGTGTTGATACTGGCAAATCACAGCTCGATATTTACATCCGTCCACTCGATGTCTTTTTTACCGTGCCAAACAACGAAAAAGGTATCAAACAAGCCTTAACCACCATCAAAAAACACAACCCACAGCGTATCGTTATCGAAGCAACTGGGCGCCTAGAAATGCCCTTCGTGTTAGCCTGTACCGAGGCCAAATTGCCTATTGTTCGTGCCAATCCTGTTCATATCAAACGCTTTGCCGGCGCTATTGGTCGTAGAGCCAAAAATGACCGCTTAGATGCACAGCTTATTGCTCATTATGGTGAAGCAATTAAACCTGACTTGACAGTCATAAAGGCTAAAAACATACGTTTAATGAGTGACTTAGTAATTCGCCGCAATCAGCTACTCGCGATGCAAACCATGGAAAAAAATCGTATTCAAATTTTGCCTAAGTACCTACATTCGACAATCACACCCATCCTGACAGCGATAAAAAATCAAGTCTCAAAGATTGAAAATAAGCTTGTCAAACTCATCGAAGATTGCCCCGAATACCAAACTAAAAATACCCTCTTACAAAGCGTACCTGGTATCGGCAATATCGCCGCTGCGTCTATCATCAGCAATGTGCCTGAGTTAGGCTACATTACCAACAAGCAAGCAGCTTCACTCATCGGCGTCGCCCCTATTACACGTGAAAGCGGACGCTACAAAGGGAAACGAGTCATCCAAGGAGGCCGCGCACAGGTGAGAACCGTTTTGTACATGGCCATGATGTCAGCCATGCAATGTAACCCTGTTTTCAAGGACACTTACGCTCGATTACTCGAAGCTGGAAAACCAAAGAAAGTGGCGATTATCGCTTGCGTTCGCAAGATGGTGGTCATCCTAAACTCTATGCTTCGAGATGGCGTCATGTGGGACCAAAACATCGCCCAAAATAAAGGATTGACGCCATAGTCGTTTGTTATGCTTATTTTTTGAGCTTCACAACTTCACCACTCAATGCAACTCCAGCCATTACGGCTCCAGCACCACATTGAAAAGTATCGTTGCTTGAAGTGAGATTATTTTTGTAATTTGATTTGATATTAACTACTGCATTTCCACCCTCTTTTATCGCTCTGTCTTTAAGAGCAATCATGGCGGAAAGAAAAACCCAATTGCACGCTTCTTCATCTGTTTTATTGAAAGCGTTCGTTTTTTTACTGGTTTTAAATTCACCTAATTCTTTGAGAACTTTACCGTAACTCTGCTCGCCAAAGTAAAATGAAACTTCAGTGCCTAATTTAGATTTAGCCACTTCAGAGCTCATTGCCTTTGTAATCGAATAATTACCCACATCATCTCTAGCAAAAGTGTTAGATGAGAAGAAAGCTAGTGATGAAAGAGCTAGAATTGTTAATTTTTTCATTGTGATAAATTCCAAAATAGTTTGATTGTGACTAGAGCATAACGCCCGGTTAAGGGGCTGACAACGCAAACCGCTGAACCCAAAATAACAACCGTAATCACAAAGGCCGATTTGAACAAAAACCGCCACGCGTTGGCAGTCCCTCTTGAACCGTTTGTTATGTTTTTAGTGATATACGACCTTAAAGTGCTCTAAAACCAATAGCATATCCTCACTAGGCTCTATACCTAAATCTTCACATTCACGTGAGAAAAATTTCCAATGAGCTTTACGCCACCATTCTAATGATTTGTCGCCTTCACCCTCACTTGCCGCAAACTCTTCTGACACTTCATTGAATCGACAATTTGAGACCGATGTTATCTCAATTATACAAATTGGTTCACCATCCCAGTTTGTGACAACTTGAAGATGACCAACTCTTGGTAAAACTTCACCCTCATGGCTATACCAGTATTCCATGCTGCATGATGCTCGTTTCTCGCCACGTAGGATTAAATCAGCACATAGATTTGCGTTATACTCATCTGCGCAAAAATAATCCGAACTAAATGATGTATATTTTTCAGACACTTCACTAGGTAAAGTTCGAAAGTACTGCTGTAAAAATAACTGACTCTTTTCTTCCTGATTCCCTGAACCTGATTAAAAACATAACGCCCGGCTAAGGGGTTAAAAACGCACCGCCAGACTCAAAAAAACCACTGTAAACACTGAACTTCAATTTTGCACCAAAGTTGCCACGCGTTGGCAATCCCTCTTGAGCCGTTTGTTAGCTGCTGCACTTTAGCCGGAGATTGGCTACCCAACGGCCTAATTTAAAACACATTATTGCTTTCAAGCGACAAAATAAAATGGACAACTGAAAAACCAAAACCTAACCCACGAAAAGCACTTGGCAAAGAAGAAATAACAGGAAAACTGGCGAGCTTCTAAGACTTCAATTTACAAAGAATCCTTTCTAAGAAGCCAACAACCAAGTACGCGAAATCCATTTAGTGCAAAAGAGCTTCAAAACCAAAGAAGCCGCACCAAAGAAATAAACAAACACACCACTTCCCGTAAATAGACTTCGGTTAGTTCAACCACTTCACGAACAGTGCCACTGGCGAGATACGCGGAAAAGTGCTGACTTTCAGGTGTAAAGCTAGAGCCTCAGACTAAGAAAAATAAACGCTTAACTTTATGATTTTTCTTAACCTCAGCTAACGCCGCGTTAAGGGGCAGCCAACGCTATTACCAAGCTTCCGCATAACACCGTAACCACAAAAACCAACGCATGATAAAAATGCCACGCGTTGGCTGTCCCTCTTTAACGCCTTGTTATACCGTTGATTCACGCTGCTGCTCTTTAAATTTATCGATTGAAGTTCGGATCGTTTTTTTTGACTCAAACTCAGGAATACAAGAATAGATCAGCCATTTATGGATAAGGCTAGGCTTTCCTTTGAAGGCAACAAATGAGCGTATTTTTGCGTACCGTTGAAGTTGTTTAGAGTCAGTATAGATATGAGTTATAACAAACGCTCTCTCGTAAGCTAAAAAATAATAAAATACATACACATATGGTAGCAAAGATACCGACAGCAACATCGGAACCAAGAAATCCCGAAATGTATTAACACTGAAAAACTTACCTGGCTCATTATATATATTTAAGATTGAGTCGATGAAAATCAAAGTTCCCATTACGACTAAAATATAGTCAGATATTTTTTGTACTTGCTTATACTCTGGCTTACCTTTTGCAAAAGCACTACAACACGCAAATAGTGTAGCTACCGTTACTAGAAATAGCTCAGTTATAAAGCCATAAGAATGAAACGCTACTAGGAACTCAATTAGTACAATCAACTTAAACTGAGAATTTAACGATGCTTTCAAGTACTCTTTGGGATCGGTGATCTTAGTCGTATTCATGAGCTGAACAAAGCCAATAAACACAAACCACACTATCGTATTTTTAAGTTGCCCTGCATTCCAAACATCAATGCTATAAAGTAAATATACGACAATTGAAATATATAAAAGCAGAGTGCCTGTGGTTATCAGTATAGACTTATGGCAAAAGGATTTTAGGACTATACCCGTGATCATTGAAGATGCTTGATTTTCAATAGAATCAGGATCATGCTACAAACCATGAAAATCACACTGACTCCTCAACAGAAACTGCAACTCGAACAGATGCACGACATTGAGCGTGATAGTCGAGTTTGCGACCGTATTAAGGCTGTTTTGCTGGCTTCTGAAGGCTGGAGTCAGACTATGATTTCACAAGCTCTTCGTATTCATGAATCGACCGTTGCACGTCACCTCAGTGACTACGTACTTTCTGAAAAACTTAAGCCTGAGAATGGAGGAAGCCAAAGCAAGCTTTCTGCTATTCAAACCATGCACCTAATCGAGCATTTGACTGAGAAAACCTATTCTCATACTCATCAAATTGTCGCCTATGTTAAAGAGACGTTTGGGCTTGATTATACTGTTTCTGGTATGAACAAATGGCTTCACCATAATGGTTTTAGCTACAAGCAACCGAAAGGCATACCACACAAGTTTGATGAAGCAAAACAGCAAGCATTCATAGAGGCGTATGAAGCGCTAAAGGCAAGCTGTGGCGAGGATGAATCGATAGTCTTTATCGATGCAGTTCACCCAACACTATCAACAAAGATATCGCATGGCTGGATACGTACTGGTCAGGATAAAGTGATTGAAACAACGGGTAATCGTAGCCGATTGAACATTATTGGCGCACTGAACCTGTCGGATATTGGTGCAACCATTGTTCACGACTATGAGAGCATTAACAGTGAATCGATTGTTCGTTTTTTCTGTAAGTTAAGAGAGAGTTATTCGTTAGCCCATAAGCTTCATATCATATTAGATGGTGCGGGATATCACCGCAGTGACTTAGTCAAAGATGCGGCGTTTGTCCTGAATATTAAACTGCATTATCTTCCACCTTACAGTCCAAACCTCAACCCAATAGAGCGGCTATGGAAAGTAATGAATGAGAAGTCGAGGAACAACGTTTACTTCAAAAGAAAACGGGACTTCAAGGCGGCAATAGACCAATTTTTTTCTGTGACTCTTCCAGAGATCGCAGGCTCTTTGACATCTCGAATTAATGATCATTTTCAGGTTCTCAAGCCTGCATCTTCAAGTTGATTCGGTATAACTCTATAGCCGGTAGAACATCCTTACTTTTTATGGAAGCCCAAATTAAGACAGCAATTACCAGAGTAGCTGTAGCTAACTCTCGATTATTAAAAATATCCAAATGACCTCCTGAGCCTAAAAACGGTATAACGCCCGGCTAAGGGGTTGACAACGCACCGCTGAACTTAAAAAACACACTGTAAACACTGAACTTCAATTTTGCACTAAAGTCGCCACGCGTTGGCAATCCCTCTTGAGCCGTTTGTTAGGCCAACCGATTGGCAACGACATTTTCAAAACCAAAGAACGAGCTTTTTTGTAAATTTGAAGCAAATTAAACCATTCATTTATAAACCAAAACGCTAAATCAGCAAAGAAACAAAAAAACTCAAATTGAGCGGTTTGGAAGAAAAGTGACGAGCGTAGCATGCTCGGCGGACGTTTGGATGCTGAAGGTTATTTTGCCGCTAAACTCACAGCGCTAAACAACCCAACGCGATCAAGAAACAACAAATATGTGATGATTATTTATTGCTTAAATTAAACCACAAAACATGGAATTTACCGTTCAATTTAAACTCGATTTAGCTGATAAAAACTCACCTTGCCTAACGCCCGGTTAAGGGGCTGACAACGCAAAACACTGAACCTAAAATAACAACCGTAATCACAAATGCTGATTTGAACAAAAACCGCCACGCGTTGGCAGTCCCTCTTGAACCGTTTGTATGGATAATAACCAAGCCAAAAGGGTAAAATGAGACCCAGGCTTTAGCGGCAACTAAAGCTTTCTATGTGGTAGTTCGATTGAACGCTGGCTCCTCTGTCGAGAGACCGATAACAAACATGAACACCTCATAGGACTCCAAGCATAAACCTCGAATAGTCGACTGGGTCTCGAACCCGCATTTCGCAAGCAAGAGTTAGCTTATTATGAATACAAAAACACTTCAAAACATTAATATCGGTGTTGATACTGGCAAATCACAGCTCGATATTTACATCCGTCCACTCGATGTCTTTTTTACCGTGCCAAACAACGAAAAAGGTATCAAACAAGCCTTAACCACCATCAAAAAACACAACCCACAGCGTATCGTTATCGAAGCAACTGGGCGCCTAGAAATGCCCTTCGTGTTAGCCTGTACCGAGGCCAAATTGCCTATTGTTCGTGCCAATCCTGTTCATATCAAACGCTTTGCCGGCGCTATTGGTCGTAGAGCCAAAAATGACCGCTTAGATGCACAGCTTATTGCTCATTATGGTGAAGCAATTAAACCTGACTTGACAGTCATAAAGGCTAAAAACATACGTTTAATGAGTGACTTAGTAATTCGCCGCAATCAGCTACTCGCGATGCAAACCATGGAAAAAAATCGTATTCAAATTTTGCCTAAGTACCTACATTCGACAATCACACCCATCCTGACAGCGATAAAAAATCAAGTCTCAAAGATTGAAAATAAGCTTGTCAAACTCATCGAAGATTGCCCCGAATACCAAACTAAAAATACCCTCTTACAAAGCGTACCTGGTATCGGCAATATCGCCGCTGCGTCTATCATCAGCAATGTGCCTGAGTTAGGCTACATTACCAACAAGCAAGCAGCTTCACTCATCGGCGTCGCCCCTATTACACGTGAAAGCGGACGCTACAAAGGGAAACGAGTCATCCAAGGAGGCCGCGCACAGGTGAGAACCGTTTTGTACATGGCCATGATGTCAGCCATGCAATGTAACCCTGTTTTCAAGGACACTTACGCTCGATTACTCGAAGCTGGAAAACCAAAGAAAGTGGCGATTATCGCTTGCGTTCGCAAGATGGTGGTCATCCTAAACTCTATGCTTCGAGATGGCGTCATGTGGGACCAAAACATCGCCCAAAATAAAGGATTGACGCCATAGTCGTTTGTTATGCCTTTGATCTTGAGAAACTAAAACTTGAGATCTATACAGATTTGACTAGTATACGCACCATGTAAACTTTACAATGCAGCAAACGTTCACTAGGAGTTCACATGACTATTTCAGCACAAGAAGCATCCCATAAAGCAGCAGAGTATTTTCGAGAGTTCACCCAAGATGTTTACAACTTGAACATTACTGTGGAAGAAATCGAAAAAAACGTAGATCACTGGCTGATCACCTTGGGTTTTGCACAAAAAACATACTCCATAAGTAACCCGGCGGCTAAAGAGTATAAGCAATTCAAAGTTGACTTAGAGACAGGCGAAGTACTGTCGATGAAAATTCGCACGCTTAACTAATGTCAATGTTAGATGACTTACTTCGTAGATACCGCAGAGCTGGGGTTATGTTGGATACTAACCTCTTAGTAATGTACCTAATAGGTGTATATGACAAAGAACTAGTGCCCCAGTTCAAAAGAACTGAAAAATATTCTGTTGATGATTTTGAGTTTCTAGAATTCTATGTAGGTCAGTTTGATAAGTTAATAGTTACTCCACATGTTTTGGCAGAAACATGGAATTTTATTGAGAAAATCCCCAAACACCAGTTTGATGATTTCCTTTCTAAAGTAGTACCTCATATAGAAGTGTTTGAAGAAGAGTATGTCAATAAAAAAACTCTGCTTTCATCTAAAGGATTTAGCTACATCGGTATTACGGATATGGCTGTTATTCAAGCAGCCAAGTCAAAAAAGTGCTTCGTAATTACCGATGATCTTAGAGCTTATACCCACTTCTTCGAAAATGGTGTTGAAACTATTAACATCAACCACCTTAGAACTATTTGATACCCTCTCTGGGTATCACTATCTCTAGCCCCAAAGGCATAACGCCCAATTAAGTGGTGAACAACGCACTGGCCAAGCCGCTGCATTGCACCATAAAACACTTTACTCAACGCATAGTAAAACTGCCACGCGTTGAGAATCCACTTGAATTGCTTGTTATGTGAATTTTACCGTGAATTCAAAGTAAACCACCGTATCCGCCCCATGATCCCACGGGGCGATATTGTTAGTGTTGGAAGTTCCAAGGCAGGAGTGCATCGATATCAGGCTCAGATTTCGCTAGCTCTTTCATGCACTTAACCATGTAGTCGTAAAGGATAAGGCCGTTGGCTTTCGCTGTCTCGACGATACTGTAAAGCATCGCGCTCGCTTCAGCTCCATTGGGATTGGTCGAGAAGAGCCAGTTCTTTCTGCCTATAACCAGCGGTTTTATTGCGCGTTCAGCACGATTATTGTCTATCGATAAGTGACCGTCATCGATATAGCGGCTCAGCTTCGGCCACTGACCGAGCGTGTATTTTATCGCTTTACCCAGCGGGCTAGACTCAAGCACTTTCTGAGTTGTCATCCATTCATAAAGCTCATCCAGTATCGGCTTAGCATGCTCTTGGCGCTCTGCTTTCCGTTTTTCGGCACAGGCACCTTTTAAGCGTGATTCTATTCCATAGAGTTTCTGGATTTTAGCCAATGCACTATCCGCTTTGCCTGACTTGCCTTTGCCTTGCAGCTTTTTCGCCTCCATGAACTTGCGCCGAGCATGCGCCAAGCAACCGACATTGGTGACGAGATGAAGCCCATCATAAACACCATAGCCATCGGTTTGTAGATAACCACTGTAATCCCCCAAGAAGGCAACAGGGCACGCCCTAGCTCGACTGTTTTGATAGTCGTACAAGACGATATTTCTCACATTAGGGAGGGCGGCTTCAGGCGAGTCTGCGCCCGAGCAGTAAAGCCACATATAACACTGTTTATCTTCTTTGAGGACATTGAGCGGCGTTTCATCCGCCTGAATCACCACTTGCTCAAGTAGGTGCGTTTTTAAGGCCGCGTAAAGTGGAGCGAACTTCTCACTGACTTGGATAATCCACCTTGCCATGGTGGTTCGTGAGAGTTCGATACCCGACTGGGTAAACAGGGATTCTTGGCGGTAAAGTGGCATCGCGTATTGATATTTGCCGAGGATGATATTGGCCAACAAGCTTTCTGTGGCGAAGCTCTTCGGGATAATGCTTTGCGGCGCTGGCTTTTGAACGACGTGGTTTTTGTCTTCTGTTTGCTCGCATTGGCGGCAAGCATATTTAGGACGAACATATTCCAACACTTTTAGTACCGCTGGCGTGAACTCAAGTTTCTCGCTACGGTCTTCACCGATTTTATGCAGGTTATGTTGACAGCAAGTGCACTGCTTTTCATCGTCGTTTAAATCGAGTTCGATAACTTCACGAGGCAAGGTCTTTGGCAGTGGTTTGCGTTTACCACGTTTCTTCTTTGTGATGGTCGTTGTGACAACTTCAACCTCTTCTTCCTTAGCGGCCTCACACTCCGCTTCGTTGAAGAGATCACCTTGAGATTCATCGTAAGGCTTTAACGCCTCCGAGCGTTTAGCGAACTGACGGTCGAAGGCAAGTTTGAGCTGTTCAAGCAGCGATTGACGCTCTTGTTTCAATTGGGTTTCTGACGCCAACAGCGCTTTCACCATCGCTTGTAGCTCGGCAACATCTTGGCTTTCTGAGTTGATATTTGGCGTCTTTTTCATGGCATTGATTATACTAAAATCATGCCGTTAATGCTTGGTGGATATGGCTATATTATCGCTTAAGTCATTGTAAAATCGTTTATTCTAACGGGTTTATGGCCGATAATCGTGAAGCCAGAAAGCAGTCTGTCAAGCTCGAATTGAGTTAGGGTAAACACCTCATTTTGCTCTTTTGATGGCCACTTGTACTTGGCTTTTTCAAGGCGCTTGTACCAAAGAGCAAAGCCTGTTTTATCCCAGTACAGCACTTTGATTTTGTCGCGCTGTTTGTTGGTGAACAGGAACAGTGCGCCGCTGCCCAAGGGCAAGTCGGTGTCATTTTCGATAATCGCAGCGAGGCCGTTGATGGACTTTCTAAAATCGACGCTTTCGCGATAGAGATAGATTTCGGGAGCACTGAGCATACGTTTCATGACAGCGCACCGATAAGCTCTGCGAGATAGGTCGCTGGCGTGCCTTGTGGGATGCTCAGTTCAACATCATTGACGAGCAGCGTCATATTGGCAACGACAACGTGAGTGGCTTGATACTTTGTGGTCTTTTCAACGACTTCTGCTTTAACAAAGCCAACCGTGTTCGGTTTTTCGATGTGCTTTAACTGTTGGCGCTTAGCGTAAAAAGTGGAGAGGCTCAGTCCGTTACGTTCACAGAATAATCGTTGTGATAGTTGGCTGGATTCATAGTGTTCGAACAGGGTTCGCCATTCTTGGTTAGTGCGTCGTTTGGCCATTTCAAATCTCCTTTGGGTTGGAGGTTTGATCTTATTATTCGGGCTAGGTGATTAGAATGCGGGGTTTATGACGCGCTTACAAACCACCGTAGAAATGAAGAGATTTGAATAAGTTACGTACAAAAACGATGCTTACCAAAACCTAAATTTCACAGCAATCTTAGCCAAAGAAAACCACTTACAGAATCAACAACAAAGAAAGCGCCCTTTCAGCAACCGCTAAACTTTTTGCTTCACCAGACTTTCAGTGCTGAATATCAGCAAGTGAATCAGTCAAAAATGCATTTCAATTGAATCGATTTGAAACCGATAAAACTCAGCACAAACCAGATCCAAAACTTAATTGAGGCAACCCAAGAACCTTGAAAACGATCAATCTCAGATTGTTCAAGAATCCATTTCGACCAAGCCAACTTGCCGAAAACACGGAACGAATTCTCAATGAAATCGTAGCTTTGACCTTAAAAACGCATCAAACACATAACGCCCGGCTAAGGGGTTGACAACGCACCACCGAACTAAAAAAACATACTGTAAATACTGAATTTCAATTTTGCACTAAAGCCGCCACGCGTTGACAATCCCTCTTGAGCCGTTTGTTAGGCCAACCAATTGACACCGACACTTTCACAACCCAAGAACAAGTCTTTTTGTAAAACTCAAACAAACTAAACCATTAATTTATAAACTAAAACTCTAACTTTGCAAAGAAACAAAAAACTCAAATTGAGCGGTTTGGAAGAAAAGTGACTAACGTAGCATGCTCGGCGGACGTTTGAATGCTGAAAGTTATTTTGCCGATGAATTCACAGCGAAAAGTAACCCAACGCGATCAAGAAACAAAAAATATGTGATGATTATTTATTGCTTAAGTTCAGCCATGAGAACATGGAATTTACCGTTCAATTTCAACTCGATTTAGCTGATAAAAACTCACTTTGCCTAACGCCCGGCTAAGGGGTTGACAACGCACCGCCGAACTCAAAAAAACACACTGTCAACTCTGAACTTCAATTTTGCACTAAAGTCGCCAAGCGTTGGCAATCCCTCTTGAGCCGTTTGTTAGGCCAACTGATTGACACCGACACTTTCAAAACTAAAGAACGAACTTTTTTATAAACTTAAAACAAACTAACCGATTAATTTATAAACCAAAATGCCAAGTCAGCAAAGAAACAAAAAACTCAAATTTAGCGATTTGGAAGAAAAGTGATGAGCGTAGCATGCTCGGCGGACGTTTGGATGCTGAAGGTTATTTCACCGATGAATTCACAACGAAAAGCAACCCAACACGATCAAGAAACAACAAATATGTGATGACGATTTATTGCTTAAGTCCAGCCATGAGAACATGGAATTCGCCGTTCAATTCAAACCCGATTTAGCTGATAAAAACTCACTTTGCCTAACGCCCGGCTAAGGGGTTGACAACGCACCGCCGAACTTAAAAAACACACTGTAAACATTGAACTGCAATTTTGCACTAAAGTCGCCACGCGTTGGCAATCCCTCTTGAGCCGTTTGTTATGCAAATTCAATGAGATAAACTGACTTTACACGACCAAAATCCACGATTGCAATGGTTGAGTGATTCAAGAATCAACCCAAGCCAGAGCGGTGATAAATGAGCCGCCAAAACAAAGTCCACCGTTCAACAACAAACCAAGCTTTTGAATGAGACAAGTTCAACGGGCGGAAAATTCAGCAAGTGCAAAACGCTCGATAAACTTGCACTTTCCACACTTTGCGCACGCTGAATTGACAACAAACCAGCGCCAAAAACTCATTGAGGCAAACAAAGAACCTTGCCTGTTTTACGGTTTGAGTTAACCACGAATTTTAGGGTAAAAATGCTCATTTGCCGACAACGCAAAACGAATGGCCGGAGAAATTTAAAAAGATTGAACCCCTAAATTTCCCTGAGTTGCATAACGCCCGGCTAAGGGGTTGACAACGCACCGCCGAACTCAAAAAAACACACCGTAAACACTGAACTTCAATTTTGCACTAAAGTCGCCACGCGTTGGCAATCCCTCTTGAGCCGTTTGTTATGTGATTTTTCGTTTTAACTCCATTTCTTGCTCTTTGAACAAAACGTAATCACTAGATTTTTTACTCTTCGCCGCTGTAAACCATTGAACCCCAGTTTCATCTAAGTGATTAAACTCTAAACGAAATTCATACTTATTACTGCTAACAAAACCCAAAAATGCACCGAATACAAATGCTACCAATGGCAAAAAGGATGCATACGCTAATCCATATTCCTGATGCTCTGATGGGATAAAGATAAAAAGTAAACTCGATGAAATTGCACCCAACAGAAACATTCTCATAAGATAGTCTTTGAACGTCAAAACTTTCACTTCAACACCAACAATTCGACTTAAATCATAAGCATCTGAATTTACTTTCAATTGATTATCTAATTGCTGAATTATCACTGAATTAGCCACTAAATTCTCCTTTATGTAGCTGAATTTACAAGATCACATAACGCCCTGTTAAGGTGTGAGCAACGCAATACCGAAGCTCCCGCATACCACCTTATACACTAAACGCAACGCATAGCAAAAATGCCAAGCGTTGCGAATCACTCTTAAACAGATTGTTATGTTGCTTGGATTCAAGTACGAAGTGCGACACCTCTGAACATAAAAACAGTAAGGTGCGATAATCATGAAGTTTGCTCCCGCCAAGAAGTAAAAAACATGAAATACACACACCTCACTGAGATTGAAAGGTATATGATTTCTGCGCTCAGAAAGCAAGGGATCAGTACCGCAAAAATAGCTAAACAACTGGGGCGTCACAAAGCCACTATCTATCGAGAAATTGAACGTAATTGTCGTTACAACAAGTTCTTCGATAGATACTCTTATCAACCAGAGCGAGCACAGCAAATGGCGCGCAACCGGCTTAGTCGTTCACGGCGAAATAAACGCTATACCGAACTTGACTTCAGACTACCTGAAGCATTGCTACGACTGGATTGGAGCCCTGACCAAATCGTCGGATACCTAAGAATGAGAGGCTATCCAACAATGAGCCACGAGCTCATTTATCAGCGCGTTTGGAACGATAAAACTCTCGGTGGAACGTTATGGAAACACCTACGCCAATCCACCAAGAAAAGGCGTAAAAGGTACAACTCAAAAGACAGTCGAGGACGGCTGGCAAATAAGCGTCATATTGCCGAAAGACCTGCAGACGCTGAGCATCGAAAAGAGCCTGGCCACTGGGAAATTGATACCGTCGTGGGTCGCGGAACCAAGCACTGTATCGTCACTTTAGTCGACAGAATGACTGGCTACACTTTTATCGGTCAAATGGACGATAGAACAAGCGAGTCACTCAACGTAAGAATGAGCAAAATCATGACCCGCTCTGACTTACCTTTTAAAACGATAACATCAGATAACGGCACTGAATTTCATGGTTATGCACAACTAGAAAAACATCATAACTGCCTGTTTTACTTTGCAAATCCATACCATTCATGGGAACGAGGCACTAATGAAAACACCAATGGTTTGATACGACAATACTTACCAAAACGAACCTCCATGTCACACGTGACACAGAAGCTGTGTAATGAAATTGCATATAAATTAAATACACGCCCACGCAAAAGGCTTGGGTATAGAACACCAACGGAGTATATTCATGCGCATCTGTAGAAAGTGTCGCACTTCAAACTTGATACTAAGTTGCTTATCGTGTTACCTTCGTTTGCCACACTCTAATAGGTTCACCAGTAGAATGATCAACACTATCTAATGTCGAGTCACCAAACAATTTCTGAGCTACTGCTAAAGAGGCTTCGTTAGAAATATCGACACTAGTTTCAATGTAATATTCCTTGAGTTTTTGACCTTTTTTGAACTCTTCTAGAACTTTCTCAATATATGGAACTGTAACTCCCGTACCTCGGAGGTCTTCTAGTGTTCCATAGTAGAGAGAGAAACAAGGCAAACCATTTAGCTCTTCTGTACCGTTGAGTACAACAGTCTGGAGAACTTTAAGTTTGGCTAGACGAGCGTAAGTGTAACGGAAATAGCCGAGCGCTTTATCACGGACAAAGTATATGTCATCGGTAAAAGGAACTCGCTTCATGCGGAAGCCTTGTGAAAACGCCAACTCTAATGTTTTAAACCCTGTCATAGGGTTTTGTAATTCATTCATACAACTCACCAATTAAAACATTGAGCATATCATACAATTGCATATTGACCTTGTTTTAGTTGGGGAAATTGAATTGCTACATAACGCCCGGCTAAGGGGTTGACAACGCACCGCCGAACTTAAAAAACACACTTAAACACTGAACTGCAATTTTGCACTAAAGTCGCCACGCGTTGGCAATCCCTCTTGAGCCGTTTGTTAGCTAATTTACTACAACGATTGTTTTTGCCAGCTTGTCACCTAACCTCTGTCTTCTTTTGCCAAGAATAAAGACCGCGTCGATCATACCAATTATTGGTGTCAGAAGGTTACGAAAAAATGACTGAGGGAAACTACAACTTTTTCCTGTAACCGAATCTATAACTGAGATCCCTAGTAGTTTCTTACCAAGACTTTGCCCTTTAGGTAAACCGTCAGAAAGTAGAAAATATAAAGCAGCCGCCGAAAATGCTATTAAGCTTGATGAAGCTTGGGATAAACCAATCAAAGTACCGAGCCAAAGAAAGAAAATGAATATTGTGGCACTTATTGCACCATCAATGATTTGCCCTAGATAACGAAGACCCGGGCTTGCTAGCCTATGTGATTCAATGATCGAATCTCTATCTATTTCCACTTACTTTTCCTCCATGCGAGTTAGATGTCGAATAAATTTGCTAACGCCCAATTAAGTGGTGAACAACGCACTGACCAAGCCGCTGCATTGCACCGTAAAACACTTTACCTAACGCATAGTAAAACTGCCACGCGTTGAGAATCCACTTGAATTGTTTGTTATGCAAATTCAATAAGATAAGCTAATTTTACTCGTTCAAAAACCACAATTGCAATGGTTGAGTGATTCAAGAATCAACCCAAGCAAGAACTGTGATAAATGAGCAGCCAAAACAAAGTCCACCTTTCAGCACCAAACCAAGCTTTTGTGTCAGGAAAACTCAACGAGCGAAAACTTCAGCAAGTACAAAATGCCCGATAAACTTGCCCTTTCCACACTTTGTTCCCACTGAATTTACAACGCGCCAACGCTAAAACTGATTGAGGCAAACAAAGAACCTTGCCTGTTTTACGGCTTGAGTAAACCACGAATTTTAGGGTAAAAATGCTCATTTGCCGACAACACAAAACGAATGGCCGGAGAAATCCCACAAGATTGAACCCCTAATTTTACCTGAGTTGCATAACGCCCGGCTAAGGGGTTGACAACGCAACGCCGAACTCAAAAAACACACTATAAACACTGAATTTCAATTTTGCACTAAAGTCGCCACGCGTTGGCAATCCCTCTTGAGCCGTTTGTTATGCAGTTTTTTAACCAATACTCAGTATAGAGAACGAATTGCTTAGCCAAACTTATCTTTAGCTGCCACAATTCGCACTGTCATTTACTACCAATTGGTTCATCATGAAACTTTTAGTTCGCAATCTATCTCGCTCTACAACTGAACAAGAACTTCGTGTTTTATTCTCAGCTCATGGCTCCGTAGCCGAATGTACGCTTGTTTTAGACCAAGTAACGGGTCAATCAAAAGGCTTTGCTTTTGTCGAAATGCCAAACGAAAACGAAGCTAATGCTGCAATTTCTAGCCTAAACCTTTCTGACGTAGCTAAAAGCAAAATCAGAGTAAAAGCCGCAGAATAAACACCTTACATACAAAAAGAGTAAAGCTCCGTCAGTTCAAATACATTGGGCTGACGTTTTTTAGTTTCCGTTGAACCTGTAGAACTGCATAACGCCCGCTTAAGGGGCAGACAACGCTACTACCAAGTTTCCGCATAACACCGTAACCACACAAACCAACGCATAGTAAAAATGCCACGCGTTGGCTGTCCCTCTTGAAGCGTTTGTTATGTGCCATTATACTGACGTTTAACTATGTAATACATTGTACAACCAAAGGTGCTCTTATGAGAACAGAAATGCTAAGTACTCGCATAGACCATGATACCAAAGTTGCTTTTACTAGCATCTGTGACGAAATGGGTCTTAGTACATCACAAGCTATTAAAATTTTTGCAAAAGCCGTGATTAATCATGGTGGTATTCCATTTGATTTACGTGTACCTCAACCAAATGAAACAACGATTTCTGCAATGAATGAACTCGTTCAAGGTCATGGACATAAAGCCGAATCTGTTGGCGCTATGCTTACTGAGCTAACTGAAGGCAAAGTTAAGAATGTATAGTTTAGAATACTCAACACAATTCAAAAAAGACTTTAAAAAAATCACCAAAATGCCGATTTCGGACATCATTGAAGTCGGCAACGTCATATCAAAGCTGCAAAGAGGCGAAAAACTCGATCCTAAAAATGTTGATCATCCTTTAACTGGCGGATGGGTTGGATTCCGAGACTGTCACGTTAAACCAGATCTAGTGCTCATTTATCGCATTTTTGATGGTCAACTCCAATTAGCTAGAATTGGCTCTCATAGTGATTTGTTCTGATGAACCTCAGTGGCACATAACGCCGCATTAAGTGGTGAGCGACGCTAAACACCGAAGTATCGACAAACCACCTAAAACACAAAAACTGAATTTACACTAAAGCCGCCAAGCGTTGCGAATCCGTCTTAAATGCCTAGTTAGCTGCTGCACTTTTGTTAACAACTTGCGCCAAAATGCCTAATTTGAAACACATTATTGCTTTCAAACGGCAAAGTAAAACGGACAGCTGTGAAATTAAAACCTAATCCACGAAATGCGCTTGGCAAAGAAGAAATGACCGAGGAAATCCCCCATTCCTGAGCATGGTAATTTGCAAAGAATTCTATCGAAAAAGCCAACGACAAAGCACACGAAACGAATTTAAGAATGCATAAATTTCAACATCAAAAAAGCCGCGCCAACGAACTTAACAAACACAACACTTCCCGTAAGCAGACTTCGTTAAGTTCAAACACTTCCCGAAAAGTGCCACTGGCGAGATAGTTAAGAAGCTGAAATCTGTCCGGTGTGTAGCTAGAAAACCGAAAGCCTTTCGTAAGCGCGTCATAAACCCCACATTCTAATCAATCTCGGCACGCCATAAGATCAAATCTCCAACCTCAAGGAGATTTGAAATGGCAAAAAGACTCTCTCATCAAGAATGGCATACCCTATTCGATCAATACGAATCCAGTCATCTGTCTCAACGCGTGTTCTGTGAACAAAATGGGCTGAGCCTTTCAACCTTCCATGCCAAGCGACAGCAACTAAAGTTCATAGAGCAACCTAAGAGCAGTGGATTCGTTAAAGCTGAAGTCGTTGAAAAAACGACACGCTACCAGATGACTCAAACACCGATTGCCAACATGACACTATTGATTAATGACGTTGAACTCAGCATCCCCCAGGGAACACCTGCCTCGTATCTGGCAGAGTTAATCGGAGCACTGTCATGAAGAGAATGCTGAGTGCCCCTAATGTTTACCTGTATCGGGAGTTCGTGGATTTTAGAAAGTCCATTAATGGTCTGGCGGCGATTATTGAATCTGAAACCGATTTACCGCTCGGAAGCGGTGCGCTGTTCCTGTTTACCAATAAACAACGCGATAAAGTCAAAGTCTTGTACTGGGATAAAACGGGCTTCGCTCTGTGGTATAAACGGTTGGAAAAAGCCAAATTCAAATGGCCCACTCAAGAGAAAAAGCAGGTATACACCCTGACTCAATTTGACCTAGACAGACTGTTATCTGGCTTCACGATAATCGGCCATAAACCGATAAAAATAGACAACTTTACAATGAGTTGAACCCGATAAAAGTGAGTTATACCAAGCCTTGACGTGGTGTTTTTAATATAATCAATGCCATGAAAAAGACGCCCGATATTAACCCAGAAAGCCAAGACATCGCCGAGCTTCAAGCTATGGTGAAAGCGTTGATGTCGGAGAAAAAAGAGTGGCAACAAGAGCGCCAATCCTTAATTGAGCAGTTTAAACTGGCCCTTGACCGTCAATTCGCCAAACGCTCGGAAGCGTTAAAGCCGTATAACGAAGCACAGGGTGACCTCTTTAATGAGGCGGAATGTGAAGCGGCGAAATCGGAAGATGAGGTTATCACCACGACGACAATCAAACGTCGTGGTAAACGTCAACCGCTTCCTAAAGACTTGCCACGTGAAATTATCGAGCTTGACCTAGATGAGCACGACAAACAGTGCTCATGCTGCCAACACATTTTGCATAAAATCGGCGAAGACCGCAGTGAAAAGCTTGAGTTCACGCCCGCCGTCCTAAAAGTGTTGGAATATGTTCGCCCGAAATACGCCTGTCGTCAGTGTGAACAAGAGGCTGAAAAAAGCCACATTCACCAACAACCCGCACCGATAAGTATCATCCCCAAAAGCTTCGCTACCGAAAGTCTGCTTGCCAACATTATTTTAGGCAAATATCAGTATGCGCTTCCGCTGTATCGTCAGGAAACCTTGTTCACCCAATCAGGTATCGAGTTATCGAGAACGACCATGGCCAGGTGGGTAATCCAGGTTAGTGAAAAGTTCAAACCGCTTTATCAGGCACTGAAGACTCACTTACTCGAACAAGTGGTGGTTCAGGCCGATGAAACGCCGCTCAATGTGCTCAAGGAAGACAAGCAATGTTATATGTGGTTGTACTGCTCGGGAGCCGACTCCCCTGAAGCTAAACTCCCTGACATGAAAAATATCGTCTTGTTCGACTATCAAAACAGTCGCGCGAGAGTGTGCCCCGTGAACTTCTTGGGTGATTACTCAGGCTATCTGCAAAGTGATGGTTACGCGGCTTATGATGGATTAACCAACGTCACCAATGTCGGTTGCTTCGCTCATGCACGTCGTAAGTTCATGGAAGCGAAGAAGCTTCAGGGCAAAGGTAAAACAGGTAAAGCGGATGTGGCGTTAGCCAAAATCCAAAAGTTGTACGCACTTGAATCTCGATTAAAACTGGCTTCGGTCGAAGAGCGTTGGGCAGAAAGACAAGCGCAGGCTAAACCGATGTTGGATGACATCTATGACTGGTTAACCACGCAGAAAGTCATCGAATCGAGTCCTCTTGGTAAAGCCATCAAGTACACCTTGGGTCAGTGGCCTAAGCTGATACGCTATGTTGAAGATGGGCATTTATCTATCGACAACAACCGAGCGGAACGCGCAATCAAATCGCTGGTCATTGGCAGAAAAAATTGGTTATTCTCGACGAATCCGCTTGGTGCTGATGCGAGTGCTTTGCTGTATAGCATCATCGAGACGGCGAAAGCGAACGGACTGATACTCTACGATTACATGGTCAAATGTATGAAAGAGCTGGCAAAGTCTGAGCCTGATATCAACTCACTGCTTCCCTGGAACTTCTCACATTCAAATTAAAACGCCCCGTGGGATCATGGGGCGCATACGGTTCTTCTTAACTAACTGGGGTTCAAATGTTCCAGAGCGGTCGCGTGGGGTATCCAGTTCAAACGTGCCGACAGAAGACTTAATCGTTTTCTTGCTTGAGCCGTATCCGCCCCATGATCCCACGGGGCGATATTGTTAGTGTTGGAAGTTCCAAGGCAGGAGTGCATCGATATCAGGCTCAGATTTCGCTAGCTCTTTCATGCACTTAACCATGTAGTCGTAAAGGATAAGGCCGTTGGCTTTCGCTGTCTCGACGATACTGTAAAGCATCGCGCTCGCTTCAGCTCCATTGGGATTGGTCGAGAAGAGCCAGTTCTTTCTGCCTATAACCAGCGGTTTTATTGCGCGTTCAGCACGATTATTGTCTATCGATAAGTGACCGTCATCGATATAGCGGCTCAGCTTCGGCCACTGACCGAGCGTGTATTTTATCGCTTTACCCAGCGGGCTAGACTCAAGCACTTTCTGAGTTGTCATCCATTCATAAAGCTCATCCAGTATCGGCTTAGCATGCTCTTGGCGCTCTGCTTTCCGTTTTTCGGCACAGGCACCTTTTAAGCGTGATTCTATTCCATAGAGTTTCTGGATTTTAGCCAATGCACTATCCGCTTTGCCTGACTTGCCTTTGCCTTGCAGCTTTTTCGCCTCCATGAACTTGCGCCGAGCATGCGCCAAGCAACCGACATTGGTGACGAGATGAAGCCCATCATAAACACCATAGCCATCGGTTTGTAGATAACCACTGTAATCCCCCAAGAAGGCAACAGGGCACGCCCTAGCTCGACTGTTTTGATAGTCGTACAAGACGATATTTCTCACATTAGGGAGGGCGGCTTCAGGCGAGTCTGCGCCCGAGCAGTAAAGCCACATATAACACTGTTTATCTTCTTTGAGGACATTGAGCGGCGTTTCATCCGCCTGAATCACCACTTGCTCAAGTAGGTGCGTTTTTAAGGCCGCGTAAAGTGGAGCGAACTTCTCACTGACTTGGATAATCCACCTTGCCATGGTGGTTCGTGAGAGTTCGATACCCGACTGGGTAAACAGGGATTCTTGGCGGTAAAGTGGCATCGCGTATTGATATTTGCCGAGGATGATATTGGCCAACAAGCTTTCTGTGGCGAAGCTCTTCGGGATAATGCTTTGCGGCGCTGGCTTTTGAACGACGTGGTTTTTGTCTTCTGTTTGCTCGCATTGGCGGCAAGCATATTTAGGACGAACATATTCCAACACTTTTAGTACCGCTGGCGTGAACTCAAGTTTCTCGCTACGGTCTTCACCGATTTTATGCAGGTTATGTTGACAGCAAGTGCACTGCTTTTCATCGTCGTTTAAATCGAGTTCGATAACTTCACGAGGCAAGGTCTTTGGCAGTGGTTTGCGTTTACCACGTTTCTTCTTTGTGATGGTCGTTGTGACAACTTCAACCTCTTCTTCCTTAGCGGCCTCACACTCCGCTTCGTTGAAGAGATCACCTTGAGATTCATCGTAAGGCTTTAACGCCTCCGAGCGTTTAGCGAACTGACGGTCGAAGGCAAGTTTGAGCTGTTCAAGCAGCGATTGACGCTCTTGTTTCAATTGGGTTTCTGACGCCAACAGCGCTTTCACCATCGCTTGTAGCTCGGCAACATCTTGGCTTTCTGAGTTGATATTTGGCGTCTTTTTCATGGCATTGATTATACTAAAATCATGCCGTTAATGCTTGGTGGATATGGCTATATTATCGCTTAAGTCATTGTAAAATCGTTTATTCTAACGGGTTTATGGCCGATAATCGTGAAGCCAGAAAGCAGTCTGTCAAGCTCGAATTGAGTTAGGGTAAACACCTCATTTTGCTCTTTTGATGGCCACTTGTACTTGGCTTTTTCAAGGCGCTTGTACCAAAGAGCAAAGCCTGTTTTATCCCAGTACAGCACTTTGATTTTGTCGCGCTGTTTGTTGGTGAACAGGAACAGTGCGCCGCTGCCCAAGGGCAAGTCGGTGTCATTTTCGATAATCGCAGCGAGGCCGTTGATGGACTTTCTAAAATCGACGCTTTCGCGATAGAGATAGATTTCGGGAGCACTGAGCATACGTTTCATGACAGCGCACCGATAAGCTCTGCGAGATAGGTCGCTGGCGTGCCTTGTGGGATGCTCAGTTCAACATCATTGACGAGCAGCGTCATATTGGCAACGACAACGTGAGTGGCTTGATACTTTGTGGTCTTTTCAACGACTTCTGCTTTAACAAAGCCAACCGTGTTCGGTTTTTCGATGTGCTTTAACTGTTGGCGCTTAGCGTAAAAAGTGGAGAGGCTCAGTCCGTTACGTTCACAGAATAATCGTTGTGATAGTTGGCTGGATTCATAGTGTTCGAACAGGGTTCGCCATTCTTGGTTAGTGCGTCGTTTGGCCATTTCAAATCTCCTTTGGGTTGGAGGTTTGATCTTATTATTCGGGCTAGGTGATTAGAATGCGGGGTTTATGACGCGCTTACCTTGAGCCGTTCTTACGGTTAGGTTGCTCATCACCTTCAAGGTGCTGTTCGAGTTCTGCTTTCAAAGCAGCTTCTGTGATTTGTTTAATGAGCGGAGTTAAGAAGCCATCTTTACCTGTCAGGTCTTGGCCTGACTGAAGGGCTTTAATAGCTTGTTCTAGATCGAAGTCTTTGTTCATGTGTCATTCCTGTTTTGTATATCATACTGAAATGACACAGATTTCTAAACACTACCGATGCGGCACTCTTTTTAAGTTAACCGATGTAAACCGCGATTGGCATATTAGTCTGTTCTTCAAGCTCTTTTAATTTCGCCAACAAAGCTGAGTTAATTTGATTGCCAGCGGTCAACATTAAGTTTCCATTGGGTAAGTACAAATCACGCTTAATTTTCATACCCGGTTTCACTTCACTCAAACCAATGCACAATTCTAGGCCATCCTCCAAGTGTTTTAACGAAGTTACTACCATTAAAAAAGCATCCACGACTGTGGGGTCATATAAGGTTCCAGCCTGCTCTTTTATATAACTCTGCGCACTTTTGGTATGCATACGACGTGGATTATTTGGTGATGCAATATAGTAGTCATAATCTTTAACCACTTTAATAATACGTGAACACAAAGGTATTTCTTCACCATGTAAATGGCCTGGCTTACCAGTACCGTTATACAACTCATCTTGGTGGCGAATGATCTCAACTAGTGGTTCAAAGCGCTTAATTCGGCCTAAAATCTCGGCACCTAATACAGAATTGGCATTAGGACTCTGAGGAATTGAGGTTTCTGGATCAACAATCAACTTTTCAAGTTCTTTATCTTTCGCGCCGATTAATCCTATTTGGTGCATCAAACCACACAAATAGACATGACTCACTTGGCTTTCAGGTAGTTTTAACCGCTGCGCTACTACCTTCGCTTGGTTAGCAATACGCTCTGCGTGATCGGCTGGGTGTCCCGTTCGATATTGAATGATCGCAGTAACCATACCCAATATGTCTTTAAACGTCTTGTTACGACTTATCAATAAATGTTCTAACTTTTTATTAGATGATTGCAGCTCTAACGTTCTCTCTTTTACCTTCTGCTCTAAATCTTGATTAAATTCAGCCAGCTTACGATTATTGTCTTCCAAGGCTAGATTCACCACTTCGAGCTCGCTATTGCGTTTTTCTAACTCGATAGCCAAATGTTCTCGCTCTTTTGTCAGACGATAAAACTCCGCTGCTTTTGAAACGATCAATTTTAGGTTTTCGTTATCCCATGGTTTGCCAATATAGGTATGAATTCCGCCGGAATTTACTGCCCTGACGGTTGACTGAATATCACTATATCCAGTAAGCAGGATACGAATCGTCTCAGGATATAATTCTTTTGATTTTGCGAGAAAATCGGCACCATCCATCTCTGGCATCCGCATATCAGAGATAATAATAGAGACCTCATGTTGCTCTAAATATTCCAAGGCTTCCTTTCCGCTATTAAAAGAAACTATGTCATAATCTGTACGCAAAACCCTCGTTAGTGATTTTAGAATTTCGCTCTCATCATCTAGCAGCAGAAGGCTAAGTCTATCACCACCAATCGCTATTTTTTGTGCGACATTTTCCATCGTTCCTCCTCCATTCTAGACAAATAACTGACCACGTCGTCTGATGATAATGCCTGACTCACCAAATGCCCCTGGATAATGGAACAGCCCAAGGTTTTCAATTTATCCGCTTGCTCCTGAGTATCAACCCATTCGGCGATCACTCCCATTTCAAGTGATTCAGCACTGTCTATCATTGCCCTCAGAATAACTTCATTGGACGCTGATTTGCCAATTGCTTGGACAAATCGTCCATCAATTTTAAGTACATCGAAAGGCATTTCGCACAGATATTCATAACCCGCATATCCAGTTCCAAAATCATCCAGTGCACAGCTCAATCCCAACCCTTTCAGTTTACTGAGTTCTTGTTTCGCCTGAATAAAATCCTCAATAAAGTCATGCTCCGTTATCTCTATTGACAAGTTATTCAAACCGCAACTGAGCTTTGTAGTTAGCTTAGTCAATAATTCGTAAAATTGCCCATTTATCAACATGTTCCCAGGCACATTAACACTGATATTTCGATCTTTAATTAGTTTCTGATGTTGTTTGATGAACATCAGTACGTCTTCCAATATTTTTTCGGTCAACACTTTAGTTAAACCATACTGCTCAATTATGGGTAAGAAACTGGCTGGATATTGCCACTCATTCTCAACTGTTTTGCGCCTAGCTAATGCTTCAAATCCACAAACATCACCAGTTACCGTCGATAGTTGCGGCTGATAAAACGCGCAGAAATAGCGTCTATCGATATCGTTTAATACAGAAAATAGCGCCAATAACTCTCGGGATTGAGGATCATTATCGAGCCAGTAAATCGGCAGTTGATGATGCAAACGCACTCGCGAGCGTTCATTAAGGTCAGCAATAGATATATCATCGACTTGATGCAACGATTTAACATCACAGAGCAAAACCGTGTATCTGGTTTTAATAAGATGTGTGTCGACTTCAACAGGCTGAGAGAGCCGCGAACATAGGCGCATCACAACTTGATAACCTTTGGGGCTGTATGGAATGCACATAAACAGCTTATCTTTGTAGCGATATATGGTTTCCGGCTCTGTATTACCATCACTCAGATGCCACGCCAGCGTTTTAATAAATTGATTACCAAGCGCTCCGCCGTATTGATGGTTAATTTCGTCTAGATTAGCAATATTCACCATGACCAAAGCGTATGAGGAGTCACCATGTTTTTTCAATTCGATAATCTGTTCATCTAACGTGCGCCGGTTTTTTAAGTTCGTCAGCACATCACTACCTAGCAATGCTTCACGCTCCAATAAACTCAAACGTATGGTTTCAATCAGCTCCTCTCTATCCCATGGTTTTTGGAGAAAACGATGCAATTTCCCTTCGTTCAAAGCACGAGACAAACCTTTGATGTCAGCTTGACCAGATAGAATAATGGTTACAACATGAGGATACTTATTGCGAATATTGACGACCAGCTCTGTCCCATCCATATTAGGCATTCGATAATCAGAAATCACAATTTCGATAGGGTGCCGCTCTAAAATAGTCAGAGCCTCAAGACCGCTACTCGCACAATGAACCACAGAAAAATGCGGTTTGAATTCACGAGTTAAAGCTTTAAGTACCGCTGGCTCATCATCTACAAGCAGAATTTCTTTATATCGAAACATACAATTACCCCAATCCTTTCATCGAATGATGAGGTGCAACATAAAGCGGTAAACGAATATAGACGCAGGTTCCTTGACCTATCGTCGACTGAATTTCAATTTTTCCGAGGTGCTCTTCTATGATTTCTTTCGCAACAGATAATCCAAGTCCTGCGCCATCACCGATACGCTTGGTGGTAAAAAAAGGATCAAAAACGTACACTAAATCTTCCGGACAAATGCCTTTACCGTTATCGCATACCGATAGACAGACACTAGATTTATTCTCGATTAATAAGCTGTTTTCCATATACAAGGCGACATTGACTTCACCATCAGTTTGAGAGAATGACTGTAACGCATTGACTAACAAATTAATCAGTACTTGTTGGAGCTTATGGGTTTGCCCTAGAACATAAAATGGTATTTGAGGAGGTTCATAATTTAAGCGTACTTTCAGCTTCATTTCACCCAACACCATATTAGTTGCAGAGCTAACCACGTCTCTTAAATCGACCATTCCAACTGATAATTTGGACTCGTGATAATACACATTCAAGCTCGCTACAATGTTTTTAATACGCTAAAGCCCCTCTAAACTTTCCACAATGATAGACTCGCTATCATCCAGTATTTCTGCCAACTGACGGTCGTTGATCTGCTGGATCTCTGGGTGTGCCTTCACTTGGGCAAGATAGGAACTTAACGTGTTGAAATTACTCATCACAAAGCCGAGTGGATTATTGATTTCATGCGCAACACCGGCGGCCAATTTACCTAAAGAAACCCTTTTTGCATCTTGCTCATTTCGTTGAAGATCACTACTGCTCTCCCGCATAGACGACAGTAATTTTAAGGCCATCTCAACCAGTAACATACCTTCTTGGATTTTTTCTAATTCACTTAAATCAAAAGCATTCAGCGTTGTTCGCGCAAGAAACAGGCTATAGCGCCGCGTCGGAGAGGAGACGGAAAAGGTAACGCCACTTTTCCAAGCAGGAAAGTCATTGTGATAGTCTGAGAATTTCCCCGTATCATTGGCTAAATCAGGGAAGTAACTAAACTCCGTATCGGCTAAGGTTGGGTATGTGCCTAACTTTATTGCATCGGTGATTGGAAAACTAGAACGCAGTATCTTGAGCCTCTGCTCAGAATTGTAAGAAAATAGCACGATATGTGTATTAGGGAATAAAGGCTGAACATGAGTAATAAACTGATCTAACTTGTCTTCTTGTGATTGATTTGAAAACATAACTCCTAGCAAAGAAAGTACGACGTAGTGAAATGTTGAGTCCAAGCTGTGTTCTTCTTGAAAGCGTCTATTTTCTTCCTGTTGCTGGGTTTTACTCACATGCATACTCCCTAATCAGATAACGATCATTTTCACTCTATTGCTAGTGTAGCCAATTCGACTGCGTCTATCGGTAACGTAATGATGAATTCAGTACCTTTATTCACTTCGCTATGAACTGCAATGGTGCCTTTATGACCATTGATGATCCCGTACGAAACTGATAAACCTAATCCTGTGCCGGACCCAACCGCTTTGGTGGTAAAGAAGGGTTCAAAGATGCGATCTTTAATCGCATCAGGAATACCGCTTCCCGTATCTTTAATGCGAATTTCAACCTGTTTCTCATTTAACTTGGCTAATGAGATGGTGATGGTGCCTTCTCCGACAATCGCCTGACTTGCATTGACAAGAATATTAAGAAGGACTTGGTTAATCTGCATCGGCTGGCAATACACTTCAGGCACGTTTTCTTGATATATTTTCTCTAAAGTAATGTTGTATTTGATTTCGTTATTGATGATTTTCAGCGTTGATTCGATACAGTTTTCCAAATTTGCGTAGCTCCATTCAGAACCATCAACGTGTGAAAACTCTTTTAAATTTTTCACAATGGCCATTACTCGAGATGAACCTTCTAGTGATTCTGAAATCAAATCAGCCGTATCTTCTAAAATAAAATCAATCTGTTTCTCTTGTAGTAATGACTCACACTTTGCCGCTAAAACGGTATTATTTGCTTGTGAAACCTGTTGTTTTATCCCTTCTAAAACGGCGGCTAGCGTTTGAAAATAGTCACTAAGTGTTTGAATATTGGATGTAATAAAACCCACTGGATTATTGATCTCATGAGCAATGCCTGCCGAAAGCTGCCCAATAGAGGCCATTTTCTCTGATTGCAGTAGTTGTCCTTGTGCATCTTCGAGTTTTTTAATCAACACTTTTTGCGCTTGATGTTCTTGTTCTAATTGATAAGAAATGCGCTTAAGTTCCTGCTGCTGGCTAGCTTGTATCGTTACATCATAGACACATATACAAACATGCTCGATGGTCCCATCTTCACTATGAATAGGGATGATCTCCAAATCTTGATACATCTGATCTTCTTCGCCCGATACAGGGCGGGAGCTTTTAAAGGGCAGTAGATGAGGCTTTTGCTCCCAGCTACTAAAGCTTGAAGTTTCAATCACCAATGCCGTATCAATTTTTCGTTTAAGGTAGTCTGCGGAATGGGGAAATAGTTCAAGTATGTTCTTTCCTTGCATCACATCACCATCAAAAATGACTCGGGATTGGAAATAGTCATTCGCTTTCACGATAATGTAATCCTGCCGTACTATGCACAACGCAAAAGAGAGTTGATCCAGCAGATCAGAAAGCAGTAAGCGGCTTTTTCCCATTCCAAACTCCTACATCAACTCATCGAGGTGAATGAGTACCTTATCCAATTCGTTGTCTGCAAAACAGATGATGGTTTTAGCAGAGAATGACGCTTTTTCGACTAAAAAAGAGATTTCCATAATTAAAGATAGCTTCCACTGAGAAATGGGGAGCGGCTGTGTTGACGGATAAAACAGCACTGGAGACTGAATTTTAGTTTTTATGTCTATTTGCTGACATAGACCCTTTAGACTTGCACCAGATAAAATATTCGAGATATCTAAAATGCTCTCCTCTAGGCTCACGACATCTTGAGCATCACCTGTTGATTGTTTTAGATCGCTCACTATCTGTTCACAGCCTTTTCTGCTCATTAAGGTCACTAACTCACCATCCATGCCACCAAAAAAAGACTGCCGAGTGTAGTAATAATCGGTTTCATAAGATTGCAGTTGCGCTAAATCCTCATCCGTTGCCACTCCAATACTGGGTACAGATATAGTGACGTGTAAATTAAGTAAGGTAGCCAGTTTATTTGCTGCTCTGCCCATAGAGATATTCATAAATTCTTGCAGGGCGTCTTTATGGTCTTCTGAAAGTGCCATTGTCATAATAGTCCTACCTCGTGCAATGTTTGTTTTAGCTGTGCTGGGTCAAGTGGTTTTTGCAAAAAGGTGACGGCACCGAGTTCTCTTACGCGCTGCTGAGCAAAAGGTTGAATATCGGCACTAATGACAATGACAATACTTTTAGCATCAATGCTATGCAAATATTCAAGGACTTGGAAGCCATCCATTTCTGGCATGGTCAAATCTAAAAACATCACTTCAGCGCACCCATTTTGGTAATTGACTAGGGCTTCTTTGCCATTTTGGGCTTCGTTGATTTCCACATCCCACTCTTCAGGAATCGCCCTCATTACCGCTTTTCTCGACATCTTTGAATCGTCTGCTATTGTAATTTTAATTGCCATGTTCGCTCCCTCTAACCAAAAAAAGTAATTATATAATTACTCAATAAATATGGGTTTTAGCTCAACTAATACGCTTGCAATGGAACTTGGTACACCGTCAATCAGTGTTTGGTAGCTCTCATTTTCCTTACATGCTTCTATACGATTTGCAAGCCCCACAATACTGCCAAGTACAACAGATTTGTCATCTGAAAAAAAATCACTCTTACTTTGATTAAGAACGATCTCTCCAATCTCTGAACCGTATCCCCATATCATCAGCATGTATGCCGTTACTATGTAGTAATCAGCATATTCTTGTTGAAGCTCCAAGAAAGAATCAACATTATGGATATCAGCGCCTTCCTCCATCAAAATCAATTTTCCGATTGCGGTAAGCAAGCTTGAGACAAACACCCGATCTTTATCTTGTAGAGAGTACCCCAAGTTTTTAGCCAGTAAACGGGATATATAGCTGACCCTCAGCGCCTGTTCTGAAATATCTTGGTGGGCCTTTTTTGAAACTAAGCTGTTAGCGTGATGGCTCAATAACGATATGGCGATACTCTCCACTAAAGTCGCGCCTAAACGTCCAACAGCTTCCGATAATGAATCTGTGGTTCGACGAAAACCCAAGTAAGAAGAATTGGCAATTTGAAACACTCGTGCAACTAATACAGGCTCATGGCTAATGGTGTCTGCTATCGATTGAAGATCACAAGTAGGAGAGGCAATAGTTTGTTGTAAACGGTGTATCGAATTGGGTAACACCGGAAGATCTTTCAAGCTTCCGAGTTTAGTTCGACACTCACTGTTAAACGGCATTTGATAAAGACGTTCGGTACATTCAAATAAGCGTTCAAAGTCCTCTTGTGTGAATGGCTTAGGCAGAACGAAGTGGGAATACGCATGCGCTTTTTGAGGCAAATTCTCCTGCGTATTCCCAGTTAAAAGAGCTCTCACTACTTGCGGGTAAGACTGCTTTACCTCTTTTAAAAGCTCATCGCCACATTTATGCGGCATGAGTAAATCTGAAATGATAATGGCTGGCGGTTGGCAATTATGCTTATTCCATTCTGACAACCAATCTAGTGGCTCTGAAACGAGTATAATTTCCCATTCTGGACGAATACGCCTGATCAAACGAGCAATGGCTTTAAGCATAAAAACATCATCATCTATGCACATGACTTTCAAATGTACTTTTTCCATTTGATTCTCACTTAGCTTCATCGTTTTATTTATTCATATATTGGTTGATTTCGTCCAACAACAACTTACTTTGATCATTGATAGAACTGATTGAAAACTCGGTGTCTTGAGTAACATTGGTTAGATTATCAGTTGCGGCTTCAAGTTTCTGGAATTCAGATGCTAATACATCCGCTCCGACAAACCGAGATGACGATTTCATGGTGTGTGAAATGTGGTGAATCACCTCAACTTGGTTGCCACAAAACGCATTGCTAAGTTTGTTCAAAGCTTCCAACAGGCTTTTTCGATAGCCGCACAGCATCTCATTCACATTCTCTTCACCCACCATGTCCGCTACCCTATCTGGTGAAAAATACTGCAATCCGTCCATAAAGTGCACCCATAAGCCAAAAAAGTTGATATATGCATCCTGACTTCTAATCCAAAGCGTTAGTACTAGTGTAGACCATATTGCTTATGTGCTAACAAAAAAGAGCGAGTGAAGTGTGTGTATTAGCTTAATGCTGCATTGGTAACATCGTAAGAAATAAAGCAATTTCTACCTTGATGCTTTGCTTGGTACAAGGCTTCGTCGGCCAGATTGTAAATATTAGCGATAGACTCAGTGCCATTCGGCGTTAACGAGATGACACCTTGAGATAAGGTGACATGATCAGCAATTTCGCTGTATTGATGAGGATAGTGTGCCTTGATCATTGATTGTTGGATTCGCTCAGCGGCAATCAGTGCTTGTTCATAATTGGCATTACCCAGCAGCACTAAAAACTCTTCACCGCCATATCGCCCTACATACTCACCAGTGCGCACAAATAACTGATTCACCGTTTGCGCAATGCTAATCAAGCAGTTATCTCCTTCTATATGGCCGTAGTTATCGTTAAACCGTTTGAAATAGTCCACATCGATCAAAATGAGGCTCATTGGAAATTTGTGCCGCCCATGCCAGCTGATCATCTCTTTAAGTTTATCGTCCATAAATCGGCGATTGAAGAGCTGCGTTAAACCATCTTCATTCGCTTGCTGCTGCAAAACTCGATTGAGTTCTTCCAATTTGACTGTCGCTCGCTTCAGCTCTCGACGCATGCTGGCAATACGCTGCATCGCGAGTAATTTGGAATTAAGCACAAGCTT
Source organism: Vibrio sp. J502 (assembly GCF_025397955.1). Taxonomy (NCBI): domain Bacteria; kingdom Pseudomonadati; phylum Pseudomonadota; class Gammaproteobacteria; order Vibrionales; family Vibrionaceae; genus Vibrio; species Vibrio sp. J502. The sequence continues at coordinate 645,672 of NZ_CP104555.1, read as the reverse complement.
ATCAACTGGCTTGGTTAAGTAGTCATCCCCACCTGCCTCTATCGCTTTAGCAATCATCGATGGTTCATCATGTCCACTTAAAAAGATAATCGGCACCCATTCATGGTGTTGTAAACGTATTTTTTTCGACAATTCAAAACCATTCATTCCGGGCATCGAAATATCCATCAAAATCAATTCTGGATCAAATTTTCGATAAATATCCAGTGCCGCTTGTCCACTGGCAACCGCTTCCACGTGATGACCGAGCTGTTTAAGACGAATGGTGAGTTGCATTCGATCCAGTTGTACGTCATCGACCAGTAAGATCCTCATAGAAGAGCCCGAACTTACCATCTGTAACCCCTTTAAATTTCAATCATATGCTTACGTATAACATAGATTTATTCACTTTCTTTGTTTAATTTTGCGCACAATATTGACTTTTCGCTATAAATTTTTAGCATGTAGCTTTTCCCCTAAAGAGATATCTTCATGTCTGAAGTAAAGCAAACCGAACAACCTGTAGTGGACTTAGACGCCATCTCGCCAGAATTGCGCCAAGTAATTGAATTTGATCAAGTGCCACAAGAGATGTACTACATGGTCGTGTCTATACATGAAGTCTCTGAAGAAGCGGTACGAGAGTCTTGGAACTCTCTACCAGCCAGTGCGCAAAATGTGTTGGATAATTTTGAACAGTTTCATGCGTTGATCTCTGTTAGCCAAGCTTTTGCTGGTGTCAATGTCATGGAGGAGTTCCCAACATTGAATTTACCGAAAGAGATGACAGACCAAGATAAAGAAGAGTACCGAGCAGAGCTTCTTGATCAAGTGCTGCATAACTGTGTGAAAGATATGGTTAAACAGATCAAAAAAGCACGCCGCGACCCGATTCTAAAACGCGACTTTAAAGACGTGTTTGCAAAATAAAACGCACACCATTGAGCATAAAGCCGTCAATTTTATATGACGGCTTTTTCTATTGAACCTGAACTCAGGATAAGAGAGGCTTAGGTTATTGAATCAATACATTAATAATGAAAAATATTAATGCGTTAAGACGATATCACGCTGCGACACGCTCACGCCTTTAATTTGCACATACAGCGAATCACCAACATCCAGTTGTAGCTCATCGGCCGCCCATTTGGTTACCGTAGCCCACAGGTAACACCCTTCGACTAACTTGAGTTTTATCCCCACACTCTGTTTATCAGTACCTTGAGGCTGCTTTTCAATCTGACAAATCTGCGCAGGCAGAATATTACGAATTGACGTCCGGTTTGGCTTATCAAGCGCCACCGAAACATCATTTGCACGGATCTGTAATCGCAGTGCAGAGCCTACCTCGCCTTCCACATATTGCACCCAAAGTTTGACATCATCTGCAAGCGAGACTTGTGTGAGCGCATAATCTTTGTTGTGCTGGCAGATGTGGGCAGAAAACAGACTACTTTGGTCGGCAAATGATTGCCAAGGACGCATATAATTTGAAGACCACACTTGCTCTAGCTCACCGCTTATCAGCACAGCGCCCTGTTCTAACACAACTAAATGATTAGCCAGACGCAAAATTTCATTCATGCTGTGCGTCACATAGAGAATTGGAATATGTACGCTATGAGCCAGCTCTTCCAAAAAAGGCATCACTTCACGTTTGCGCGGCATATCGAGCGATGCCAACGGCTCATCCATCAATAAAATATCTGGCTTGGATAGTAAGGCTCGGCCAATCGCTACTCGCTGTTTCTCCCCACCCGATAAATCATGCGGATAACGTGTAAGTAATGGCGCTAAAGCCAATAATTTTACGATAGCGGCGAAGTGGTCGGCATCTTTTTTTTTGACACCATAGTTTAAATTGCCATGAACGGTGTAATGTGGAAACAATCGAGCATCTTGAAAAACGTAACCAACGTTGCGCTTTTCAACAGGCAAGTTAATCTTTTTTCGTTGGCTAAATAGGATGCGGCCATTGATCTCGATTTCACCAAGTTCAGGCTTCACCAATCCACTAATAATATTGATGAAGGAGGTTTTCCCCGCCCCTGAACGCCCGAAAACCGCACAAATACCACGGCTTGGTAAAACCAAATCCGCATTAAGCTTGATATCACCTAACTGTTTTTCAAATTGAATCTTTAACCCACTCATCATTGATTCCCTAAGCGCCGCGTCATTCGGCGGCTAATCACTTCAGAAATGAATAACGAAGCCAAGGCAATCGCGATGGAGATAATACATAAACGCATCGCTTCCATTTCGGCTCCTGGCGTTTCTAAAAAGTTATACATCGCAAGAGGAAGCGTTTGTGTTTCACCGGGAATATTGGACACAAAGCTAATGGTGGCTCCAAACTCACCTAGGCTGCGAGCAAAAGAGAGCATCGCGCCAGTGATCAGCCCGGGTATCGTTAAGGGTAATGTAATGGTCAAAAAAACTTTGAGTGGTGAAGCGCCTAAGGTTCGAGCCGCTTGCTCTAACTTAGGATCGACGCTTTCAAGGCTTAAACGAATCGCACGAACCATCAAGGGCAGTGCGATGATGACACACGCCAACACGGCTCCACGCCAACTGAAGCTGAAACGCAAGCCAAACATATTATCAAACCACTGCCCAATTACGCCTTGTTTACCCATGGTGATCAACAGAAGATACCCCACGACCACTGGCGGTAAAACGAGCGGCAAATGCACTAGGCTATCCAATATACTTTTACCCCAAAACTGCTTTCTGGCGAGTAGCCACGCAAAAAACATTCCCAGCGGTAAGAGCCAAAGCACGGTATAAATCGCGACTTTTAAGCTCAGTCGCAGTGCAACCCATTCGTACTCAGAAAGCAAAGGAATCCGTTCCTGTCATCACGCTAAAACCGTAGTTCTGTAAGATACTTTTTGCTTGATCGCTGCGTAAAAAAAGCATGAATTGATTCACCGTATCACGCTCAGTTAGCTGCACTAAAGGATAATGGATGGCGCTGTGTAGGCTTGAATCAAATTCGTGTACCACTTTGACCTTATTGCTCATCAATGCATCCGTCTTATATACAATACCAAGTGTGGCTTCTTGACGTTCCACTAGCGCAAGCGCTAAACGTACGTTATTGGTTTGAGCCAGCATAGGGGCGAGCGACGACCACACTTTTAACTTTTCTAGTGCCTCTTTGGCATACATTCCCACAGGCACTGCCATTGTGTTACCTATCGCTAAACGTGAACCGTTCAAGGCGTCAAGCCATGCCGCAACATCATTTACCACCAGCGAATTGAGCTTCGACGATTGAGGGGCGATAAGCACCAGCTGATTTCCAGCCAACAATGTAACCTTATCGCTCGTCACAATGTTCTTGTTAAGTAAGTGAGTAACCCAGTTATCATTGGCTGAAATAAAAATATCCGCTGGTGCACCTTGCTCAATTTGACGAGCAAGCGCGGATGAACCCGCATAAACGGGCACAATATCTAACGGTTGTTTCGGCTGGTAAGCCGCAATCAATTCATTAACCGCATTCGTCATGGATGACGCTGCATAAACAGTGATTTTCTCTTGTGCATAAACCGCCGTGCAGCACAGCATGGCGACGATCGAGAGCAGTATTTTTCTCATGTTAACGCTCCGTTAATTCTGGCCATAATAAGGCCAAGTTCAAATGCTCTTCAATCGCATCCGCAATGCGGTTAATGGCTTGTTCTTTTTGCGCCACATGATCGTAATAACTTATATCAGCGGCACCAGCCCAGCGACAGATAAGCTCAGTTGCAGGAAAACTATCAAAAATTCCGTGCATGTAAGTCCCCAACACTTGCTGGCAATCACTTAATAAACCGTCACGGTTGCCATTGTCTAACGTGATGATTGCTGAGGATGATGCATCATCGAGCGTTGTGCGTCCAACGTGGATCTCATAGCCTGAGACCTTCGCTTTACCTTGCGGTAAAATAAGCTCGCCTTGAACATTCCTGAGCGTTTTTTCAGCGGTAAGTTCTGTACTGACGTTCAACAACCCCAGTCCTTCACTTTCGCCCGCTTCACCTTCAACGCCGAGTGGATCGCGAATTACCCGACCTAACATTTGGTAACCACCACAAATGCCCATCACTTTGCCTCCGAAACGCAAGTGACGTTTGATATCCTGATCCCAACCTTGCGAGCGCAGATACGCAAGATCGTCCCTTACAGATTTACTGCCCGGAAGCAGAATCAGATCCGCATTTTCGATCCGTTCACCCTTTCCCACATAACGTAAGTCAACATCAGGATTTAAACGCAACGCATCAAAATCAGTATGGTTACTAATGCGAGTTAACACTGGCACCACAATATTCAATTTACTGTTGCTGCTGAGGGTTTGCGCTTGAGTGATCGCATCTTCAGCTTCTAAATCAAAGCCATGTAAATAAGGCAGCACACCAATGACGGGTTTACCCGTTTTTGCTTCTAACCAATCAAGGCCAGATTGCAGTAACGCAATATCACCTCGAAAGCGGTTAATCACAAACCCTTTTACACGTAGCTGTTCCGATTCAGAAAGCAGTGCTAACGTGCCATACAGATGAGCAAATACACCGCCTCTATCAATATCGGCAATGATAATTACAGGTACATCGGCCGCTTCAGCAAACCCCATGTTAGCAATGTCGTTTTCGCGTAGGTTAATTTCAGCCGGGCTTCCCGCCCCTTCAATCATGACACTTTGATACTCGGCTTGTAACCGAGCGTAGGAATCAAGCACAGTATTCATCGCGACTTTCTTATAATCGTGATAACCCGTTGCTTCCATATTAGAGAGCGCTCTGCCTTGCAGGATAACCTGCGCACCCGTGTCTGAATTTGGCTTGAGTAATACAGGGTTCATGTGTACCGATGGCTCAACGCCACACGCTTGAGCCTGAACAGCTTGCGCTCTCCCGATTTCGCCACCATCGGCCGTCACCGCACTATTGAGGGCCATGTTTTGCGGCTTAAAAGGGGCTACTTTTATTCCTCGACGTGCTAACACTCGGCACAAGCCTGCAACTAGCACACTTTTTCCAGCGTCGGAAGTGGTGCCCTGCACCATCAATGACCTTAATGTTGATTCCATATTAACTCTACGATAGGCGTTTGCTGGTAATCATACCGTCACAGCTGCTACTCACTCAATAAAATGAATGGAATATTAATGTTCCGCTCAGAGTGTGTTCAACATCTTAGTGTTTAAATCGCTTCATCAAAACAACAAACCCATAGAGGAATTAAAAATGAAACGTACAACACTAGCCCTAGCAGCTTCGATGATTATTGCTCCTGTTTTCGCTTTTGCAGGTAACCATAACCAAAACAGTAGTGCCATCAATTACAATGGTCCTATCGAACTTACGTCTGTGGAATCGTTGCTAAAAGACACCAATATGTTTACAGAAAAGCATATTGTGGTTGAAGGAAAGTTGATTCGTCAAATCAGAAAAGACACATTCGTATTCAGTGATGGCAACGGTGAGATTCAAGTAGAACTGGATGATGATATCCACTTCACAGCGCCACTCAATGCCGAGACTAAGGTTCGCCTTTATGGCGAATATGAAGGAGGGCTGACACCTGAAATCGAAGTGGATCAGATCCAAGTTCTATAATCATTACTGTTTATTGCTCTCTTGATGGTAAAACACAAAAAATAAGATGGATTTTTTTGTGAAAATGGCCTGTAATTTGCAGGCCATTGCTGTATCTTATTCAGCTTAATTTTCATCTTTTCAGGACGAAGCGTACATGTATAAAAAAGCGTACTCACTAGGCCTAGTCGGTTTGTCATGCGTTCTTTCTTTCTCTGCGCAAGCTAACAATTTTAATTATAACTTCTTTGAAGTCAGAACCGCTATCAGCCCTGAATCCTCAGGTGCAGAATTTAGTACTTATTTAACCGATAACACACACCTGGTCGCTCGTTACGATTCGAGATTTGACGGAGATTGGGATGCCGCTGGCGGAATTGGCTTTAACGGTCCAATAAACCAATTTGCTGATGTCTACGGACAAATGCTTGTTCACCACATTAGACCTACCGATGAACAGGGTGGCAAAAGCGAAACCCAGTTGGAGTTTAATATTGGCAGCCGGATCTGGTTATCGAGCCAAATTGAAGCCAATATTAAACTGGGTAAGAACGATGAACACTCGGTATTTTGCGCTGGATTACGTTTTCACTCTACCGAACAATTATCGTTAGGAGCTGAAACCAAAAACAACGGCGTTTACGGCCCACAGATCGTCATGAATGTTCGTTTTCAGTTCTAAAAACGTAAAGCGGCCTTCAGGCTTAAGCGCATGATGCTTCTTCGCTACTTGTGCGCTTCTTTTTACTCTTTGTATCAACAGAATTACCCCACAAATTTGATGTACTCCACGATATCAGATATTTGGAAGCGACTTCTCATATATCAGCGATATACTATGCACTCAATAACTTATATGTGCCGCTATGTTTCGCTCTTTCTATAAATACTTAGCTCAATGGCTATTTGTTAGTGTCGTGCTTGGGGTTGTGCCCTTTCTTTATTTCGTCAAAGAATTCGACAAAGCTCACGAACAAACTGTGCAAATGATCGAACAAAAAAGCCATGCTCAACTCGAATACAATAAGCACGAACTGCTTACTGCGTTTAATGACGTTTACAATTCAACTCAAATATTGTCAAACAACACCATGTTGTACAGCGCATTACGTCTTCCCTCCACCGAAAATATCGAAGCGGTACAGGCGTTTTGGTTATTAGCAGCTCGTATTCAAACCCTTTATTCTCGGCTCAGGCTTTTTGATATAGCGGGTAACGAATTAATTCGCGTGAATCAGAGTAATGGATCAACAGAAGCAGTGCCAAGATCACCACTAAAAAACAAATTGCACCGAGACTATTTTCAGTATGCGCAAAACCTTTCCCCAAACCAAATTGGGATCTTCGGTGTTGATAGTGAAAGAGAAGAAGAAAATTATGGTACTGCTTCCCAGATAACCGCAGTATTTAGGATTATTGCACCAATAGATTTTGATGGAAAAAGGCAAGGCTATTTTGTAGCAAATCTTAACTTAACCCAATTGTACAAAAAATTTAACCAGAGTTTAAATTCACTGAGTCGCCCAGACATCATCAGTTTCAAGGGGCAGTATATTCATCATGAAAATGAGATCTTATCTCAGCAAGAAAACCCGTCAAAATACCACCTGCTGAATATTAACAGTGTCGCCCCTATACTCTGGAAAAGTATGCAAGAGCAAGCTTCTGGCACGGTATGGGATAACAACTGCTGGTATAGTTTTACTCAAGTTCCTTTGCAATCCATATTCCCAGAAATGGAGCCAATTTACCTAATTCAGTCATTAAATGGTGATGCCCTCAATAAATTGCTTTCTGCCACAGAGCTAAAAATTGGCTTTCAAGCGGTTGGCATCGCGCTATTAGTAATGACGATTGCCGCCGGTTTTATTCGTTGGAACGCAAACCACGATAAAAACAGTATCGAGAGCAAACTGGCTAGGGCGGCGATGAATGGTATGTCAGCTATGGTGATTACCGATCGTAATAACCGCATTATCAAAGTAAACAATGAGTTTACCCGGATCAGCGGCTACACCTTAGCCGAGGTAAGAGGTAAACAACCTTCCGTTTTTTCCTCCGGTAAGCACAATCAAGCTTTTTACATGAATATGTGGAAAGTGCTGCAAGACGAAGGGTTATGGGAAGGTGAAGTCATTAATAAGCGTAAAGATGGCTCAATGCAAACCGAGATCTTACGTATTCAAACCATCCGTGATTCAGACGGAATTATTCAGTTTTATGTGGCCTCCTTTGTTGATATTAGTCATCGCAAAGAGCTAGAAAATCGCCTGCGTGAGCTCAGCGAGAAAGATGCGCTCACCAACATTTGGAACCGCAGGAAATTTGATCAAGAAATGCGCTCCGAATGCTTACGCGTAAAACGTTACCAAGCTCAAGTGCAGTCGTGCTTAGCGATTATTGATATCGACCATTTTAAACGCATTAATGATAAATTAGGCCACGCAGAAGGCGATAAGATCATTCGTTCTGTCGCAACACAATTAAGTGAGCACCTAAGAGAAACGGACTTTTTAGCTCGCATCGGAGGCGAAGAGTTTGCCATCATTATGCCTCATACACCACTGGCAGAAGCTGAGTTGGTCATGCACCGTTTACGAGTAGCCGTTCACTTAAATCATCGTTTAGAAGTGTCGATCAGCGGTGGCATCACTGACATTACAGAAAAACCAGAAGAAGTGTATAAACGGGCCGATATTGCATTGTATGAGTCAAAAGCTTCGGGGCGTAATCTTGTCTCGGTATTGACCAGTGTCGAGATGGAAGAATTTGCTTAACAATTAGTACCATTTAAGTGCATCGAGAAATAAAATGGGTTTATTTTCGTGCAATTATCGCAAACTTAGTTTGTAACGTATTGTTCGCTATCATTTTTACTTTTGGCTTAAAACTTGTACTACTCTCTAATATGGTAAATAGATTGCACATATTTAGGGAGAAATAAGATGCAAGAAACACTAACCGTTGTGTTAGCAGGTGGCGTCGGTTCGCGGCTATCTCCGCTAACCGATGACAGAGCAAAACCTGCTGTACCTTTTGGTGGAAAATATCGAATCATTGATTTTACACTCACCAACTGCCTACACTCAGGGCTGCGAAAGATTTTGGTCCTGACTCAATATAAATCTCATTCATTACAAAAACATTTACGTGATGGCTGGTCTATTTTCAATCCAGAACTCGGCGAATTCATTTCTGTGATCCCCCCGCAGATGAGAAAAGGCGGAAAATGGTACGAAGGAACGGCGGACGCTATCTATCACAATATGTGGCTACTTTCACGCAGTGATGCCAAACACGTCGTTGTTTTATCTGGTGATCATATCTACCGGATGGACTATGCCTCTATGCTCGAAGCTCATAAGCAAAAAAATGCTGCACTGACTATCGCCTGCATGGATGTCCCAAGAGAACAAGCTTCTGCCTTTGGCGTGATGAATGTGGATAATGACTTCAAGATCACCTCATTCATCGAAAAACCAAGTGACCCACCCTCCATGCCTAATAATCCGCATCGCAGCTTAGTTTCTATGGGGATCTACATTTTTGATATGGAAGTATTAAAAAGTGCTTTGATTAATGATGCTGAACTGGAAAACTCGAGTCACGATTTTGGCAATGACATCATTCCCAAATTGATTGAAAGCCATGCTGTTTATGCGTATGAGTTTTGCGGTGACCGGGGGCGAGTCGCTAAAGATTGTTACTGGCGAGATGTCGGAACACTTGATTCTTTTTATAACGCTAACATGGATTTACTCGAACCCGTTCCACCAATGAACTTATACCAAAAAAACTGGGCCATTCGAACATACGAAGCGCAATACCCACCTGCGCGCACGGTTTCTTCTGCAACAGGTAACGAAGGTATATTCATTAATTCGATTATTTCAAACGGTGTGATTAACTCTGGAGGTTCTGTACAACACTCCATTATTTCTTCAAACGTCAGAATTGATGATGGTGCAACAGTGGTCGATAGCATTTTATTTGATGATGTTGAAGTCGGCGCAGGGTGTCAGCTCATAAGGTGTATTATTGATAAACATGTAAAAATCCCTCCACATACTCAAATTGGCTTAAACCCAGTTGAAGATGCCCAGCGTTTTCGTATTTCAGAAAATGGCATTGTTGTGGTACCCGAAAGTTATCAATTCTAAACCTATATTTTTTTGCCCACTCAATTTATCCCTCATTAAAATGAAGCCTTAGCACACGCTAAGGCTTCTTACTTTACACTGAGTTCAAAACATACCGATTAATCACGCTCGGTTATGGGCACGTTGTTGCATCCCAAAACCAATTTGACTGAGTCGGTGACTCCCAAACGCCGGGGTTGTTTTTGGCAATAAAACATTTCCCGTTGTAAGTCACAACATCGCCAGTTTTCACCTGTGTGGATCCGGGAACCCAAGTAATGACATTGCTAGGATTCGTGGTACCACCGGTATCGCCACCGCCAGTATCTCCACCAGAAGATAGGTCAGCAAGTGGAAGATCCGGTTGTTCAAACTTGAAGGCGTAATCGACACCATTAATGTTTACGCTGTAATTTGCAGGCCCAGAAATAGGCAGATAGTAAACCATATCCAGTTCATACACGCCGCCTGCGGGCAGAGCTTTCCAATTAGGTAAGCTAAACGCTACGCGGTGCATGACGCCGTCTAAACCACCGACGTTGTTGGCGCGAGTATGGCCAGAAGCAATCACCTTCAAACCACCACCAGATTGGTCTTTAGCATTATCAGGTGCAGATACGGGGATATCAAACTGGAACTCAGTACCACCAGGGATCTCTTGACCTGTGTTGTTAGTAAAGCTGATTTTAGGATTGATTGGGTAGTTTTGATCACCCACCTTAAATCCACCAACGGAGACCGCGATGTCTACGGTTTCACTGGCAATCGTTCCTGTTGCAAGCGTATTGCCATAAGGCGTTGCCGACTTAAACTTGTCATAAATTGCTTTCGTCATGGTATTACCCATGTGGTATTCGCCATTTCCGCTTGCACAAGCTTGCTCTGTTGAATCCACTTGAGTGCGTTGACCATTAGCGTCCAATACATAACAGTTATAATCGCCTGCTAACTCCCAAAACATGATGCCGCCGATCTCTTTATCGATGACATAATCGGCTTTGGTGTTGATAGACTCTTTATCTTCAGTTGATAAGAACACCCCTTTATCGGCATTCCACAGCCAAGGCGCGACGGCAACGCTGTCATAGTGACGTTGGTAAAGACCGACAAGTTGATCGGCAGGTTCATTCACTGGATCAAGATTATAAGCCTGGGCGTAAGAGCCCCAAATTCCCTTCTCTAGGTTTTTGGCATGCCACATTGGGTTTGAACCTGCACCCATCTCGTTTCCTTTCGGATCGGTGTCGTGCCACATGTTGTCAATACCCACCGCGCCGTGGCCACAGTTGTTTTTCTCACCCTCACCAGTGCCCGGAGCACATTCAGCTTGGTTAGGTAATGCCGCTCGCCCCCATAAACCATTCTCTCCACCCGTGACACCTTGCCAGCCGCGCGTGTAGTAAGGAACGCCGATGTTGATGCGCCCTGCGGGCATAGAACCGCGGAAATAATGATAAGCCCAGTCAGTGTTGAGATAACCAATACCACCGTATTGAGCCGTACCATATACGTTCCACTGTGCTAACTCTGAATCTTTACCAGTGTCATACAAAGCCGCGTTGTGACCCACGTGATCATTCCATGCGCCGTGTAAGTCATAAGACATGATGTTCACATAATCAAGATACTGAGTGACATCAAACGTCTCCATACCACGCAATAGATAACCAGAAGACGGTGCTGCAATCGTCAGCATGTAATGGTGACCATCTTGTGCCGATGCTTGATCAAGCTTCTGACGTAGTACCTTCATTAACTCTTGGTACGACGCCCATAAATAAGCACGGCGAGGTTCCATAATCGCTTTATCATCTGGATTACCTGCGCCCGCCATTGAGGTTGGATATTCATAGTCGATATCGACACCATCGAATTGATATTTACGAATCATTTCAACAGCCGATGTTGCAAATTTTTCAATACCAACGTGGTTAATAGAGCCATCAGCGTTGGTTGTCATCGTATAAAAACCACCATCGGCGACACGGTTGCCTGCCGTATCAAAGTGCCCGCCAGTTTCAGCCCAGCCTCCGATAGAAATTAAGGTCTTAACATCAAATTTTTTCTTCGCTGTTGCCAACGCACCAAAATGACCTTTAAAGCCTAATGCAGGATCAATCTCAACCCCTGGCCACTCTTTGCCCACTGCCGCATTATTGGGATCGTTCACATCGCCCACATTCACTTTGCCATCGGAACCTATGCTGACGAAGGCATAGTTAATGTGCGTGAGCTGCTCCCACGGGATGTCTTTTACAAGGTAAGCCGATTGCGGATCATCACCCGCACGCCAACTGGTGAAATAACCGATCACACGACGTGGATGATCCGCCCCCATGATCTCACGACCTTCCGCATCATAAACGGTGCAATAAGGTACATTCACACCTTCGGTTTGATATAAACCATCAGGACGACAATTATTAGCTATTGGCGCGCCACTGACTGTTAAAGTCGCTAACGTGGAATCTGTCGTCGCACCAAGGTTATCAGTGGCGCGTGCAAACACCGCCAAGTTACCCGCTTTTGTCGCAGTGTATTCTAAGGTATACGGAGCACTAACAGCCGTTCCAACCAGCGTTCCCGCAACGAAGAAATCAACTTTATCGACGCTTCCATCAGTATCAGCAGCGTTTGCGGTTAAGGTGACTAAAGCCCCCACGTCAACGGAAACCGCAGAGAGCGTAATATCAACGGTTGGAGCCTGATTGCCTGGTTGCTGTGCCTCTTTCACCGTTAAGGTCGTTGCACTTTTCACGCTGGCATCACCTTTATCATCGATGGCTACAACACTGAATTCATGCTGACCAGCGGTTGCGACCCACGTGGCTTTATAAGGTGCCGTGGTGACTATACCCACAATTGCACCATCGACAGAAAACTCGACTCGAGCAACGCTGCCGTCACTATCGGTTGCGTTCGCACTTAATATTACGGTATCACCGACAGCAATCACATCTGCTGCGGAAGGTGAAGAGAGATTCGCGGTCGGTAGCTGGTTCTCACCACCGGAAGTGGCGCAAACATCCAACACTTTCCACTGGGCATAATCACCAGAAAAGTTGGCTGGATCGTTACCTTGAGTCCAATAGTTGGCTTGGTAGGCGGTACCACTGTGCTGAACCTTGTTACCGCCAGTATAAACTTTTGACGATTCCCAAGGGCTTAGTGTCGTGCAATCAACGGCTGCATAGCTGTTAAAAGCCATCAAGCAAGAGGCCGTTAAAGTGCTCAGTGTAAAAACACCCTTTGCCACTGTCCTGTTGTTTAAATGCATAGCTGCTCATTCCTTAAGTTATTGTTTCACTATAAAAAGCCTCGTATCAAGAAGAAACCAGACTTTAATTCTCACGTGAAACAACTGTAGGACAGAGCGATAAATAAGCACCTCAATTTGTTCAAATATCAAAAATCACTCGCAACAAGTTGCACTATTTCTGCAAAAGAGACATCGTTATTTTGCATCAACAACTAATTATTGGTTAATTTTCCGATTCTAAAAAAAGCGCCGAAATCAGAACAATATACGGACTGCCTGCCGGTTATTTAACTTACACACCATCAAAAAGAGCAAAAAACATGCAACAACACTAATTGTTACAAAAATGTAGAGTTTAACTTTATGCGCTATTTCTAACGCTGTACTCCTCTTGGGGTTTCATTAAAATGTCGCTTATATTCTCGACTAAACTGAGATGCGCTGGCATAACCAACTAAACGAGCGGCATCGTTCACACGCTTGCCTTCCACACGAATCAGCTCTTTCGCTCTGTTAAGCCTGACTTTTTTTAAATATTGTAAAGGAGATTCTAACGTCACCAGCCTAAAGGCGTGGTGAAACGCCGAAACACTCATATTGGCTTCTTCGGCGAGTAACTGAACGGTAATGGACTGATCATATTCTTGATGTACTTTACTCAACGCTTTGGCTATCCGGGCGTAGTGTCCTTCTTGATGAGCGAGATCAAAAAGCACATAACCGTGCTCGCTGGTTAATGCCCGAAACACAATCTCCTCGACTAAGCTTTCGCCAAGCACTTTAGCTTCAAGATCATCAACCAATGCAGACATCAAACGAATCGCACTTGCTTGCATCTTTGCGCCCATTTCTACTGATTTCAGCCCGCATTTTGATTTGTCTATGCAATCAGATAAAAAACCAGAAGCCTCAAGTCGATCAACCTGTTTAAGGAGAAGTGAGTGATCGATATTAATAGTCAAGCCCAATAACGGTTCACTTTCTGACGCAAAAGCTTCGCACTCAAGTGGTAAAGGTACCCCAACAACCAAGTAATCATTGGGGCCATAATTTACGGGTTGGCTACCAATATGAATGCGTTTATGTCCTTGCCCCAACAATATGATACCGGATTGATACACAAGGGGCTGTCTACCATTACCGCGGCTGCTGCGATAAAACAATACGCCCGGCACTGCCGTTTGGTGAATACCTTCCAAATGATCTAAAGATTGTTTTTCAATGTATTGCTGCATCAGTTGCGCCAGTTTACTCATAATGCTCCCTTATCAAAATTGAAGGAAGAATACGACAATTAGAGAATTAGGCAATTAATTTCGAGAAATTGGTCTATATTGACTGGATAATTAATACTAATATGCACATCGTAAACACTGCCTTGGAGGCGCCGCCTCCTTTTCTATAAGCAAAGGTGAGAATAATGAAATTTACTTATGTTAACCCTACTCTAATTCACTTCGGCCAAGGCCAAATCTCTGCGATCAGTCAGGCGATTCCAACTGACCAAAAAGTGCTGGTGATCTACGGTGGCGGTTCGATCAAAAAAAATGGTGTTTATGACCAAGTCGTGAGTGCACTCACTGACCACCAATGGGTCGAGTTTTCAGGTGTAGAAGCAAACCCAACCAAAGAAACCTTAGATAAAGCGGTTGCTATCGTCAAAGAACAGGACATCGACTTTATTCTTGCCGTGGGTGGTGGTTCGGTTATCGATGGTTCAAAATACGTTGCCGCGGCGGCTAAGTATGATGGGGATGGCTGGGACATCATGGTGGGTAAACATCAAGTTACTGAAGCTACGCCTATCGGTGCAATTCTGACTCTGCCAGCAACCGGTTCTGAATCCAACATGGGCGCGGTCATTACCAAAGCACAAACACAAGACAAACTGGCCTTTATGGCTCCAGCGGTACAGCCTAAGTTCGCAGTGCTTGATCCAGATGTAATGAAATCACTGCCTGAGCGCCAGTTGATCAACGGTATTGTTGATGCTTGGGTACACGTCTGTGAGCAATATTTAACCTTGCCAACCAATGCAATGGTTCAAGACGGCTATGCCGAAACTTTACTTAAAAACTTGCTGGTATTGGGTCAACAATATGACCAGCGTGATAATGATGGATGGCGAGCAAACCTGATGTGGACAGCGAACCAAGCACTAAATGGCCTGATTGGTACTGGCGTTCCACAAGATTGGGCGACTCATATGATTGGTCACGAGTTCACCGCATTATGGCATGTTGATCACGCCCGTTCGCTAGCGATTGTGCAGCCTTCCCTACTGCGCAATCAACTTGAGAACAAACGCGCTAAACTTGAGCAAATGGGCAAAAATGTCTTTGGACTCAATCAAACTAGCGATCTTGCCTTACGCACAATCGATGCGATTGAAGCCTTCTACCACAGCTTGAATGTTCCAACTCAATTTGCGGATCATAACAGTAGCAAGCAAGCGGCCATAGACGCAGTTATCGCTCAACTGAACGCACATGGAATGCTTGTTTTGGGTGAACAGCAAGCCATCACGCTTGAAAAATCACGGGAAATTTTGGAACAAGCTATCATTTAGCCTCATTTTTTAGACGAGTGAGTAGTGATTTCAACATTCCAATAGCATAGATTCAGCTACATCAAGCAGCGCAATTGGGCGCTGCTTTTTTTGTACTTTTTTTGTATTGGATACTTTATGTAGCGGCCTTTCATTACCATGCCAGCATTATCAAACTGATCCACCACCTAAAATTGAAAAACTAATAACGACTTTTAAAGTCATCCTTTTCTAAACCATGTTTTTTCATTCGTAAGTAGAGCTTTTTACGCGGTACTTGCAGATAATTTGCGGCATCAGCGACGCGACCAGAATGGAGAAATAATGCATCTTCAATAATTTGCTTTTCGTAATCATCCACCAATTCATCAAGCGGTGATAAAAGATCAGACTGATTGTACAAACGCTCTTTTCCCGTCAGTTTTACAATACCTATCGCATATAATTCAGCTACATTTCTCAGCTCTCGTACATTTCCCGGCCATTGATGTGCACGCAGTAGCGACAAATAACTCAGTTCTACCGCTGGCAAAGGTTTCGCCAATTTATTACAACTCTGCTTGAGAAAATAATGGAACAAAGTAGCGATATCATCGGGACGATGTCGAAGTACAGGCACCTCTATCACGCCTTGGTTTAGCAAATAATAGAGTTCTGGCTGCAACCGATTAGCCGTAATCAAGGCCTCAGGTTCCGTACCTAAAATAGCAATAACGCGCGTTCGAGCTTTGCTTAGGCGTTCTTGGTTAAGCATCCTCTGAGTCAAATAACGCTGCAATTCTTCAGAAAGTAATTCGATGTGGTCTATTAGCAATGTACCGTTTTCACTTGCATCTAATTTTTGTTCAATCTGTGCGAGCGTGGTCGCTGATGAAACGGTTAATTCCACCAGCGATGAAGCATGATTACCCTGTGTCAGTTGGTGAATGAGATATGCAATAGTATGCCGCCCAACACCCGATTCTCCACAAATAACAACATGACTGTTGAGCATTGAATACTGAGCAATATGGTGGCGAATTTGCCCCATTTGAGCGGATTTTCCGATGAGTTCGCATTTGATTGAGTTGGCCATAGCCGTTTTTTGTTGTATAAAATGACGACGAATATCGAGATTTTTCTTCACTAAGCTCAATAACTCCGCAGGATTGATTGGCTTTTCAAGAAAATCGCATGCCCCTATTTTGACCGCCTCTACCGCCATAGGAATGTCTCCGTGGCCAGTAATGACAATCACAGGAATATGCTCATCAATCGATTTAATCGCTTTAAGCAATTCAATGCCGTTCATTTGTGGCATATAGACATCAAGCAATATCACTCCAGCCCAATCAGAATGGATAAACTCACACGCTTTGGTGGGGTTAAGAAGTGCTTTTGACGGCAAATTAGCTATCGACATAAGATGCGAATATGAGTCAAGGACATCTTGGTCATCATCAATCAATAAAACAGAATAATTATGATTCATAAGGCAACTCCAGCACGACCATTGCACCTCGACTGACTGTCGAGGCAAGATAAATTTGACCCTTTATTTTTCCTATGAGCGAGCGGCAAATATTCAGCCCTAAGCCCAACCCTACTTCTTTGGTCGTGGTAAAGGGCGTAAAGAGTTTTTCAACGACATCATGAGCAAATCCAGCCCCTGAATCGCATACTGCAACAACGTGATGCGTTGGCGTACTCGACAGCAATATCACGTCAACTTTTTTGTGCCCACATCCCACAACCGCTTCACAGCCATTTACCAACAAATTAATCAATACCTGTTCCAAGCCGATTTGATCTGCAATGACTTGAATTGGTTGATGAATATGGCTTTGCAATACTATTTGTTGACGTTTCGCTTTCGTTTCAACCAACAACATAGCCTGACCGATAACATCAGTAATCAAGACAGGGGTAAGGGTTTCATCACTGCTACTTTTACGAGAAAAATGACGTAACCCATTGATGATTTTGCCCATTCGCTCTGTTAAATGTTCAATATGATCGATGGAATGTCTGATTTGCTCTGTTTTCTTCTGCTCTAAAGCAAGGTTTACGCTATAGAGATAAGTCGACATCGCGCTTAATGGTTGATTCAATTCGTGCGCTAAACTGGTCATCGTTTGCCCGACCACCGCCATTTTAGCGGCTTGTACTAACTCACTTTGTGTTTTTTTAAGATGGTTTTCGGTCCGGTGGTGCTGCTCAATTTCAGCGAGTAACTGATGATTTTTTTCACGTAATGAATGAGTTTTTGCTCGAACTCGCTCTTCTAATAATCGATTAGCGTGCTCTTGATCGGTAACATCCGTAATCGTGATGATAACTTTATCGCTTAAACCGTGGGTATACTTACGTAAATACAAGCGCAAGTAATAAGGTTTATTTACATCGCCTAACGATAACGTAATGACATCTGCACCATTTTCGATCAACTTAGCCTCTGGGTTAAACAGTGCTTGCAACTGCGATTGAGTTGACGTTGAAAAACAGAGCCAAAAGGCTTTCGGGTCCTCATTCTGGTCTATATTCAAGCGAACACGAGCGCTTAAGTTAGCCGATTCAATATAACCATCCAAATCACAAGTGATTAAACTCGCTTGCGTATTGTTAATCAAACTCAGTGCGTTGGTTCGGTCCATTTCCTCCACTTTTTTACCATACTGAACCAATTTTTCACTGATCCGGCCAATTTCATCTCTGCCGTCTACCACAATAGGGTGTGAAAGATCATTATGAATGATGGCATCTAAACTGTCGCTAAGGCGGTTAAGTCGGCCCACAATCCGACGATTGATGAAATAGTAAGTCAAAAACAAACTGATAATGATCGATAAGCTAAAGCAGACAAACAGAATACGGTTACCATGAGAAACCAGTTCCGTGGTCTCTTTTTTCGCTTGAACAAACGACTCATCGGCGTTGGCGACCAACATCGCAATATCAGTATGTTGGTGGAGAAGCTGTTGCTGAACTTCAGCTCGAATATCATCAAGCTGGGCATTTAAACGCACCATAGAACGTAAGTTTTGATGGAAAGAGCCATTCAAACTCAATACATCCATTAGCTCACTGAGTAATTGTTGATAGGCGATGGTTGCAGGTTGTGAAAAAATCGGCGCACTCTGTGCGTACAGTTCTTCAAGGCGGTACTGTAGTACTTTCATGCCATTATTCACTTGGCTAATATGCTTAGATTGGATGAGCTCTTTTGCGAACATAAACGTTTGAGCCTCACCATCTAGGATAGACTGGACAGCCCCTAAACTCGCAAACAGCATGTCGCTTTCATTGCCTTTCATTTTACGCTCTAGCTGCCACTGTATTTCTTGGCGCAGCGGGGTCAACTCAGAACCAATATCTTGATGTAGCCATTGGATCTGCTCTTGAAGTAACTCAATTTGACGACTTTGATCAATCCGTTGCCCGACCAGAAGACCAAATTGCTCACTAAGATTACGTAGCCGTTGATACCCAGCAAGCAGCCGTTGCTGCTCGCTGTTCAATTCAATCTCGCTTAATATTTTGCTGATCGTCGTTAAATTGTTATCCAAACGTTGCCGTTGCTCATCCAACTCAACTTTGTTACGCGTATTTGAGATGATTTCGATCCGTCTTTTAATTTCCGAACTACTGCTTTCGAGCAGATAACTGGCATTATATTTAGGAACACTTTTATCAAGCAGCTCGCTCACTTGATTATCTAAACTATTCCATGTTCCCCATGCGACGATGCTGACAATCGTCAACAGCAAGGTACTACAAGCAAAGGCTAAAACCAGTCTCGCGCCAATCGTGTTGTATTTCGGAAAAATCATGGCGTATCGACCCGGTCCAAGTTTTTTAGATCGGACAAAGCTTCTTCTAAGGTTAATGTCAACTGCATCTTCCAACGATGCGTCAGCTCCGCTACTTGCATAGAAATGGCGGCGGAGTGTGTCTCATACTGCGCCTCATCAACACTGATTTTTTGCCATGACTGATATACCACGGCTAACTCTGTTTCGGTCACAGGTAAAGAGAACACTCGAGTTTCAATATTTTCAATGAGCTTCAGAGCGGGTTCATTGTGTGCGTACTTGGTTTTAGCATGATTGATTGCGAGCCAAGTGTCTTTTAACTGAGGTAAGCGTTTGGTAATCGCAATTTCAAACAATAAGTTAACTAACTCCTCACGATGTGTAATGGATGCCATGGACAACTGTGTATATGCCTCATTAAACAGGGATTTATCGTTTATCGCATGTTTAGAAAAATCATTGCTATCCATATTCGTTTGTACCGATTTTGACATCAATAAATCGATGAATGCCTTCGCATATTGATCATTTTCACGCAGGCTCACTTGGGCGACGTATGTGGGCATTAGGGTAAAACTTTCATCATAGCGAAATTGAACGTGCTCAAATTTTCGTTCTAATATGCTGGCATAGCTATCAATCGTTGGGCCTATCCCAAATTGCCCTTTGGCTACATAATCACTCACACCAAAACTGCGTGAGGAAATTGTCCCTAAATTTGCCCCCACGTTCAGTAAAATCCGCCACCCTTGTTGCCAACCATATTTAGCAAGAATGCTCTCGACCATTAACTGAGTAGTACCCGAACGTGTTGGGGTACTCATCGTGATGTGGTCAAAATAGATAAAATTAGCCAGATCGGTGAACGACGTAGGCGTCGGTAAATGATGTAAGCTGAGATAGTCACGATTCCATACCAAACCAGCGCCAGAATAGCCTATCGTCACGACTTTATCAGTTGGCGGTAACATGTAGGGTTTTAACCATTCTGGTGGTTGCAAATGGACAGGTAAGGTTGCGAGCTTATTGCTATTTGCTAAATGCTGCATTAAAAAAGGCGATGAGCTCAGCACTACATCAATATTCTGGATATAGCTTTTATTAAGCAGTTGAATACTCGATTGTGCTCTACGGTGGACAACTTGCACATCAACCCCTTGATACTGTTTGCTGAACTCTTCAATAAGAGGTAGCAAGGGTTCACGTGAAAATGTAGTCAGTATGACTAACTCATTCTCTTTTGCATAAGCGGTATTGATAGCCGCCGCTATCGATCCTAGTAGCACCATCCATTTGCACCAGCGTAATAAGGTACAAGAACGGAAAACCGCTTTTAAATCATAAAACCCTAAAAATTGTGCGTTCACTCAAAACTCTACCGTTTAGCTAAAAATAAATTATTAAACATTTGTGTCAGTTATGACGCAAAACAGCGTATTACAATTTCAATTTTATCAGCAAAACATAATTTACCCTTCGCAGAATTCCCATTTTTGACCCATTCACACTCTCAATTTGAGTCATTTCTGCCTCAAATTGGCACTTTTGAGCCCCATACCCATTTGTTTGAAGATGCATTCCGACAACGAAACAACCCTATTTAGTAATAACCCTATTTAGTATTTGATGAATGGAGAGCTCCATGCTTAACTTTTTTAAAACTCGCCCAGATCTACCGCTATCGGATAGCTCTGAGGGCGCAATGCAATCGCGTTTCAAAAGTTTTCAATGGCAAGTATTCTTAGGCTTAGTCTTTGGATACGCCATGTTCTATGTGGTTCGTATGAGTTTAGGCGTCGTTAAAAAACCGATGCTTGATGCGGGCATCGTATCGATAGAAGAACTCGGGATCATGGGATCAGCCTTCTTCTTCACCTACGCATTTGGTAAGTTTTCGAACGGTTTCCTTTCTGACTACGCCAACATCGGCCGATTTATGTCGTTCTCACTACTGCTTTCCGGTGCCACTGCCATATTCATGGGGTTGAACACCACGGCATTCTTCTTTGTGTTACTTTGGGCCGTCAATGGTTGGTTCCAATCGGTGGGTTCTGCGCCTTCTTGCGTCTCGCTTTTCCAATGGTTCTCACCTAAACAACGCGGAAGCCGTTATTCAATTTGGGGAGGATCTCGAAATATCGGCGAAGGCATCACTTGGATTCTAACAGCAACGCTAGTGAGTTATTTAGGTTGGCAAGCAGGTTTCATCGGTGCGGGCATTGCTGCCATCATCGCTGCATTGATTATGTTCTTTGTACTGAAAGATCGTCCACAAACCTATGGTTTACCTGATGTTGCAACAGCATTTGGTGAAGAGCCCGAGTTCAAAAAAGCCAACGATCCAAAAGAAACACGTCGCGCTCAACTGTTCATTTTGAAGCAGCCGACTGTCTGGCTGATTGCCGCTGCTTGTGCCGCGATGTATATCTCTCGCTATGCGATGTCTTCTTGGGCGGTGTTATACCTACAAGAAACCAAAGGCTATTCACTGATTGATGCTGGTTTTGCAATGTCCACTTACCCTATTGCAGGCCTCGCGGGCGCTATTTTGTCTGGTATCATTTCAGATAAAGTATTCAACGCTAACCGTCATATCCCAACGCTACTTTACGGATTTGCCAACATTGCAGGTATGTGCTTGATGTTCTTCGGCCCCGATAACCGTATGGTAGATGCTGTTGCTCTAGGCTTAATTGGCTTTGCGATTGGCGGGCTTGTCGTATTTCTTGCTGGCCTAACGGCTTGTGACTTAATGCCTAAAAATGCCGTCGGTGCCGTAAAGGGCTTTATTGGTTTGTTCTCTTACTTAGCCGCTTCGGCTCAAGAACTGGTGTCTTCATCATTGATTAAAATGACGGAAGTGGATGGCGTAACCAAATATGACTTTACTCAAGCACAATATTTCTGGTTGGCCGCTGGCGTGATTTCTTTACTGCTTGCGACTACGGTATGGAATGCCAAGAAAGTAACGGATATTGATGCTCCTACGGGCCAGATACTGGAAACGAAACCAAGTCTCTAATCTATAACACCCTTGATACAGGGAGGATAATCCTCCCTGTTATTTTCTTATTTTCATTCTTATTTTCTATATCCAAATCACTTGAAAAATCGACCAAATGTCGGCCGAGAGCAATGGACAAGTGCAATTAGCACCACCATAACTTCAAGTAAAATGGCTATAGCGAGTGTCGTTATAGGATACCACTATGTGTAAAACAAAAATCGTTGCAACGCTTGGCCCTGCAAGCCAAAGCCGTGAGATGATCACCAAGCTCATTAATGCTGGTGTTAACGTTGTACGTTTAAACTTTTCTCACGGCACCGCTGACGAGCATATTGAACGCGCGATGTTAGTACGTGACATTTCACAAAAGCTTGGTGTCAGTGTCGGCATATTAGTCGATTTACAAGGACCTAAGATCCGTATTTCCTGTTTTGAAGACGGTGCGATCACTCTAAAAGCGGGTGACTCATTTATTCTCGATGGGCTTCACCCCACAATGGCTGGTAACCAAGAACGTGTAGGCTTAGATTACCCGCAACTGATTCAAGACTTGAAGTTGGGTGATACTTTACTGCTTGATGATGGCCGAGTACAACTCCGGGTCGAAGAACTCAACAAACCACAGCAGTGGGTAAAAACTCGCGTCATAAACAACGGTAAGCTGTCTAATCGCAAAGGCATTAATTTGCTCGGTGGTGGCCTCTCCGCGCCGGCACTGACGGACAAAGACAAACGAGACATCATCACTGCCGCGAAACTCCAAGCCGATTTTCTAGCTGTCTCATTTCCACGTAATGCCCAGGATTTACATGAAGCGCGCCGGTTAGCGGTACAAGCCGGCTGTCATGCACACATTGTCGCCAAAGTAGAGCGAGCCGAAGTGGTAAGCGATCAAAAAAATATGGACGCGGTCATCAATGCATCCGACGTAGTGATGGTTGCTCGTGGTGATTTAGGCGTTGAAATCGGTGATGCTCGCCTACCTGGCGTACAAAAAGCGTTGATTGCGCGCTCAAACTATTTAGGCAAACCCGTTATCACCGCAACACAGATGCTGGAGTCGATGATTGACAACCCGCTGCCAACACGCGCAGAAGTGCTTGATGTAGCAAACGCGATTATTGATGGCACTGACGCTATTATGCTATCAGCAGAATCAGCGGCGGGAAGCTATCCCATTGAAGCAGTAGAAGCGATGGTGCGTATCGCTTATGGTGCAGAACAAGAGTTAGGCTGTGCGCAAAATTCATGGGATAAACTGCATCATTTGTGCAGCGATGCGGGCAAAAGCTTCGCGCTTTCTTCCATGATATCGGCGACTAAGGTTCACAAAGATCTTGGGGTCGCCATTTTAACTCAACAGGGAGAAACACCACTGTTGATGTCTCGCTGTCAAAGCCAAGCTACCATTTGGGCACTCTCCGACAGGCCTGAACTGCTGCGTAAATTAACCATTTTGCGCGGCGTTACACCAACCTATATTCCATCACTAGCGACACAAGCAGATTTGCTGTCTCAGCAAGTGCTTAATGCTCTGGTACAAGACGCAGCTAACCGCCATATTTCATCCATTTTGATGACACAATTAGAATCGATCGAAGGCGTGGGTAATATTAACGTCTGTCGTTTATTGACGTTGCCAGTAGTAAAAGAATTAGCCGCGTAGAATGTAGGGTTCTGCGCCGCTAATCATGAGATCATTAAAATTATTCAGTGATCTCAACACCTCCCCCTAAAAAACCTTGCTCCACAGGGAACTTGGCCTGCGCTTGTCGCAGGCCCTTTTTAATGATGCCAACAGCCAATTATTTATATAAACAGTAACCTGAGTGAATGAATGGATTGAGCAGCTAAGGCTTCTAATTCCGCTTGTAGCTCTTGATAAGTTTGCGCAGAGTCAGCACTTTTCTCAATGACTAAACACAGATCAAACAAGGCATGCAAACCTAAGCTGCCAGCTGAACCTTTCAATTTGTGTGCTAACGACTTAACGACCTGAGCCTGTTCCCTCGATTGACGAAACTCGTGTAGGTATTCATGCGTGCAATCTGCGAACAGCTCAATGATTTCATTCATCTTGTCACGCCCTAGCACCTCAATATCCGCGAGTAGGATCCGCTCGTCCATAATCGGACGAGCGGATTTTTGGCTATCCGAGGTTACGTGCGTAGGCACAATCAACTCAACGGGTAAGGTATTGTGTTCAATACGTTGCTGGACAAGTTGTGCAAGATCTTCTTTGACTAAAGGTTTGGGCAAATAGCCATCAAAACCAGCTGCTAAATAGCTTTCCACCTCTTCATTAAACACATGCGCCGAAATAGCAACCATCGGTGTGGGGCGTAGATACGAATACTGTTCACGTTCGATAATTTTGAGCTGCGCCAACAGCTCAACACCATTAACGTCAGGTAGATTAATATCGAGCAGTGCGATATCAAACCTGTCTTCACTAAACAGAACCCGAGCTTCAGCGCCTGTTTTCGCGGTGAGCACATTATGACCGAGACTGGTCAAAAACCCTTCAGCAACCATGCAGTTGACAGGGTTATCCTCCACCAGCAAGATGTTGGCCTCTCGCGTCGCGGCTATCGGCCTTTTAACCACGTCATTCACTGCCTCTCCTCGCTGTAAAGGAACAGTAAACTCAAAACGGCTTCCTTTGCCTAAATCTGATTCAAGCTTAAGCTCGCCGCCCATGGCTTCAACAAGCCGTTTGCTGATAGCCAAACCAAGCCCAGTACCGCCTTTGTAACTTTGCTCACTGGAAGCTTGAGTAAACGCATCAAACAGCCTGATTTGATCCTGTTCACTGACTCCAACACCGGAATCCGACACTTCAAATGTCACTTGATTAGGCATTTCAGCATCAAGACCGACATAAATATCCACATAACCTTGATCGGTAAATTTGATGGCATTACCCACAAGGTTCGTCAGCACTTGACCTAAGCGAGTCATATCACCCACCCAAAAAGGAGCAACATCCAGTTCAATCTGCTTGGTAAATTCAAGCGACTTTTCTTCAGCACGTCCTTTCATTAGTTGGTAAACATCGTCCACCACTTGGTGCAAATTAAAGTTGGCATTGCGAATTTCTAAGTGTCCGGCCTCAATTTTTGAATAATCCAGCACATCATTCAAAATGGACAGCAAGGTGTGGCCGCTGCGGTTAATCACGTCCACATACTGGCGCTGTTGAACCGTTAATGGCATCTCTTGTAATAAACGAGCCGTGCCCAATACGCCATTCATTGGTGTGCGGATTTCATGGCTCATGGTGGCCAAAAATGCCGATTTAGCGCGGTTGGCTTGTTCGGCTAAGTTGCGAGCTTTAGCATGATTCAACACTTCCATATTGAGTTTCTTATTGGTGTGTTGTAATTGCTCTGTTCGCTCGGTAACCACTTCCTCTAAGTGCTCTTTATGTTCTTGTAACGCCTCTCTCGCCTGCGCCTCGCTTTCCGCTACCACTTTAAGAGACTGCGCGGTATTGCGAGCCGTGATGATCGCCTGCCCCATTTGCGCCAGTTCATCCTCTCCTTGGACTACCACTTCCACCTGCAGTTGCCCTTTTGCGATGGATAACAGTGCCGATGAATATTCAGCTAAACGTTTTACCACCGACAGATAGACGACCTTCCACATAATGAAAGCTGCAATGAGAAGGCCAACCAAGGTTAGTAAGGTCAATGTATACTGGGCCACGTTCAAGGTTGTAGAGAGCTGCTCAACAGCGCGGGTCGTTGTACGATTGGAGTCATCCACTAAGCGGCTGACGGTGGTATTGAGATCTGAAAACTGTAGTAAGGTATTTTGTGTGAGCGATTTCGCGACCTGTTCGTTATCATAACGTTGCTGTAAAACACTAAAAACCACTTTGCGCTTTTCTAACTCATTAAGCAGCTCTGTCATTTGCTTCGAACGCGTCGGGTCTTCTACCGCGCGTACTCTGCGCTGCATGATGGTGAGATTATGCAAAAACTCGGTTTGGATCTGTTGGATACGCTCAACATCGGTAACCGTGCGTGTCTCTTCGATGTGGCTGAGCATTTTGAACGCCAACAAATGAAGCTCATGCAAGCGCTCTGAAAGATCGAGGTCCACTTCCACTAAAGCGTCTAACGCTTGGTACGCTTGTGACGTTTTATCGGCTTGCAGCAAGTCATAAATGTGCGTCACATTCGCCACTGCGATGGTACTGGTATTGAGCACTTGAGTACGCGTCAGCTCTTCCAATTGCAGCGCCAGTTGTCGCATCTCTTCCACTCGAACACTTAAGTCATGTGCCAGATACAACTTACGCTCAACCGTAATACCAAGCTGAGCCAATGTATCGATAACGCTTTGAACATCATTTTCTAGGCGCGTCAGCAGTTCTGAATCAAAGGAATCGGCACCCAACTGCTTGATGTGATTAAGCAAAGATTGAAGCTGTTCGAAAAGCGCTTTGCCATACTGCTGGCGCTCTTGCTCTGTTTTAGAGTTGGTTAACATTTGCACAGACGTAATGATTCGTGTGCTTAACTCCGACACTTGACGCGCTTCCAGCATCGAAGGAATGGCAGAATTCACCACATTACGTTCGGTTTTAGCCACCAGCGAAAAACCAAACACACCGATCAACGCCGATAACAAAACGAGCAGGGCCATTGCCGAAAAGGACAACATTAATTTTCGGCCAATACTGGCTTTGGCTAACAACATGGCACCCAACCTCAAACATTACTTCTTAAGCAACACGGAATGGGCTATATTTTGCAGTGTTTACTCACGTTATGCCAACGAATAGCGAATGCAATTGATCTTAAACCTTATTTCCCCAACGCTTTTACTGCTGATTTTAAGCTTAGTTAGCAACACAACATTCGCCGAACCCCATAAGAAAGTCTGCGCTTTATACCCTCACCTCAAAGATTCCTATTGGTTATCAGTCAACTATGGAATGGTTGACGAGGCGAGAAAACAGAAGTTGAATTTACGCGTGTTAGAATCGGGTGGTTATCCTAATCATGAACGACAAAAAGAACAGCTTTCATTGTGCGTTCGTTGGGGCGCTGATGCGATTATTCTCGGTACTGTGGCACCGGATCTTTACTCAACGGACTTAAGCACATACGTCGCTTCTACGCCTGTGTTTGCAACGGTTAATCAGCTCATTCTCAATCAGCAGCAGGCTGCGCGGCTACAAGGTCAAGTGGGTGTCGATTGGTATTGGATGGGATACTACGCGGGAAAATATCTTGCTGATAAGCACCCACAAGGCAGTGGAAAAACCAATATAGCCTTGCTACTTGGCCCGAAAACCAGTGGTGGTACTCAACCTGTTAGCCAAGGTTTTTATCGCGCAATACAAGACAGCGATATCAACGTAGTGGAAAGCCTATGGGCAGATAATGATAAAGAACTGCAGCGTAATTTAGTACAACAAGCGCTGGAGCGAGCTGACCTTCGCTATATTGTGGGCAGCGCCGTCGCGATTGAAGCGGCGATCAGCGAATTGAGAACCTCAGGGATGACAAACCACATCGGTTTGGTGGCAACCTATTTAAGTCATGGCGTCTACCGCGGGCTGCTGCGTGGCCGAGTCGAATTTGCGCCAACGGATAAAATGGTCGAGCAAGGCAGGCTTTCCATTCAACAAGCTGCGGCTTTTTTCAATCAGCAACCTTATGAAAAAAAAGCCGCCCCGATTATCGAATCCTTAACGCCTATGTCACTCAATCCGCAGATAATTGCAGATTCGTTATCTCCATCTGAATATAGGCCGACTTTTAGCGTAAAAGAGATTGAATAAAAGTGGCGATTTCGCTATTTAACATACTGATTTGAATCATAGGGACTCTTCAATGCAAACAACGACTCGGACTATGCCTGCGCATAAGCATGTCGCTCTCGTCGCTCACGACAACTGCAAACCGGAACTACTTCGCTGGGTAAAAGAAAATAAAGAAAAACTACAGCGCCATTTTTTATACGCGACAGGAACCACTGGCAACATGCTCAGCAAAGAGACTGGCCTTGCTATAAAAAGCATGATCAGTGGTCCGATGGGTGGCGACCAACAAATTGGCGCGTTGATTTCTGAAGGTAAAATTGATGTGTTGATCTTCTTCTGGGACCCACTCAATGCCGTACCGCATGATCCCGATGTAAAAGCTCTGCTACGAATTGCCAGCGTTTGGAACATTCCAGTTGCCACAAACCGCGCCAGTGCTAAATTTTTGTTCTCTTCACAGTTGATAGAGCAAGAGGTCGATATCGAGATCCCTGATTACCAAGCTTATCTAGCTGAACGCATGTAACCTATAACCTTTACATACGCACAGAGACACACAGTCAAAATCCAAATCACCACATAAAACAACTTGATCGCCTGCGTGAACGCATCCCCTTCCAAAGGATGCGTTATTTCTGCTTCACCACTGGGTAATCCCCTGATAGCAATTCGCGAACAAAAACCGAGCCACTGCCCGAGTGCGTGATCCACACTTTCTCTTTAGCGCGGGTCATTGCAACGTAGAATAAACGGCGCTCTTCGGCGTAGGGGAAATCATCATTCGATTGGCTCAATGCACTATCGATATGCAGTGCTTTCACTCGAGCCGGAAACTGTCCCTCATCAACACCGAGCACAATCACAAAATCGGCTTCTTTACCTTTACTGGCGTGACAAGTCATAAATTCTATATTGAGTGAGCGGTAATGCTTTTTCCAGTCGTTAAGCCGCTCTGGTTTATGATAATGGTTTCGTCCAAGCAATAGCACAGATTGTGTACCATTCGCTTGGCGATTGAGCTGATCCAAGATCTTTTCAATGTTGTTACTTGGTGCAATAAAAACTGATTTTTGTTTTTGCTGCTTGAAGCTGTTAAGTGTTTTTGGTAACTGATTCGGATTGGCTTGAATAAACTGGTTAGCCACCGCACCCAACTGATCATTAAAACGATAAGTCGTATCCAGATAATGAACCGTCGAGTGTGGGAAGCGTTCACTAAACCCAGTCGTAAGATCAACGTCAGAACCAGCAAATTGATAGATTGACTGCCAATCATCACCCACTGCAAACAAGTTACACGCTCCTGGCTGCTGCTCACATAAAGATTGGATCAACGCCAATCGCTGTGGTGAAATATCTTGGTATTCATCGATCATGATGAATTTCCAATTCGATTTAAATTTGCCCTTTTCAACGTATTCCGTTGCGCGGCTGATCATCATATTAAAATCGATTTGATTTTGCTCTTTGAGCATTTGTAACCAAGCTTGGTAACATGGCCAGCACAAAGAGAGCTCACTGTTCAGCCGTGAATAGTCTGGATGGTCAATCAAACGTTGTTGCAGCTCCTTTTTTCCAAGACCAAGCATAGCCAGTTGCTCAAGCTGCTTTTCCAACCATGCAATCAGCTTGGGGTTTTCAACATGGCTGCCCAGTTCATCATCACCAGCTAAATAAGCAATTGGCCATTTAGATAAATGCTTCTGCCAACGCTTAAAATTGGTCGGCGTCATCCAATGTTTCTTCAACCAATCAATACACCATGCCAACTTTAAGTTACTGTCTAGAGCCACTGGCGAAATGATCGCTTCTCGCCCTTCAACCTCGTTTAAAATTTTCAGCCCTAACTGATGGAAGGTATTAACGCGAACGTGTTCCGCCGCCATGCCGATTTTGCTATCTAATCGCTGTTCCATCTCTTTCGACGCATCGCGACCAAAAGCCACCAGTAGAATTTCGTGGGCCTGTGCAAGGTGACTTTGGAGTAGATACGCAACACGCGCCGTCAAAACGCTGGTTTTGCCCGAACCTGCACCCGCAAGGATGAGGTTGTGATCATCATTGAGTAGCACTGCGTGTTGCTGCGACAAATTAAGTGGAGAACTTTCGACTTGAGAGAATAAGACTTCCCAGTTTTGACGTTCCAATTCAAGCCAGTGTTGATTTCGCTGGGCAAGGGACGCCGAGCGATCCGTAAGCCAAGGCGAGAGCTGAGCAATAGCATCAGGTAGCCGTTGACGTGCTTCGGCTAATTTCATGTCCATCGTCGAAAAATCAGCTTCCACTTGCAAAGCCCAAACATCCAATAAGGAGTGCGGCAAAAAAGAGGGTAAACGCTTCAAGCGATTGAGCTCTTGCTCCCAGCGAGGCAGATACTGACTCAACTGCACACATTGACGATTGTGCCATTGTTGATAAGCCGCTACCGCCGTATGGGCAAACTGTCGGCACTCGGGCCAAGGCAAACCTTGCACCAACCATGATTGTTGAACACCTTCATCTTCATGCGCAAAAAACTGCAATGCTCCCCAAAACAAACCACGCTTAACACGGACTTTACCGTTCCAAACCGTGAACGGGATCCGCTCTTCGCTGACAGCCGAGGAGATAATCAAACGCTGTTGGTCAAGTTCAACTTGGTTATATTCGTCTTGAATGAGAAATTGTGCAGGCTTATTTGCGCTCAGCTGCATGGTTTTATGCTCTTTTATAAGAATGTGAATATGATATACCAATCACAGTGGGCATTGAAAAATTAATGTCAAGATTACTGTTGTTGATTTTGTAATCAAGTAGACGTTTTTCTTTATCTTGATCAGAGTGTTAATCAACGCTTCTGCTACACTATGGTTTTCTTTTTGGATGTTGAAGTATCGTGCCGCTCTCTAGCAAAATTCGCCTTTATTGGGCGAATAAAACTGTCAATTACAGCATTCTCATTTTGATCACTCTATTAGGTGTGGTCATTCCTGCGTGGCACTACAACCTCAATACTTGGATTACGCCACTGATCCTTGGCG
Organism: Vibrio sp. J502; assembly: GCF_025397955.1. Taxonomy (NCBI): domain Bacteria; kingdom Pseudomonadati; phylum Pseudomonadota; class Gammaproteobacteria; order Vibrionales; family Vibrionaceae; genus Vibrio; species Vibrio sp. J502. The sequence goes on along the minus strand of NZ_CP104555.1, from coordinate 614,556 downwards.
TGATTGCCGCAGCACTGGCTGAAAGTGATGATAGTTTCAGTGGACGGTTAAAATCCCTCACTCTGACATTTATCTGCTTTGCTATCGCTGCATTTTCTATCGAACTGCTTTTCCATACCCCGCCACTGTTTGCGATTGGGTTATTCATCTCCTCGTTTGGTTTTATCATTCTTGGCGCAATTGGCCCACGTTATGCCAGCATCGCCTTTGGCTCCTTACTTATCGCCATCTACACCATGTTGGGTGCACACCAAAGCGTGAATTTGTGGTTTCAACCCGTTTTGCTCCTGACGGGTGCCGCTTGGTATTACTTCATGTCGATGATTTGGCATATGTTTTGGCCAATGCAACCAGTACAGCAAAGCTTAGCGAATGTTTTTTTGCAATTGGCCAATTATCTTGAGTCCAAAAGCCATCTCTTCCATCCCGTATCGAACTTAGTCCCTCAGCCATATCGAATTGCTGAAGCCAATTTAAACGCGGCAACGGTTACCGCACTCAATCAATGTAAAGCCACTTTGTTGAGTCGTTCAAAAAGAGGCCATATTGATGGTGCCAGTGACCGATTTCTCAACATCTATTTTATGGCACAAGATATCCATGAACGTGTCAATTCAAGTCATTATCGCTATCAAGAGCTTGCCGAACACTTTGGCCGCTCAGATGTGCTGTTTCGCTTTAAACATTTATTAGAAACACAGGCTAAAGCCTGCCGTGAAATAGCCCAATCGATTCAGTTAGGGCGAAGCTATCAGCACCATTCAGAGTCAATCATGGCTCTGGATGAATTGCAAAGCTCATTAAACTACCTACAAGAACAACAACGCCCTGACTGGCGAATGCTACTAGCGCAATTAGGTTATCTTTTCAATAACTTAGCAACAGTAGAAAAGCAACTCAATAACGTTAACAACCCTGATGCTAACAAGCTCGAAGAGGGTATGTTGTATGATACAGAAGCCCACACTCTTAAAGCCATGTGGTTACGGGTGAAGGCAAATCTGCATAAAGATTCCATGCTATTTCGTCATGCGCTGCGTATGTCTATCGCACTCACTATCGGTTACGGAATCATCCAAGGTTTTGGTATTGAACGAGGCTATTGGATTTTACTCACGACACTGTTTGTTTGTCAGCCAAACTACTCAGCCACTCGGCAAAAACTGACGGCCCGAATCATTGGTACGTTATCGGGGCTGTTTTTAGGCGTGCTGCTATTAACCTTGTTCCCATCGCCAGAAAGCCAATTGGTCTTTATCGTACTATCAGGTGTGATGTTTTTCGCCTTTAGACTAAACAACTACGGCTATGCGACTGGCTTTATTACTCTTTTAGTGCTGTTTTGCTTTAATCAATTGGGTGAAGGTTACGCCGTGGTACTGCCTCGGCTTGCCGATACTCTGATTGGCTGCGCATTGGCCGTCGCAGCGGTAGTGCTGATCCTCCCTGACTGGCAATCAAAACGATTACATAAAGTCATGGCGGATGCGATCGATGCCAATAAAGCCTATTTGGGACAGATTATTGGTCAGTACCGTATCGGTAAAAAAGACAACTTGAGCTATCGCATCTCACGGCGCAATGCCCACAACCAAGACGCAAATTTAACCGCAGCGATCAGTAATATGCTGGCAGAACCGGGTAAATATCGCGCGGCAATCGATGAAAGTTTCCGTTTTCTGACACTGAACCATGCACTGCTCAGCTATATCTCTGCTCTTGGAGCCCATCGGACACGCATCGAAGATGAAGCAACGCACCAACTGGTACTTGAAACTCACCGAGTGATCCACCAACACCTAGAGGTGTTGCACAAACAACTTTATGAACATTGTGATGAATGCGATACCAGCGACATTGACGATGCAGGCTTAGAGAAACGCTTAGCCGAATGGCGTGAAGAAGATGAAAGCTCGGTAAGAATGGTCTTACAACAGCTGCACCTTATTTATCGCATGCTACCTGAGCTTCACTCTCTCGCCAGTAAGTTTGCCGTCCGTGTAAACTAGCAATTGTCGTAATAATGAGAGCGGCTCAATTTCGGGCTGCTCTCACCTTTCTCTTGTTATAACTTGACATTTTTCGGACAAAAAATCGCCACGTCGAGAATAATCTCAGATTAAGTATTTTCTTACAGGTGTAAGGCCATGAAAGGACATCAAACTTACCGCGGTGAGAAGGCAGCGCATTTTTTACTGAGGCATGAGTCGATGACGCATAATCAATTTGAGTCTTTAAAATCACAATTACAGCATTTAACACCTCAACAACTGCGTTTATTACAAGGCGAGATAAAGCACTCTTTGGAAAATGAATCGAATAATTTACTCACTGATGATGAGCTGAATGTGCTTTCGAGCCTCTTTTCCTAGTCACGAATTTCTTCTTGTGCAAAAAGTAAACGGAGCCTAAACTTTAGACATCGACGAGGGTAAGCTTATGTCTATATCTGGTGTTCATTCTGGCTATCAACTGATCAATCAGTCAAATAAAATGGCTGAGGATGCGGCTCGTGAGCTCAATATGGAAAAAGACATCTCTCCTGTTGATAAAGCGGACAAAGCGCTTGCTTTTAATAAAGTTGAGTTTGATAAAGTTGTTGCTAAAGCTGAAGAAAAACCTGAAGAAATTGATAGCCTACTAAAATTGAACCAAGCTACACAATACAGCCGCATTGGCACCAATATTATCCAACGAGATCAAGACATGCTGGGTTCAATATTGGATATCCAAGCCTAACTCTTCACACAACTTGCAACACAAGCAAATATTGTGTTTATGTGCATGGTGAGTACAATGCCCGCAAATTCTTTACCATGATTCGCTATGCCTAAGCTAAACCTGCATCGAAGAGATTATGTTTCTATTTTGGGTGGTGATATATCAGCACAGCAGCTAGAGCAAATACTCCAACCCAAACTCACTTCTCCAACGCTCAAATTAACACCAAGTCCGTATTTAACCGCAAAAAATGTAGAACGCTGTTGGCAAGTACTTAACACGCGAACGAACAAAAGTGCGCTTTTAGATGACTCAACAGAGCAAGATATGCTCAGCTACCACAAAAATATTGAGCATTTTATTGGCACAGTCAAAGTTCCAGTTGGGATCGCAGGGCCATTACGAGTCAACGGACTGTTTGCCAAAGGTGATTATCTCGTCCCGCTAGCTACAACCGAAGCCGCTTTGGTTGCCTCTTATCATCGTGGTGCAAAACTGCTTACTGCGGCAGGAGGTGCAAGCGCCATGTTGTTAAATGAAGGCGTTACTCGCACGCCAGGCTTTGCATTTTATAACTTAATCGAAGCTGGGCAGTTTGTGGCGTGGATAGTGACTCAATATGACCACTTTAAACAAGTTGCAGAAAACACGACAGCACACGGAAAACTGTCAGACATTAATGTCAATATTGAAGGGAACCATGTCTACCTCGTGTTTGAGTTTTTAACCGGCGATGCATCAGGGCAAAACATGGTCACTATTGCCACCAATGCCGTGTTCCAAACCATTCTGGCGAATACTCCTGTGCAGCCTGAATACGCATTCCTTGATGGCAACCTATCGGGTGATAAAAAAGCCACTAGCCAAACACTGCGTAGTGTGAGAGGAAAAAAAGTGACTGCCGAGGTGCATTTATCTGCCGAACTCATCCATAAACATCTGCATACGACGCCACAGTCTATGATGCAATTTGGCCAAATGACGACTGTTGGTGGGGCATTAAGCGGCGCGATAGGCATTAACGCGCATTACGCTAATGCACTCGCTGCTTTGTATATTGCCTGTGGGCAAGACGCCGCTTGCGTTGCTGAATCGGCAATTGGTATGACACGCATGGAAGTGGACAAAAATGGTGGTTTGTACGCCAGTGTAACCTTACCCAATTTAATGTTAGGGACCGTTGGTGGCGGTACAGGGTTACCGAGTCAAAAAGCATGTTTGGATATTCTCGGTCTGCACGGTACTGGTCATTCGCAAGCGTTAGCCGAAGTGGCAGCATCACTCTGTCTGGCTGGTGAACTTTCTATTGTCGGTGCGTTCTGCGCTGGCCATTTTTCACGCGCTCATCGTAAACTCGCTCGTTGAGGTATTACTTTTCACAACCGAAAAGGCGTTACGTGAAGACGTAGCGCCTTTTTTATTGGTTAAGTGAGCATATGCATTAGAAAATAATGATCGAGATCAAAATAAAAAAACAAAAAACTAACTATTTCGACTAAAAAATGGTTTCATACGAACATTACAGAACAAAAAACGAAATAGGTACGCTCAATGAACAACCATTCTGTTTGCAACTCGATTGAAGCCGAAAACAATGTGCTCGACATTATTGTTGTCGGTGGCGGTATCAATGGGGCAGGCATCGCCGTAGATGCTGCTGGCCGCGGGCTGAAAGTTGGCCTGTATGAAGCAAAAGACTTTGCTAGCGCTACCTCTTCTGCGAGCTCAAAATTAATTCATGGTGGGTTGAGATACCTAGAACATTATGAATTTCGTTTAGTCGGTGAGTCATTGGCTGAACGCGAAGTACTGTTGCGCAAAGCGCCTCACATTGCAAAACCAATGCGATTTCGTCTACCACACCGACCTTTTCTAAGACCTGCTTGGATGATTCGTGCCGGACTTTTTCTTTATGACCATTTAGGCAAACGAACCTCACTACCTGCCAGCAAAAAAATAGCCCTTAACGCGGGTGTGGTGACTAAAAATGAGATGAAAATGGGTTTCGAATACTCAGACTGCTGGGTCGATGATGCTCGTTTAGTGATACTGAATGCGATGCAAGCACGTGAACTCGGTTCCGAAGTAAAAAACTATTGCCGCGTTGAATCAGCTCGTCGTGTTGACGAGTTATGGCATGTGACTTTGTTTGATGAAAAAACACAAACTCGTTTTACTCGCCGCAGTCACGCGCTTGTCAACGCAACAGGTCCCTGGGTTAAACAGTTCATTGATGAGCAGATTGAAATTACTTCTCCCTACGGTATCCGGCTTATCAAAGGATCACATATTATCGTGCCGAAAATTCACGATGAAGAGCAGGCGTATATTTTACAAAACGAAGATAAACGGATCGTCTTTGTGATCCCCTATCTTGATCACTATTCAATGATAGGCACCACCGATGTCGAATACCGAGGTGATCCTCGTCAAGTGAAAATTAGCGTCGAAGAAAAACAGTACTTATTGGATGTGGTGAATAAGCACTTTATCCATCAGCTCACATTAGATGATATTGTGGCTGACTTCAGCGGTGTACGCCCGCTTTGTGATGACGAGTCTGACTCACCACAAGCCATTACTCGGGACTATACACTCTCATTGGATCAACAAGCTGATAATGCGCCACTACTTTCTATTTTTGGTGGAAAGTTAACCACTTATCGCAAGTTAGCTGAATCTGCTATGGGTCAATTAAAACCATTTTTTAATCAAATGTCTGACAGTTGGACTGCAAACAAACCACTGCCTGGTGGAGAAGCCTTTTATCCAGCACAGCTCAAACAGCAGCTTGAGCAGCGCTTCCCAGATCTTGATAAAGCGACCATTAACCGCTGGATCACTAATTATGGTAGCCGAGTTTCGGTGATGCTCGATAATGTGCAAAGTAGTGCTGATCTGGGTAAACATTTTGCGTTTGGGCTCTATCAATGCGAAGTCGATTATCTCTTACATTATGAATTTGCTTCTTCATGTGAAGATATCCTATGGCGCAGAAGTAAACTCGGCTTAACATTTAACACTGAACAAATTGATCAGTTAAATGATTATATCGACCAATCATCAACTTGCGAATGTCAACGCATCAGTGCTTAACACAAGATGTAGCCACTAGAATTAAACTTGAGAAAAGCTCTTAGAAACATGATCTTCTGAGAGTTTTTTACTTTTTCTTAGTAGGTGACGTAAAAATCACGGGGTATAGTAAAGCTATATTTCCGTAACGACGATGCCACTCAATGCCAATTCCGAATACTAACAGCGACGATCTCATCAAACTCCTTAAGCCATGCATGAAAATCCTCGTCACTATTGAATTTGGACCTGAGGATTCTTACAGCTTTTCAACGACAATTGTCGGATGCAAACGTGAAAGATATGTACTGATCGATATGCCCGTAAAAGCTCGTGAAGACTTGGTGATGCGAAAAATAGTTAATATCCAAATCATTTTGCGTGGGATTTGTGACACTGAATTAGGTCATATACTCGCGTTCAAAACCTCGATTATTCGTAGTATCTCTAAACCGTTCGGATTACTGTTTATCAAGTTTCCTAAGCACTTTGTGACCAAACCAATCCGTGAGCACGAGCGCTATAAACTCTCTTTGCCAGCCGTTATGCATGAAGGAGAGCATCAATTTAAAGGGAAATTGATCGACTTTTCTATTTCTGGCTGCGCGCTATTTATTCCTGGCTTGCACCATTTAGAAAAAGATATGTTTATTGAGATAAAGTCCACACTCTCCCCACTTCTACCACAAGATCTCGCTTGCCAAATCGTCAGTGTGCGTCAACAAGGTAAAGGAATGTTAGTAGGCGTTAAATTTCTTGAATCAATTGCAATGACAGCTGCATTGAAAAAAGAAATATTAGAACGCGCTTTTATGGCTGGTAGCGTATAAGAATGTTACGCAGTGCTTTATTTCTGCCGTTTTTGGAAGTGACAAAAAGCCTCATGCAATGCTTTCTCTTTGATAGGTTTAACTATCACATACTCTGCACCTGCGGCCATAAATGCTTCGTTAGTCGATTGCATGCCATCAGCTGTACACGCATAAATGGGTACATCCATCATCATCTCGTGTTTGATTAAATGGGTTGTTTCAACCCCTCCTAAGTAAGGCAGTTGGTTATCCATTAAGATAAGATCCACTGGATGATCTTTCACATAATCAATCGCCTGTAGACCATCCTCTACTCTTGTCACTTCCATACCGTATTTTTTGCAAAATGCTTGAGCAATAAAAGCGTTGGTATGATTATCTTCGACTAGCAACACTTTGATTGGTTTTTCAAACATTTCATGTGGCGGCGCGCGCTCATAAGATGGTATATCCTTCCCGCAGTCACTCACGACAACCAGCGGGAGTTCAACAGAAAATGTAGTACCTACTCCAAATTGGCTTTTCACGTTTACGGCACCACCAAGCATCTCAATTAAGCTTTTGACAATCGCAAGCCCCAAACCACTACCGCCGTATTCTCGTGTGGTGTTTGATTCTACTTGAGTAAAAGGCTCAAAAATAAGCGCGAGATCTTGCTCTCTGATGCCGATACCTGTATCACTAATCGAAATAAACAATTGGTGGTTATTCTTTTGCTGGAACTCAATGCTAATCAACCCATTATGGGTAAACTTAGTCGCATTATTTAATAAATTAAACAGAATTTGGTTCAGGCGGACTTGATCGCTATGGATCATCATATCAGGCGGAATATTGCTCTTTAGGCTGAACTCAATCTCTTTTTCCGCACATAATGGCCGATAGATACTTTCCACGGCAGAGATGACCTCAACCAGCTTAAAGTCAGACTCTTGAATTCTAAACTGTCCCTGCTCTATCTTTGAAAAATCAAGGATATCATTCAGCACCGCCAATAAATGTTCACCACTACTGCATAACACATTCACTTGTTCAAGTTGCTCATGGTCACTGATTTCACGCTTAAGTAATTGAGAAACCCCTAAAATTCCATTCAATGGTGTTCTCAGCTCATGGCTCATTTTTGCAAGAAATTCAGCACGAATACGCGCCGACTCTTCCGCTTCTTGTCTTGCGAGTCGGCTCTGTTTGGCCGCCTCAGCGATTGTCGTAATATCTTGTCCTTGAGTGATGATTGACTCAATTCTCTGCTCAAAAATAATGGGCGATAAATTCCAGCGAAAAACCTTGTTGCCAACTTCAACGTTTATCTCTCGGAACGTTTCTTGTTCAACCGCAAGGCGTATCTTTGGCTGCAGTTCTTGCTTTAATGCATCAAGAATGCATTGCTGTTGATCATTGCGACGCATGAAATATTTCTTTGCTGATGGGTTCATTTTGATGATATCACCGTCGATACTCCATACTATGATGGGCGAAAGTGAAAAATTGAACAGATCTTCAAATTGTTTTTCTTGCTCAGATAAACGTTGAAATGTGTGTTCTAGCGTTCTGCCGAAGTGATCAAATTCATAGATTTTAGAACCAGAAAAAAGCTCATAACTCCCAGCTTCTGCAGCTTTGTGGGTGTAATTCATCAAGCTACTGATTTCATTTTTGACACGCTGCTGTAACCACCAACGAGTCAAAATAGAGACTATCACCATCGCAAAAAGGGCAAAAATCATCCAAAAAAAATAATTTTCACGTAATTGCAATACGTTCTCATTGCTCTGCACACTGAGGACGTTAATATAAATTGGTACGCCTTCTATGGTTAACGCGGTACGGCTTACCATGTAATCGGCAAAACTATAGGCGTCAAAATTATCTTCTAAAACATCACGTTCCGTGTAGGTCTCATCACCATTAATTGTTGAGGCTAAGACCTTTTCACCCGTCGTCATCACGAGATTTTCTGAGTTACTCCCTTCACGTAATGTTTCTGCCAGCACGTAATTGTTGTTAAGTACGGTAGCAAGATGCAAAAAACCAATCACCTCTCCGGACTGCGAGTCAATAACGGGAGTACGTCTGACCATTAGGTAGGCATAGCCCAATTGAGAGGGCGATTTGCTCATATGCCAGTTATTACTTAACGCGACTTTACGAGACATGTTTACCAGCTCGTTTTGTTCAATACCATAAAACTGAGCATTGCCATCTTCCCACATCAGGCTGTCAGAATCAGAAATGAAACGAATGTCAGGCGTGTTGGCTACTTCTAGCTGGTCAACTCCAAAAAAGAACTGATCAATGCTGTCATTATCGCCCTTACGAATTGCTTTAACTAAACCTGCATTTTTTGCGCTGCTATCTTGGTTTATCTGCAGTAATGAAAGACGGAAGTTAAAGAGGTTCTGGATGAGACTAGAGGTTTGAGAAGCCGTACGTTGCACTTCTTGAGCAATGATTTTGCTACTGATCTGATAACTTTGAAATAAAACGCTGAGCGTCAATGCGCCAATCACCGCAATCATTGATTTGGTGATCACGGTAGCTATCTTTTGTTTTTTCTTGACGGTGCTTGACCTTAAACTCATTAATGACTCGATATATCAATGGTCAGAGTAACGAAATGCTCGTTTTTTGAGCTTTTCAATATCCGCTGAAGAGACCTCTTTGGTTACCAATTCAAAATCACCAGAGTAAACCGTAGGTACCGGCTTTCCTTCAAGATCCCACTTAATGGCTTCCGCCATAGCAACACCGGCATCATCATTGACACGCATGATAGTCACATCAAGTGTGCTATTTTGCAGCGCGTCCAATTCAGCCTCACCACCGCCCCAGCCGTTTAACGTAATATCTTCTCTATTTTTTTGCTGCTGCAACGCATCCATGGCACCGAGTGCAACATCAGTAGAGCATGCGTAAATAAAATTAATATCTGGTGTTTGTTTAAGAATACGCAAAGTTGCATCAAATGCACTATCTCGTGTCGCTTTTGTATAAAACGAAGAGGCCAAGTGATATTTGCTGTCTCGACTCATTTCTTGGATAAAACTATCACCGCGTGCATCGCTAACATAGCCTTCAGAATAATAGAGTACGGAATAAGCACTATTCTTTGGCGCCGACTTTTTGTAGTAATCCACCAGTTTCATTGTGCCAATTTCATGATCAAACCCCACGTACATAAAAGGCTGGCGATCTCCCCAACTTTTTACTGGCGTAGTGATATTTTGCAGAATAATTTTGGTTTGATTTGAACTTAACAACTGCTCGATAAATTTACGGTGGCGGATGGTATCAAGCGTAAACACCAAGTAATCGGATTTGTTTCTGATCGCTTCCATCAACGATAAACTTTGTTGGCGAATATCGACATTCGGACGAGTGAAGACTTGGTTAATTTGGTATCTAATCCCAAGTTCGTCTAAGCGCATCTCAAAGGCTTTGATATTGCGCGCCCAATAATCGGAAACTTGTTGACCTGGATAAACAACAGAAATATGAATAGGTTTATCTTGCTCTATTGAGAGTACAGCGGGAGGTTGACGCACTGCCTGTATCATCTGGTCGGTAAGAGCCTGTTGCGCAGGATTAAGATCTAAAAACTCTTGATATCGCCAATAGCCATTTAAAACTTGCGCTGCAGCCTGAGTGGAGGCTGCCAAACTGACACTGAATACAAATGAAAGGAGCAGGATTTTTCTCATGGCATTCTCGTTACACTAACTTCTGGATTTAATGACACACAATGGCTGATTTCGCACTCATCATATTCTCGGACTATCCAATGAAGGATCAAACAAGTAGCCCGTATATCATCTTGATTATTAAGTATGTTCCTCATAAATGATAGTGCAAACCACTAAAAAAGCTGACTTGCACTCATAACCGCTCATTTACTAAACAAAAGCATCAGAATGCTTTCCTATACTTAAAAGGTGAAAGCTAAATTTCCAGAAATGCCAAATTGATTATCTCCAGCATAGTTTCCTGCAAGATCGAAACTGACAAGATCTCCGGGGCTGATGCCAATGCCAAACGTCACGGCGTTGTCCAAAGTATCTTCTAAATCGATTTCATAACCCGCACGAAGCTGCGCCCATCCCCAAGCATTACCTTCTAAGCCAAAGCGTAGGTATTGTGTATCATCTTTTTGGTCTTGGAAGCGACTCTGCTTTGTTGTATCTAAATCGATTGCAGCAGTGAAAAACTCAGTGACATATCCACCCGAGATTGTGACTTGCGTATCCAAATCATACGAGCTTAAACCATCAATGGTTTTTAATTCTTGAGCAAAAAGATCCTTTACCGCAACACCCACTCGGAAATCGTTAATTAACCACACAGCCCCTAAATCAAGGTTGAAGGCATTATCGTTCGTTTCGCTTTTGTCATAATCAGCAAGATCGAATTCTTTTACCGAAACATTTTGCTTATAGGTTCTTAATTGTTGAATTTTTGGCGTAATGCCAAATGAAAATTGTTGGCCACGAATGTTGTATATTTTGGCCAGTGCTAGGCCAAATTCTGAGTAACCAAATGCAATCAGATCAACGGTTGAATTTTTATAACGATTCTCAACATCGGCGCCACTATTACCCGTATTTGCCGCAATATCAGAACGCGCAATCACCTCCGCGTGCCCACGCGCAAAAATATTAAGTGAAACTAGATCGAGAGGAATTGCTATCGCCATACCAATGCCCGCCGATGCTGCAAGAGGTTTGTCATCGGCAAGCTGGTCTAAATACTGATTGAGTTTATCAATATCACTTTGATTGGGTGTACCGGAATTTTCAAACGCTTTGATGCTATCTTGCAGGTCATCAATGGATTTTAGGCTTTTGTCTGGGTCTCTAGCCGCACCACCTACCGCAGGGAAAAGCACGCCAAACGTGTCATTATTCCGATACACGGCCACCAAAGCAGGATTATAGAATGGGGCTAGCAGATAATCGGCCGTTGTTACGCCAGTATTCCCCATTCCATTACCACGTGCGTCAGCTATCGTGTTCGCCGCTTGCGCAGAAGCACAAGCCAACAAGAGCAACGAGACCACTGACCATTTGTTGTAACTGTTCATATTGCAACCAACCCTGTTGTTATTATTCCCTAAACAAGGTTAATACAATTTTTTACATTGCACATGAAATTGGCGAATAATGCCGCTGACCAAACCTAATCGTCACCAAAATCATCCATGCCACTAACAGAGAAATGAACATTCTCTTGCCCTGCCACCAACTGTTCTTTTTGCAATTTGGTCAGTTTTTTAATCGCTAGCTCAGTTTTTAAAGCGAGGCTTTTACCGCCTTCTACACGTTGAGACCAAACCAATAATAACGGCCCTTTGCCTCGTAACGCTTTTGCACCCTTCCCTGTTTGGTGTTGTACAAAGCGTCGTTCAACATCCGTTGTAATACCGCAATACAGTGCTTGATGGCGGGTTCGAACCAAATAAACCCACCAGTCCGGGCTATCTTTGTGGGAAACCTTATTCACTTACAGTAAGCTTTCCACCAAAGCGCGTAACTCGGCGACTTCATTTTTTAATGCGTGAACCTCATGTTCAAGCTGATCAATACGAGCAGTCGCCCCACCTTCCGGAGCATGAGCAAAGGTTTGCTCTAAACTTTCAACGTCAACCTCTCCAGAAAAGAGATGTTGATAACGCGACTCTCGCTTACCCGGTTCACGTGGCAGCTTCACCACCAGCGGGCCTGATTCACGGTTGGCTAAAGCGTCTAAAATAGTTTCGACTTCTTTTACATCGGTAAAACTGCATAATCGGTTAGTGCGAGTGCGCAACTCTCCCGGCGTTTGTGGCCCACGCAGCAGCATGCAGCACACCAAACCAAGCTCTTGATTTGACAGCTTTAAATCGCCAAATTCGGTATTGCAGAAACGGTGCTGATATTTGCTCACTCGGCTATTAAAACCACTTTCATCACTCATCAGGTGACGAGCGATCAAGCCCTCAGCGGCATCTTGAACCTCAGCTTCGGTTAATGACAGCACTGGCTCACGGTTACTTTTTTGGTTACATGCGGTGGTCAAGCTGTTGAGCGTTAATGGGTAGTAATCAGGCGTGGTCACTTCTTTTTCAATTAAGCAGCCAATAATTCGTGCTTCTAGGGGAGAGAGCTCAATGTTCATTATAATTTCCTTTTTTCTAAGCGGAGTTTCCTAATCGAGGCCACAATCGATGTTGCATTAGTGTTCTAACAACAGTGAAATTCGGATGATTTTCCCATTGCTATCAATCATCACAATCTTTGCACGGCTTAACTCTAACTCGGTCATCTCCAGCTTCTCACGCTCGCTAATATAAGCTTCACGCAATTTAACACTGTGATGCAGTTCAGCGTTTGCAGGTACATCTTTTCTTTTAGGTACTAAAATTTCTGAAAGTTGCATCTCTAAATACCATAAGATAGCGATTTGAAAGGTACATGATATAGCGCCTATCCGTACCAATACAATCACTCATGACTAGAGTGATTATTTCTTAATCAAGAGTGAGTCAGGATTGATCTAAAGGCTGTTATGAATCAGCTCGATATGATTTAATCAATGGCATTGACATTCAAGTTGGGAAAAGGAACCTATGAGTATCGTATTTGAAATTGTTAACCAAGCTCGCCGTAAAAATAAACTGAAACGTGAACTGCTAGATAACGAGAAAAAAGTTCGTGATAACCGTAAAAGAGTTGAACTGCTTGAAAACTTACTCGATTACATGAAACCGGATATGACCCACGAAGAAGTCATGGCGATCATCAATAACATGAAAGCCGATTACGAAGATCGCGTCGATGATCACATCATCAAAAGCGCAGAAATTTCAAAAGAGCGCCGTGATATTAGCCGTCGTATTCGCGAGCTGACCGATAAAGATAAACAAATGACTCAAGGCAAAAAGTAAAATTGATGCCGACCATCTTCGAAACCCGTCTTAAGACGGGTTTTTTTATGGCCAAAACATTCACAAAGCAAATCAATATTTCTATCAACAAAAAGTGCGATAAATTTTATGTGATAGACATTAAACGTTTGCGTAATCGCTAACCTTCACCGAACCTAGTTTTGAGTCTTTTATCACATATTAGCTATTGTTATATTTATACACAGTAAATCAATTATGACCATTCGAGGCACGGAGCTTCCTCACTTATCTCACGGCGAGAAGATTGGTACCGACATCGTTCGGCATATATTAAGAGGGTCAAATTATGGAAATGAATGTGGTTGAAATTTTAGGCTATGCCGCCTCAATCATGGTGGCAATCTCGCTGACAATGAAAGATATCGTTAAACTGCGTATTCTTAATTTTGTTGGTTGTGCACTGTTTACCGCTTACGGACTAATGATTGACTCATGGCCTGTAGTGCTCACCAACGGCTTTATCGCCTGCGTAAACATATACTTTTTAGCAAAGATGCAGCGAGAAAAAAAAACGGCTGACGCCAAAAACGCTGCATGATAAACCCAAAATAATAAAAATTGACGTGTAAAAAAATGCTCTGCCACGATGACAGAGCATTTTTTATCGATAAATCAGAGAGCAAAAACATAGATAGCCAAGCAAAAAGCCTCTAGCAGGGGGATACATAGAGGCCATAAGGCTAAGTATTACTCTTCGTCATCGTGCATAGTTGCCCAAGCTTGCGCACATTTCACCGCACGTTTCCAACCTTTATAGCGACGATCGCGCTTCTCTTCATCTTGATGAGGAACGAATGTTTTATCGATCACGGCTTTATCAGCAAGCTCATCCAAGCTTCCCCAAAAGCCAACCGCAAGACCAGCTAAATAGGCTGCCCCTAGCGCGGTCACTTCTGTCACTTTAGGACGGTGCACTTCGGTAGCAAGCACATCAGATTGGAATTGCATTAAGAAATTATTGGCTACCGCGCCACCGTCTACACGTAACGCAGACAGTTTAATGCCAGAATCAGCTTGCATTGCATCAAGTACATCACGTGTTTGGTAAGCGACACTTTCCAAGGTCGCTCGAATAATATGGTTCGAATTCACGCCACGGGTTAAACCGACAATCGTACCACGGGCATAAGCATCCCAATATGGCGCGCCTAAACCAGTAAACGCTGGCACAACATAAACGCCGTTGGCCGTATCAACTTTCGTAGCGAAATATTCCGAGTCATGCGCATCGGAAATCAGTTTCAATTCATCACGCAACCATTGAATCGATGCACCGCCCATAAAGACTGCACCTTCAAGTGCATAGTAAGGTTCACCAGCAGGGCCACAAGCCAGAGTTGTTAGCAAGCCATTGTGTGAGGTGACTTTCTCTTTACCTGTGTTCATCAATAAGAAACAGCCAGTGCCGTAAGTATTTTTTGCTTGGCCCGCCTCAACACACATCTGCCCATAAAGTGCAGCTTGCTGGTCACCCGCAATCCCAGCAATAGGAATACGTGTCCCCCCTTTACCACCAATGTTGGTTTGGCCGTAAACTTCGGAAGAGTTCTTCACTTCAGGCATCATAGACAAAGGAATATCAAACTCTTTTAGGATCTTTTCATCCCAATGCAAGTTATTGATATTGAAAAGCATAGTGCGAGATGCATTGGTATAATCAGTAACGTGAACACGGCCTTGTGTCATGTTCCAAACGAGCCACGAGTCAATCGTACCAAACAGCAATTTTCCAGCCTCGGCGTCTTCACGAGCCCCTTCGACATTATCCAAAATCCATTTGATTTTGGTGCCAGAGAAGTAAGGGTCAAGCACTAGGCCTGTATTCTCGCGGATATACTCTTCTAGCCCTGGGCGTGCTTTCAATTCTTCACAAATGGATGCGGTACGTCGACATTGCCATACAATCGCATTGTAGACTGGTTTACCCGTTTCTTTGTTCCACACCACCGTAGTTTCACGTTGGTTGGTAATACCAATCGCCGCAATTTCATCACTGCGAATACCAGCTTTGCCAAGTGCTTCTACTAGCGTCGAACTTTGCGTCGCATAAATTTCCAGTGGATCATGTTCAACCCAGCCAGCTTGAGGGTAGATCTGGGTAAATTCACGCTGAGAAACACTGACAATGTTAGCATCATGATCTAACACTACAGCACGTGAGCTTGTTGTTCCTTGGTCAAGAGCAACAATATATTTCTGCTCAGTCATGGTCTTTTCCTTATCTTTCACGTTAATCGTTTTATGAAGTGTTATCGTTATTTTAGACGTGAGCTTGCTCACTTTCTTCTACGTCATCACACTGGTTTGGAATGGTGCAGCCTACGCCGACAGTAGGTAAGTACGCGCCAATAAATTTAGGGTAAGCCCATGCCCCAAAACAGGCACCAGCAATAGGAGCAATGATAGGTACGATGAAGTATGGGATATCTTTTGCACCTGTTAGTGCGTAGTCCCAGCCAGCTAAGTAGGCAAACAATTTAGGGCCAAAATCACGCGCAGGGTTCATCGCAAAGCCAGTCAATGGGCCAAGTGAACCACCGATAACCGCAATCAGAATACCAATCAGCAATGGGTTCATTGCATTGCGATGTGCGCCGTTATTTTCATCACCTAGTGCCAAAATAGCGAACATTAATACTGCTGTGATGACAAATTCGACCGCCAATGCACCAACAAATGATAATGAAGCATTAGGGTAGGTAGAAAAAATACCCGCTGTGGCTAACGCTTCTTGGCTGCTACGTACAAAATTGTATGCGATTTCATAATCAGTAAAAAGGTTGCTGTACAAGCCGTAAACCAGAGCAGCAGAGCAGAATGCACCGAGCATTTGCGCCGCAATATAGGGAAGTACTTTTGCTTTGTTGAAGCCGTGGAAGGCGGCCAGTGCAATGGTCACCGCCGGATTAATGTGAGCTCCAGAAACACCCGCAGTACAATAGATGGCAATTGCCACACCTAAGCCCCACATGATGCTGATTTCCCACTGACCAAATTGTGCGCCAGTAAGAACTAAGGCAGCAACACAGCCTACACCGAAAAAAATCAGCAATCCGGTGCCGATAAACTCCGCGATACACTCTCCGAGAAGAGTATGTTGTTTTGTTCGAGTCATAGTAAGTGTCCTTGTTTATTTTTTGTGTACACAATGTTTGTGTGTGGCAAATTTTGCACATTTTTCTTCCCACGAAAATTAAAAAACCGCATTTATGAGCGTTCGAACACAATTTTGTTACTTGCAATATCGTTTTTTGTTAATTAACTCATTATTTTGATCTTCTGCTCATTAACGCAGAGCTTAACAAATGATAGGAAACTAAGGGTGTCTCTATAAACAACGACATAATCAAGTGCAATAACGGATAGAGATATGATTTCATACTGCTAAGAGAGGCATGATGATGAAGTCATCGGATCAGCTCGTAAGCGCATTTGTTCTCTAAAATCCACTCCAGTTGTTAAATTAACACAACCTAAATTGTTAAACCGTTCATCATTTTGATATGAAATAACATACAAAGATAAAATTACCGCCAAAATGAAACACAATTTCGCTCATTCGCGCTTTTGTGAGCAACATATCGAACATTTTCTATTGAAAATGCCACACTAAATATAAGTTTTTCATCGAATAAGGTTTCACCATGACCACAACCACACGATTTGAAACCGATGTTGTTATCATTGGTGGCGGAGCAACCGGTACTGGGATCATGCGCGACTGCGCACTGCGCGGCATTGCGTGTATTTTGCTAGAAAAGGATGATATTGCTTCTGGTACCACCGGGCGAAATCACGGTTTATTACACTCAGGGGCACGTTACGCAGTTACCGATCCTGAATCGGCCAAAGAGTGCATCCAAGAGAATCAAATTTTAAAAAATATCGCCAGACATTGTGTAGAGAAAACCGACGGCCTGTTCATTACTCTGCCTGAAGACGATCTTGCTTTTCAGAGCACGTTTATCGACGCGTGCGCTCAAGCTGGGATTACAACCGAGCCGCTTTCTGCCAAAGAAGCACTGCGTTTAGAGCCTCACGTTAACCCAAACCTTGTTGGCGCGGTCAAAGTACCCGATGGCACACTCGATCCTTTTCGTTTATGTGCTTCCAATGTACTAGACGCCAAAGAGCATGGTGCGCGGATCATGAACAAAACCATTGTGACGTCGCTGATCCGCCAAGGTGACACAGTATTAGGCGTACGCTGTTTACAGCTCAGCACTCATCAACAGTATGAGATTTTCGCCAAAGAAGTGATTAACGCAGCTGGAATATGGGGACAAAACATCTGTGAATACGCCGATCTCAACATCAAAATGTTCCCCGCGAAAGGCTCATTGTTGATCCTTGATTATCGTATCAACAACCTTGTGATCAACCGCTGTCGCAAGCCTTCTGATGCCGATATTCTTGTCCCTGGTGATACCATTTCACTGATCGGTACTACCTCTGAACACATTGACTACGACCAAATTGACAACCTGCACGTGACTGAAAAAGAGGTCGATATACTACTGGCCGAAGGCGCGAAACTGGCCCCCATCATGGCGAATACTCGTGTATTACGCGCTTATGCGGGTGTGCGTCCATTGGTCTCTATTAATGATGATGGCAGCGGCCGAAACATCAGTCGCGGCATCGTATTACTTGACCACGAACAACGCGATGGATTGAAAGGCCTCACCACTATTACAGGCGGTAAATTAATGACTTACCGCCTAATGGCAGAATGGGCGACCGATTTAGTCGCTAAAAAACTGGGCAATAATACCCCTTGCGAAACTCATACTCGCGCCCTACCCGGCTCCCACGAAACCCCAAAACAGGTCAAAAAAACCGCCAGCATTGCTAAGCCAGTCTATGAATCGGCTCTTTATCGCCATGGTGAGCGCGCACAAAATTTCTTATCTGATGATGCAAAGAGCCAAGCGGTTATTTGTGAATGTGAAATGGTGACCGCGGGCGAAATTGAATACGCAATTAAACAACTCGATGTAAATAACTTGGTCGATTTACGTCGCCGCACTCGTTTAGGTATGGGGCCATGCCAAGGAGAGCTTTGCAGCTATCGCGCCGCCAGCTTATTTCAAGAATATGGTCACGTTTCGGGAAACCAATCGAGCCAACTGTTGGTTGAGTTTTTAGAAGAGCGCTGGAAAGGCATTAAACCGATTTTCTGGGGAGATGCACTGCGCGAAGCTGAATTCAGTTACTGGATTTATGAAGGCTTGTTCGGAGCCAATGACATTCCAACGCAACACAAGCAAAATGAAAGTGAGGAGACGTTATGATGAAATACGACGTCACAATTATCGGTGGTGGAATTGCAGGTTACAGTGCAGGTCTTCGCTGCTTACAAGCGGGTCTAAAAACTGCACTGATCAGTCAAGGCCAAAGTGCTCTGCATTTTTCATCCGGTTCCATCGATGTTCTGGGTAAACTGCCTAGCGGCGAAGCGGTTGAATCCCCTTTGCTCGCCATGGAAGCATTACGTCAACAAGCCTCGAATCACCCTTACAGTAAAATTGGCGCTGACACTATTTCGCAAGGGTTAATGTGGTTTCAAAAAACGCTGCAGCAGCGCGGCATGCCGCTGACACACCAAGCGGATAATAGTAACCACTATCGCATTACTCCGATGGGGACACTGAAAGCCACTTGGTTATCACAACCTTATGTTTATCAACATAAAACGAATGCTGATTTCAAGCGTATTGTGCTGCTCGCCATCGATGGTTATCGAGATTTTCAACCACACATGCTGCAAGATAACTTACGCGCTCTACCTGCATTTTCGGCTATCCCAAGTGAGATCATCAATATCACGATTCCGGGTTTCGAAGCACTTCGCCATAATCCCAACGAACTGCGATCCATCGATATTGCTCGTTTGCTCAAACAACCACATGCATGGCGCAGTTTTTGTGATCAACTGATCCGTCATGCCACTGTGCAAGATCTAGTGATCCTACCTGCCATCATGGGCAATGGTGATGGGTTAACCTTACTGAACAAACTCAAATTGGAAACCAACTTGCAGTTGCATGAAGTCCCGACCATGCCGCCATCATTAATGGGCATCCGCATTGAAGAGACACTCAGCCGAGCTTTTTTAACCATGGGTGGTACCCATTTAAAAGGCGATAAAGTCATCAGTGGTGAATTTGATGGCAACCGTTTAACCGCCATTCATACTCAAAATCTCAATGATATGCCGATTCAAGCTGACCATTTCGTGATGGCTACAGGGAGCTATTTCAGCCAAGGTTTACAGGCTTCTCATCACGGTATTAGCGAACCCGTGTTCCAATTAGAGACGGAAAGCTGTCATGATCGCGCTCTATGGCGAAACCATGCCTTTTTCTCGGCAAACTCTCACCCTTTCATGACCTTTGGTGTGCTGACCAACACGTCACTGAACCCAACTCATCAAGGTAATATCATTACCAATTTATACTGCTGTGGTTCGATGCTCGCGGGTTATGATCCTGTCTTTGAAGGCAGCGGTGGAGGCGTTGCTATTGCCAGCGCTTACCACGCTACCTCTCAAATTATGGCTCAAACTCAATCTCGACCCGTCATTCAGGAGGTATTAGTATGAGCACCTCTTTTGTTGAAGCCGCACCCAAAAATACCTCTTTTGATCAATGCATCAAATGCACTGTTTGTACCGTTTATTGCCCGGTTGCTAAAGCAAACCCACTCTATCCGGGGCCAAAACAGTGCGGGCCGGATGGCGAACGCTTGAGGATTAAAAGCGCAGAGTATTATGACGACCTACTCAAGCTCTGCACCAACTGCAAACGGTGTGAAACCGCCTGTCCTTCCGGAGTAAAAATTGGCGATATCATTGCTGTGGCGCGTGGCAAACATGGTAAAAAAACGCTGAGTCCAAAGCTGGTGCGTGATTACGTGCTGAGCCATACCGATCTTTTTGGCACGATCGCCACACCATTTGCACCGATTGTGAACGCTGCTACGGCTATGCCGATGGTAAAAAAACTGATGCACAAGACCATTGGTGTGCACGATCATAAATCACTTCCCAAATATTCACACGGCACGTTTCGTCGTTGGTTTAAGCAGAACTGCACACGCCAACCCCTGTATAACCGGCAAGTGACCTATTTCCACGGCTGCTACGTTAACTATAACCACCCGCAGTTAGGTAAAGATTTTGTCTCTGTGATGAATGCGATGAATATCGGCGTACGGTTACTGGATAACGAGAAATGCTGTGGTGTACCGCTGATTGCCAATGGTTTTCACGATAAAGCACGTAAAAATGCGCTATTGAATGTGAAAAATATCGAAGCCGCGGTAGTTGATCGTCAAACGACGCTCCTCTCCACCTCATCAACGTGTTCGTTTACCTTACAACAAGAATACCCTCATGTTTTAGGGGTTGATAATAGTAAGGTGGTCAAACAAATCGAGTACGTCACACGCTTTCTACTCAAAGAGTTCATGAGCGGTAATGCGCCTAAAATGAAACCCGTTAACTTGAAAGTGGTTTACCACACCCCTTGCCACCTTGAACGCAGCGGTAATGTCATTTTTACCATTGAATTATTAAAAATGATCCCAGGATTGGAGTTAGTGGTCTTAGACAGCGAATGCTGCGGCTTAGCGGGAACCTACGGTTTTAAAGAAGAGAACTATGACGTTTCAATGAAAATTGGCGCGCACCTGTTTGATGCAATCAAAACATCGCAAGCTGACTATGCGATTACCGATTGTGAAACCTGTAAATGGCAAATTGAAGAAAATACCGCGTTAGAAACCATTCATCCAATTAGCCTGCTCGCCATGGCGATTGCCTAGTTTATACACCTAGCATTGAGAGTAAAACAGGCCACATTGTGGCCTGTTTTCATACTGCTTGTACTGTGTGAACATTCGTTTTCTAAGCGTTATTTAGATAGCGGGCGCTGCTGGCAGTGCTCAATTGCATTGGCCAATAATTCTAACGCACTGGACTGAGACTCTGGTAACTGCGCTTGGCTACGGCTAATCGCGGTAACACGCTCGCCCCATTTGATGTGCCCAGCCCCCCAAGTTAAGCCCGCCCCGAAAGCAGCCACCAGCAGGTTATCATTCGGTTTGATTTTCCCTTGTTCTACCGCTTCACACAATGCAATAGGTACGGTCGCGGCAGACGTATTACCATAGTGTTGAATGTTAACGAATGCTTTATCTTGGCTAATACCTGATAAGTCACACAAGGTTTGAATGATGCGAATATTCGCTTGATGCGGGATCACCACATCGACTTGTTCGGTTGAAAGACCGGAACGCGCCAACACAGTTTGCGCCGCTGCGCCCATGCCTCGAACCGCGCGTTTAAAAATCTCTTTCCCAACAAAATCAAAATCCCAATACCCATTGTCAGCGGCAAAACGATCCATCGATGAGCCAAATTTAGGCACCGCCAAAATATCACGCCCTTCTGCATCACAACCGATTTGTGCATCTTGCAAACCCACTACTTTATCGGTTTTACTCAAGACAACAGCACCAGCACCGTCACCAAACAACACGGCGGTATCACGTTTGGTCCAATCAATGTAAAAAGAGAGACGCTCAGCACCCACCACTAACGCATGGCGGTAATGGCTTGCTTGCATTAAACGCGTCGCAGTTTCTAATCCATAAACAAAACCGGTACAGGCTGCATTTAAGTCAAAAGCGGCTGCATTTTTAATCCCAAGGTTCTGCTGCACTTTCGAGGCAATATTTGGGATAAGAGAATCTGGCGAACAGGTTGCGATGATGATGAGATCAATCTCAGTTGCATCAATCCCAGCACAAGCGATGGCGTGTTGGGCAGCCACCGTAGCTAAATCCGAGGTATTCACATGGCTAATGCGGCGCTGTTCAATCCCGGTGCGAGTTTTAATCCACTCATCGGAAGTTTCAATAAAGGTGCTAAGGTCATGGTTTGAGAGCGTTGCAGGTGGTAGGCATTTACCCCAACCTGTAATTTCGGCATAGAATTTTGTCATTGTTAACCTGTTTTTGTTGTATTTTCTAATGCAATCCAAAGACCTAAAATTAAAAACTCATCGTATGAAAGAGAAATGAGACTCAAAAGGTCCTTTTGATGTCAGTCAGTATACGCGCTTTTACTCCGACGTTAAGTCTAGTGCGTCAAATGCGACTGGAACAAAACGCAAAAATAAAGAGAGGAAACCATGTCAACATTCAATACTCGTTGCCCTTCGTGTCACGCAATGAACCGAGTTCCGATAGAACGAGTGACAGAAAGCCCAAATTGCGGTAAATGCCAAGCTCCCCTATTTGATGGAGCGCCCATTGAAGGAACGGAAGCCAATTTCGAAGCACTACTTAATAGTCGCCAACCCGTTGTCGTCGATTTCTGGGCACCTTGGTGTAATCCGTGTTTTATTGATGTGGTAGCTGCTCAGTAAATATTGTCAAAAAATAAGCAGATTATGCCCTACTACCTAAATCTGTGTAGCGCATCGCTTCAAATACCAGCGGAACACTTTAACTCATATCGAGAACCCATTCTTTAAAAGCCACTTCTATAACTGGTTTAATTATCAATCATCAATTGACAATTAAGTATTCACATACAGTGCATAACCAATCAACATATTCATCTTTGTGTCAGTAGGTAACTAAGTTTGCTACCTAACAATACAGATTGGAACTTTTACACTAAGTTTGGAGGCTTTTTCTCTGGCTGTGCGTCACTGCCTGTTTTTTGCTCTGGCACATTTTTGGACAAAAGCTACTTAGAAGCTAAGTTCTTCTATTTGTCTTCGGATAATGTCAAGTAATGCAAATGGCTAGATGCCGTCATCGCTCACACCTAATTCAGTGACTAAACTCAGCGTACCACGACAAATCTCTCTTCAAGAGAAAGATAACTTCATATTTGCTAACGACCGTGGCATTTTTTATACTTTTTTCCGCTTCCACAAGGGCATGGTTCATTTCTGCCTATTTTCCGCTTTTTTTTAGGTTCTAAATAATGTTGTTTATTAACAGAGGTTGGGCTTTTGGTACGCTCTCTCATGCTTTGGGCTTCTTTATAAATGTGCTCATTAGATTCAGTTTGTTCAGTCGGCACATCAACCCTGAAATATTGGGCAGCTTCATAAACTCTGCCTTTCCCAACTTTAATAAGCATTCCCATTAGTTCTTTCGTATTAATAGAAATGGCAACTGCACTTGCCGTATCGTTGACCTTCTCCCACTCAACGTCATACTTGGAGTTTTGTATCCAAACAAAAATTGGCTTTCCTTCTCCGCCAAATGCGAAGTAACGTGCAGGGTGCTTTTCTATAGAGTTATCTAAATCAGAAAGGTATTTTCCAAAGCTAATACGAGTTTCCTCGCCAAAATCTCGAATAAGGCTGTCCACAGAAAGCCATCCAGGTTTGCGAGAAACATCTAGTGCCGTAAGTGCCTTCGAAACCGCATCAGGGAACTCCTGAGTAGGTATAGGGCTTGTGTCCCATTGCCCGCTTTCGAAAAATTTGTCGACAACACGACTTAATCCGTTACATATGACTAAACCAGAATTTTCGCTCTTAGTTTTTTCAATAATTTCCTGATCAAACCGATTGTTAGTTAGGTATGCTCCTAAATGATCAAACTCATCAAAAAGAAGCCCTTGTTTTACACCTGCAATTGCCTGACGCACTTCCATGTAATGCGCAAATATCCCTGGTGTAGGCAACATCCGTTTTAGAACAAAAAGATCATCGATTGAAATTGATACAAAGCTATGTTGTCCTAAGAGCGGTTTTACTTGTGGTAAGTTTTTAGAAAATGCTGAAAAGGGTGAGAATGATTCAACTGTTAATCCAATAGGGATCATTACACGGTAATCTGAATGGCGAAGTTTTCCTATCTCCTCATACTTTCCGTTGACTAGGTTGAATATTGAGACTTCATCCGCAGATTTTAAATATTCAAAAAAACGCTCACATTGTTTGTAAGCTTTTAATATCAAGTCTTTTATAGACTGTGAATGGCGTTTAAAATCGAGTTCGGGTGACGCTATTGTTGCAGCAGCTCCCGCTTTAGCCTCAACAAGGTAAAGTACATCATCAATTAAAACTAGTGTGTCATTCTCTGCCCATTGTTTAGTCTTGGGATCCTTATAATAGACTTCTTGATAAACGGTAGCATTAGCGAGCTGTTCAGCAAGTATTTCAGGAAAGGCAGCTTCGCTCATGACCTTCTGCCGCTCTTTAAACTGTTCTTTATATTCAGGTTTCTTTTGCAATAAATTGAAAAGAAGTGAACGGTAGCCAGCATCTCGAATAAAACAGGGGTCTACCGCATAATAGTCTTCATTAAGTTTGATTAGAGGTTTTTTTCTGGCAGGTAATGTCCTGTAAGGTGTGCCTGAGTAGTCACCATCACTGAAAAAATCGACCTCTTCACCACGTTGATACGCCAGATCAGCTAAAAATTCTGATGGTAATTTTGTATGCCTGCTAACATTTGCAATGCCACCTCTCAACATATCATCTACGGCTAAGCCTGCACGCTTTGTTTGTTGCGCATTTACTTCAACCCACTCTTCCATAACCTCTTCGAGCTGTTTTCCTTTCTCTGTCGCAAACCTTTGAGCGGCTTCAAATTGCTTAAGCATTTCTTCAATAGCGTTAGCTTGCCCTGTACGAGTTGTATTAGCTAACTGCTGAAATCCCTCTGCAATATCAACAGCTCCAACACCATAAATATCGTTTAAAATGTCATCATGTTGAGCGAGCACGTATTGATAAAACTCGCCCTCTAAAACCTGATATCGATTACCTCTGAGCATCACCCAAGATGATTTTGCGTGAAATTCGATATCCGCAGTATCAGAACCGAAGTCTTTATTATCAGTGTTTGCAGAGGACACCATAGCAAAGAACATTGCTTTTTCTCGTAAACTCCTACTAAGTGTAAACAGTTCGCTACATTTAGTTTCATCGAACTCTACATCATCAGGAGCAACATCTGATGCTAGAACCGCATGAACGTATTCCAATAAAAACTGAACTTCGTTTCTTTCTTCACTAGGAACCTCTGTATCGAGTTCAGGCGAAGTAGTGCTGTTACTCATCATCAACAGTTGGGCATAGATGTACCCTAGGAGTTCTTCTGGTGGCATTCCATTTACTAAAAGACGTATTTTGGCCGCAAGTTCTTTCATTTCTTTCAGAATGTCTGCCGCAACTTGTGCTTGTTCAATCAATTGAAGTACCTTATAGATAAAGTGGAAATTTAGCTCGTTACTGAACCGCTACGAAATCGATGGACACAAGCATGCCTGTACGATTACCCAACTATTGGCATATTGAGTCATAAAGGAAATTTGGTCAAATAATGAGATTCAAGAATGTTGCGTAAGCGCGTCATAAACCCCGCATTCTAATCACCTAGCCCGAATAATAAGATCAAACCTCCAACCCAAAGGAGATTTGAAATGGCCAAACGACGCACTAACCAAGAATGGCGAACCCTGTTCGAACACTATGAATCCAGCCAACTATCACAACGATTATTCTGTGAACGTAACGGACTGAGCCTCTCCACTTTTTACGCTAAGCGCCAACAGTTAAAGCACATCGAAAAACCGAACACGGTTGGCTTTGTTAAAGCAGAAGTCGTTGAAAAGACCACAAAGTATCAAGCCACTCACGTTGTCGTTGCCAATATGACGCTGCTCGTCAATGATGTTGAACTGAGCATCCCACAAGGCACGCCAGCGACCTATCTCGCAGAGCTTATCGGTGCGCTGTCATGAAACGTATGCTCAGTGCTCCCGAAATCTATCTCTATCGCGAAAGCGTCGATTTTAGAAAGTCCATCAACGGCCTCGCTGCGATTATCGAAAATGACACCGACTTGCCCTTGGGCAGCGGCGCACTGTTCCTGTTCACCAACAAACAGCGCGACAAAATCAAAGTGCTGTACTGGGATAAAACAGGCTTTGCTCTTTGGTACAAGCGCCTTGAAAAAGCCAAGTACAAGTGGCCATCAAAAGAGCAAAATGAGGTGTTTACCCTAACTCAATTCGAGCTTGACAGACTGCTTTCTGGCTTCACGATTATCGGCCATAAACCCGTTAGAATAAACGATTTTACAATGACTTAAGCGATAATATAGCCATATCCACCAAGCATTAACGGCATGATTTTAGTATAATCAATGCCATGAAAAAGACGCCAAATATCAACTCAGAAAGCCAAGATGTTGCCGAGCTACAAGCGATGGTGAAAGCGCTGTTGGCGTCAGAAACCCAATTGAAACAAGAGCGTCAATCGCTGCTTGAACAGCTCAAACTTGCCTTCGACCGTCAGTTCGCTAAACGCTCGGAGGCGTTAAAGCCTTACGATGAATCTCAAGGTGATCTCTTCAACGAAGCGGAGTGTGAGGCCGCTAAGGAAGAAGAGGTTGAAGTTGTCACAACGACCATCACAAAGAAGAAACGTGGTAAACGCAAACCACTGCCAAAGACCTTGCCTCGTGAAGTTATCGAACTCGATTTAAACGACGATGAAAAGCAGTGCACTTGCTGTCAACATAACCTGCATAAAATCGGTGAAGACCGTAGCGAGAAACTTGAGTTCACGCCAGCGGTACTAAAAGTGTTGGAATATGTTCGTCCTAAATATGCTTGCCGCCAATGCGAGCAAACAGAAGACAAAAACCACGTCGTTCAAAAGCCAGCGCCGCAAAGCATTATCCCGAAGAGCTTCGCCACAGAAAGCTTGTTGGCCAATATCATCCTCGGCAAATATCAATACGCGATGCCACTTTACCGCCAAGAATCCCTGTTTACCCAGTCGGGTATCGAACTCTCACGAACCACCATGGCAAGGTGGATTATCCAAGTCAGTGAGAAGTTCGCTCCACTTTACGCGGCCTTAAAAACGCACCTACTTGAGCAAGTGGTGATTCAGGCGGATGAAACGCCGCTCAATGTCCTCAAAGAAGATAAACAGTGTTATATGTGGCTTTACTGCTCGGGCGCAGACTCGCCTGAAGCCGCCCTCCCTAATGTGAGAAATATCGTCTTGTACGACTATCAAAACAGTCGAGCTAGGGCGTGCCCTGTTGCCTTCTTGGGGGATTACAGTGGTTATCTACAAACCGATGGCTATGGTGTTTATGATGGGCTTCATCTCGTCACCAATGTCGGTTGCTTGGCGCATGCTCGGCGCAAGTTCATGGAGGCGAAAAAGCTGCAAGGCAAAGGCAAGTCAGGCAAAGCGGATAGTGCATTGGCTAAAATCCAGAAACTCTATGGAATAGAATCACGCTTAAAAGGTGCCTGTGCCGAAAAACGGAAAGCAGAGCGCCAAGAGCATGCTAAGCCGATACTGGATGAGCTTTATGAATGGATGACAACTCAGAAAGTGCTTGAGTCTAGCCCGCTGGGTAAAGCGATAAAATACACGCTCGGTCAGTGGCCGAAGCTGAGCCGCTATATCGATGACGGTCACTTATCGATAGACAATAATCGTGCTGAACGCGCAATAAAACCGCTGGTTATAGGCAGAAAGAACTGGCTCTTCTCGACCAATCCCAATGGAGCTGAAGCGAGCGCGATGCTTTACAGTATCGTCGAGACAGCGAAAGCCAACGGCCTTATCCTTTACGACTACATGGTTAAGTGCATGAAAGAGCTAGCGAAATCTGAGCCTGATATCGATGCACTCCTGCCTTGGAACTTCCAACACTAACAATATCGCCCCGTGGGATCATGGGGCGGATACAATGTTGCGAGTAATGACTCTAAGTAAGAATGGGGCAGAAGTTTGTCGCGGTTAGTGAGAAAACAACTACTAAGAAAAACTTATGAGTTGAAAAGCAACTGAGAAGGATTTCTTCCTAGTTATCAGCACGGAATGGGGCATTTCTGCGTTACATGCCCCTTCGGCACGTCTCTGGACAGAAGCTTGCTAGAACAAGATGTATTTTAAATAGGCTCGCTGATTAAGTCTAAGTACTAATCTTTGTTATTCACAGACAGTTCATCTTTACTCTCATTAACTATGGCGGTATCAATATCTTTCTTAAATGCCGAAAGTAGTGATTTAACGCTCTGCATAGCTTGTACGGCTGTGAGTTCATTCCTTCCCATCTGAGACTCTATATCTTCGATTCTACGCTCTACACTCTCTACGGTTGTTTTTAGAGAGGCGGCACTATAAACCTTTGTATAACCGTGAAGTTGCTCCCAAGCTAGATCTAGATAAATATCTAATGAACTTATAAGGGTGTGACCTGAGAACTGCTGTAATTCTTTCTTGAACTGCATGGTATGAAGCACATTCTTTTTGAAATCATCTTTGCTGTTAATCTCTCTTGAGGCAAGAATGCGGTCTATCATCCAGTTGGTGAATCGAGAGTGTCTCCACAAATGCGGTGAAACACGACCTTCGATGCCGAGCTCCTTACCCCAACCACCGATGTACTTTTTCCATGTTTCCGCACTCAAGGGCTGACCGTCATTGAGATTAATGAAAAGGTAATTGTGCGTGACTCCATGCTTTTTCATAACCCGTTTTCTAACATCGAGATAGCTATCAATTTGGTCAAGGAATAAGTGGTCTACAGGAATATAGCGCTCATTAATATCATCGTTACGTTTTTTGAGTGTATCAATCCGTAAAGAACGTGTTGTTCTCGCTTCAACTACATCGCCGTATTGAAGCGAATGTAGCTCCTTCACACGCCCACCAGTGATTTCCATAGTCGTGTAAATCGCTTTATCACGATACCGTTTATCGTACTGCTCCCTTTTAGCTTGACGCTTTAATTTTTGGTCTTTGATGTGTGAAATGTCTTTCTTCTGGCTACAAATGTAATCCCATATTTTTAGCGCATCCGCTTGGCTAACAGGGTGACGTTTTTTGATAGCTCCCTTTTTTGGTAAAGAAGCGTGGGTTATTGTGATGACTTCTTTTTTGTTTTTTCTACCCTCGATAAAAATAGAATGTCTCTTCTCGATGATAGATATGGCGCAAACGTCTTTCTGACCAATAAAGTTATTTAAATCATGAAATTGCTGAATAAATTGAAGAAACCGAATGCAAGTCTCACCAATTTTCGCCACCTCTGTAGATGTTCGTTGAGGCTCACCATTGGGTTTCGTTTCAACTGTGAGGTTTTGAATGAAAAGTCTAAAAGATGCATCAGTTAGTTGGCTAAACCGACTTAATAAAGGTTGGTTTTCTATAAAACGAATTAAATGCACAAGGTAGCTTGCATACGTTTTTAAAGTCGAAGCTTTTAGATTTCTCTGCACAGTTAAGTGGTGCATAAATGCGTTAGCTTCTACGCATGGTTTATAGGTAGAGTAACTAAGAAACGGCACATCAATGGGTTTTAACTTTCTTGCTTCTGAAGGTACACCTAGGTGCGTCCAGAGCTCGACATCTTTTAGCGTACTAGAAATCATATTTCGCCTTCGAAATAGAGGTCACTGACATTTTGGATTTGCTCATTTGCGGTACGATACAACTCCCAGCGTTCTTGTTCAGAGCCTTTGTGCATGGCGAGTGCCTTAATCTTAGAGCGCGATTCACGAAGTAAGGCAGTAAGCAACATGTTCTCTCGCTGCAAGGCATCTATCTCTTTCTTCTGCTCAACGATGCGCTGCTGTTTGCCTGCATGGGTGGTTATGCTGCCTTTACGTGACTTATTGCCTTTAATTTCAAACTCAAGGGCAATCACAGCGTTTTTACGTAAATCATCAATCTCATTAAAGCCTCCACCGATAACTTCATCAGCGTTCGCCTTAAAGGTGTTTAACGCGCATCGCTCTATATTACGTTCTTGAGACTCAAACTTAGCAAGTCCACCTTGTGATTTCAGTTGTTTGAGTAAGGTTTTATCCTCATAAAATGACTTTGGAGCTTTAATGATTTCCTTTAGAAAGTCTCTTGTTTTTAAGACTTTAAGCAGGTTCTTTTCCTTATCCATCATTCTTCCTCTAACTCGTTAACTTGTAGAACAAGGTTAAAACTTTTCACCTCTTCACCATCAATCACTTCAGCATCATTCCATGTGAGATTTAAAGCAATTTTTCCATCTTCTAGCATGGTAAGCACTTCATTTTCTAACTCTTGCTCAGCATTAAGCTTTGAAATGTGTGGGACAGTTTTATATTCAGAAGTATCTTCGTAATCAAAAATGGCATCATCTAGCGTAGAGATAGAGAGTCTCGCCTTACTGTCAGCCGAGAGCCTTTTAGCGATAACCCCTCTAAGTATTTCAATTTCATCAGCGTTACTGATCATGCCTTTGCTGCGTGTAATGCTTTGCGCGATAACATTAGCTTGTGCACTCTTAATTACTGCTCCATCAACGTTCTCAGTAATGTAATTATGAAGGTGTTCTAAATCTGAATGCGCCAACATCCAGCGTAAAGCTTCCATATTTTCGTAACCCTTTGACCAGAAGAAAACGAGTGCAAAAAAGCGTCTTAATTGGTGCTGTCTCACGTAGTGGCGGCGATATTCATTATTGTCCATTTCAACCATTGCCGTTTCGAAATAATCACAGAGAGCATCAAACGAAGCATTAAATCTATCTGCGGTACGTTTTTTTAATTCAAAGGTTTGAGCTTTGACATTGCTAAACAAAACGAGGTCACTTTTCTTAGCAAGACCTTTTTCTATGGCTTGTCGGTTAAATTGCTCAAGCTGCCAAACAAATCGTGCGATTGACAAAGGAATAGGTCTTTTTTCATCAAGATTCTTCCCTTTAACGCCTGTTTTTTTGACCTTGAAGTGCAAATGCCACCGTTCGTTGTTATTGTCATAAGGGTTGGCCTCTCTAGAGACAGCGCCTTTGTCATCAATGTAAATAAGGTTTCCAAATGGTTTGAGTTGAACCAATTCATCTTGTCTCCTTGCCATGACTACGCCAAGTAACAATTGAATTGCACCTTGTAGAACCTCAAACATCTCCAGCATAGATTCGTTATTTCGAATGCGCTCATATCGATTTTCAGTAGTTAAAAGTATGCACTCAAACTGTTGAATGCCAAGCGATTTAAATTTGGAATCGACCCTATCCATCACTTCAAATTGAAGCCAATGTCCTTGCTCACTTGAAGGTAAATGGCGATGAAGTTCTTCATTAAATGCGTTTAAATTATAATGAGGTCGGTGAGGGTTAGAGTGAGATTTGGTTGATTTTGTGCTTGCTTCTATCAATAGCTCCAGTACATTTTCCCAAAAGCATCTTTCATTCTCGTTGGGCGCAGGGCAAAACTGCTCTAATAGCTCGTAGCTGTTTCTAAATAAGTTAAAAACAAACTTAGGGGGCAGCGTTTTAGTGCGACCTTGCTTTCTAAGCGTTGTGATGCGAGTAATAGAATCAGTAGAAACATCATCAGAAACAGGGTTCACCGTACAGGCGTTATTCTTATCAAGGTTAGTGTTAATAAGTTTTATTACCTTGACCCACTCATGAAGGTGTTTCTTAGAAATGCCACTACCTTTCTCGCTATTCTGCACGGCTTTAAATTCAGTGCGGATGGCAATAGGCTTTAATTCTAATTCAGGGTAAACGCTAGGACTAAGAGCTGTTTTTAAGGTTTTTCCACTAAAAAGCATCTCAGTCAAAAAAGTGTTATTTCCTTGAGATTTTCTATCCCCATATTTATCACGAGAATTATGAACGTAATAGCGATGTTGGTGAAGCCAACAACAAGCTTTTACTCTGTCTTTTAAGTTTAAGATAATGTCATCGCTAGCAACTTCTCTTGTTACATGAGGGTACTTTGCAACAAAGACATTTATATCGTCTTGCGATACTACTACATAATCCAAGAGGGTCTTAATGCGGTGATTAACTTGGTATAGGTCATTGATAACTGAACCACTGTGTTCAGCAATAGTCATTAACACCCCCATCCAGAAAGCATCATCGACTTTTTGAAGGTGGAGCTTCGAGAGTTTTAATGCGGCACTGTTGAGCAAAATAACATCAATCAATGTCAGTATGTTGTCGAGTTTTCTTGAAGCAAACTTTGGTGATGTTAGTTTGCCGCCATTTTCAAAGGGGTTATCGCAAGCAATGGCCCAATACTTGAAAGCATTTAAAAGTGGTTGGTGTTTCTTGCTTGTGAGTCGCTCTCCGTCATCTAAAATGACATCACTCCAGCGAATTTCTTTGATGCTCTTTTGGTGTTCAAATTTAATTTGTGTAACGTCATCGTAGAAATCAGAAAGCCACCATTCAGGCAAGTGATTGTCAGTGGATGGGATGCCTGTATGTAGCTCAGAGACAAGCGAAAGCACTCGAAAATCATCTTTTTCAATGGCGTAGGAAGTCAGTTTCGACAGCGTATCAACGTGCATACCATTGAGTATTTCAGGATTATCTAAAATATCCTCCATTAGATCTTCGATACAAGCATAACTATCAACAGCAACTAGCATGAGATCGCGCCTTTAATGACATTTGGGTTGAGTGGGTTATTTATCGCCTCTGTATACATATCTTCGATGTCATCATTACCCTTGAAATCACCTTGTTCGAAACACCCTAAAAGGTAAACAGCGCAGTTATACCAATGCTCAACAAGCTCATCTTTAAAGTTGAGTTCACCTTTACTTGAATCGCCCTCTATAACCTTTTTAATGCTAATAAGGAGCTGAATCAAAGACACTGTTACCGTAAACACGATACTGTCAAAGAGGCTCAGCTCAGTATCCGATGTGGAGTTCTCAAACGCTTTGGCGTTCAAATCGGGAATATCAGCAATACCATGATTTTCAAGAAACTCTTCCATTTCTTCATAGGACATATTAACGGCATCAAGCAAATACAGTGAACCCTCCATTGCTTTTAAAATGATTGCTTTTTGAAACTGTCGAACAACACGCTCAGTGAAAAATTCCATAAGGGGTTTGGGCAGATAAGATTCAAGCAATTGAGGTTGTACTTCTTTATGCCCAAGGGCGTCAGCAACCGCACTTTGTGAGCGAGTTTCCAAGTAAATTTGTAGCCCTTTATGACGGCGAACTACCCTGTGAATCGAGGTACTTGAAATTAATTCGATTTCTTCACTCGATAAGCTATCATCATCCAAAATCTGATTGCTATAGCTAAAGAGATCCCTTAGACGCGACTGATGACGCCTATAGAGTTCGTGTTTAGACGTTGGTTTTACGGCTCGATATAGTGAGCAGGTCAACAACAGGTATTTCCAATCAGGATTTCCGATGGACTTAAGATGCTCTCTGGCTAATTGAGTATGCTCAATAATGAAATCAATAATCGATTTTGAGTATTCATTCAGAATGACATCTTGCTGAGCTAAGTTCCGACCTCTGCGCTCTTTTTCACTTGATAAGATGTATTGTTCGCCTGATTGAAAGTAACCACACTTTTTGCCATATTCATCAAACAGTTGAAGTTTCTGCAACCAGCTTGGCGTAATTTTAGGGTGCTCCATCACAAGAAGCGTTGTTAATGTTAGAAGCGTTGAGTTTGTTGGTAAATTAAGCTCTTTTGATAGTGCTCCTGTGTCGCCAACAAACCCAAGGAACGCATTGTACTCCCCACCAGTATATCCGTTGATACCATAATGATAAAAGGTGGCAATAGTATTCGCAAGGTCCTCACCACCGATAGAAAAACTACGCCTTCTTTCACCGCTTCCACCTTGATTGCCCAAAAGAGGCTTTACCAAGCCTTCATTACGAAGCTTTTCATTTCTGGATTGCAACTCTTTGAGCTTTTCAAAGTGTCTATCGAAAGCTTGGCGCATAAAACCCATAACTCGACTAAGCCGTATTTCAATGATATCTATCGCTTCTTCATCTTTGATATGTAGGGGAATGTTAGAGAACCAGATGAGCTTTTCTGAGTCACTAGGTTTACCACCTGTAGAGAAACTTGGTGGATTTTTTACAGTTTTAACATCAGGCTTAAGAAGTGGTTTGAGTGGGGATGGGTAAGTTTTCGTGTTGATAAATGCAGATTGATAACTAGCTATCGAATCTATGAAGTCTCTATTAAAGCCGTATAAATCATTACCTTTAGCGATACATTGCGTCAGTTGAATTTGATATGCCTTATAGAAGGTCGTGTGAACATGACTTGCACTTAAAAGTTTCTCAAAAGATTTAACCGAGCCACGAGTGTCCAGCATGGCAACAGAATTGAGCAAAGATACAAATCCTAATACCTTTCGATTCAGCGTACTGGTTTTTTGGGTAAGTGCATACGCTTTGAGATTTCCATTGATTTTTAAGGAAAAGTTACGACCATATCTTACGTAGAGTATATCGAGGTTAACCAATACTGTCTTACGGCTTTGGGAGGTAACTGTCCAGCCATTAAGGTATTCTAGTCTCTCACTGTGAATCGGTAACGCTTCATATTTCTCAATACAGCTTTGTGCATATTCGTTAATTTTCGCTCTTGAGAAAGAGAACTCAGTAAGTGTTATGCTGACTGATTTAGCTAATTCAATAAAAATATCAGAGAGAGTTTTTGAATATTCTCCTCTTGATTCTAATGATTTTTTACTAGTTGAATATATAAAACCGACTAGACAATCGAGATGCTCTTGCAGTTTATCTTTATTATTAATGATCTCAAGAGCGTTGAAGTTATCAAAACCTTGCGAGTAAACGAAAGCCGCATAGATATTCAAATGTTGTTCTATCCTTTGTTTTCTGTGCTTCGAGCAAGTTTTGTTTATCACTTCTTTTAATTGATTTCGGTATGGTTTAGCTAAAGCACTGGATAGAAGTGATAGGTTTGATAAGATTGTAGTATTCATACGTGAAATCATCCTTTTTGATAGCTAATTTAAAATTAGTTTTAGGATGACAAGTTGTCAATGAATGCTGTCAGCATCAAATCGGAATAGGCCCACTATATTAAATAGCCAATTAATACAATGACAAGTTATATGCATCCATTAACCCTAGTTGTGGGTT
Source organism: Vibrio sp. J502 (assembly GCF_025397955.1). NCBI lineage: Bacteria > Pseudomonadati > Pseudomonadota > Gammaproteobacteria > Vibrionales > Vibrionaceae > Vibrio > Vibrio sp. J502. The sequence continues at coordinate 579,058 of NZ_CP104555.1, read as the reverse complement.
TTGCTCCTGTATTCAGTGATGCTGCGACGGAACGAAAAGGAAACATTCGCTTTATAAAAATTGATACTGAAAGTGAACAAAGCCTCGCCACAAAATTTCAAATTCGCAGCATTCCAACCATTATGGTGTTTAAAAATGGTCAACGAGTCGATATGATCAATGGCGCTTTACCAAAAAGTCAATTTGATCAATGGTTAAACCAAGCCATATTGAAATAATCTATCATTATAACCAATAATAAAGTTGGCATTTTTTATCGATTTATGCCAACTTTACTGCTCATTTCTCTTGCTTTATTTTCGATTAATAAAATTAATCGTTAAGAACATAATTTTTCGTTTTACCTTTCTCAATATCAGCTCCATATTCGCCGCAAAATATCCCATCAATTCTGGTTTTGAGGCAAAGTCAATGGACAACATCACTGTGAACGCGTCTTCACCTCGCATTTCCGTTCCGGTCATTGCGCTATCGCTTTATGCGATTGCCTCAGGCTATTTAATGAGCCTGATCCCATTGATGTTGCCGCACTACGGGCTTGAGAGTTCATTGGCAAGCTGGCTTGCCAGTGCCTTTTACGCTGGCTTATTGATCGGCGCATTAGTCGTTGAACCTGTTGTCAACCGCGTTGGCCACCGAAACGCTTTTGTATGGTGCTTAGCGCTGCTCATGTTAACCATTTTTGCATTACCTGCTCTGCACTATGCCAGTGCTTGGTTAGTGGCACGTTTTGTTGCTGGTATTGCGGTGGCGGGTGTCTTTGTTGTCGTCGAGTCTTGGCTATTACACGGTGATGAAAAAGGCCGAGCAAAACGCCTTGGTATTTATATGGCGGCGCTTTACGGCGGTACGGCATTGGGCCAATTAGGGATTGGTTATTTAGGCGTATCAGGCGGCGTGCCTTTCATTGCCATCATTACCTTGCTATTAATCGCCAGTTTGGTGTTGATTTACGGCGAATCTGATCAGCCATCAACTCAGCATGCCGTCAGCCTATCACTGAAACAGGTACTCAAACTAAACCATGCCGCCTTGCTCGGTTGCGGAGTTTCAGGGCTCACTTTGGGGGCTATCTACGGTCTAATGCCTGTTGAATTGGAACAACGCGGTATCAGCCATACCGATATTGGTAGCTTAATGGCGCTTGTAGTTTTAGGTGGCATGGCGGTGCAACCTATGGTGCCTTGGCTATCAAAGTTTTTGGGCCGAACACTATTAATGGCACTATTTTGCTTGATTGGCTCTGCGGCGATTACCATGACCTTGTTCGATTCAACGATGATGATATTAGCTGCCAGCTTGTTTTTCTTAGGTATGGCGACGTTTGCCCTTTACCCAATCGCCATCAACTTAGGTTGTGATAAGCTCGATGCCAATTACATTGTCTCAGCGACACAAGTTATGCTGTTTAGCTACAGTATCGGCTCCGTGGTTGGCCCCGTGATCGCTGATTGGTTTATGCAAAGATCGCAAGGCTTAATGGGTTATCTCTTTATTGCTTTACTGGCGACTTGTATTTATATGTTGGCTTCAAGCCTCAAAACTAAACGCCAATGGGTGGCGGGGAAATAATTCGCAGCAAAGCGAATCATATTTTATCGCAAGGCGTACGGTTCAATCGTTGATGGCGATTTGATGCATGCGCCTTTGGTTTTTCTGGTAGTGCACGTTTTTCATGCAGTAGATGGCGGATCGCCAATATAAGGTGAGAGAGCAACATTCTTGGCCCTGAGTAACGCATCACCAATCTCATTTGTTCTTTCGGCTCAGGCTTATAGCAATGAATTGGGCAACGGTTACAGGTGGGTTTATGTTGGCCATAAGGACAGCGATCTAAGCGTACTTGCGCATATTCCAACAAGGTTTTGCAACACGTACAGAGTCCAGATTGACAGCGATGATGGCGCTGACAATAAATGTTCACCATCGCCTCTACGGTGCGAAACTCACTGAGCAGCTCTCCCGTTAAAAGATCGCTATGCATTTTTTCCATTGCCAATAACTCCCATTGAGATCGCAGATAAAAACAAGTATCCTGCGCCACCTTGTTCCTCATGTACCCAAGACTTTGTGTCAAAGAGCAGACGACTATGAACCGCAAAAAGAAAATTAACCAAACACTGCAAAAGCATCTTAAAAAGAAGCATGCCAAGCTGCACGGCAGCAATAAGCCTCGTTATATTTCAAAAGCTGAACGTGAAAAATTAGACGCAGAGCAAGCCGCTTCAACCAGCACGGTAGATACCCAACATAGTGAGATTGTGCCTGCTGAAGGTGAGCTACAACAGTAAGTCTTGCTCGATTGGAACAAACTGGCTGGCGACATCAATAAGGCTTTGAGCCGTCAGCCTTGGCACTCCGTACACTTCTACTTTTTTGTTAAAACGCTGTTTAATCCGTTCGACCAATAGCTCGAAATCACCATCTCCTGATACCAGAACAATCACATCCGCTTGCTCTGCCAGCTCAATCGCATCGAGAGTAATACCGACATCCCAATCCCCTTTTGCACTGCCATCACGACGCTGAATGAAGGGCTTAAGCTGAACCTCAAAACCAATACCGCGCAAAATATGGTGGAACTGGCGCTGCTTAGGATCTTGGCTAGCAATCGCATAGGCATTGGCTTTAATCACCTCTCGCCCTTGAGTGGCTACATACCAAAATTGGTTGTAATCAAAATGCTGGCGGTACTTCTCTTTACAGGTGTAATAGACGTTTTGAACGTCGACAAGAATGGCAACTTTTTCCATGAGCTCTCTTCTCAAATAGAAACAAAAACAGCGGCCTGTTCGCCGCTGCTTTGCAAATTGCGCCTAGTATACGCCAAACCACTTCAATTTGTCGTGCAAGCGAGTCACACTGCCGACCACAATCAAGGCTGGGCTTTGTGCTTGTTGCGCTAAAAGGGGTAAATCGTCAAGCGAGCCCGTCAATACTCTCTGTTTATCTGTAGTGCCGCGTTCGATAATCGCGCAAGGCGTTTCTGCGCTCAGGCCAGCATCCAACAAGTTTCGTGTGATATTCGGGCACTGCTTTAACCCCATATAAAAAACCAAGGTTTGATTGTCTTGCGCTAAACATCGCCAATTGATCGCTTTACCTTCTTTTTGTAAGTGACCCGTAATGAACTGCACACTTTGCGCGTGATCACGGTGCGTCAGCGGAATCCCCGCGTAAGCCGTGCAGCCTGCTGCTGCCGTGATCCCCGGAACCACTTCATAAGCGATATGATGTTCAGCCAGCGTTTCGAGCTCTTCACCACCTCGGCCAAAAATAAAGGAATCGCCGCCTTTCAAACGGACAACTTTTTTACCTTCTTTGGCTTTATCGACCAGAATTTGGTTGATCTGATCTTGCGGCACACAATGAAAATCCAACTGTTTGCCAACGTAGATCATCTCCGCGCGGCTTGGCGCCAGATCTAAAATCGCTTGCGAAACTAAACGATCATACACCACCACTTGCGCTTGGCTGATCACGCGTAGCCCCTTAACCGTCAGTAGATCGGGATCGCCCGGCCCTGCGCCTACTAAAGAGACAAAACCGCGACTCGTTACACTGCTTACCATGATTACTCTCTACCTTATCGACAAAAGGATATCGTCATTAAGCGAGGTTAAACCTCACTTAACAATGGTTAGCCAAGGTTGCGTTGTGGCAAGGTTTTACCGTGAGTCATGTAAAGGCTTAACCCGGTAAATAACAAGCCGCCCACTAAGTTACCCAATGTGGCCGGAATTTGGTTCCACACCAACCAATCGACGATGGTGAATTTAGCGCCCAACATCATGCCAAGTGGGAACAGATACATGTTCACTACGGCGTGTTCAAAAACCAAACCGAAGAAGATAAAAATAGGTAACCACATTGCAACCACTTTGCCGCTCACAGTAGTTGATGTCATAGCACCGACAACACCTAGGCACACCATCCAGTTACACAAGATGCCTTTCACAAACACGGTGATCCAGCCATTAATACCGTGTTCGGCAAAGCCAAGTGTGCGAGCAGTAGACGCTTTGATAAACGCTTGCCCAACCGCGCTCGGCTCGATACTGAAATTCATGGTGAAGGTTAGCGCCACTAAAAAGGCGACGGCAACGGCACCGATTAAGTTACCTAGCCCAACCAAGCCCCAATTCCGTAGAACGCCCGCTTTGGTTACTCCGGCGCGTTTTTCAAACAAAGCTAAAGGCGCTAAAGCAAAAACACCCGTTAATAAATCAAAGCCCATTAGGTTCAAAATACAAAACCCCACAGGGAAGACCAGAGCGCCAACAATAGGCACTCCGGTTTGCACAGCCGCAGTAATGGCCACAGCGACGGCGATAGCAAGAATCGCCCCCGCCATAATGCCGCGAATCAGGGTATCGCGCGTTGACATGAAGATTTTGCTTTCGCCAGCGTCAATCATTGTTTGCACAAAATCGGCAGGTTTTACATAAGACATAATGGTCCTTATTGTCACCAAAGTTAAAATTAAAAAGGGAAATTGAATAGATAAAGGCTCCCAGCCATCGATGCTTCACCAAGAGAACTCGATGAACAAGGAACCTTTTTGCTATTGAATCTCATCGTCTCAAAAGCGGCTGTTAAGCCGCGACTTCGACCACACCGTCGGTGACTCGTGCGGCATAAGCTTTCACGCTAAAGCGTTCATCTTCCATACATTGGCCTGTTATGAGATTGAAACGCTGCTTTTTAAGCGGGCTTGCTACCCAGAACTGCTCTTGATGTTGGCAAATAAAACCGCGTGACAACACATTGGCTCGAGCAAAGGGATCCATATTGCTTATCGCCATCACTTCTTGCGCTTCAGTCGGACGGAAGATAGCCACTTGCTCACCATTCACCAGTGCACACACACCCGTTCCGGGAACAATGTCATTAATGTCACAGATGGCTTGAAATACTGTGTTATTGGCCATAGTTATTTCTCCAAAACAGGGGTAGAAATTGCTGAATCAGCAAGCGCAATGTGGAATATATCGCCTTTCGCTTCTGGGTGTTTTTCGCTATAAGTCGCAGGACGGTGCTGCTCACGAGCGCTGACGAACACGACGTTCTCATCGCGTAAATCAGAATTAATGAAGTGAGTAAAACGAGTTAATTGCTCAGGATGATTAAGCGTTTCTGTCCATTCACAGCGATAATCAGCAATAAGCTTCGCCACATCCACTTCGAGTTGATCGTTAATGCCCAACTTATCGTCCACAATCACTTCACGCAGGTAATCAACACCACCTTCTAGGTTGTCTAGCCACACTGAGGTGCGTTGTAATTTATCGGCTGTGCGAATGTAGAACATCATGAAACGGTCGATGTATTTCAGTAGTGTTGCTTCATCTAAATCAGAGGCCAGCAGATCCGCATGTCGAGGCTTCATACCACCATTACCGCAGACATACATATTCCAACCCGCATCGGTCGCGATCAGGCCTAAATCTTTCCCTTGCGCTTCGGCACATTCGCGGGTACAGCCTGAGACACCAAACTTCATTTTGTGTGGTGTACGGATACCTTTGTAGCGGTTTTCAATCAGCACACCCAAACCGACGCTGTCTTGCACACCAAAACGACACCACGTACTACCGACACACGTTTTTGCCATGCGCAGAGCTTTGGCATAGGCTTGGCCTGTCTCGTATCCAGCATCAATCAGTTTGCGCCAAATCTCAGGTAAATCGTCTTTTTGAGCACCAAACAGACCAATGCGCTGCGCGCCCGTCACTTTGGTGTAAAGTTTGTATTCTTGAGCGACATTCGCTAGCACCGCAAGCGCTTGTGGTGTGACTTCACCACCTGCCATGCGTGGGATCACCGAATAAGTACCGTCTTTTTGCATGTTGCCCAAGAAGTTATCATTGGTGTCTTGCAAACTGACCAGCGATGGCGAGAGCACATGATCCCCCCAACACGAGGCCAGAATCGAACCAATTGTTGGCTTACAGACTTCGCACCCATAGCCGCGACCATGTTTTGCCAACATCTCATCAAAACGTTTGATACCGTTAATGCGGATCAAATGGAACAGCTCTTGGCGTGAATACGCAAAGTGCTCACAAATGTCGTTTTTGACTTCCACACCCGATTTAGCCAGTTCCGCATTCAGAACCGACGTCACTAAAGGCACGCAACCACCACAACCGGTTCCTGCCCCTGTCACGGCTTTAATCGCGCCGAGCGTATGATGACCATCGGCCACGGCTTGGGCAATTTTCGCTTTAGTCACATCAAAACAAGAACAGATCACCGCAGTATCAGGTAGTGCATCCGCGCCTAATGCCGGTTTTTCAGCGCCAGCATGCGCGGGTAGAATCAAGGTGTCTGGGTGTTTGGGCAGCTCAATATCATTGAGTTTGAGTTGCAGTAAATCGCCGTAATCTGACGTGTCGCCGACTAAAACTGCACCAAGCAGTTTTTTACCATCTTCAGAAACGATAATGCGCTTATAAACTTCATCTTCTTCATTTTGATAGACGTAGCTTTTACAACCCGGAGTTCGTCCATTGGCATCGCCAATCGATCCCACCTTCACACCCAGCAGTTTGAGCTTGGCGCTCATGTCTGCACCACTAAATTGGCTCTCATTGCCCACAAGATGATCAACCGCAACCGTTGCCATTTTGTAACCAGGAGCGACCAGACCGAAGAAAGTTTGATTCCAAGAAGCACATTCACCAATCGCGTAAATATCAGGATCGGATGTTTGGCAGTGATCGTTAATGGCAACGCCACCACGCGGCGCGATGTCTAAGCCCATTTCACGAGCTAATTTGTCCTGAGGACGTATCCCTGCGGAAAATACGATGAAGTCAACCTCCAAATCCGAACCGTCGGCAAATTTCATGGTATTACGAGCGGTCTCGCCTTGAGCAACGATCTCTAGCGTATTTTTGCTAGTGTGAACTTGCACCCCCATCCGCTCAATTTTATTACGCAGTTGTAAACCGCCTTGCAAGTCAAGTTGCTCAGCCATTAATACCGGAGCAAACTCAATCACATGGGTTTGTACGCCCAACGCTTTCAGCGCGCCAGCCGCTTCAAGGCCAAGTAAACCACCGCCTATCACTACGCCACTTTTGCTCTTTTTCGCGCACGTTTCGATAGCCTTTAGATCTTCAATGGTGCGGTAGACAAAGCAGTCTTTACTTTCATTGCCTTTGATCGGCGGTACAAAGGGATAAGAGCCCGTCGCTAAGACTAATTTGTCATAGCTCACTTCACGGCCAGTATTTGAATAGACCACGCGCTTTTCGCGGTTAATGTTAATCGCTCGCTCGCCCATCAAGACATTAATCGCATGTTTTTGATAGAAACCCGGCTTAACAAGCGAAAGCTCTTCAGCAGTATGGTGTGAAAAGTAGGAAGAAAGATGGACGCGATCGTAGGCAACACGCGGTTCCTCACAAAAAACCGTGACATCAACAGCCGATGCCTCCATTTTTTCGACCAAATCTTCGATATAGCGATGGCCAACCATGCCATTACCGATGACAACCAGCTTCATCCTGCTCATATGGGTTCCTAATTATGGTAACGTTTCATTGACCGAGATTTTTAATTATGAAAGAAAATGAATTACTGATGTAAATCAATTACAAACTCAAACTACCCTAAAGAGGTAGCCATAAAGAGGAATATCAGAGAGAAATAAACACCTTACCGTGAATACTAAGGGCCGACAGGTATAGGAAAATAATTAATATAGTATGATCGCTTCTAATCAAACTTGATCATTTACAACAAAATTTGGTAGTGTTTAGAAATCTGTGTCATTTCAGTATGATATACAAAACAGGAATGACACATGAACAAAGACTTCGATCTAGAACAAGCTATTAAAGCCCTTCAGTCAGGCCAAGACCTGACAGGTAAAGATGGCTTCTTAACTCCGCTCATTAAACAAATCACAGAAGCTGCTTTGAAAGCAGAACTCGAACAGCACCTTGAAGGTGATGAGCAACCTAACCGTAAGAACGGCTCAAGCAAGAAAACGATTAAGTCTTCTGTCGGCACGTTTGAACTGGATACCCCACGCGACCGCTCTGGAACATTTGAACCCCAGTTAGTTAAGAAGAACCAGACTAAATTGACCGATGAGATCGACCGTAAGATCCTATCCATGTTCTCGCTCGGTATGAGCTACCGTGATATCCGTGGTCACGTAGAAGATATGTATGGCATTGATGTCTCTGAGGCCACCATCACAGGTGTTACCGACCGTTTGATACCTGAGCTGAAGGAGTGGCAGCAACGTCCGCTCGATGCACTTTATCCCTTTGTCTGGCTTGATGCCATCCACTATAAAATCAAAGAAGACGGACGCTACGTTAGCAAAGCGATATACACAATATTGGGCTTAGATGTTGAGGGGAAAAAGGAGCTACTCGGTCTTTATCTGTCAGAGTCGGAAGGCGCTAATTACTGGCTCTCCGTGCTAACAGATCTGTATAACCGCGGCGTTGAAGATATCTTGATCGCCTGCGTAGATGGGCTAACAGGCTTCCCAGAAGCGATAGCAACCATCTATCCTGATACAGAAGTTCAGCAATGCATCATTCACCAAATCCGTAACTCTATGAAATATGTTGCCTCTAAGCATCAGAAGGCGTTTATGGCCGACTTGAAGCCAGTCTATCGGGCTGTCAGCAAAGAAGCGGCCGAGATGGAGTTGGATCGTTTGGAAGCCAAATGGGGACAGCAATACCCAATAGTGATTCGTTCCTGGCGGAACAAATGGGCAAATTTATCGGTTTACTTTAAATATCCAGAATACGTCCGAAAGGCTATTTACACGACAAATGCTATTGAAGCCGTACATCGCCAATTCCGTAAACTGACCAAAACTAAGGGTGGGTTCCCAAATGAAAATAGCTTGCTTAAGCTACTGTATGCTGGGATATTGAATGCTTCTAAGAAATGGACAATGCCAATACAGAATTGGAATATGACATTGTCTCAACTGGCGATTCATTTTGAAGGTCGCTTGGATGACGTCTTAGATATTTAGCCAAAATTAGCTGACACAGAATTCTGAACGCCCTCCAAAATTTGTCAGTTTTCCTCTGTCAAAGCACTTGGCAGAAGTTATATACGCAACGTAAACACGCTGCCCTATTGTGCTTTAAAGTGGAAGATCATCACGGTGTTGTTCCTCCCCCTTTTAGGGGGAGGGAATTAATTTCGTGAGTATTAGGTATTCTATTTATGATGAACAATTTTGCCTCATTTCGCGTTAGACCTTTACTCATTCACAACCTGTTTATCGATTTTAGCCCACCTAAAAGTTATCCATTCTCATAATGCTGTTTGATGATCACCCCTATTCTGTGTCGTAATAGGAGATCTCGGGGATAAATCCGATAGTACACTCACCCTTCACATTAAATTATCAATATCCAACTCACAATTCTTTAGTTATCTCCAAAGGTATAGTGGTTTTGTTGCTTAACTCTGTTTAGGAATGAAATCTAGCTATATTAAGGCATTTTAGGTAGTAAATTGAGTTTCGGAAATATCCCTTAGTCTACTAAGTTTGTTTGAGTTTTATCCAAAGTCAACTTTCCATCATAACGGAAAGAGCAATTCATCAGTCAGGTTGGTGAAGATAAATAAAATTCATAAATCCATTTGACAAGATCTTTTCTATGTCCTAGATATATATGCACCTAGTATCATTTAGGTGTCTAGCGACTTTTGTTCAGAAATTAGGTCGTTGAAAAACTCAGCTGTTTGTGAATAACAAAAACGGCAATGTTGCCTGGTTAACTAACTGTAATTTTAAGGAAAAAGAATATGTGTAACGAAAGTAAAGGGAAAGCGAATGCGACATTTGACTCTGAGCAAAGTGCTGAATTTGCTAAAAGCAAAATGGAAACTTGTACGCAAAAAGTGCAGTTTATGTGGCCAAAAATTGACGGTAAGGGAATCGAGTTTGGTTTCAAAGCATCAACAGATTGTGGAAACGCCTCAGATTTAATGAAAGAAACCATCAATAGTTGGTTCAAGAAGAATCTGGCCGATAGTAATAGTAGTAGCCACTGCCAAGATGTAGAGCTAGTATCCTGCCAAAAAATGGTGAGTGATGATTTCTCAGTTCAACGTCTAGAAGCTCAAGCAGATTTGTTCAAGATATATATAATCAATGAATCAACAACAAAAGAAACCTTTTGGTTATTCCTAGATAAACCAAAACAGCTTAATGTTGGTAGCGAGATTTTCGCGAATTCAGCTGCTCGTCTGACGATTAATACTGGCTCCCAGCCTGTGGCAGAATTCGAAATACCACTTCAATTCAAGCTTAGCGCTAAATCTATCAATCGAGCGGTAGGTTTAAATGTCAAAGTATCAACGTCGCAGACCGAAAATATTAATTTAACAGATGTTTGGGAAGCTAATTTCTATACTGGCGAAGATCATCAGGCTCCAGATCTCACAAAAGTCTCCGGAAAAGCAAAAGATAATGAAATTATCTATAAAGATAACCACTTTGATCCTGACGACGCCATTGCGAATGAATGGTACCCGAGCCAAAGCTTTGGTTTAGAAACTGCATCAGGCTTTGTTGGTATGAGCTGGGAAGCTCGCCCAGGAAAACAAGTATCGATTGCTCCTGAAGTGAAGTTTTATATTTCTACCGGAGACTATACGGCTAATAAATTGGCTGATTATACTACCGTATCTGACAATTCTGCGGAGTTGACGTTAGACAAATTTAAAGGTGGTGCGGCTACCGTTACTTACACTGCAAGTGGAGACTGGAAAATTACTGCCGGGCGACCTAAGCATATGCTGAGTGATGAAAATGAAGTAGAGGAAGCAATCTCATAGTGAAAATTATTACCGTTCTACGTTACGCTGTATCATGGTAAAACGCAGAACTATATATTTTCGGTCTTCACATAAATCCAATATTATCCACGAACGATAGGTATACAGCCGTTCGTGGATAATTTTTTGGTTAAGACCTAATATGTTGCTTACGGATATGTACTCTTTTTACGTTCATACCTAGATTTTTCGCCGAAATGGACACAATATTCCATCTTCATTGCTTCTTTTTGCTTAACGACTGCCAGCGAAACTGGTCTGAATTATTAATACTATACCAAGTCACTTTCAATATCTGTGGTTATCCATTCTTTACTAATTTAGCAACAATGCTTGCAAACTTTTGTCAGGCCGATCTTCGCTGGCTCATTTTTGCCACATTATGCTCCAGAGTGGAAGCTGAACCGTTCTGTTCCTCCCCCTTTAAGGGGGAGGTTAGGAGGGGGTGTACAGAGGTGTCAGCAATCAAGAAACACCCCACCCTACCCCTCCCCTTGAAGGGGAGGGAATTAGTTTCGTGAGCGTTGAGAGGTAGCGGTATCTTTCTATGAAAGATTTTCTTGACGAATCCCACATAATTAATGTGACATTCTTTCCTTAGCATCTTTATAGCTGACGACCTTGCCATCCGCTAAAGCTCGCTCGCTACGAGCAATGCCTTCGAGCATCGAAAATGTTCAAACGGCTAACGCCCCAACATTGAGATACCAATACTCCCCCACCCTAAACTGCATCATTCATAAAGTGTTCACATTCAATCGCTACGTTAGCTCAATATCTTCGAGAGCTGCCATGTGAAACCACTTAAACGCTATCAATACGAACTCTATGCCGTGCTGTGCAACCTTGCTTATCCCAGAGTGTTTAGGCAGACACGTTACGGTTTTGATCCGAACGGTCAGCACATCATCCGTAACCAGTTTGGTAAAATCATGATTCGAGTGCTGTGGAGTAAAAACCAAGAAGAGGCCGTGGTGGTCATCAAAGGTTCGCACAGTGTCAGTGATTGGCTTTTGAACTTTGCAATGTGGACACGCAGTTGTAAGCACTTAGGATTGGATTACCGTATTCATGCGGGCTTTTACCATCTCCTGCATCAAGAGAGCCTGCCAACGCGCAACGAAGATAAACTCGGCCTATCGGTTTTACAGCGGCTGGAAGCCGTCGTTGTTCCTCTGATCGAGAGCGGTAAACGCATTGCCATCACTGGTCACTCTTCGGGTGGGGCTATTGGGTGTATCTTTGCTGACTACATCGAAAAGAAATACCCAAAATGCATCAAACGCATTGTGACATTCGGCCAACCCGCGATTGGTAATTGGCGTTTTCGTCAACGCTACGCGCTTAGTCACAAAACCTATCGTATCTGTTGTGACCTCGACATCGTCACCTTTATGCCACCCATTCCTTTAATCTATTGGCATGTGGGTAAATTGCTGTGGCTTTACAATGGGCGTATTTACGAAAACACACCAACACTCATCCGGTTAGGTCGATCTTTATTGAGCTGGTTAGTTCGTCCGTTTTCATATCATTTGATGAGTAAGTACATTCGCAATAAGGATTTTTTTGATGAAAGGTAGCCATTGATCGAGACTATTTTGAAACGAGAAATCCCAGCAATTGGCTGGGATCTTCGATAATGGAGGCGCGACCCGGAGTCGAACCGAGGTCCACGGATTTGCAATCCGCTGCATAACCAGTCTGCCATCGCGCCTTTAATTTTTTGTTGCTCTTAATGAGCAAAGAATAGATGGTGCCCCGGGCCGGACTTGAACCGGCACGACTCGAAAGTCGAGGGATTTTAAATCCCTTGTGTCTACCAATTTCACCACCAGGGCACGCAATTCTGGATTGCGATGCCGTCAACTGAATCAGTTACACACCATCGAAAATTTTTTGAAGTACATTCTCTAGCTTTATTATTAATAACATTTGGTTATTAACAACATTTGTTATTAAACATTGCTTTTCAGCTTTTAATAACTCTGCTCATCTTGCTGAGCAACTAACTCCTGATATTGTTCTTTCGAGCTTTGCCGTGAGAACGAGGCGTACTTTAACGGATTAAGAAAATGAGTCAACAATAAATTTTCCACTTATGAATCAAGTGACTAAGAATCGACCCGCAAAGGATAGAAGGCGAACAATTAGAGCAACAATTCATCAGCTTTTATCAAGTGATCGTTACCATTTTTTCATCAGTCGCCCGACGAGATTAGGATGGTATGCCCAGCAGTGATCAAACATCGCCATCAACTGTGGATTACCATAGCGAGACAAACTCACCGCATGGAAACGATTTTTTTGATGTTTTAAGGTCGCGATTTTTTCTAGCAGAGCTTCCGGCGGTTTAGGTGCGATGAAATCCGACAATACGACCAAATCTGCATTGCGGTATTTGTCACTGTTCATCAGTTCAACCGATTGTTCTAGCACAGGGTCTAAATCCGTTCCACCGTGAAATGAATAACTTAAAAAATCACTCGCTTCACGCAAGCCATCTTGCTTGGTCAGCTCATAGGTAATTTGCTGAGTAGAAAACAGCATCACGTAGCACTCGCGCCTCTCAGCGAGAGCGATCTGCATCAGAGCATAAGCCATCGCTTTTGCACACTGTTCTGGGAAACCACTCATGGAACCAGAAGCATCCACACATACGATGAACGGCCCTTTTTCAATCTCAAACTGTTTGTGTTCTGGTTGGTACGCTTTGACTTTACGCAAGGTGCGAGACTTGCCTTGCATGCGATAGTTCATCAAGCGCTTATCCACTAAATGCTTGTAGAAAACCACCTCAAGTTCAGGATAGGCAAGAAACATGGTTTCGTTGGGCAGCAGCTTGTTCAGATCATCACTTTCGTGGATGCCGACGATGTCATCCGTCGCTTCGTCCGATTTCTCCTCCACCATTTGCAGCGCTTCGGCTGGAGTGCGGTTGAGATCCGGGTCATCTACTTCGCCAGCCATGCGCCCAAGCTGTTCAGCAATCTCTTGCAATCCTTTGTTCTTTTTCAAAAATTCCGCATGGCGCTTCATAACACTAATGTCTGTTTTACTGAGCTTCGCCGATGCCATATCCCACAAGCGACCGACGCTGCTTTCATCACCCGATTCCGTGACTTTATCCATGTTTTTCATGGTTTCCATACGCTGGTACAAATCGGCCAACACTTTTTCTTTGTTACTTTCAAGTTCGTTGATTTGCGCTTGTTTAATCGCATGGCAAAGGCTTTGATACCATTGATCACAAAAGAAATGAGGGAACATGGGGTTATGCAACCCCTTGTTTTTTTCGATTAAACGACGTGCTTGGAGATAAAATGCCGAATGCCATTCCAACTGTTTGATTATCTCGTTAATTCGAGTAAAGAAGGTCTCTTCATCCCAGTGAATTACCTCTTGGTATAAGGTCAGCTCTTGTTGAAAACGCTCAGTTTCACACACTTTTGTAATGCGTTTTTTGACGCTACCACGCCACTTAGTTAGGTGATTTTTAACTGAATTCGCCACGCCGCGATTTTCAGCCATCATCATCACTTGCGAGCGCGCAAGCAAATCATTCACTGCCGTATCAATGATGCCCGAATCGGCAATCATTAACGCTAAATTTAAACCATCGGCACCAAGCATCTTCTCTCCTTACGCAAAAAACTGGTTTAGGTTTTTAAAACGAAGCACCGTTTTTTCGCATTCGGTATGAGTCGATTCAAGTAATTGCTGCAGATGCTGCAGCGTCGCTTCCATAGCGGTGGGCAGCTCCGGATCAATGAAGTTATGCGGCAAAGCGCCGTGAAACTTAGAACGTACTTTACGCAAATGGTGTTCGGCATGTTGCAACTGTGCAACGGCTTGATCCGCTTTCGTAAGCCACTCTTGATAAAGACTTTCGTCTAAACCTTGCTCAGTCACCAAACTCACCAACACCGAGCGATTAGCAATATCTTTAAGAACGAGGTTATTACCAGCATCTAAATCAAACCTTAAACGGCACAAATTGGTATTTTGATTCACATAACCATACACATCGCCATGCCCCTCTTTGATCGTTCTTTCAAGCTCGCTTTTAGGCACATAAACCCAGCGGCTATCGCCTTTTTCGGCCTCAGAGACGGACATATTGCTTTGCAGCAATACCAATTTGACCAAGTCATGAGCGGTGCCTACCTGATAGGTTTTTGCTGATTTGGTATCAAACTGATGCACTTGCTTTTTAATCAAACCGGATGATGTTTCCAACGAGAGCAACATGCCAAATTCAGACTCTAGCTCTTCTTGAATCTCAGCCAGCTCTTCACGACACACTACGATTTGATGTTCAACTTCTTGTTGGTCAAAAGCATGTTTCAACGCAAAGTCGCGGATAACGCGGCGCACAATATCGCGAGAATCGGGGCTATTCCAAAGACAATCTTGCAGCAGCAGTAAATCAAGCGGGTTGATTGAGTCGCGGCCATTAAAAAACGCACTCGCTTTGAGCAACTTCACCGCTTTTTTCCAACGGCGGTCTGAAACGTACATATCAATACTTGCCGCAGCGGGCTGGTTTTCAACGGCATGCTCTAGCATGTTTTTCAGCTCAAATAACTTTTCAAACACGTCATCTGTCAACAGTAAATCGTCAAGTTGTCGCTGCCATGAGTGATACTCTTCATCGGTAATCGCAAGCCCTTCAGGGATGCGCGCTTCTTGTGGCGTACCGACAGTTAGCATCGATTTGAAATTCTGCTTATTTTGAATACGGTTGACAAACACACGCACTAACATGCGATCGTACAAGGCATCTAAACCACTCTCTTCATCCGGTAATTCGTTCGATGCCGAAACCAGAAGACGCATTGGTACACGTTCAATATCGCTGCCATTTTTGAAGGTCTTTTCATTCACAACCGTTAATAAGGTGTTCAAAATGGCGGGGCCTGCTTTCCAAATTTCATCAAGAAAAACCACTTGTGCGGTAGGAAGATAACCTTTGGTTAGGCGAACATAGCGCCCATTATCTTTTAATTCTTGAATGCTTAATGGACCAAATACCTCTTCTGGTGTTGAGAAACGCGTCATGAGGTATTCAAAATAACTGCTGTTATCGAAGGCTTGGATCAGACGTTTCGCAATCAAACTTTTTGCAATGCCAGGAGGGCCGAGTAGGAAAACACTTTCCCCCGCTAAAGCAGCCAGTAGACAAAGTTTGATGGTGTCTTCACGCTCATAAACACCATCCGATAAAGCCTTAGCAAGCTTATTTATGCGCTCTGAAAGTAGCGCTTTTTGCGCATGAGATGCAGGAGTAAAATTGATCACTTAAGCGCTCCAAATGGTTTGTATACATAACTTTATACGACTGTTATTGTTTTGTTACAAATAGATTTTAGTATAAGCGCCCACTTATAGCAGATCTCTTTTCTGTGAAATTCTTCGAAATCAATGTTTGCATATATGAGACTGACATCACTGATTGTGCAAGCAATATTGATACTTAGGTTATCGTTTTACTTTGTCTTAGCCACAGATTCTCGGTAAGGTTGAACCCTTATCACCATATCAGTCATTGGCTAGCCACAATTAAAGAAGAGTTTGCATGAGCAAAACCATACATACATGGAAAACCATTTCATTAGTGCAAGAGGATGTCACCCTTCCTACGGGCAAAAGCATTGAGCACACCACCATAGTCCATCCGGGCGCGGCCGTGATTTTGCCGATCACAGAACAAGGCGATATTATTCTGATTAATCAGTTTCGCCCCTCACTCAAAAAGTGGTTGTTAGAGCTCCCAGCAGGCACTTTAGAAAAGGGGGAGCTTCCAGCCGAATGCGCGCACCGTGAGCTTGAAGAAGAGACAGGATACAGCGCAAGTGAGCTGATCACTTTAGGGCAAGTCACACCATTAGCTGGATTTTGTGACGAAATACAGCACCTGTTTGTCGCTAAACAGTTAAGCAAAACTGCACGATTATCATGCGACGATGATGAAGTCATTGAGGTGGTGACGCTTTCGATCCAGGAATTGGAGCAAAAAATCATCACTGGGCAAATCACAGATTCAAAAACCATTGCCTGCCTAAGTAAGGCGAAGCTGTGTGGTTATCTATAAAATACTTAGCTATCGATAAAGTGCTTAGCTATCAATAAAGTACAAGCACAGATAAGAATTGAAGTGAAAATGCTTCTAGCAAAAATAGAAAAACGCATGAGGAGATTATATGGATTTTCGATCAGATACCGTTACTAAACCCACCGCCGCGATGCGTGAAGCAATGGCTAATGCCGATGTGGGTGATGATGTGTATGGCGATGACCCAACCGTCAACGCCTTAGAAGAGTGGGCCGCGCAGCGACACGGTTTTGAAGCGGCGCTATTTACCACGTCAGGCACACAAGCCAACCTGCTGGGTTTAATGTCACATTGTGAGCGTGGTGATGAGTACCTGTGTGGCCAACAAGCGCACAACTACAAATATGAAGCGGGTGGCGCCGCGGTTCTTGGCTCTATTCAGCCGCAGCCAATCGAAAATAACCCTGATGGCACGTTAGACTTCGATAAACTGCGCGCGGCCATTAAACCTGATGATGCCCACTTTGCTCGCACTCGATTACTTAGCCTTGAAAACACCATCAATGGCAAAGTTCTACCACTCGCCTATTTAGCGCAAGCGCGAGCGTTTGTTGATCAACACCATTTGGCACTGCATTTAGATGGCGCGCGCGTATACAACGCCGCTGTAGCGCTGGATGTGGATGTTAAAGAGATTGCGCAATACTTTGACTCAATGACGGTCTGTTTATCTAAAGGGCTTTCAGCTCCTATCGGCTCACTGCTGTTGGGTTCAAAAACCTACATTGCCAAGGCTCGACGTTTAAGAAAAATGCTCGGTGGCGGCATGCGTCAAGCAGGCATTTTGGCCGCAGCAGGCCATCTTGCATTGACTGAACAAGTCACTCAGCTGAAGACTGATCACGACAATGCCCAATATTTAGCGCGCAAATTAGCGGACTTAAACGGGTTTTCCGTCAATCCAGATTTAGTGCAAACTAACATCGTATTTGCCAAATTAGCTGATTCTATCGATATCCATACAATTACCAATCAGTTGGCGCAAGATGGAATAAAAGTTTCGCCAGGCAATCCGGTACGTTTTGTGACCCATAAAGACGTCTCACGCGATGATATTGATTTTCTAATCAGCAAACTATCCCTTTATCTCTGATCCAATTAACATTGTGCAGTCATAACCTTATCATCGGTTATGACTGACAAAGCGTTTTTTCCGTGAAACTACCTCTCAAATCTGGTACAACTGCGCTCGTTAAAAAATGAGACGAGTTAAAAAATGACCAAAAGACAAGGCCGCCGAAGTGCCACTGATGCCCAAAAAACCAAAAGAGACATTCTAGTGGTCGCTGCGGATCTGTTTTGCGAGCTAGGTTATGCACGAGTGTCATTACGAACGATCAGCGAAAAAGCTGGGGTTTCGCACAGTTTGCTGCGTCATCATTTCGGTAGTAAAGAGCAAATATGGCGCAGTATCAGCGATGGTCTCCATCTTTATATGGAGAATTATTTACGTCATATATTGAAAGAGATCCCAGCCAACACCCCCGCCAACGTGCAGTTGTATTTGTTCATTGTACGGCTGCTCGCGCATATGCTGACCGTCAAACAGCCGATTCAACTGATCGCCGATGCGGTAAGGCAAGAAGATGCTCTGTTTGATTATTTTATCGACAGTGCAGGTGAAATTGAGCAGCTCGTCGAACAACTTGCCGAGCAATACAACCGTGAATTTTCAGCCACACCAATAAAGGTGTGGGAGATAAAATGGCAGATGATCATGTACGCGCACGGCGCGGCGAGCCTCACGCCATTTTTAAAAGAAACATGGTCAGATGAAACTCAAGATGTGAACCAATGCTTACTAAAACATTGGCAACTCTTTAATGACTTGATGATCGCCAAGTTCCATATCGACGAAGCTCAGACGCTCTGTCCGAACTCCATCAATGAGTTGCTGTATGATATTGAATGTGACTGGGCCAGATAAAGCGGGCGCTTTATCGCTTACCTCTACCTGCATGGATGTTTAGTTTTGCTTTCATCTTTCTTTTTTCCGCTGAACGGCTAGGTTTACGGCTGCTACGCTCAGTCGGTAAGGCTTCCAACAAACTCGGCTCAAACCCTTTTAACCACTCTTGTGGCAGGCGTTGATTGAGTAAGGCCTCTATCGCTTCAAGCAGATACTCTTCATCTCGGCTCATCAAAGAGACCGCGAAGCCCGTTAGCCCGGCCCGGCCCGTGCGACCAATCCGGTGCACGTAATCTTCCGCTTTATAGGGCATGTCGTAGTTAACCACTTGCTCAAGTTGCTGAATGTCAATTCCACGAGCTGCAACATCGGTAGCGATCAACGCTCTAACTTTACCTGATTTAAAATCATCCAATGCTTTTTGGCGCGCCCCTTGGCTTTTATCGCCATTGATCGAGGCCGCTTTGATGCCGTCCAATTTCAGTTCTTTGGCTAGCTCATCGCTGCCTTGTTTGGTTCTGGTAAATACCAAGACTTGCTGCCAATTACGTGAACCAATTAGATAAGCTAATAACTCACTTTTACGTTTTTTATCCACTGGATAAACGATCTGTTTTACAGTATCAGCGGTCGCATTGGCTGGTGAAATTTGCACGCCGACAGGGTCGCGCATCATTTTGTGTGCTAATGCTTTGATTTTGTGATCAAAGGTGGCCGAGAAAAACAGCGTTTGGCGTTCATCATTCATGCGTTTCAAAATACGTTGGATATCAGGCAAAAAACCCATATCGAGCATGCGATCGGCTTCATCCAGCACCAACACTTCGGTTTGCGTCAGGATAATGTTGCGCACAAACAGATGGTCAATTAACCGCCCAGGCGTCGCAATTAAAATATCCGCACCGCCACGTAAATTACGTGTTTGCACTTGCATGCTGGTTCCACCGTACGCGGTGACGATCTTCAATGTAGTGCTTTGTGCATAAGCACTTAAGCTATCAAAAACTTGTTGAGCCAGCTCACGAGTCGGAACCAAAACAAGCGCGCGCACAACTTTACTATTGGTTTCTCGCTCGGCTTGGTTATCAAGAAAACGTTGCAAAATAGGTAAACCGAAAGCTGCCGTTTTGCCGGTACCCGTTTGCGCCCCAGCCATGACATCTTTACCAGCCAAAACATGCGGGATAGCTTGAGATTGAACATCCGTCGGTTGTTCAAAACCTAAAGATTGCAGAGCGCTAACTAATGTGGTTGAAAGTCCTAAACGTTGGAATGGGTGCACAGTATCAGACATTGCAGCTTACCTATTGGAAATCAGGGCGCGGATTGTAACAAAGCGCAAGGTAATCGCCTATTCAAAATCAGCGGAAATCAACAGTGTTAGGGAATTGATACATGAGGGGGGAATGTAAGGAGCATAGCCAGCATAGGCTGCATAGGCTGCTGGCTGGTACTATTCTGCGCTCTGTTCAGAGCATTCATGAGATACAGAGTCATAATCGGATAAATCAAATCCGATCTCCATGGCGTCGAGCCACTCTAAGCACTCATCGTTTTTATATTGGTCACTCATTAATCGACCTCCTTTGATATTTACTGAGACGAGATTATCACGTCGCAAGATCCTTTTTAAATGATTTATATGACAGTTTTTTGAAAGCGAATAGTCAAATTAATCATCACCACAATATCTATCACAGCGAAACGATTTCGACCACTCTTATTTAGCCGCCACCTTGCCATGTAAACAAAAAAATACACTAATGGATTTTTATTTTTACAAAGCTGTTGAAAATGAATCCGAAGTTCTACAATATAGCCCAAAATGAGTGGATTAATGGTCAACACCCCGTTGTATTCATATATATCACTCCCTGAAACACAACATAACGTATAAAGAACTTTACACCATGACTCAATCAAAGATTTTCGGCAGTACTTTGATCATCGCAGGGACCACTATCGGTGCAGGCATGCTAGCTCTACCGCTCGCTTCTGCAGGTATCGGCTTTGGCACATCATTACTGATTATGATCGCCCTCTGGGCATTAATGGCTTTCACTGCATTGTTAATGGTTGAAATCCATCAATATGCAGACAAAGACGCCACCTTACATACATTGGCTAAACAGATCTTAGGGCAAAAAGGAAAATGGGTAGCGAGCTTTGCTATGCTATTTTTGTTCTATTCGCTTTGTGCAGCTTACATTGCCGGTGGCGGCGCACAATTCACTCATCGCCTGACAGAGTTTGCTGGCATTGAGATCAGCAATCCGCTAGGCACCTTGCTTTTTACTTTACTGGTTGCACTTGTGGTGACGATCGGCACCAGCACGGTTGATAAAGTGAACCGCCTGCTGTTTGCCGGTAAAATGGTCGCGATGATTATAGTGCTCTCATTTCTTGCACCTAATGTTTCTCAGTCATACTTGCTTAGTATGCCACTTGAGCAAGGCTTAATCGTTGCTGCAATTCCCGTCATTTTCACCTCATTCGGTTTCCATGGCAGTATTCCGGCGATTGTGAATTACTTAGATGGCGACACCCCTTCGCTGCGCAAAGCCATCTTAATTGGTTCTGCTATCCCGTTGATTATTTACATTTTTTGGCAGATCGTCACGTTAGGTGTCGTTAGCCAACCTCAGCTGGTTGAGAATTCCGGTCTGAGTGCGCTAATTGTGACATTAGGGCAAACCGTTCATCAATCCAATTTAAGCAGCATTATTGGCGTGTTTGCCGACCTTGCACTTTTGACGTCATTCTTAGGCGTAAGCTTGGGCTTGTTTGAATTCATGGGCGATACGATTAAGAAAAAGAACATTCCATTGCACCGTATGGCTGCCTCCGTCATCACCTATCTGCCACCATTAGTCTTTGCGCTATTTTACCCTCAAGGCTTTATTATGGCGCTCGGTTACGCGGCTATTGCGTTGACTATTTTGGCCATATTCTTACCGATTGTGATGGTGATTAAAGTGCGTTCAAACCAAGTATTCCAACCGCAGGGTGGAACACAATATCAAGTCAGAGGCGGCAAACTGGCTCTGACCATGACAGCAACCATTGGTTTGATGATCGTCACTTCGCAAATCTTTATTAGCCTTGGTGTACTACCCGCTCTGGGTTAATCAATTAAAGTTAAAAGTGGGGAGAGTAATATTACTCTCCCCACTTTTTTAACCTAAAATAAGATCAAAGTCTCAATCTTGATATTTAAGTCAACATTCATTTCATAAAATTCTGCACGAACACACACATTTAGCCTTAGTATATTTATAAAATTTACTATTACTTTTTTGCATATCGGAGCAGCAATGAAAGAAGTTCAGTTCAGGACGATTGACCGCGTGTTCATTAAAATGTCAATTAATGACAAGATGTGGGTGATCTTCGCTTTATTCCTCACCGCTTTAAGCTTTGTCGCAGGAAATCGCTATGTTGATTCACTGGCCCAGATAGAAGCGCAATCGAAGTTGGCCGTTGAGTACA
Source organism: Vibrio sp. J502 (assembly GCF_025397955.1). Classification (NCBI taxonomy): domain Bacteria; kingdom Pseudomonadati; phylum Pseudomonadota; class Gammaproteobacteria; order Vibrionales; family Vibrionaceae; genus Vibrio; species Vibrio sp. J502. Next base: position 556,709 of record NZ_CP104555.1, on the reverse strand, counting down.
AACTGCAAGGTCTGCTTGCCAGCGGCGCAGATCCACAAACCCTTTCAGCGGTTGAAACTCGCCATTCTTTAGCCGCAACTAGTTATCAAAAAGGGGTGATTACCGCCACAGCAAAACACAGCGATGGCAAAGTTTACTCGCTAACAGAGAATCTCTCTTATCTTGAAAAAGACGCTCAGCGATCGGCACTCTCGACTTTTCTGTTGAGCTATTTGTGGGCAATCCCTTTTGCTATTTTCCTCTATTGGGTCGCTACTTTTATTGGCGGTGCATTGTGGGTGCTATACACAACAACCTTGAAAATTTCAAAAGGTGATTTAACTTCACGATTAGGTTTTCACCCCGGTCGAGATGAGTTTGGTACCATCGGCTGCGCGCTCGATAACGCCATGGACACCTTGACCGAACTGGTAGTTTCAGTAAAACAAAACGCCACCACTCTCGGTGAGACATCCAGCTCTTTTGCCCATGAGATGAAAGAGAGCGAGCAACAAATCAGTAGCCAATACGCTTCATTGGATTCCGTCGCCACGGCCATGGAAGAGATGACGGCCTCGGCGCAAGAAGTGTCCACTATTTCCCAACAAGCCAATCAGCAAGCCGAGCAAGATTCAAAACAAGCGGAAGAGAGCTCACAGCTAGTTCAGCAAGCGATTAATGAAATTTCCCAGTTGTCAAAATTCATTGAACAAGCCTCTCATTCGGTGTCTACATTGAATGAAAATACGGCGCAGATTAACGATGTGATCACCACCATCAATGCCATTTCGCAACAGACGAACTTATTGGCACTGAACGCTGCAATAGAAGCGGCACGTGCTGGTGAACAAGGGCGCGGTTTTGCCGTGGTAGCTGATGAAGTTCGCACCTTAGCTAGCCGCACGCAAGCGGCTACTGTTGAAATTCAATCCATGATTGAGAAGCTGCAAACCGAAAGTCAAGATATCGCACGCATTACTGAGCAAACGGTTAGTCAAGCTCAAACCAGTAGTGATTTAGTCGCTAACATCGGCAATAACGTCAATCAAATTGCTGAATCAGCAAAAATGATCAATGACATGAGTATTCAAATTTCAACTTCAGCCGAAGAGCAAAGCGCCGTTGCTAATGATATTGCTGCTGAGCTGAGTGATATTCGTACACAATCCAATGCGATTTGCAGTGTTGCGCAAACCTCATCGCAAGGTGTCGCTAGCCTTGCAAACGCTTCGCGCAACCTTGGTGAAATTTTAAGCCGTTATCGGACTAACTGATCATTGGATTGCTTGAGTAATCAAGTCAGATCAAAATAGCCAGTCATTTGACTGGCTATTTATTTCATTCATCGCAGAGAAGTTGAAGCAAGAGCTTAAGACTCAGGATAACCTTGTGGATTATTTGACTGCCAACGCCACGTATCTTGTGTCATCGCTTCTAGGCTGCGAGTCGCTTTCCAACCTAGATCCGCCATCGCTTTGCTTGGATCTGCCCAACACTCCGCAATATCACCAGCGCGGCGTTCGACCAATTGGTACGGCACGCTTTTACCTGACGCTTGTTCAAACGCTTTCACCATCTCTAGTACACTGTAGCCATTTCCTGTGCCTAGGTTATAAATGTGCAAGCCTGCTTGTTGGCCTACTTTTTCCAGCGCAGCAATATGACCATCAGCTAGGTCCATTACGTGAATATAATCGCGAACCCCTGTGCCGTCTTTAGTTGGGTAATCACTGCCAAAAACAGAGAGAAATGCTCTTCGACCCACGGCCACTTGCGAGACAAAAGGCATTAGGTTGTTCGGAATGCCTTGTGGATCTTCACCTAACTCGCCTGATGGATGTGAACCTACAGGGTTAAAATAGCGCAGCAGTGTAATGCTCCAATCTGGGTTGGCTTTATGGAAATCGGCCAAGCACTCTTCAACCATTAACTTACTACGGCCATAAGGGTTGGTCGCGCTGGTTGGGAAATCTTCGGTAATAGGCACTGAGGCTGGGTCACCGTATACGGTTGCAGATGAACTAAAAACAAGTGCCTTCACGCCAGCTTCACGCATGGCCGCCACCAGTACCAATGTGCCATTCACATTGTTATCGTAATATTCCAATGGCTTTTCTACTGACTCACCGACTGCTTTTAAGCCTGCGAAATGGATCACCGCTTGAATATTTTGCGTTTTCATCACTTCAACCAGTTGTGCTTGGTTGCGTACATCACCATGGACGAACATCGGCTTCACACCGGACACTTTTTCGATGCGCTCTAAAACCGATGCTTTACTATTGTATAAGTTGTCAAAAATTACGGGTGTCATACCGGCGTGGATCATTTGAATGCAGGTATGGCTGCCGATATACCCCATCCCGCCTGTCACTAATACTTTCATTGTTTTTACCTTCTGACATTGGTTGTGCAAGTTTAACGACTTTCAACCTAAACTTCACTTATAAATCAATCTGCTTTAATGTTTGTCTATCAGGCCAATTCGCTCTCTTTCGGCCCATACTTATCGCCAAACAATGAATCGGATCACTGTATATTGCTTTTGATTACGGCAAGTTACTCAACATGGACACTCAAGGATGATGCAACCCGTGACAAAAAGAACAATCACTCTCAATTGTGACATGGGCGAGAGCTTCGGTGCATGGCAAATGGGCGCTGATGAGTTGGTGATGCCTTGGATTGACATGGCCAATATTGCGTGTGGCTTTCATGCCTCTGACCCACACGTGATGAGCCGAACGATTGAGCTGGCGATTCAATTTGATGTAATGATTGGCGCTCACCCGGGTTACCCCGATTTGCAAGGTTTTGGTCGCCGTTCAATGAGTTTTAGCGAAGAAGAGATATGCGAGTTACTGATTTACCAGATTGGCGCACTCAAGGCATTATGTGAGAGCAAAAATGCCGAGATAAGCTACGTCAAACCTCATGGGGCTTTATATAACGATATGATGCGTGACAAATCTGTCTTTCGCGCAGTGGTCGATGCAGTTTCTTGCTTCAATGTGCCCTTGATGATCTTAGCTTCAGGCAATAACCAAGATTACCTTGATATCGCCGATATTTATGACGTGCCATTGCTGTTTGAAGCCTTTGCCGACCGGACTTATCTCGCTAATGGTATGCTCACTCCAAGAGGCCAAGCCAATGCAGTGCTGACGAATGAAGAGGCGATCATCAATCAAATTAAACAACTGGTTGATTACGGAAAAGTGACCAGTTCAGATGGCTTTGTGATCCCTATCGAAGCCGATACGATTTGCGTGCATGGCGATAACCCGGCGGCGATTGAACTGATAGAGAAAATCCGAATTTGTCTACGAGAGCGTTGAACCATTACACGTGTATCTCCTAGCAGCCACAACGTCATCACAAGGAGTGTTAAGTGACATTGGACTACAGCATTGAACCCGTTGCGGAATGCAGCCTCTTATTGCGTTTTGCTCACCCGCCATCGGCCGATCTCTCACTCGATATCGGACAAATTGCGCAACAGATCATGGTGCAGTTTTCTGCTTACCTGATGAATGTCACCCCTTCTTACACTACCATTTTGATCGATTACCTTCCTTATCGTATAAGTCAAAGGGAGCTAGAGCAGCAATTGATCACAGCGATCGCAGCCTTATCTTTAGCTGTGGAAGCCACCCACAATTTGGTTGAGCTTGGTGCTTACTACGATGAAAGTGTCGGCCCAGATTTGAAGCGCTACCATGCGCTTGGTTTATCCACGCAACAAGTTATCGCGCTGCACACTCAAACGGTCTACACCGTTTGTGCCGTCGGTTTTGCACCAGGCTTTGCCTTTATGGCTGAAGTAGATGAACAATTACGCTTACCGCGCCATGCCACCCCACGCCTTAGTGTGGCCAAAGGCAGCGTCGCGATTGCAGAACAGCAAACGGCCGTCTATCCGAACAACTCTCCCGGAGGATGGAATATCATCGCCAATTGCCCCCATGCGCTCTTTTCTCCTCATCAAACACCAATGACGCCTTTTTCGATTGGAACTAAAGTGAAGTTTACAGCGATGACTCGCGAGGAATTTTTATCATTAGGAGGTGAAATACCTCAATTAGCCGCGCAGTGGGAGCACCATTCATGAGCCCCCTACTACAGGTGATGAAACCCGGTCAACTGAGCTTAATTCAAGATTTTGGACGCTTTGGTCTCAGTCATATCGGTGTTACTCAATCAGGACCAGTCGATGATTATGCCTACAGTTGGGCCAACCATTTACTGGGTAACCGAGTCAATTTAGCAACGCTTGAAATCACGCTTGGTCAGGCGGAATTTCATGTTGAACATCCATGTATGCTGGCAATTGCAGGTGGTGATTTATCGGCCACGTTAGATGGAAAACTGATTGGTAATTGGCAAAGCTTTAGCGCGCAAGCCGGGCAAACACTGAAATTTGGCCTAGCCAAAAATGGCTTAAGAGCTTATTTGGCCGTGCGCGGAGGGTTCATTGTGCCTCACCATTTAGGTAGTGTTGCCACCGTACCCAAAGAACAGCTTGGTGGGTTAACGCAAAACGGCGTACCACTGCAAGCGGGCGATTCACTGCACTTTAATCCCCACGCTATCGATAACAAACCCGTACACATCACTTTTCGTTATAAGCCTGATTATAATCTGCCACTTAAATTACGCGTCATTGAAGGCTACCAAGCCCTGCAATTTTCATCGCAGCAACTCGATCGCTTTTATCAAACCAGCTTCACTGTCAGTCAGCATGCCGATCGCATGGGCTATCGTCTTAATGGCGATACGGTTACCCCACCCGCGACACCTATTTTATCGGAAGGAATTGCTTTGGGCGCGATTCAAATCCCGCCAGATGGCCAACCGATCATTTTACTCAACGATCGCCAAACCATCGGCGGTTACCCTAAATTAGGGTGTGTGGCTCGCATTGATCTGCCCCGTTTGGCACAAGCAAAACCGGGGCAGAAAATACGTTTTGTCAAAGGTGATATACAAGGCCTGCAAGAGGTTTGGTGCCAATGGGCACATTATTTCGGCTACTAACGACTATCACCTTGCTCCTTTAGAAAACCGCAAGGTGTTACCAATCAAACCATACCGACAATTTTTGCTAATTCTTCAGGATAAGCACGTGCCTTAGCTAACGCGATGGCTTTCTCTTCCACCTGTTCAAGAGCCAAACTCATGCTGATGGGGTGACGAACCTCTATCGATTGTAGCAAGTCTTCATCGTTCACTAACTGCCAATGCTGAACAATTTTAGTTGCCGCTTCCAACGCAGATGAACCTTTGACCACTTCGATTCGCGCATAATTATGAGCTTCAAACGTAACATCAGCGGCTCGTAATGTGGCATCTTGGCCGGGAATTTGCTGCGCACCAAACAGTGGCTTACCAGCCACTTGTGCTTGAATATACTGTGGGATGAACTGACTCATGTGGTGTATGGCTCGTTCACTGCGCTCTTGTAGTGCGTCCTGTTGCCAGCCGTTCTTAATTTTGCGTTCGAGATAATCAGGCAATACGGGCTGTGATGATCCAGCTTGCGAGGCCACTAACCCATCTTTAAATAACGTGATTCCCTCGGTCATACCATGCAACTGAAATAGACCATCAGCATACGGTGTTAGCTGAGCCATTCCTTGTGGGGTGCCTCTTGGCCCGTGAAAAATCACTTCTGGCCATTGCTGGTCGCATTCTGCCCAACGGGTAACGTAAGCCGCTTTAAATTCCACCAAGCGTTGACGCGGAGCCTTAGCCAAATCATCGACTATTCCCGTTTCATAACCGCATGCATTGACTAAATAATCGGCATGGATAACGTGTTCATGCTCTTGATCATCCAAATAAACGAGCTGCCATTGCTCATCAATAAAATCAGATTTGATTAATTTAGCGTGCGTTAAAACTTGGCAATGAGGCATCGCCGCTAACGCAAGCTCAGCACTGGCCGCCAGACGAAAAACACTCCAACCGTATTCTTGCACCGCAATGACTGGGTATTTCAACTGATTTAAATCTGCATGTTGAGCAAAAGGGATCACCCAATCATCGAATGATGTCGGTTGATCACTCTGTTGCTGAGTTGCTAATACCTGCAGTGCTTCACGGCTGTAGAGTTTGAAATACTCTTGGGGTTGACCAAGCTTCTGATTACATGGGTCTTTATCAACCAATTGTTGATAGCTGCGCTGAATAAGCTCTAGCCTTGGTAATAAGGCTTGCGGCTCACCGCCATCACTATGCGGAACAGCAATCACAGTAGGTCGCTTATTCAGCGTGTGGGGGTAGAGCCTGACGGTTTCAATCGACTGCTTAAGTAACTCAAGACACTGCTGCTGCGAAATTTCGCGATAGAGGTTACCGCCCGCGTGCAGATGGCAAATCGGCGGCCCATTAACGAGACCGGCGCTTTTTTCCAAAAGCAGCACATTGAGCCCCAGTTCTCCCATATGAACGGCGGCAGTGGCACCAGCCACACCCCCACCAATAATTGCGACACATGGAGAATCTGTATTGAACTTTTTATATGACATAAGATACGAGTACTCTGGAAAACCCGGATGCATTCTAAAGCTTGTAAAGCGTTATTAAAATCACATTTTTCACGTGGTCTTATCTGTTTTACGACTAACAAGCAATACGCATAATCGACAAATAACTTAAAAAATTGCTTGACTCAATAAAGCCAAAACGACGTTTTTTCAACCTTGTGAATAACAAAACTGCGCAACCCAAGGTAACTACGGGGCTAAGCGCAAATAGGCCGTTATCAAGCCGTCGAGTTATCCCAAACTTTATCCACTGTTTTTGTGGATAACTCAGTCTGGGATTATGGATATCGCTAGTTAAACTCTTTATTTATAGGGGTTAGCAGCCGCTTAATTAAACTACTCACGACCAGCGATAATGTGCAAAACGTCGCCAAGGGTAGCACCAACCACAGGCTGTAATGCGCCATAGGTTCTAGTTCAAAACCGAACTTCATGACGCTGGCCACCACCGCGTCAGAGCCAAGGCTTGCGACAACTCCGGCAATGAGCGCCATCAAACCGTATTCAGCCCAAATAGTCTGCTCGACGCGGCGCTTGCTGGCCCCTAAAGTGCGGTATAAGCGAATTTCTTGTTGCCTCTGGCTTAAACTTAAACGCAACAGGGTAAAAATCAGTAAAATACCAGCCATCACACCCATTGCAGCCAGTACTGTCACTGACCAGATAATTTGCGTCAGCAAAGTTTGAATTTTATCGCCCATTGCCCGGATATCCATCAAACTGACCGTAGGGTAAGTGCGAGCAAGGGTGGCAAGCAAAGCGTTATCTTGATCTTGCGCTCTGAAACTCACCAGCCACGTGGCAGGGATCTCCTGTAATAGGTCTGGGGTAAAAATGAAATAGAAGTTAGGCTTCATTTCTCGCCACTCGACTTGGCGAATGGAATTTACTTTCGCTTCCACGGTTTGGCTATTGATCACAAACCCCAAACTATCACCCAGTTTCAGCCCCAAATCACGAGCAACGTCGGATTCAACCGAAACGCCACCTTGCTCTGTCCACGCTCCTGCCGTCAGTTGGTTATTGCTGGGTAGCGATTCTCCCCAAGTGAAATTGAGCTCTCGCCTCAACGCATCACTCCCCTCTTCACCTTGAGCTTGTTGCTTGGCCTCTATGCCATTAATAGTCGATAAACGCCCTCGGATGATCGGATAGGCTTGCGAACGCACAATGTTGGCGCTGTCTAACGTGTTAAGGTAATCATTAACTTCATTTGGTGAAATGTTGAGTGCAAATGCGTTATGAGCATCGCTGGGTAAGGTTCGCTGCCAATCAGAGAGTAAATCGGTACGCACCAACCAGATGATCGCCAATAACATTAACGATAATCCTAACGCACCAAACTGGACTCCGGTCGTGATTGCCGAACGATTGATTCGGCTGAGCGCTAATTTAAGCGCGGTAGAGAGCGGAAGACGTCCTAAACTACGAGCAACCAAAACACTGACCACAGCAAGCACTGCAAAAAGCGTCACCATCCCAGCCAACACAATCCACACTAAGAGATTATTCCAATAAGCCCACAGCATCGGCACTAACGGAATCAAGATGAGCAACCCATTACGGCGATGATTCGGTTTCGCTCGCTCTGTTTGCATGACATTGAGCGCACTGGTATCTAGCAAATGCAGTAAAGGAATGCCGAGTGCAGGAAAAGCGATCAATACACTCGCCATCAGCGCAATAAAAGCGGGTTTAGCGCCATAACTCGGTAAAGGCGTAGGCAATAAATCCACCAGCGGCACGCGTAATAAAGACTCTAGGCCAATGCCGATCAATACCCCAAGCACCGCAGCAGAAACAAACAAAATCACCACTTGTACGATCAACCATTGGCGGATCCAACGTTTGCTCGCTCCAAGGCTTTTTAACATGGCGATGGTTTTTTGCCGCGTAGAAACATAGTGCTGACAAGTCAGGACTAATGTGGTTGCCGCCATGATGATCACAATCGCTACGGTTAACGACAAATATTGCTCTGTGCGTTCAAAAACCTCATTCGTTCGGCTGGCGCTATTTCGGTCGCGCCAACGATCGCTAGGCGTTAAAGTAACGGGCTGTTTTACTGCTTCAATCTGTCCATCATCACCATTAATGAACACGCTAAATTGCACTCGGCTCCCCAATTGAAGTGCACCAGTACGAGCCACATCGTCTTGGTGGATCAACACCGCGGGCATCTGTTGAAACGGATTAAAGCTGAGTCCCGGCTCCTCAAGGATGCGTCCCGAGACCGTAAAGTCGGCATCGCCCAGCGTGACCTGATCACCAATTTGAACGTCTAATTGCGCAAATACTCGTTCATCTAACCACAGTTGATTCGGCGCAAGGTGCTGAAATGTCGTCACATCATCAGAAAGACGCATTTCACCGCGTAGCGGATAAGCACTATCCACTGCTTTGACAGTGACTAACTGCATACCGCGCTCACTGAATGCCATTGTCGCGTAACGTGTAAGTAGTGAAGACGGCAATTGCAAGCGCTCGATCTGATCGAGCAATGACGCTGGGGGTGGGTTTGCGGAAACAAACACACTATCGGCAGTGAGTGCGTCTTTACCTTGTTTAACAATCACTTGCTCCATACGCTCAGCTAAGGCAGTCAGCGCAAAAATACAAGCAATGATCAAGGTTAACGCCACTGAAATAGGCCACAGCTGTCCGTGGCGGATTTCACCTAAGCTCCAGCGAATTAATCGTTTATTGAGTGAACGGCTCGACATCTCGCTCATTACCGCTCCTCCAACATACCGGCTTGCATGTGGAAAATACGATCACATTGATCCGCAAGAGCGGGATCATGAGTAACCAGCACTAAGGTCGTTCCGTGCTGCTTATTTAATTCAAACAATAATGAAACCACTTTTGCCGCGGTTTCTTGATCAAGGTTGCCAGTAGGCTCATCGGCAAACAGCACTTTCGGATTGATCATAAAAGCTCTTGCTAGCGCGACTCGTTGCTGCTCGCCCCCTGAAAGTTGTGCAGGAGAGTGATGCATTCGATGCGATAAACCAACGGCCGTCAACAAGGATTTAGCACGATCCACATCCTCTTTTTCGCCTTTTAACAAACAAGGTAGCGTCACGTTCTCTAACGCAGACAAACTTGGGATCAGCAAAAAGCTTTGAAACACAAAGCCAACCGATTGACTGCGGATCGCCGCACGTCCTTCATCGTCCAGTTGAGACAATGGCTGACCCAATAGCTCTACCTCTCCGCGTGTCGGCGTATCAAGCCCAGCCAACAGCGTCATCAGGGTTGATTTCCCCGCACCAGACGTTCCGACTATCGCCACGCTTTCACCACTTTTGATCTCTAGGTTTACCTCTTTTAGGATTGTTAAATGCTCTTGATTGGTAGAGACTGTTTTAGATAATGAATGTGCCCTAATAACGGATGTTTGCATGACTCGACTTCTTTCCTTGATTTGTATTTTATTATTCTCGGCTAGCGCTAGTAGTACCACACTCTTGATATTGGGTGATAGTTTAAGCGCCGGTTACCAAATGCCGATTGAAAAAGCTTGGCCTAGCTTGCTACCTAATGCGTTACAAGCTGAAGGTAAATCAGACATTGATGTCATTAATGCCAGTATTTCTGGCGATACAACGGGCAATGGCCTAGCCCGCTTACCGTCACTACTCACCCTGCATACCCCTGATGCGGTGCTTATTGAGCTTGGTGCGAACGACGGATTGCGTGGCTTCCCACCTCAATTGATCAGCAGCAATTTAACCGCCATCATTGGCCAAATAAAAAAAGCAGGCTCAACCCCTCTTTTGATGCAGATCCGCATTCCACCAAATTATGGCAAACGCTACAGCGATGCCTTTTATAGCCTCTATTCTGAGCTTAGCCTCCAACATACTGTGCCGTTACTGCCCTTTTTCTTAGAGCAAGTGATCATTAAACCCGAGTGGATGATGGCTGATGGCTTACATCCGACGGTCGACGCTCAGCCGTGGATCGCCAATTTTGTTGCGCAACATTTAGCAGAGCATCTCTGATTTTAATGCCTCAGCTCAATGAACTTTACCTAGTTTTACGATATTTTTTAGACCATTCCCCTAACCGCAAAGGTACAAACTATGCACATTGAACCTGTGATCAAAGGTGTGGTCGCTCGCTCTGCTCATCCACTAGGATGCGAACAAGCTGTGTTACAACAGATTAATTACGTAAAATCTTGCAGACCGATCACTCACGGGCCAAAACGAGTTCTCATTTTAGGCGCATCTTCAGGCTTTGGGCTCGCCGCCCGCATTGCCCTGACCTTTGGTGGTTCAGAAGCCGATACGATTGGCGTTTCCTTTGAAAAAACGCCATCAGAAAAAGGGGTTGGTAGTGCTGGTTGGTACAACAATCTCTTTTTTAAACAACAGGCCGAGCAAGCGGGTCGAGTCGCCGTCAATATCGATGGGGATGTTTTTTCACCATCAGTACGCGAGCAAGTGATTGAAGCGATAGAGACCTATTTTGAAGGGGAAGTCGATTTAGTCATTTACAGTATCGCCAGCGGCATGAGACCAAAACCCAATTCAGATCAGTATTGGCGCTCCGCCATTAAACCGATTGGTGAGGCCGTTTCTGGTGCGACAATATTACTAGAAAACGATACGTGGGTAGAAACCACCATTGCCCCTGCAAATGACGAAGAGATCGAAAGTACACTGAAAGTAATGGGTGGCGAGGATTGGGAAAACTGGATAGATACGCTGATCAACACTGAATCGATTGCACAAGGGTGTAAAACCATTGCTTTTTCATACATCGGCCCTCAGATTACTCACCCCATTTATCTTGACGGTACACTGGGGCGCGCCAAAATTGATTTGCACCAAACCAGCCACTCTCTCAACCTAAAATTGTCTAACTATGGCGGCGGGGCTTATGCGACTGTTTGTAAAGCTTTAGTCACGAAGGCGAGCGTGTTCATTCCCAATTTAAGCCCTTACATTGTCGCATTGTATAAGGTGATGAAAGAAAAAGAGACGCACGAAGGATGTATCGAGCAGATGCAGCGTCTGTTTAGCGAAAAACTCTCTAGCAAAGGCAAAGTACCCGTTGATGGCGAACGACTGATCCGTATGGATGATTGGGAGCTCAACCCAGATACTCAGCAAAAAGTGGCCGATTTACTGGAGAAAATGGATCAGTACAACTTTAAGCAACTAGGTGACTATAAGGGCTTTAAGCGAGAATTCATGCAGCTCAATGGCTTCGACTTTGACTGTGTTGATTATGCTCAAGAAATTAATATCGACCATTATATCAAGCAAGCCGATTAACTCCTTCCGTATCATTTACGAGACACAGCTAACTATCTCAATGCCCCAATATTTTATTGGGGCTTTTTTTTGTTACATTGGCGGCGCGTTCTTATTCTTAATACCATACTATGGGCATAGGAGCGGATCTTGTCATCGTCAGTCTAGAGCAATGAATGCTCGGCTTTTTTAAGCTTTGTCGTCCAAAGGAATTTGATAATATGTCGAAAATAAAGACACATGAGATGCTCATCCCCTCTTCAATGATGGATGGATGGCAACGCATTGTGAATTTACTCGCTGAAATTTTAAACGTCCCGAGCGCATTGATCATGCGTGCTAGCCAGCAAAAACTCGAAATATTCTGTAAAAATACCAACGTCGACAACCCCTATCAAACCGGACATAAAGAACCCTTAGGACAAGGTCTGTACTGTGAAACTGTGATGCAAACACAGCAGGAACTATTGGTCCCGAATGCTTTAGCCGATAAAAAATGGATGCATAATCCAGATGTACCACTGGGCATGATTGCCTATTGTGGCATCCCATTAAAGTGGCCGAATGGTGATATGTTTGGCACCATTTGCGTACTCGATAGCAAGGAGAACCATTTTAGCCCCACCTATCGGCAGTTACTGGAAAGTTTTCGCGATACCATTGAATCCCAGCTCACCACCTTATACCAACAGGTAAGACTTCAGCAGCTCAATGATGAGCTTCAGCTCCGCGTCGATAACCGAACACAAGATCTTGCTGATCTCAACTACTCGCTCACGCAAGAAATCGATAAACGCCGCGCCGCAGAACAACAGATTCAATATCAAAAGTGGCATGACATCAGCACAGGTTTTTTAAATCGCAACGCACTTGAACTGGAGCTCAAAAATAGCCTTTTACAAGCAACAAAGCAGCACACCGAAGTTGCCGCCATTCATATTGGTTTCACTAATGCTCGTCATATTCAATCTCACTTTGGCTACCGAGCATGGGATCAAGTCATCGCTCGATATCGTGAGCGACTAGGCCGCTGCGATAAAATTGAAATATTGACCGCTCGACCCACGTCGACAGATTTAGTCTTGATCGTCAAAACAAAACTATTAGCGCGTCACCTGGAAAAGTTGTGCCATAAATTGGTCGAAATCGGTCATTCTGAATTTAAGCTCGATGACCATAATGTTCATCTTCATTCCTATATTGGTATTGCAACGAGTTTAGACACTGACAATGCTATAGAACTGCTCAAACAAGCTTCTGCTGCCATGGTCTCTTGCAAAGATTCCGGTCATAAGTTTTGCTATCACTCGCAAGTATTCAGTGACTCACTCCGGCAAATCAACCAATTAGAAAGCTACTTATTACGAGCAGTGCGCAACGATGAGCTCATGCTCTATTTTCAACCTAAGGTCTCTCCAACCACTCATCGCTGGACGGGGGCAGAAGCGCTACTACGTTGGCGCCATCCCGTATTGGGCGATATATCCAATGAAACCTTAATTCACATGGCCGAACAAAATGGACTGATTTTTGAAGTGGGTAACTTTGTCCTGCGATCGGCCATCGAAAAAACGAGCCAATGGGCAAAACAGGTCGATAATTTCAAAATGGCCATTAACGTTTCAGCCGTCCAATTAAAGAATGCCCAATTCGCAGACCAAGTTCGTGAGCTACTGAACACCTACCAACTTCCAGCTCGGTACTTAGAGTTGGAAGTAACAGAAAGCTGTTTGATTGCGGATGAAGTGGTGGCTCGCAACACACTGCGAATTCTACACCAACTAGGCGTGACGTTGTCACTTAATGATTTCGGCACGGGCTACGCCTCTTTCAGCTATTTGAAAAAATTTCCCTTCGATTGCATAAAAATAGATAAAAGCTTTGTACATCAATTGGATCAAAGTGAGGAAGATAAAGAAATTGTTCGCTCAATCATTCACGTTGCCAAAAAATTAAAGCTGAAAGTGATCCTCGAAGGGATTGAAAATCAAAGCCAAGAAGACTTTATCATCAGTGAAGGGTGTGAGTTTGGCCAAGGCTATTTCTATGGTAAACCGATGCCTTGTGACGAGTTTGAGGCTGGGCTACTGAACCAAAATTATGCACACCCTGTCGAGACAAAGGTTTTGTAGGATAAAGGAATCCCTTATCATGTCTTTACTCTCAGTGTGGCGGTTCCTATAATCGCCGCCTTTCCTTTCCAAACGAGCGATATCGAGATGGATTTATTAACATCAATTCTCAAAAAGCTAGAAAAACAGAACTACCGCGCCTATCAGCAGATCAAAGGTCAATACGAATTTGGTGATTTCACCTTGCATATCGATCATATCCAAGCGGACCCTTACGCTTCTGCATCTCGCTTTCGCGCTACTCGAGCATGGTCTCTGACCGGTCTGGAATGGTTAAAAGAGAAATCACCTGCTTATCAAATGGCTGCAAGAGATTTTATCGCTCGTAGTTTTGCGGAGTTTGCTAAGCAAGAGAACCATATTGCCATCGCATTGACGGGCCAAACGGTGCTTGATAGTACAGCTGTTCTCTTTACGGAGCATGGTATTGAGCTTCGTTTTCGCATCAATTTACCCGCTGAAGGTCGTGACATTCTGGCCAAGAAAGCGCTCAACATCATCACCTTCTACCTGCCAAAATTCATTCGCCGGGCCACCATTGAACGTGAACTGGATAAAGATGCCCTACTTGAGCATTGCGCTGTGATCGAAGATCAAGAAGCAATGCGTGCACAACTGGCACAGCACAATCTGGTTGCTTTTGTGGCCAATGGCAGCGTATTACCTCGCTTGGCAGGTAACTGTGATCTGCCGATGAAAGACGCCGTTACTTTCCAAGCCCCCACATCGTTAGAAGTCGAGCTTGAGACACCAAACCAAGGCAAAATTAAAGGACTCGGCATCCCCAAAGGTATAACCCTTATCGTCGGCGGTGGTTTTCACGGTAAATCGACTTTGTTAACGGCGATTGAGCGTTCAATTTACAACCATATTCCCGGCGATGGCCGTGAGCGAATTGTTACGGATCATCAAGCCATGAAAATTCGCGCTGAAGATGGCCGTTGCGTACATAATTTAAATTTGTCCAACTACATCAATCACCTACCTATGGGTAAAGAAACCTCCGATTTCAGCACTCAAGATGCGTCCGGTTCAACATCGCAAGCAGCGTGGTTACAAGAATCCATTGAATCTGGCGCTAGTACATTACTAATTGATGAAGATACTTCCGCCACCAACTTCATGATCCGTGATGAGCGTATGCAAGCGCTGGTTAGTAAAGGTGATGAGCCCATTACACCATTGGTTGATCGTATCGGGCAACTTCGCGATGATTTGGATATCTCAACACTGATCGTCATGGGGGGATCCGGTGATTACTTAGATGTCGCCGATACTGTCATCCAGATGCATGACTACCACGCCGTTGATGTGACTAACAAAGCTAAAGAAGTCATCAAACAGCACCCAACTGCTCGTCACAACGAATGTGAAACGCCACTGGCTATTTTCCCAGAACGCGCTGTGAATCGCACTGCGCTGCAAAAATTACTGGTTGATGGTAAATTCCGAGTCTCTGCCAAAGGCGTTGATTCGCTTCGCTTTGGCAAAGAATTTACGGATTTAAATGCGTTAGAACAATTGGAGTCACCTTCTGAAGTCAATGCGATTGGCTGGACTTGGTTCCAGTTTGCGCAGACTCCGGGGTGGTCAGCGCAACCAAGCAAAGAGATGATGGCTTTATTAGCAGGAACATGGCACCAAAATATGCCAAACCACGGTGACTTGGCGAAACCACGTGTCATCGATGTGATGGCGGCGTTGAACCGTATGCGCAAGTCGCAATTTAAAAACCACCAGTAAAGATTAACTCCCCTACAACAAAAGCCAAAAGAAGCGAGAGATCGCTTCTTTTTTACTTCAGTACCTTATTGCTTCAGTACATTACAGGTAGTTAGCTTAGGTATGCCTTACAGTGCCAGTTGACCTTATTCGACAAATATCTTGTCTAGAGTTTAAGGTTTGGGCTTTAACTATTTTGCCGCAAAATATTCCATGCTTCACACAACACTCGAAACGTTTCAGCATTGCCATTGTCTCTATCTGGATGCCACTTTAGTGCCAACTTGCGCCATGTTTTCCGGATTTCAATTTGCGTCGCTTCCACTGGTAATTTAAACAGCCTCAATGCTTGAAGACGATTCATATTAAGGTTACTCGTTCCACCCATTGCTTTACGGTAACGAGTCCAAAATTCGTTCAACAAGCGGCGCACTTCTCCTTCATCAGCCTCATAATTTTTCCACTGAGTGTAATAATCACGCAATGGATCATCTGGGTCGATTTCGCAACTAACGGCACGATGCGCAGGCATTAGTACAATGTCCATTGCTGATACTTGTAACCACTTTTCAGGGTAAAGCGTCTCTTGAAGCTGATAGAGCGCGTTCATGATCAAAAAATTACGCTTAAAGAGATCTTTTTCAGGTGCGCTATCAAGTACAGGCATGAATCCCTGTTCACTTAAATGTGCCGCTAACGTATGGACTTTCCAACCGGAAGGCTGTTTACGCAACACCGCCAACATTGGCCAAAGCAGCGGATTTTCCATGTAAGATTGAAACTGAGCGGTAAGTTCTAAGCTTTCAGACATACTTTCGGGCCTACTTTGGGACATAGTCTCGACGTTCACATTAAGGTTCTCTCTTCATTCAAATCCAATATCGCTTTTTTGTCGAGTTTCTTACCGCATATTATCTTGGCTTTTTGAACTAGAGTCCGTTTATCACACGCACTATCTATCAATACATAAAAAGAGAAAGATCGAGTTGTTGCATGATCTTCTCCACCTTGCAGATCTCTTTGCCAAGACAATGCGAAAATCAATCACAAAACGAAGGTAGATACGCACATCTCAAACACAAATTTCTACGTCTATAAGATACAGAATTCAACAAAATTGAACATCGTGCAAAATAGTGGCACTATCCATCGGTATTTTGTCATAGGAAAAAACATGTCTCTCAACTTCTCACGCACGCTTTTATTTTTGACGGCGATCTACGGTGTACTCTTTCTATTTTCAGCGATCGCGCCGGTTTCTCGTGCTGTCTGGTTAGCAGAAATCATCCCTGCGCTAGGGATCTTAGCACTCGTCTATTGGGCTTCAACAAAACTACGCTTTAGCTCAACGGCTTATATTCTGATGTTTGTGTGGCTTAGTTTGCATACCATTGGGGCTAAATATACATTTGCAGATGTTCCGTTTGCTTGGTTCAACGAACTGATCGGATCATCTCGTAATAATTTTGATCGCGTCGCTCATTTCTCAATTGGCTTTTATGCCTACCCTATCGCTGAATATTTAATTAGAAAGCAGCTCTGTAAACCGCTAATTGCCTCATTGTTCGGGCTTTTCTCTATCATGAGTATCGCAGCAGGTTACGAAATTCTTGAATGGTGGTATGCCTCAATCGCGGGTGGTGATGAGGGAATCGCTTTTCTGGGTTCACAAGGCGACATTTGGGACGCACAAAAAGACATGTTATGCGATACCCTTGGGGCAATGACGGCACTTTGCCTATTATGGTTTAGGCCAAAATCAAACATTCCTTACAGTGAAGTATGAAATGCCTCTAATTTTTGGAACTAAGGTAAATATTACCGAGAGCAAGTTTTGATTAGTGTTTATTCTGTGAGTACGGAGAACATGACTCTCCCTTTTTGCTGCTGAGAATTGATTATGAAAAATATAAATAAAACACTTGAAAAAATAGACTGCTGTCCACTTTGTCAACATGACGAATACTTTATTTCCACAAACAATGAAAAGTTTATCTGCGCACAATGTGGTTTTAAAACCGACCACTTACAAAGCGTCCAGCAAATGATTGGTGTACACACAGCGCTAATCAGTCATAAACACATTCATTGCTTGGCCAACAATGTGCATTGAGCCATGGTTTAAGCTCGAGTAATGTGTCGATAACAACGACATTAGGCGCTTGAGAAAAACCCTGTGGGTTAAGAGGTGCTAGCTGAACGGTTGGTACCTCTGCATTGATACCCGCTTCAACCCCTTTTGCTGAATCATCCACATAAATACATTCTTGCAAAAGAAATCCCATATTCATCGCACAATAACGAATTAAATCAGGTTCAGGCTTCCAGCTATTCGCATCAAAGGCTGAAAAAATGCGTCCTTCAAACAAAGGGAGCAAACCGCTCCGTTGTAAAATTGATGATATTTTTTCTTTAGGTGCATTAGAGGTGACACAGTATTCAATACCCTGCTGGCGTAAATACTCAAGTAGTTCTATCGCACCATCCATGGGTGAAAGATATTGCTGGAAGAGCTCATTAACTTTATCCCGATAAAGGTTCTCTAAAAGATCAAGATCGGCGTTAATGTTCGTATGTTCAAGCGCCTGAAACAGTATGTCCGCAATCTTCCCACCTTCAAAATGGTTACTCACTTGTGCAAAAGTAAGGTGGGCTCCTAGTTGGTTCAATACATTGACTAGCGCTTCGCAGCACAAACGCTCACTATCAACTAAAGTACCTTCACAGTCGAAAATAATACATTTTATTTTTTTCTCAGTCATAAACACTTCCTTCATCCAATGCTTAATTTTAACCGCTGGGTGAATGTATAAAATGATTGAGTTAACAGAATGAAGCGAAGATAAGAGTTGATATGCATAACTTATATCCGCATCACTCTTTTACGCTCAATACGATGTTGCAGCTGACGTTATCACCACCTGTCGTATCGAAATGCAAATTCAGAATAAATATGATTCTAGACTCTCTGAATGAGGCGCTTTAACAGGACAATCTACTGTTCTATAAAAACATTACCATTGCACTCATGATTAGCACGCCATTTTGCGAGCAACAACCGCGTGAATACATCTTCACCTCCAAATGCATTTTTATCCAGAGTAACGATGTCAGAGATGAGTATCTCATGTGAAGTGGAGGTGACGATACCAGCAGCCACAGGCTCCCCGTTTTGAAAACCTAAGTAAAGCTCGCAAGGTGCTGAATAAATGATTTGGGTAAAGAATTCGATAACTTTTGATTGATCGTTTTTATCGCTCCATAAGCTTGCTTGCAACAGAGCAAACCATATTGTCATCCGATGAAAATCAACCAAATAAACCTCTTCAAGCAACGATAGGTTAGGCTCCTCAGTGAGCTCAATAAAAGGGCGAGAACTGCGTTGAACAACCGCTTTTTGGTAGAGATCTCGACCTTGTAAGCTCTCCTCTGTTGGAAATTCGACATTCACTTGGTCAAATAGCCATTGGTTTTTAATGGCGGCAACGTCAGGTTGGTTAATCATTGTTATGTACTTCTTCTTCTAATTGTTGCAAGCAGGATACTGACCAGATCGATATGCGACAAGCCATTACTCACATTATCCTCATCTAAACTGCAGATATGCTGGCCAAAACATCAACATAACAGCCTATATCATTCTCCTTTGATGCTGCTATCATGTGCAGAAAGATGGATAAATGGATTATAGACATGAACAAGAAACTCATCACCACCGCATTCATACTTAGCTTTGGTTTAGTTGGCTGCGATAGCAATGAAGTTGGCGATGTATCGCTCGGATTTTTCACGCTTAAAGACGTAAAAATCGAAAATCTAAGTGATGATATTGTGACTGGTGTTACGTGCCATATTGCTTCAATTGAGGCTAATTTGAGTCTTTCTGATCCAAGTGATAGCTCAATCTCGTGTCGTCAGACTGGTGACATTACGCCAGAGATGATTGCAAAAATTGATAAGAGCAAATCAGGCGAAATCGTGTTTAAGAAGTCAAAAAGTATTTTCTTCAAGTCAATGAAAGTCAGACGTATCTACGATGCAGAAAATAAAACCCTGATCTACTTGTCTTATACTACCAAAGAAACAGATGGTAGCTTCAAGCACAGCCTATCGACCGTACCGCTTTGGGGGACTAAGGCTTATAGTACGGACATAACGCTCACTAAATAGCCGCTAACGCCTCGGTAACCTGGATTTAGCTCACCTTTTTATGTAATAAAAATGAAAGGAAGATTTCATATCCGTGATATGATACGGGAAATTTTCAATTCTCATTTTTCAACATGAAGTTTCCTGGACAGCGTAAATCTAAGCACTATTTTCCGACTCATGCTCGTGACCCTCTCGTCAATCAAATTCAACAAACGGCTATGCTCCACCGCCCAACAGTGGTCGGTGTTGGGCAAACCATTGTTGATATTGAAGCCCGTGTAGACAATGAGTTCTTAGAGAAACATCAATTGAGTAAAGGTCACTCACTGGTGCTCGAAGAGAGCAAAGCCGATGCGCTCTATGAAGAGCTAGTCGAACGAGGTTTAATTACTCACCAATACCCGGGAGATACGATTGGCAACACACTGCACAACTACTCTGTGTTGGCCGATAGCAAATCCGTTTTGCTTGGCGTGATGTCCAAAAATATTGAAGTCGGCTCATACAGCTATCGTTATTTGTGTAGAACCTCATCGCGCATGAACCTAAACCATCTTCAAACTGTCGATGGTCCTATCGGGCGTTGCTACACCCTAATTTCTGATGATGGAGAGCGCACCTTCGCCATTAATGAAGGGCATATGAATAAACTTCGCCCTGATAGTATTCCTGAAGAGGTTTTTGAAAAAGCTTCCGCTTTAGTTGTTTCTTCTTACTTAATGCGTGGAAAACCCGAAGATCCAATGCCACTTGCGGTCAAACGCGCTATTGAGATCGCTAAATCCAAGCACATTCCAGTGGTGTTAACCCTAGGCACTAAGTATGTAATTGAAGGTAATGCGAAGTGGTGGCAAGACTACATCAAAGAAAACATCACAGTCGTCGCCATGAATGAAGAAGAAGGTGAAGCGTTAACTGGTGAGAAAGATCCACTGCTTGCAGCTAACAAAGCACTCGAATGGGTAGATTTAATCCTCTGCACCGCGGGGCCCGTAGGTCTTTATATGGCTAGCTACACCGATGAAAGCGCAAAGCGCGAAACTGAATTACCTCTCCTACCGGGTAATATTGCTGAATTTAACAAGTACGAATTTAGCCGTGCGATGCGAAAACAAGACTGCCTCAACCCAATAAAAGTGTATTCACACATTGGCCCTTACTTGGGTGGCCCATTGGAAATCAAAAACACTAACGGAGCGGGAGACGGAGCGCTATCGGCTTTATTGCACGATATGGCCGCGAATAGTTATCATCAACGCAATGTTCCAAACTCTGCCAAACATGATGTGCCGTACCTCACTTACTCTTCGTTATCTCAGATCTGCAAATATGCAAACCGTGTCAGCTACGAAGTACTCACACAGCACTCTCCTCGTTTATCGCGAGCATTACCAGAACGTGAAGATAGCCTAGAAGAAGCGTATTGGGATCGTTAAATCGTATGACTTCTACATGAATAAAAGCGACAATTTGTCGCTTTTATTATTTCCACAACGAATAAACCGCACGATGCGATCCTACGTTATTTAAGTCTCACCATTTCGTTTCAGAAATAACAACTTCCGTGAAATAAACTGATAACTTGTGCCTAATTGATGAATCAATAGTTTTATAATTGAGACATCTTAGTACAAGCGTTATAGTACTCTTTAAAGATGAGTCATAAAGCAATGTTTTGGATCAAGACTCACTATTATCATCCATTGCTGCTTTCGCTTGAATTAGGATTAACATGACCATGTCATTTCCGCAGGAAGAGTATTCAATTTCAGACCTAGACAGTGCCGTTGCAAAGCAGCGTCTGGTTCATATTCTCGATTTTTTTAGTCAAGGTCTGTTTTATATGAGCAGCGATGGAAACATGGTGCTCTATAATCCAACATTTTATGTACAATTTGGTGTAAACAGCGAAACTATTTCCTATGCTGATTGGCTGAGTTTGGTTCATCCTATGGATCGTGCACTGCTCAACAGCCGCGTCGACAAGCATATCAGCACCACTGAATCAAGGGAATCGATTCAATACCGAGTCAAAAAAGCAAATGGTCAATATATCTGGTTGGAGGGGAATGCGGTCACAAAAAGTGTGAACGGTGAACATTTTATGGTGGGTAGCCATAAAGATATCTCCGATCAAAAATTGATGGAAGATTACATTCATCAAGCTGCATTTTTTTGACAGCTCATCAGGCCTCTATAATCGAAGTAAATTACTACTCGATATTGATGAGAAAGCACTCAAAATTGGAGAGCCTTATTCACTTATCTACATCCAACTTGAAGATATTAAGTCTTATCTCAATCAATACGGCTCAGATATTGTTAAAGATTTACTGAATCACGTCGTCAGTGCACTGCGTGAACTGCCCGATGAATTTGCTGATTTTTACCGTATTCGCTCTGACGATTTTGCCATATTACTTAGAGGAGAACGCTCATACGATGAGCTCAAGCATATCTGCTCTCAAATAATGAAGCACTATTCGAAATCAGCCACGGAGCATGGGCACCTCTATGGTAATGATATTAGCATTGGTGTCTATCCTGAGATAAACCGTGCTATATCTGCCGATGAGTTGTTAAATATTGCATCACGAACTTGCCAATTTGCTAGTGCCAAAAATCATTCTCGTATCGAAATTTACAGTGGCCGAATTCAAAAAAACGTTGATCGTTATTTCTTCATCGAAAGAGGCTTAAAGGAAGCATTAGATCAACGTTCATTGTCCGTGAAATTCCAACCCATTATTCATGCACAATCAGGGCAGGTATCCAGCTTTGAAGCCTTGGTCCGCTGGCGCTCAAAAGAGTTTGGTGAGATTTTCCCGGACGAATTTATTCCCGTTGCAGAAAAAAAGGGGCTGATTGTTGATTTAGGCTATTTTGTCTTCAAAAAAGCCTGTGAGTTTATTGGCCGTTACAATAAACAAAATGGGGTTAATATTCGGGTTAATATTAATGTTTCAGTCCTTCAACTTCTGAAAAGTGACTTCCCACAACAGATACTAACAATGGCTAAGGCTTCCGGTGTATTGCCCTCTTCTATTGTGTTAGAACTGACGGAAACTGTCATACTCGATGGCGATAAAAATGCGATTAACCAGCTTCACTCCTTAAATGAAATGGGGTTTCAACTGTCGCTGGATGATTTTGGAGCTGGTTTTAGCTCACTCAATAGCTTCTTTGATTTGCCCCTCAATCAAATTAAAATAGACAAAAGCATTGTATGGAAAACACTGACTAACCCAGCATCAGAACAATATTTAGCCTTTCTCATCCAGTTTTGTCACACCAATGGCGTCGACATTGTTATTGAGGGGGTTGAAAATGGCGACATGTACCAAAAATTTAAAGAGATGGGGGCAACTTATTTACAAGGCTATTGGTTTTCAAAACCACTATCTTTAGCCAGTGCAAGCCGCTATACATTAAATGCTGTCAATGAATAAGCATAAAAAATAGCTTAGCTAAATTAAGCACTTACACCTAAAATTTGAAGAAGCAGAGCGGAAAGGAAATAGTAAACCCTGTGAGCCCGACTGCGACTTCAAATCGCTCAAAGAGCGTTGTTATTCTTTTTCTAGCACTAAGCGAGCATTGTGAGCTTGTATGGGCCGATTGTTATTTCCCATCACACTATGTAGCGCTACACTTTGCTGCTGTGACAAACTTTTCGGCTGTTTGACCACCAACCATCTCACGCCTTCACTGCAAGGCGGCGTTGTGAGTGACCCATTAAAACGGTAATACTCATCTAGCTTAGGTAACAGTGACTGTACTGCTAACCCTTTTGCTAACGGCACACTCGTCCCAACTTTAGGCAACTCCGCAGTAAGCTGGGCTAATGGTTCGTTCTGTGCGCCCGTTTCAAACATCACCGCCAAAACTGCCAGATTGCCAGCCGCATCAGCATGCACAAAATGCGCTTCTAAAGGATATTGATGTCCTTTAATTAAGTTTTCAGAAGGGGTATGGAAGTGAAATTGTTTGAGTTCAAATTCTGTACCATCCACTACCAGTGTATTTTTCCCTGAAACTGAGGCTTGCAGCGTGTGTCCATTGTTGGTCAATGCACCCACAACGCCTGAATAGTGGATATCTAAAGATTTTAAATCAGCTTCAACGAGGCCATTGATATCAATTGGGCTTTGATTTTTGCCCATTTCACAAATTTTAGAAACATGTCCCCAATGTTCAGGGCCACGTTCACCTTCATATCCCCATTCATTTGCTTGCGCCACATAGGTAAAGCAAACGCTAATTGCTAGGGTCAACAGTTGTTTTTTCATTATCGTTCCTTGAGACAGCTTGTTATCTAAAATGTAACATTCAGGTTAATAT
The DNA here is from genome assembly GCF_025397955.1 of Vibrio sp. J502. NCBI lineage: Bacteria > Pseudomonadati > Pseudomonadota > Gammaproteobacteria > Vibrionales > Vibrionaceae > Vibrio > Vibrio sp. J502. The sequence continues at coordinate 532,568 of NZ_CP104555.1, read as the reverse complement.
CACGCGCACATGGTAATACATTCTTCATACCGCATCCGTGGTGAAAAATAACATTACATTGACGTGACTAGTCATTCATTTCAGTTCGCGCTCACCCTTTCCATGGCTAGCGCCGAACAATGTTTTGGCAAAACTGTTCGATATGTTTTCGGGTGGTATTGGGGTTCATTAAAACCGCTTTTTCTCCCGGAATATGTAAACAATGTCCAGTGTCATCATAATGAGTGCGCGCAATCGAATCGACCCAATTGGTGTTAAGATACTGGCCTTTATGAGATAAGAACTGATGACGATGGTAGAGCGTATTCTCTACTATCGAATCAACCATAGACCCCTGACGTGCGACGTTCATTTCTTGATCAAACATCGATTCAGCACACGTCACTTTCTGTGGGTCATAGAGACGAAAAGTAACACTTGGCCCTTGGTTTTCTACTGCTGCCACCTTGCAGTGTGGTAGAGCGGCTAATTGGCAGCGTAAATAATTAGCATTTTGCAATGTATGACCAATCACGGTTTGGTAGCCTTCGATACCTAAATGTTGCAGTGCTGAATAGGCAGAAAAAACACCCACGGCACTGCGTGAACATTCAATGGTCGATTGCAAATGGCTCTCTTCTCTTTGAGCATGTTCAAAGTAGGAGTAATAACCGGGATCTGTTTTTAATACCGCGAGATCGTGTTTGTTTTTGAGCATCACCAAGCTGGAAGTATAAGGGACATAACCCCATTTTTGAAAATCGACCGTAAATGAATCCGCTAATTGTAAACTTTTAATCCTCGGCAATAAGGATTCAATACCCGTCAGTGTTGCCCGATTAAGCGATAAAGGGTTGCGTTCAAAATCATACTCTTGAAAAAACAACATACTCCACCCAACAGCAGCATCAACATGAATATGTGGTTTTATCGAAATCGCATATTCTTGGCATCTTCTTTCTCTTATCGCATAAACCTGTTCAATATCATCAGTTGCGAAGGTATCGGTACTGCCAAATGTCAGCATTATGCTAGGAACAGCAATGCCATTTTTAAAACAGAAAATCAATTGTTGGTCTAATTCAGCCAAATCCATTTCATTGTTATCTTTAACTTTGATCCGAATCGCTTTACCTTGAACATCAACCCCCAACAACGACAAATTTGTCATGTTTGAATAGTGACCTGCTTCTGAATTGAATATCCTGTAATCTTCTCCCGCCAAACCATTCAGAGCTGACTTTGGCAACACTTTTCGAATACCTAATAGATAGCCGTACAAATTACAAAATGTACCTCCTTGTGTGAATACTCCAGTCGCTTGATCACTATCATAACCAGCTAAATGCGCGATTTGCCGCACGACTAATTTTTCCAGTTCAATGGCATCTCCCGCATATTCGCTATAAACCAAGTTAGGGTTGGCGATAGTCGCAAGTAGCGCACCGTGAATGGCCGGATCACAAGGTGTCGAGATCACATTTTCCACTGAGCGAGGGTCATCCCAGTTTTTTGAACGTTTGGCTGCATAAAGCGCTAAGTCGTTAAAAGGGTGAATGGCGTGGCTCGAGTGTCGAGGAATGGTGTTTGAATGCCGTAATTGTTGCTGCAATGCAGTATTTACCACGGTTGGCGCATCAATTTTTCGCTCTTCAAGCCAACGGGCGATCTCGTGAATACGATACAAAGGCCAACGATTGGGATCGCGAGCAAAAAAATGCGCTTTCACTGTCTGGAAAATTTGCTCAAACGCAGGGTTCAGTTGGTTGGCGTGCTCATCTAGCCACACGCTATAATACGCTGTTTTCATGATGCTCTCTCCATGCTTAATCCCAAATAAAACGCCGCGTTAGCGGCGTTTTATTACTTTAATTTAAAGTTGGAGACCAAGCGGTCAAGCTCATGGTTTGAGTAAGAGAGTGACTCTGTAGCACTAACGGTTTGTCTGCCACTCACCACCAATGATTCAACGATGTCTCTTATCGCTAGCATATTGCGACTGAGCTCTTCTGCGACGGTACTTTGCTGTTCGGTCGCAGCAGCAATCTGCGTACTCAAATCATCAATTTCGGAAACGGAAGTGCTCATGATGTTTAAACTGCCAGAAACTTCAGACGTTTTATCTGCTGTGGTTTGACATTGGTTTTTAGTTTTGTCCATTGCGGCTACAACGCTATCCGTCCCTTCAAGTAGCTTGGCCAGCATATCTGATATTTCAGTAGTGCTGTTTTGCGTTCTCGCTGCTAAAGCACGAACTTCATCTGCAACCACCGCAAACCCACGGCCTTGCTCACCCGCACGCGCCGCTTCGATCGCCGCATTCAACGCAAGCAAGTTCGTTTGCTCTGAAATAGCGCAAATCACGGTCAATACTTCGCTGATCTTGATCGCATCTTTGTTCATATTGGCAATGCGCTCAGACATCTGTTCGACGTCACTCACCAATGAGCTGACCGTTTCAACCGCATTATTCACAATAATAATCGATTGTTTGGCCTCTTTGCTCGCCGAGTCAGTAATGTGATTCGATTGCGTAACGCTCTCTGCCACAGTACGTGCACTTTCACTCATTTCAGTAATGGCCGTCACCACTTGCTCTGTTTCAGATGAGTGCGAAAGCAGCATGCGCTCATTTTCCTTTGCCGTTTGACCTAACTGCTCAATATTAGAGGAGATGTTTTGACTGGCATCAGATATTTGCAACATCATTTTTTGTAGATTTTCTGAGAATAAATTGAAGCCTTGGCTTATCTGCGCTAAATCATCATCACCATTCACCTCCAAGCGGCGTGTCAAATCACCGGAGCCTTTCGAAAGATCAAGCACCGCTTTTTTCAGGCGTAGCAAAGGCTTGTAGATATAATTAAGAATGACGAAGATTGCCGCGACGCTGATAATGAGCAAAGTCACTCCAGTGTAAATAGCACTACTTTGCGCTTCATACACATTAGCTAACGCTGTACCTTTGTCGACGAACACCATCATGGTCCAGTACATGTTATCGGTTAGGTTAACGCGCTTGAAATAACCATCAAACTCAATACCTAAATAAGGAAATGACAAATGACCAGCATCTTGCTGGCTAAAAAGTTTCTCCATTTCGAGGAAATTAGGGCTGACTTGCGAGGGCGTTCGCCCAATATCACTAGGATCATCACTAGCAAAAAAGACAGCATTCTTGTCGGTTAGTGTCGCTGCACCGCCGGCAAAGCGCATATTACTAACTTGGACAATGACTTCATCCAGTTGGATATCTCCCAGCAAAACACCAATGAAACGGCTTTGTTGGTAGACAGGCATAACTACACTAATAACCTGTTTACCGGTGATTTTATCTTCATAAATTTCAGTTACCTGAGCAGTTCGAGAGGTTTTTGCTTGCTGATACCAATCCCTACTGGTGAAATTTTGTTGACCTGTAACAACTCCGTTGTCTTTGTCAAACGACATATAGGCACGGCCATCGTCATACGCCATAATGACATTTGAAATTTGCGCACTCTCAGCTAACAATCGAACTAAGTTGACATTCTCTTGATCAGAAAGAGCAGATCGGAAATGTTGTGAACCTTTAACTACGGCTTGATAACGTGTTTTCACCCAAGATTCGAGTTCAGAAACGTGATAGTTGAGCTTGTTTTGAGTTTCTGTGGTTAAAGAGGTAATCATCTTCTCTTTTAACGACAGCATGTTGATGGTACCCAAAACGATTAAAGAAATCGCAACGAGCAGCGCTACGCTCACATATATTCTGCTTTTAAAACCTAAAGTCATAAATTCACCCTCACCGTATAACAGCTAGAAAGATTAAGGTGAAACTTGATCATATTATTAATATGAATGGTAGACCAATGAGACACCTAGCCAACCTAATAAAATTGGTACACGGCGAACACTTATGCAAGTTATGTCATTAATATTTATTATTGAGTGCGCAAAGTGAATTTTACATTGAAAGACAAGATGATGATTTTTAATGGAAATACGTTGAGATGATGGTTAAGAAAAACGCGCAGTGGTGATGCTGCGCGCTGACTTATTTTTATGACGCCACGTTTGGCTTAGAAGCCCAAACGTAAAGCAGCTCTAGAGCAATTGTCGCACCAGCCAAAGCCGTTAGCTCACTTTGATCGTACGGAGGAGAAACTTCAACAACATCCATTCCCACCAAATTAATACCGGCCAATGCACGAATGATTTTCAGCACTTTATCGGAATTCAATCCACCACATACTGGTGTACCCGTTCCAGGAGCAAAAGCAGGATCTAAGCAGTCAATATCAAACGTTAGGTATACGGGTTTATCACCAATAGTTTGACGAATATTAGCGACGATCTCTTCCACTGACATATCATTCGCTTGCATCGCATTGATGACATTAAAACCGTGGCCTTCCTGTTTGTATTCGGTACGAATACCCACTTGCACAGAATGCTTGGCTGAGATTAACCCTTCCTTCGGCGCATGATAGAACATAGTGCCGTGATCATAAGCGCTGCCATTGGCATAGGTGTCTGTATGAGCATCAAAGTGAATCAATGCCATTTCGCCATAATATTTGGCATAAGCGCGCAATATAGGCAGCGTGATAAAGTGGTCACCACCTAAAGCAAGCATGGTTTTGCCACTTTTTAGAATTTCGCTAGTCGCCGCTTCTAAGCGATAAGTGAAATCTTCAGCGTCACCACAATCAAACACCAAATCGCCCGCGTCGATCACTTTGGTATCTTGGAACAAGTTAAAGTTCCAAGGAAACTTTTTACCTTCCCATGCAAGGTTCACTGAAGCGCGACGAATCGCATCTGGACCCATTCTCGCCCCTGGGCGACCTGATGTAGCCATATCCAAAGGTACGCCCAGTACCACGACATCGGCATCTGCACTTACTGGGTCTTTAACATAAGGACGACGTACAAACGTCATCGCATTGGAATACAGGGAATAATCAGTTTTAGTAAACAAATCATTCATTTAGAAATCCTCTAGATAGGTATAACCGCTCAAGCCTTGCTCAAGCTCTTGCAATACATTTTCTTGTTCTTCAACCGCCACTCGCTGGCTAACTAATTCGCGGTAGTTTTTACGGATGGCATCCACATCAATATGGACATAGCGCATCATATCTTCAACCGTGTCTCCTTCGTTGATCGATACGATTTCGGTTTCGCCATTCTCTGCCATGTTCACCACCACGCTGTGTGTGTCGCCAAATAGGTTATGCATATCACCTAAGATCTCTTGATAGGCCCCTACAAGGAAGAATCCCATCAAATACGGTTCATCGGCATTCCATGCTGGCACTGGCAGCGTTGTTTCAATACCTTGCCCCTCGACGTATTGCTCGATGGCACCATCAGAATCACAGGTGATATCCAGCATCACGGCGCGGCGATCTTCCACTTTTTCAAGGCCAGACAATGGCAACACAGGGAAAACTTGGTCGATTCCCCACGCATCTGGCAATGATTGAAACAGTGAAAAGTTAACAAAAAACTTATCCGCCAAACGCTCATTCAGTTCATCCAAAATAGGACGATGGAAGCGGTTTTTGGTGCTCATTTGCAGTGTCAGTTCGTGATAAATGCGCAGCGATAGCTGTTCAGCCCAAGCACGGTGCTGAAGGTTAATAACGCCAGTCGAAAACTGGTTGTGCGCTTCCGACAGATCGCTTTGCGTATCGTTGTAAATTTCAATCAGTGCACGCGCATCAGAACCTTCACTTAAGCTTTGCCAGTTACGCCACATGTTTTGTAGCAATACCGGAGCTTCTTCACCGACTTCTGGAATCTCTTCTGGGTAATACGCTTCTGTACCAATAACATTAGTGATAAGTACGGCGTGGTGCGCGGTAATCGAGCGGCCTGATTCAGAAATAATGACTGGCCTTGGCTGACTATATAACTGGCACACATCGCTTACCGTGCTTACGATATTGCGTGCATATTCAGCTAAACCATAGTTCATCGAGTTGGATGATTGACTGCGTGTACCGTCGTAGTCCACCGCCAAACCGCCACCCACATCGAAGAAGTCAATCTCCGCACCAATATCACGCAGCTCGCAGTAAAAACGCGCCGCTTCGTTCACGCCATTACGCACATCACGAATATTCGCCATTTGCGAACCTAAGTGGAAATGCACCAGTTGCAATGCTTCTAATTGCTGCTCTTTTTTAAGGCGTTCGATAACGGTCAACACTTGAGATGCAGAGAGCCCAAACTTCGATTTTTCACCACCACTCGCCTGCCATTTCCCCGCGCCTTGAGAAGCTAAACGAATACGGAGCCCTAAACGTGGTTTCACGCCTAGGCTTTTCGCTTCTTTCAGCACGAGATCCAGCTCAGACAATTTTTCCAAAACGATGAATACTTTATGGCCAAGCTTTTCACCAATCAGGGCCAGACGAATGTACTCTCTGTCTTTGTAGCCGTTACATACAATCACTGAACTTGCTTGTTGGGCTAAAGCCAATACCGCCAATAATTCTGGCTTACTGCCCGCTTCCAATCCAAGCTGTTTAGTCTCTAGCTGCGCTTGGCTGGCTAAAATCTCATCTACCACCTCTTTTTGTTGGTTCACTTTGATTGGGTAGACCAACAGGTAGTTGTTTGGATATTGGTATTCTTCAATCGCCTGATTAAAGGCGTCACAGATGTTATGTACGCGTTGATGCAGGATCTGCGGAAAACGTACAAGCACAGGCAAATTTAAATCACGCGCTTCAAGCTGCTTTACGATCGAACTCAAGGGGGTTTGGTGCGCCTTATCATGGCGCGGCGAAACATAAACTTCGCCTTGATTGTCAATACCGAAGAAGCCTTGGCTCCAATAATGAACATTGTAGTCAGCGCGAACGCGATCTAATTTGGATGGTTGTTCCACATCTAATCTCACAAAAACAGAGAGTAAAAAGTGAATCAGAAAGTCTGATATCACGACTTGACGCCTGTAACGTCAGGCGCATTAACGGTTAAAAGCGTATGTGTGTCTAATGATAATAATTTGTCGTTAAGATTACGTTTGATTATCACAAGTTCGTTATAAAAAGTGGATGAAATTTAATACAAAATCAAACGTTGCCACTGATCAGCCCGTCAAACTTCTTATTGCCGTGTAGCCCTTCTAAATCAGCTTCTTCTGCAATTAAATCTCGCAATGAAGCGCTAATTTCCGTGGCTCTTTGTAAATCCTCAACCGCTTGTTCTTCAGCTCCGATACGCGCATACGCACATGCTCGTTGGTACAAGGCTGGTGCATTAGCATCATCTAACTCTAGCACGCGATTACATAGGCTCAGTGCCCAGTAGTATTCTCGAATTTCCATCGCAGCATCTGCTTTGTATGTCAACGCTTCCAAATCTCCGGGACGGATTTTTAAAATTTCGTCATACACTTCAATACGCTGTTCTGGTGTTTGGACACTTTGCGCTCTCAACCATAAGTTATGGATTTCATTAATAATTTCAATTTCACGGTTGTTTTCAGTAATGATGCGTGTTTTGCGCTTAAGATCTCGCTCCAAGGCGAGGAATTTTTTCTCATATTCCTGCGCAATTTGATTTAGCCGTTTATCGGCCAGCTCACGCGTGTTGTGCTTCACTTCTTTAAGTGACTGCCAACCAATTAATGCAACTAATGAGGCAACACCAGCGATGACATAGAAAAAATAGGTCACCGTCACATTCGAGTAATTCAGTGACTTGTCTGCAACGGACAGTTCTCTGTCGGTAATTTGAATCGTGAGTCGCCGTTCAAGATCTTGTTGATCTTGTCTTAACGCTTTCAGCTCATCCAATATGTAGCGCTCAACCAAAGGACGATCCAGTATTGGCGATTCAGAATAAGGCTCTTCCTGTGCCAGGGTTGGGAAAGACGTTAGCACTATCAGGAACAAGAACATCTGCAATAATTGCAGCACAATCGGTTGCTCATTTATTTTTCTCACTCTCTACCTCTTTCATCAGACACGTTGTCGATTTATTCGTCGCCATTTTCAAATCTGCACACCTATGGACCCAAATTTCTCTGGCCTGTCATCCACATACAACCATTTTAACTCAAACTATTTTTTGTTTTTTTAAATTTATTTTTGATATAAAAAATCAGTAAGTTAATGACAAAATAGCTAATGGCAATTGGGTTAAAACTTGAAAACCGTCAAATTAATGTTTAGTGTACTATACATATTTACGGCTAAACATTAAATAGCCATGAAGAACAAAGGATGTAAATCATGTCACCCGTGTTAGAAGTTAAGAACCTCTACAAGGTATTTGGAGAGACTCCGCAACAGGCTTTCCCGCTGTTAGAAAAAGGGTTGGATAAGGACCAAATTTTCGAGCAAACCGGGCTCACTGTTGGGGTCAAGGATGTGTCTCTTTCAATCAATGAAGGGGAGATTTTTGTCATTATGGGTTTGTCCGGTTCGGGCAAGTCCACTTTAGTTCGATTGTTGAACCGCCTGATTGAGCCAACCCAAGGAAGTGTTTTACTGAAGGGTAAGGATATTGCTCATATTTCAGAGCAAGAGCTGCGCGATGTAAGACGTAAAAATATCTCAATGGTATTTCAGAACTTCGCACTCATGCCACATATGACCGTTCTTGAAAACGCTGCCTTTGGATTAGAATTATCAGGAGTGGTGGTTCATGAACGTAATAAAAGTGCAAAAGAAGCGCTTGCTCGGGTTGGCTTAGACGCCTACTGTGAGTCATTCCCTGATGAGTTATCGGGTGGGATGAAACAACGCGTTGGTTTGGCTCGTGCACTCGCCAACGACCCTGACATTTTGTTAATGGACGAAGCATTTTCCGCACTCGACCCGTTAATCCGCACCGAAATGCAAGATGAACTAATCCGCCTGCAAAATGATGATAAGCGAACCATCGTTTTTATTTCTCATGACCTTGATGAAGCAATGAGAATTGGTGACCGTATCGCCATTATGCAAGATGGCATCGTCGTACAAACGGGCACGCCCGATGAAATATTGCATCATCCTGCTAACGATTACGTCAGTTCATTCTTTCGTGGCGTTAATGTTGCCAGTGTTTTTTCAGCTAAAGACATTGCCCGCAAAAAATCCGCGGCCGTTTTTAAAAAACACGACAATGATGGCCCGGCTGCAGCAATGCAGTTACTGATGGATCATGACCGAGACTACGGAATTGTAGTTGACCGTACGAATAAATACTCTGGCATTGTGTCGCTCGACTCTCTGAAACAAGCTCTCAAGCAACAAACATCGCTTAGCGCGGCACTACTGCCTGATATTGTGACGGTTGATCCGGAGCTGTCTGTTAGTGAATTAATCAGCCAAGTTGCTGAAGTCCCCTACGCCGTGCCTGTTGTCGATCAGCAGGGAAATTATTACGGCGTGATCACCAAATCACGCTTATTGCAGACTTTGGATAGGGAATAATTATGACAACAGAAACCAACATTCAATCCACAGAGGCGCTTGACCCATGGGCGTCTACCGCGCAAACGCCTGTCAGCAGCGATCCTTGGTCAGCGACTACTGCATCCCCAACTACAGCAGGTGATTGGTTAAATGGCGCAACCGACGCTCCCGCGCCTTTCGATTGGCTGCACCCATTTCAAGATGCAATTATCCCCTTTGATCACTGGGTTGAAACCGGGCTGGGTTGGTTAGTGGAACACGGTAGGCCATTATTTCAAGCTGTCAGAGTACCTGTTGATTTTATTTTAAGTTCATTTGAAACCACGTTAGTTTCAACGCCAGCGCCTGTGATGTTGTTGATTTTATTTTTGATCACATGGCAACTTGCTGGACCTAAAATGGGTATCGCTTCATTAGCCTCACTGATTACGATTGGATTAATCGGAGCGTGGTCACAAGCAATGGTCACCCTCGCCTTGGTCATGACCTCGGTATTCTTTTGCCTATTGATTGGCTTGCCACTTGGGATTTGGCTGGCCAGAAATCAAACGGCTGCAAAATTCATCCGCCCCGTTTTGGATGCGATGCAAACCACACCCGCATTTGTGTATTTAGTCCCGATCGTGATGCTGTTCGGAATTGGCAACGTACCTGGCGTGGTGGTAACCATTATTTTCGCCCTGCCACCGATTGTTCGTTTAACCATATTAGGTATTCAACAAGTTCCGGAAGAGCTTATCGAAGCTGGCCATGCATTCGGCGCAAGTCCAAAACAGATGCTCTACCGTATTCAGTTACCACTAGCCATGCCGACCATTATGGCCGGTGTCAATCAAACACTGATGCTATCGCTGTCGATGGTTGTGATTGCATCCATGATTGCTGTCGGTGGCTTGGGGCAAATGGTTTTGCGTGGTATTGGCCGACTTGATATGGGACTCGCTGCCGTGGGGGGACTTGGCATTGTCATTCTCGCCATCTTACTTGATCGCCTAACTCAGCATATCGGTACAGAAAATCGCGATCAAAAAGTACGCTGGTATCAAACCGGCCCTATCTCACCCTTTTATTTACTGAAGCAAAAACTAACTCATCAGAGTGCAAACAATCTAGGAGTCGGATAGGCGACACTTGTTACCAAGTGCCGCCCTCCTAAGAACCGTACGTGCAACTTTCACTGCATACGGCTCAAGCCTCCGCTAAGGCGTATTACGTTACCCAGCAACCTAGATAGCAGTTAAGGCAGGGTCAAACCAAGAGTGACGACTTTCCTTTTTCGGCTTCCTCTTTGCTAAGTAATCTTGGTAAAGCGGATCGAATGGGGTTGCTGCACTTCTAATTTTCACATGCCTTTTGATCGGCGTTTTCGCTATTTGAATTAGGTTGTAGTGACAGTCCATATTGGCGATTTTCTGCCAACCGTGAAATTGCCAACCACCACTTCTGTTCATATAGTATTTGCGCCTTACCCAGTCTTTTGATTTAGTAGGATGGCGTCTTACCGCCCATCGCCACAGTAACCAGAAGATTTGATGACCGAGGTAACCGAAAGTGCGTTTTGCAACGCAGTGGCGATAATAGTTCGCCCAACCTTTCAGCTTAGGGTTCAGTAATCTAATGAGATCATTGACTGGCATTGTTGCGTGCTTCTTGATGAGTTCACGCAAGTTACCCAAGAAAGAGAGAACGTTGCTCTTACTCGGTTTGATGAGTAGTTTGCCTTTGTACTTCCTGAGGTTAAAGCCCAGAAAATCAAAGCCATCATCTATATGAGTAATGTGTGTTTTCTCTTCAGAGAGTGTCAACCCTCTTTCTTTTAGAAAATCAATCACCCTTGGTTTGACTTCGTTAACAAGCACATCTTTTGACGAACCTGTTATCACAAAATCATCCGCATAACCGATAAAGTTAACTCGTTCTCCCGATTTCTTAGCGACTTCTTTCACGAGCTTTTCTAGGCCCGCAAGCGTCAGTAACATAAGCGTTGGAGAGATAATTCCTCCTTGCGGAGTTCCCTCCGACGTTCGGTAGAACAAGCCCTTATCGATATAGCCAGAGCCTAACCACTGCTTCAGCATCCTTTTGTCTATTTGAACATGTTCAAGTAGCCATTCATGCCCAATCTTGTCAAAGCAAGCTTTAATATCCCCCTCCAAAACCCAGCGACCTGAGCGCTTAAGACACAAGCATTTGAAGCATTGTGCTATTGCGTCAGCCGTACTGCGATTAGGGCGAAAACCGTAGCTATTTGGATCTGCTATCGTTTCCGATATCGGTTCCAAAGCAAGCAGATAAAGCGCTTGTTGCGCTCGGTCTATCATGCATGGAATGCCGAGGGGTCTAAGTTTGCCATTCTTTTTCGGGATGTAGATACGTCTGAGCGGTTTAGCTCGGTAGCCTTTGCGATTCAATTGATCCACTGCGGTCATTCGACGGGTATCCGTATTCCAAATGACACCATCGATTCCTGGAGTGTTACTGCCTTTGTTTTGGGACACCCGCTTCACAGCAAGTAATTTCGCTGATCTGGAGTGCGTTAAGATCCACTGCAAAGCCTTCGCTTTACTGTGTTTTCCCTCTCGAGTTGCTTTTGCAATGCGCATTTGAAGCTTTAACACGTGCGACTCGACAGCTTTCCAATCGATGGATTGCCATTGAGTGCCATTAGGAGAAGCACTAACTTCTGATGAAGCCACCATTTGCGTTTCTCCTTAAATAAAGTTCTTCAAATCATCTTGCAACGGGAGACCAGTTAGAAGTCAGCTCGCTTTCGCGCCAGATATAAACCTGTATCCACTTCATTACAAAGCGGCCTTTGCTTTTTCTAACCTCCTTTACCTGCACACCTATCGGCAATCTTCGCAGACTGCTTTCCCAATGGGAGATATACAGGCTTACCCTGTTCCGTATGTCGCGCAAAATATCAGCTTAGATGCCCACTATAGTGCGGAGAGTACATCGATCACGAAAGAGTACTGTCCAACTTCTTTCCGACTCTCATTGCCATTTTGGCCACAGCGTATTAACCACTTCCGCTGCTTCATCATATAACGCGCCTTACGTGGATTCACTTACGTTCATCATACTGACACCCTAGCACTTACCCGATTTGTGGTTATCAGGAAGAACGTCCTCTCACGATTCAGTTCCCACTCGGTCTAACAACCGAGTTTCGTTACATTGTCGGATCCGCTGCTTTATTCAGGATCCTAGGGTCATCTGGTGATACAGATGGTTCACTCTTGTCGTGGTGAACAACGCTTCATACGACTTCAGGTCGCACGAACAGAAATGAATTACGCATGGAAGACGTTAATCTCAACCAATTTAATCGCATCGGCGGTATTACCCATCAGCGCTTGGGCTGATAAACTTCCTGGCAAAGGTATTAGTGTACAACCCGTACAATCGACAGTGGCTGAAGAAACATTTCAAACTCTCATCGTGAACAAAGCGATGGAAGCGCTGGGGTATCATGTCAAACCGACCAAAGAAGTCGACTACAACGTGGCTTATACTTCGATTGCCGAAGGCGATGCAACCTATCTCGCCGTTGGGTGCTTTCCTTTACACGCCAACAAATACTCGATGGCGGGCGGCGACACTAAGTTCTATCGAAAAGGTCAATACATCTCAGGAGCGGCGCAAGGCTACTTGATTGATAAAAAAACGGCAGATAAGTACGGCATCACCAACATTGCTCAGTTAAAAGACCCTAAAATCGCCAAACTGTTTGATGCAAATGGCGATGGTAAAGCAGACTTAACTGGCTGCACACCCGGCTGGGGTTGTGAGATGGTGATTGAGGAGCACTTAACCGCCTACGGTTTACGATCGACCGTTACTCACAATCAAGGTAACTATGCCGCTATCATTGCCGATACGATTTCACGCTACAAGAAAGGCGACCCCATCCTTTATTACACTTGGACACCTTATTGGGTGAGTGGGGTTTTGGTCCCAGGTAAGGATGTCACTTGGCTTGAAGTCCCTTTCTCTGCCCTACCTGGTGAGCGCAAAAATATCGATACAACCCTACCCAACGGAAAGAACTTCGGCTTTGAGATGAACAGTATGCTGATTGTCGCCAATAAAAAATTCGCTCTAGAAAACCCAGCCGCAGCAAAACTTTTTGAAATCATGAAGTTGAATATTAATGATATCAGTGCGCAAAACATGATCATGAGTAAAGGTAAAAACTCTGCCAAAGATATTGAAGCTCATGCCAATGGTTGGATAAAAGCTCACCAATCTGAATTCGATTCGTGGATAAAAACCGCCAAAGAAGCCGCTAAGTAAGAGAGTATGGAGCCACCCATATCAAAAGGGTGGCTCTGCTTATTTTCAAGGAGGAAAGTATTGGATATTCATGAAGAAGTACTGGTCGCTATACGCCAAATTATTCGTGCGACAGATCTCCATTCCAAAAAAATAAACAAAGATTTTGGCCTCACTAGCCCCCAACTATTGTTAATGCGTGCGATCCAAAACTCGGCCGATATGACCATAAAGCAACTCTCCGATCATACTAATATGAGCCAAGCTACAGCGACCAGCATTTTGGATCGCTTAGAAAAGCGCGCACTGATCATTCGAGAGCGAGATCAACAAGATAAACGTAAAGTTCATGCATTGTTGACCCCAACAGGAGATGAATTATTACTCAAAGCACCCACACTGCTAAAAGATAGCTTTATTGAACAATTTCAGGCGTTAAACGCATGGGAACAAACTCTCATTCTCTCCACTTTACAGCGGTTATCGATGATGATGAAAACACCAGAAATAGAAGCATCGACGCTATTGTCTAGTCTAGAACCCGATGATCCTCTCTAGTTTTTATTCGACCGACTAAAGCAAATTGGTTACTTTTTTCTCAACCCAATTCCAATTATCAACCTCAGCCAGATTAGAGGTTGTAATTGACTGAATTTCGGTTATTTTGAACCAAATCTCTTTTTTCTGATTCGTCATGGAATACTTAGACTTATTTCAAAAAAATTATCAATGGATCATCACGATCATGGCGTTGCTTATTTATCCTAAAACAGCCAGCTACACCGTGCGATGGTTTGAGAATATGGTCATAGGCAAAGTCGATATTCATCGGCTTAAACGAGCACGTTGGCTGGTGAAGACCTTACTCTTCTTGGTGTTAGTGTTGACTCTGCTAATGATGTGGGGCGTGGAACTGCGTGGGTTATTGGTTGTTGGCTCATCACTTTTTGCGTTGCTTGGCGTCGGTTTGTTTGCAGGTTGGTCTTTGCTGAGCAACGTCACCTCATTTCTGGTTTTATTTGTACAAAACCACTGTCGCATCGGTTTATGGGTGCGAGTGGTGGATGGCGCAAATTTTGTTGAAGGTAAAATCGTCGACATGAACCTACTCAATGTCGTATTAGAGAATGTTGATGGCAATACAGTGCTCTATCCAAACAACCTCTTTATTGTTCGCCCTGTAATTGTATTAAACAAAACTCCAGAAAAAGCCGTGAAAAAAATCGAGAAGAAACAACTTCCTATCGGAGTAAAACGTTGAACGAATATCAAGACCTTTCACTGCATATTGAAACGATTTCAAAAGCCGATGAACAGCAACAAATCGACTTACTCGGCGAGTACGTGGAAAGTGGGCTTGATGAAAGTTCGATCGCAATCATCTTAGAAGCTTTTCCTGTCGAGCAGCGGGTACGTCTGTGGCGTAGCCTACCCTTAGAGCTACACATTGATGTACTGACAGAGATGCGTGCTGAAGTACGTTTTTCTATCATCAACGCACTGTCAGAAATAGAACTAAAACTGACTCTCGCCAAACTCGATAACTTATCTCTGCTCGAATGGGCCGATTCTCTGCCTGATGAAATCATCAGTGAAGCGCTGCGCTTAATTAGTCGCGACGAGCTTGAATTGTATGATCAAGCCAATGCCTATGAAGATACTGAAGTTGGCCACTGGGCAAACCGTAAAGTGTATACCTTGCCTTTCAGCATCAGTGTCGACAAAGCCAAGATACTATTGGAGAAATATCATTATGACTCTCCACAACATATCTATTTGATCAACAAAACAAAAAAATTCCAAGGTATCGTGAGTTATACAGAAATTTTGCTTGCTGAAAGCAAAACTTTACTGAAAAACATCAAGCAAGATGATCTCTTTACGCTGAATGCTCACCAATCACTTTCTGAAGCAGTAGAAGCGTTAGAACATTCCCAATTGCCGACCGTCGCCATCATTGATAACCATGAAATCTTAGTGGGTGAAATAGACTGGCAATTTGCCCTGAGTACACAACGAGAGATTTACGAATCGCGCTTAATGGCCGGTACAGGTATGGATGAAGGAGATGACTTATTTGCACCCATCATTAAAAGTTCCAAAAAACGAGGCCTTTGGCTCGGGATCAACCTGCTGACCGCCATCCTCGCTTCGGTCACTATAGGTATGTTTGAAACGGTCATCTCGCAAGTTGTCGCGTTAGCGGTGTTGATGCCAATTGTTGCCTCGATGGGAGGTATTGCGGGAAGTCAAACCTTAACCTTGATGGTACGTGCCATGGCATTGAACCAAATTACACCGGGTAACCGTTTTGCGTTGCTCAAAAATGAAATTGGTATTGGTTCCATTAACGGTTTGTTATGGGCGTTGATCATTGGTGCCTTGGCAGGGCTCTGGTTCCAGTCAGCGATGATTGGCGCCACCATTTCACTGGCCATTGTCGTAAATATCATTACCGCCGCGCTGTTTGGGGTACTCATCCCGATCACGCTTGATAAGTTTAAGCTTGACCCAGCATTAGCGGGCTCTGTCATCTTAACCACAGTAACGGATGTTGTCGGCTTCTTTGCCTTCTTGGGCACAGCAAGTTTAGTGATGTTGTAGCTTTCCAAACCGCTTGAAACCCAAGCGAGCTAAGCCACTTAAAAAAAACAGCCGCTCCGAAAATAAATCCCCAATCACGTAGATTACTATGTGATTGGGGGGAACGATGCTTCAATCTGAACCGCTAAGCCGCTTTTTTGGTAGATAGCGGTTTCGCAATCAACACATTATGTAAAACACAAATCGCGCGATTGTAATCGTTGTCTTCTACGACGAATTGTACATTGACATTACGCATCGACGAGTGAGCGGCAATAGGGCTAATTTTTGCGTTAACTAATGCTTGCATGCCTTGCGTTAATACGTTGTTGGTGTTCATTGATGCACCGATTGCAGAAATGAGGGCGACCATTTTTCCTGATACGGATGCATTCGGGTAGCGCTTCTCTATTTTGTACAACACGTGGTTTAAGTTATCGCTGCTGCCACTGAGGTAATACGTCATCGAGTTTGCATTCATCTCTTTACCAACGAGATGTACCTTAGCTTCGGCGATCACTTCCATCAATTCATAACTGGCATTATCAATTTTCCCGACCATGCTTTGGTCAAAAATATGCAAGGCGAACACTTTGTCCTTGCCCGCAATAATCTCTACCTTATTGTTCTGAGGCTTATGAACATTGGAAATGAGAGTACCTTTATGCTCTGGTTCGAACGTATTTTTGATTCTGAGCTCAATCCCCTGCTGACGCAGCCCAGCTGCCGCATTCGGATGAATCGCTTCCATACCTAAATTAGCCAGTTGGTCTGCTACGTCAAAGTTCGTCAATCCCATCGGGCTAACCTTATCCGCGCCTACAATTCTCGGGTCTGCGGAGCTTAAGTGATACTCTTTATGGATGATCGCTTGCGTTGCGTTGGTTAATGCGGCAATGCGGCTAAAGGTCATTTCACTATAGCCACGATCATAGGTTTTCATTAATCCTTCATTACAGTAGGCGTAGCCAGTCACGATTGGCAATTGCGTTGCTACATCAATGTCTTCGAAGGCAGCCAAAATCACCTCATCTAAGCTTCCTGCTTGCCCATTATTCCATCCGGAGAGATCAATGAAGCATGCATTAATCCCAAGAGTTTTTAGCTTCAAACTGGTGTTATAGGCACTATGAGCCTCACCTATTGAAGATAAAAATTCTCGCACCTGAGGCAAATACTGACGCAATGAAAACTGCCCGTATTGACACGTTTCTAGAATATTATTAATGCAGTTGACTGCTTCTGAGATCCGCGAACGAATAAATTTATCCGCGCGAATACGACTCATAGGATCGGCGAACAAATGCTCATTAATCAGCAACATACGTTGCTCAAGTTGGTACATGGCTTCTTGCCATTGCGTATCATGTTTCGCGATCATCTGGTAAATACCGGGCTTGCCAGTGCGTTTGCATTCCAGTAGGGCATCGGTAATAGTTGCATACGCTGATACCACAAACACTCGATCATAAGGGTGATGAGGCCTTAGTAAAATATTGTCGAGCACAGCATCAAAAGCGCTCATTGATGTTCCACCGATTTTTTCTACGGTGTAAGACATGGGATCTCCTTTTCTTTTAAATTGAATGCAGTGAATCGTCGCGAGTGATTACTCAATGATTGGGTAAACACCTTTTTCATCATGCGTTTCAGTTCCTGTCAGTGGCGGGTTAAAAACACATGCCATAACCATATCTGCACCAGAATAAGCTCTTAAATAGTGTTCATCATGTTGATCAAGGATGTACAAAGTGCCGGGCTTTATCGGGTAAGTTTCCCCTCCTACCACTTCGACTTCCCCTTCACCTGACATGCAATACACTGATTCCAAATGGTTTTGATAGTGAATATGGGTCTCGCCGCCTTTAAAAATGGTCGTAACATGGAATGAAAAACCCATATTGTCATCTTTCAGCAGCATACGAACGCTTTCCCAAGTTTGAGCAACAACCCGGCGCTCACTTTGGCGACACTCTTCTAATGTTCTAACAATCATTTTTTATTCCTAAGATGCTTTTTTTATTAACTGAGAGGCTAGCTCTTCTACCGCTTGTGCAAAAATATCTAAACCTTGGTCGAGTTCGGTTTCCGTGATAGTGAGTGGACAGAAAAACTTAATCACTTCGTCATTTGGGCCTGCGGTTTCAATCACCATCCCTAGTTGAAAACAACGACGAGCAATTTTATGGGCGATCTCACCACTGCTACATTCAATGCCTTGCATTAGTCCACGCCCTTTGTGGCGGTTAAACAGTGTGGGGAAACGACGCAGTGTGGTTTGAATGACATGCGTCACTTGCTTGGCTCGATGTGCGATATGAGTGGTAAAATCATCATTTGACCAATAGGTTTCCAGCGCTTTTGTAGCGGTTACAAAGGCGTGATTATTACCGCGAAAGGTTCCGTTGTGCTCTCCCGGTTTCCACACATCTAACTCAGGTTTCAGCAACACAATCGCCATAGGTAACCCATAACCACTGAGCGATTTCGATAGCGTCACTATATCTGGTTTTATTGCTGATGGCTCAAAACTGAAAAAGGTTCCCGTACGTCCACAACCAGCTTGAATATCGTCAACGATAAGCAAAATGTCGTTTTTCTTACAGAGACGACTTAAGCGTTGCAACCACTCGTTGGACGCGCAATTTAAGCCACCTTCGCCTTGAACAACCTCCAATAATACCGCAGCCGGTTTGTCTAAACCCGATGAGTTGTCATTCAGCATATTTTCAAATAGCGACAGGCCATCAACATTGGCATAGCCATCATAAGGGAGCCGCGTCACGCAACCTAAGCTAAGCCCAGCGCCGCCTCGATGATGTTGATTTCCAGTTGCGGCAAGTGCGCCATAAGAGCAACCATGAAAGCCGTTAGTGAAAGCCACAATATTACTTCTACCCGTGGCTTTTCTGGCCAGCTTCATTGCCGCCTCTACAGCATTAGTCCCAGTTGGACCAGTAAACTGCACTTTGTAGTCGAGGTTTCTTGGTTCAAGAATGAGACTTTCAAATACCGCGAGGAACTCAGCCTTGGCAGAGGAGTGCATATCCAAGCCGTGAGTAATGCCGTCTTTATCAATGTACTCCAATAGCGCCTGCTTAAAGAGGGCGTTATTGTGACCATAATTTAACGAACCAGCTCCAGCCAAAAAATCTAAGTAGCGATCACCAGAATCGGTAAATAGCCAGCTCCCTTTTGCCGTAGAGAAAACCACGGGAAAGTGATTGGCATAAGATTGCACGTTTGATTCTTTCTTTTTAAAAATGTCCATAACGATGATAGTTATCCTGTTAAGTTAGAACGAGGTTTGAGCGGAATGCGGTACAAATACTCGGTATCATGTTCACCTTCAAAGTGACGAGTTTGATCGAGAAAGGTCGATACCTCTCCTTGCTCGCCATGTGCTCGATCAAACTTCTTAAAGAGGCTCCATGAACCTTGATTGTTTTTCGTGATAGTCGTTTCCAATACACGAACATCAGCCATAACGTCACGAGCGAGCAATTCATGTAACAAATGTGAGGCAAGCCCTAGCCCACGAGCATTTGGATGCACGGCCACTTGCCAAATAAACAATTCATCAGAATTGTCAGGCTTTAAATAGGCCGAAATAAACCCCACGGTTTCGCCATTTCTTTCCGCTAAGATGCAGGTCTCTTGAAAGTGAATCGCTTGTAGGAAATTACAGTATGAGGAGTTTTCATCTAAGGGAGGGCATAGCCCAATCAAATCATGTACACGCTGCCCGTCGGCTTGATTAGGGGTACGAAACGTCCATTGTTCTGTCTTTGTTTGCATAATTTCCGGGTATGCAACCCAAGGTGCTGCTGTAATCATTGTCTGCCACATGAATAGTTAGAGCTCTAATTAAAAACCTCTATATAAACTAACAGTACAAATGAAAAATTCAACCCAAAAATTCAAAAAAACAACAACAATACATATAACTCACTGATTTAAAATAAATAAATAAGATTGAATATTTAACCAAAAAACCATCAATTAGTTAGATGTGTAACTAAATAAAAGTGAGATAGCAGAGTGAATGTGATTGAACCTAGCGGCATTAGCAATCTGAGTCGTTTTTGCAGTTTGCATTTGCAGCCTGCAAAAATTTTCTTGGGGAAGTTTGAAAAAACAAGGAAACAATAGCAACTAAGCGCTATAAAACTTGGCACGTATGCTGCAATAACTATATCGACCCTTCTTAAGCCGAGGGTCACCTAGCCAACTGACGTTGTTAGTGAATACTCTTTGTTCACAATTTACATAGGCCAATCGCGAATATTGCGGTTGGCTTTTTTGTTTTCTGAGGGAGTGTGTTTACTGAGGGAAAACGTTAGAAGGGAACTTCAATTTGCATCATGACAACACTGTCGAAATCTTCATGCCAACGATAGTCAAAACGCATGCGCGGCTCACCCGCTTTTTTCTCGCCAAAACCGATACTTAGCTGTAAGCCGTGACTCATTAACCACTCTTCGGTTGACATATCACTTTGCTCGTCAAGCAATTCAGAGGGTATCCAGACTCCAAAGCCAATGTAGCTTGTGGCCAATTTCTGAGTAAACAGGGGATCCGAATCGGCTTTTAAAAACCAATCGGCCCAGTAAGAAGAGTCGGCTGGAGATTCTTCAAATAAACCTAAAGCCAGCAGTTGTTTCGATGCGTAGCCCATACTATCTAATATAGAAAAGCAGACGCCCGATGCTGGTAACATTGTTGGGCTACTATCTGCACCTAGTGTTAATTCTAACTCTGGCGTTAATAATGAACCGGAATAGAGATCGCAAGCTTCCGTCAGCGACGAAAACATGATTAACGCACAAACAGCCACATTTAACTTCATGAATGCAAACAGCTCCGACCACGAAAAGGGCGTGGATTGTCTAGTAAAGTTTTCTTTGCTGCAAGATTTTCCTAACAGAGATAGTCGTTAAATCGGCAATATCTAAATTTTCAGCTAACCGCTGACGAATATCAGTACTACGAATCGCGACTTTTTCAGGACAGGCCATGACTGACCAGCGTTGCAAGATATCTTGAGCTTTATAGAATTTCGCAAAATTGAACAGATTATCCGGGCCCATTACAAAAGTAATGTCAGCATCAGGTGATTGTTTTTGCAGTAATGACAAAACAGCGTGAGTTGTGACGCTCTGCCCGGGCTGTTGCAGTTCCTCTTCGACTATTGAGCGTTGTATCTTATCTGACTGCAAATCATGAATAAAAGCATCAATAAGTTCACAACGGATCTCATAACTGAGCATCTGCTTACCCCAAGCGTGTGAAATGCTCGGTACCAACAGAATTAAATCGAAATGGCTTAGCGATTCAATCACACTTTTATGTCCTAAGCTCGGAGGGTTAAAAGCACTCCCAAAGACGGCAATTTTGGTCATAGCAATCCTATTCAAGTCTGAAAACCATTTTCTCGGTTTTCTAATCTGATGATTTCGGTATGATACACCAAAGATTTATATTGCTTGCAGGAAAAGGAACCCTAATGGAACAAATGATCCGTGATGAGATGCGTGTTCTCTCATCCATTGACCCTGTTTATGAAATTGAACGGCGCGTTGAGTTTATTAAACGCAAATTGATTGAATCTGGTTGTAAGTCTTTAGTGCTTGGCATCAGTGGTGGCGTCGACTCAACAACGTGCGGCCGTCTAGCCCAGCTCGCCGTGACACAACTCAACCAAGAATACGCTGTTAACGACTATCAGTTTATCGCCGTTCGTTTACCCTATGGCGAACAAAAAGATGAGGATGAAGCGCAGCTTGCTCTCTCCTTCATTCAACCTACTCACTCAATTTCGGTCAACATTAAAGCGGGTGTAGATGGCCTGCACTCAGCCTCTCTTGATGCGCTACAAGGCACAAGCTTAACTCCAACTGACAGTGCCAAAATTGATTTCGTGAAAGGAAATGTAAAGGCGCGCGCTCGCATGGTTGCACAGTACGAAATTGCAGGTTTTGTTGGTGCGTTAGTACTCGGCACGGATCATTCCGCAGAAAACATCACCGGTTTTTATACTAAATTTGGTGATGGCGCGTGTGATTTAGCACCACTTTTTGGCTTGAGTAAACGTCAAGTGCGCGCGGTAGCGGCTCAATTAGGCGCACCACAGCAATTGGTTCAAAAAACACCCACCGCGGATTTAGAAGAGCTCGCACCACAAAAAGCAGATGAAGATGCGTTAAACTTAAGTTATGACCAAATCGATGATTTTTTAGAAGGGAAGCCTGTTTCCCAGCACGTGATTGACCGTCTTATCGCGATTTACACAGCAACTCAGCATAAACGTCAACCGATCCCAACGTTGTACGATTGATCGACACAATCTCTCTATAAAAAGCACTAAAGCCAACTTCTCAGTTGGCTTTAGTGTTAAAGTCGACAATACAAGCTTGCACAAAGTGCCAAATTATTGACTCATTTTAATCAGTGATTTACCAATCAGCCACTCAAGCTCCCTTGCGCTCTCTTTGCCAAACTGTACAGCCACCGTTTTGTATAACCGATCGACACCATTTGCTGCAAATTCATCCGCATTTTCAGTCGTCACAACATGATGAAATAATAAACGCAAAATAGCCAAAAATTGTGCATTTTCTAGCGCATTTATCCAGCTATTTGAAAAACTTGAAAGGTCATTTTCAAAATCTAAATGCTCAACAAACAGCTTAAAAATCCGCCCATCTAAAGCGGCCGTAAAATCGGTTTTCTTTGGAAAATGGTGGCTAATCCCCGTTCGTGAAACCCCTGTTTGCTGACTCAACGTGGTATACGACATTTTGTCGTAACCCAGTCTCAATAGCTGATCGACAACAGCATCCATTATTCTCTGAATGGTGATTTCAGTATCTTCTTTACTACGCTTTGGCATGGTCCAGACTCTTCTCTTTTTTATTAATCCATCTAACTCAATTGCGATGATAGTGCCGTTTCGCGAATCACCCCTCGTGGTATGGCATTTTCTGTCTAAAAAACCATCCCTTAAAACAGTAAATTCAAACCAGAATTATCTTGTTAAAAGCGTTATCTATTGGCTTGTTACTGTCACTCCTTTAGCTATCACTAATAAAACTTAAATTTCCAGTTTATTAGTCATCACCACTAATGGATGAAGCGCAATTTATAATATTAATAATTGTTTCAACCGAATAATCTTACAATCATCAACAATTCGCAACGAACTGAACACTGTTCTGACAAATTTATGACACAAAAACTAGTGATTATTTGAGCAGTATCACACTCATTAATTCATAACGATGGCTAAAAACTTTCGAACAACCAAAATAAGACGCGATTTACCCCAAACCTGATTGGCTTTTTGTGGCTGATAAACGATTTGCCCGTTAGAATGTCCATACATTTACTAAGAGGATTCACAATGAGTATCGAAAAAGACGTTGATATCCAAGTCTGCGAAGCATGTGGCTGCGCTGGCGAAATTGGCTTTATTATCAAAGAAGGTGATGAAGTTGCCGAAGTGATGGTCATGGCCCCCAACAAAGCTCAGCTAGAAGCTGAATTTGAGAAGTACCTCGCTCTTGCCAAACAGGTTTCAGATAATGTTGAGTTTGAAGTTTCACCGTTAGACGATAACTCTACTGAATTGCATGCACGTTTCAAATTTGAAGTCAGTGCCGAAAAACTTATTTTTGAACTGAAGTCGCGCTCTTTGGCTCGTTAATCTAATTGCTCTTAGCGGGCCTAATCATGGCTCGCTTTTTTATCGCCCAAGCACTTTGCTTTCTCATCCTAGGCAATGCATTATTGAAGCTTAACCGTAATCTGCCGATACTCTAGGTATCGTGTCTTCATCTGCAGGCTTTATGAATAAGTTTTCGCTTTTACTAACATTATGCAACCTTCTCTATGCCTCTTGTGCATGGTCACAGCCGCTCGATCAATATCAAATCCTTAACCACCTTGATAATTATGGCAATCTCTATTTGCGTAATAAACCCTACACAACACTACCCGAAAATCTCACGCTCAAAGGCAACCTAAATATTGCTAAGACATCGATAAAATCCCTGCCTAAGGGCTTGAATGTGCAGGGTAGTTTAGAAGCATCTAATAGCTTGCTAGAGAATATTCCAAAAGGTACCACCATTCGTGGTTATGCGAACTTACTGGGTAGTAAAATCAAATCGTGGCCAATGAGAATCAAGGTCGGTGGTTACCTGAATTTCACGGATACACCGCTTGAAACGCTGCCTGCGAATCTCTTAGTCAAGGGGGATTTGAGCGTAATTCGAACGCCATTAACCCAATTGCCCGAAGGTTTGGTTGTGGAAGGGAGTTTGTTTATTGGCGGTTCCAAAATCACCGAATTTCCTGACACGATGACCGTCAATGGCAATATTTATTTGGGAGGTAATGTCATCAGTAAATGGCCAAGCAAACTGACCCTTGGCGGCGCGGTCGCAAGATAGGCTAGAAAAAGAGAAGAGAAGAAGCCGTGAGCCCCTCTCTTCATCGTTTAATGATTATTGCTGATTCTTTACTGGGTTGGCGTAGCTATCGAGTAAATAGCGCTGTGCCCCTTCAGGGATCTGAGTCAGCTTGCTTTCTAAGTGAGCGCGGATATCTGGCGTGATATCACTACTTTCTATCCCAGCCGCTAACTTATTGATCGGGAATAATTTGTAGTTTGCGTGAATTTGGCGATCGATCTCTTGCGCCAATGCTTCTGGCGTTTCAAATGCTTGAGTAATCACTTCACCAAAGCCAACATGCACTCGGCCTTTCTCACCGACAATACCTTGGACAATGCTTTCAATATCTTCAAATTCCCCTTTTTCATAACGCCCATGCGTCGCTTTTTCATATAACTCACACGCTTTGGCCATATCACACGGATCGTTTTCATATGAAATCGCGACCGGGACAATTTTGAGCGATTGAATATACTGAGCAAACTCTATTTTCTGCTTGCGCCCTTCCACATGGAACATTTTCAAAATGGCCGGATCGGTAAAATCGTTACCATCTTTTGCTCGTCCCTCTTTTTGCGCTATCCAGATAGAATTTCCAGTTTCAAGTGAGTGTTTAATGTAAGCAGATAAGGTACTGAGCGCTTTCATCATCTCGCGCGGGCCTTTAGCCGAGCGTTTCACAATAAAGCTCTTATTAAGACGCATCAGCTCTGTAGCACAAGGCTTTTTCAATAAGTTATCACCAATCGCAATACGTACAGTTTTATGCCCAGACATATACAGACCATAGTTGACCAATGCTGGGTCCATCGCGATATCACGGTGGTTCGAGATAAATAAATAAGCCGTCTGTTTATCCAATTTATCGAGACCACTGAAGGTGACACCTTGTGTCGTTGATTCTAGTGTTTTCGTGAGGTATTTCTTCACTTCAAGTTGGATTGCTTCCACGGACGTGAGTTTGGCCCATTTAAACTTTAAGTATGCTTTTACAAAAGGGCTCAGTATCGATTTTAGCCAAGCAGATCGTTTGTCAAAACGATGTTGCAAAATAGCTGAGATAAATTCTTCATCATTAATTAAACGGTCAATAGCCGCTGGAATCTCATCGTCGTTGTAAGGACGGATATCTACATAAGGATCAGTTGTGGTGGTCATATATTCATACATCAAATAAAAAGCTGGCTCATTCTACGCATAGTTGACGTAGCTCGCAGCTACAGTCGTAACAGATTCACTAAGGTCAGACCAGAATAAGGTGATTTTAGTTCGCATATTTGGCATTTTCTGTGAGACAAGGTACTCTTAGCGCCCCAAAATCAGTGAGAAGTACCATGAACTACGCGATTCAATTTGAAGCCTTACTGTCTGCTAACTTAGTTGTCACCCCTCGCAAGAAAGTCATCAAACACAGTTTGATTCGAGTAATGAGCGGATTAGTACTGTGTAAACTTGGCAAACATGAATATTCAGTTGAAGCAAAGCAGAGTTTTTGGATCCCTTTTGACTGTTTATGCTCGCTGACTATTTTTCCTAATACGCAGTGGCAGCGTGTCGATTTTTCAGTACGTTTAACCGCCGATTTTTCCCATCAAGCGGGTTACGTCACCTTATCTGAACTGAGCCAAGCCGCTTGTGATCACCTGAGTCAATGTCAACCTAACGATGAAATCTATTCGCACCTTCTTCATGTACTAAAAAGTGAAGCCACGCATTTTAAACCCAAATTATCGTTAAACAACTTCAGCGAAAAGCTATCAGCGTGGCAACCACATCAAGTAAGTGAGCTACCAATTGAATGTCAAATAGCACTACGTGTTCGTGAGGCACAAAAGCGCAAACTGTCTGGCATCAAGCTGAACCAAATCGTCGATGAGCTTTTCCAAGGAAATGAACAAGAGTGCCAACAACTTGCGCTTTTAGTTCTCGGGCGAAATTTGTAATTTTTCGCTTAAAAATGGATTGTTTACTGGCTGAATGATTAATCCCTAACTATACCCGTGATCATTGAAGATGCTTGATTTTCAATAGAATCAGGATCATGCTACAAACCATGAAAATCACACTGACTCCTCAACAGAAACTGCAACTCGAACAGATGCACGACATTGAGCGTGATAGTCGAGTTTGCGACCGTATTAAGGCTGTTTTGCTGGCTTCTGAAGGCTGGAGTCAGACTATGATTTCACAAGCTCTTCGTATTCATGAATCGACCGTTGCACGTCACCTCAGTGACTACGTACTTTCTGAAAAACTTAAGCCTGAGAATGGAGGAAGCCAAAGCAAGCTTTCTGCTATTCAAACCATGCACCTAATCGAGCATTTGACTGAGAAAACCTATTCTCATACTCATCAAATTGTCGCCTATGTTAAAGAGACGTTTGGGCTTGATTATACTGTTTCTGGTATGAACAAATGGCTTCACCATAATGGTTTTAGCTACAAGCAACCGAAAGGCATACCACACAAGTTTGATGAAGCAAAACAGCAAGCATTCATAGAGGCGTATGAAGCGCTAAAGGCAAGCTGTGGCGAGGATGAATCGATAGTCTTTATCGATGCAGTTCACCCAACACTATCAACAAAGATATCGCATGGCTGGATACGTACTGGTCAGGATAAAGTGATTGAAACAACGGGTAATCGTAGCCGATTGAACATTATTGGCGCACTGAACCTGTCGGATATTGGTGCAACCATTGTTCACGACTATGAGAGCATTAACAGTGAATCGATTGTTCGTTTTTTCTGTAAGTTAAGAGAGAGTTATTCGTTAGCCCATAAGCTTCATATCATATTAGATGGTGCGGGATATCACCGCAGTGACTTAGTCAAAGATGCGGCGTTTGTCCTGAATATTAAACTGCATTATCTTCCACCTTACAGTCCAAACCTCAACCCAATAGAGCGGCTATGGAAAGTAATGAATGAGAAGTCGAGGAACAACGTTTACTTCAAAAGAAAACGGGACTTCAAGGCGGCAATAGACCAATTTTTTTCTGTGACTCTTCCAGAGATCGCAGGCTCTTTGACATCTCGAATTAATGATCATTTTCAGGTTCTCAAGCCTGCATCTTTAAGTTGATTCGGTATATACATTTATTAATAATATTAATATTTATTGATGGAAGGGATTGCCATGAAATTCAGCCATAAGATCGTCGCGGCGTCATCTTTGCTGCTGTTGGTCACCGTTACTCTGCTGACGATACAACAATACTTCACCGTCCAAAAAGAAGTGAAGTCACAAGTTGAAGCGAGTGTAACTGAAATAGTGGATGGGGTTAGCAATACAGCTGGTGCAGAGATCAATGGCCGCAAGGCCATTGCCGCTTACGCCACCAGCATGTTGGAAGTCGACATTAACCGAGAAAGTATGTCTAAGGTCATCACAAGGCCGATTGTCAAACAAACTTTTTTACTGGCTGGGGTCGGTTTTGAGAGTGATGGCTCTTACATCAGTAATGATCCTACTTGGAACCCAGGCGCATCATGGAATCCACGCGTGCGCCCTTGGTATATTGATGCAAAAAATGCCGACAAACTGATTATTACTGCACCTTACGCCGACTCTGCCACTAATGAAATATTAGTGTCTATTGCTACCCCAGTTAAAGATAACGGCAAATTTATCGGCGCCATCTTCTACGATGTTAGCCTTGCTGGGTTAGCAGAATTGGTCAACACCGTAAAATTATTTGATGCAGGCTATGTGTTTATTGTTTCATCCGACGGCACAACCATAGCCCACCCCCGAGCAGAGATGAACGGCAAGCCAATGAAAGAATACTTAGGCAATGCTGTTATCGCCGAAGAGCCTAAACAAGTGCTGATTGATGGCAAACACTACACACTCGATTTTTCAAAAGTACCCGGAGAGAACTGGTATGTCGGTGTCGTTTTGGATGAAGAGATCGCCTATGCGTCTTTAGCAACACTGCGCAACAGTTCGATCATCTATACGTTAATCGCTTTAGTTTTCAGTATTGCGATACTGCTTGTGCTTATCCGTCTGTTGATGAAACCGCTTGATGCACTCAATAATGCAATACAGAACGTTGCCTCTGGTAGTGGTGACTTAACCCAACGCTTAGCCACCGACACGGATAAAGAATTCTCGGTATTAGCGGTCGGTTTCAATACCTTTACTGAAGCCTTACAACAACAAATTACCCAGTCTAAAGCCATCGGTTCAGAAATTTTACGCGGTTCGGAAATGACCTCGATGGGGTTGCAAGAATCGGCCGAAGCGATGCGTGATCAACTGCATGAACTTGAGCAATTAGCCACGGCCATGCATGAGATGGCCACCACTTCTGGCGATGTCGCCAACAACGCGCAAGGCGCGGCATCGGCGGCAAAAGATGCTGATGACGCGACAGAATTTGGTACCAATGTTGTGACCCAAACCACGCAAGCGATCGATAATCTTTCGACGCGTATTGATGAAGCAGTAACAGAGGTAAGTGCACTAGAAAATGCAACGGCAAACATCGAAACCATTTTGAAAGTGATCAACGACATTGCCGACCAAACCAACTTGCTGGCACTAAACGCAGCGATCGAAGCGGCTCGGGCTGGAGAGTCAGGCCGAGGCTTTGCGGTCGTTGCAGACGAAGTGCGTACGCTGGCGCAAAGAACGCAGCAATCCACGACGGAGATCCGTAATATGATTGAGAAGTTGCAGTCGAGCGCTACTTCTGTTGCCAATGCGATGAATCAGAGTAAAACAACGGCAGCTGAGGCGGTCAATCGTGCCGAAGAAGCAAATAATGCTCTGCTGAAAATCCGCGATGCTATTCAGCAAATTAGTGATATGAATATCCAAATAGCTTCGGCAGCCGAAGAACAAAGCTTGGTAGCAGAAGAGATCAACAACAACACGGTTAAGATCAAAGATCTTTCCGTTCAAGTTGCAGACGCCGCTGACAATGCCAATATCGCCATGCAAGCTCAAACCGAAAATATCAGAGAGCAAGATGCTATATTGAATAAATTTATCGTTTAATCCTCTACCGCAGCAACTGGGTAGACTCAGTAAAGGCGCTGATTACGCGCCTTTACTTTTCTAACGACTCACCGTTTGATTCACCATCAGACATTTGATAGCCGACAAAGCATGGCGCTAGAACGAGCGGCGATATCCATGACAATCTTTTGGTTATTGGGTTGATACTGCTGCTTCGTAAACAATTCTAGCATTGGATTTGTCCAATCAATTTCAACGCGCTGACTGCGTTGAGATTTGTTCAAAACCACTATCCCTTCCTTACCGCGGCTGAACACTAACAAGTCATCGCTCGCTTCTAGCGTTTTCATTGGCAACGCATGCATTTTATTATGAAAAGCAATACACGCCGCCATTTGTGGCGAACACCATGCCTCTTGCCAGCGCGGAAGACCAGCATGGTTCAGAATGCCACTGGTGTTTAAATCGGTGTAAATTAATGGCACTCCCCCATCGCGACCAAGAATGTAGCTGTAGGCGATATTTTCTAAGGCTTCATCCATGACTAGGTCAGCAAACACAGCGTTGTTGGGGATATCATGCGTAATGGTAAACGTAATCGCTCGGTTGTTGGAAAGCGCCTGACCAAAACAATAAGGGTCAATCAGCCATTTCAGGCTACCTTTTGTTTGTAACGCATCGTATACCGTTTGAAATAGTGGAAAATCATAAGCACCCAACTTTGTTTCTTGCAGATAAGGCTCGAGAAAAAGTTGGTACTCTTCTTTGGTTGCGCCGCCATCAGTAATGATCTCGCCAAAAATATGCATGCCTTGCGTAATGTCATCGGCCCATACTTTCTTCAAATGCTCAATAGACATATGCTTAGCAGCATCAATTCGAAATCCTTTGACTCCTAACGCTTTCAACGCCCTTAAATAAGCCTGTTGTTGTACAACCACGTGTTCATTATCACGCAACTTGGGTAGGCCCGGATCATGCGCCCCTCCAGTAATGCGTCCATTTTGTACTTGCCAACGATCCTTCCAATCTTTTATACCAAACGCTTCCACAAAGTCATCTTTATCAAAGAGTGGCTGGGTCAGATCACCAAAGAGGCGCAGCGCTTGGTACTCATCGCTTTTATTCTGGTAGGAAGCTAAGTCTTGTGTGCTCGGGTATTGTAAATCCAAACGCAATTTAGATTCGTTGGCCATGTGGTTGAACACCACATCGGCATAAATTCGCAAGCCTAATGCGGTTAAGGTTTTAACCATTTGTTTAAAATCATGGGTATTGCCCAGTTGATTATCAATGATGCGATAATCTTGCGGCTGGTATCGTTGCCACCATTTTGTACCTTGAGCGGTTTTGAACGATTTCATCGGCGGTGAAATCAACACCGTTTTATAACCCAGTTGAAAAATTTGCTCTGCACGCTCAGCGACTAAACGATACGGCCAATCAAAAGCATGCAAAATCACATCGGTTGGTTGAACATTTGTCATACGTCAATGTCCCTGTTCATCATGGTTAACTCACAAGTTGAAAGAGGCGAAACCTCACAATACGTCACTTGTTTCTCAAAGCGCAGTTTAATTCTCTGCATTTAACGTTTTTAGAGTATAGAGAGCGTTTCAGCAATTCCATCAGCCTTATTGCAATATTGTTTGTATGAGAGAAAAGGCGTAGAGCGATAAAAAAGCGCCTAGCTTTCCAAAGGGCTACACAACAAGTCACAGTTTATGCTGATAATCTCGCTATAATTAAGGTCAGTGAATTGCCAATCGCGGTAGGGAAGAAAATGAAAAAACTACGCATTGATATCGTGTCAGATGTTGTCTGCCCTTGGTGCATCATTGGCTATAAGCGGTTAGAGCAAGCGCTGCTGGCTCTCAGCGATACGATCGATGCAGACATCCATTGGCACCCTTTTGAACTCAACCCTGCTATGCCTATAGGTGGTGAACACCTACAGCAACATTTAGCCAAAAAATATGGCACGTCGATAGAAGCAAGTTTACAAGCACGCCAAACCCTCAGCGCCCTAGGGCAAGAAGTCGGCTTTCAATTCAATTTCAGTGACGACATGCGTATTTATAATACCCGTAAAGCACATCAATTATTAATGTGGGCGAATAGCCAAGGAAAACAATTAGAGCTGGAAATGGCACTATTTCGTGCTTATTTCACTTTCGGGCAAGCCTTAGATGACGATGATGTCTTGCTCGACCTAGTACAGAGCCTTGGTTTAGACAGAGAAATCTGCCGCGCAGTTTTAACTGATGAGTCGTGGGCGAAAACCGTTTCTGTCACAGAGCAACAGTGGTTAGAGGCAGGAATTCAAGCTGTGCCAGCCTTGATCATTGAGCAACGCCATCTTATCTCAGGCGCGCAAACGACAGAGATCCTTCAACAGGTACTCGAAGATATCGCGCAACAGCTTCCTATGACTCAATAACGTTTTCTGATAAAAAAGGGCACCACTACTGTGTGCCCTAAAATACTATTGTGTACTCTAAATACTATTGTGTACTCTAAATAAACTTGTGTGCTCTAAATTAAATAAAGTGGGTTTGAATTAATGGACGGGGGTATCCGTTTCTGTAAAGAATTGCCCAAAATGCTTTTCCAGCACTTCTGGCGTCAACTTGCCTTCCGCTTCTAGCTGCTTAAGCTCAGCCACAATCGCTTTTTGCTCTTCCAACGAAGGCAGTTTCACTTCAGGTTCACCCGCCACCTGTTGCGACAATTGTGCTAACTCTTTTTCGAAATCACTCATTTTACTTACCTAAACATAAACATAATGGGGGAAGTGTACCGATTTCCCCCTCATGATTCTAGAGCTTAAAGCTACCCACCATTTTATCTAAACGGCCAGACAGATCACGCAGCTCTTGGCTCGCTTCTGCCAACTCTTCTGCGGTGCTGGTGGTCACTTCATTGATGGCGTTGATCTCTTCAATATTTTGATTGATTGTGTGCACCACCGTTGATTGCTCTTCAGTCGCCGTGGCAACCTGAGTGTTCCGATCGGAAATATCGTGGATCCTGTTTGAAATATTCACTAAAACGTTCACCGCTTCATCGGAAGCGTCAACCCCTTCCTGTGTAACAGCCTTACCGGAAGACATCGCCGAGACCGCATCTTTTACATCGTTTTGTAATTGATTGATCATCTTTTGAATTTCTTCCGTTGAAGAGGCCGTGCGGCTGGCCAAATTTCGCACTTCGTCTGCCACAACAGCAAAACCTCGGCCTTGCTCTCCAGCTCTCGCCGCTTCAATTGCAGCGTTTAATGCCAGCAAGTTGGTTTGTTCAGAAATACCACGGATAACACCTAAAATAGAGCCAATATCTTGAGTGGTCGATGCTAGCTGCTCCACCACTTTACCCGTATTTTCAATATCCGCGGCTAAACGACTGATGGCATCTTTGGCTTTGCTTACCACTTCACGTCCTACTTCAGTGTTATCAGCCGCGTGATTTGCTGTTTCAGCTGCCGTCGCCGCGTTAGAAGCAATTTCACTGATAGTGGCTCCCATTTGATTGATCGCCGCCACCACTTGTATAGTTTGGTCACGCTGTTCTTGGCTATTGTCATGAGTTCGCGTCGATTTTTCCGACACCCGACCCGCCGCCGACTGCAATGCATGACTGGTAGAAGCAACTTCTTTCATCGATTGATGAATCTTCTCAATAAAACCGTTGAAGCCCGCTGATAATTGAGCGATTTCATCGCGGCCCAATACCTCAATCCGTTGCGATAAATCACCATCGCCTTTACCTAAATCGGTAAAGCGTTGTGCAATCTGTTTAATTGGGTTAGCAATACTATTGGCCAGAAAAAGGCCCATCAAAATAAACAAACCCGCCACAGCTAAGGTTGTGAACAACATTTTTTGCGCAACAGCATTTAATTCGGCGAAGACTTCCGACACAGGTACTGAACCAATCACAAACCAGTCCATCGATTTCACGTAGACACTAGCGACAAAAACATCTTGGTTTTGATAGGTTGTCGAAATCAGGTTGAAGCGGCTTTTATTCAATAGCTGGTTTGCGTTTGCACCGTACAATTGTGTCAATGAGGCTTTAGCTTTCTCTTTTTGGCGATGGATTTGCACTTCCCCTTTCGAGTTGGTCAAAAAGACAAAACCTGTGTCCTCGATTTTAAATCCATTGAGCAGGTTCACCATGTCATCCATTGATTTCGACAAACCAGACATCGTATCGCCACTGACATTTTGGTAGTTGGCAAACATTTTCACTTCGCCACTTGCCTCTTGCCTCTTGGAACATACTGACCATGGTCTTTTGTCCCGATTGCGTAAAACCAAAAAACCAGCCATCTTGCTGTTGATTAAGCTGACGCAGAAAACCATTTTGGTTCCAGTAATACGCCGTTTTTCGGTTAGCCACAGAAGCATCATTTAACGAATATTGATCGCGTACATTATTGAGCTGCTTAATCAGCATCGCCTCTGCGTCAGCATTAATATCGGTCGTCTGAACGGCTTGCTTGATGAATTCATTATTGGCTAGTTGCTCAGCAGAAAAGAGCAATTGCGATACTTCTCGATCTATCTGGCTACTGATTTGATCAAGTAACGAGGGAAGTTCGATATCAATTAATCGGTGCTCCAGTACCTCTCGTGCTTGACGCTGCGCCATTACACCAACGATAACCGTCGAAGCGAGTACCGCGAACGTAATTCCTAATACAACCTTTTGCTTAATACTCATCGAATTAAGTTTGAACATTATTTGCGCTCTTTATTATTGGCTTGTCATGAATAACTTTTTTGTATCGGCAACAAACCCTCTCTCTTGAGAAATTTATCGATAGAATCGATTTATCTTCACGTAGAATGTGATCATGGCCAACAATGGTTGTTCCTAAGCATAGTCGAGTATGGTGACCAAACATTCTTTCGTTTCGCCAAATGGATAATAATTCGCCAATTAGTTGATGTATCACACTTTTCATGGAACTTTTCGAATCAATAAATTACTAATTCAGCAAAACAGCAGGAGACCCATTCAATGCCATCGCACGCGTTTCAATCGCTACAACACTGTCATAGGCCAGACAGGTTTGGTTAAGCAGTTATTAGTTGCACTTCTTGCTGATGGACACATTTTGGTCGAGGGGCCTCCTGGCCTTGCAAAAACCCGTGCTGTGAAATCACTCGCCGATTGCATTGAAGGTGATTTTCATCGAATTCAATTTACGCCTGATCTGCTCCCTGCCGATTTAACCGGTACCGATATCTTCCGCCCTGAAACAGGTGAGTTCACCTTTCAAGCGGGCCCGATTTTTAACTCATTAGTATTGGCTGATGAAATCAACCGCGCTCCAGCCAAAGTACAAGCTGCGATGCTCGAGGCGATGGCCGAAAAACAGATCACGGCAGGTCGAAAAACCTACCCGTTACCTGAACTTTTTTTAGTGATGGCTACCCAAAACCCTATCGAGCAAGAGGGTACTTATCCTCTACCCGAAGCGCAGTTGGATCGTTTTTTATTGCATTTAAATGTTGATTATCCAGACGCTGAAAATGAACTCGCCATTTTACGTTTGAACCGCGGGGAAGCGCAGGGAATTGAGAAAGTCTCTCCGCCCACATTAAGCCAAAGCGATATTTTCAGTGCTCGACAAGCGGTGCTGAACATTCACATGGCCGAACCTATTGAGCAATATATTATTCGCCTGATCATGGCAACGCGTAAACCCGCAGACTACGATACCACGTTGGCACAATGGCTAGAGATGGGCGTCAGCCCGCGAGCAACCATCGCGCTTGATCGATGCGCTCGCGCTCATGCATGGCTCAGTGGGCGTGATTTTGTCAGCCCTGAAGATGTTCAAGCGATGGTATTTCCGGTTTTGCGCCACCGTCTATTATTGAGCTACCAAGCACAGGCTGAGGGCGTACATCCCAACCAAGTTATCACTCACTTACTTTCACTGGTTGGTAGTGCTTAGCACTAAGACTAAGGTTTACTATGCAAGAGTCACTTCCACCGTTTAGTACGGGTGTCACACTTTCATTGGCTGAACTGTTGCCTTACAAGCAGCACGCTATTCGCTGGCTGCCACCTGCTAAAAGTTTATGGGCGCAAGTATTGGGGCAGCATCAGAGCAAGCAACTCGGCCGAGGAATGGACTTTGCTGAGGTCAGGCAATACCAAGCAGGAGATGATATTCGGACCATCGACTGGCGCGTTACTGCGCGTACGGGAAAGCCTCATACCAAACTGTTCAGTGAAGAACGAGAAAAACCCGTCATTCTTTACGTTGATCTGAGCCGCTCTATGCAGTTTGGATCGCAGTTAATGCTCAAATCAGTGCAAGCGGCGCACATGGCAAGCTTGCTCAGTTGGTTAAGCATTGCCAATAAGGACCGAGTGGGCGCGGTGATTGATACTGGTTCGACACTGGTTGAGTTAAAACCGACTAGCCGCCAAAAAGGGCCATTACAGCTGTTGCAACAGTTGGTGACACTACAAAACCAACAGCTGTTGGAGCTTGATAAAACGAAATCACACAGCATGCAGCGCGGCCTAACTGCGTTGAATCGTTTGTGCCCTAAAGGCAGTGAAGTGATTTTGATCAGTGACTTCGTCCATTTCAATGCCACATTACAACCAATACTCAACCAATTGCAGCGACATAATCGTGTAAAAATTGTGCACATTTACGATCCATTAGAGCAAGGAGATACCCAATTTCGCGGTGTAGAACGCGTAACCGATGACCAACAGACGAGCTGGCTCAACTTTTCGGAAAATAGTACGCGCTTAGGGTTAAAAAAGCCTTTGAATCTCAAAAAGAAAAACTAAAATCATTGAGTCAAACTATGGCAATTTCTTATACCTCACTCTCTAGTGAGAAACCTTTGTTGCAACAACTATCCGGATATAAAGAATGAAGGAATCATCAATAGCTACACTTTTAGATTTAAGCGCGATGCAACTGCCTGAGCTACCCTCTTGGTTTCCCTTGGCTTGGGGATGGTGGGCAAGCGCGGCGGGCATACTGCTCTGTCTGCTGATTCTGGTGTTAGCCATTCGTTGGCGTCGTAAACGCTTAGCCCCGAAAAAAACGGCGCTGCGTTTACTCAACCCCCAATTTGGGCATTTAACTCCTTCTTCAGCGATTGAGCTACTTCGTCAAGCCGCGCTTTGTTACTACCCTCGTATGGAAATCGCACATCTTACCGGCAAAGAGTGGTACACCTTTTTAGATTCACAAATTTCTTACCCTCTTTTTGTTCCCAATGAAACATTGTGGCAGCAAGCGTTATACCAAAAGCAGAAAACAGAACATAGTCAAGAGCTGATTAATCACTGCTATCAATGGGTTAATGATGCTTTGCCGCCTAAAAAACGGAGATAGCTAGGCTTTGGCAAATATAGAGTTATTGTGGTGGTGGATGCTATGCCTGCTGCCACTCCCGCTGGTCGTTTATCGATTCTTACCACCAGCAAAAGAAAGGGCAGCGATTCACCTGCCCTACCTTCCTAAAGATAATCAGCGTCAAGCACCAAACCAGATCATCGCTAAAATCATTGCCAGCGTTATTTGGTGCTTAGTAGTGATCGC
This sequence comes from Vibrio sp. J502, assembly GCF_025397955.1. Lineage (NCBI taxonomy): Bacteria > Pseudomonadati > Pseudomonadota > Gammaproteobacteria > Vibrionales > Vibrionaceae > Vibrio > Vibrio sp. J502. The sequence goes on along the minus strand of NZ_CP104555.1, from coordinate 495,311 downwards.
CGCCGCCCGTCCTGTGTGGTTTGGCGAACCGGTTATTGCTCAGCCCAAACACCGAGATCTGATGCTGGTGGTTGACCTCTCTTACTCCATGAGCCAAGAAGATATGCTGCTTGACGATCAGTACATTGATCGTTTGAGCGCCGTTAAAAATGTGCTCTCTGATTTTATTGACAAGCGCGAAGGTGATCGCCTTGGGTTAGTCTTATTTGCCGATCACGCCTATCTACAAACGCCTCTGACTCTGGATAGAAACACCATTCGCCAGCAACTTAATCAGGCCGTCCTTAAGCTGATCGGCACCCAAACCTCCATTGGTGAAGGGATTGGGCTTGCGACCAAAACGTTTATCGATAGTGATGCCCCACAGCGGGTGATGATTTTACTCAGCGATGGCAGCAATACCGCTGGCGTGCTCGACCCAATCGAAGCGGCGAAAATTGCCCAAAAATACAATGCCACCATTTACACAGTCGGCGTTGGCGCTGGCGAAATGATGGTCAAAGAGTTTTTTATGACTCGAAAAATCAATACCGCGGAAGATTTAGATGAGAAGACGTTAACACAAATAGCGACCATGACTGGTGGCCAATATTTTCGCGCACGAAATAGCCAAGATCTCGCCAAAATATACGACACCATTAATCAATTAGAACCCATAAGCCAAGCAAGCCAAACTTGGCGTCCACAAAGCGAATGGTTTGGTTATCCGTTGGCGATGGCGCTCGCGCTTTCTGTACTCTTAGCGCTACTAAGGAGAAATCATGTCTGAGTTTGTTTTTCTTACACCTTGGTGGTTAACCGCACTATTCCCCTTAGCACTACTGCTGGGCTGGTTCACTCTGCGTGCCAAACGACACTCTTTGATAGCACCGCATCTGGCTAAGGCGATGGGTTTGAACGCTAAAAAACATAACGCGGCCATCGTAATCATCGGCATCAGTTGGCTGATCGCAGTACTGGCGCTGGCTGGTCCGAGTTTTGAATCTCAAACACGCCCCAGTTACAGCAATAGTAACGCGCGCGTATTAGTGATGGACATGTCACTATCGATGTACGCTACTGATATAAAACCCAACCGCTTAACGCAAGCGCGTTATAAAGCGCTCGACTTACTCACGCAATGGCAAGAAGGTAGCACAGGTCTTGTCGCCTATGCAGGTGATGCCTATACCGTTAGCCCATTAACCACCGACACCGCAACCCTAAGCAACTTAGTGCCCAATCTATCGCCCGATATTATGCCCTACCCCGGCGCAGATGCAGCTCGCGCGGTTCAATTAGCCATCGACATAATGAAAAATGCTGGCCTTGCACAAGGTGACATTGTGTTATTGACCGATGACATCGACTCACAAGAGCAAGCTCAGATTGAAACACAGCTTACCAATACGCGTTGGAAATTGGTGATCTTAGGCATTGGTACACAAGCGGGGGCACCCATTACGCTCAGCGATGGCAGCTTACTGAAAAATGCACAAGGGCAGACTGTGGTGGCCAAGACCAACTTTGCCAATATGCAGTCGCTCGCGCAGAATATAAATGGGTTATTTACGCCAATCAACTTAGACAATAGCGATGTCGCAATGATCGCTAAGCTAGACCAAAACGAACAACCACACAGTACAACCAAGAGTCAACAAATGGTGAAAGAGCGCGTTAACAATGGCTATTGGTTAGTGCTGCTCCTCATTATCCCGTGTTTGCTTTTGTTTCGCCGTGGCGTCGTTTTTTCTTTGTTACTGCTCTTCATCCCTACACTGCACAGCAATAGTGTACAGGCTTCACCTTGGCTAAATAGCAATCAACAAGCTAAAAAAGCGTTTGATGCAAAGGAGTATCAAGCGGCCAGTGAACAATTTACAGACTTAGAGTGGAAAGGCATCGCTCAATATCAGGCTGGAGAATATCAGGCAGCGGTGGAGACCCTCTCTCAACTGCCACAAGACAGTGTGCGAGTGCAATACAACTTGGCCAACGCCTACGCGCAAAATGGAGAATTGGAAAAGGCCCAAACCTTGTATGAAGAGGTGTTAAAGCGCGACCCAAACCATAAAGATGCTCAGCATAATTTGGAAATCGTAAAAAAAGCGCAGCAACAGCAACAGCAACAGCAACAGCAACAGCAACAGCAACAGCAACAGCAACAGCAACAGCAACAGCAACAGCAACAGCAACAGCAACAGCAACAGCAACAGCAACAGCAACAGCAACAGCAACAGCAACAGCAACAGCAACAGTCTGGTGAGCCTTCCGATCCAAATCAAGATCAAAATCGCTCAGAAAATAAAAATAATGCGCAGAATAAAAACGACGAACAACAAGATGGCGAACAAACTGGAGATCAACCTGACGACCAAAGCGATAACTCACCGCAGAACGACGGCTCTCAGTCTTCGCCTCAATCGGCACAAAGTAAAGATGAGCAAAGTGAGCGATCCAAGGCCAACACGGCGGATGAATCGCCTGCCTCTCAACAGCCGACTGAAGCGACTCAAACAAATGAATCAATGAACAACGAAGATGAGGTCAGTGACAAAGAAGCCTCTGAGCAGCAAACACAGAAGCAATCGCAACCGCAAGGCGATAGCCAAACCGTTGACCCGCAACTTCGCAAGCTAGAACAAGTCGAAAGTGCACGAGACCCTAGCGGCTTACTCAAAGCACAATTGTTGCTACAAGCAAAACAACGGCAAGAAGACCAAGCACAACCTCCACAAAACAACAGCAAGAAGTGGTAAGTATGAAATCGATCAAGCGTTCATTTTGGGCTGCGATTATCAGCCTAGTTTCTGTTGCTCTACTGAGCTCGGCCGCTAACGCGGCTGCACTTTACGCCAGCGTCAGTAAAAATAAGGTCGCGAAAAATGAAGTATTCCAATTACGAATTGTCGCCGATGAAAAAGTATCGACCGATGCGATCGACTTTAAGGTGTTAGAAGGCGATTTTTTCCTCGGCCGCCCAAGTTTTGGTACTTCGGTGAACATCATCAATGGCGATCGCAGCACGCGCAGTGAATGGAATGTATCGTTGGCAGCCAACAAACTTGGCATATTGACCATTCCTAGTTTTACCGTCAATGGCGCTACTACTCAACCGATCGCGATTCAAGTTATCGCTGATGGTGAATCGCCCAAGCAATCTGACCTTGTTGAAATACAAGCCGATCTAGAACGTAGCAAACTCTACCCGAGTGAAAGCACTTTTCTCAATGCTCGCCTAATCATCAAAGCTGATCCAAGAAGGCTGCAAAATCCACAAATTACACCACCCGCTGTACAAGGATTAGAACTGACGACCGAGGGAGAAGCTAACCAGTACCAAAGCTTATTGGATGGGGTTGAAGTCACCGTTGTAGACCAAAAATTTAGAGTCACGGCCCAAGAGGCAGGAACTTTCACGTTATCCGGCCCTGCGTTTAAAGCTGGCCTCATCTATGGTAACAACCAAACGGGCAGCACCCGCTTGCTGCAAGTCGATATTCCGGCCAAAACCTTTTCGCTCACCGTACTGCCGAAACCAGATATCTATCAAGGCACTTGGCTACCTACACCAAAACTAACACTCAACCAAACGTGGCGAGATGCCACAGGGCAGATCATCACCGCCGAGAGCTTTAAAACCAAAGTGGGTGAATCGTTGACTCGTGAATGGATTCTGACAGTGAAAGGCCTTACGCAGACGCAGTTGCCTAACCTCTCAGTGCAATATCCAGACTCAATTCGGCTCTATGCTGAAAAGCCTCAGTTTAAAAGCTTAGATAATGGCGATGTGCAAATGACGCTAAAACAAGTACTCATCCCAAAAACCGTCGGTAAGGTTGATCTAGCGGATCTCACCGTCAGTTGGTGGGACACCAAAAACGAATCTCAGCAAAGCGCGCAAGCCAAAGGACTAACGCTAGAGGTTTCGCCAGGTGAATTACTCAACCCATCCACCTCTGTGCTGACACCACCAACAGTACAAACCGTCACCGTTAAAGATGCAGGATACTGGCCCTACTTTACCGCATTTTTTGCACTGTTATGGATGGCGACTATGGTAGTCGCTTGGTCATTTCGTAACGCACCACAGACAGCAACACAAGAAACCGACGCTCATCATCAACCGCTTGAAGGCCACCCATATCAACAGTTAAAAGAAGCGGTACAAAGCCGAGATGGTGCCAAAATCAGCTATTACTTCACCCTCTGGCGCGATTCAGTCGTATTAAGTGATGAAGAGAAAACCGCACTAGATGCACAAGTCAACCAGCAACTTAAAACTTTGTACGCACCTCAGAAAAGTGATTGGGATGGCTCAGCGTTAATCTCTATGATTGATGCCATTCAAAAAAAGCAAACTAAGCGCCAGCATAAAAAGTTAGAATCTCTAGCAAAACTCTAACCGAAAATGGCTGTCGAAATCACAATCTCAAATCTAAGGTGTGTTGTTATATTCAAACGGCTCACCGCTGTGACTTCAAGTCATTTTGGGACTGTTGCCAACAAAAGGAAAACAAGGCATGCAAATAAAAAGTAGCGCTTCATTGATCATCGGTTTGAGTTTAATACTCGGGCTCGCAACCCTCGGTTACTTTGTGCAGCAAACGGCTGTGAAATATAAAGAGTATGAGCGCGTGGTGACCGTTAAAGGATTATCAGAGCGAGAATATCCCGCCGACACCGTTGTTTGGCCGATCCAATTTAGTGTGGCCGATAATGATTTACCCACCATGTTCAACACGATTGAAAAGCAGAGCCAACTGGTGACCGCATTTTTAGCTCAACAAGGCATTGATGAAAAAAGTGTCTCGCTATCATCGCCAGCGGTGATCGACAAAAAAGCACAGCAGTATGGTGGAGAAAATTTAGTCGAGTTTCGTTATTTAGCGAACCAAACCATTACGGTGTACAGCAATCAAGTTGACCTAGTGCGCGAGGCCATTAATAAGCTCGGCAATTTAGGAAAACAAGGCATCGTTTTTAATCAAGATCCTTACAACAACCGCGTTGATTATTCATTCTCTGGACTGAATGAAATCAAACCCGACATGATTGAAGAAGCGACCAAACAAGCAAGAGAAGTCGCAGAGAAATTTGCCAAAGATTCGCAAAGCTCACTTGGCAAGATTAAACGTGCTTCACAGGGACAATTTAGTATTGTGGATCGTGATAACAATACTCCTTACATCAAAAAAGTACGCGTCGTTTCAACGGTTGAATATTACCTCTCAGACTGAATAATCTGCTGTTCTCATTATCCTTGCCATGACTCGCCGCGCCAACACTATGAATTTGGCGCGGCGACTTTATCACTTCGAGTATGGTGTTTTTGCTCAGAGTAACCAACGACTTGGTTTCTACCATTATCTTTTGCTTGGTAAAGTGCCTTATCTGCTTTGCTGTACATCTCCTCAAACTTAAGTTCACTGGGAAGGTACTGGGCAATAGTGTAACCAATCGAGACACTTAAGCAGTCACCATCAGGGTTCTCACTATGTTCAATCTGCTCTCGTTCAATACTAAAGCGTATGCTTTCAGCCAACGCTTTCACTTCTGCTGCATCGCGGTTGGCCACCAACAATATAAATTCTTCACCACCAATTCGGCAAAAGAGTTCATTCTCTGCCTGAGCATGTTGGTTGAGAATATGGCCAATACGAATCAAAGCAATATCCCCTTCTAAGTGACCGTAGTAATTATTAAATAAACCAAAGTGATCAATATCAAGCAAAATTAAACCATAGCTTACGGTCTCCGCTTGTACTCTCGAACCGATGCGTTCCAATAAATGAGATAACATCCGACGATTTCCAAGGCGAGTTAATGGATCCATTTTGGCCATTAAGTCCAGTTTGTCGTTCACTTTTTGTAACTCATAGGTACGGTTACGCACCTCAATTTCTAAATTCTCATTCAGTTCACTGATCGCCTGCTGAGCACTGGTACGCATCAATACTTCGGTTAAATTCGAGGCGAACATGCGGATCACTTCTCGCAGTTGTGAAGTCAGTGGTGAGCGGCGGATCAAATTGTCCGCAGCAATAAAAGCAATAGGCTCGCCATTGTTGGTAAGCATGGTCATGGCTGTCCAGCCAAAACCAACAATGTTGCTGTCATGATAAATAGGGACTGACTCTTCAAACACCACCTCATTGGGGTTGGCTTTGGCCATATCAACAATCATATTATTGGTGGTCCCAGAACGAAAATAGGATTCATCCACAATGTTGCCTTGGATATCGGTTCCCCACGTTCCTTGAATGTACGAGCAGTGTTTATCGGTCAAAAACACCGCCAGACGATCAATACCCATGCGGTTAATCGCAAAACTGACCGCCGATTTGCACACGTCACTCACCGTCATACAACGTGACAGTTCAACCATGCTCGCATGCAACATGCGAACATTTTGCTCCTGACGCTTGCGAATATAAATTTGCGCAAGCAATGAACCAAAAGATTCCAACATCTGCTTTTGGTATTCAGTAATGGGCTGTCGATTAATGTAGTTATCAATCGCGATCCAACCAATGGTTTCATTACCATCACGTAGGATTAACATCCCATTCCACCCTTGTCCTACCACATTGCCCGCCGTGTATAGAGGGGCATCGTCGATCAGCACCAAACTTTTAGTATCATCAGAAAGACCGCTTAAATAACTTTCTTCTAGCTGGTGCAAATCGTATTGAGTATGGTGTTCATTTACCGTTTTTCCGCTTTCATCCGTACCATAAGTTCCGCTAAAACAACGTTTTTTCATATCAAGAACTAAAAAAGCGGCTCGATCAAATCCTAAGCGTGTTTTCGTTACATCAACGGCCGCTCTGTGCAGCGCATCTAAATTGTCTGGGTTAGCCAGTTCAATCGCTAATTGATGAACCAGCTTCATATTATCAATGAACATTTCGCGCTGTTTAATTTCATCCAAATACTTTGCTTCGCGGATATCTCTATTTTTAAACTCCTTTGCCGCTTCAGATTCCGCGCGAAGACATTGCCAACGAGCCGCAATCAGTTGCAAACAATCGAGCTCTCCGGATTCTGTTTTCGCATGAATGTTGACGTTATCAATTGCCTCAAGCAGCAAATAGGTTCTTAAATCAGGGTGGTTATCTAACATAAAAAGATAAGACTCACCGCCCATCACACTACGGTAGTCCCAATTGCAGGTGTTGATCGCTAGTGGAATTAGACCATCAGAGGTGTCAAATTGTGCGGCCCAATTCCAAAAGGTATTTGGATAATTTTGCAGAGCTGTCGGTAAGTTGTACTCAAATAATGGCTCATGGCGCTTGTTTAATGTTGGTGCATGAAAGATCCGCATTGATTTGGGAGAAATGAAACTTTGAAGAAAATCAAACGTTGCTTCCGCGAGCATACGATGGTTGCGAGCAGAAGAAATCTGTTTGAGTAAAGTACGAGAGAACATATGAGCGGCCTGACATTTTAATAATTTTCATTGCAAAATTAGACAAAAGATCATGTGCAATCAAACTCTTAAAAAGGTCGCTGTTAAGTCGGCCGCAAATTTGCACTCTATGTTTTTACATCCTAGAGTTAACCTACATTTTTGAGATTCTGTTTCCATTTATTACATGGTTAGCCCTATTATTTTTAGCATTGTCTTATTTGCAAGACAACATTGACAACTAGCCACGTTCATTCTTCCGCTGCATAATGTCTCTCTATTTGCCACCTTATCAGTACTGACACTCTCTTATGACCCGATACTTTAGGCTACTTTTGTTTCTATGTTTTTCACTCAACAGCGCAGCGGCTGAGATTGATCTGGTCAAAGTGGATAAATCTAAGCGTCGCATGTACTTGATCTCGGGACAGCAGATCATTCAAGAGTATCGAATTGCCTTGGGTAAAGAACCCAAAGGACATAAACAGCAAGAAGGCGATCAACGTACTCCAGAAGGTCGATACTATCTTGAAGCTATCAGTAATGATTCTGGCTATTATCGTTCGATTCATATCAGTTACCCGAATCATCAAGATAAAGTGCATGCACAGCGCTTAAGCATCAATCCCGGTGGTGATATAAAAATCCATGGTCTAAAAAATGGCGACAAGCAACGACCAGAATATGTGCAAAGTTTTGATTGGACTAATGGGTGTATTGCACTGACTAACTCAGAAATGGATGAATTTTTGAGCCAAGTCAAAGAAGGCACGCCGATTGAGATTGAGTGGTAAAAGTGACACTTACGCTAAGGTGTGAGGGCGTGCATTAAAATAAATCACACAAACTTTGATTAGCGCAGATTTTTGGTTTTTAATATCGAAAAAGTATTTTTAATCAATGGTTGGAATTAAGATGTCGTCAGATTTTTATGGTTCAAGTGCCAATTATGCTCGTAAAGAGAGCGGTTACCGAGAAAAAGCACTTAAACTTTACCCTTGGGTGTGTGGCAATTGCGCGCGTGAATTCGTTTATTCAAATTTACGGGAATTAACTGTGCACCACAAAGATCACGATCACACCAATAACCCTGAAGATGGCAGTAACTGGGAGCTTTTATGCCTCTATTGTCACGATCATGAGCACTCTAAATATTCAGACCACGACCGATTTGGCGCTGAGCCTGTTGCGAGATTAGACGATCATCAAAGCGCGACCTATAACCCCTTTGCCGATCTCGCCAAACTGATGAAAAAATAACGCGGTTAGCCACTAGATCACATACGCTTTAGTGGCTTAACCACGCTATCCAATCCTTCAATTTTCAACGCTAAGCAAAGTTGCAGCAAACGCCCGAGCTCCCCTTCAGGGAAGCCCTTCTTATCAAACCACAGCAAATACTCTTCTGGTAAGTCGATAAGCGCTCGCCCTGCATACTTACCAAACGGCATTGGCATACGCGCAAGTTTAATCAGGTTCTCTTTTTCTAACATTTTGCGTCTCACAAACTGGCTAAACTTGTTTAAGTCCAACCAGTTTATGTTTCTCAGCTACTTTTGGGTACTGATTTATCGCATAACGCTGTAGGTGGATAAAAATATAATCAATATGAATCAGATGCGGTATAGTAGTTTTCTTTAAACGCTAAGCTTCCCCACATAGCATTGGCATGGGCACGTTTAACCACTTCTGGATCCAACTCTTTTTCTGTCAGGGTATCTGATTTAAAATCATATTGATAAGTAGAAATACCTTGCTCAGGCCGAATAACAACCAGTTGGTTGTCTGCTGTCATATAGCCATAGTTTTTATCTCGTTGCATCATTACTCGCTGCTTCTCAGCAGGAACATCATGAGTTAAATCGAACCCAATCATTGGGTTTTGGCTACTGATACCGGCCAAAGAAAGCAGTGTGGGTGCAAGGTCAATTTGACTAACTAGACGATCGTCAATGCGGTGTTCAATGCCGCCACCAAAAATCACCGCTGGAATTCGAAAGTAATCGACTGGTACAGGCTGATTACCCTGTGTTCTAGCATCATGATCTGCCACAGCAACAAACACCGTGTTATCCCAATATGGTGACTTTTTCGCTTTTTCAATGAACTGTCCAAGCGCATAGTCTGCATATTTCACCGCATTTTCCACCGTTTGCTTTGGCTCATTATACGGTTCAATCACGTTATCAGGGTATTCAAATGGGCTGTGGTTCGATGAGCTAAAAACTAAGCTAAAGAACGGTTTACCTTCACGACTCATCTTCGTAAATTGCTGATCTGCCTTATTGTAGAGATCTTCATCTGACGCGCCCCATGAACCAACATATTTAGGCGACTCAAAAGTTGGGAAGTCTTGCATATCGACAAAACCGTTACCTAAGAAGAAACTCTTCATATTGTCAAAGTGGCTTTCACCACCGTAAATAAATTGTGTGTGGTAATTTCGAGACTTTAATAAATCCGCAATTGAAAAGAAATTCGTTTGGCTTTTACCTAACTTGACCACCGAACGTGCAGGAGTCGGAGAAAACCCAGTGGTCACCGCTTCAATACCACGAACAGAACGCGTTCCCGTTGCGTACAAACGGGTGAATGCCCACCCCTCATCAATCAGTTTATCGATATTGGGTGACGCATCGATACCACCAAGGCGGCTAACATAACGTGCACCGTGACTTTCAAGCAGAAGGATTACGATATTTTTAGGCTGGCCTTGATAGGTCGCTTGATGCATTGCCATGCTAGGTTGTTGTGCAGAGACAAAGTCTTTATTGTCGACATTCATGGATGCACGAATTTCTTGGACGATCTCCTGCTTATCCATTTTCGGGTAAAACTCAAAAGCACTCGCTTCAGATTTCATCTGTTTGGCAGCAAAAATCGCTGAAAATGAGGAGTTTAACGTTAAATCATTCACCAAAGGGTCACTAGAAAAAGCCACCATCGCCGGATTTAATGGACGGTGTCCCAGTGAAGAACGCGCCCCCAAAATACCAATAGCCACAACAAAAATAGCAATCAGCGGACGCCAATACCATTTAGGAAAGCTTAAGTTCGAAACAAGCTGCTTGCTCCATTTCCAACCGACAAAAAGTGTGAACGTGGAAACTACGGCACCAAGGAAAAGTTCAAATTTATAGCCACTCCAAAGCATACTGAAAACTTCTTTGGGATAAATGAGATATTCGATAAAAATTCGATTAGGTCGCAGATCGTACTCAATAATAAATGGCGGTGTTGCTGCTTCCATGTAAACAATCAACCACAAACCGCCGGTAATCCACACACGTAAAAACCAATGCCAAACCCGACCGACAGCATGATCGCCAGACAGTAGGCTAGATAACAACGCTGGTAAAATGAGCAAATAACAAAGAGAAACAATATCAACTCGCAGACCACTTAAGAAAATGGTGAGCCATCCACCAGCATCACTCACCCGTTCAAAATGCCAGATAGCCAGTCCTAAACGAGAGACAAAAAAGATAACTAACCCCACCACGAATACAGCAGCAATTGGATAGAGAGGCCCTAAGTAGGGTTTGATTTTATTGAGCATAAATTTCAACAACTATTAAGATTAAATGAATGATTAGATAATACGTTAAGGCATTGATAAAAGAAATAAGTTCCATTTCATTTTGTAAAACGAAAAACTATCGCCTATTTTATCTTCATGCGTTAAATGTCTTAAGTTTTTCTTAAGATTAATATGGCAAATTCCTTTATCGAACACTGACAGAATTAAGAGTGGCGGGATTTATTTAGATTAATTAAACGACAGAAATCCATTTCAATCTTGATAATATAAACAAAATAGAGGAACGCTAAAATGCCTAAAACTTACAAATGGGATCTATTTGTTCGCTTGACACATTGGATTGTGGCGGGATCTTTCTTAACCAATTACCTCATAACAGAAGAAGGTAGTAAAACACACCAATGGATTGGCTATCTACTGATGATCACGATATGCCTTCGTCTCATTTGGGGTCTTATTGTCCATTCCCCTGCTCGCTTGTCTGCCTTTAAGCCTTCAATACACAATGCGTTTATTCACATAAAGCAAGTAATAGAAACAAAAGAAGATCACCATGAAGGGCACAACCCAGCTGGAGCTGTTATGGTCTGGATCTTGTGGTCTGGCCTCCTCATAACAAGACTTAGCGGCTGGGCAACACAACTGGACATGTTATGGGCAAATGACTGGCTCAGCGAATTGCATGGAGCGCTCGCAAATCTAACGATGCTGGCAACGGTAAGCCATATAGCCGCCATTGTGATAATGAGCCACTGGACTGGCCACAATTATTTAAAAAATATGCTGTTACATAAAAAATAGAAATATGTTCATTGAACCTGAGTGCTTAGGTTCATCAGGTTTAATCGACTAAGTAACAGGGGTGTCTTTACAAAAAGATCCGTATTTAATGCTCTATTTAACTTTTAATTAGTATTCATGACTGAAGATGCCGTCTAAATTTTAATCATTACTATGGCGATTTTTGTTAATAGGGATAACATCAACTTTGTATTATTTCAAAAAAGTGACATGGCAATGAATTTTCATATAGAAAAATAATAGATAGATACAGTATGCTACATCCGATAGCACTTTTTAATAAGATGAGAGTCAACTCAAGCTATCGACATTTTTATTATCTCATTATTAACTATTAGGTTACTCACTTTATGAAACCAGGCCGTACAGGAATAAGTCGTTTATTTTACGCTACAGGTTATTCAATGAAAGGCCTTCAGGCTGCATGGAAAAATGAAGCCGCCTTTAGGCAAGAAATCGTCGCTTCTATCATTCTAATTGCGATCACTTTTTTCTTGCCGGTCAATGAATTAGAACAGTTAATGATGATCGGTAGCTTAGTACTGATTGTCATCGTTGAGCTTATGAATTCAGCCGTGGAAGCTGTAGTTGATCGCGTAGGTAGTGAGTGGCATGAGCTCAGTGGCCGTGCGAAGGATATAGGATCAGCTGCAGTTTTGATTGCACTACTTTTTGCTGCATTTACATGGATTTTTATTTTGGTACGCTAAATGAAGTGAGCGTTTGAAAATTATTCGTTTTCTTACGTCGGTATTAGTTTTCTCCTAGCGCTATATTTTGCCACCGCCGTTAACTTGCTTGTTTATTCTGTAGTCGCGGAGTAAATGCTGTTCAAAAAAAGCGCCCCAACCGGAGTAATGCCAGTCAGCTAAGCTGACTGGCATTACTCCGGTAAGTCTACCGAAAATTTGCACTCTATGTTTTTATATCCTAAATGTTAACACACACTTATGATGTTCTGTTTCCACTTATTACATGGTTAGCCATATTAGTTCTTCCGCTGCATAAAAGCATGCCGATTGAGATCGAGTGATAAAAGTGGCACTTATATATGCTCAGATAAGCTTTACAGCCACTGAATTACTTACAACTGCCTTGATAATTCCAATACCAATAATTATCAAATGGATCTGCTCCCCAATTATCTTGAATTGCAGTAAATCGATGTCCGTAGTATTGAACTTGCATACCCGTAGGGTAGTAATAAGAAGGGGACCATTCGCTCAGAGTAGTACATAAATCTTGAGGTTCGGGTGGAGCGGGTAATAAACCTTCTGCAATCACAACAAGGTGAGTATCTACAGAACGGTCAGCACCAGTAACTAATACATAAATATCAGTTCCTTTTATACCACTAAAACCACAATATTCGTCATTAGTCTGATTACGAGAAACGCAATCAAAGTCATTCACTGATACAGGTCTATTAATGGCTACATAAAGATCAACGTTGCCATGACCATGGTATGTATAAACTGAGGCTTCATCTGTTGAAAGATTTTTCAGAACATAATGTTGTTCATTACCATAATTAGCATCGATGATTACTGGTTTATTACTCGATAATGTAACAATGTTAGGCTCTGGTTGGCTTGAACCACAGTTTTGTACTTGGATCCCAACTTGAGCAAAGGCGCTGCTTTGCAAACGCCATCAGCACCTTGCTGAAAGTTTGAATTTGGTCGCCAATACAGTTGATTCGCCGTTGCATAAGCAATGAAGGCTTGCTTAATATTCCAGCCATGGCTGGTTGCAAGATGGTAAAACGCTTTGTTGAAAATCCCTGAGCTATGGTGGACGTCTATACCTTGATAATACTGGTTAATATGGTCAATCGAACTGCCGTCTCGACTTGGGCGAATGAAATAACGCATCGCGTCTGAATATTTCATCACGTGCTCACCCATCTTCCAGTTAAAGCTGCCATGAACATATTCACTTAATGCTGCGGCTGCAACATCAGAAAAGGATTCATTCATCCCGCCAGACATTCCACGATACTCTAAACCTGAATTTTGCTCAGTAAAGCCATGACTCACTTCATGTGCAATCACATCCCACGTCGCAAGTGGATACATTGATTGATTACCATCACCAAAGGTCATCTGACGGCCATCCCAGAATGCATTACCGTAGTTATAACCGTAATGAACACGCATAGTGAGTTTCTGCTGAATAGGTCGAGTATTGAGCCACTCCATATACATGTCAAAAACACGTTGGCCAAAATAGTGAGCGTCATTCATTGGTGCATAAGCTCCGTTAACAGCCCGATGGTTGTTGACGTGACAATCAAATTGATGGACCCATCCGCCATACTCTTGATTATTCATATTGAGCGTAACAACATTAGCGCTATCCATGCGGCAGTCTTTGCTAACCTGGAAACCACCATATTTTGTATTAGCACCAAAGTAGTAGCGGCCACTTTTTTGATTACCGCCTGGACCCTCGGCTTCAATAAAAGTCAGCCCCTCCCACTCATCAAGTATTTGTCCTGATTTAGCATCGACTAAGGAGATTGGGCGAGATGGGGTCATTCCGTTCCTAGAGAGAAAATCGACTTTATAGACCAAATAAGCGGTTTGCTGATCATCTACCCAAATCATCAATTCAGTCTGTGCATCCTGCACACTTGTAGCAGTAATACCTTGTAGCTTTCCTTTGGCGGCATCGATTGCTTGGTCAACATTAATCATCGGTAAAGTTGAACCAATATCTGATTCAATCCCCGTTAAGACATGGCCATCAATTGCCTTTGCAAAACCACGATTAGAAACATCCGTGACCACAAAATGACCATAGACCGGAAGCCCATAATGGAGCTGTTGTTTACGAACGAGTGTTTCCTGTCCTACTCTAACGACATTCGCATCACGATAGCTAAGTGACCGAGAAGAAGCAGAGAATCCTCTTGTATTATTTTCGTTGATCACCTTTGAGAGATCGATTTGTGAATAGTCAATTAAATTGGCAGCCTGTACCGAAAATACGGCCGACAATAATATTAATATAATAATAGGCATAGCTTACCTTTGTCTTTTTATTGTGTGTTTAAATGTATAATGCCCATCCATATTACGGATAACTCAACACAACAATTAAGTGCAAATAGTTTGATATATGATATTGATTCAGAATAATTTTTTATCCCCTAAAATAATGTGATCTTATTTCCAAACCAAATGGAATTAAGTCAACTCGATACGCTCAAAAAGGCGTTGTTGCCTAAATCAGTTGAACCTTTTCCAAATCCTGTGATCTGATCCTTTGAGAGGATTGGAACGGTGGTGACATGGGTAAAGCGAAAAAGAAGATAACTAACTGGGCGGAGTACAATAAGGCTTTGTGCAAACGTGGTTTGGTTACATTCTGGATAGATGACTCAGCCATTGATGCATGGCAATGCAAAACCCACCATGGTAAGCGTGGTAGAGGATTCCAGTACTCTGATACAGCGATTGAAACTGCTTTGATGATTAAGGGCATCTTCTCTCTGCCATTGCGTGCACTTCAAGGCTTTATCGACTCGATTTTCGAGCTATTGGATGTTCCGCTGACATCTCCTGACTACACCTGTATCAGTAAACGTTCAAAGACAGTTCAAGTCAAATATCGCAATAAATCTAGAGGGGCTATTCGCCATATTGCCATTGACTCGACTGGCCTCAAAGTCTTTGGTGAGGGTGAATGGAAAGTGAAAAAGCATGGTGCAGAAAAGCGCAGAACATGGCGTAAGCTGCACTTAGCTGTTGATGTAGACACTCACGAAGCGATAAGTGCGGAAGTCAGCCTTGTCAATGTGGGCGATAGTGAAGTACTACCTACGTTGCTCAACCCGCTACGCAGAAAGGTCACAGCCGTATCTGCCGATGGAGCATATGACACCAAAAATTGCCATGATACTCTGAAAAAGAAGGGTTGTATCCCGCTGATACCGCCTCGAAAGAATGCAGCACTTTGGGAAGATGGCCATCCCAGAAACGGAGCAGTAACAGCTCTGAAAAATGGGTCAATACCGAAATGGAAAGCCGAGTCTGGTTATCACTATCGCTCAATATCTGAGACGGCAATGTCCCGATATAAAGGACTGACTAGCGGTACATTGAGTATGAGATGTTATAACGCTCAAGTGGGCGAAATCATGGCGAATGTCAAAGCCATAAACAAAGTCATAGGACTAGGAATGCCTGTCAGAAACTGACAGCTAGTCATATATGGCGTCGTTGATTTTCAAGCTGATTTGATCAACAACGCCGCTCAAAAATACAAGCAAAAACGAAATCACCACTCTCCTTATTACGAGCAAATTGTTCACTTTTATCTAACTACCCCATTGCTGCTATGATTTAGGAGTAAATAGTATCTCCTTGCTAATGACCTTCATTCCATATGGCGTACTTTCAAGAATACGTCGTTCGCCGTTTGATATGTATTCCTTAATCGTAAAAGAGTCACGCTCTTTTACTATTTCACTGAACTGCTCCAATAGCAGGCTTCCATCGTGACCTATTGCCTCAGCACTTGCCAAAAGCTTTTCATTACAACAAATTTCAATTCGGTGGATTATCTGCATACTGATTTACCTACGTTTATGCCTAGCTATAGTATGCACTAGGCCAAGTTTGTGTGAACACTTCGGATTATGAACTTCCTGGCTCATGCTATGTACTGATGAACTTTTCCACTCTGGTTTTAACCGAAAACCGGGAGTGGTAGAGTATTTTGAACTCGCCCACCATACCAGAGGTATTCGCGGTGTGATTTCGACAAGTTCCGAGCAGTCTGTCGCCGTAAATTACGCATTGCATCAGCAGCGTGGCTACGTCTACGCAGTAGAACTCAATCATGGAGGCAAAGCTGTAAAGACCTCTGTACGAGGTGCTTCACTTCACGAAGTCGCAACACTTAATATTCCGCCAGAAGATATCATATTTGCTGTAGGCCCGTTTAACGGTGCTGATATTGGGTATCATGATTTGATCAGCAAGCCTAATTATCGTTATCGTAGTGCTGAATTGCTGATTAATCCTCATGCAACCGCAACACCTGAAGTGGCCACACAAGCATTCGAACGGTTAAAAAATACGCTTAAGTATGATTTAAGCCCTGAAATGTCATTTGCAGAGCGCTATGAAAACCGCGCCGACTTATTATGGCATGAAGATGAAGCGCCTTTGTCTCCAGCAGAATCAAAGAGCGAATAGAGAAATAATTTAGGCACAATACTTCAATCAGTAAGGAGGGGCTTCCTCCTTACTTTTTCCACTAAAAACCGCTACAACCGAAGAGGCAACGCTTCAGAATGAAAAGCATCAGGATGCCTCAAAGATTTACCGCTCACCCAACACTTCAAAGTCATCGCTAGCTAAACGAGCTTTCCCATCACTCTCCACTACCCAATGCTCTTTATGTATGACACCAAATGCTTTATTCATTTGCCACTCAGCCGTTAGTATATATCCATTTTGCCCAGCGGGTTCCCAGTAAACATTCGTATAAGAAACCTCCTTAAAACCTTGATCCATAATATCTTGCCAGAAAGCCTCAATGGCACTTTTACCTTCAAAAACTCCAAATGGGCGAGCATGCATTGTTGATGTGGAAATGTATTGATCTGCACAACCTTTAGCATCTTGCTGGTTAAATGCGCTTTGCCACGCTTCAATGCCTTGCTGGCAAGCGGCTAATACTGAGTTATTTACCATCGTTTTTATACCTCTAAGTGATATTGTCCGCTATAGATTACCGCTACTCATCTCCATGAAAAACAGCAATAATAGAAATTACTGTTTAGTAAAAAAGAACAATAATCATGAATAGATTAAGACAAATGTCCATTTTTGCTCATATCGTCGAAGCAGGCTCGGTATCCGCAGCAGCTGATAAACTCAATATTTCTAAGTCAGTGGTTAGCCAGCATTTAAAGCTCTTAGAAAAAGAGCTGGGTATGATCCTGATGAAAAGGACAACAAGACGGCAAATATTGACCGATGTCGGTGAACGTTTTTACCTAAAATGCAAGGAATTAAATATACTTGCCAATTGCGCTTGGGATATCGCTAGCGAATATCAACTTGAACCTCAGGGGCGCTTTCGAATTACAGCTCCCAATGCATTGATGGATAGTTTAGTGGTTCCCGTTATTGCTGATTTGATGAAGACCTATCCAAAGCTGAAACCAGAGCTAATTTGTGATGATCAGCACCTTGATTTAATAGCCCACGACATCGATATTGCCATCAGAATTGGGGCCTCACATGATAGTAATATTAAACAAAAACGCATTGGTGAGTTTAGGGATGTTCTATGCGGAGTATCAGAAAAGAAAAAGAATATCAATGAATTGCCATATATTGCTAATGTTTGGCAATCAGAGAAAATAATACACCAATTTCACCACACTAGCGGTACATCTTTTATTTATACTAAACATGCAAATTGTATTGCAAATTCATTTCATAGCTGCCTATCTTTGATTCGTTCCGGTGCTGGCATTGGTATTATTCCTGATTTTTATTTAACTGAAATGGAGCAAAATCTAGTGAACTTAATGCCCGAACACACTTTACCTCTCAACACCGTCTACACCTTAACTCCGTTCGCAAGCCACGTTCCCTCGATAGTCAAACTATGTATTCATAATTTAGAGCAGTGCTTGGCAAGCAAACTGTCTAAATAAATGCTTTGCTCCACTATTTAAGAAAGAAATTAATACATTAAAAGGCTACATTGTCTGACCATCTTGAACGGTGGATAAAAATCTACCGCTCAAGCTAGATTTACAGCAAACGTCTAACACTGCTTTCGGAACCGCTTTTTATTTATTTCGACAAATAATCCGCCATGATTTTTTCCACATCAATACGACTTAACCCGTCATTGAGAATATTTTTCCAACGCTCGCCTTCTGGATTATTGGTAAAAGCAACATGCAGCGACTTTTCCACCAGCAATTGGCTGTTCATTTGTAAATTGGCTTTTATAGGATCAATCGCTGGCGTATTTTCTAACAAATATTGAAAAACATTACTATCAATCACCGCAAGTGAGATCCGTCCATGGCCGACTTTCGCAAGATTCTGACTGTCGCTGCTGACCGCTTCTGATTTTAGCTCTCCAGTTGCGATCATTTGGTCCAATTCTTCGGTGTTAACATAGCCCCGCACCACACCAATTTTATATGGTTTTAGATCGGATAAACTCGCCCAAGTTACAGGGGTTGCACTATTTTCAACAAACCCAAGTGGACCTAAACCAATCGAGTTAGAAAAGAGAATATCTTTAGATTCAAATAAGTATTCTGGAAAATATCCTGCATACTGAGCATCATTAGTCGCTAAGTATACAGCCCTCTCCCAAGGATAAAATTCAACTTTAAGTTCATGCCCCATAGCTTGAATCGCAGCAGAGACAACCGCAATCGAGGCTCCATTTTGCATAAGTTTGGGTGATGAATAAGGCGGCCATTCAAGTGAGGTAAGCGTTAACACATCAGCTTTGACCGAGAATGATGAAAATTGACTAACTAGCAATAGCGCACAGCCAGCTAGCGACGGTTTAAGAAGTTGCATGAATAGTTTCCTTTCTGAGGTGTATTTCCATTTAGCATAGTTAAGCTTTGAAAATTTACGAAAAATTTCGTGAAAGGAGCAAAAGAGATAGATTCGATAGTGCCAATTAGATCAGGGATAACAATTAAACTTCGTAATAGAAATTTATAGAATAAAGGGACTAAAAAGCCCCTTCATGGTGTTAGTAGATTAGTGAGTTACTGCCAATCAAGGATAACTTTGCCAGAAAGCCCGCTGCGCATAGCATCGAAGCCCGTTTGGAAGTCATCAATTTTGTAATGGTGAGTGATGATAGGCGTTAAATCGAGGCCAGACTGGATCAGGCTCGCCATCTTATACCAAGTTTCGAACATTTCACGGCCATAGATACCTTTAATCACCAAACCTTTGAAGATCACTTGGTTCCAATCGATCGCCATATCTGAAGGTGGAATACCTAATAAAGCAATACGACCACCGTGATTCATGGTTTTCAGCATAGAACTAAAGGCACTCGGTACGCCTGACATTTCAAGGCCGACGTCAAAACCTTCTGTCATGCCAAGTTCACTCATGACCTCTTCTAACTTTTGTTCCGCAACATTCACGGCGCGTGTCACGCCCATTTTGCGTGCAAGCTCAAGGCGGTATTCGTTGACATCGGTGATCACCACATGGCGAGCACCAACGTGTTTCGCCACTGCGGCCGCCATGATACCTATTGGACCAGCACCAGTGATCAGCACATCTTCGCCGACTAAATCAAATGACAATGCGGTATGTACCGCGTTACCAAATGGGTCAAAAATCGAGGCTAGATCATCGGAAATACCATCTGGGATCTTGAAAGCATTAAACGCAGGGATAACTAAGTATTCAGAAAATGCACCCGTGCGGTTCACACCAACACCCACAGTATTACGACATAAGTGAGTACGACCACCGCGGCAATTTCGACAATGGCCGCAAGTAATATGACCTTCGCCAGACACACGATCACCTAATTCAAAACCGCGAACTTCTTGACCAATGCCAACCACTTCACCGACGTATTCATGGCCAACCACCATTGGCACTGGGATGGTTTTTTGTGACCACTCATCCCAGTTATAGATGTGAACATCGGTGCCACAAATTGCGGTTTTCTTAATTTTAATCAGCAGATCGTTGTGACCAAGTTCAGGCATTGGTACTTCGGTCATCCAAATGCCTTGCTCTGGTTTGAGTTTGGATAATGCTTTAATTTTCATTTAATGAGCCCCATTTCTTGGCCAACAGCAATAAACGCATCAATGGCGTGGTCGAGTTGCTCGCGGCTATGCGCGGCTGACATTTGTGTACGAATACGAGCTTGGCCTTTGGGCACAACAGGGAACGAGAAACCAACAACATAAATGCCCTTAGCTAATGCTCGTTCTGCAAACTCTGCTGCAACGATAGCATCGCCGAGCATAATTGGGATGATGGCGTGATCCGCACCACCCATAGTGAACCCCGCGCCTTCCATTCGAGTACGGAAATGCGCAGCGTTATCCCAAAGTTGGTCGCGAAGCGCGGCGCTTTCTGCTAGCAAATCCAGCACGCGAATCGATGCTGCAACAATCGCTGGCGCAACCGAATTAGAGAATAAATAAGGACGTGAACGTTGACGAAGCCAATCAATCACCTCTTTTTTACCGGAAGTGTAGCCACCTGAAGCACCACCCATGGCTTTACCAAGGGTACCGGTGATGATATCAATACGGTCAATCACATCATGGTATTCATGCGTGCCACGGCCATTTGCACCCATAAATCCAACCGCGTGTGAATCATCCACCATGACGAGCGCGTTATATCGATCGGCTAAGTCGCAAATTGCGGGTAAATTAGCTACCACGCCATCCATTGAGAATACGCCATCCGTTACGATGAGCTTATTACGAGCACCCGCCGCATCGGCTGCGATCAACTGCTGTTCCAACTCTTGCATGTTATTGTTGGAGTAACGAAAACGCATCGCTTTACATAAACGCACACCATCAATGATTGAGGCATGGTTTAACGCGTCAGAGATAATCGCGTCTTCTTTATCTAAAATAGTTTCAAATAAACCGGTGTTTGCATCAAAACATGAGGTGTAAAGAATCGTATCTTCTTTACCTAAGAATTGAGAGAGCTTCTGTTCCAGTTGCTTATGGATATCTTGCGTACCACAGATGAAACGTACCGAAGCCATACCAAAGCCGTGACTGTCCATGCCTTGCTTCGCCGCTTCAACCAGCGCAGGGTGATTAGCCAAACCAAGGTAGTTGTTGGCACAAAAGTTCAACACTTCTTCACCAGTAGAAATCTCGACCGACGCTTGTTGTTGCGAGGTAATCACACGTTCAGATTTATACAGACCTTCCGCTTTGATTTCCTCAAGCTGGTTTTGGATCTGTTGATAAAATGCAGAAGACATTGCTACGTCCTTATTTTTATATAGCGCAATAGCTATGGTGTAGGGCAGCCTAAACGAAAATAGATCCTTCATTTACACTGTAAAATCGCTTAATGGTATTTTAGTTGATCCCATTTACGACTATTATCCCATGACATGGAAAACCATTCGTGAACTTCAGGCACAAATACAATTATGATCACGCATCGTCTTATCGCCCTGCTGCCTGATTTAGCGGCTTTCATTCTCGTCGTCAATGAAGGTAGCTTTACGGCAGCCGCTCAAAAGCTGGGGGTAACACCTTCGGCATTAAGTAAATTGATTACCCGTTTAGAACAAGCGCTATCAGTGAAGTTATTTGAGCGAACCACGCGCCAACTCTTAATCACTCAGGCAGGAAAGCGCGTTTATGATCAAAGTCTGTTGATGGTCAACGCTGCGCAGCAAGCGGTTGAGCTTTCAACCTCTGACCACACCGAACCTGCAGGCGCACTCACTGTTGCGGCACCTGAAGCATTTTTGAACTCAGTTCTGCAACCCCTTGTGCTTCCTTTTCTAACTCAATACCCTGAAATTCAACTTAAGCTGAGAGCTGCAGATGGTGCGATCGATTTATTCAAACACAATATTGATGTGGCGTTTAAACTGACTGATAAGCCAGATGAAAACTTGGTACTGCGTGAAATTGGCAAAACCCACTTAGTGTTGTGCGCCAGCCCAGAATATATAGCGGCCAGAGGCACGCCAATCCACCCTATCGAATTAACGGATCACGACTGCTTGTATCTTGCCGAAACCGAGCGTGACCATCTCTGGGATTTTCATAAAGAAGATGAGTTCCATACAGTGGCCGTCTCAGGCCGCTATGCAGTAAACCACTCACAAATGCGTTTGAACGGCGTGAAAAATGGCTTAGGTATCGGCATCTTCCATGATTTTGTCATTCAGCAAGCGCTCGTTGAAGGCAGCGTCGTCCGGCTATTAGCCGATTGGACGATCAAAAGTAATTACTACGGCTCGATTGCCATGCAATATCCGCAAACCAAGTACATGCCAGCAAGGTTGCGGGTGTTCATTGATTACGTCACTGAACATTTGGTCAGCCAACTCAACAAATAAAGGGTAATCATGCTAAAACGAATCCACC
Organism: Vibrio sp. J502; assembly: GCF_025397955.1. NCBI lineage: Bacteria > Pseudomonadati > Pseudomonadota > Gammaproteobacteria > Vibrionales > Vibrionaceae > Vibrio > Vibrio sp. J502. The sequence goes on along the minus strand of NZ_CP104555.1, from coordinate 472,454 downwards.
ACGCGGCAATTATTTGTTCAGACTACGCACGTTCCAAAGCGTTTTATACTCAGATCTTAGGGCTGCCTGTTATTGCTGAAAATTACCGCGCCGCTCGCGATTCATACAAGCTGGATCTTGCTTTGCCCGATGGCGGACAAATTGAACTGTTCTCATTTCCAAATACACCACCAAGACCAAGCTTCCCTGAAGCTCAAGGGCTACGACATTTAGCGTTTGTGGTGGACAGTGTCAGTGAAGTCAAAGCGTATTTAGAGGAAAAAGGCGTCATCGTCGAGCCCATCCGCGTTGATGAGTTCACTGGTCGCGAATACACATTTTTCGCCGACCCAGATGGTTTACCGTTAGAGCTTTATTCTGAATAGTGAATAGTGAATAGTGGAAGGAATCAAGGCTATTTTCTAACGCCAGTACAACAGATTAAATAATGGTGGCGCACGAGGAACTTGTTTTTCAAATCGTACACTTAGAGCCAAAAAAGTGTAGCTGTCTGAAACAAACAAGTTCAGTCGTGTCAGTAAAGGTGTCGTTGAAAGTGAATCTTGATGAAAGGTGGAGAAATGAGCAAAGGGACAGGGTTTCGTATGCTGTGTCTGTACTTCTCCCTCTTCAATTTGAACCAGCTCAAAACCATTAATGGTGCACAGTGTGGCCCAAACCCCCGCCATATTGCCATGCGCGTTTATTACAGGCATAAGCGACACCAACACCCAACTGAGCGCGCTGGTGAGCAACATTATTCTGTTAAAACGGTTTAGGCGAATCATAGCAACACTCAATTTTTTCTTGTCGACACTCTATAACGCAATGATAAAAATAACAGTGCGGCAGCGCTAAAAACTTAACAAATACCCTCAAGTTCGCTACAAATCGTTAGCTTAAAGACGACGTTTCAAGATGCATATCAATGTGACTCCATTCACGCTTTGTCTATCAATCCACCCAAACTAGGAAATATTCCTAACTCAGTTAGGCCATGCCCTCAAGTCAATCGCCAAGCCGATTTTTACAATCACTCTATAATGCAGCCAGACGGTTGCTAGCCATTCGACTCTGGTGTGAATTGACTGACAGCAGAGATTTCTTTGACGTGATTTTCTAAGGATTTCACATGCTAAAACTTTTGCAACAGGTTCGGCTACCGACCCTCGATCTCCCCGCAGCAGAACGCCGTAAAATGTGGTTCAAACCATTTTTACAATCATACCTTGTGGTGTTTATTGGCTACATGGCGATGTATTTAGTGCGCAAAAACTTCAACGTTGCACAAAACGATATGATTTCAACCTACGGCTTGTCGATGACACAGCTAGGGCTGATTGGTCTTGGTTTCTCCATCACTTACGGGATTGGTAAGACAGTGGTCTCTTACTACGCCGATGGCAAGAACACGAAACAGTTCCTACCTTTTATGCTGATCCTTTCTGGTATTGCAATGCTTGGATTTAGCATGAGCATGGGCGGTTCAAGCGTCAGCATTTTCCTAATGGTTGCTTTTTATGCGCTAAGCGGTTTTTTCCAAAGTACTGGTGGGCCATCAAGCTACTCCACTATCACCAAATGGACGCCCAAAAATAAACGCGGCACCTACTTAGGTTTATGGAATATGTCGCACAATGTCGGCGGCGCAGGTGCGGCAGGCGTAGCACTGTTTGGTGCAAACTATCTCTTTAATGGTCACGTTGTGGGCATGTTTGTGTTCCCATCAATCATCGCATTAGTGGTGGGTTTCATTGGTTTGCGTTACGGTAGTGACTCTCCTGAAGCATACGGTTTAGGTACGGTCGAAGAGTTGTTTGATGAAGCGGTCAGTGAGGAAGATATTGCTGCGGAAGAAAACCAAATGACCAAACGTGAGATCTTTGTTGAATACATTTTGAAAAACAAAGTGATTTGGTTACTCTGCTTTGCCAACATCTTCCTCTACATCGTGCGTATCGGCATCGACCAGTGGTCTACTGTGTATGCCTATCAAGAACTTGGTTTGTCAAAAGAAGCGGCCATTTCAGGCTTCACTCTCTTTGAAGTGGGCGCATTAGTCGGCACTTTAATGTGGGGTTATCTGTCCGATCTTGCTAATGGCCGCCGAGCTTTGGTCGCCTGTGTCTCTCTGGGACTCATCATTGTTGCGCTCGAATTCTATCAGCACGCCACCAGCGAGTTTATGTATCTCGGGTCACTGTTTGTGCTAGGTTTCCTTGTTTTTGGCCCACAATTACTGATTGGTGTTGCTGCGGTTGGCTTTGTGCCGAAAAAAGCGATCAGTGTCGCAGATGGCGTTAAAGGCACCTTTGCTTACTTAATTGGTGATAGTTTTGCCAAACTTGGCCTAGGTATGATCGCCGACGGTACACCGATTTTTGGCCTCACTGGCTGGAAGGGCACCTTTGCTGCGCTCGACACTTCAGCGATGATCTGTATCGTACTGCTGATTCTTGTCGCGATCGCAGAAGAGCGTAAGATCCGCCATGAGAAAAGGCTAAAGCTGGCCGCAGCTGCCGCTTAGCTCCCAGCAAAATCAAACGCGATATTCTCTTTTATGAGTGTGTCGCGTTTTATTGTGCCACCCCTTCCTTTTTGACGCGCTAGACTCCTCTACAATGGCATCCATAGCAAAGGGATATATTGCTTGTTTAATTGTCTCTGTGGCGTTAGTTTAAGCTCCCTTTTTACTCAGGCAATATAAACAGCGGGGATTGTGATGATCAAAGTAGCACTAGTGGATGACCATATCGTGGTACGTTCAGGCTTTGCCCAACTCATGAACCTTGAAGACGACATTCAAGTGGTCGGCCAATTTAGCTCGGCGGCCGAAGCGCGCGCAGGGCTTCCCGGCACGGGGGCAAACGTCTGTATTCTTGATATTTCAATGCCTGATGAAAGCGGGCTGTCGCTGCTTCAAGATCTCCCCTCTGGGATAGCATGCATTATGCTGAGCGTTCACGATTCCGCGGCCATGGTCGAAAAAGCCTTGGAGGCTGGAGCAAGAGGCTACTTAAGTAAACGTTGTAGCCCCGATGAACTCATCCAAGCCGTACGAACCAGCGCCCACGGTGGTTGCTACTTAACACCCGATATTGCGCTTAAACTCACCTCTCCCAAGCGCGAGGTAAAGCTATTAGCACAGTTGACCAAACGTGAGCGGCAAATCAGTGAAATGCTGGCTGCCGGGCTGGATGTGAAAGCGGTCGCCAATGAGCTTGGACTTAGCCACAAAACCATTCATGTCCATCGCGCCAATGCCATGGATAAGTTAGGTGTGAGCAATAACGTGGCCTTAGCGAAATATTTTTCTGACTCATTCTAATGCCACGCTATTTTATTACGTCACTCTGCGCTTGGTTTCTACTCTCTTGCAGTTGGTTTTGCTTGTGGGTTATCGCCTACTATTTTGTCAACGATCCGGAACTGGCGATCTTCTTCTTTCCTTTTGCTCTGCGTTTAGGCACTGCGCTGCACAGTCCACAACGTTACTGGCCCGCGATTTATGGTGCAGAATGGTGGCTGACGATTGCGCTCGCCATGCTAATGGAACAACCTCAATGGCTGACCGTACTCGCCGCCAGTATCGCAACGCTGCCCTTAAACCTGCTCGCCCAGCGCTACTACCACGGAAGTCAGTGGCGTCGCTTTATTGTGATGGGCGGGTTGATCCTCGCCAGCGCTATCATTAATACGCTGGCCACCACCTACCACGGCCATGCCGCGTCAATGGTGATGTTAGTCAGCATCACAGCTGGCTTAATGATTGTGCCAAGCTGCTATTTGATATGGAATTATCTTTTCCAAAGCACTTGGGTTCCACTGACGGCGAACTTAGTCTCTCGTCATATCGAATTTCGCACGCGTCACGTCTTACTCTACTCTTTACTATTTATTTTAAGCATTGCGCTGCAAATTGGTTTACCTGATGAGCTTCGGCGTTTTGCGCCATTTTGTTTAGCCATCCCGATCATTTTGCTCGCTTTTCGCTACGGCTGGCAAGGTGCATTGCTCGGCACTCTGCTCAATAGCATTGCATTGATCGCGGCTCGTAGTGGTGTCTCTAATATGGAAGTCACTGATCTCCTGCTCTCTCTTTCAGCACAAAGTTTAACTGGCATTTTGCTGGGAATGGGTGTGCAGCGACAAAGAGATCTCAACACCAAGCTGCGCCAACAGCTTGATCGTAACCAAAATTTGTCCCGCCAATTAGTCAAAGCTGAAGAATCCGTTCGGCGCGATATTGCTCGCGAGTTGCACGATGAGATCGGTCAAAACATTACCGCTATCCGTACTCAAGCCAGCATTATTCAACGCGTCGAATCTCAGCCCGTCACCAGCAATTGTGCTAAAACCATTGAATCTCTCTCTTTAAATGTTTACGACACAACTAAAAGTTTGCTAACCCGTTTACGCCCTAAAACCTTAGATGATTTAGGCCTAGTCGAAGCACTGGATCAACTGCTGCGTGACCTTGAATTTGAGACGCACGGCATTCAAACCCAAGTGGTTTGGACGGGGAACTCAACCACTCAACTGCAAAAGTTAAGTGATGCCACCAAGGTGACCCTTTATCGATTGTGCCAAGAGGCGCTCAATAACGCCTTAAAATACGCGAAAGCTAGCCACATTGTGATTGAGTTTTCGTTGACAAGTGATGTCACACTGCGCATTCACGATGATGGCATCGGTTTCAAAGCACAAGCGCAGCTGAACGGCTTTGGTTTACGGGGGATGCGTGAGCGAGTCGAGGCATTGGGTGGCCACTTTCAGATTATTAGCCACTGTCAGTCTACAACAACCAACCACGATCTAAGCGAGAATGGCACTCAGCTTACCGTCACACTGCCCCACTTATAATCGTGGAATATAAAGCACTATGATAAATTTTCTACGCTCTCAACCACCGCAACCGCTTCTTGCATCAGCGCAGGAGGTTAACCAGCAGTACCGTTATTGGCGCTTTCACATCATGATGGCGATGTATGTCGGTTATGCGCTTTTCTACTTCACGCGTAAAAGTTTGAATTACGCCATGCCCGCGATGATTGCTGACCTCGGTTTAGATAAGAGTGATATTGGCATCATGGGCACGTTGTTTTACATCACCTATGGTATCTCAAAATTTCTGTCTGGGATTTTGTCGGACCGCTCCAACCCGCGCTATTTTATGGGCCTAGGGTTAATGGCAACGGGTTTTATCAATATTCTGTTTGGTTTTTCAAGCTCAATCAGTATGTTCATCTTACTCTGGGTGCTCAATGCTTGGTTCCAAGGTTGGGGATGGCCTTCTTGCTCTAAACTCCTGACAACTTGGTATTCGCGCTCTGAACGTGGTTTTTGGTGGGCGTTATGGAATACCGCTCATAACGTGGGTGGCGCGTTGATCCCATTACTGGTTGGCTTTCTCACTTTCCATTTTAGTTGGCGCGAAGGTTTTATTGTACCGGGCTGTTTAGCCGTTATTGGCGGGGTTTTCTTATGTTGGCGATTGCGTGATAAACCAATGACCCAAGGTTTACCCAGCGTTGGTCAATGGCGTAATGACGCCCTTGAACTGGCGCAAGAAAATGAAGGCCTCGGCCTTAGCACTAAACAGATCTTGCACACATATGTGTTAGGAAATAAGTACATTTGGTTACTCGCCTTGAGCTATGTACTGGTCTACATAGTGCGTACTGCCATCAATGATTGGGGAAATATCTACCTTACCGAGCAACAAGGCTATGATTTGATCACGGCTAATGGCGCGCTTTCGCTGTTTGAAGTCGGTGGGTTTATTGGATCGTTAGTCGCAGGCTGGGGTTCAGACAAACTGTTTGGCGGCAACCGTGGGCCAATGAACCTGATTTTTTCAATGGGCATTTTTCTTTCGGTGGCAGCGCTGTGGCTGATGCCGTTAACGGGGTTTGTATTCCAAGCCGCTGGCTTTTTTACGATTGGCTTTTTTGTCTTTGGCCCACAAATGTTAATTGGTATGGCCGCCGCGGAGTGTTCTCACAAAGATTCGGCTGGCGCAGCAACTGGGTTTGTGGGGTTATTTGCGTATATGGGCGCAGCGCTCGCCGGTTACCCGTTAGCCATTATTGTCGAGCAATTCGAATGGCGAGGTTTTTTTGTCACCATTTCTGTTTGCGCCGCTGTGATCGGCTTACTACTGCTGCCTTTCTTACAAGCTCAGTTTTCAAGCAGTGACCACCCCACGAACCATTGAACGTTATAACCAATCCAACGTTATCGTGAGGGGGCCACAAAGCTGATTAACCAAATAAGCGCTTCCAGATACTTGGGTTACGCTGCTCGTGGTATTCAACACGCAGTTCGTCTACCGTCCGCAGCGTTTGTTGAGCTTGCTCTAAATTTCCTTGCTCAAGATCCACTTCGATTTTGTCTAATGCCACTGAAAGCTTATTAAACCCTTCTAAATAGAGATCTTGCTTCTCCGGTGGATAATTTCCTCGTTTTGACTCTTCAACCACCTGACTTAATCTCTCAATGGGTGCTTGCATTGTTTCAACGCTGGTCGCTTCTGCCGCTTGTTTAAATTCAAGCTTCATTTGTTTCATGTTCTGTTTTAAGTCAACATTAGCCGCCGACACGCTAGCCGCAAATAATGCGCAAGCTGTTAGTATCATTATTTTTTTCATAATTATTTCTTTTTATTCTGGCAAGAAGTGCCAAGTTTAATGGATCTCAAGATAAAAGAGGGACAAATTTTTGTCATTTTTTATGACCTCTTTACGGCTTATAGTGTTTGATATTCTGCGATCGCTTTTCGCCCGCGCAGTGCTAAAAAGGCCAGAAACTGCTCGACACTGTGCGTAATCACTTTCTCAGCAGCAATACCAACGTTCTCAAGCAGTTCACTGGCCAGTTGAAGTTGGCCGATATCTTGACAAAAATGGGCATCGCTGCCAGTGGTAACATAAGCACCATGTGCTTTCGCCACCTTAGCAATTTCATAACAGCGATCGACACTCCCTACCCTGCTGTGTCCTTTTAAGGTGCTGTTATTAATTTCTATCGCAACGTGATGCTGGGCGGCGCAGGCGATCACCTCATCAAAATCAAAATCGAAATTAGGGTTACCTAAGTGCCCTAGCGCATCCACTCGTCCACCTTTAATCACATTGATCAACGCTTCGGTATGCGCTGCTTTATCGGCAGGCTGAAATACGGGCTCATGAAAACTGGCGATCACCCAATCTAAGTTTTGGTCAACAGAAGGGTGAACATCAATCTCGCCAGCACGATTCATGATGTTGGACTCAATGCCTCGGATAATGGCAACACCGTCTAAAAAGCGCGGCAAAATACGTTGATTGGAGAAGAACCAATAATGCGGCGCTCCAGGCATCGACTGCGCATGATCGGTTGTGCAAAACATTGCCAATCCATTTTCTTTAGCTGAACGCGCGTTTTCAATAAGCGTGCTGTAAGCGTGACCACTTGCATAAGTGTGAGTATGAGTATCAACGACAAGATTCATTTTAATTATTCCATTCCAACAGCGATGCTTCAGTGTAACAGCCTCGCTGATGGCACTTCAATCTAAGGGCGATATATTCACCATATCGACACTTTCTGACCGGATGAAAACACACCGATGTGAAATGGTTTTTTGCAACTTACCCACATTGAACAATACTTAGCAATGTCATCCAATTCGGAGTTGGTTATGAAACGACGTCGTTACTCACTGAGCATTCACATTACGAGTCTCTTTTTAGTGCTCGCCATGGTGATCGGCATTGTATTGATTGGCATAAGTTATCACCATAGTCAGCAACTACTGACGGTAAGTGCACAAGGATTAAGTAGCGAAAACAGCAAAAAACTGGAATCAGCATTTAAACAAAGTGCCGCACCTATCTTGACTACGCTCGATTTTTTAGCTTTTAGTAACGTAATTGATCAACCGGATAAAGTCATCTCGGACCCACGCCAACTCGCCACCGTTTGGCTGACCTTCCAACGTAATCCACAGTTGGTCGCGCTCTATTATTGTGACGAAGCCGGAGCTTGTACTACATTTCGCTCGCTGAGCTTTGATAAAGCCAAACAGCGTTTTGATGCCCCCGCGCAAGCTCAGCTATTGGCCCATTACACTCAAGTTGATGGCACTAACCGCTTTATCTATTTAGACCAGAACCTTGAAAGCCTGCTCGACAAACAAGATAACAATAATAAATTTGATCCTCGCGTGCGTCCTTGGTTTACCTCGGCAAGTCAAGATGGCGCGATACGCTTAACGGAACCTTATTTCTTTTTCTTCCTACAAACGAGCGGCGTCACACTGTCACGTAGATCGGCCGATGGAAAGAGTGTTCTTGGCGCTGATTTCACGCTTGACTCACTGTCAAAACAGATGAGTACGATGGGTTTTTCTGACAGTGCTCAGCTCATTTTGTTCGATAATCAATTTAGACCACTCGCCCAACACAATACTAAGTTCGAGCTACAACAAGACCCCTCACAGATTGCACAGCAGCTGCAGCAAAGTACTTTTGCACCAATATTGAATCGGGTCAGCAGCCAAACTTTGTATGAAACGGTCAATATGAATGGCACAACGTGGTCGGTGACGTTAACGCCGGTACTTTTAAACGACAATGTACGCTTGTTGCTGGCAGAAGCGGTACCGCAAGACGATTTGATCGCAGATTTGCTCTCGATGCGAGATCAGCAGATTTTTGTCGCGTTAATCATGCTCGCTATCGCTTTTGCAGTGGTTGGTTTTGTGGCGCAAAGGCTCGCCAGCCCTTTAGGTAACCTAGTGCAATTGACCGACAACATCACGCGCTTTGAATTTAAAAAGACACGCTACCCAAAAAGCCGGATCCGCGAAGTTGCCAATTTAACCCAATCGATAGAGCTCATGGAACATACACTGCACGACTTGCTGCGACTATTACGCGAAACCGCCAGCAACCAAGAATTCGGTGTGTTAGCCAAAACGATTACCCATCAAAGCTATTTGATCACTCGAGCTGAAACTATTTTGCTCTACACTTATGCCAACGAAAATAACCAATTTATCACCGCAGCAAACCACGCCATCATTCCCTTTAAGCTTGATATCAATCAGTTGTCTCAAGAGATGCCGTGGCTACTTTCTGAACTGCGTAAAGGCCAAACGGTTCACTTATCTAAAACCGATAATTCGATGCGTAAGCATAAAGATGAGCTGTATAATTCTGATCTTTATCTTTTCCCACTGCTCAACCGAGACAAGCAGTTGGTTGGCGTATTAAACCTAGGCTACGAACGGGCCATCACTCCCGATCAGCAAGACAAACATGCATTTTTACGAGAGCTACTCAGTTTTGCCGAAATCGCTAAAGACAATATCGACAAAATGCAACGGCAAAAGGAGATGCTCAACTCGTTTATTGAATTGATTGCCTCAGCCATTGATACCAAATCCCCTTACACGGGCGGCCATTGTCAGCGAGTTCCTGAATTAACAAAAATGATCACTAAAGCGGCGGAAAACGATCGCACCTATTTCCCACAATTTTCCATGACCAATGAAGAGTGGGAAGAGCTCACTCTCGCCGCTTGGTTGCATGATTGTGGAAAAGTGACCACGCCTGAATATGTGATTGATAAAGCAACCAAATTAGAAACGATCTACGACAGAATTCACGAAATTAGAATGCGTTTTGAGCTGCTCAAATGTCAAGCTGAAACGGACTACTGGCAAGGTGTTGCGCAGGGCAAGAACGAGCCAGATCTCAAACAGCAGTTGCTGACGAACCAACAAATCCTCGATGAGGAATTTGCTTTCGTCGCGCAATGTAATATTGGCAGTGAGTTTATGAGCGATGATGACCTTTCCCGCTTAGAGCGAATTGCGCAAAGAGAGTGGAAACGCACCTTAGATGATCAACTCGGTACTTCTTGGATAGAGAACCAACGTGCAGGAGAGTCAAAACCATTGCCCACTATGGAGCGCCTGCTTGATGATAAACCCGTACACCAGTTGCACTGGGTGAACGGTTGCCGTCCACAAGATCTGTGGCAAGAAAACTTTATTTTACAACCGGGAGAACTGCGTTATAACCGAGGTGAGCTCTATAATTTGTCCATTCGCCGTGGCACGCTCACCAACGAAGAACGCTTTATGATTAATGATCACATTGTGCAAACCATCATGATGCTCAAGCGGCTACCTTATCCTGAACATATGAAAAACGTTCCTGATATTGCGGGAAGCCACCATGAACGAATGGATGGCGCGGGTTATCCAAGAGGTTTAAGTGAAGAGCAGCTTTCGATCCCCGCTCGAGTGATGGCGATAGCCGATGTGTTTGAAGCACTGACCTCCAGCGATCGCCCCTATAAAAAGGCCAAAACGCTCAGTGAATCGATCGCGATCATGACCACCATGGCCACCACAGGCCATATAGATCCGAAGCTTTACTTACTCTTTTTAGAAAAAGAGATTTATCAAGACTATGCGGATCGATTTTTACACTCCGATCAGCACAGCCCAATTGATAAAGAAGCACAGATAAAAAAAGTAAAAATGAGTTTGAAAAAGACTTTTTAAAGACCGCGAATATCTAACTCATTCTGGATCAGCACAATGCACTGCGAGGCAAACAGCATTCGAGGCCCAAGGCTGATTTTCTGTGTATTAAGGCGCTTTAAACTGTTCCAACTTTTTTTCGGCATCGGGATGTGGTCAGTAAGCAAAAAGCAGCTGTCGTCAGAAAATTGATGCTCACGGACACTTTCGCCTTTTTTATCCAGTAAATACAAATGGTAACTATCCGAAAGGCGCTGCACCAACTTTTCAAAACTGATCGTTTCAACCGTGAGTCCTTGCTCGACCTCTCGGGTTTGCTCTTTGCCCATACCCATAGAAACGTCTAAGGCGTGGCCTATTTTGGTCAGCAAGGCTTGCTCGTGAAAGCCACCGATATTGTGCAACTGGCTCGACTCAAAGCATAAAGTCCGCGAGAAATCTTGCGTACTTTCCAGCACTAAGTAGACCACCACGTCATCACGATGCGACTGCGCGGTAAAAATAGCGTTCATGAGTACGTGGGCCAAAATTTCGGTGTGGGCTTCTTGCCCAACAGAGGCTAAAAAAGTCTGTTTATCCGTAGAAGCGGCGCGGGCCCTTACAACAAAAGCTCTCATGTGACTAACTCAATTCATTCAATAAAGCACGGACTCTATCACAATCTCCATCTACTGGAATAGTGATCTGCTGGTGAAGCTACGGTTCGCTCGTCAACACAGCTTTGCTTTTCGGGAGCCCCAATGAAATGAGAGTGGTCAGCAGCAGAAAACCAAACGAAACCCACAAACACGCCGCTAATCCCCAAAGTTGGAAAACCCACCCGGAAAGCACGGTACCGATTAAACGCCCCATCGCGTTTGCCATGTAGTAAAAACCAACATCAAGCGATACACCATCACCCTTGGCATAGCTCACGATTAAATAGGAATGCAGCGATGAGTTAATTGCAAAGACAGCGCCGAAAAGCAGTAATCCCGCGATGATTACGACTTCCGGATGCCACTGCGCTTGAATGCTGTAGGCGATTAAACCTGTGATCAGCGCCAATAGCGCCGCCCAACCGATAGCCGAACGCCCATCCGGTACTTGACCTGAAGTACTGCCCGTTATTTTAGGGGCAAAACCTTGGATCACTCCGTAGCCAATCACCCACAGTGCTAAAAAGCCGCCCACGGCGCTATGATCCCAACCAAAAACACTGCCCAGATAAATGGGTAAAGCAATCACAAACCAAACGTCTCGCGCGCCAAACAAAAACAGGCGAGCCGCTGATAAGATGTTCACGCTGCGTGATTTGGAAAAAATCTCTGAAAATTTCGGTTTGTTTTTGGCTTTGCCAATATCGGCTTGCAAGCTGAGCAAACTGCCGATAAAAACCAATAACAATACCGCCGCCATAGCCGCTACCGCATATTGAAAGCCGATCCAAGAGAGCAAGACGCCACCGAGAAAAAAGCCGGCCCCTTTTAGGGCGTTTTTTGAACCCGTAAGAATGGCTATCCACTTGTAGAGTGCGCCTTGTGCATTCTCAGGGACTAACGTTTTGATCGCACTTTTTGCACTCATTTTATTGAGATCTTTTGCGATGCCCGATAACGCCTGCGCCGCCATCACCCAAGGAATGGTTAACCATGCAGCAGGTACAGCAAGCATCAAGAGCGCGAATATTTGCATGCCAAGGCCAATATTCATGGTGCGATTCAGCCCTAAACGCGCACCAAGCCAACCGCCAATCAGGTTAGTGACCACGCCAAAAAATTCATAAAAGAGAAACAAAGACGCAATCGCTAAGGTCGAATAACCCAAATCATAAAAATACAACACCACCAACATGCGCAGCGCGCCGTCAGTGACGGTAAAATTCCAATAATTAAAAGTCACTAGCATGTACTGGCGAACGTTTTGGTTGAGTTGAGACAACATAATCACTCTCTTTGCCAAAGAGCCGCCTAAGGCAGCTCTTTGGGACTGTTATTGATTAACAAATTGTTTGATGTACTCAACTTGTACATCTTTGGTAAATGCACCCGGCCTTAATGATTGAACTTGAGTAATAATGTTTTGCAGTTCCCAACCTTTCTCCAGCAATAAATGAGCAGCAAGTAAACCAGTACGACCAGAGCCACCCATGCAATGCATGGCAATCTTATCTCCCTTGGCAAGTGCCTGATGAAGTGACGGGGAGATACTTTGCCAATGCGTTTGAAACTCATGATCGGGCGCGCAATCATCTTCAATTGGGGCATGAAACCATTGCAGCCCCGCTTGCTCAACCACTTTAGGCAAGTCGCCAACGCCTTTCTCTTGCATCTCTTCGTGACTGAGAGCCGTCACCACAACGGTAACACCTTGAGATTTCAGTTGTTCAATACTCTCAACCAAAGGAAGATCTTTTGTCCCCGGGCAAGGCGTCAATACCAAACCAGCGCTGTTTTCTGCAACAGGCAGTTCCCATGTAGGATGTGTCATTTCTTTGCTCCTTTATGCCAAACCGACTTTGCGTACTAATTCTGCGGTACGCGTTGCGTAACCCATTTCGTTATCGTACCAAGCGTAAATTTTCACCATGCGCTTGCCCACCACCATGGTCGAGAGTGCGTCGACAATCGTTGAGCGTTGGTCGCCTTTATAATCAATCGATACCAATGGCCGCGCTTCAAAACCGAGAATGCCTTTGAGCTCATTTTCTGAAGCCGCTTTCAGTAGCGCGTTGACTTCTTCCGCGCTGGTATCGCGTTTCACATCAAAAATAATGTCGGTTAACGAGGCATTGGCTAGCGGCACACGCACCGCGTGACCGTTAATTTTGTCTTTCAGATCGGGGAAGATTTCCACAATCGCTGTCGCAGAACCTGTTGTGGTAGGGATAAGGCTCATACCACATGCGCGGGCGCGGCGTAGATCTTTATGCGGTGCATCCAAAATGGTTTGCGTGTTGGTCAAGTCGTGAATGGTCGTAAACGATGAGTGTTCAATACCCAGTTGCTCGTGAATCACTTTGACGATAGGTGCAATGCAGTTGGTAGTGCAAGAAGCGGCCGTAACAATCCGATGTATTTGTGGATCAAAGATGTGGTCATTGACCCCAACCACGATATTGGCAATCCCCGCTTCTTTTACCGGGGCCGATACCACCACGCGTTTGACACCTTGTGCTAAATACTGATTCAAAAACTCAGACTTGCGGTGTTTGCCTGTTGCTTCGATGACCACATCGCAACCAGACCAATCGACGTCACTGATCGCTTTTTGTTGTGAGGTACGAATAACCTGACCGTTGGCAATGATCGCATTACCGTCGCTTGTCACTTCGTGATGCCAACGGCCTTGTATTGAATCAAATTCGAGCAAATGAGCCAAGGTCGCCGCGTCTCCCGCAACGTCGTTAATCTGCACAAATTCGATCTCAGGCCAATCAAATGAGGCTCTTAATGCTAAACGACCAATACGACCAAACCCGTTAATTCCGACTTTAATAGACATTTTTATTTCCTTTTATCCCTTCTAAACACAGCATTCTGGGCGAGATTTCATCTCTGCCAGCCTTTGCATATCTTGTTGGTATTCTTTTTTCAGGCAGTTGGATTCCACCAGCCCTTGAATTTGTTTTTTCATCCATCCGGGTAACTGCTCTGATAGCCGATAAAACACCCATTGTCCTTGCCTTGTATCAACCACCACGCCACTGGAACGAAGTAGAGCCAGATGGCGAGAAATTTTCGGTTGGCTTTCATTTAACGCTTGCGTCAACTCGCCGACACACACTCGTTGCTCGCGAGCAATCATGAGCAAACAGCGCACCCGCGTTTCATCGGACAGCAACTTAAAAAACTGATGAGGTAGCATTTTACTTATCTCTGCATATGCGGATGGTATGTTGCAGGGCTTTTGTGGCATTTTGATTACAATCGATTTCCCAATAGATCTATTTTTGATACGCCGATCATACCCCGATGCATCGCAACATTGGGATCAAGAGTTCGTGCGTAGCAGAACATAGATGACGTTTCTAATTCATTCACAAACATCTCACATTTTTAAAACAGTCTACGGTTATGAAATTTAATGAGAAAAATATCCTGAAGTTCGGACTCAGAGAGCGCTAGTATTTCTTTTTCATACGCAGCGCGACGTTGACCAAGGCAATCAACACCGGCACTTCAACCAAGGGCCCAATCACACCCGCAAATGCTTGATCGGAATTTAAACCGAACACGGCAATGGAGACCGCAATCGCCAGTTCAAAGTTGTTGCCTGATGAGGTAAAAGCAATTGAGGCATTTTGATCGTAAGGAATGCCCAGTTTTTTACCAATGAAAAAGCTGACAAAAAACATCACTAAGAAATAAATCACTAAAGGGATGGCAACGCGTATCACGTCCATCGGCAGTTCAATGATCATCTCGCCTTTCAGGCTGAACATCAAAACTATCGTCGCTAGTAGTGCCACTAGCGTAATCGGTGAAATACGCGGAATAAACTCCTCGTTGTACCATTGCTCACCTTTCGCGGCCACCAACCATTTGCGGCTCAAAAAGCCAGCTAAAAATGGGATACCGAGATAAATCAGCACACTTTCTGCGATATCGAGAATGGTAATATCAACCACAAAGCTCTCGAGCCCAAAATACGGCGGCAAAACAGTAATAAATAGCCACGCCATAAAACTGTAAGTGACAATTTGAAATGCACTGTTGAGCGCCACCAACGCTGCGCCGTACTCTTTGTTCCCACCGCTGATATCATTCCACACCAATACCATCGCGATGCAACGCGCCAGACCAATTAAGATCAGTCCGACCATATAACCGGGATAATCGCGTAAGAAAATGATCGCCAATGCAAACATCAAGATAGGCCCGATAATCCAGTTCATCACTAAAGAGAGTGTGATGGCGCGTTTATCACGAGTCACTTCACCTAGTAGGCTGTAATTCACTTTTGCCAGTGGTGGATACATCATCAAAATCAAACCGATCGCCAGCGGAATATTGGTCGAACCGACCGACATGCTCTCATTCCACTGCGCCACTTGCGGAAAGAAGACACCGATCGCTACCCCTAACCCCATCGCAAGGAAAATCCACAAGGTTAGATAGCGATCGAGAAAACTCATTTTTTCGGCTGCAGAGGCTTCTGCGCAGACAGGTAATTCACTCATACATCACATCTCTCGGTCAGTCTAAAAAGGGAGCCGCACACAACTTTCTACTTACAGCCATGGCGAAATAGCAACGCTAAAATTTCATTCATTTTGACAAGATGGGTGAGCAATGCGCGTTAGCTCTTGCGCAATCAATGCAGCATTGTGGTTCAGCGTGATGTCCAATATCTGCACCATCCAACTTTCCAGCTCAGGATTGATTTGGTAGTACACCCACTTGCCGCGACGTTCATCAATCACTAGCTCATTTTTTCTCAGTTCAGCTAAATGACGGGACACTTTGGGCTGACTTAATTGCAACGCATTCATTAAATCACACACACACAACTGCCCTTTGTGCTTCATCAACAGCAAGGATTTAAGCCTCGTTTCTTCAGACAAGGATTTATAAAAAGATAAAATGCGGCACATAAACAATACATATGGAATATCGAATGTGTTTAAGTGTAAGGAGCAAAAGAGTAGAAGTCAAACACCAGAACTATCCTCTCGCACGACGGGCGGCGCTTGAAAAGCAGCGTGATAACGGGAGAAATGATTACTGCAATACAAATAACGATCGTTTGGTTGACCTATACCACATCAATGATTAGGATCACATTTTAAAAATCAACTAAGAGACGTTGCGAATGCTGCTTACGCCGCCCTAGATTGATCTTTACCTCTCACAACTCACCTTTTTATTTCATTTTTTAGAGATCAAGTATGCTACAAAATATTAAGCGCGATTGGTTTTCCAATGTGCGAGGGGATGTTCTAGCTGGCACTGTCGTTGCGTTAGCATTAGTTCCTGAGGCAATAGCCTTTTCTATCATCGCAGGTGTAGACCCTAAAATCGGCCTTTACGCTTCATTCAGTATTGCCGTGATCATTTCAATTGTCGGTGGACGACCCGGCATGATCTCAGCAGCCACTGGAGCAATGGCGCTGTTGATGGTCACTTTAGTCAAAGAGCATGGCTTGCAATATCTACTGGCAGCCACTGTTTTGACCGGGGTTCTACAAATACTGGCCGGTTACCTCAAACTGGGCGATTTGATGCGTTTTGTATCACGTTCGGTCGTGACGGGGTTTGTTAACGCGCTGGCGATTCTGATTTTTATGGCGCAATTACCAGAGCTGACCAATGTAACATGGCACGTTTACGCCATGACACTCGGTGGGCTGGCGATTATCTATCTATTCCCCTACGTTCCTGTGATTGGCAAATTGCTACCTTCGCCATTAGTGTGCATTATCGCCTTAACTCTGATTGCTATCAGCTTTGGCATTGATATTCGCACTGTGGGCGATATGGGTGAATTACCAGATACTTTGCCGATATTTTTATGGCCAGATGTTCCGCTCAACCTTGAAACCTTATGGATTATATTTCCTTATTCAGCCGGATTGGCCGTTGTCGGTTTATTAGAATCAATGATGACAGCAACCATTGTTGACGATTTAACCGATACCAGCAGTGATAAAAATCGTGAATGTAAAGGCCAAGGTATCGCCAACATTGCCACCGGCTTTCTTGGCGGCATGGCCGGTTGTGCGATGATTGGTCAATCGATCATCAACATTAAATCCGGCGGACGCGGCAGGCTCTCTACTTTTTGCGCCGGTATTCTACTGATCATCATGGTGGTGTTTTTAAGTGATTGGCTCAAACTCATCCCGATGGCGGCTTTAGTCGCGGTAATGATCATGGTTTCCATTGGGACCTTCTCTTGGAGTTCGGTAAAGGATCTCAAAACTCACCCACTTTCTACCAGCATCGTGATGATCGCGACCGTCGTTGTTGTGGTTGCAACCCATAACTTAGCGATCGGTGTCGGTGTCGGCGTGCTGCTTGCTTCTCTCTTCTTTGCTAACAAAATTGGCCGCTTCATGGTGGTTAAAAGTGAACTCTCTGAAAATGGAGAAGAGCGTACCTATCGTGTTGTTGGGCAAGTCTTCTTTGCTTCGTCAGATCAATTTATGAACGCGTTTGACTTCAAAGAGGTCTTAGAGCGTGTCACTATCGACCTCTCTGCAGCGCACTTTTGGGATATTACTTCGGTTTCTTCGCTAGATCGTGCTGTTATCAAATTCCGACGCGAAGGGACCGATGTAAACATCATCGGTATGAATGAAGCAACAGCAACGATTGTCGATAAATTCGGCGTGCATGGTAAGCCAGAAGAAGTTGAAAAGCTGATGGGCGGACATTAAGGAACAGATTATGACCAATATTATTGCTTGCATCGATGGATCGATTTATTCACAGTCGGTCGCCAATTTAAGCGTGTGGGCCGCCAAAAGCTTACAAGCACCGTTAACATTACTGCACGTACTTGATAAAGCGGCCAATCAAACCGAAAGTGAGCTGTCTGGTAACATCGGTTTAGGCAGCCGAGAACAGCTATTGAAAGAGCTTATTGAACTAGACGAAAAGCGTTCTAAACTGGCCTTAAGGCACGGTAAAGCGTTACTCAATGAGCTAGAAACTAAAGCTCATGAACAAGGTTTACAAGATGTGCATAAACTGCAAAAGCACGGAAACCTGCTGGAGACTTTGCTTGATCTTGAAAACGAAATTCGTGTATTGGTGGTCGGTAAATCAGGTGAAGTGCACCAAAACGACGCCATGGCTGTTGGATCTCAATTAGAGAGTATCGTGCGTACAATGAAGTCGCACACCTTAGTGGCAACGGGTGATTTTACGCCACCACAAAGTTATCTATTAGCCTTTGATGGCAGTGAAATTAGCCAGAAATTAGTGGATAAAGCGATTAAAACACCGCTGCTAAAAGGGCTGGAGTGCCATTTGGTGATGGTGGAAGATAACCACGATAAAGCGAGCGCGTTTAAAGCTGCCGCCGAGAAATTATGTGCGAACGGTATTCACGTTGTGGAAGCGTGCTTATCTGGCGAAGTTCATAAGGCGATTCTTCAGTACCAACAACAAAACCAACTTGGCATGATCGTCATGGGCGCGTTTGGACACTCTAAACTTCGTCAGTTCTTCGTTGGCAGTAACACCACTCGGCTCTTAGCCGAATCAAGCGTACCGATGCTATTGATACGATAATAATTGATAAATTAACCATATAGATAAAGCCTTCTTCGGAAGGCTTTTATTATAAAACTCTGTTGTGAAGGGTAAGTGCAAGTAGTAAACTTGCTGCGGATATGCAACTGGTACTTAGGATGTTAGGTACAAATAAAATCGCGGTTACTGGTACTAATTAACGTGATGCCAAATACTCTCCTAAATCAAAGTCTCATTTACTGGAGCCTATCTAATAAAACTAATAAAAAATAATTAAATAATTAAATAATTAAATAAACCTAGGCTAGGTTAACTCTATGAAAATAATATCATCTTTAGGCTCACGGCTGACAAGCAGTCTGCCTATTGAAAAAAAACAGCGGGCTCTGGTAGAGTTCGTCATCAATACTTATCAACCACAGCAACGGGCTGATCTTTTCCGCGCCGTTACAGATCACCGCAAAAACCAATTACTCAACCTATTTCCTGAACATCACAATAAAAGCTTCTCAGTACTGTTTGAATTGATGGACTACCGAGAGCTCATCCGGCGCTATCCGAATACATTAGATGAAGAGATAGCATATCTTGAGCAAGCCGTCAGCGAGTGCTATTCGCATTGGCTAGATTTCTGGTGTGAATGCGAAATTGCGGCTATAAAAACACTATTCCCTATCGAAGCGGATGCTCCTCCTCGTATCGAACTGCCACTTAAAGACTGTGCTTACCGTGGTTTTTTGATCGACCAGATAGAGGATTCTGAACTTTGGGTCACAACGCCCAGTCACCCGCAAAAAATGCCCATCAAAGATGCGATCACCTTGAGCAATCTTGAGCTATTTATTAAAGGCGAAAAGTGGTACGAGATGCTGCCTTTATTGTCCTTATCACAAAAAGGGAAGCACTTTGTTTTACTCAAGCATCCTGATAACGAAGCATCTCCTACACTAGTCGCTTCAATGTTGGTGCAAGATTGGTCAGTAAATCAGACTTGGCTTAGTTACGCACAACAATTCAGTAACGAACAGTGGCAATTCTGTTTACCCGATCATAGTTACGATGTTTTGATGGAATTACAGCTTTTCAAACCAGCACTGTCGAAATGCGACTCTCTCCCAGAATTCGATCATCAATTTCGGCGACAATTGACTGGTACGCAAGCGGTCTGTGAAGTGCTGCGTTTAACCGTCAGTGGTAACGCTCAACAAAAGCTCTATTTTCTCTACCTTGCTCAAAAAAAGCTCATCCAAATACTAAATCAAATGGGGTATAAAATTGGTTTCACCATTATCGAACAACCTTTCATACTCAATTTTTATCAAACTATCGAACCAAAATCGTATTTCCGTTCTGGATATAACGACTTAAATAATAACGGAAAACAAAGTTATCGTGGATTCTGGATTATTGAAAGGATGGATAAGGTTTTCAGTGATACCAATTTTCGTGACTATCGACATGCAGTTTCTCAGCGTAGGAAGTACGATTTAACCAAAAGGAAAGAGAAAGAGTATGCTTAACCTCAACTTAGATCCAATTCTCTATCCCAAAGCGATAACGCTTATCGCAGCAGTAGCCATGGTGCTCGTTTGGTTAACTTACTATTGCTATCGTCTTAAACAAAAAAATGAAGTAATTTTTGGCACACACCACGCCTCCTACATCGCTTATTCCTCGTGTATCATCGCTTGGATAGGAAGTAATGCATATTTCCATACTGATTGGCTAGTTGAGCTTGGTGTAAATAGAGCAATCTTTATGGCAGAAATTGCCAATATTTCTGCATCCCTTGCATTTGTTTTTGCTTACTATTTCTCATGTCAGCTCTCTGCCGAACAAAGAAAAGGCAAAGTACACCTTTGGCAACGGCTGATATTTATTACTATAGCGGCCTACTCCGTACTTATTAACTTGCAATCTAACCTCACGGTGAAACATGTTGATATTGTCGGACCGAGCGAGTTTGTCATTGAATTTGGGCCCCATACGCCTTACTTCTTTAATGCCATGCTATGTTCAGTGATACTGACGTTATTCAACTTGGTCGTAATGCGAACCAATAGTAGTAAGCTAGCACTGGCCAAAACCAATTATATTATTGCAGGTATATTGGTATACATGCTTTCAACACTAGTTATCCACATAGGAATCACCTTTTTCTTTCAAGATTTCTCACTCTCTTGGCTACCTCCGGCACTCTCCATTAGCGAAATGATGTTTGTTGGCTATGCTCTTATCACTTCACGCTTCTACAGTGTGAAATACCTTGCTTACCTGTGTCTCAATACTGCGTTAGTATGTGGGGTTTTATTCATACCGCTCGGCGCAATCTTCATCCCTCTCACCGACAGCAACCAATGGCTGATGGCAATACCACTTTGTGCGCTTATTGGTATTACTTGGAATCCACTCTACAAACGCTTGAGCCGTTACGCCTCTTTACTCATTTACGGCAATCAGCAGACTCCTGTAGAGCAAATTCTCGCTTTGGAAGACGATTTCAAACGGTCAATTGATGATGCGATGCGCCGTTTAGGCCAGTTATTATACATCGCCGATGATAAGCTGCAGTTCGTTAATAGTAACTATAACGAAACCGTCTACGAACGTTACCTTTCATCCAAACAAACCGCACTAGTGTTTGATGAATTGTTTGAAAAATTAGACAACAAAACCGCGGCAAAAAACTCGATCAAAGCCCTTTATGACAAAATGAGCTCAAACAATACGGCCTTGGTCATGCCACTGTTTGGGCACAGCAAATTGGTCACACATTTATTAATCTCGCCACACAAAATCAATAATCAGATGTTTTCTAATGAAGAAATCGCTGCACTTCAAACCTTGCTAACACGAATACAAAGTATTATTGAAGCGGATAGACGTGTCTGCCAAAGTCGTGCATTAGCGAATTCAATTGCGCATGAAATGCGTAACCCGCTCGCTCAAGTACAATTGCATTTTGAAATTTTAAAGCAACATATTGATAGTCAAGCGCCCGCACAACAAATTAAACAGGATATTGAGAACGGCCAAGCGGCTATTCAACGTGGGCGACAGTTGATTGATATTATCTTGCGCGAGGTCAGCGATAGTTCGCCTGAACACGAACCGATTACGATGACGTCGATCCACAAAGCCGTTGATCAGGCGGTCAGTCAATATGGCTTTGAGAACGAGAAAGTAATTGAGCGAATTCACTTACCACAACAAGATGACTTCGTAGCAAAACTTAATGAAACCTTATTCAACTTTGTTATTTTCAACTTGATTCGTAACGCAATTTATTATTTTGATTCCTACCCAAATAGCCAAATTGAGATCACAACTCAAATCGGTACTTATGAAAATATTTTAATCTTCAGAGATACAGGCCCGGGGATTGACGACGCCATTTCTTATAAGATTTTCGATGACTTTTTCTCTTATCAAAAAAGCGGAGGCAGCGGTCTGGGGCTCGGCTATTGCCAGCGTGTCATGCGCTCTTTTGGCGGCCGAGTTGAATGCAAATCGAAACTGGGGGAGTTTACGGAATTCCACTTATACTTTCCTATGGTACCCAATGCTCCCCAAGCCGACTCGCTTCGTACTCCTGATTTCAAAAATTGGCAACAACCTAAACCGAATACAGAGCAAAGAACCGTTGACAATATACAACCAATCGATAAGTCATTTCTAATCAATAACAAAGCACCCACGGTGCTCATCGTTGACGATAAAGAAGTACAACGCTCACTAGTTCAAATGTATCTGAACCAACTTGGTGTTAACAACTTGCAGGCAAACAACGGTGAAAATGCAGTAGAAATCTTTAAAGTGAACTCCATCGATTTGATCTTGATGGATATTCAAATGCCAGTTATGAATGGTTTTGAAGCCAGCCAAATCATTAAGGCGCATTCTCCGCAGGTTCCGATCATTGCGCTGTCAGGTGAATCTGGCGAACGTGAGCTAGAAATGATTAGCAAGCTGATGGACGGTCGTTTAGAGAAACCGACGTCATTAAATGCGTTACAGCAAATAATCAGCCATTGGTTAAATAGAGACGTTGTACCCAATGCTCATACAGCAAAGAGTGGAACGGTTATTTGACGTAATTGAAGACACCAACATCCAGAGAAAAACTCAGCCAGTACCAAAACCATTTCGGTGCTGGCTGACATTTTAAACTGCATAATCTATTATAAACCGTCTACTACCTACACTCGCCAAGCCTTGACCTGAGCTATCCCAAGTAGTTCTAGCTGAATATCTAATGAACCCATGCAAGTTATACATGCAACAATTACATATGCACCCTGTTGCAAATCTCATTTCATGAACGACAGGGTTGAGCACCGCACCTTTTCAGTCTATTGTTTGTAGCGAAAGACAGGTTCGACTTAAACAACACCTTTGCTTGCACACTTTTAGCCGCCTATTTTTGGCGGCTTTTTTCTTACTAGGCAATTATTTTCTTTTTAACAGCGCGATACACTCTTCGTAGTGGGGGGTACTATGGATGTCCCACAACTGTTTCGCAGCATAATGGGCAAAATCATCATCGGCGGGTAAGCTTTTTTTACGCTGATTTTTGATCTTGAGGTAGATAGCCTGCATCTCTTTCTGCTGATCTCTGGAGATAGAGCGCGAATTGGCACACATATCCGCCAATCCTTCGTAAGCATAGGCATTCACTTCAGCCATATTGATCTTGGCGAAAGTCAAGGTAGGAGAAAGCAATACAACTCCTATCAGAGTATTGAATTTACTTGGCATTTCTTCCCCTAAAAAATGACACTTCTATCCATAGTATAGAAGACGGCAGAGATTGAGGACAAACATGGTTCCTTAATTTGTTCGCTCTTGCAGCATAGTCACGCCAGTCCACTACTCAATTCAGACTCCTAATCATGAAAAATCACTTCCAAATTGAGCAGACGGTAATCATAAAACGCCACAAAATAACTTTCAGTTTTATAAAACGAATAATAATAACGATGAGAGATCTCGATAGAACTCATGACTTCTTTGCGTGGCACGCTTTTCATTACACAAACGAAACACTAGGGGCAAATCCGACCCAAGCATTTTTGAATGGTATCTAAAATGAATCGTGTTGATTTAAAACCAAACTCCACATCCATACGCTTACCGAAACGTTGCTTAAGCCATCAGTCAAGCGTGCCGACTCCGCGACAACCGCTTGCCTGTCAATCTTTTGGGGGATGCCTTGGCTGCAATATACATACGCTATCGGGATATGGTGGCTGTACGTCGTATGAACCGAAGACTCACTCTGAACGATACTGCCTACGTTTACTGACCGTAATTAAAGGCGAGCAGCTCATTTGGTACAGTCATGATAATGAGCCCATCAGTTTACACAACGGAAAAAGTGTACTGATTTTCTCAGTTAATACCTTTAACGACGTATTCATTAGTGAAACAGAGAGTTACGTCGAGATTGCCGATATGCGCTTTGACTGCCAACTTCTCGCGACTATTTACCAGCAAATGAGTGAGAGTTTGCGTGACAATGGTATTAATCCTTTAACGGAAAAACGCCGTTTTGTCTTTGATACCAGTGTTGAAATTCAGCAATTTATTAACCAGTTGCAAACTGGCTTAACCAACCAAACGGGTGCCGGTAGCTTGTATGCCGTCTCACAGGCTTATCAATGTTTGGCCAAACTACTCAGCCAGCTTGAGATGATAAAAAGCAACAAAAAAGACAGTGAGTGCTCATCCCTTTCCAGTCGAACCTTAAATCGGATACGCAAAGCACACTCGATGATTGCTTCAGAACCAGAAAAAAATTGGAGCTTAAACGAGCTTTGTCGACAAGTAGGCACGAATGAAACCAGCTTTAAACGCGGTTTTAAAGTGCTTTTTAATACGACATTTTCCAAACTTCTTCAACACACACGAATGAAAATAGCAGCTGAATCATTAGAACAGACCGATCGTCCGATTATCGACATCGCTTATCAAGTGGGATATGCCAGCCCTTCTCACTTTAGCAAACTATTCAAACAACACTTTGGGCAGAACCCTCTACAATATCGGAAACATCGTCAACGTCCCTAAAATATCGATAAATAAAGCTTAAACCAGTCAAGGTTTCTCTTTCCTAACAGAACCGCAGTCGTGCTGGTGAAGTCATCTTGTGCCTTTTTTATGCGCATTTTGTTGAATACGCTTTTTTGTTGAACAGTTGAATAGCCATCATCAATCACTCCCTAGACAGATAATCATGATAATGATAACTTTTCTCATAAAACCAATCGGACGTGATTTCACTATGCCTTACTATCGAGTTCCATTTAATTTGGATTTACTGGAAGAGTCCATGCAAACTAATGGCAATATCGTTTTTAAGCATGAACATTGCGAATTTTCGTTACGTTGCTGTGTGATCAATGATGACATGGTGATGAGCCAATTTAAGGGAAGGTTTGAAACACCTACCCAACTCGATACAGCCGATAAAACCGAATACGACAGTGTGACGATCATGCTGAATTTAGGGAATGCCGTTTACTATCAAATTAATGGCCTAAATACGGCAAAGATTTTTCCGGCCAACACTATTGCTCTTTGTTATTCCGATACACGTCATGGCTTCTGTCGCTATCAGCCGCAAATCACTCAGTTATTTGCACTGCAAGTCCCAAGACTTCTATTGCTTGAGTACATCAACGTCATGCAAATAAGTGAGCCACTAGCAGATAAGTTAGGACGTCGAGAGCCGTTTTTCCTAATCAGAACAGCTTCTGCTGCGTTGCAATTTATGGCCGTAAAACTTTCAGAGACCCATAATCAAAACAGCGCGATTCAACGCCAGCTTTGCTACTCATTCATCAGTGATGCAGCCCGATATCTAGTCTGCGATGGCAGCACTCAACAACAAGGCGATAATCACAATCTCCTAGAAAAAGCGATGGGGATTCTTGATAGTGAGTACACTTTGCCACCCACCATTACCGAACTGGCTCGACGAATTGGAACCAATGAGACCTCTCTCAAACAGGGGTTTCGAAAAGAACTAAATACCACCATTCATCAGTACATCACTCAGCAAAGAATGACAAAAGCGGCTGAACTACTCAGCGCAGAAATCTACACTATTTCGCATATTGCTCATGAGGTGGGTTACTCCAATCATGGACATTTTTCCGCCGCTTTTAAAAAAGAATTCGGTTGCACGCCATCCAAATACCTAGCATAACAGGGTGCTCTCACGCCTAAAAAGATGGTCCAAAAAGCGTCATGAGCCATACGGCGATCCTCTATTTCTGGCCCAACACCACCAGTTATCACTTTGACAGTCATTTGTTTGAAACTCATCTAAAACAAAACCAGAAAATAAAATAAAAATCAACAAAATTAAATGCTTAATTTTAATTAAGTTCAAAAATAGACGACCCGATCTATTCAAGCTTGTTTAAAATAACAATCATAAACGTCGATTCACGCTCTTTTTATGCCTTATTCAGTTAGCAGGTAAAAGACAGAATCGGCACTATAAGTTCAATATGGATACCACAGGAAAACAGATTCGATGCATAGGAACAGCCTTAAACTTTCACCATTAACTTTAGCGATGACCTTAACTATGTTCACTTCAACCGCTTTCGCACTCGAAAGTGGCCATGATGTCATGGTGGTAGAATCGAGCAAGCAGTCGACCCTTCTTGAACAGATGGACAGTTCGGTCTTGATTAAAACAGGAGAAGAGCTTGAGCAAGCCGGAGTCGATCAAGTTCAAGACTTGGAGAAAGTGTTCCCGGGTCTATTGATCCAAACTCGCGGTAATCGTACTTATGCCAACACGACGATTCGTGGCATCAGTTCACCGGATTATTATTCCCCCACTATTAGCTTGTATGTTGATGGTGTGTTGCAAGACAGCGCCTTTTTAACTCAACCACTTGTTAATGTTGAGCGCGTCGAACTGCTAAGAGGCCCGCAAGGCACTTTGTACGGTGGTAATGCTCAAGGTGGTATTATCAATATCATCACCCAAAAAACCGTTGGACAGAACACAACCGTTGCTACCGCGAGCTACAGTAACCTCAATGAGCAACTCAATGCTTCGGCAGCTCTCTCACTCAATGACTCGCTTTCCGCCGATATCGCACTGCGCGTAATCAAAGACAATGGCAGCATTGAACACCTACCAAGTCAGCAGAAAGATGCTAATAATAGTCAACAATTCAGTGGGTTAGCTCGCTTACACTATTTACCACACAACTCGCCGTTCACTCTGACCTTATCAGTCGCCAATAGCAATCTGGATAGCCATGAAGAGTGGTATCTCACCCAAGCTGAATTTGACCAAAAAATGACGAGCCAAGCGATCCCTCAGCTCAAACGTATCGTTAACAGCTATGCGCTGCAAATGGGTTACGATTTAGGTGAAACTCAATTGACCAGTGTTACGGCTTATCAAAACCGTAACATCTATCGCCAGTTTATTGGAGGAGCTTGGCAAGAAGACCAAAATACTTTTAGCCAAGAGCTACGTGCCAATACGCAAGTCAGCGATGCCTTATCAACGCTATTTGGTGCTTATTTTGAACAACGCGACTTCGACGCAAAATCTGGCGTAGGCTCCCAAGTCACAAATCAGGTTGAAGCAACTCAATACGCTCTGTTTGGCCAAGCCATTTATGCGCTCAATGAACAGATTGACCTCACTTTAGGACTGCGTGCCACTCACCTTTCGACTCGTGCGGATTACAGTGGTAATCCGTCCTGGATGATTGATGCTTACGCACAAAATAAATCAGAAAACACCCTATCCCCCAAAGCCGCTTTAGGTTGGCAAATCACACCGGACTCTCGGGTGTTTACTTCCATATCAAGTGGCTATCGTCCCGGAGGCTTCAGTTTACAGCCACGCAGTAGCGGCGATAAAAATGGCTACAGCGCTGAGAAATCCCTTAATGGAGAGTTGGGCTGGCGTACTCGCTTAGCTGACAACATGGTTGATCTAAGCGGGGCTCTGTATTGGATAGAAACGGATGATATTCAACTCTATACTGGGACTCCTGGTAGCCAAGTGCTGCGTAATTTAGGGGAAGCGCAAAGCCGAGGCTTAGAGCTGCAGCTCGCTTTCTATCCCACGGATGATTTAACCTTGAATCTAGGCGGTACTTTCGGTAAATCAAGCTTCAAATCAGGGAATCAAGATATTGAGGGGAACACGCTACCGTACGCACCTAAAACCACACTGGTAGCGGGGATAGACTATGTATTACCACAAGCTTGGTTTAATGGCGCAGTCTCCCTTTCCTCGAATGCTCGCTATACCTCAAGCGTCTTTTTCGATGAAAAAAACACCTTGTCACAAGCGGGTTACACCTTAGTCGACTTAGCCATTCAGTACCAAGCAAACCCACACCTTTCCATGCGCCTGTTTAGCAATAATGTGACCGATCAAGATTACAAAACCTATTCGTTCGCAATGCCAAACGCCAGCGCAGCCTTGAGTAACTACGGGGTCGGCCGTGAAGTCGGACTTAACATCAAACTTGAGTGGTAATAGGATGGGTTTTCAAACAGCCAAACATTCCACGCTGAGCAAAGCTTCCTTGCTCAGTCTGTTAGCGGGGGTTTATACCACCCAAAGCCTGATTGGTATGTTCACACTGCAGGGTCTCCCTGCAGTGCTGCGTTCAGAAGGCGTCTCTACCTCTCAGATTGGGCTTTTCTACTTAGCTATGCTGCCGTGGGCGCTGAAATTTCTTTGGGCACCTTATGTGGAGAGCATTCGACAACAGGGCATCACTTTGACTCGTCACGCTTACCTGATTGGCTTGGCACAGACAAGTATACTACTGGTTTTAGGAGCCTTCTCATTTAACGCCGTGATCAGTGACCAAACGCTGTTGTTTGTTGGTGTACTCATATTGGCTTTACTCTCAACCTTTGCTGATATCACCACGGATGGCTTAGCAGTTGATGAGTTACCTGCCGATCAAAGACGTTTCGGCAATGTGATGCAAGTAGGTGGTGCTTATCTAGGAGCCGTGTTTGGTGGAGGCTTATTCATTTATCTCACTGCCAGTGTCAGTTGGCAAAATGCCATTCTACTGCTGATGGCGTTGCTCCTTTTCATGTCGCTACCAACTACCTCTTTATTTGGCAAACTGAAAACAGTGCAAAACCTTCATCATGAGCACCATCCATCTCTGAAAGCAGCCCTTACTAACCCCAAGGTAACTTTGGGTTTAGGATTAGTCGCGCTTTGCCAGTTAGGCACTCGGGGGGTGCAATCGATGATGATGCCCTTTTTATACGATCAAGGTATTGAACTGGAAGCACTTGGTCTGTTGGTTGCTGGTGGCGGTATTATCACCGCATTTATCGGGATAGGGCTAAGTGGTTGGTTGATGAAAAAAGTGAGCGCCATCAGCATTGTTCTCTTTTGTCTTGGGTTGGAGGCGTTGATATATAGTGGATTCACTTTCTATGCAGCACACATTATACCGCTAACCTATGGCCTAGAGGGGCTGTATGTACTCAATACGGTTCTGGTTGCCGCCAAATTTGTTGCTCTATATACCCTAATGATGGAATGGTCCTATGGTAATCAAGCAGGCGTTGATTTCTCTCTTTTCCAATCGATGGATATGTTGATCGCGATACTAATGGCGATGCTGTGTGGCTGGGTGATTGCTCAATTTGGTTACCAAGTTCATTACCTGCTGACATTCTCCGTTACTCTCTGCGCCCTACTGACACTGTATCAATTTCACGCCTACCAGCTAAGGCTAGGCAATAAGGATATTTACCATGTCTCTGAACACGCTTAATTTCTAAACTTCGCCCGCGATAACGCGGGCTATTCCATTAACTTTCTGCATGATGACACGGTTCATCAGGCGGGAGAGTTTTGCCTAAAATTTGCCGGGGTATGATGTCTTATGTCAGAACAACACCTGATTTTATCCACCTTTCGAGAGGCAATTTGCCAATCATTAGGCCTCTCCATTGACACGATCAGTGCAACAGACAATCTGTTTGAGCTGGGGGTCGATTCAATGCTGATGATGCGTATGGTAAATCAATGCCGCAGAGCCGGATGCAAGCTCACCTTAAAAGAAATATACCAAAATCCAACATTGGCACAAATTGGTGAGCTTATTCAAAGCAAGCTCGCGGGTAATCTCACAGGTAATGCTGGCGCGGTCAGTGAACAACGCCAACCCAACTTGTTACCCACTATGAGAGAGGGAACACCCTTTGCAATGACCTCGGTACAACTGGCTTATTATATTGGCCGTGATCCGCAGCAAGCCTTAGGTGGCAATGGTTGTCATCTGTATCAGGAGTTTAATAGTGTCGGTCTTGAAACCTCCGCGCTTGAACAGGCACTGAATCAATTACGTCTACGCCATCCCATGCTCTGTGTGCATTTCCAAAATGATGGTACTCAATGCTGGAAAGCGCCTAGCGCCCCATACCATATTACGGTGCACGACTTACGTCATTTAACCGATGATGACGCTGAACAAGCCATGCTGACGCTTCGTGAACAATTGAGTCATCAAGTGTTGGATGTAGAACATGGGCAAACCTTCGATTTTCAGATTGCCTTACTCTCTCATGAGCGGCGGCGTCTGTATGTCAGCATTGATCTGCTGGTGATGGATGCTTCCAGCTTTAGCTTGTTTTTCAATGAGCTCTCGCTACTCTTACAAAACAAAACCTTGCCTACTCATACTTCCGATTATGATTTTTGCAGTTATTTGCAGCAGGAACAGCAAGAGTTTGCGGCGCAAAAGAAGGCGGCTAATGATTTTTGGCAAACGCAATCCCCCCTGCTGCCCCCTGCGCCCAACTTACCCTTAGTGCAGGACCCATCCTTAGTTAAAAAACCGACTTTCCATCGGCGTAAACATTGGTTAAATCCAACTCAGTGGCAACAACTGCAAACGCTCTGCGCCGCCAATCAGGTCACACCGACCATGACTCTTGCCACTTTGTTTGCAGCAGTACTGTCACGTTGGAGTGGGCAAAGCCAGTTGTTGCTTAACCTAACCTTATTTGACTGTCACCCATTTAACCAGCATGTCCAGCAGATGCTCGCGGACTTTACTAACATTCTGCTCTTACCGACCGAGATTAACCAAGCCAGTCTGGCTGAGCTTTGCCAAACCCAGCAACAACGTTTTGCTGAGATTTATGAACACCGTTTTGTGTCTGGCGTTGAGGTGTTGCGTGAGTTAAAACGCCATGGTAGCCATCCTTACGGAGCCCCTATCGTATTCACTAGTAATCTTAACCATTCACTATTTGGTGATGATACCCATAGCCCACTGGGTGAACTCGGTTGGGGAATTTCACAAACTCCACAAGTGTGGCTCGATTTTGTTGCATCTAAGCAAGGTGATGGTATTGCACTGCAATGGGATGGGGTGGATGAACTGTTTGCGCAAGGTCTACTGGATACGCTGTTTAGCGCCTTTATTCAGTTGGTTGAGCATACACTACAAGGACAAGCAGCATGGCGGTCACCCTTACCAGACTTGCTTCCAACCAGCCAACGCCAAATCCGGGCTGAACGTAATCAGACCTCTAGTGAGCCGCCTCAGGGTTTACTGCATCAGCGAATTTTTGAGCAAGCGCAAGCCAACCCAAGCAACACCGCCCTTATCACTGCGGAACAAATCCTAAGTTATAACGATCTGGTAAGCCAAGCCAAACGGCTAGCCCAGACACTGCTCAACGCTGGAATGCAAAGTGGTGAGCATGTCGCCATCAGTATGGAAAAAGGGGTTGGACAAATCGTTGCCGTTTTGGCTATTTTGCACGCCGGTGGTGTTTATGTCCCTATTGCCCCTAATCAGCCTCTTAGCCGTCGTCAAGCGATTGAAGAGAGTGCTAATGTACGCATTGTGCTGCGCTGTGAGACCTGCGCGCAAAAGTTTGCATGGAGCTCAGCCACTCACATTGATTGGCAAACCCATGGCGATATTGCTCTTGAGACATCGCCATACTCATGTCAACCCGAGCAAGCGGCTTATATTATCTACACTTCCGGCTCAACCGGGACACCGAAAGGGGTGGTAGTCTCCCACCAATCTGCGCTCAATACTTGTCTTGATATCAACCAACGTCATCGTGTTTGCCATACCGATCGAATATTCGCCGTTGCTGCACTGCATTTTGACCTCTCGGTTTATGACATTTTCGGTGTGTTATCGGCCGGCGGAGCCTTAGTGCTACCTAAAGAGCAGCAAACTCGTGATCCTATGGCTTGGAATTCACTGGTCACGCAGCATAGTGTCACGCTTTGGAATAGTGTGCCTGCGCTGTTCGACATGTTCCTCACTTTTTGCGAGGGGATGAAATTCAACACACCGCAACAACTGAGAACAGTGATGCTCTCTGGTGATTGGATTGATCTCTCGCTACCCGGCCGCTACCGCTCTTTCCGTCCGCTCGGTACCTTCAGTGCCATGGGCGGCGCAACGGAGGCGGCGATTTGGTCAAACGAATATCTGGTTAATCACGTTGAACCGCACTGGCGATCCATCCCTTATGGCTACCCATTGACCAATCAAGCTTATCGAGTGGTGGATGAGGCTGGCCGAGACTGCCCTGATTGGGTGCAAGGTGAACTTTGGATTGGGGGTCTTGGGGTTGCTCAAGGTTACTGGAATGATGAACCGCGAACAGCAACACAATTTGTTCATGCTGTTTGTCCAGATAGCCATCAAATCCAACGTTGGTATCGTACAGGAGATATGGGCTGTTATTGGCCTGACGGCACTCTTGAGTTCCTTGGCCGCAAGGATAACCAAGTCAAAGTGGGGGGGCATCGCATTGAGTTGGGAGAGATTGATGCAGCCTTGAATCGTATTCAAGGTGTGCGTCATGGCGTCACTCTGGCCACTGAGCTCGCCGGCAGCCGAGATAAACAACTGGAATGCGTGGTGGTGCTCGAAGGAACCACGCTCTGCTCGCAATTAAAATCCGACCCACGGCTGCCACAAGATTATGCAACACTTTTCGAAATGCAGCCTAATACCGACATTGAGGACACCGGATCTCAGGTTGCGGATTTCTTATCCTGGCATTTACTTCAGACGCTGCCTAATAGCCTGCAATCTCAACCTTTAGCCAAACTCGCCCAATCTTATGGTGTCTGTGCACCCTATTTAGAACTCTTTAAGCAGTGGTGGCAACTGCTGTGTTCTAGAGGTCAAGCCACCACAGAGCAACAAGGCGCTGAACACTACTATCAACTCGTTTCTCAATCTAGTGTACAACCACAGACCAGCGCACTTTGCACAAATTTTTCTCAAGTCAGCCCACTGCTGCAACAAATCATCACCGGCCAAGCGGCCCCTTCTGTGATACTGGAGACAGAACTTGCGCCTGAGGTGATGCTCTTCAAAACGCCAGCATTTCAGGCCTTGCTGTCACACACAATCAAGGCAATATCGAGCTTGGCAGAGCAACTGTGCAGACCAATAGTCTTGATTGAAACCGAAGCGCGCAGTGGCTTGTTGGCACAGCATATCTGCTCTGCGCTCGGTCCTGAAAAGGTGTATTACTATGCCTTAGACTCTTCATTAAGCTTCACCCAACGTGCCGCACAACGTTTACAACGTTTTAGCCATGTCACAATCCAACATGGTTCACTGACTCATCTGGATACACTTGTTGGGCAAGCTGACGTAGTGCTACTCAATAATGTGTTGCACCGCCAAACCAACCCTATTGACTATTTGCAACACAGCACCCGATTACTCAAGCCGGAAGCCATGCTGTTGGTCAATGAGATGGCAAGCTTACCTGAAGCCAGTTTGATCAGTGCTCAGGTTTTACAACAGGCCCCGACTCTTTTATCGGACCAGCAGCTCGCAACCCACTTTGAGCTCGCCAAACTGTACTTACAACATGAGGCACTGGCCACAGAGCAACGACTTTATGTGCTCAGAAATCAACGTGTCTTGCTCAGCCCTGATAGCAGCCAATTATCCGCCAAACTCAGTTCACTACTACCGGCTTATATGGTGCCTAAACGCTTTACCTTTGTTGAATCTCTGCCACTCACGACAAATGGCAAAGTCGATAGAAAAGCGTTAATGGAATCCACTCGTGATACCAGCCGTCAGCAAGAACAATCTCAACCCGTACGGACCACCAAAGAGCAAATCGTCGCTCAAGTCTGGCAGGCGTTATTTCATCGCTCAGATTTACAAGCTGACAGTGATTTCTTCCTGATCGGAGGGGATAGTTTACTGGCAACGCGTTGTATGGGGGAATTACGCAAACAGGGTTACCAGGCGGATTTAACCGCTCTGTTTAGCCATCCCACTTTGTCACAATTCGCCGCCAGTTTAATTGAAATGACGGCTGATGAATCAAGCCCGCTTGCTCCTTTAGTCGCACAGCCCAGCCGGCGTTTTCTGCCTTTCCCAATGACGGAAGTGCAGCAAGCCTATTGGGTTGGTCGTCAATCTGGGTTTGCACTTGGAGAAATAAGCTCTCAATTCTTTATTGAGTTTCGAGCTGAACAACTGGATGTTGAGCGCTTTAACCAAGCGATGAATCGCTTAATCCAGCGCCACGATATGCTCCGTGCCGTAGTGCGTGATCATCAACAGCAGGTTTTGATTCAGGTTCCTGCTTTTACGCTGACTTGTCATTTATTGGATGATATTGATGGTTTTCAAGCCAATGCCCTGCGTGATGCATTAGCCCATCAGGTAAAAAATAGTGCGCTATGGCCGCTGTTTACGGTTGAGGCAGTTAGCGCTTCCCACGGCGAGGCGCGCATTTTTGTCAATCTCGATAATATGATGCTCGATGGCTTGAGCATGCAGATCTTCTTTTCTGAGCTGCAAGCGCTCTATCACAATCCCGATCTTGTTTTAGAAGAGCTTGCGATCACCTTTAGAGATTATGTTGAATGGCAGCAACAAGCGGTCACCGAGCAAACACGTTCAACGGCGAAAAAATATTGGCTGCAGCGCTTGGCCGATCTGCCTGCGCCCCCGGCTTTGCCTCTGCAAAGTGATCCAAACCAGATTCACAAGCCTAAGTTTATTCGTGCCGCAGGCTCACTGTCTCCACAAGAGTGGCAAGCTTTGAAAAAGCTGGCCGCCAGACACCAAGTCACACCATCGGCTCTCTTGATCAATGCATATGCCAGTGTCCTCTCCGCTTGGAGCGATCAGCAAGCACTCACCCTCAACCTCACTTTATTTGATAGACCTGATGTCCATCCAAATATTGGGCAGATCATGGGCGATTTCACCACCCTACTGCTGCTCGCATGGCAGCCTGATCAGCATTGGCTCGCGAGCCTGCAGCGTCTACAACACCAGCTAGTCAACGATCTCAAACACAGCCAAGTTTCTGCGGTGTGGGTGATGCGTGAATTGGCTCGTCAGCAGCAGCGTACCAGCGCCACTATGCCGGTGGTGTTTACCAGCGCCTTGGGCACTTCTGAGCGCGATTTCCTCTCTGATTCGGGTTGGCTTAAACCGGTAGGAGGTCTATCACAAACCCCTCAGGTATGGTTGGATCACCAAGTCTATGAGTCCTCAGGACAACTCTGCCTCAACTGGGATGCCGTCGAGGAATTATTGCCTCAGCCCTTACTGGAACAGATGTTCAGCCAGTACCTCTCTCTGTTGCAAACGCTGGCGACTCAACCAGAGTCTTGGTCACAGCCATTAAACTTGCTGGTTCCCGCACCGCAAGGGGTAACTCGATTGATTCCCAGCCCAAGCAAGCTTGATAACCACGAAGCGATCTTGCCCCCAGTCGGCGGCGACCCGGTAACCATTTTAACCATTCGCGAACAGTTTCAGCAGATTGTGAATGTACCGATCAGCGAAAGAGAAAACTTCTTTGATGCGGGGGCTAACTCTTTGCAACTGGTTCAACTACACACCGCCTTACATTCACTGGCGATGCCGCTATCGGTTACCGACCTTTTTGCCTACCCCTCTCCGGCTTTACTCGCGGCTTGGTTATCGAAGGCGGAAAAGGTCGATAGCTCAAACGAAGCATTGAAAAGCAGGCAACAAAGAGTGAGCGATCGAAAAGCCAACCGTCGTCAACGAGCCACGTCATCCCCCCACATCGATTGACGTGAACAGAATCTATCAAATGCACAACAGGGTGGCGAAACTGACCACCCTGCAACTGAATTACGAGGATAACCATGAACACTCTCGACCCTTGCTTTGGCAACAGTGACCCCATCGCCGTCATTGGACTGGCTTGCCGCTTTCCGAAAGCACCAAATGCGGAGCAATTTTGGCACAACTTGGTGAATGGTATTTCTGGGCAAAGCTATTTTTCGGAACAAGAGCTACAAACGGCTGGAATAACCACTTCGCTCTCCGCGCAAGAGAACTTCGTGCCAAGCGGTGCCATTATTGATAATCCAGACTACTTTGATGCAAGCTTGTTTGGTTATTCGCCAACTGAAGCTCTCTCTATTGATCCCCAACAGCGGCTATTTTTACAGATAGTTTGGCATGCGCTTGAAGATGCAGGGTATGCACCAAACGCCATTCAATCGAAAACTGGTGTCTTCGGCTCGATTCGTACCAGTACCTACCCCTCTTTTGCCGACTTTGATGTCACTCAAGTTGGCCAAGTCAAGGGGCTACAAGCCTTATTGGGTAACGATAAAGATTACCTTGCCACGCGAGTCGCCCATAAATTTAACTTAACGGGTCCTGCGTTTACTGTTCAAACGGCTTGTTCTAGCTCTTTGGTCGCCTGCCACCTCGCCTGCGAAAGTCTGCGTTCGGGGGAATGCGATATGGCGATTGCGGGTGGTGTCGCGGTGTCATTTCCTCAAAGCTCAGGCTACTTGTACCAACCCGGTATGATCTTTTCTCCAGATGGGTTGTGTCGCCCGTTTGATATTGATGCCAATGGTACTTTTGGTGGTCACGGGCTAGGCTGTGTGGTGCTCAAACGCTGGGAGGATGCGCGACGCGATGGTGATACTATTCTGGCGTTGTTGCGTGGTAGTGCTATCAACAACGATGGTCAGGATAAAGTGGGGTTTACCGCTCCCTCGGTAAAAGGCCAAGCACAAGTGCTATCCGATGCCCTGCATTTGGCTGATGTATTACCCGATGAAGTGGAGATGATCGAGGCTCATGGTACAGGCACTAAACTCGGTGACCCTATCGAAGTTCGAGCCATCAAACAAGCTTATCAACGCAGCATTGAAGCCAAACCCTGCTTTTTGGGTTCAGTAAAAAGCGGATTCGGGCATCTGGACACAGCGGCAGGTATCGCCTCTTTAATCAAGACGGTGTTATCGGTATCGCGCCGCAAAATCCCGGCCTCACTCAACGTTTCTCAAGCTAACCCGGCTCTAGAGCTTACAGGTTCTGGTTTCCAGCTTGCGACCACTACCATTGATTGGCTGAACGAAACTCGCACTGCGGCGGTCTCTTCCTTTGGTATCGGTGGTACCAACTGCCATATGATTGTGCAATCGGCCCCTGAGCTGGCGGATCCTACGCCCCTCAATCCTCGATCCGAAAATGCAAAACTACTGATCTCCGCCAATAGTGAAACCTCGCTACGTAAACTGGCCGGTGAATATGCCACACGCTTAGAACAGCCAACACACCACAGTGATATTGCTTACTCCGCCATGTTAAAGCGAGCATTAGATCTCCCCTATCGACTGGCAATTGATTGCAATTCTGCGGCAATTCAGGCCCTACGTGATTTCGCGCTAACAGGGCAAGCTGGCCGTGATTTACATGTTGGCCAGCCTTCAGCAACAGGCAAGGTGGTGTGGTGCTTTACTGGCCAAGGCAGCCAATGGGCCAATATGGGACAAGAGTTATATCACCGCAGCGCCGCATTTCGTGACAGCATCGAACTGAGCCAACAATATGCGCTCGGCAGCTTAGAAATACGGCTTACTGATGCGTTATTCGGTCACCGCACAGAATTACTCCAACGTACCGACTACGCACAATTAGCGATTGTCGCTTTTGAAATCGCGATGGCCGCTCACTGGCAAAGTAAAGGGTTTAGGCCAGATATGGTGATGGGCCATTCGGTAGGTGAATTTGCTGCTTGTGTGGTGTCAGGATACCTCACTCACCAACAAGCGATTGCGCTTGTCAGCGAACGAGGACGGCTGATGCACTTATGTGCGCAACGCCAAGCGGGCTCTATGTTAGCGATTTTCGCTAAGCCAAACACATTAGAGACGATACCGGCTTTGCGCGAACTCGATCTGGCCGCGCATAATGGCGCGCAGCATTGGGTATATTCTGGCCATCAACGGGATGTCGACAACGCGATACTGGAACTTGATAAGCATGCCATTCGTTATAAAAAGTTAGACGTATCCTGCGCCGCACATTCACGCCTATTGGATGAAATGCTAGCGTCGTTTCATGAGTTTGCGGCTCCCATAACCGCAAAGCAAGGTACTATACCTCTGATTTCTAGTGTCACAGGACAGGTCGCCGATAATGCGGCATCGTTCAACGCTGAGTATTGGACCCGTCATGTCCGCGATACTGTACAATTCCAGCGTGCAATAGAGTCAGCCTTAGCCAAGCAGGCTAAGCTGTTGGTCGAAATGGGGCCAAGTGCACACCTCACAGCCATGGGGCAACGTGAAACATGGTCAACAGATTGTGTATGGCTAGGTACCTCTCACCCTAGCATCCCTACACAGCGTTTAGAAACTGAACTCTTAGCCGCTCTTTTTGTCGCGGGCTGCAATAATAAGTGGTCCGCGCTATTCGCGCTGCAGGGTCGACCTTGTCGATTGCCTCTGTATGTGTTCGATGAACAGAGATATTGGTATCCAACCTCCGATGTCAAAACAATCGAAACTGCACTGCCTAAGCAAACCTTGAGTGTACCGCCACCCACCACAATCGCGGCTCTCTATCCGATGCTGCGCTGTTGTGTGATCCGCGATTTGATTCACTCTTGTACGGCTCAGCCTCGTTTTACCCTGCGCGATCTGATCCGAGGGGGACGTTTGCTACCAAAACATCGAGATCTGATCACAACACTTTTAAACTCTTTACTTGAACACGGCTACTTGCAACAAGGGCATCAGTGTTATCAATTCACCGCCGTGTCTTTGCCAACCACAGACGTGGTTGCACAATGGCTGCGTGATGCTTTGGCCACCAATCAAGAGCCAGCGACAGTGCAATTGAGCGATATCCGAGCCTTATGCGAGACTCCGGCGCGCCTTAAGCAAGTATTACGTTGTTATCACACTTCGCCACTGCAACTAAAAAAGCAAGTGGCAGAAATAAAACAGCGTTTGCTCAGTCCACTGACTCCTTCGATTCAGCCAAACCTAGCAATACCATTCAGCAATCAAACGCAGTTGTTCTATGTAGATTGGGTAATGACACCAACAGAAACAGACTGGCATCAACTCATCACCCTGCATATGCCGAGTTTCGTACAAGAAGAGCGTAGCGACTGGTTGATTGTTGCAGCGCCATCTCTTGACCCTAAAACAATAACGCAACTGGTTGTACACAGAACGACTCAACTCTGGGGACAAGTCCAATACCAATTAAGAGGATGCTTAACTTCAGGAGAATGGGCTTGGATAGGTCAGATTCAAACCCCAAACTTTGATGATTCTCAACCACACTCGCTGTTACCAAGCCCCCATCAGCG
Source organism: Vibrio sp. J502 (assembly GCF_025397955.1). Lineage (NCBI taxonomy): Bacteria > Pseudomonadati > Pseudomonadota > Gammaproteobacteria > Vibrionales > Vibrionaceae > Vibrio > Vibrio sp. J502. The sequence continues at coordinate 433,100 of NZ_CP104555.1, read as the reverse complement.
CTATGAGTGGCAGTGGCTGCCAGTCGCCGCGAGCCAAGCTAGGCTCAACGTTAGTGAGTCTGATCTCCAACAAGCCCTACAGTGTCAAGGGGAGATTTACCGTGTCAATGAGACTGTCAGCCTGTTCGTATTGCCTGATGGTGAGCTTGTCGAGTGCGCTGAAAAAGTCATCCAATCACTAAGCGCTGATTTTACAACGCTGTATGTTTTGACCTCACAAGCCATGGCGACAGATGCAACGCAAAGTGTTGCTGCCGAGAAAGTGGCACTGATGTCTCTGCTGCGAGTTGCTCGCGCGGAACACAAACAGCAAGGTATCTATCTACTTGATATTGAGCCGTCTGTTGAGAATCATCACCATCAAGCCCTGATTCTGAGTCAGGCTTTAAACTCTGCTCCTTTCCATCTAGCGACTGAGATAGCTTATCGCAACCACAGCTACTGGATACCTCAATTGGTGCACGCCAAAACCGTGCCTGACCTCATCCCTTCCTCTTGGTTTACGACTTCAGGTTGGCATCTTGTCACTGGAGGTATGGGGGGCATAGGCCGACACATCATTAAATGGCTAGCACAATCCGGTGCCCGCCATATTGCGGTGATTGGGCGACGAGAACCCAGCGATTGGCCTGAGTTTTGCCAAACCATAGCCAGATTCGGCTGTCAGGTGATGACCTTGCTTTGCGATGTGAGCCAAGAAGGGGAGCTGCAACGAATGCTTAATGATTGGCCGCGGACTTTACCTATCATAGGTGCGTTTCATGCTGCGGGAACATCGCTAACAGGCCTTATCAATCAATGGGATCCTCAGCAATCTGCCCTACTTATTCAAACCAAATGCCACGCTTTTGTCGCACTACACCAGTGGCTTGAAGCACAAGAAGCCCAATATTTACTGGGTTTATCCTCCGCAGCTTCACTAGGTGCGGTTGGACAAGGTGCTTATGCGTTAGCCAATGCCTTCTTAGATGGCTATGCTCTCGCCCAACAGGGCAGCAGCCGTTGCCGCGTGATGAGTATTGGATGGGGAGCTTGGGATAGCATAGGAATGACCGCCGATTCAGCGCTTCTCGATACACTGGCCAAAGAAGGTATGCATACCTTAAACGTACAAGAAGGTTTGTGGCAGATCAGTCAGAGTCTGCTCAGTAGCGCTCCTTTCGTACTGGCAATGAATATCGAACCTCAGCATGCTAATTTCCAGCCTTATCTTGACCCATTGAACACGGCAATAGATACAGTAGATACCATAGATTGCTTGGTATCACCCAAGCCGCTAACGCGTCCCACAGTGAGTGATGTAGGTCAATGGTTAACCGAACGACTTCGTTACCAATTGGGTATGAGTGACGATACACCAATCCGAGTCGATCAAGATTTACTGCAATTAGGTTTAGACTCTCTGCAATTTCTTGAGCTTAGTGCGGTTATTCAAAAACAGTTCGCAGTCAAGATCGATGCCGAACAAGCCTACCAAAACTTAACCATTTCAGGTTTGGTGGAAGCGATCGCCCGTGTCCCTGCTGCACCAGAATCAGATTCAATGCTCACACACTTTGTGAACGATCCTCACAACCGCTATACCCCCTTCCCACTCACGCCTATTCAACACGCGTATTGGATTGGTCGTGAACCCTGGGTTCAATATGGCGGTATTGCCTGTCACGTCGTCTTTGAGTGGGATAAGGATCTTACCGAGTTTAACCCACAACAATTTGCAGCCGCTTGGAATGCCTTAATCAAGCGTCACGACATGCTGCGCATGACAGTCAATCATGCAGGAGAACAAGTTGTTCACGCTGAGGTTGACTATTTTCCGATTGTAGAGAGAGACTTACGTTCACTCTCAGAAGAAGCACAACACGTTGAGCTTGAGCAAATACGCCAACAAATGCGTCATCAGGTACGGGCTGCGGATGTCTGGCCACTCTTTGATGTCCAACTCAGCCGTTTATCTGAGCACAAAGTGCGTTTGCACCTAAACCTCGACTTACTGCAGTTTGATGTACAAAGCTTCAAAATCATGATGGATGATTTAGCCACCGCCTATCAAGGCAAAGACTTGGAGCCTCTGTCGATCACTTTCCGTGACTACGTGATGCATGAGCAAACGTTACGCCATTCCGCCGAGTGGCAAAACTCATGGCACTACTGGCAACAAACGATCCCAACTCTGCCTAAAGCGCCTCAGTTGCCACTGAACCCGGATTATCAACACCATGCTCCGGAATTTATTACCTTAGAAGGCCGCCTTAGCGACTCTGAATGGCAAACGCTAAAATCGGTTTGGCAACAATGGGGGGTAACCCCTTCAGCTGGCCTGCTGACCCTATTTGCGCATACCTTGGCCAATTGGACTGCAAGCCCTGATTTTACGTTGAACATGACGTTCTTTAATCGTCAGCCTTTTCATGAGGCCGTCCAAGATCTGATTGGTGACTTCACCTCAGTCCTTCTAATGGATTTCCAACACGACTCAAGCACCGATTTGAAACAGCGTATCTTACAAACCCAAAGCAAACTTTGGCAACGCTTAGGCCATAGTCAAGTCAATGGGGTTGAGGTGATCCGCGAACTAGCCAAACACTGGAAATCCTCCGGTCAGCTCAGTGAGCAAGAAGCGGCACTGCCGTTAACTCCGGTGGTATTTACTAGCATGCTGGGAATGTCGATGGATGGCATGGATATCGAACAAGCCATGACCCATTTACTAGGGGATCCGGTTTATGTTCTGAGTCAAACCCCACAAGTCTGGCTTGATCATCAAATCATGGAAATTGAAGGTAATTTGGCGTTCAACTGGTATTGCATGGCCGGCGTACTGGCGCCAGATCTGTTGGAAAACTTATTCAACCAATATCTAAGCTTGCTGCAACAGTGTGCGGCAGACCCGCAGTTTTTCGAGCGATCATTGACTCAACCAGAGCCTCTGCACCCCCTTCTGCCGCCTGATCACGTCATCGCCGAATCCACCCTTGATTGGCACAACATGTCTCTCCCCGAAATTTCACCACAGATTGTACAAGAGGTGACGCAAGCGTGGGCGCAGCTTGAGCATCGTGCACTGCGTGGGATCTGGACAACCTTACGCAATCACCAGTTATTTACTTCGCCGGAGCAAGCCTATCGCGCACCACAAATTATTCAACAACTTAAAGTGACCGATAAACATCATAAGCTTATCCAACTTTGGTTAGATCAGTTATGCCGAGAGGGCGTGCTGACGGAGAAGGATGGAGAGTATCGCTTCCAAGACGATTTCCCCAAAGCACCACGATTACCTTTGCCTCAACAAGCTTGGTGTCAGCGTTTGGATACCTATCTTGAGGATTGCCTCAAGCAACACCCGGCGTTGTTGAATGGTCGCCACTCTGCACTCGAGTTGCTATTTTCTGACCCGGCGATCACCGATAGCCTCTACCGTTGTAATCCATCACTGCAAATATTGAATTTAAGTGCCGCGCGCGCCATTTATGCCCTTGGCCAACAGCAGGCGCAAGGTTTGAATATACTTGAAGTCGGGGCTGGCACTGCAGCCACCACTCGAGAGGTATTAAGCCTCGCCTCCTCAACGATTCGCCACTATCAGTTTACCGATGTGTCTCGTCTGTTCCTTCATGAAGCGCGCGAACTATTGTCTGAGTACCCACAGGTAAGCTATGGGCTATTTGATATTAATCAGCCCATTGATGAAGCACTAAAAATGGATGGTGGATATCAGGTTATTTTGGCCGTCAATGTTCTGCACGATGCCATCGATCTCGCAAAATGTTTGCAAGGTCTCCGTGCTCTGTTGGCCGATGATGGCTATTTGATTTTGATTGAGGCGACCGATCAGCACAGCCCAATGCAGTTGGCGACGGTTGGGTTTATTGAAGGAATCAACGCATTCAACGATTTTCGCCAATCCACTGGAAGTGGCATGCTGACACAACCAGCTTGGCTTACCCTGCTGGCGGAACAAGGTTTAGAGCCACAGTTGAGCTATCCCAACAGTGAGGTATCAGCATTACGTCAACATCTGATAGTAACCCAAAAACGTCCGCAACATAGTCCGCAGACCTTAGGTCAGTCTGAGTCCTATCAGCAACAAATAGAGCAGATAAAAAGTATATGGCAAACGTTTTTACATGGTGAGATTAACCACGACACCGATTTTTTCCTTGCCGGTGGTGATAGCTTAATGGCAACAAAGATGATCGTGGCACTACAACATGCGGGAATCAAACAAGCGAGCTTACAATCCTTGTTTGAGCATCCGAAATTCCAAGACTTCTGTTGCCAATTTGAGAGTGCCCCGTCTACTGCAACGACAACCGTTGAAACGGACATTATTGAGCCAAACACAACTCTTGAATCCCAAGATAATACAACACAACAGAAAAATGGCGTTTGCGTTCGACATTACCCACTCACACCGCTACAAAATGCCTACTGGCTTGGTGAAAATGCCTTGTTTTCCTTGGGAAATGGGGTTGCCCATTTCTATGCAGAGCTTGAAATTAAGCATCTTGATCGTCTGAGACTTACCCAAGCATGGAATCGACTGGTGCAATTACACGACCAGTTACGCGGTGAAATCGATGCAGGTCAATATCATATTCATCGCCAAGTACCAGAGTATCAACCACAGTTTCTCGACTTAAGCTCATGGGATGAACCACAAAAAACACGCTGGATTGATGAGGCAAGGACGCAGATCGCCGCCCACGGTGTAGCGACACATCAATGGCCTCTGTTTGATATCAGCATCCTGCAGGTAGACGGCGAAACCTCTTTGGTACATTTGGTACTCGATTTGGTCGTGGCTGATGGCAAAAGCCTCAATACTCTATTTCAACAATGGTTTGCACTGTATGACGATCTGAGTATCGAATTAGCATTGCCAACGATGAGTATCGACAACTATCTCCTTGAGCTTGAACAGCTCAAACAGTCAGAGCCTTACCAACAAGCTCAAGCTTACTGGCTTGACCGAGTACCGACACTACCAGAAGCTCCAGCACTGCCGTTAGCGGATAAACGCTCAGAGCATTTAGCACAAAGTGTACTCACTCACCACCTCAGTGCTGAACAGTGGAGTCAGATCCAAGCCGTCTCATTTGCCCATAATTTATTGCCGTCAATGAGTATGCTGTCCACATTTTGCCTTGTGATCAGCCATTGGAGTGCCCAGAAGCATTTTGCCATCAATATACTGCACAGTAACCGTCCGGCTATGCTGCCTCAATCCGCCGACGTCATTGGCAACCTTTCAACCACATCCATGCTTGAAGTAAGAACCCAACCCGGTTCATTGCTCGCGTTTGTTGAGCAAATTCAACAGCAGATGGCCGATGATATGGCACATTCCTTATTTGATGGTCAATCGGTGTTAACTGAAAAAAACCGTCATAATCATAATCTCAATGCAGGCATGCCAGTGGTGTTTAACGACACCTTATCGGTTGGGCAACATAGACCATTACCCTATGGCAAGCTCAATGCCTTTGGTGCACAAACCCCCCATGTTTACCTTGACAGTATGTTGATTCCGTCACCATGCGGCGGCGTTATCATCAAATGGACGATTCAAGAAAACTACTTAAAAAGTGGTGTCTTTGAAGCCATGTTTGCCGCTTATACCCACACGTTAGAAACGCTTACAAGCCGAGACTGGCAACAACCTCTCGCCCTAGCACTCCCCTCTGCACAGCAGCAGAAGCGTGATCAAGTCAATGCGACACAAGGTGAAGTCAAACTGGTTTTAGACAACCAAACTACGGCTTGTGTGGCGACATTGTGCGATTTAGTAAGGCTCGGTGTGGAACAGCACCCACAGCGAATTGCGATTGAGCAAGGCGAACTAGAACTGACTTATCAAACACTTTGGTTTTCCGCTCAGCACTTAGCTGCGCAGCTTATCGAACAGCAAGATGATGCACCATTAGTGGCGGTTGTGATGAACAAAGGATGGCAACAGGTAGTCGCTGTTCTCGCCATTCTGTTGGCAGGGAAAGCTTATATGCCCATTGATGGCGCTTATCCTGAACCTCGTATCCAAGCTCTGCTTAAGCAAGGAGCAGTCTCAACCATTATCAGCGATAGCTCTGAGCCTTGCCGCACCGATGACTATCGAGTTCTATTCCCTGCGTTAATGACAGAAGCCCAAGCGCATTTTATCCCAGTGGCAAACCAACCGACCGATCTGGCTTACGTCATTTTCACCTCTGGCTCCACGGGCCAACCTAAAGGGGTAATGATGGAGCATGGTGCCGTAGTCAATACCCTGCTCGATATTAACCAGCGTATTGCACTCGATCATCGTGACCGAGTATTGGCGATTTCCTCTCTCAATTTTGATCTCTCTGTGTTTGATATTTTCTCCACCCTAAGCTGTGGGGCAAGATTGGTAATACCACAGACATCGCCAAGTCAAGATCCTGAAGCACTGGTGCATTTAGCTCAGCAGTCAGCGATTACGGTGTGGAATAGTGTGCCAGCCTTCGCACAGTTATTGGTAGATTTACTAGAAAATCGATCAAATCCGCTGCCCCATTTACGTCAAATCATGATGAGTGGAGACTGGATACCCGTCAACTTACCAGACCGACTGAATACCCTTACGCCTCAGGCTAAATTGCTCAGCTTAGGTGGTGCTACCGAGGCCGCCATTTGGTCTATCTGCTATCCGATTGAGAAAAGCTATACCACACACAGCAGTATTCCCTATGGAAAACCGCTCACTCATCAACAATTTTATGTGCTCGATGAACAGCTCAATCCTTGTGCAGATTGGGTTACAGGAGAGCTTTACATTGGTGGACGTGGTCTCGCTCGCGGCTATTGGCATGATCAAGAAAAGACCGACTTCGCTTTTATCGAACATCCAACGCTTGGCCAACGCTTGTATAAAACGGGGGATTTAGGCCGCTATTTACCGGATGGTAACATTGAGTTTCTGGGCAGAAACGATCACCAAGTTAAAATTAACGGTTATCGTATTGAGCTTGGTGAAGTGGAAAATGCTCTACGTCAGTGTGCACTCAACGCGAGCGAAATAGACATCCTAGATGCCATCGTTCAGCCAGACAGAACCGCGCAAAATGGTGCACGTTTAGTGGCTTATATTCAGTACGCTCCCCACAGTCGACGTGATAATCAGGCTTTACTGGATCATGCTCGCCGACTGTTGCCCCAGTACTTATGTCCAAGCCAGATCATAACCTTAGAGCACCTTCCATTGACGGCCAACGGTAAGGTGGATCGTTCTGCACTACCGCGCCCAGATGCCCATATTGCAGCAGATCAATTACGCATGCCGCACTCACAGCAGGAACAACTTCTGGCTCAGATCTGGTCTGAATGCCTTAATTTCGCCCCTATTCCCGCCAATCAGAGCTTTTTCGATCTAGGCGGAAATTCATTGATCGCCGTACGCTTACTTAACCAAATCAATCACCGTTTAAACCTTGCTCTCAGCGCAGGGCAGTTACAAACCCATGATACGGTTGAGCGCCTCGCCACCTTGCTGACAGAGCAAACCCAACCGCTCCATCATGCACCGGTAAAACTCTCATCAAACGGAAGTAACCGAACCAGTACACTCTTTATTGTGCATCCGATTGGCGGACACTTATTGAGCTATCAAGCATTAGCTAAAGAGCTCAGCCAGATCACTTTGTATGGACTTGCCTACCCAGATCGGCACGATAAATCTGCGCCAAAAACCGACATTGTGGCTTTAGCCGCACACTATCTATCTATGATTCGTCACGTACAGCCAACTGGCCCTTACCAACTGGCAGGTTGGTCATTTGGCGGAGTAGTGGCTTTTGAAATGGCTCGACAACTCATGGAACAGGGCGAAGAGGTCAGCCACTGCATCTTGATTGATAGTTATAAACCAAGCCAAAACCCAAATCAGCGATTAACCGAGGCGTCGATCCGCCAATACTTCTACGCAGATTGTATTGGCCGATTCCCGGCGCTGAAAGAGCATGTGATTTCGAACTTCGAATCAGAGACGCAATTTTGCGCAGAGCTTGCCAAGGCATTTTTAGAGACAGGATCAGGCTTATTAGACAGTGCAAGTCTTGCTGAGTTGCTAGCAATCTATCAGCAAAACTTGCGTGCCATGCTCGACTATCAGCCACCTTATTTGGAGACGCTCCCCGTCACACTTTATAGCGCACAAAACCATTCACAGCTTGATTTTATGCGCTACCAACATCCTGAGATGGCAAAACGCCGCTGCCATGGCTGGAGTGATTGCTGTCATCCCATCATTCATCGCATGCAGGGAGATCACTACACCCTATTACAACAACCTCATGTGAAAACACTGGCGCACGAGATCTCTACTCTGCTCGGTCACCCTTCACATTCATTAAATTCGTTCCACCAACAAAACGTAAAAGAGCTAGAAAATGAAGAGTCGTAAGAAAGTCATTATCGTTGGGGCTAAATTTGGTGAACTGTACCTAAATGCCTTTATCGAATCTCATCCCGATCTCGAACTGGCAGGGATTCTGTCCCAAGGTAGCCTGCGTTCAAAGAATCTGGCCACTGCCTTTGGTATACCACTGTATGAAAAGGTGTCACAGTTGCCTCAGGATATTGCTATTGCCTGCGTGGTTGTTCGCGCCTCCGTTATCGGTGGGGGCGGTAACGTATTGGTCGAAGAGCTGCTCAAACGTCATATTCATGTTTTGCAAGAGCATCCCGTGTCGGCGAAAGAATTACAACGGCATCATGCGCTTGCTGAGCAATGTGGAGTCCAATACCGAGTCAACAGTTTCTATAGTTCGTCTCAAGCGGGGCAAACCATGATTTCAAGCGCACAACAAGTCTCATTGCAAATGCGCCAGCCCGCCAGCTACGGCAATATTACGACAAGTCGGCAGTTGCTTTACTCAACATTGGATTTACTGCTGTTGGCATTAGGCCGCGATGGCAAAATTCAACCTATAAAATTAGGCAAACAACACCTTTTTGATCTGATTAGTCTTCAATCTCCTCACGGTGATTATCTGTTGCAGTTACAAAACTATCTGGATCCACAAGATCCAGATATGCACAGCCTCGCCATGCATCGTCTTATGTTAGGGTGGGAATCTGGCTATCTTTCGATGGTTGATAGCTATGGCCCGATACATTGGACACCAGCGCTTCATGCCGAAAAGCACCAGAATAACCAGCAAAGCCTGTATCAGGTCGTCAGCCTCGCTGAAGGAGACTATCTCAATCAACCGACTACGCAGACACTTTACGACCAACCTTGTCTCGTTAAAGATCTGTTTGAAGAATTCGGACCTGAAGGGGTATGCAACACTTTAGAGCAGTTTTGCCGTTTAATTGATGGGCAAGACACCGCGCCATTGTTGCTTATCTGTCACCAACTCAAGGTTGCTCAACTGTGGGAAGACATGCTCACATTATGTGGACAACCCCAAGAAAGGACCATGACTCCACCACCACGAATTTCATTTCGATTCAATCGCGCAGTGACCAAAGAGGTGGAGATATGAATCAGGTGTTCAAAACACTTTATCAGAATGGTGCCCAACCTCGTGAAATATGGATTATTTGTCCTTTTGCTGGAGGCAGTTTAAGTGCATTTAAAACATGGATGTCACTTGACTGCAATGCACTAGCAAAAGAAACGCTGGTACTGCTGGCCACTTACCCCGGCAGAGATCATCGAATGCGAGAGCGCCCCCTTACGAGTATTGAAGCAATAGCAGAGGATGTTGCTGAGGGATTGAGGACTTGGATAGCGGATCAAACCTTCATTAAAGAGACTCGAATAATACTCTGTGGACATAGCATGGGGGCACAAGTGGCCTATGAAGTATGTCATCGATTTGAGAGCAGTTTTGGAGCCCTATCACCGATCAAAAATCTGATCCTTTCTGCCTGCCATGCCCCGCATTTAAGCAGTCGAAGACGATTGAGCCAACTCAATGATGATGACTTTATTGACCAACTGATCGCGATTGGCAGCGGCAGTCCGATACTCAAGCAGCACCCTGAACTACTCCCGCTGTTTCTACCCATGTTGAGAGCGGATTTTTTAGCCACAGAGTGCTACCACCAACAAGTTAACTACCACCAACAAGTTACAGCATCGAAATGTCTACAGTACACCCCATGCACACTCGTGTTTGGCGAACATGACCCTGAAGCTTGGGAGTCCGAAGTCGCTGCATGGCAACCATGGTTGATGCCAATCGATGACAAACCAACACTGATAGCCATATCAGGCGACCACTTTTACATCACAGCAACCCCTGAACACTTTCTCAGCAAGATTAGCGAACCAACAGTAACAAGGTCGGAGCATCGACCAACAACCTTAATAAATTACTCTCACGTTTCTGGAGAACAACATGGCTAACATTCATACGGCATATTTACATTCTTTGGTATTGCAACATCAATGTCATCCACTCCAACTCGTTGCCGAACTGACCTCGGCCTCTTTCTGTCATAAATATCTGGTCTATGAGCATGAGAATGAATGGGCGATCGGCATCAATAAACGACTGCAATTAACCGTCAACCATAGAAGCGAAGTTTGTGACTTTGAAGGAAAGGTCGCACAGGTAAACCCTCATCATCTGTGTCAATATATTCATCGTGCAACCCAAACTCTGAGTGGAGAGGACTGGCGACTCTTCGGCCGCGCTGATTTTGAATTCAGTCGCTTCGCTCACGATTTACCACAACAAGAGTGCCAACATCCACTGCTGGAACTGTTTGTAGCCGAAACCGAATTACGCATTACGGCCACTCACGTTATCATCCGTACCTTTGAAAGCTCAGTACTTGCGCAAATTCAAGCCATCATTACCCGGGTATCATGCTTACCTGCGCCATTGCCTCTGCAAGGGCAGCCCTGCTCTCAACAGGATATTGTTGGTGGCATTGAAGTGAAACATCACTATCAGCAGGCAGTCGATTTAGCCGTCAATGAAATCAAAGCCAACCAATACAAGAAAGTGATTTTATCTCGGCCAGCCATACTGCCGTTTAATATCGACATAACCAAAAGCTTTATTAACGGTAGAATGAACAACACGCCAGCTCGCTCTTTCATGCTCAAGCTAAATAACATGCAAGCATTTGGTTTCTCACCAGAAACAGTCTTAGAAGTCGATGAGCGGGGGACCTTGAGCACCCAACCTTTGGCCGGAACACGCTTACTACCCCAAGATAAAACCGACGCAGCAAGGCTAAAGAACGAACTGCTTAACGATCCTAAAGAAATTGCCGAACATGCCGCTTCCGTCAAGCTGGCTATCGAAGAGCTCGAACAGGTTTGTGATCCCTCAAGCGTTCATGTGTCTGAATTTATGACCGTATCAGAAAGAGGTAGCGTGCAACATTTAGCATCGCGAGTAAAAGGTCAGCTCGCCACAGACAAATCCGCATGGGATGCATTCCGAGTCCTCTTTCCTTCCATCACTGCCTCTGGCATTCCTAAACGTGAGGCGGTTGCCGCGATTGCTCGTTTTGAGAAACAACCCAGAAAACTGTACAGCGGTAGCGTATTCATTACAGACCGCAATGGATTTTTCGATGCGGCTTTGGTGTTAAGGGCGGGATACAAAACGGGTTCTGTTTCTCTGCTTCAAGCCGGAGCTGGCATTATCAGTTTGTCTAATCCTCAACGAGAATGGGAAGAAACTTGTGAAAAAATGGCCTGTGTACTCAATCATTTAGTCCTTGAAACCAGCGATGCACAGAACTCATCTTCCTTAACCAGTGAGGCAGTCGCATGAAAAACCGGCCAATGACAGCAGATTTACTCCGAGGCTTTATCGGCTACCAAACCGCACAAGCGATGCGTTATCAGCAAGCAGGACTTTGGGAAGACGCACCGCTTTGGTGCCTATTAACTCAAGGTGTTGAACAATACGGTGAGCAGATTGCCGTGCTAGATGAGCATCATCAGCTAACTTATCAAGCACTGCTAAACGCTGCGGATGGTATCGCGCATCGTTTGATAACCGATGGAATGCAAGTGGGTGAGCGCGTGGTGATCCAACTCTCAAATACTTGCCGTTTGCCAATCGCTCTTTTTGCCACTCTACGAGCTGGTTTAGTACCTATTTTGGCGCTGCCTGCTCATGGGCTTTCTGAAATCAAACACTTGGCTCAGCTCGGCGATGCCAAAGCGTATATTAGTGAAGAAATTCAAGGTGCGGCGTTGGCAAATAACTTAATAGCCAACTGCCAAGGCTTACAGCAGGTTTATCTGTTTGGTGAGCACGGTAACCACCATTCTCTTAATAATATTCAGCTTCACTCACCACTGATAGCTCCTACCATAAATCCAGGCCACCCTGCCCTATTTCTGGTATCTGGTGGCACGACAGGACTACCCAAGCTTATCCCTCGCACCCACAACGATTACCTGTTCAATATTCGTTGTTGCTGTCAGGCAAGTGAGATAAATGAGCGGGATGTTTATCTTGCCGTGCTGCCAGCTGCACACAATTTCACACTCGGCTGCCCGGGCTTTTTAGGGGTGCTCGCCAAAGGTGGAAAGGTCGTGTTTACCCAACACGCGGGGCCAGACCACTGTTTTGAGTTAATTGAACAGCACCAAATCAGCGCCACCGCTTTGGTGCCATCCTTAGCTCAATTATGGACAGAAGCCACACAATGGGAAGAAAGCGATCTTTCAAGCCTACGCTTGATACAAGTTGGAGGCTCGAAACTGGCCTACACTGATGCTTTAGCCATTCAAAAAGCCTTCCCTAATGCCCTACAACAAGTATTTGGTATGGCGGAAGGCCTTATCTGTTGCACTCGCTTGGGCGATCATCCTGAAATTATTGCGTCTCGACAAGGTCGTCCAGTCTGTGCACTCGATGAAATTCGAGTAGTCGACCCTCAAGGTTATCCCGTTGGCGAGGGAGAAGAAGGCGAATTGCTGACGCGAGGCCCCTATACCTTGCGTGGTTACTACCGAGCGAATGAACACAATCAAAAGGCTTTCACTCCAGATGGTTTTTATTGCAGTGGTGATAAAGTGCGCATGGATAGCGACCAATATCTCACCGTGACCGGGCGGATTAAAGATGTGGTCAATCGAGCTGGGGAATGTATTGCTACGGATGAAATTGAAGAGCATTTATTAGCTCATCCTCAAGTAGCGCAGGTCGCAGTGGTTGCAGTACCCGACTCTTATTTAGGCGAGCGGATCGGTGTCGCACTCATCTCCAAAGACTCTAGATTGACATTACAAGCACTCCGTCAGTTTTTAAAAGAGCGTAATCTCGCCTCATTTAAGCTTCCTGATGAACTGCACATCGTCAGCCATCTACCCAAAACCGCCGTCGGAAAAATAGATAAAAAAGCGATTTTAGGCCCCAGTGGGAAACCGTGGATGCTGGATATTCAGACTGGCTATAATACCATTCCGACCTGAAGCTGAAGCAGTGTTGGCTACGTTCGTTCACCCCAATCATCGAGTCGGTCGAGACTCATGGGGATGCATTCATTCGCCAACACGCAGAAACAGCCTTTCATCCTTCTGCTCTTGTTAAATAGGCGAGGATGACATGGTAGTCGTCGATGGAGAAGACAGTAAAGCAGCTAATTGTTGATATAGCCAAACAACTTGAAATCGCAGGCTAGCGGTAAATGAGTGAGTCCCCAATCACAGCAATAGACCATGTGATTGGGGCGAAAAAACTCAGCCAAGATGGCGGTAGCTTCACATCGTTAAGGATAAACCGAGCACATATCTTGGCTCGATTTAAGAACCATTTTCCATTAAGCCATTTCGCTCTTTTTACAGAGTTGTGGTTTATAGAGTTGTGAGTTGGCTGTTGTAACCTCCTGTTGATACTGCTCAACCTTGCGCAATTGCCCTGCCTCCATCAAATAAACAGTATCAGCTTGCTGAATAGTCTCCAGGCGATGCGCTACGGAAATCACCGTTTTCCCTTGGCAAAGAATCTCAAGCGCTTGCAACACTTGGGCCTGAGTTTGGCTATCCAGTGCGGAGGTAAATTCATCAAGCAGTAAGATAGGCGCATCATGCAATAGCGCTCGCGCAATCGACAAACGCTGCCGCTCCCCGCCAGAGATTTGGTTACCATTTTCGCCAATCCGCGAATCTAGTCCGTGCGGCAACTTAGCCACTAACTCACTCAAACCCGCCGCCTCTACTGCCTCGCACAACACTTGCTCACTCGCTTCGGGTTTGGCCAATAGCAAGTTATCACGTAGGCTACCGCAAAGGAGCTGAACCTCTTGCGTGACATAGGCGATATGTCGATACCAGTGCTCAGTACCTATTTCATCCAAGGTTTTTCCTCCCATAGTTAAGCAACCTTGTGTGGGGATATGAAACACAGCCAACACATCGAGTAAACTACTTTTACCTGAACCACTTTTGCCCACCAGCACAATATGCTCACCCTCCGCCACCTCAAGGTTAACCCCATTGAGTACTGGCTGGCCGTCTAAGCAAAGATGAATATCCTTGAGTGATAAATCAAAAGTGCTAGGTTCTACGCCCTGTGAGGTTTGTTGCGGCAACTGGGAAAGCTGATGTAAACGTGATGCTGCTTTTAACATATAGCGGAGTAAGGCTGCATACACCGTCATCCGCGCTAGTGGACGAATAGAGACCACGGTGACAACCACAGCAACCAAAAATTGTGAGCGATTCAACCAATCGAGATCCACCAACCACGCAGCCAAAACTAAATTGATCACGAGGCCAAGCTCTAAGATCAGCGTTGCTAACAATACACCACTTCCACCAAGCCACTCTAATCCTAGTCCCTGATCTTTTTGCTTTTCAATCTGCTGGCAGAGTGGGTCCGCCAATCGCCCACTCTGTCCAAAGCTGCGCAGCATCGGCAAACAGTCTAGGTATTCGAGCAACAAGTTACTACTTTGCACATTGGTATGATGTGTGTGGTCTGCCTGATGGCTAAATCTCCGTTCTACGAGCACTAATACGCTAAACGCTAACCCAAAAATCAGCACTAGAGTCACGGCTAACCAAGGCTGAATCAGTGCAAGTACAATCGTCATGACGATCGGTGTTACCCAAGTTGCGACAAACTCGGTCAGCAGGTGACTGAAAATATCTTCAAACTGTTTGAGATCAGAAGTGAGTAACTTTACTTTTTCACCTAAGCGTTTACCACGCAAAGCCGCCAAGGGTTGAAGACGGATATCGGTCAATAACTGATGACGTAATTGATGGGTGATTTGATAGGCACCAAGAAAACTGAACTTGGTACTCTGGCCTACTATCCACTGCGCTAAGATCAACGACAGCGCTATCAATAACATGACAGTGAACGGTAATGACTCGGAAGAGAGCAGAAAGGTAAATAACATAATCCAGACCAGTAGCCCAATCAGCTCAGTAGCGACTTTGCCCAGTAAACCAAACCAAAAGTGCTGTGTCTTTGCACCACTATGTTCAATTAAGCGCCTCAGACTATTCATCAGCTTTCTCCTCTAGTTGACCGTTCAACAGTACCAAGCGGCGATCAACCTGCTGAATCTGACTAGCACGGTGGCTAATGATCAGTTGAATCTGAGCTGGTGCATAATGGCGTAACGCCTCAAAAACGCTCTGCTCTGAAAGCGCATCCAAATGGGCCGTTGCCTCATCCAAAATTAGGATCGGTGCTTTAGTGACAGCGGCGCGGATAATCGCCAAACGCTGCATTTCACCACCACTGAACAATCGGCACGCTTCTCCAATTGGGCAATCGAGCTGCTGAGGTAGGCTTTGCACTAACGGTTTAAGCCCAAACCAAGTCAGTAATTGCCAGATTTCATGCTCTTCAACGTGACGTTTCGTTAAGATTAAATTATCGCGTAAGGATCCAGAAAAAAAGACCACTCGCTGATCAACCGAGGCGAGATAATGACTACGGCTCTCATCGTCAATATCAGTTATTGGCTGACCATTGATGTACCAAGCACCCGAAGTAGGCTCCAACTCACCGAGTAACGACGCAAGTAGTGTGCTTTTCCCAACCCCAGACGCTCCCTCAATCGTTATGCGTTGTCCGGGATACGCTTTCAAATTCACCTGTTGCAATACGGCAACCTTTGGGTCGCGAGCCACAACAAGGTCACGGCACTCAAGAAGCATCAAAGACGAGGGGTAATGGAAAGGATGAGACTCAGGCTCACCGCATAAGGGAAGGATTCTGTCTATGGCAATGAACGATTGCTGAATTTGCGCAAACACTTGCGTTAAGTCTAACCACGGTTTAAGCAATCCCACACTCACGCATGCCACCATCACCAAATCAATGAGGGTTAATTGGCCCGTATTGGCGAGCATGATGGCAACAGGCAACACCAAGATCAGCGAAATTTGTGCCAGCGTGACGAATGTCACCCAAGCGCTAACCATCGTTTGAGTGTATCCCGTCACAATCTTATGATGAGATTGTAAGGTTCGGCTGAGTTCAAGGTAGGAATCCGCATCAACTGCAAACAGTTTCATTACACCTATGGTGCGCAGAAATTCCATTTGTGCTTGATGCAGATGAGCGACGATTTGATTATATTTCTGCTGTCTTTCAGCAAATCCACGCATCATCCAAATTTGTGCAGTCATTGCCAACGGCAGTGGCATTAAAGCAATCAGGGCGAGTCGCCAATCAATATAGAATAGCAATCCCACCATAAACAAGGGCATCAGAAGTCCGTTGATGATATCCGTACCATGGTGAGCAATCAGCGGCTCAAGACTCTGGCATTCATCGGTGATGCGCTTTTCAATATCGCCCCGACTCAAGCTGCGCAGTTTATCCATTCTCATCTTGGCTAACGCACGCACTAAGTGTTGCCTTACTTTCTGAATAATGTGATAGGCCGCTAAATGTGCTTGCCATACTGCTAATGCATAAAAGGCGTAGCGACCCATTACCGTCAAACACATCATTAGAAAATAAGCTGTCGCCGATTCGTTATGGTAAATCGCAGTGACGGCTAAATAGAGAAAAATCCAAGAGATAAGCTCAAAGACACTGCATAGAATAGCACTGGTTATCGATAAGGTGACGCGATTTCGCTCACTGAACAACAAGCTTTTCAGCGCCGTCATCCGGCTCATGTGATGCGAGAGCAACATAATAAAGCTCCATAAATGGAGGCTATTTTTGCTGAATATGCATGCCATCGCTAACGCAATTAGGTATAAAATCGTCGCGTTTAGTCGTAACTAGCCCACCACTCAGCAATCGGTATTAGTATATTAGTGGCCACATTCATTAATCCTCAATTGCTCAATATCGTATCAGCATCGCACTAGGTGGCCGTACATCAGTAACCAACCAATTTAAGCGCGCCTTATCGTCAAGTGGTATAGATTACGTTTGGTTGTATAAATCAAAACCAACCGAATCAAATAGAATATATAGGTAATCTTATTGATTGAAACAAACTCATTTGTATAAAAAAGAGCCGCAAAAGCGGCTCAGATTAATTATTGATGTTGAAACATGTCGATACTGTTGATACAATCATAAAGTGATATTTCATAATCCTTTATAACCAGTAACTTACCTACAAAACAACCATATGTTGATATCACCCAAAACAACCATAAGTTGATATTTTTGTGACACGCAGTATCGAGATCAAATTTTTATGTAGGAAACTTTCTTACAGAGAAATACCCCTATATCCCCCTCACCTCACCGACAAATTCAGCCGCTAGTTAACATATGACAAAGTTGCTTGGTAATTAAGGTACGATAGAATCGCTCGGTGATCACAAAGTCTTGACCATCCGCTGAAACACGTTTCTCGACAAAATCTTGTCAGTGACTTTTCTAAATTAGATAAACATGAATTACTGTGTTCATTATTCCCTGTCTACGAAGATGTATTCAAAAACCTGCTTTATTAGCAACCAATTGACGTAAATTATTCTTCAACTGTCTAACTGTATCTGATTGAGACACTTCCCATTCTTTAGAAAGATACTGAATTACGGTATCAACATCTGAGGGGAACAGAATTTTCCCCGAAACTTTCGCAAATGGCCCATCTGTTTCTAGAAGAATCTTATCTTTTGGTAACCAAGATATAAGTCGCTTTCCACGTGCTGAGAAAAGCATTGCTGGTCCAACTGAAAAATAACAACCTATATCGACAGCTTCTAATAACTGCTTTTTTGTCCCCAAAAACCAGTGGAGAACAGGGATGCCAGCTTTCGGGTGTTTTCTCAAACACATTAAGGTTTCGTCTACCGCATTCAGGCTATGTATTGTTAGAACTTTATCATTGAATGACTCACATTTTTTCAGAATGTGATTAAAAACCAATAATTGGTCATCAAAATGCTCCCTCCAGCCTTTTGATCCATCTAGTCCGATCTCACCTATATATTTAGTTTTCTCTATAAGTCGATCGAAAACTGGTAGTTCATTTTTCCTTAAATGAGCTAGCTGAGGGTGCAATCCCAAAGCAGTTTTGCAATGCTTAAGCCCTTTTGTGAGATTAACAGTGCCTTCGAAGGCTGAAGGCACTGTTGTTACAGATAATACGTAATAGTTTGAGCGTTCAATGTCATCCAATACCTTCTGATGTTCGGGGTATAGATCAACATGGCAATGCATATCCATCATGATGTTTTGTTTGCCTGCTTGGATTCAAGTACGAAGTGCGACACCTCTGAACATAAAAACAGTGAGATGCGATAATCATGAAGTTTGCTCCCGCCAAGAAGTAAAAAACATGAGATACACGCACCTCACTGAGAACGAAAGGTATATGATTTCTGCACTCAGAAAGCAAGGAATTAGTACCGCTAAAATAGCTAAACAACTGGGTCGTCACAAAGCTACTATCTATCGAGAAATTGAACGCAATTCCCGATACAACAGACACTTTAAAAGGTACTCCTATCAGGCGTGGAGAGCCCAACAAATGGCTCGCAACCGGCTGAGTCGCTCGCGCAGAAATAAGCGCTACAGCGAAATCGACTTCAGGTTACCTGAAGCCTTGCTACGACTGGATTGGAGCCCTGACCAAATCGTCGGATACCTAAGGGTAAGAGGCTATCCAACAATGAGTCACGAGCTCATTTATCAGCATATTTGGAACGACAAAACTCTCGGTGGAACACTATGGAAACACCTACGCCAATCTACCAAGAAAAGGCGCAAAAGGTATAACTCAAAAGACAGCCGAGGTCGGCTGGCAGCAAAGCGTCATATTACCGAAAGACCTGCAAAAGCTGAGCATCGAAATGAGCCTGGCCATTGGGAAATTGATACCGTCGTTGGCCGCGGAACCAAGCACTGCATCGTGACTTTAGTCGACAGAATGACTGGCTACACTTTTATTGGGCAAATGGACGATAGAACAAGCGAGTCGCTCAACGTAAGAATGAGCAAAATCGTGACCCGCTCTGACTTACCTTTTAAGACGATAACTGCGGATAACGGCACTGAATTTCATGGTTATGCACAACTAGAAAAACATCATAACTGTCTGTTTTACTTTGCAAATCCATACCACTCATGGGAGCGAGGAACTAATGAAAACACCAATGGCTTAATACGACAATACTTACCAAAACGAACTTCTATGTCACACGTGACACAGAAGCTCTGCAATGAAATTGCACACAAATTAAATATGCGCCCACGCAAAAGACTTGGGTATAGAACACCACTGGAGTATATTCATGCGCATCTTTAAAAAGTGTCGCACTTCAAACTTGATACTAAGCTGTATAAACACTTCAACTTCCATCAAACCACGCTTAAGCGTTGATTCCAAGGCATTACGTATAGACTTATCTAGTGGGATTGGACCAGATTTACGTAGCCAAGATTTGTAATTATTGGTTTGCTTCAACCGGATAATGGCTGTTTGAACTGCTTGCAGGTCGTCTCTTGTATCCTTCTCTTTAATTAGCGTTTTCAATCGCTTTGTTTTATATGGTGCATCATCATCAAAGCCAGCATGATGAACCGATGCTCTTCTAATTAGACAAGGCAAGCAGTGCCCACATTGTATGTGTTCTCTGTGCCAATGACTGCATGAAACGCTTAACGGTACGGCTTTTCTGATAGCGTTTTGGTCAACACACTCAGCCAACATCTCCCCCTTTGTTTTAAACTGATAAGGGTTTACAAATTTGACGTCAAAACCTGTACGCCTCAGCAATTCTTCCAACCTCTGCAAGAAGTTGGGGTGCGTAGTTCTCGTACTGTGACTACCTATTCGCCTTCTAGTTAATGGTGGATTGATTGAGATATAGCCATTCTCAGGAACGATAATGGTTTTAATACTGGTATTATCGTTAGCGCTTCTCAGAGCGGAAATGCCCAATACAGCCATCGCTAAGAAGTTAAAGCTTCTCCCGCGCATACTTATGTCTGTTCTACCTTCGCAAGCTTTAATGATGTGAGGAGACATCGAATAGGAGAGCGCTGCAAATGGAGAAGACAACAAAGTCTTAATTTCTTCCTGTTTGGCACCATCTCCGCGATAGGCATGACTTACTAAGAGAGGTTTGTAATCTGATGCACCATTAAGGATATCAATGGCACCCACGGCGCTATCAAGCCCCCCAGAAAAGAGGCAAACCGCATTTTTTCCTATCAGGGTTTTAGCCTTTGATTTAGCCTGCTCGCTGATCTTCGGTTTAGGCAATCTCATTGCTGTTTGTTCAAAAGTGAACGTCCACTGATCGCCAGTAAGAAAGTTCAATATTGAGCTCAACTCAGCTCTTTCTGAACTCCACATGCAGGGATCACTAACTGGGATGTGAAGGTGCATTTGCCTTGACCAAGCATTCTCAGCCTTATCTCTCAACTCAAAAGTATCTGCTGCGGTAACAGCGGAAGCAATTGTGATCAAATCGATTGCCTTAGGCTCAACAGCAACACCCAAATCTCTTACTGTTTGCAGTAGCCCTCTTGAAGCTAAGCTGTGTTTTTTTTCATTATATTCGTGAGTATGGAAGAGTTGTACTGGGTGGCATGACTCTGAAAACTCGGGTAATTGGTTTGGATTATCATTAAAGTAAAATTCAGTCATCGAAACTCTCCCATTCTTCAACTGTCATTGCAATGGCATCTGCTTGAATCTTGGTAATGTTATCTCTGGTGATATTGCTAGGGTTGCCATTGGTGACCTTATCTAGCTGCTCTTGAGCAATTACCTTGATAAGCTCCCTTAGCTCAACTTCCATGCTATGGTGCTTGCTAGCAGGCTCTACGTGGAACCAAGCCCTACCCATACCTTCAACCACATCTTGAAAAATCAAATCAGTTAAATAGCAGCCGATGGCTTGTTGAATCACTTCTTCTGTAAAACTGTTTGGATCGAAATCTTCGGTATCTGGTAGGGCTTCTTCCAGCGCATAATCTAAGGCAATTCTCACAGAGTCTGAGTCGGCATTATCAGGAGCTAAATGTGAAGCAATTCTATCAATAGCTTGGTCAGTGGAGAGACCTTTCAAGTCACGTAAGGAAAGGTTTTGGTTGTTGACTGTAACAGTGTCTCCACGCATTACGCCAAGTAAACCAGTACCAGCCGTTATCCCACTAGCCAACCTTCGGCTTGTGGTTTTTCCACCACCAGAGCCTTTTTTAGAGTAACTCTTTAGTGCTCGCCTTAAATCAGAGCTTGAACCTCCAGTCTTAGCATACTTCCCGAATTCTCTTCTAGCTCCTGCAAAGCGGTTTGTAAAATTGGCAGTACCTATGGGCTTGCCAATCTCATGCTGAACTTTTTCATTGTCCGTCTCCTTGCCGCCTTGATTTGTCTCATTTTCACCTTCAGAGCCTTGAGCTGGCTCAACTGTTACAGATGGACTTTGTTCTGCCCACGATGGAATAAGTGGACTCTGATTATTAGGACCCGTTGATGATGCTGAAGTACCCATTTACACTTTCCCTTCTAATTCCTTGATAATTCGTCCTAGCCACCTTTGCTTCGGTAACTCTTTCAAATAGGCTAATAGCGTCTGTTTGCACCTTGGCTCCTCAAGAGCTAGCAACCTTGCACCATACATACCTGAGGGGGCTTTGGACCAATCACTCATAGCCCTGAAGTTTTCAATTAATCCATCCATCACAGCTAAATAATCTTCTTTTGGAGTTGCTGCTATTGCATTTTTGCTTGTAGGGCTCAGTCTTTCAGTTTGCTCCATCAATACTTTGACAAGGTTTTGAGCCGCACCGGACATGACTGCATTCATCGAGCCCATAGGGATGCTTTCTCTACTTAAGTATGCCGCTGGAGTCAGATTAATATCTGCAAACATCGGTGGTAGTTTCGACCACTTGTCAAGAAAGACTAAGTCCAAGTTCCACTCTTCCGGCAAATCCATATCATCGAATTCAATTTGGGGATCTTCCAGTTGTGCCAGAATCTTGGGGGATCCACTCTCAGCATCAATCAACTCATACAGCTTGTTTGTTGCTTGAGTACCTAAGCAACGCTCAAATATCACCAACTTGGTAATAGTTTTCTCATCTAGCTGCATACCACGACGGAGCGCCGTTTTTCTTCTCATCTTTACCTGATTTAGAAGGCGTTTAACAATTCTAGGGTTCCCATTTATATTGGAGGACTCGGCGAGTAATGGAGCAAGTTGTTCAGCCACTATGAACTTACTTCTGAGTTCGTCCTTACTCTGAATACCTTGAACCTTGTCAATTTCTAATAGCTCATCGACTGATATGGGTGGCTGCTTCCAGGATAGCTGAAGAGAGTGTTCTAGGCTTTTTCTAAGTTCCTCCAACTGGTCACTCGTAACGCCATGATCTTGAGCAGTCAACATCATCAAGTAAGCTCTGATCTCAAGAGTACCAGGTCTTGGAACGTGCACGGGGATTTGAATTAATTTATCAAGGTAGTCGGTTTGATGGCGCTGCGAAGCTCCCTTGTGATATTCCGGCACAGCTAAGCGGATCATATCTTCGTCTGCCGCAATCACGAATGCTGTATTTGGTAAAAACAAAAATAGTCGTATCGCTTCCAGCGTCGAAATTGCATTAAATGGTGAGCAACGGTCCAAGTTATCGACATAGACTATGAGTGGCTTATCAAACTCACTCAACAAGTCTGAGTACGCTTTGCGGAACTCTTTAATTTCTTTTGGGGGTGAAAAAGCCTTTTTAGGCTTTAAAATTTCTTTGTTATCTTTAGCTATCTGCTTCGCACCATCTACTGCATCCTTGGCATCACCAAAATCTAGTTCGCGATCCTCTCCACCACTGAATAGCCCCATTAACTTCTGAAAACCACCCATGGTGGGAACGCCAGCTAAAGCTGCACCACCATCCATCAATAATCCCAAAGATCTAATGATGTCAACACGTCCTGCAAACTCTTTAGCCTTCTTGCTCAAGCTGGCGTTGTCTTTCGCTTGCTTTACCAAGGTCGATGCAATTGTCTCTAATAGAGCCGCTTTAGCATCGTCATAGCCTTGATACATCCACGCATCGAAATGGACTTGAATGTAGTCTTGCTTCTCTTCAGATATTGACTTTTTGGTTAGCTCTAAGATTGTTGATTTTCCTGCCCCCCAATCCCCAAAAACGCCGACAGATATTGGCATCAATTCCTTTTCGGTGATTAGATCCTTAATCGATTCGGCAGTTTCACTAAAATTTAAAAAGTCTAGTGAGGACTCTTTATCAGACCACATTTAAACCCCATTTTGTCTACAAAATAGCTGTTTTTAACACGCACTATTTTCTGACTTTTAAGTTAAGTCCCAAAACTAGAGTGTTGGAACCATCTTTGTTTGTTACGACTTCTATTTTATTTGCCCGTACACTGACTTCTTCAGGTAACTCATCTTTAGAACAATGGATTACAAACTGAGTTTTGGTATTCTTGTAGCGGCTAATGAGCCCTTCATCTATTTACTTTTCAACATCTAATGGCGTTGAAAAAATATCAATTTTCCTTTGAAGCTCTTCGATTTCCTTAGTGTTCATATCTTCCTCATTTCTGCCAAAGCTATAACAGTCCATATCAAACTAAATACATATTCTGTTATTAGGAAAAATAGGTCAAATGATGACAAGAGAAGTGTGTCCCAAATCAGAGTCTGGCAAACTTCGGGGCACTTTTGAGTTACGAAGTGCCAACTGTGAAGGTTATGGACACAAACGAGTTATTACACTTACTAATTTAGCGATCCATTAATTACATCAAGTATAACTGAAGTCGCTTAATAGTATGTCCAGTATTGGTGGTACAGAGCAACAAACTCTTCGCCAAAACACTGAACATCGACATCTAGGTGGTCATCAATGTTTTCTATGATAGTAACCCCGCTCACAATCGCTTTGCCAATTCACTTTTAGCGGTTCCTGGTGGTCCTACAAGTAATACATGTTCACCAGAAAGTGCTGCTAACATCATTAGTCGGACTTGCTGCTCCCTTTCCAATAAGCCATCGCTCATCTGAGCCATTAGTGCTTGGAACTTGCCTTTTCTATTCATCGTTGTTGCACATACTGTTGTTGTCACAATAAATTCCTTTTCTAATTTTGTTGCCAAGTGAAACACGTCATAAACTCACGGCAATTGCCGTTGTTACGAGTCTGTTCCCCGCATTTTTTGCTGCGATTGCAAAACCTATGATTGCAAAGGTAAATACCCACAAAGACTGATAACTTACCTCTGAAAAATACTCGCCCAAGAACTGCTTCGCGGCCAGTAACGCAAAGGCACTGACAAAAGATACAGCAGCTGCATCCCGATATAATAAGTAAGCTCTGTGAGTTGAAGCCACTTCGTCCTGCTTATTGGAAGGACGATAAAACTCTTTGTACCAATAACTGTTCTGCTCTCTATTATTTTGCTTCAACAATTCAAACTCGGACACGCGGGCCTTAAGGAGCGCAGTGTCAATACGTCGATCTTTCTCTGATAACTGTATAAAGCGATGCCCTGGTAACACATTGTTCCATCGCCAAAATACCAAGACGCTCTTGAGGTCAGGAGGCATGAGGTGGCTAAGCCACCCCGAAACCGCACCTATTGCTAACATCGCACCACTCGTGTCTTTTAGTATATCTACATAACTGATATCAAAAGCACTTTGATTTACAAGTGATATCACTGTTAGCTGAAGAACCATCAGTACTGAGAGCGGGATAATGTTATTAGTTTTCATAGAGATTCCCGCCATTATGCCACCTCTTCTTCATAGTCGAAGTGATATGGATCAGGGTTCATACTATCCCATCCATCACGGCCAGGCGCATTGTAATGGTGACAAATACCGGAACCTCGCGTCGCTAGTGCTTTGACACCTCGGTGAGTGAAAGCATTCATCACCGCTTTCCGTGGGTGCTTAGGCTCACCATTTTTAGCCGTAGAAGCAATTGCCGTGATGTTACGTGAAATACCTTGGCTGACAGGCTCTCCAACTAAACGATTTAGAACTGTCGCCCCTATATTGCGCTTACTCCCATGATGAGGAATCTGCATAAATCGAAGGTTTGCTCCACTCGTACACTGATCGATTTCATCTGCCGCGTATTCCAGAGCCTGAATGCCCGCATCACCGGTAAAAACAGAGCGTCTTCCTTCGACTACTAATTGGGTGATCACACTGGAGTTATTCTTCGCTGATGTGACCCCTTCATCATCAATCTGGTCTTCACCCCAAGTGGCAAAGAAACGACGAATAGATGCGGCCGCTTTTTCAAAAAAACTTTCTAAAGCATTTGTTGCAATGGCTTTTTCCGGCATGCCATCGAAATCAGGAATGAGGGATTCGTAGTATTCGACAGAAGGACCGAGAACCTTAATACCACCGCCTGTGTCCATTAAACCAGTAAAAGGTTCACGTATAGTGACCCCTTTCGATTCAGCTAATTTAACCAGTGACCACGCTTTTTCGAGGTTTTGTTTAAGACGTTCCCCTAAGCTGTTGTCCGTTACGCGTCCATCTTTGAATTTATCAGCAAGTCCTTGGTTATGTAGCCAAGGCTGATGAATCCAGAGTTCTTTTACTTCGAGTTCATTAAGGACGGCTTCCAAACCGTTAATGTGGTCTTGATCAGCGTGAGTATTGATGACCAAATCCACTTTAGAAGTGCCGAAACAAGTGTTGATGTGTTCAATAATCTTTGAACCTGTGCTTTGAAAGCCCCCATCAATCACAACTACAGTTTGCTCATCACGATGACCGTGTAAATTACCGTAGCGAAGTGCGATCGCATCACCGCTCTTAGACTCTTCACCAACACCTAAAAAATCTATTTCGTAACCCATAACTTTTTCCTTTTTCTATGAAAGTTAAGAGTTACTAATCAACTAGCATGCCAAATCATAACCTTTTGTTTTTATTAAAATTAAGTTAGAGCGTAACGACACAACCCGTAACCATATTTACCTGTGGTAAATTTTATTACCTTCAGATAAATCAAAAAATCAAACTAGCGCCTAAACAGAACTACATTACTCGTATCATCAGAAGGTGGGTTTTCTTTAGTAATTTGTTGGACATAGTCAAGCAATCGCTCGATTGGGATGAAGCGGTGCTTCTTGTTGTTCACCTTAATGCTTTTAGTTTGGCAATTGATATAGTTAGAAATCTCGAACGCCAGTGGCAGGTTTAAACGCTCGATATTTCTATCGTCTAAGGTTTGCGTGACCCACTGTGCTGCGTCAGCAATATGGCCGTTAATACTAAGGTCGGTGTTTTTTATCCACTGCGGTGTGAACTCAATGTCATTGAGCTTTGATAGCAGTTTGGCGATGTCATAATGGGTAATTAAGCCGCTCGCTTCCAAGGATTCCACAAAGGCAAACTGCCACTCTATTTCTAACCTTTCAGCGAGTTCGTCGGGCGTGATAAATAGGCCATTGAGCGGAATAAAATAGGTGAAGCGGCTGTTGGCTTCACAGACGACCAGGGTTTTCTCTACGGATTGGTAACGGTTTTCAACAAAGTGCACCTGCCAGCTTAGGGTGCTGGCATCTGAACTCAGTTTGTTTACTCCAGCTTGTTTACCTTCTTCCACTGGCAAACGAGGGAGATCGGCTTTAAGCCATTTGTTTAGTGCGTTAGTGGCACTGAGTTGAAGACGCATAAAAACCTAACCTTTGACCAAAAAAGAGGCACCCGAAGAAACCAATGACATTAATATTTGTGTAGTTTTCTACGTGCCAACGATGACAATTGGCTCTCCTTGACGAATAGCTGTGTTCGAAAACTTACGATACTCAGCATGCCTAGCCGTTTCAGCTAACCTGTGTATATTGACTTCGATCGCGTCTTGATAGGTTGCTTCATCTAAGCCATGCCCAAATGAATACCCCACTTGTTTGGTTAATACAAAGCGGTCGTGCATTTGATTTGATGGCCAAATAGACATTTCTACTTCAAATCTGGCTGGTAATAACGGTTTAACATGTTCTACTAGCCCTCTTTGCAATTCTGCCCTGGTTTTATCCCCTTGGATTGCAGTAAACACTAACGCTCTTCGGCATTGCCGACGGCCACCTGCAAGTCGATTAATAAACTCGATAAAAGGTCTTCTATATCTATCATCAGAAGGGTGAAAGTAAGGATCAATAAACATAGCAACATCAGCTAGCGCAAGTGACACGGAAATAGCATCAGCTAACGATTCGGCATTTCTAGGTACGCTATTGGTTTGATTTATTATCCAATCTTTTGGCTGAGTAAACATCATACTTGCGTAATCGTATTCACTATTTGCTTCATTAAAGATAGATGTAATTATTGCTTGAATAACGAAGCTCTCCTTCGCATGTCTAGCTTGAGCTAACCATTCATCAATATGCTCAGGTACTGTAATACCTGGGATCAAAGATGTATTACAAAGTTTTCTGAGCTCATCAAAGCACTTCCTGCGTTCTACTGGTTGCAAATCCATAGCGCGTATACTTGCTTGTTGTGCCCTTTCCCAGTTTTTTGGGATTGCAGACACAACTCTGCCCTGCTCAGCCCGAAAGTCCGTGAAGAAGCGTTGTAGGGAGTCACGATTTCTTGTGTAGGCATCAGGATCAACGGCATATTCTCTGATCATTCTTACACCTCTCCATATCGCTCTTCAAAAAAACCTTCTGGCCAATCAAGTTCGAAATCCCCACTGTCTGTAATACGCTGGCGTTGATAATGGATTTCTTCGTCGTGTTTAAACACATTGATAACGCTAATCTCATCAGGCGTTATTGAAAGCGCCCCTTCATCAACCGTTCTTCTTAGAAGGCGTAACATCAAGTGCTCACTATGCGTTTCGATGAGAAACATTCTATCTGGGTTATTCTTAACTGCTTCAATCATCATATCCCCCAAAGCCAACTGCCACTTGGGGTGAATATGCAATTCAGGCTGCTCGCACGACACGATAAGATCTTGTTCAAGTGACGTTGCAACTACAAATGGGAAGACTTGTGATACACCAACACCGACGCTTGATGGCAATAAAGGAATGTTAGTATGAGAGTCTTTAAGGATGACCGATTTTTCACTCAAACTTGCTTCGCCGTAAGCTGGAGACTCAAAGCAGTAATTAGTGCCAAAGAACTGGCTACTAACGAACTTTTCATTAGTTTTGGCTTTTACTCTTTCATTGGCAAAGGCGAAGGTCTCCCAGCCAGCTGTTCCGTCATACCAGCGCTGCGAACTAGTCTTTTTGTTCAAGACGGTTGCGCGTGTTGGCATAATGCGTAACGGCCCAATATGAAGCAAATCTTCAAGTTTATTCACTAATAGCTTTAGTGGCGCAAGCGCTGCTTGAGAGAGTGAGGCTTCGGCAAACAACTGGGCGGCTAACGGATGACTTTCGAAAACATCAGACCAATCGAAAGGTGCGTTGGATAGATCAAGCCTTTTATGGATATTCGGCAACGCATCTTGGCCATTTATTGAGACATCTTCCCACTGGCCAGAATCAAAGAGGTTTTCGATTTTAAATGATTCATCTACTTCCCAATGTGGCAGTGGTTGATAGTGAGCAATTTGGCAATCTGGTCGACCGGCTTGAGCTGTTGTTTTGAAATACTCAATGCCGTGGCTTTTACATACATATCGGCTGATAAACGCACGACTTTTGGTATGGTCCCATTTAATGTCTAACTCAAATGATACAACATCAGCGTCTGAATCTGGTGTAAAGCCTAAATGGGATTCTAGTAACCATTGTTCAGAGCTGGACAAATAATCATCCCAAATATCCGCCACTCCATCTCTAAAATCTAGTGTTGCACCTAAGGTGATAACTCCATTTAAATCCTTACCATGAACAATATTGTGAAAACCACCAAAGTAGAGCGACTCCCCAGCGATTGAGCTGTACTGTGCATCAAAATTACGTTTAGCGATCACTTCATACAGATACAGTAATGCATGTAATACAGTGCTTTTACCTGTACTGTTTGCCCCAAAGAACAACGTGATAGGTGCGAGTGGAATCGTGGCTTTATTCTTAATACCTTTGAATCCACCAACGGTAAGTGATGTTATTTTCATTTTTAACCTATTAACATTCGAAATGCCTACAACACGTTAATTGCAATCCAAGTAGACCAGCTTGCACTATTAGACACCTTAGCCAATTTATAAATATCAATTAGCCGCTTTATCTGATCTTGCGTATCTCTCATGAAATCAAATCGATGCATCCCACCAGCAAGACCTAATCGCCAATACCCAAAGCCTTGGTCTAGAATGACCTCAACGATATCACCGGTAGAAAAATGCAACTGTATTGCTCTTCGGTGCGGTACTTCGCGTTTGTTATCAATTATATTTATATCGACTCTTTTGCCCGCCATATGAGTCAACCAGGCATTAAATATTGCATCGTAATCGTAGCGATTGTTCCAATCATGATTAACGGCAAATGGGCCTCGATTTTGTTCATCAAAACAGCTATTTACTTCTATTTGGCAATCCGATGTTTCTCCTAGCGCTTTGAGTACTTCAGCTAGCAACAATAAAGAAACCGGACTTTGGAGATACCTATCTGAGTACGAAATGCTCTTCAATTCACCATCTTTGAAGAGTTTTGTTAATCGCTCATCTTTACTCTTCAATAAGTTAACAAAACCTCTGCCGAAGTTTGATAACGATCCATTCAATTCAGTCGTAAGATCAACATGGACGGCTCCTAACAAGTGGGTTGGCTCCATGGAGTCTAATTCGAAAGGGGTTGTCGCTATTTCTGGTTCACTATAAGAAACAATGGAAATATCTTCCGCTGTAAGCCAATGCTCTCCAGGGGTGGTTGCTTTAATATCAAGGTTCGCTAGTGTAGACCAACCGCTACCTGTTAAGCCTTGAAAAACAATAGCTCCACACTCTTTTCCATATTTAAGCTGAACGCCAATTTTTTGTATTTCCCTTAAGAAACTCACAATTTCATCTGTGAATTCAACTTTAGGGACGACTATTGAAACAGCGATATTCTTCGCTAATAGTTCATGCAATTTCGATTTCATCAAGACAAGAGAGGTATCCCACCCTTCGACTTCAGAAGAAAGAACAAATAAACATTCCGATACCTTTTCATTGAGTAAATCGGTCAACTGCGCCTCGATAGTTTGAGGGCAGTATTTTCCATCTTTGATAAGGTTTTGGTGCTTAGTCGAGAGTGATACGTAATGTTTAAAATTATCCCCTAACCATTCTATCGCTAACATGCGATCGAGTTTATCGGTATCGTGTTTCGAATCCGACTCTAAAAGGCATTCAGGACAAAACGCGTCACATTGCTTCCTACAATCAAGTTTTCCAACTAATCCATTCAATATCTCGGAAATATGAAATGGCGCGGATGTCGAAAATCCGGCACCACCGCCCACGCTGTCGAACAACTGAAGCACTAATGCGTGTTGATTATCACCAATAACTGTTGGCCTAACGCTATACTGGATTTCGTTTGTAGAGACACCGAGCTGCTCTACTAAGCACTTTCGTAGTGCCACAGCTAATGTGGTCGCTATTTTTCGACCCTGCTCATTATCAGGTATGTATTCACCTGTTTTAGGGTTCTTAATCACCAATTCAAATACATCGGTTCGGGAGTTAATACCTAAATGAATCGAAGACATTATCTTGGCAGACCCGTCACAATCAGCGTGTCGACCTACTTCATCTTTATCGAATTTACTAGGACGCGGTGGTTTATGTGTTTTTTCAAAGTTAAGTGCTTTTGGCAACTCACCTTTCGCTGTCATTGACTCTGCGCGGCCGCAAGCCATACATAACGCATACCCTTTGCCCGACAATCCAGAACTATGATGGAAGACCTTGCCATTGGCATCCGCCACCATATAACCAAGTGCAGGCATTGGTAATGGCGTTGCTGTACCTGATGCAATAACCCAAGAAGGTTGAACGGGAACATAATTATTATTAGAAATATTATTTGTTGGTTCTCGATAATAATCAGTAACAAAGCCTGTAGGTTGAATCACTTTTTTTCGACAATCAGTATTGTCTGGGACATTTTGGCCACAAGCTATATTAGTGCATATAAGGTTATTTGAATCAGATTGTATTTCTAGATCCGTTTCGTAGCCTGTCTGACCACAACTTGGGCAACGCCAAGCTAAGTCAAATTTCTGAGAATCTTTCGCACCATCAACGTGAATTTTCTGCCAATTCAGCGAGATACCTGCCGCTCTATGTACTCTGCCATCAAGTACTATTTCTGAACCGGGAGCATACTCTCGAATTGCAACAGCTAGGTTTCGACTTGGCAATCCTCGATTGATAGAAACATTATCCTCTCGATCGAGTTTACTAACATTCCTAAATTGAAGCCGCCTTCTAAAATCAACGATATTATCGGTATCCAAGTTTACGACATCAGTAGGGAATCCATACCCAGGAAGGAACGCTCTTGTTGCTAAATCCCGTAGTAAGTACTCTCGACATAAACGAGACTTCTCACTATTTAGCTTATAAGCATAAGGGCCATCAGGATCAACGCCAACCAATTCATTTTCTATGTATTGATATTCATTTACCCACCGAGTGGTGATTTCCTCTATTTTCTTTGCTGAGTGTTTACAGATGTGTGCTAAAGGAGCATTTCTCAACGCTGTACCTTTAACTAAAGTAGCTAAGGCTGATTGAAACCTCTTATCACACGTTTTGACCCAGTTGATATAACGTTCTGCGATAGATTTTTCGTCATTCACCTTTGTGTTAAACCACTCAAGATCTAAGTTAAATTTTTCTTTACTTGTTAAACCAACTTCTTCGATTAAAAAGCGTCCCATCAAAAATGAGTTTACATGTCTCTGCACCAATTTCTCAGACGAAAATGCAACATGAGGGGCTGATATAACAGTAGTAAATGGCCATTTCGGGTTATTAAAAACCAACATATCATGGGGATTACTTTTACATAGTGTGTAACTTATCGCTCTAGATTCTTTAGATCGACCAGCTCGGCCTGCTCGCTGAAGATAGTTCGCTGGGTGTGGTGGTACATTATTCATCACTACCGCAGTAATACCACCGATATCAACGCCCATTTCCATTGTTGTAGAGCAGTTGAGGACATTTTTCCTACCAACTTTAAACTCATCCTCATAGATTTTAAGTCGCTCAGCGGATTGTTGTGCAGAGTGTTCTGCTGAAGCATAGTAAAAACCACCCTCTACCGTTCGATCATTAATATCCGTCCACAAATTCTGCTCTCTAAGTGATCTTACTTCCGGTGAATTCGCAATATCTTTGCGCATTAAGATAAGTGAAAGCAAGAAGTCATCACTTCCTTCGAAAGCCCATACGGCGGGAAGTTTCACTTTTTCACATAGGTTGCCATCTAACTGGCCTTTAAACGGAATATAAGGAGTAATTCCTTTAAACGTAGTGTCTAGCAGTTTGTTCGTAATCGGACATATATAAGCCGAATTCATCAATGAAAAACTGACATTAGTCAGGTTCAAACTATATTGTTTATCTGCTGTTGAATCTTGCAAGATTTTCGAACCGGTTAACGCATTCCAAGCAGAAACCAACCAGCCATTAACCGTGTCCTCCCCTGCCGTACTCGTAATATCAATGCCAGTGGCGACAGTGAGCAAAGTAATTATACGTTGTTGACGTTTACTGCCTTTTCGTACTAACGGCCAACTCTTGGCTCTGTTTTCATCGACATCACTCGCGTCAGGCCCTAACAAAGTTTTAGGTGAAAAGTGCATACCGATCCAACGAATCCATTCACGATCAATGGTTATATAAGAGTTTTCACGTACAAAAAAATCCAAACAAACTTTAAGGTAATCACGCCAATCTTTTACCGTTAGACCATAATTCCCCCAAAGCTCCGGGACAGCCTCGATTTTGTCCAATGCCGGGTAGACTATTTTAACTAACCCCTGAGTCTCTAGATTGTTTCTATTTTTTGGTCGTCTTGCAAACTCTCTCGTCAGTAGCATTTGAGTCAGTCGTAGAGGTCCTGTCGAATCATCGAAAATTTCTGGCGATAACCGCTTGTTCTCTTTTAACATCGACTCTTTTAAATCATTATCTTGTTTAATAACAGCTGCAAGATCAGACCAAGTGATTGTTTGAGGCAAAGGTATAGCAACCGAACTACTGGCAATATCAATATATTCTTTTAGTGCCTTAGCATCTTCAGGCATGGATTTTTCGATGGATGGCAGCATAACTCGTAATTTTTCGATAGGCATACTCAAGTAGTCTTTTACGCTGTCGAGTAACGCCTCATCTATAACGACTTTCTCTTCCACATGCCTACGAAGCTCCTTAAATACCAAACCTCGCAATCGCGACCGTTCGGCTTCTTGCTGCATAC
The DNA here is from genome assembly GCF_025397955.1 of Vibrio sp. J502. Classification (NCBI taxonomy): domain Bacteria; kingdom Pseudomonadati; phylum Pseudomonadota; class Gammaproteobacteria; order Vibrionales; family Vibrionaceae; genus Vibrio; species Vibrio sp. J502. Next base: position 399,318 of record NZ_CP104555.1, on the reverse strand, counting down.
GAATTGACATTTTTGCCGTTCCTTGTCGACTATCGGTAAAGGTAATTAACCGACGTCCTCGACCAGGAACAGAGTTAGGGCCTATCTTGGATTCTTTATCCACCTCAATATCTGGGCAGTATTCCAATACTGTTGGTACAGCAATCGCTGTATAGAATGGCGCCCCCAGTAACCCTCTTCGTAACGCTTTACTGTACTGACCTCTACCTGAGTAACCACATTCGCAGCACTGTTGCGATTCACTCATCAACTCAGCTAAGTGAATTGAACTGTTTTCCAAAGATTCTTCGCGCCCAGCAGTATCAAATCCTTTTAATTGGTATTTATATTCATCGCTCTGTTTTGCTCCAATAACAACTTGAGTATCACTTGCGGTTCTGTTTTTAGAAAACTGATCTGAGCGCTCCTCGTCTACCTCTTTTTCTTCTTCATCAAGCAATGAAAACTCATCATTAATTTTTCCGGTCCATTGTTGCAAGTGACCATTGTGATCAGTTGCCAATAAATGTGGTTCGTTACAATCATTGCAAAACGCTAATTCAAGCACTGCTGCCCCACAATGACATTTCTGACGATGCTCACTATAAACAAACCCAAATGGCCACGCGCCATTCAATTTAGACTGCTGTTTATTCGGGCAGTTTGGGTCAATACAGCACCACAAACCATGCAACGTTCGCTGAAAATAATGAGCTCTGAGTTTTAAAAACGCCTCACTGCTATGAGAATGTTTGGTTCCGGTACAGATATCCAGCCATCGGCATAACTCTGCTTCGTTTAAATCATAAGGTTTTAATTTATCGAGTAATTCAGCGTAATGTACCGGGCCTACATTGTCGCCAGCTAACAACTCTCGTATTTTAACGGCTAGTGCAGAACTCGCTAAAGCAGAGTATCGACGCTCTGATACTTCCGAATTTTGGCTCCGCTTCTTATCTTTGGGTTGTTCACCCTCTGGCTCTATCGCTTCTATTTCACTAAGAGTTAAATCTGCTGGCGTTACTTTGGGTAAGCCAGGAACTACACGTCTCCCCCCAATGACAGCTACCTGCTCTACGCCTACATTAGCTAGCCTAGCGAGGTATTCTTTAAGTTGTGTTTCAGCTTCAGCACCCGCAATTGTTGCAGATGTCGCAATAAATCGAATATCCTCAGGCTTAACATCAAAAGCTTGCATAACACGTCTTAGCTGCAAAGCAAGTTCAGCGGCTTGCGAACCAATATACGTATGTGCTTCATCTAGTACGATCCAACGCAACTTACCCTGTGACTTTTGGATGATGGGTGCGTCGGCTTGCCTCACCAACATATACTCCAACATGGTTCCATTGGTTACCAAAATAGGAGCTGGGTTTTCTCGCATCAACTTTCTAGAAAGTACTTCCTGAGGCTGCTTTCTTTGCCTTTGCCTATCTTGGGCTTTAAGGTCATTAGGTGTATTTCCGTTATACAGACAAAATCGAATATCACCATTAAAGTGCGTCGTCCAAGCATTCAATCGTTCTTTCTGCGAGTTTATTAACGCATTCAAAGGATATAGAAATAACGCTCTCACCCCTGTTAGCGAACGGCTTGTCTGCTGTGTCTCTCTGTACAAATCTTCGAGTATAGGTACCATGAAACATTCAGTCTTGCCTGATCCAGTTCCACTGGTGATAATTTGAGATTGAGGGCGAGGATCAAGTAACCCTTTCCATGCTTTCAATTGATGTTTGTAGGGTTTTATTTCTCTATTCAATACATATTTACACTTGCAGCTACTGTCTTTTTTACATCCTTCTTTATGTGGTGAAACATCTAATGCATTTAGTAACTCAGGGCTGAGTAAGTTGTTATGAGCGGAGGTAGAGAGGTCTTCTATCGTTATCTCGTCTGCTTCCCAAGCGAACATTTGCTCAAACACAGGACCGTGAACAAACTTTTCATCCGTTTCCATTCGCTCACTTAAATGGTTTCTAAGAGCCGGATTCTTAATACCCAAAATACTTAAAGTCGACTCTTTTGCTCGGCTATTAGCTTGTTGTTTTAGGGTGGCAAAATATTGCTTCATTTAAGCTTCCTCTTGGGCAAATACGCATAATGCACTTTGAAATACCGGGTTAAACCAATGGCGGTCAAACTCAACAATCTGTCGTAAATGGAAATAATCTAAGGGATAAAGTGTCGGTGTCAGCTCTTCCAAATGAACTTTTCCACACGCCACTGCAGCTGCAAAGACCGGAAAATAAAGGACGCTCTTGTGGAACCCACGAATGACTTCGAAATGAATAAGCGATTCACAGTGTTTTTTGCACCATGTTTCTAACTCAAAACTAAATGCTGCCGGCCACTCACGGTCAGACAAATGAACTCGCACCAAATCTTGGCTCCATTCAGGCAGACAATATTGAAAGACAGCTGGCAAATTCGCTTCTTGTTGTATAAATTGATCGTCAATTAGTGAACAGCACTGCTTTTCAAACAGTGGCGAAAACTCAGAAAGAGTTTCTAGCTTGCTCTTAACTTTGTTATCTACCACTTTTTCAGGTAGCCCTATATCTAGTAACATCTGGCGAAACTTAACAATATGTGACCGCCAAATACTCAGCGGTATAAGCTCCCAAATAACATTGAATTCAACTTTCAAGCGTTCCATTAATTGAACGGGGTTATCTGCTTTAAACGCTAGTGCAGATAAGCAAGCAGTATGTTTCACTAATGCTTTCCACACTTCAAAGGTCGCCATTGGCAAGTGTGAGTAATTAGCAAACAAGTCGTTAATAAATCGCCAACTACTGTGGTTAAAATCATTAGCTAACATTGGAAGAACATCGGCTATCGCGTTTGGGTTAGTTACTGGATGAAATAGCGCCACAGCCTTATTTAAGGTTTTTACATCATTAGAACGTTCAATAGGTTCACTACTCGGAATAAACTTCGCTCGAAAAGCAAGCTGAGTATTGTTTGAAGGAACGATTAACGCTGGCTGAGATAACTTTGTATTTAGCTCGAATACGCCTGTCGCTACGCCATTTGAATATCTTTGTTGAAGGGCATGCGGTTTTTCTGCAGGGTCAGCCAAATTAATTAATTCTGGCTTAATAACTAGGTCATTTTCCAGTTTTACATTAAAACTTACTGTCTCATTGAACTGTTGAGCTTCTGTAGCATATCGTCCAATGATTGTTTGCTGCTCTCTACAGCCAGCTCCTCCAATGACCATTCGAACTTCATCATCCAGCTCACCAGATGCCGCCAGTAGTTCTCGAATTCGATGACGAAACTCATATAGACTGACCTCTAGGACCTTATCGGTAACCTTGTACTCCCAATAATAAGACGCATCACGAGACCTCATCGGCCCTTTCAATTCAATATAATAACTCGCCGCTACATCTACACGCGGGAAAAACTGAATACGCGCACCTAATAAATCATCGATAGTGATTCTCTTAGCTAAACCGTTACCATGTTTGTCAAAGGTTAACGCTCCTGAGGCAGGAAAAGGTACCCGTACTTTTATCGGGTCAGCCATCAGGTTTGCGCTGATAGAGAGAATAATATCCGCTGGTGGTGACCCTTCGGCTATCACCTTGATTCTTTTGCCACCTTCTATATTGGTTTGTTTATAGGAGACCTGTTCGCCTTCTATGGATACAAATAAGTTCCTTTCACAATGAAGATCGACAAAACCACTATTAGCCTGCTTAGACGGCTTCAGCTCAAGGTGGAATGACTGCGGAAGAATAGCGAGTCGTTTACGAAGCATTGTGCGATTACCACTCGCCTTTAAACGTACCGATTGAATACCAAACAAGCCCGCTTGATGAGCGTCTCCTAGCCGTTTATTACCTAACCACAATTCTGTATTTGGTTCTTGACTAGTAATAGTCGGTAAGCCCAAATAGATAGGTTGTCCAGTGCTAGAGTAATACTGTAATTTAGTCCCTCGAACACTGACTTGATCGGCTAATACTGCCGACTGACGTGTCGATATTACATAGGTATCGTGCTCATCTTCTTCAGTACTATACCCGTGATCATTGAAGATGCTTGATTTTCAATAGAATCAGGATCATGCTACAAACCATGAAAATCACACTGACTCCTCAACAGAAACTGCAACTCGAACAGATGCACGACATTGAGCGTGACAGTCGAGTTTGCGACCGTATTAAGGCTGTTTTGCTGGCTTCTGAAGGCTGGAGTCAGACTATGATTTCACAAGCTCTTCGTATTCATGAATCGACCGTTGCACGTCACCTCAGTGACTACGTACTTTCTGAAAAACTTAAGCCTGAGAATGGAGGAAGCCAAAGCAAGCTTTCTGCTATTCAAACCATGCACCTAATCGAGCATTTGACTGAGAAAACCTATTCTCATACTCATCAAATTGTCGCCTATGTTAAAGAGACGTTTGGGCTTGATTATACTGTTTCTGGTATGAACAAATGGCTTCACCATAATGGTTTTAGCTACAAGCAACCGAAAGGCATACCACACAAGTTTGATGAAGCAAAACAGCAAGCATTCATAGAGGCGTATGAAGCGCTAAAGGCAAGCTGTGGCGAGGATGAATCGATAGTCTTTATCGATGCAGTTCACCCAACACTATCAACAAAGATATCGCATGGCTGGATACGTACTGGTCAGGATAAAGTGATTGAAACAACGGGTAATCGTAGCCGATTGAACATTATTGGCGCACTGAACCTGTCGGATATTGGTGCAACCATTGTTCACGACTATGAGAGCATTAACAGTGAATCGATTGTTCGTTTTTTCTGTAAGTTAAGAGAGAGTTATTCGTTAGCCCATAAGCTTCATATCATATTAGATGGTGCGGGATATCACCGCAGTGACTTAGTCAAAGATGCGGCGTTTGTCCTGAATATTAAACTGCATTATCTTCCACCTTACAGTCCAAACCTCAACCCAATAGAGCGGCTATGGAAAGTAATGAATGAGAAGTCGAGGAACAACGTTTACTTCAAAAGAAAACGGGACTTCAAGGCGGCAATAGACCAATTTTTTTCTGTGACTCTTCCAGAGATCGCAGGCTCTTTGACATCTCGAATTAATGATCATTTTCAGGTTCTCAAGCCTGCATCTTCAAGTTGATTCGGTATATAATCAACCTTAATTTCTCCACTGAACTCAACAAGCTGATAGTGATCAGTTGTTACCGTCGAGCACAGTTCTGGAAACTCGGCCGTGTAAGCCGCATCTTTTAGTAAGATAGCTTTGAGTTGGTCAGCTTTGGTACTCACGCTTCCTTGCCCTACGACCCAATCATGCTCACCGTCTGACCTAAGTACAATCGGCATCTCATTAATAGCGAGGTCAGAGTTAGGAATTTCTTCTCGATGAAGCTCAACACCGGCTTGCAATACGACTAAGTACAGATCTTGCTCTATGGTTTGGCGACGAAACTCACAAGCAGGAGTTCGTAAAATAACCTTGGTGGCCTCTCCTTCAAAGGTTGCATGCCCAATACCCAACTCAGCAATGACTCGATTGCCTTCTTGTATAAATAACTCAACTCGACTGTTAATCAATGCTTCGCGTTTAAAAGGCATAGGTATCGCCTTCATCAACTTAATTTGAGTAACAAAACCCAAGTCTTCATTGTTTGAAAGCCTTTGCCAGCAAATAATTCGTTTCGTTTGTTGTGATTTGCTTTGTCGCTGAACGGACGCAGAAGTAAGCAAGCCTGTGAGAAATTCGCTGCCAGTGTCTGTATCAAGTGGGATTGGAAATAGATCTCTCCAATTGGGCAATTGGTTATCTAAATGGTTGGCAGGTTGCTCTTGTTGCTGCAGATTGTATTCATCAGTTAAACGCAGCAATAGCTCCGCCATATTCGTGATAAGATCAACCGTCGTTTCTTGTCTAAATGCCTCAGGTAAATGTTCAAGCCCCTCCGACACCAACTGAAAGGGCGACTGACCGTATGCCTGTGCGTCATCAAAAACCCTAAGAATACGCTTAAAGATTGATTGGAATCGGCCACCTTCGCTCGCTAATAATCCATAAGGTAGACCACCCTCTCTAAACACTGACCCAAGAAAGCTATGTCTATCATCGTTATATTGGCTAACCGTACGCTGCCAATACTTAAAACCTATTTTTATTACCTTACTGCGTTGGTTAGCATCTAATTCAAACCCTAAGCTGCTTGATATACCACTCCAGCTCCAACCACCTTGATACTGACGTCGATACCATTCAGCACTGAAAAGACAAAAAGCCGCACACCAGCTACTATCCCCGTGTAACCTTGTTGGCAATTTTTGGTTTTTTAAGCTGGTTCGTAAGTGATGATATTCGGGTTCTGTTAATTGATAGGTAAATAGCGGCTGGCCAGTGGGCTGAGATAATTCTCGCTTCGTCAAAATGGCTCGTAGGCAACCATAAACCGAAGTAGAGCCGAGTATCGCACTTGCAGGTTCAAGTACGCTTGGGGACGTAGTATCCATTGATAACCTAACCTTATTTACTTAACCTTAACTGTAATCTGGCCAAATATTTCGCACTTAGCCATTTTTATACAAACCAATGCATTGCAACAAACATTCCACTCAGTAACAAGTTGATTTATCGGGGAATAAGTCGGTAATCACACTTTAAGTTGGGAAGCTAAATTACCAAGGTGTAATTATTTTTACGATTAAGTTTAAGTTTAAAAGAAAGAAGTTATTGAATAGCCACTAATGTGATAGGTGCGAGTGGAATCGTGGCTTTGTTCTTAATGCCTTTGAAACCACCAACTATAAGGGATGTTATTTTCCGTTGTTTAAAATAAAAAGGGCCTAACCTTTGATCAAAAAAGAGGCATCCGAAGACACCTCTGAAATTTATAGTTGGCCTGAAAAGGCTTTTTGGGTGAGAGCCGAGAAGTTGTTTTGAGCCTCTACTAACTGCTCTTTATAGTTGTCCATTACTTTTTGACTTTGATGAAGTACTTTGACAAACCGCTGTTGTTGACTACTAGGCGGACAGATTATCGGGAACTCTTCAATATGGTTCTTGTTTAGTTGTCGCTTATCTATTCCACCAACACATACGGATCTTATATGGTCTCGATACTCTTTCGTAGTAAGTATAAATTCAATAAACTCATGTACGTTATCTGGTTTAAGCCTAACTAAATAAACATGCCCATTTATATTAGCCTCGTCATCTTTTCCATAATAAATAGCAGCTCGTCCCAAACTACTGTTATCAGTATTAATTCGACCAGTTTTAGTTATCAATATATCCTTGTATTTCAAACTACTTTTGGACATTTTGGCATGTGTTACATCATCAAGATAAACGATGTCATCTAGATCAATACGCTTTTTCCACACGTTTTGACTTCTTAAAAATGCAATGCCTTTTTCAACATACACATCACTCCCCCCTTTAGGGGTTGTGCCATTAAGAATTTTATCTGACAAAGTCGATAAGGGAACTTGTTCCCACCCCTTCGGATTCGTTACCGGATCACCAAACATATCCAAAAACACGCTGTGTAGGAATTCGTCGGCAAGGTCAATGGCTTGTTTGCGTTTCTGGCGAATCGCATCGGCTTTATCCAAAATGGCAGCGATGCGTTTTTGTTCTTCTAGTGGTGGGAGCGGAATTTGCAAAGCTCGTATGTTTCCCAATGAAACAAACTTTTGAGTCCCCCCTCGAGCGTTTTTTTCTAACTGCTGAGTTACAAGAGAACTACCTAGCAAATGATAAAAATACCTATTGTATACTTGGGACTTTGAAAATTTGAACAGTGCAACATTCTTAATAGAAAAATCTCTATCGCCTTGAACAATCACCGGATTACCAATAGTACCAATCATGGCGTACAAAATATCACCATCATCAACAACCGAACGTTTACTTATCTGCTCATGGTCTTCCGCTGAAATATTTGTACATATCGAAAAATCAATCTTCCCATTTTTTAGGTTTTTTGACGTAACTAATGGAATTCCAACCTCAACCGGTTTAGGTGAATCATGTGTACCGTCACGAATATCAATTACTTTGCCAGCTTCAGCCCATTGCCACCCTGATGGTAATGACGTGTTGCATCCAAGCTTGATCATAGCATCGACTCCAGCTCATTTAAGTCTGCCAAAATCTCGTTTTCTAACACTTTAAGTTTGCCTAAAATCACTTTCGGTTCTTCGTAGGTCTCAGGCTTATAGTGCTTTTTCTGATATCTGTTGATCGACAGGTCATATTTGTTCGCTTTGATGTCGTCTTTCGCTACCAAGAAGGCTTTTTGAGTTTTGTCTGACCATTGTTCGGTTGACTCACCTGCCATTATTGCCGCTTGATAGGTTTTGTACTGTTTGACCAAATCTGGCAGATCGTTGTCTTTGATTGGGGTACGTTTATCATCCAACGAGTAACCATCATTCTCTACATCGTAAAACCAAACCTTGTCTGTGCTACCACCCTTAGTGAAAATTAGGATCGCGGTTGAAACACCTGCGTAAGGTTTAAACACGCCACTAGGGAGTGAGATCACCGCTTCTAGCTGGTTATCTTCGATAAGGTGTTGACGCAGCATTTGGTGGGCGTTGGAGCTGCCAAATAAGACGCCATCAGGCACGATGGTTGCGCTGCGCCCGCCGACTTTTAACATGCGCTGAATAAGCGCAACAAACAGTAGTTCGGTCTTTTTGGTTTTCACCACTTTAAGAATTGCCGGATCGACGTCTTCCTCATCTAAGCTGCCTTTAAACGGTGGGTTAGCAAGGATAATATCAAAGCCGTTTTTGGCTTCACTCGGAAAACGCTCAATAAAACTTTGGCTTAGGGTATCTTGGTAGTGAATCCCCGGTTGTTTTACGCCGTGCATGACTAGGTTCATTGCCGCAACACGTAGCATGGTAGAGTCAAAATCAAAGCCGTGGAACATGTCGTAATCGATATGAGCACGGTTTTCTAGTAAGTCACCAGCATAAAGGTAGTTAAATACCGGCTTGCCATGTACATCGAGCACTGGCTTACCTTCAATATCAAACGCTTGCTCTTTCTCTACTCCTTCAGGTGATGAATACTTTTCTAGCAGGTATTCGTAGGTAGAAGATAAAAAGCCACCAGTACCGCAGGCTGGGTCACACACTCGGTGAGTTCCTTCGACATCGAGCATTTCAATCATGGCGCGGATGATATGACGCGGCGTGCGGAACTGACCATTGATCCCTGCGGTGGTTAGTTTAGACAGCAAGTATTCGTACAAGTCACCTTTAACATCTTTGTTTTCTAGTGGCAGTTCACTCACCAACTCAACCGCCTTCACCAATAGCGATTTTTTTTGGATCATCAGCTGAGCGTCTTTCATAAACTCAGCAAACAGGGTGTCGTCATTGGTCAGCTCTTTAAAGAATGGAAATAACTCGTCTTTTACCAATGGATAGAGCTTTTCAGCGCCAAGGTGGCGAAAGTTTTCCCAGCGGATGTGTTGTTTATCTTTGCTTTTATCTTCGCTCACAGGGAAGCGACGAGTGAATGGCTTGCCTGTGCGAGCGCTGCGCTTTTCGTCGTTACGCTCATTCATATCCAGCATGCGGGCGTACATTAAGTAGGTGATTTGCTCGACCACAGTTAAGGGGTTGGTGATCCCGCCAGTCCAAAATTCTTCCCATAACTTGTCAATTTGGCTTTTTAGTGCACCTGATGTGATCATTATTGTTCTCTTTAGTTTTTCGCTTGATCTCTTTGCACAATATATTAGCAAAGGCTCTGCATGGACAACGGGCGGCTGTGTTACTTGGTTAGCCGCTGGTTATTAATGGGGGTAGTGTAATCAGCTTGGTGGTTTAACCAAAGGGCTAATTCAATGCTTTCTCTAACTTGGTTGTTTGTTACCTAAATCCACGCTAAATCGGCGCACAAATTGCTCAACGACATCGGCTTGCGCCGGGTTAGGGAATACCCCATCTAGCCCTGCATCGTCAATTTGGTTAAATGGCGCGTCATACAGTTGTTCAATATCGACACTGCCATAGCGACAGAGGTGGTTTTTGAGCATACCGATAAATCGTTGCTGCCTTGCGTTAAGGTGGGTATGCACCTGCTGGACAAAGGTGGTGAACTCTTTCTCGATTTGCTGCGCGTCCATGCCGACGATGGTGCGAAGGATCTGATCTAAGCCTGCTGATGATTCAGGGAAGAACTCTTTCAGGGTTTGCAAATCGACATTGGGATTCTGGGTATGCACCAGCGCGCTCAAGGTGGCTAAGTCCGCCTCTGTCACAGTTTGGCCACTACGAATTTTTTGCAATACCTCGTTTGATTCAAACAAGGGGGACAAGGTTTTCTCCACCTCTTGGCGATAAATTTCATAATCGACGGTGGTGATATTGGTTTTTATCTCTTGTGACTGATAAAGGCCTCTATCTTCACGCACGTCAATAATTGGCGTTGCCATCGGCGCTGGGGCAATCCCCTTATCACGCAGGTGAATAATGCTTCGCAGGTTTTGTCGGCAAGATTCAACCACAAAGTAGTCCGCATCGCTAAGGTAGCTTGGCTGTTGTATTTGCTTAATAGTGCTGGCTTTGCTGCGCACCTCATTTAAGTGCATCGACAGGCTAGTCACCTTGTCCAAAATGGGCTGAGCTTCTATTTCAACCTTGCTTGGCTGTTGCAGTTTGGTCAGTTGCAACTGCAAGAACTGCAGATCTAAGCGCAGTGCTTCACTCTCACCGGTGGTTTTTTTCCACTGCATCAGGGGCGCCATTTCTTCAAACAGTCGAGTTTTGGTATCGGGAGCCATCTGCATTAGGCGTTTTTCTTCACTCAGCTGCGCTTTTAGCTGCCACTTTTCCCGAACGGCGATGGTTTTATCATTGAGTGCGTCGATGTCAGCTTTGATCTGTTGAACAACATCAGCAAAGATTGCCATTTCTGCTTTTTTGAGGGCTTCTACCGCTAGGATCAATTTGGCCTCAAACACTTTTTGCGGCAGGGATTTACTTTGGCTGCCTTCGTCTTCTTCTGGGTTCATTTTGAAGTATTCAAAGTTGCCCCAATGATCGAAGATTAAGAAGTGCTTTTTGTCTAAACCCGCTCCGTAAAGGTTTTCACACAAACGCGTGCCGCGCCCGACCATTTGCCAAAATTTCACTTTGGATTTAATCGGCTTGGCAAACACTAAGTTAACACACTCAGGTACATCAATGCCCGTGTCTAGCATATCGACAGACACCGCGATGGTGATGTCGTCTTCTCTGCCTTCTGTGCTTTTGAAGTTATCGATAAGGTCTTCGGCGCGTTCATATTTTGAGTGGATCACTCGACAGAAGTTGCCACCTAAGTCCGGATACATTTCATGGAACAGATCAGCCAATAGATCAGCGTGAGCAATGCTGCGAGCAAAGATAATCGACTTGCCTGGAAGCTGGTTGTCGGCATCTTTTAAGCCCTTTTCCATTAGGTTGCGAATGATCGCTCGGTTGGTGTCTTTGTTGAAGATGGCCTTGTCGATCAGTTCTGAATCAAAATCCAAGGTGTTGGGGTCAATGCCCTGCTCTTCTAGCTCAGCAATTTGCTCATCACTGAGTTCACTTGCTTTGATACCATCACGTAAAAATTGCGTGGTATGCGCCACCACCTTAAAGGGAACAAGGTTTTTTTCTTCGATCGCTTGCTCAAGGGGGTAATTCGCCGTTGGCATTTTGTAGTCACAGCCAAACAGCTGGCTAGTAGAGCGTGAGATCATTTCTACTGGGGTGGCGGTTAACCCCACTTGCAACGCATCAAAATATTTAAATAGCTCGCCATACTTGTTGTAGATAGAGCGATGAGATTCGTCAGCAATGATTAAATCGAAATGGCCAACGTCATATTCTTCAAAGTTTTGGATCATGCCCGGATAGGTGGCGATCACGATACGCGCCTTTGCGGCGGCGGCTTTCTTGCTTTTGCCTTTGATGTAAAGAGGCTCGTTGGTGTATTCGTTAAATGCGCCGCCGGCCTGCTTACGCAGCTCTTTGCGGTCACACAAAAACAGGATACGTTTGGCCCAGCCTGCCTCAAGCAAACGCTTAGCCAATGCAATAGATACGCGGGTTTTACCCGTGCCGGTTGCCTGAACCACCAGTGCTTTGCGGTGTTTATCAGAAAAACGTTCGCATATCCGTGTGATGCTTTCCATTTGATACATGCGCCCTGCGACCTTGGTATCAATTGGGGTTTCGTTAAGATCTTGTTTTAGCTCTCGCTGCTGAATCAAATATTGCAGGCTGTCTTTTGAGTAATAACCGAAAATTGAACGCGGCGCATAGCCTTGGGCATCATCCCAAATGTAGATTTCATAGCCGTTGGTGTAAAAAATAACCGGGTGTTGGCCAGTTTGCTTTGCCAGTGCATTGGCATACAGCTTTGCTTGCTCACGTCCGGCTTTGGCGTCTGTTCGAGTGCGTTTTGCTTCAATTACCGCTAGCGGTTTGCCGTTGTCATCCCAAAGCACATAGTCGCAATAACCTTTCCCTGTCGGTGTTGGCTGGCCATCAACTTGGTACTCTTTTGACACTTGCTCGGTGCTTTCATCGTCCAGTGCAACGTCCCAGCCTTGACTGCGCAATTCGGCATCAATTAACCGCTTACGGGTTTCCGCCTCATTGAAGTCAAAACTGTTTTTCAAGCTAAGGGTATTTTGTTTTAGATTGTTGGCTTTGGCTTGATTGACCTGTTGTTTTAGTGAGGCCGCTTCTTTTTGTGCCGCTAATTGAGCTTGTTTGACGTCTTCCAGCTCTTTTATGGCTTGCTTAAGCACTTCATCATTCTGCTTAAGCTTCTCCTGTAATTGGCGATTCTTGCGCTTAAATTCGCCTTTTGATTCCTCTACACCTTGGACATTCTCTGGTGTGGTAAAGTCGGGGCATTCTTCTCGTTTGCCTTCACCATAAGCAATATAAAGCCAACACCCAATGAAATAGGATTCTTTTAGTAACCAAATGGCATCATGCTGAGTGACATTGCCATCGTGAGCGGCTTTGTTTCCGCCTCGGCGAATAGCATGGAATTTATCCGCGATGGATTTATCAACGATGGAGGTAAATGAACCACTGATGAGTTTATCGTGCATAGAAGCATTGGGGGCAACAGGAAGGCGAAGCTCGTAATAGAGGTAGCCGACGATTTTTTCGACATAACAGCGCAGCTTAACTAATGCACTTTGAGGATCGCTCACTGCATAAGCCTCAGCAAATGCACCAAGCTCTGCCAATTCTGGCCAATCTTTTCTTAGATATTCAAAGTTCACTGACGTTTTCACTCTTATTGTACTCCTGACCTCAATGAGCAATGGGTATGCCAACCCTGCTTTAGCCTGCTTGCTTATTCTTCAATACCTAATTTTGTCATCCAGCCGCTTAACGTTTGATGACTCTTTAGACCTAGTGCTTCAGCTGCTTTGGATTTATTATTACGACTATACTCTAAAGCCGATTCGACCGCATCTTTCTTAATATTATCAATATATTGCTGTATATCTCCAGGCACAGAAAACTCACCCTGTGAAGATTGGTTTCTACCGGCACTTAATACTGACGATTGAAGGTCTTCGACAGAAATAGTATTCGACTCAGACCATAAAACCGCTCTATTTAATGTATTCCAAAGCTCCCTTATATTTCCGGGCCATGGATAAGACTTCGAAAAATTTATTGCATCAGCGGAAATTTTCTTACTTTCAAACAGAGGATGCTTTTCGGCCTGTTGGTTGATATCACTCATTAGTATTGATATGAGTTCTGGAATGTCTTCCGCTCTTGCTCTAAGTGGTGGCACTTCAATAACCCCGACGGCGAGTCGGTAGAATAAATCTTCCCGAAAGGCTCCTTGTGATGTCATCTGAAACAGATCCTGGTGCGTAGCCGCAATAATGCGAACATCAACAACCTTAGATTTAACGTCGCCGACTCTCGTGATTTCTTTTTGTTGTAGCGCTCTAAGTAATTTAACTTGGACATTGAGTGGCAGCTCGCCCACTTCATCTAGAAACAAGGTGCCACCATTTGCCTGTTCAAATAGCCCTGAATGATCTTTATCAGCTCCGGTAAACGCCCCTTTAACGTGACCAAATAGAATTGAGTCCACTAAATTTTCTGGTAATGCACCACAGTTAACGGCTCTAAATGGCATTTCAGCGCGAGAACTTGCATTGTGAATTGCAGTCGCCATGACTTCTTTGCCTGAACCACTTTCACCAAGCACAAGTACAGGTAAATCAGATAATGCGAGTCTGTGAGCTTTTTTCACTAGAAGCTGCATGATTGTCGATTTTGCTGTTATAGCTTCAAAGGCCGAGCTTAATTGAGGGATATCTGATGTCAGTGACTGTATAGCGCTAGTGGAGGATTTGGTGTATTCCGTCGCGAAATCGACAGGTATATCAACCTCAATTAACTCACCTTTGGGCGATGTTTGAAGTAACTGGCATTTCGCAATGCTCTTGCCGAGTAAGACAGAAACAACCGTCATTGCCGGCGTTCCAGATGTGAGATTTAAATAAATGTGTTCCGAGCCAGCAGAAATCTTACTCAGCTGTTTTTGCATCACTTTAGTTATAGCTGAATAGTCTATTGGTGATGCTAATCGAACACGCTGAATAGTCACTGAAGTCTTGGAACGTCCCGCACAAGCCAGTTTTCTCTCCAGCCATTCTTTATAGTCGCACCATTCATCTTCCCATGTACTGGCAAGGATAATAATGCTGTCTAGAGCTTTACCTTTAAGAGCAATCGTTGCAATTGAAGCGGGATTATCCTGCTTCATTTGGTCAAGATCTGTTCTGCCAAGCCAACTGAGTAAAGTTGCCATTCTGACATCCGTAACTATTTTTACTTATGGGAACGGAGCTTACCGTATTACGCATTGAGTTGATATTCAATTACACTTAAATGCTACGCCAACATAAGCAAAATCAAAAAGTTGTGGCTGGCCTCTCAATCCCAAGTAAAACCCTGTTAATAGGGCCTTTACCTCCTATATTAGATTCAGGAGGAGCTCTATGTTTTTGCAAAGACCTAAACCTTATAGCGATGAAAGCCTCGAGAGTTTCTTTATTCGAGTTGCTAACAAAAATGGATATGATGATGTTCATCGCTTCCTAGAAGCCACCAAGCGCTTCCTTCAAGACATTGATCATCATGGCTATCAAACCTTTCCTACGGATATCACTAGGATAAACCCATGCTCGGCTAATAACAGTTCCAGAGCACGAACCGCCTCGCTCCTGAAACTTGCTCAATTAACGTTTAATGAGCAGCCAGAACTGCTCGGGTTAGCATTAAACCGAACAAACTTGCAATACTCGCCCTCAACAAGTGCTGTGATACGGGGCGCGGAAGTGTTGCCTCGCAGTTTGCTTCGGACTAACTCCATCTCTAGCTGTCCTTTGTGCTTACAAGAAAATGGCTACGCTTCTTATCTTTGGCATTTTAAGGGATACGATCACTGCCACATTCATAATATACCTTTAATTAACGCCTGTAGTTGTGGCGCTGAGTTTGACTACCGAGTATGTGGCTTAAAAGGAATTTGCAACAATTGCAAAGAGCCTATCACCACCAAGAATCAAGAGAATAGTTATGAGGCGACATCCACTGTTTCAAATTGGCTCGCTGGCAATGGCTCTCAAGATCTACCAGACATCCCTCGAAGCTACCGTTGGGGCTTGATACACTGGTGGATGAATCTTAATGACAACGAGTTCGACCATCTGTCATTCACCCATTTTTTCTCAAACTGGCCAAGATCATTTCATTCAATGATTGATGATGAAATTGAATTTAATCTAGAGCATGCCGTTGTCAGCACATCTGAATTACGATTAAAAGATCTTCTTGGTCGGTTATTTTTCCATTCAATTCGGTTACCTGAACGGAATCTTCAACACAATATCATCCTAGGTGAGCTTCTCAGCCACTTAGAAAAGCGTTTATGGCGAGACAAGGGATTAATCGCAAACCTTAAAATGAACGCCTTAGAGGCGTCGGTAATGCTAAATTGTAGCCTCGAACAGATTGCATCAATGGTTGAACAACGTATTTTGAAGCCAAATCGAAGAACCAAGCCCAATAGCCCTATTGAAACTACCGATTATTTATTTCATTTCGGAGATATTTTCTGTCTTTGGTTGGCTGAGTTCCAAACCGATGAGTTTAACCGTTCGTTCTATGTGTCGAGGTGGTAAATGCAAACTCTGAAAGAGTTAATCGAATCCACGCCTGACGACTTAACGACAGTACTTAAGCGAGCATTTCGTCCACTCACACCGCATATTGCAATTGATGGTAATGAACTTGATGCACTGACGATATTAGTCAATTTAACCGATAAGACTGATGATCAGAAAGACCTGCTCGACCGAGCCAAATGCAAGCAAAAACTTCGAGATGAAAAATGGTGGGCTAGCTGCTTAAATTGCGTTAACTATCGACAAAGCCATAACCCAAAATTTCCGGATATACGTTCTGAAGGCATTATTCGAACCGAAGCCCTAGGTGAGTTACCGAGCTTTCTACTCTCCTCTTCAAAAATCCCGCCATACCATTGGTCATACGCACATGATTCAAAATACGTCAACAAGAGCGCATTACTCACCAATGAGTTTTGTTGGAATGGGGTGATATCATGCTTGGCTGAGCTTCTTAAAAATGTTGATCATCCACTTTGGAAAACTTTAACGAAATTGGGTTGCTATCAAAAAACTCGCAAAGCAATGGCAAAAAAGTTAGCTTCAATTGCTCACATAACCATCAGTATGCCACTCGCCCCGAATTACTTGACTCAAATATCTCTCCCGAATAGCGATACGTCCTACATTTCACTCTCACCTGTTGCATCTCTATCAATGCAGAGCCACTTTTATCAAGGGCTCCAAGATGAATATCGGCATGCATCGACCACGCGGTTTAGCAGAGCCACCAACATGGGTGTCACTGCGATGACATGTGGCGGCGCATTTAGAATGTTAAAGTCTAACACCAAGTTTTCCATTACCCCTCATCATCGATTAAACAGCAAACGAAGCTGGTTAACGTCAGAGAATGTTCAATCATTAAAACAGTACCAGCGCCTTAACAAACGCCTCATACCTGAAAATGCGCGAAAAGCGCTCCGTAGAAAATACAAAATCGAGATTCAAAATATGGTCAGCGTTTGGTTGGCAATGCAAGACCACACCCTTGATTCAATCATTCTTGTTCAACATTTGAATCATGACTTATCTTGCCTTGGAGCCACAAAGCGTTTTGCATACAACCCAGTAATGACGAAGCTCTTTACTGAACTTTTGAAGCGAGCGCTCTCAAATTCGCTCAATGATAGTACGCACTATTCTAACGGTTCATTTCTAGTCCTACC
Source organism: Vibrio sp. J502 (assembly GCF_025397955.1). Taxonomy (NCBI): domain Bacteria; kingdom Pseudomonadati; phylum Pseudomonadota; class Gammaproteobacteria; order Vibrionales; family Vibrionaceae; genus Vibrio; species Vibrio sp. J502. The sequence continues at coordinate 381,969 of NZ_CP104555.1, read as the reverse complement.
GAACATCAGGGTTTGCGGCGCAACTGCTTTAAGCTCTCCGGTCACAGTAGGGATTCCGTCACTCACCGCTTTCTTTGGATTCGTTCACGCATTCGAACGCAAATTGAATAGATTAAATCCTACGTTTCGTGTCGAATCCTTTGCGATATGTGTCCACCAATTACATGTCGAAAAGCGAGGTTTAACAGCGGAATTTGTGGAAAAAGGCAACGGAACAATATCAGCTCCCGCAACCCGAGATGACTGGCAGTGTGATGTAGTGTTTAGTCTTATTTTGAACACCAACTTTGCTCAACGTATTGACCAATCTACGTTAATTACATTGCTACCAAAGCGATTTGCTCGAGGTTCAGCAAAGATTGCGATTGATGACTTTAAACATATCAACTCATTCTCCACATTAGAAGCAGCGATCCAATCTCTGCCAATAGAGGCTGGAAGGTGGTTATCACTTTATGCACAGCCAAACAATAACCTAGGTGATCTATTAGCTGCCATGAAAGAAGACCATCAGCTCATGGCAAGCTGTGTCGGTTACCACTTGTTAGAAGAGCCCAAAGATAAACCAAACTCACTCAGAAGTTACAAACACGCTTTCGCCGAGTGCATTATTGGGCTCATTAACTCAATCACCTTTAGCTCAGAGACCGATGCCAACACAATCTTTTGGTCGCTAAATAACCATCAAAACTACCTAGTGGTACAGCCAAGGATTATCAACGATGAAACTACCGACAAGTCTAGCCTATGAGCGATCTATCGACCCATCAGATGTCTGCTTTTTTGTCGTCTGGCCCGATGATAAAAAAACACCTTTAACCTACACATCTCGTACTCTGCTCGGGCAAATGGAAACGGCATCATTAGCCTATGATGCATCAGGCCAACCAATAAAAAGTGCTACCGCTGAGGCGTTGGCTCAAGGAAACCCTCATCAGGTTGATATATGCCGTGTTCCGTTTGGCGCTAGTCATGTCGAATGCTGCTTTTCCGTCTCATTTTCGTGTGAACTACGCAAACCGTATAAGTGTAATTCAAGCTCAGTCAAACAAACGTTGGTACAACTTATCGAGCTGTACGAAATGAAAATCGGCTGGACTGAGCTAGCAACCCGATATTTGATCAATATATGCAACGGTGCATGGCTGTGGGAAAATACCCGCAAAGCTTATTGCTGGAACATTGAACTAGCACCTTGGCCATGGAACGGGAACAAGGTTAAATTTGAAGATATCCGTAGTAGCTACAGGTCACGACAAGACTTTGAAAGTCATAAAGATTGGTCGGCCATAACAAAAATGATCAAAACCGCTTTTTCTAGCTCTAATGGGCTGGCTATATTTGAAGTCAAGGCCACCTTGCACTTGCCAACTAATGCTATGGTGCGGCCAAGCCAAGCTTTCACGGAAAAAGAAAGTGGCAGTAAAAGCAAATCGAAATCTCAAAACAGTCGAGTTTTTCAGAGTACAACGATTGATGGCGAACGTAGTCCAATACTAGGTGCCTTTAAAACTGGAGCGGCCATTGCGACCATTGACGACTGGTATCCTGGGGCAACTGAGTCACTTCGGGTCGGAAGGTTTGGCGTTCATCGCGAAGATGTCACTTGCTACCGTCATCCGTCTACCGGAAAAGATTTGTTTTCGATACTGCAACAAGCAGAACATTACATTGAAGTGTTGAACGCTAACAAAACTCCAGATCAGGAAACTATCAACGATATGCACTTCTTACTGGCAAACTTGATTAAGGGTGGGATGTTCCAGCATAAGGGTGATTAGCTATGAATTGGTACAATAAGACCATAACGTTTCTTCCTGAGCGCTGTGACAATGAGGTGCTCGCAGCGAAGTGTTTGAGCACTCTTCACGCATTCAATTACAAGTATGATACCCGAAGTATCGGCATCTCTTTCCCTGGTTGGTGTGAAGATACTGTAGGCAAGAAGCTCACTTTTATCAGCACGAGTAAAGTTGAGCTCGATTTATTACTGAAGCACCAATACTTTATTCAAATGAGAAAGCTGAGTTATTTCGATATTTCAGCAACAGCTCAAATTCCCGATGGTTGCGAATATGTTTCGTTTGTACGTAATCAATCGATCGACAAATCTTCTGCTGCAGGTCAAACAAGAAAGCTAAGACGCCTTGAAAAGCGGGCAACCGCTAGAGGAGAGTCTTTTAATCCAGCTCTTATTAAACAAAGAGAGTCAATTATTCTTCCCCACTACCACTCACTCGAGATTGACAGTCAAAGTAAAAAATGCATCTTTCCATTGAACATACAAATGAAGTCAGAACAAAGTTTTGAGGGTGACTCTATTTTCAGTAGTTACGGACTGTCGAATACAGACAATTCGTTTCAACCAGTCCCCTTAATTTGACCATCTTTTTATCGAAAAAATTAACTTATTGAATTAAATAACATTTAACCGAGCATGAAAAAATAGGGTTAATTAGAACTAAATAGATTAACTGATTGATAAAATCATACTATTCTTTAATTAGTAACAGTGTACTGCCGAGTAGGTAGCTGATAATGTACCACCTACAATATTAAATACATCCAAACAGTGTACTGCCGAGTAGGTAGAGTGCACCCACAACATTAACACTGTTACTTTCCAAACAGCCACTCGGCTGTTTGTTTTAACCCCAAAGGAGGACTGTAATCCTCAACTCTACTGCGAAGTAGTTGATAATAAACGAACCACCTTCATTCGAGTACAAGAACAATTTACTGCTGAATAAGTAGATAGCTAAGGAAGAAGGTCTCTAACATCACACTCGAGCACCTTCGCTAATTGGTAGGCTTTTTTCGAGTGTGATGTTCACTTCTCCTCGTTCAATCCTGCCAATACAACTCCGAACGATATCGGCCAACAAAGCTAGTTGGTCTTGAAAAACCTTTTTGTCCCTACGTTTTCCGCGTAAATTGGCACCAAAGCACTTTGCTAGTTCTTTCATTTAATAGGTGACTGATTTGATCAACAACGCCGTTCGAATCCACTATAAAACAAAGTAAACTTGCGACACAGCCTACAGCTTTAGACTACGCAGAGAGCCTCGGGTATCTCTGCTTTTTCTTAACGTTACTATCTACTGTCTAGCCAGAAGTAATAGTATCAATTTGAACTTGGCATAATTGTAAAGCAGCCCATCGAGGATATGTAATAAGCCTAGGTATTTTCCCCTCCCATATTTGGTGATAAAACAGCTGGCACTACACACAGAATACGTTTCCTCGTCAAAGCGAATGACAAACACTCTGTAGCCGTACGACAAAGCCATAGACATTATCTGTGGCTTTATCGTACCTGACAGAAAGGCCATTTGTGCAAGAGACCCTTGCACAATTTGGGAAACTGCGTGTTTCACTAATCACGGCTCTAAATTGGTCTACAACCCGTTGACCTAATTATTGTATAGAGAAAACGGCTAGCTTTAGCTGACCGTTGTTTCCTTACCCAATCATCACATCCGATGATGCGGAGGCGATGGTGCCTCCACAATCAATCGCATCGCCTAAACGGGCGGCGGGTTTGCCATCAATCAACACCCCACTTGAACCACCAGAAATACTTCGTGGGTGGCTACCGTGTGGTTTTTCAGAGCATGGGCATCCATGATCTTGCAGTGCATCTCCTTGACGCACCGCGGGTTGTCCATTAATAAACACGCCACTACTGGCAGAAATAATCGGCGTTGGCGGGAAGCAATCATGCTCTGAGCCTATATCACCTAATCTTGCGGCACCGGGCATCATTACCTCCTAACGCGATACGACAACTCGACCATCAATCATGGAAAAATAAGGAGTGAATGTACGTTCTAGGTCATTTTTAGCAGATGTAATTCGAAGTGGGGAGCTACTTTTCTTATCCATCAACCTGACAAGACGTCCATCCATGTAGGATTTGAATTGATACTCACTCCAATCTCGACGAGGTTTCACTTTTGCATCGGGGTATGTAGCAAATGTGTCTTCAAACTCTACTGCATCATAAAAATCTTCCGGTTTAGCGAAATACCCATCTGCTTTAGCATGCTCTCGCATTGACAGTGAGTACGCCATTTTTAACCCTTCAAAATCGCGCTTTTCCATCAACTCAATCAAGTTACTGTAAGCGCGGTACAACTGCTTCATCTGCTCTGGGTTATCTTCTCGAATAGGCGTCGCATCAACCCAACGCCAACGAGGAATGGTTTTAATGTTAACAGGGCGAGAGAATTGATTGGTGTAACCTTTAATGAGCCCGTCCACATCAACCAAAGGTGTTCGGTGATTAGCCGGATAGGTTTTCGACGCCTTAGCGTTTGGTTTTCCCTCTTCGATGGTGATATGCAAAGAGGACATTTCCTCCTTCTCTCCATTAGGGAAAGCACCGTATAGCGTCATTTCACACTGGTTATCGCCATGATAAGTATAATCATCTTCATAAACACCGATAGGAGCAACAACTAATTCCAGTGTATTTTCTCCAGGTTGTAAATAAGCGGTGGGGTTAAAACCTGATGAAAAAGTACCAGTACGGGTCTTTAAGTTATCCAGCATCTGCATTTCATTAAATAGACCAAAGCAATATACGGTTTGCGCTCGGATATTCGTGGTGTATATCACCTCGGGCTTTTGCCCCTCATTCTCAATGCTCATATCGACTGTGGATACTTGCTCTCTAATGCTCATTAATTCATTGTCTCCCGAACAGGCGGTTAGTAAGGCTATACATGCGGCCAAAAGGTATACTTTCATTTTTTCCTCGATTTATCCAATTACCGTAACACGATATGGTGAATGTTGTTTATCCATAGCATCAACCCAATCCCATCGGTGTTTTTGGGGAATAGCGTCTGATTGCACCTTATTTTTTGTTTGTAGGCCATCCAATCCAACATCGCCATTTGATGAATCTGATTTGTCACCATTAAACGTCAAAGACTTCTCAATGTTCACTTCCGCCCAGATCCCACCATGATAAAATACCAACTCAACCCGAGCGTTTGGATCTTTCGTCTCTGTCGTTAACGCCAGCATCCCCTTGGCATTGACATTGCTTTCTACATTTACATTAAACGCACCTTCCATCATCCAAACACGAAGGCCGCTGCGAGCATTCAAATCACCCTTGATCGGCATTTCCACTTCAGCTTCAAAATCGTAAGTCGGCGCTTTCTGTGGTGTATACTGAATGCTGCCTTTCGCGCTCAACGCCGCTTTTAGCGTGATATCAAACTCGGCTCCGGCATAGGCTCCGGCTTTCCCTTCTTTGACTCGTTGCTCCAACTCTGCGGCTTTCTCCCGCACCGTTTGCGCAACGTTGCCCAATTTAAAATACATGGCCGCGGCCATCAGCATATCAAGCTTCAGCTCAAAGCCAATCAGGGGATCCAAACCCAGTGTTACCTTTCCGTCGACATCCAACCCGTTATTGGCCACGTTAACGGTCTGCTCCCCTTCAAGGCTTAAGGAGGGCGGCTGAAAATCGAAATGATACAGTTTCACCTCACTTTTGCCTGCCTTTTCCGTATAAAGACCCGATTGTATCTGCTCCACCATCTGGGTCGCCGCTTTCACGAGCTTCATTTTCTTTTTGATGCCCTCAAATTCCGTGTCTAAATCACGTGTACTGGGCTTACCCGGGATATTAGAGTCCGTATGGGTATAACCCACCCCATACTGAGTGATTTGGCTCCCTTCATTGATGGATAAACTCCCTGACAGAGAAAAGCCTTTTTCAATTTCCTTTGTTGGAATACTGAGACCATCAAGTTGCCCCGTACTCTCTTTGTACTGATACGCTTTGTGTCGGTCTTCATCTGAGATGCTTTTCTTGATGTGTTTTCCTGCCAACGTCAACTTCGGTTTCAGCGTGAGCTGAGGATACACGTCAATAAAGGTGTCATTGGGGATTGGCCCCAAAAGATAACTAATAGGTGGAGAAAGCCACAGTGTCTGCTCGGCTTGCGGTTTTCCGGCGCATTGCGTGATACACACTTTATAACGGGTATGGCTCAATGCGGTGGCTTTGTTTTCAGACAGTAAATTTTGTATCGCCCCAAGTAACCCCATTCTTTCACTGGGTATCGCGCGATAATACAAGGTGTGATTTTTACATTGTGAAGCCGACAGCGCTTCAGAATACGCGATGTTATCGCTTAAGTACCCCGTAGGGCAGGAAGAGAGATGATTGACGCAGCTCCCTTCAATCGCAATATTAACGGAAGTGCCTTCCCCTTTATCCACGAGTTTGACGGTACGAGTGCCAACATCGCCATTTTTAAACTCGAATAGTCCTGCATCGCTAGTGATTTGGTAGCGAACTAAACAATCGCCTTTTAGATTACAGCGGCAGGCAACACCTGCCGGGTGTTTACATGACATGAGTTGTCCTTACTTCAGACTGAAGACGCATGATTCGATAATCCGCTGGATATTGAGTGTTCGACAACAGTGTTTGCCACGGCTTAGGAAAGTTAAGCAGGCTAGTAATTTTCTCATCTGAACACCACTGTGCAACCCTTTTGATGTAAGTTGGAAGGGAGATCTCCCATTCAATCAATTGGTTGACCAGCGCTTCGCTAAAAACTTTGTCCGTATCGCCAACAATGCTGGCAACTTCATCGACCAAGTTTTGCTCACACTGAGCAAGAATGGCTTGATAGTGAATGCGCTCTATTGGAAACGGTGTGAATGTTTCATACCCAAATCGGCGATAGGGTGTCAGCAATGGCTCGAAGTCTGACGCACGTTGTTGTGGGAATGTGGTATGAACGCTCTGTATCGGGCCGAGGAAGTGGTTTAGCCAGAGTGGCTCAAATCCATCGAGGACAGCCCATAATACTCGTGGATCGTAGTAACGAAAAAACAGCCGCTCTTTGGTCTGTAGGATCTCAATATTCATCAGACGACGAAGATGAGCGCGAAGCGTCTTGTGGTCATGTTCTGATTGAAGAAAAAATCCCCAAGGGGCATTTTTTGTGATGAGCTGCGCGGTAAGCTCTGGTGTCATGAGCACCAGAAAAGGAGCCACTAGGGCAAAGTCTTCTTCGATTGGCTCTGGAAATAAACACCAATGTTCGTTATTCGACTCTTTCACTTCGGCAATAAACTCAGGAGCCACGGCTCGATCTACCACGGCATAATTGACTAAATGACGCATCAGCTCATCTCCGGGCAGTTAGCGACAAAAGCGCTCCCAGCTGAGGCGGCCGCTTCTAAAACCTCCGCGCTTGAAGGAAGGGCTAGTGAGCCGGGTGAGCCTCCCGATTTAATCAAGATGGTGCCACCATCTATCGCAACGCCACTGGCATCAATCACCACAAAACTTCCGCCAACTTGTAGGGTAATTTTGCTGCCACTTTTTATCGTAATGTCACCGTCGGCACTGACCCCGATGGCACCCGCAATTTTGCGTGCTAAATCACCGCCGATGGATTCGTGTTTATCCCCCTGAGTATCAGAGAGGTAGTTACCTTTTGTGACCTGACTTTGTGAGCCATCTACCGTGAGCTTGCGGTCATTGGCGACGACATGCATTTCATCATGACCAATACTCACACTCTGGTCATAGTTGATGCGGGCATGATGAGAGTTCTCGACCTTCACTTGCATATCTTTTTGCGCGTGCACATACACCAACTCTTGCCCAGCTTGGTCTTCAAAGCTCAGTTCATTAAACCCTTCGCCTTGGTGGGTTTGCGTGCGCAACACGGTTTTGGTTTTATGATCGGGCAAGACGTAAGGCGACGTATTGGTCGCGTGGTACGTGCGCCCAGTGACAATCGGTTGGTCTGGGTCGCCATGAAGAAAAGACACAATCACTTCATGACCAATACGAGGAATGGCCATCATGCCATATTGTCCTCCTGCCCATCCTTGAGACACGCGCACCCAGCATGAGCTCAGCTCATTCCCCTCAGACTCTCTATCCCATGGAAAATGCAGTTTGACCCGGCCATGCTCATCACAAAAGATTTCCTCACCGTCTGGGCCAACCACTTTCGCCATGCACGGGCCATCGACTTGTGGTTTGGGTTGCGGCGTGGCTCGCCACGTCACATGGGCGGGTATCACAGTGAAATGGTTGGAGTAGGTCGTCGCGCCACTGCCTCCCGATTCTTCGAGGGCTTGAGGTTGGCTCCCGGTATGGACAATACTCACTACGACCCAATCACGGTTAAAGCGCGGGTCCAAATGGTCTATGAGGTCAAACTTTGTCCCTGCGCGTAAACGAGGCTCATTACTGGCGCCTTGCGCGGTGTGCGCTTCACGGCGTAAATACTCTAAACGAATTTGATTGAACGCCTTACCGCTCACATCGTCTTTAAAGCGTCCGGGGAAATCAAAATGCTCATAGTTCGGCTGTTGGTAATTCATCTCCGTACCACGAGCGTTTTGACTGAAACTGTAAGCGGGTTTTTTAAAGCTGTAATCGGCTAATTGGCTCTGCGCCACATGCGATTGAGTGTGTTGAGCCCACTTGGACACATAAGGTGTGTCGGCTACCCCTCCAGACAGGGCATTCCAAGGCACCGGGCTATCGAGTTTGCTTAAGCTTTGGCTGTCATCACTGAAAAATAACGTGTGCTTACCAGCCTGATGAACAAAGTGATACACCAACCCCTCTTCGGCGGCTAAGCGATGCAAGAAATCAAGGTCGGTTTCACGGTACTGAACACAAAATTCACGCTGAGCACACTCGCGTTTGAGTGAAAAGGCGTAATCACTGATGCCCATCTCTTCAAGTAAAACGGAAAGGATTTCAGGCACCGTTTTAAGCTGGAAAATACGGCTGTTATGGCGCAGTGATAACCGCTCTAATGCAGGGACTAAAGTCAGCGAATAGTGGGTGTGGCTGTGACCGGTATCTCCGATACCAAAATGGCGAACAATGCCATGCACGTACTGAACCACCTGACCATTACGGATAACCGCAAGCTGGGCGTTTTTATCCACCACGTCCATCGCACTGAGCGTGGATTGACGACTCGCCAGCTCAATGTGATAACGAAACCCATAACAAGGCTCACCATTGACCTGTCGCGTGTCCGATAACGACTCCTGACCTTGATAGTCTCGCACTACAAACACATCCTCTGCGAGTCCATCAACCTTTAACGTAAAATTCAGCGTGGCCATCTTCCATCCTCTTTACACTAGAAACAGCAAAGCCTTAAGCAAGTCACACTCATTGAATGCACTTTGCTTAAGGCTAAAAAAGGTGGCTGACTCGATTGGCTTTGCTTACGCAACATCAGCCAGCCACCCAAATCAAAGCTTACGCTTCGACGGGTTTGCGCCAGTCATCTGAGCCTGAAGTACCCGCGTTCACGTGATCCCACAGGATTTTACGGTAAGACATAGAAACCGTAACGTTTTGTGTGAAGTCGCCGTTTTTTGGATCTTGGCAGTGTGGCATTTCGCAATGAATGTCCACGATAGACGCGCTTTCGAGTTTGGTCGTGAAGAAGTTCTCTTGCTTACCTTCGATAGAGGTACGGTACCATTTTAGCTCAACCGATTTCATCTTCTCACCCGAAGAGAGGGCGTTATAAAGCAGAGGAACCGCTTTGTTGAGCGCGACGGTGAATTTGAATGGCTTGTGCACACGTTGACCTGAAGGCTGACCCGATTGTGGGTCAGTCGGTACAGTCACAACGTGGTCAAACATTTGAACCAACATTTGGTCTTCATGACCTTCAACGAATGCATCGCCGATAGAGTCAGTAGAAAGAGCACCAGCAGTGATGAGGCCCTGTGTTTCGCCTTCGATAGAGATATAACATGGAGTTGGCATAGCTTAATCCTTATTGAGTGAATCAAAGCGATGTGAACCACATCGCACAGTTTGATGCTTCTCTACGCAAAAGAAATGCCAAATCAAAAAGAGCTATATATCAAGTGGTTAGAAAAACCCAGCAAACACTCAAGCAATAAATTGCTCGCGTGGGCAAAAAATTGCTCACGGTGACGAAATATTACCTGATAAGGCGGTAATTAGGTAAAAGTGGCAAAGGGCTATCGCTGGTAGCGAGTTGTTATCACTTAGGAAGGGGAGCATCTTCTGGCATGTTTGCAATAAACTGAAGTAACTGACGCCGCTTTTCTATAGATAATTTTGAGATAGCAACAACTAATTCAGCCGACTCTTCATCTTCACAAAAGAAATAGTTCAAAGGCACTCCAAGCTCATCAGCAATCAGCTTAAGCGTGTGGACGTCAGGTGTGTGTTTTCCCTTTTCGTATTGATTCATCCTAGGACTAGCTGAACTTTCATCCATACCTATGCGAACTCCCAACATTTTTTGTGAGAGCTTGGCTTTTTTACGCGCTTCTTTGAGGCGTATTGGGATTGGGTTGTCGAACGACACTTAGGATTCATATCTCTAGGCTCAATGTAACTAAGATTTTCTTAGTTTTACTGATTTATGTATACTAAGCAATCCTTAGTTTTATGGTTTTAGAATAGTCAATGAATCGTTCTCAAAAAATGAATGCGTTTATGCATCAACTGTTGATTGAAAAACAGATGGATAATTTTTCGGTTGTGGAAATTCGAGATGCATTGCTGTTGCTTGAAGGTGTTGATCCCGATCCTGAAGAAGCCCGGAAGTTCATTTATCGTCAAATTTTAGTGCTTGAGAAAAAAGGTTGGCTGAGTTGTGAAGGGATCGGAAGGCAAAAAAAGTATTTCCAAACCGAACTCTTTCGAGGACTCGATATAATCAGCCGAGAAAGCTCATCGCCTAAGGTTCGGATTTCCCAACCGTCAACTTCAGCCATGGATGGATACTCGGTCTTGATGACAGAGCGTGGTGAACATCAGGGTGAGTTGGAAATTATTCTCGGTGAAATAGAAGAATATCAGTCGTTGAGTCAACGTTTTCCTGAATTGAGTACTCAAATCACACCACTGCTTAAGATAGCGAGAGAACGTTCTGCATTATTATTGGGCAAAATCAATGTATTAACCAATGTACTAACGTCGTTATCAGAAGGATGCGCTCGATGTTAAGAGATTGGCAAAGAGACTGTTCGATGAGAGCGTTAACAAAGTATCAAGGCGAACAGTCTCATTTTTTCTGTCAAGCAACCCCGGGGGCCGGTAAAACTATCCTCGCCGCCGAAATTGCTAAACGCTTATTGGCGGGCAACTTAATTGACTTGGTGTTGTGCTTCTCCCCAACGCTCAGTGTGGCTGACAGTATAAAAGGAACCTTTTCCAAGACATTACATTGTACGTTCAATGGAGGCTTAGGCTCCATTGGGCAATCACTGACCTATCAATCCATTCAATTTTTAAATGATGAATTTTGGCGGATCCTGACTAAATACCGAGTGTTTGTCGTATTTGATGAAATCCATCATTGTTCAGGATCTGAAATGGAAGGCGCGAATGCATGGGGGCAGCAAATACTCTCCAAAGTTCAAGGGCTCGCCACTTATACGTTAGCGCTATCTGGTACGCCATGGCGCTCGGATTCCTTACCGATTGTGATGGCGGAATACAGTGACCCTGATGGCCAACTGCTCGTCGATTATCAATACAGCTTGAAACAGGCGATTGAAGACAGAGTGTGCCGTTCACCAAAGATTGTTTTGGTGGATAACGAACATCTCACCATTACCGGTAGCAAAGAGGTTCAATCGTTTTCTTCTATATTAGAGTTACTGAAACAGACAAAAACGTCATACCAGAGCATCATCCATAATGATGAAGCGATGGAATATCTCCTTGGTTTGGGCTGTAACAAACTGGCGAGTATTCGTCTGGAATCGCCCAATGCCGGAGGGTTAGTTGTGGCGGCGTCGGTACAACATGCAAAGAAAATCCAAAAAATATTAGTGACTCAGTTTCATCAATCGGCTGCGATTGTTACCTATCGTCATGATGAGCCGCTGTCTGAAATTAATGCTTACCGTCATGGTAATACCGAGTGGATTGTCAGTGTCGGTATGATTAGTGAGGGGACAGATATCCCAAGATTGCAAGTTTGTTGCCATATCAGCTCAGTGAAAACCGAATTGTACTTTAGGCAAGTACTTGGCCGTATTTTGAGAGTGAACGATGAGCCGAACCAAGAGGCTTGGCTGTTCACTTTTGCAGAGCAAAGCCTTATCGAATATTCCGAACGCATTGAGCAAGATATTCCTGAAACCTGCCTGTTTGCGAAAATGGGTCAAAACGAAGCTTTCCACATCGACGGTTCGAATATCCGCCCACTGCAATCGACCACTTCTGAACAGGGTGACATAATCGTCCCCACTCTGGATTGGAACTCTTCAATTAAAAATGGAACGTCAGTTGATGGCTCAAATGAGCCCTTTGATGAGTTACATTTAGGGCGCTTTAAGCAGCGAGTGATATCGGCGTTTGTGTAGTTGTTGACCGATAATGGGGGTGGAGTTTCTACTTTGTTTGGTCTGCAATTAATGATGTAGAAAAGCCTTACATATAAGTCAGTTACTGAACTAAAACATAAATTTTTAATTGTGTAATAAGATACTTTGCAATTTTCTGCGGCGTTGTTGCCTAAATCAGTTGAACCTTTTCCAAATCCTGTGATCTGATCCTTTGAGAGGATTGGAACGGTGGTGACATGGGTAAAGCGAAAAAGAAGATAACTAACTGGGCGGAGTACAATAAGGCTTTGTGCAAACGTGGTTTGGTTACATTCTGGATAGATGACTCAGCCATTGATGCATGGCAATGCAAAACCCACCATGGTAAGCGTGGTAGAGGATTCCAGTACTCTGATACAGCGATTGAAACTGCTTTGATGATTAAGGGCATCTTCTCTCTGCCATTGCGTGCACTTCAAGGCTTTATCGACTCGATTTTCGAGCTATTGGATGTTCCGCTGACATCTCCTGACTACACCTGTATCAGTAAACGTTCAAAGACAGTTCAAGTCAAATATCGCAATAAATCTAGAGGGGCTATTCGCCATATTGCCATTGACTCGACTGGCCTCAAAGTCTTTGGTGAGGGTGAATGGAAAGTGAAAAAGCATGGTGCAGAAAAGCGCAGAACATGGCGTAAGCTGCACTTAGCTGTTGATGTAGACACTCACGAAGCGATAAGTGCGGAAGTCAGCCTTGTCAATGTGGGCGATAGTGAAGTACTACCTACGTTGCTCAACCCGCTACGCAGAAAGGTCACAGCCGTATCTGCCGATGGAGCATATGACACCAAAAATTGCCATGATACTCTGAAAAAGAAGGGTTGTATCCCGCTGATACCGCCTCGAAAGAATGCAGCACTTTGGGAAGATGGCCATCCCAGAAACGGAGCAGTAACAGCTCTGAAAAATGGGTCAATACCGAAATGGAAAGCCGAGTCTGGTTATCACTATCGCTCAATATCTGAGACGGCAATGTCCCGATATAAAGGACTGACTAGCGGTACATTGAGTATGAGATGTTATAACGCTCAAGTGGGCGAAATCATGGCGAATGTCAAAGCCATAAACAAAGTCATAGGACTAGGAATGCCTGTCAGAAACTGACAGCTAGTCATATATGGCGTCGTTGATTTTCAAGCTGATTTGATCAACAACGCCATTTTCTGCCTATGATTTTTGGGTTATCATAGGCAATCCTAAATGAATGGCGAAACATTGAAGCGGTTAGAAAAGATTCATTCTAAATTTAATATCGGTGTTGGCCTCGTTGCTGCTACAAAGGTAACAAAATCTCTGAGTAGTTCAATAGTTAGATGCTAAAGGCAAGGAAAAAATCACCATATCGAGCCTTTGGAATGATAAAAATTCATTATGCCGTTGTTAATGGTTTGAATATAAAGAAACACCATCCAACATCTAATCCAACGGTAAAGCAATTAGGTGTTTTGGCAAAGATACTGTGAATAGCTTTAAAAAAGGAGCGGTGTTAAACATAATTATCTCCGCCGGAATAAACACGAACGAATTAGTACTTAATGATGATTATCATTTGGTTGATTTGTTTGGGCATGTTGGAAATGATATTTCCAAAGCCATGACCGTTCTTTCTACTAGTGATTATGTGGTTGTTGAAGTCTTGCTCTACCGATATTAGCAGGTGTTGTACTGTGGGTTGGGGTTGATTGGACAATAAATGAAATTTGGGAATCATTTAAAATTGAAGACGCTATTATTGAAGGATTGAGAAATGCCACAAAAAATAGCTAATAAGCTTATGTATTCATACAATGCATTAGTGAGTTTTTCTAAAATCAGAAACGCGGCCAGATTAACGGGATGCGATACACTTTAGCCCACAGCGATTGCCTAGCGACCTGTTATTTCTCAGTCAGAGGGTTGATTACTCAATGGAACTGGATTTAGAAAAATAACGACCCGCGTCAAGATAATTAACCACTTTTTATTTTTTAATGTAACCTCACCTTATTATTCAAGTGGGGTCTCAAATCCCTTTATTTAACCTTACTCAAACATATTACCACCCTTGCGTCTTTGGTATTTGGGTTGAACGTTATGATAATAATCCTCCCAACCAATATCGTTTGGTAGCGGCCGCAACATATCTTCTGTTATCTTAACACCCTCATCAAAAGGATTTTTCCAGGAAATAGGTTTATTATTGGAACTTCTCACACTAAAACGCTCCGTGGGATCATGGGGCGTGTACAAAATATTCGAGATTCTTGTTTGTATGTTAAACCTAGAGAATTCAGTGAATACGAACCACCGTCCCCTCCAAGAACATTTGGTATATCCTCTTCAGGCATGGAAGCGTAACATGGACAGATGGTACCGGTGACTTGGCAGGTGAAAAGCATTACGCTGCGTACAGTTCGGTTACTTGGAGTCATTTTAGGGAACGGGTGATCGAAGCGTTTTCGGCGATATAAATATTATGTTCGTATTAGCTTAAAACAGGCTATTAATTAATGGGGTCAATCTCCTTTAGCCGCGAGATAGTTTTCCCAACCCACATCATCAGAGGGCTCAATAATTTTAAGTTGTTTGATATCTACGTCAAATGGGTTAAATGATTCGCAAGCATCTCGACTAACTTTAGGGGCAGCACGTGCAAAATGCATTAAAGAGATGCACGGAGCATTTTCTAACAAAGCAAATTTGGCGGCCTTATTGATTAAACGACGGATTAACCGCATGTTTCCTTTAGAAAAAACATAAACCCTTTTCATTAAGTCTTCAGATGCCAATCCAGATTTCGTTGAAAAGGGGAGCGCCGCATCTAACATCGTCAAAAATGTTTTGTATCTGATACGCTCACTCGTTTTTTTTACCTTAAATGGCTTTAAATGGTGTTGAGATTCAAAACGCCCACGTAATTGATTGTTCGCCCTTAAAATCTCTGTTGAATAAGGCATTCCAAAAAGCACAACCGGTATTTTTGATTCAATAATTATCATCTTTAACCAGTCAGCTGTGATATGAAGTACATCCTTACTCTTACGATCAATCATATGTTGAAATTCATCTATAATAATGAGCTCAACCCTACACTCGCGGAGCAAATCCTTTACAATTTTCATTAACTCGGCGGGATCTTTTCCATGATTAAATGCTAACGGATCTCCCATCGAAGACAACAGTCTTTCTGATGCCGTGACAGGATTAGCATTTGCAGGTAAAGACGTGAATAGAATGGGAATAATGGAACCATCATTAGCTTCCATCCTCGGATTATCCGACAAATATTTATCTATAATTGTCGTTTTCCCCGAACCGCTGTCACCAACAACAATTAAACATTCCGGTTCAGAAATACGATCACTATCTTCTCGACATTCGTCTATATCTGCCAAAATTTCATCAATTTGAGCATCACTTATAAAAATATTTTTCACCTGTTGATGTAACATTTTAACTGAAGCAGTCATAATTGATTCCCTCGAACAGAATCAATCTTCCAGCCATCTGTATCCACATCAATTCCCCAGTCGATATCATCTTCATCAATATATGATAACTCTGGCCTTTTCTGCGATTTTGTCCGCTCAGAATGCTCTCGTACCCGTTCAAATTTAGAGGCTTCTCTGATCCCAATATTAGTTTGCTTATCATTGCCAGATAGGTGCAGTGCTTCATCGATGATATCGTATATCACTCGCCAAGCTTTGATAACATCATGATGTCTATAGTTATTTCTTATGTGGTCTCGTGCATAATCGCAACATACTTTGTGAAGCCACTCCGACACTGAATATGCGTAGTCAGGATCCACTGATTCAACGGCAAAAAATTCATGCTTATCTTCATCCAGAACGTATATTTTACCCATGCAAGTAGGATCATATTTTATTTTGACCTTAATACTCTTACCATCATAGGTATGCTTACCAAAATATTGAGCAAGTGACGCACTGGAATAGCGGAGTGTTTTTTTAAAACGAATGCCGTTTTTGTCTAATGAAATCTCAGCATTTTTACCGAGATTAAATCTTAGTTCATCTATTGTCCCCTTAAATGGGCGAGGCGGAAGAGCACTTCGCATGGCATCCGCCCAAGTAAGATTAGGGATATTAGTTTCTAAACCATTAGGGCTAGATTGGTATATATCGATTAGCCAAACATGAATAACTTTCATCAAATCCGAACGGGTAATAATCGCATTTTTTTGTGGATTATAATCACCTCGAGCAAAAATATTACTAAAGCTCTTACCAGGAATTCCAGAAAGCAATTTATTGTTGATTGTTCGGAAATAACGTTCAACGGAACCCTTCAACCATGGTTTTTTAACAGGATTCTTTTTAACCTTAATGCGTAAATTTTTACAGGCACTAACAAAATCTTTACTATTAAATTCTGCTCCATTATCAACAATGAGGTGTTCTGGCAAACCGTAGCATGGCCATTCATTTTTTACATCGGGATATAATTCTTTAACATAATCCTTAGGCAAAATAGCATTTTCTAGCGCCAGAGAAACCGATAAATAACTTGGCGGCTCAAAGCCCAAATAGAAGCCAACCACACTTTTCGTATGAGTATCAAAAAGTAATGTAAGCCACGGACGCCCAAGAGGAAGCGTACGAGCATCATCAATCACAAACAAATCTAAGCGGGTGTGATCAGCTTCAACACGCTGTAAAACTCGAGTCGTTTCCGGTCGGTGTCCGACTTTCTTGTAGAATGTATCGGCGGCTTTTTTTCCTTTTTTAATTAGCAACCTTTCATAATCTGGTTTTTTAACAATTCGTTTTCTAAAGGATTCGTATTCAAAAGTTAATTGGGTGTCATTACACTCATTATGTCGATCCAATTCAACTTCTAATAACGTAAAGGCTTGTTGAATTGTCGGAGACTCTTCCGAAAAATACGACTTTATAGCGTTATCTATGTACTCTTCCAGTTCCAAGGCCTTCCGAGGAGCTCTATTACCGCTAGTTACTCCAGGAACCAAATAAGAAAGTACAAAACCAGATTTCTTATACGTATTCCAATAACGATATATCGATGGAGGAGATGGTACATTCGGATAAAATTTATCTTCAAGGCCTTTCATCGAACCCAATATTTTCTTTAAGGTTAGACTAGGGCCATGCAATTCAATAAGGTAATCTAATATGTTGTATCGATGAATTGCCTCATCTCTTCGTTTTTCATCGAATGAAAATAGGTCTTGATACCTTTCTTGAAGTTCGGTCCCAAATGGTGCACCCTTTGATGTCTTAGGCACAGAAATAACTGAGCTTTTCTCTGAGAAAAAACCACCAAAAGCATGAACATCTTCAGAGTTGTCGCTCATGAAACTCTCCAGATAAGAGAATCATGGCTAATTGGACAATGCCAATCAAACTCTAGAATTTTTTTTGCAATTAAATCATATAGCGCAGGCAATATAGATGCAGATTGTCCCTGACTAGCTTTTAATACTTGCGAAATTCGCATTTCACCGTAATTTTGGAATAACTTTAAAAGCCTAATCTGAACATCATCAAGATTATCAGAACAAGCATAGCGATGAATGATCTTCAAATTATCTAATAAAGGGGAAATTTGAATATCCTCTTCTGTCAGAACGAGTAAATCGTGTCCGTTGGCAATTGCTTGTTGCCTCTGCGCATCAAATTTTTCTTTAAATTCATCCTGTTCAGTTACCCATTTAGGCTTAACTTCATAATATGGTGCATAACCATCATGAAAATAGCAAAGCATATCAGGCGTATATCGACGAACAAGTCCGTTCATCCGATATTTAAAGCCCAATGGTTGGGTTTCGAATGTCTTTATTTGGGGAGCGAATTCAAAATGAAAACAAGCATCAAACTCAAGATCAGATTCTGTAGTTTGAACTGAATCTGTCTTCAAGCTAACAAAGCGGGAAATGTTCTTTACTTTAGAGTTTTTGAGGATTCGTTTTTTCATATCAAACAACCACACCTGTAGTAAACTTTCAAAAGTATGGTACACTTTTTATACAGCAGCAAGGTATGGTTGTTTTATTGCAATGTATGGTTGTATTTACAGATACAACCAAATTTCTCAGTTTACTCGCGGCCAAACACGTTATTTTCTTGCTCTTGAACACGGATAAATGTGGTGCGCTTTGTGAGCTCTTTTAACTTAGCTGCACCGACATAAGTACAAGTTGAACGCACACCACCAAGAATATCAGAGATGGTGTCGTGAACGCTGCCACGGAAAGGTAGCAATACAGTTTTGCCTTCCGCTGCGCGGTATTTTGCAACGCCGCCAGAGTGCTTCGCCATTGCAGACTGTGACGACATGCCGTAGAACTTCATGTAGCTCACGCCCTCTTTTTCAAACACTTCGCCGCCAGACTCTTCATGGCCTGCTAGCATGCCACCAAGCATGACAAAATCAGCGCCACCACCAAAGGCTTTAGAAACGTCACCTGCGCATGTGCAGCCACCATCACCAATGATACACCCGCCTAATCCATGCGCCGCATCGGCACATTCAATAATGGCTGAAAGCTGAGGATAACCAACACCTGTTTTCACGCGAGTGGTACAAACCGAGCCCGGGCCGATACCAACTTTTACGATATCCGCACCCGCTAGAATGAGCTCTTCGCACATGTCTCCGGTGACAACATTACCAGCTGAGATCACTTTATCTGGAAATTGCGCACGCACGCGTTGTACGTAATCGACCAAGTGCTCAGAGTAGCCGTTAGCAATATCAACACAAATGAAAATCAGATCGTCACTAAGCGCCATGATATCTTTGGTTTTTTGAAAATCAGCATCAGATGTGCCAGTTGAAACCATCACATGCTTAAGTGTTGATGCATCGGCGTTTTTAACAAACTCAGCCCAATCAGCTACTGAGTAATGTTTATGAACCGCTGTCATTACCTCATGTTCAGCAAGTGATTTTGCCATAGCAAAACTGCCTACCGAGTCCATATTCGCCGCAATAACAGGCACGCCGGACCATTGACGCCCACTATGCTTGAATGTAAAATCGCGGGTTAAATTTACTTGAGAACGGCTTTTTAGTGTTGAACGCTTAGGGCGAAACAGGACATCTTTAAAACCTAACTTAAGTTCTTGTTCGATACGCATTATGTAATTCCTTGATTAATTGACCATTTGTGTCTCTTTTGCAGAGTGCGTAGTACCTTCGTTGGCAGACGTCAGTACATTTTGGACACAAAAAAACCGGAGCGTTGGCAGACGCTCCGGTTTTCAGCATTATAGGCCCGGATTTCTTATCGGCAAGTCTGATATTTGCATTTTTTTTGTGGTACTATCTCGAAACTTTCATATCCGACACTTCTCAAGTTTATCTCTCTCAAATACTCATCGTGTAAATTTTTATTTTTCAATACGTTATTAAAAAACCCATCATTTTAGCAAAATCTTTCATACAATAAGCAAACGTTACCTCGTTCAGTATTGCGCCGAAAATGTGATGAAAATCACACTCATAAAAGAAGTGACTCAGACATTTCTATCGGCGATTTTTACAGATTGTGGTGAATGTTTATCATTAATCCGTCCGTTTTCGATTTTAGTGACATCCCCCCGCAACTCCTACCATCCCAAAGGCATAGTTATTTTGTGGTTTATTTTCTGTGATATTAGGCGTATTTATAGTGAAAATTATAAGTCTAATTAGGAAGAGAACATGATCAACATTGCATTTTTCAGCGCAAAATCTTATGACGCGAGTTCTTTCTCAGAGGTCAGTGATACAAAAATCTTCTCGCTGCACTTTCACGATTTTCGACTCACCCCAACCACAGCTAAAATGGCCCAAGGATGCACTGTGGTGTGTGCATTTGTGAATGACGACTTAAGTCGCCCAGTATTGAGCCAATTGTATGAAAATGGGACGAGGCTTATCGCAATGCGCTGTGCCGGATTTGATAAAGTCGATCTCGATGCCGCAAAAGAGTTGGGTATTCAAGTGGTGCGAGTGCCCGCATATTCACCAGAATCGGTGGCAGAGCACACGGTAGGAATGATGATGTGTTTGAACCGCCGCTTTCACAAGGCATATCAGCGTACCCGAGACGCTAACTTCTCATTAGAGGGGTTGGTCGGGTTTAACTTCTTCGGTAAAACCGCGGGAGTTGTTGGCACAGGAAAAATTGGTATTGCCACAATGCGTATTTTGAAAGGGTTGGGAATGAAGGTACTGTGCTTCGACCCTTATCAGAACCCTCTGGCGATTGAACTCGGTGCAACTTACTGCAGCCTTGAGGAAATCTACCAACAAAGTGATGTGATTACGCTTCACTGCCCAATGTCGCCAGAGAACTACCATTTACTCAACAGCCACGCATTTTCCCAAATGAAAGATGGCGTGATGATTGTAAACACCAGCCGAGGTGAATTACTCGATTCAGTTGCAGCAATTGAAGCACTGAAACAAGGTCGTATCGGCGCTCTTGGTTTAGATGTTTACGACAATGAAAAGGATCTTTTCTTCCAAGATAAGTCGAATGATGTGATTGTCGATGATGTATTCAGACGCCTATCGGCTTGCCACAATGTACTATTTACGGGACATCAAGCCTTTTTGACTGAAGATGCGCTACACAATATCGCTCAGACAACTTTGGATAACATTCATGCCTTTGCAAACAATCAACGTTGCGGGAATGAGCTTGTAACGCTTGATTAATTGAACCCATCACTAACATGAAGCCTCCTTGATGAAACACCAAAAGGAGGCTTCGAAATCATTAACATCCTGATTCTATGAACGTATTTGTAAAGAGGCTAACGCTTCAGATGTGGCATCCTGTATTGATAAAAACAATGAGTTAATTTTACCCGTCGTGGTTCGCATCGGGTTTAAAGTAATGCTTTGGTACATATAATCGGCTTGCTGAGTGACAGGGCGAACATTACGACATTTGAAGAGATATGGGCGCTGCTGCCAAGTAATAAAACTACGACAGCCTAAGTCATACACAGGTTTAGTTTTGAGCTTAAACCACTCTTGGGGGATTTCAGGAAACAGTTCAAAAATGGTTTTACCAATCGCATCGTGCCCTTGAATACCACTGTGGTGTGTCATGAATCCATTCCAGACTTGTACTTCATAGTCACGATTAATCACGACAAGCCCCATATCGACATTCTGCACCATATCCACCATCCAGTGGAACTGTTCAAATTCTGCAGGGAGATTCATCGTTAAAAATCCTCCATCAAGTACGATAATTTATTGTCTAGCAACGGAAGAGACTCATCGACAAACATAAAGAGCAAGTCACAGCGGATCGTTGTTTGATCAATGTTGTAGCTCACTTCAAACGTCATCGTTTTTTTAAATGATCCAGCGGTTGAATTGATCACAGAGTCAATGGAGATGTGTTGCCCAAGCAATACTGGAGAGCTTTGAAAAAAACGCACCTCCGATTGCTCGCCTAATCCATTCAGAAAGGAACCAACTAATATGTTTGATACATCCATTAACAGTTCTAATTCTTCAAGCTCTTCACTGTCTGCTGGCACTTTCATTAATTTTTTCAGGTCAGAAACACTGGAATCACTCAAAAGCACTAGTGCTTCACCTGCAATGCCTTCACCGCTAAAGCCTTGACATACACCAGAAACTTGATCATTTTCCGCCAAGTCACGAAGTGCCATATGTAGCTCACTCACTTCAAAAATATTGACGTTTGGTAGCGGTAAATGAACAAATACATCAAAGTGTCGCGCCAGAGCATCTGCCGCTCGACCAATCGAAACGTTCGCAACTTCCATATAGATGTCACGACGTTTTAAGATAGGTAGTTCAACAGAGATAGGCGTAACGATACGAGGCTGTGTTGGCGGTTCGACTAACTCTCGTAGTACGCTATTTAACACGTCCTTATCAATCGGCTTTTGAATAAAAGCACGCGCCCCTAACGCCAATACTCGCTCTTTCGCTTTCGGCTGTATATCACCAGAAACAACAACAACAGGTGTTGTCATCCCTCTGCGTTGCATCTCTTCTAGCGTTCCGTAGCCGTCCAGTTCAGGCATAGTTAAATCGAGGAACATTAATTTAAAATCATGCTCTTCAAGATTTTTAATGCCATCTAAACCATGAACTGCGAAAGTAATATCGGCGTTTAGAGAGGCGGGAAGTGAACGAGCCATCTGCTTCCGAGCCAGTGCAGAGTCATCACAGATGAGTACGGGGAAAGACATGTAATCACCTTCTATTTATTAATTCGATAAATAGAGTGTATACCTAAACCTCGCGTAGATGCGAGTTGCGCAAAAAATTAATTAAAAAGTTTTAGGGGTTATAAAAGGCTACACACTCAAGCGAAACATCGGTTAGCAAACAGCAATGTTCGCTCATTTCAACCTCATAGTGAGGGCCAGAAGGTCAGTACAGCAATCCGCAACACAATAGCGGTAACAATGAATGCCACTCCCAAGCGGTACCACTTATATTCCTCAATTGACATGGGAATGCGACGATAAAACATCGTGATGACACCTTTCCAGTCATGGCTACGTTTACCATACCGCACAATACTCGTCAGAATAAAAATGATGCCCAGTATTAAGATAACTTTCTCTGCCCAAAATAATCCGATGCCCATAGTACTTCCTTGTTCAGGAGATAAATAATCATTGCCAACAGTGTATATCGAAAAGATGAGCGCCACTCTTGGACAAAAGTCTAAAGTGCAAAAGCACCAAAAGGGCCCAGTGAGGAAGCCCTTTTGCATTAACAGAAATAATTTAGTTCACTATCACATTAACCATCTTACGCGTAAGTTACGCATAAAGACGCTATGCATTAAGTGCGCTACGCGTGATGCGCCGTTGTTTTAGAGATTGCAGAGGTTAATTTATCTCGATAACTGAACCAGAGGTATGTCACGACAATAGAGAAGAAGAGATACGACAAAGCAAAGATAAAAGGCGATGTGATCAATTGCGCCGATATCCCCCACGCAACACCGATAATGGTCACTGTCAATTTAGCAAGAAGCCCGCATATGAGAAGAAAAAGGGCAAACTCCGGCACTTTAGTACTTCGAAACGCAAACCAGTAACAGCTGCCTACTGCGAGTGACGCGATGTAAAGTCCAAGCAAAAATGAATGAAAGTGATCAGCAGAGGCCATACCCGCCGAGACAGACGCCATTAAAATCAGTATTAGTTTCATGTTGTAAACCTCTCTTTTTATGAGAAAGTATCCATTCATTTTCGAAAACTTTGTTTACATACATTTTCCTCCATTAAATAAGAATTTCAAGTTCAAAAAATAAGCAACTTTTCCTTATTGGCTTAGAATAAAATAATTGTTAATCAGTGGTTAAAAACAGAAAACCCGAAAATTAGATGGGACATAGCATTACCAAAAAAACACTTCAAAATGGAACTATTTGTAACAAATATTTAACCGAGTAAATATTTCATTGAAAGTACAAATTTGTGATGTGTACAGCGCAACGTTCCGAGTTGTCGCCAAAACAACTTGAAGATGCTATTTGATAGGGAAAAATTGCCTCAGTTTTGAGGAGAGTCATTCAGCCAAAAAGAGAGCCATTAAATAGGAAAGTAAACCTAACCCTTCTCCTCACTCAATGAACGTTGGCCAGTAATAAACGGCTTCAACCATCGAACTCATCTGACCACTAACTCTGGCTAAAACTTCAACTATGTCAATGGGTAATAGAATAATAATGTTAATTTCAAGCCTCATCATAAGAAAATGCAACATAGAGCATAAAACCTAACAATTTTAAGAAAGTTTTTCGAGTTTTATCGAGTTATGATTGACAAGATAAAAGTTTGAACTAGACTTTGCACTAGCTAGAAAGCAGTTCTTTGTATACACATACGTCTCGTTGGATTACTTGTAACTCCCCCGTCGTGTCGTACGCAATAGCAATCTACTTTTCCACGCTATCCGCGCCGTATTCGGCTGTAAAATTTTTTTTGATTTTGGGTATAAAAATGGCTAACACAGTTACTGGTACAGTAAAATGGTTCAACGAAACTAAAGGTTTCGGTTTCATTCAACAAGAAAACGGTCCAGACGTATTCGCACACTTCAGCCAAATTAAAGGTGACGGTTTCCGCACTCTTGCTGAAGGTCAAAAGGTAGAGTTTGAAGTAGCTCAAGGTCAAAAAGGCCCTCAAGCTGAAAACATCCGCCTAGTATAATTTTTTACTAAGTATTCTAATAGCCAGCAATTTGCTGGCTATTTTCGTTTTTACCTCTTGGCATTCTTCCAATGGCTCTTAAACCGACAATCTATAAGTTCCGTATTGCGCTGACGGATACTAATCGCGATCATTATGACTCTTTAAATCTCACCATTGCTCAGCATCCTTCAGAAAGCAACGAACGAATGATGGCACGCATTTTGGCGTTTTGTCTTAATGCTTCACCCGAGCTAACATTTACTAGAGGACTTTCTTCCATTGAAGAACCTGACCTCTGGCTAAAATCATTAGATGACCAAATTCAGCTCTGGATTGAAGTCGGCGAACCCGATGCTGATCGCATTAAAAAAGCCACACGGCTTGCAAAACAGGTGAAAGTCTACAGCTTTAACACGAAATCACAGGTTTGGTGGGAGCAGAACAAGGGAAAGTTCTCTCACCTCAATGTCGATCTATTTCGCTTTGATGTTGCAGCGATTGAAAAACTCTCTACTTCCTTGAACCGAGGTATGGATATTTCAGTGATGATTAGTGGCTCTTCTATTTTTATTGATAGCGATAGCCATTCCGATGAAATTACTTGGCAAGCACTACAAATAAAAAGTGAGCATTAATTCCCAGCCCACTTTTCAGTATCTATACCCAAACAACTTGAAGTTGCAGGTAGACGGCAAGTGAGCTCATCCCCATGAGCATAGATGAACTATGTGATTGGGGTAAGCGAACGTAACCAACACCGCTGAAGCTTTAAATGTGAAGGTATAGGCCCTTAAAAGAGCCTAGATTGAGATAAAGCTTTATACTTTATAAATAGGCGTGTGGACCAAAGACTTCGTAATGGATACGCTCTCTTGCTACGCCAAGCAATTCAAGCTGTTCAACAATGAACTGCATAAAACCAACGGGGCCACAGATATAAAAATCCCCCTGTGTTAGCGGCAGTTGCTCGCAAACTTCATGCAAGATCATAGAACCTTGCTTGGCTGGTGTTTGCTCACCTTCCAGATACCAGACCACTTGCTGCCATGATGGATGCACCGCCATTAAGGTCGCGGTTTCATCAATAAAGGAGTGTTGTGATAAATTGTTGCAAGCATGCAGATACGTCACCTCTTTTTTTCCTACTGACGCAAGCTGTTGAAGTATGGCTTGCATCGGTGTTGCCCCGACACCTGCAGAGATAAGTACAACGGGAGCGAGCTTCTCAACATAGAAAAAATCACCCGCTGGCGCATAAAGTTTCACTCGACTGCCTTTTTCAACGTAATCATGTAAATAGTTAGAGACTGCCCCAGGATGTCCAGTATCCACGCCTTCACGCTTCACAGAAATGCGGTAGTTTTTTCCATTGGGTTTTTGTGACAAGGAATATTGACGAATTTCACTGTATGACGCACCTTCCGGCTTAAGTTCAATCCCAATATACTGACCAACCTGATAATCTAATACTGCTTTGCCATCAGCAGGCTCAAAGATAAAGCTAGTGACGAATTCAGACTCTTTCACTTTATCTTGCAACACAAACTCACGCGCATTCTCCCAACCACCGATCGCCTGCTTACGCTGTAAATACAACTCCCCTTCTCTATCAATAAAGACTTGCGCTAAAAAGAGATAAGCCGCCGTCCATGCTGCTTCAACGTCAGGAGTAAAGGCATCGGCAGCAAGCTCTCGCAACGTTTCAATAAGGTGATGACCGACGATTTGATAGTGCTCTGGCTGAATGTTAAAGCTGGTGTGCTTTTGGGCAATACGTTCCACTGCACTGGTTAATGCGGCGAGATTTTCAATATTTTTCGCATACGCGGCAATCGCCTCAAACAGTGCAACGCCCTGACGGCCAGTATGTTGATGGGTCATATTAAAAATATCTTTTAGCTCAGGATTGTGAGTAAACATTCTCTGATAGAAATGAGCCGTAAGCGCTGGCCCGGCAGATTCAAGTAAAGGAATGGTACTTTTGACAATGGCGATGTGTTGATTATTGAGCATATTGAGCTTTCTCCTCAGATTTTATAAATGGCGAATTAGATTCGCTCTGATACTGAAGCTTGTATAGCACAAAGCATACCAACATTAATCTATTGATTTTTAAATAAAAAATAAAAAATCATTAAATGATCAGGTCAAAATAACACTTCAAAAAATGTCATTATGACACTACAATATCCAAAAACATCACCTGAGTGCTTACCATGCAAGATTTTTCCATCTCTACCTTGATTGAAATGACCATAGGACTCGCAAGTGGTTTGAACGATCAAGATAGATTCAATCGCCTGCTTGATGCGATTCGTAAAACCATTCAATGCGACTGTGTGATGCTGCTTTCACGCCAAGGTGATTTGTTAATCCCCCTTGCGATGCAAGGCTTGACTCGCGATACCTTAGGCCGACGCTTTTTAATTGATGAACATCCCCGCTTTCGTGAGATTTGCCACGCTGATGGGCCGGTTATTTTCGATGCTAATTCATCACTACCCGATCCTTTCGATGGTTTATTAATGGATCATGATGGCGACCTTCCCATGCACTCTTGCATGGGCCTACCCCTTTTATTTGGTGATAAACTGCTCGGTATATTGACGCTTGATAGCCTTAATCCCAACATGTTTGAGCATATTCCCAAACGCAGCCTAGAAGCGCTGTCGGCAATCGCGGCCTCTACCTTGAAAATGGCACTGACCTTTTCTCAACTTGAAGCACAAGCCAAACAATCACAGCAACGCTTAGAAGAGCTGAATGAAGAAGCATGGGACAGAGAAGGTGGAGAGATCATCGGTTCAAGTGCATCGATGCTGGCCATGAAAGCCGATCTGGAAGTGGTCGCCCCTTCTAATTTCAACATTTTAATCCATGGTGAAACGGGTGTCGGTAAAGAGCTGGTCGCACGAACACTGCACCAACTATCAGCGCGTAAACGCCAACCCCTTATTTATGTCAACTGCGCCGCAATTCCAGAAAACTTGGTCGAAAGTGAACTATTTGGCCACGTCAAAGGAGCCTTTACTGGAGCAGAACGGCATCGCTTAGGCAAGTTTGCATTAGCCGACGGTGGAACCTTATTTCTCGATGAAATCGGTGAACTGCCACTGGCTGCCCAAAGCAAGATTTTACGTGCATTGCAGAACAATGAAATTCAGCCCGTAGGACAAGATCATGTCCAAACTATTGATGTACGAATATTGGCAGCGACAAATCGAGATTTAAAGCAAGAGGTGGAAGCGGGAAGATTCCGAGCCGATCTTTACCATCGACTCAGCGTATACCCTGTTCATATCCCTCCGCTAAGAGAGCGAAATGGTGACGTTACCTTGTTGGCAGGTTATTTTTTAGAGCAAGCGCGTCGCAAGCTCGGTATCACACAGCTCAAAATCGATCCCAACGCGCTGGCTGGGTTACTCAACTACTCATGGCCCGGTAATGTTCGCGAATTAGAACACGTGATCAACCGCGCAGCGCTGAAAGCACGAGCTAGACAAGGCTTACAAGCGTTAATCACAGTCAACAGCTACGACATAGGTGAGTTAGATTTCAGCCTACCTCTGGTTAACACGCAAAGTACGTTGAGCGGCAAAGAGGTCACAGCGAAGGTGTGGCAACGTGGGCTGCGAGAAGCAACGGATGAATATCAGCGTAAATTGATCAGTGAAGCATTGACCCAATCCGATTTCAATTGGGCAAAAGCGGGAAGATTATTGCAAGTGGATCGCGCGAATCTCACTCGGCTTTCAAAACGCTTAGGGATTTCGGTGAAAAAAACACACGCAATTGAGCGTTAATCTCACTGTCATCACTAATATATCTTTTCTCACCCAAACAGTAATTACAGGTAAGACGCTCACCATACTGTGTGAGCGCTCATTATTCGGCGGTTAGCTACCCATTTCACTCGGCAGCACTTCTGTTGCAACTAAAGTGCGTGGAAATGCGTTTTCATACGCTTGCATAAAGTCTTGGCGGATCAGTTGCTCTAAATGGTTGGCCCGCTCTGTTGGGCAAAAAATCATGAAATGCACGACCTGCTCTCCTGCGGCTGCGCTGCTGATCTGAATGTGCGGCTCAGCACTGGGCAAATCTACACCCGCATGTTTTTCAATCATGCTGTTATAGCGCCTTGCAACGTCGATAAAGTGGGCAAAGTGGCTCTCAATTTTTTCATGCATAATCGGCAATAAAGGATACAAATTTACAAATTCAGGCACTACTATCGAAAAGTTATGAAACACATAACGCTTCATAAAATTAAGGTTTTTTACCGGAAACGAGAAGAACATACTGTTTGGCAAGGTCGCGGTTTTTCCAGTGTAGTGATATTGACCATGATTCAAATCGATTTCTTGGATCACGGTTGCCATCAAGTTGTGTTCGATCACTTCACCGCTCAGTTTTCCGACTTCAATCCAATCCCCGATACGAAATGAGCGAGAGCTCGCTCGCTGAATTGAACCCGTAAAACACAAGATGATCTCTTTTGATGCGACTACAATGGCGACCGCTATCGCAGTCACTGACAGTGCAAATTCGTTGATCTCCGATTGCCACAATACGAAGAGGATGACCAAAGTAAACGCAAAGGTGCCATTCTTAGTGCGTGACATCCATTTACGCTGCTTCTCGGTAATCAGTGCGACATCGCCACGAATTTGAGAAAGCACAACTCGCCGCGTCAAAATAATCAACGTCATGATTAAAATACTAAACACCAATTTATGAGTGATAAGAAAGTCCCACACCGCGACCACTTTCTCCATATCAATCCCCTTCTTTTATTTTTATGCTTGGATTCAAGTACGAAGTGCGACACCTCTGAACATAAAAACAGTAAGGTGCGATAATCATGAAGTTTGCTCCCGCCAAGAAGTAAAAAACATGAAATACACACACCTCACTGAGATTGAAAGGTATATGATTTCTGCGCTCAGAAAGCAAGGGATCAGTACCGCAAAAATAGCTAAACAACTGGGGCGTCACAAAGCCACTATCTATCGAGAAATTGAACGTAATTGTCGTTACAACAAGTTCTTCGATAGATACTCTTATCAACCAGAGCGAGCACAGCAAATGGCGCGCAACCGGCTTAGTCGTTCACGGCGAAATAAACGCTATACCGAACTTGACTTCAGACTACCTGAAGCATTGCTACGACTGGATTGGAGCCCTGACCAAATCGTCGGATACCTAAGAATGAGAGGCTATCCAACAATGAGCCACGAGCTCATTTATCAGCGCGTTTGGAACGATAAAACTCTCGGTGGAACGTTATGGAAACACCTACGCCAATCCACCAAGAAAAGGCGTAAAAGGTACAACTCAAAAGACAGTCGAGGACGGCTGGCAAATAAGCGTCATATTGCCGAAAGACCTGCAGACGCTGAGCATCGAAAAGAGCCTGGCCACTGGGAAATTGATACCGTCGTGGGTCGCGGAACCAAGCACTGTATCGTCACTTTAGTCGACAGAATGACTGGCTACACTTTTATCGGTCAAATGGACGATAGAACAAGCGAGTCACTCAACGTAAGAATGAGCAAAATCATGACCCGCTCTGACTTACCTTTTAAAACGATAACATCAGATAACGGCACTGAATTTCATGGTTATGCACAACTAGAAAAACATCATAACTGCCTGTTTTACTTTGCAAATCCATACCATTCATGGGAACGAGGCACTAATGAAAACACCAATGGTTTGATACGACAATACTTACCAAAACGAACCTCCATGTCACACGTGACACAGAAGCTGTGTAATGAAATTGCATATAAATTAAATACACGCCCACGCAAAAGGCTTGGGTATAGAACACCAACGGAGTATATTCATGCGCATCTGTAGAAAGTGTCGCACTTCAAACTTGATACTAAGATGCATAATGATCAGCAACACATCTAAGCCAACTAGAGAGCAGCAGATTGAGATCGTGTTAGAAATTTTAGAAAGGTATTGTAACTGAGTGAATAGTTAACGTCGGCATAAGGCGCAATTATTATGCGCCCTGTCATAGCTTTGGAAGAGAAACTCCCTTTGAGATTGGCGAAAGGAAAAATTTGTTATCAGTGTTGATTCGCCAACGCTGTCTTTTCAGCCAGTTTTACAATCACGTTTACCGCTTGTTCCATCCCTTCAATGGTAATGAACTCATGAATACCATGAAAATTATAACCGCCAGTGAAAATATTAGGGCATGGCAGGCCCATGAATGAGAGCCTCGCACCATCCGTACCACCTCGAATAGGTTTGATCAGCGGTTCAACATCACAAGCAATCATGGCTTGTTTAGCCAGTTCAATGACTTGTGGATGAGGCTCGACCATCTCTTTCATATTGAAATAGCTGTCCGTCACGACCAACTCAACTCGTCCTTTCTCAAGACGGGCATTTAACTGGTCCACTTGCTGCTGCATAAACACTTTACGAGCTTCCAAGCCTTCTCGTTCAAAGTCTCTAATAATGTAACCCAAGGTTGAGCGAGCCACACTCATCTTTGCGGATTTTAAATGGTAAAAGCCTTGATAGCCCTGCGTGGTCTCTGGGGTTTGATCGGCTGGCATCATAAGCTGAAATTGTGCGGCGATGTTGATGGCATTCACCATTTTATCTTTCGCGGTCCCAGGGTGAACATTCACGCCATAGCAAATGACATCGGCGCTCGCCGCATTGAAATTCTCATACTCCAACTCACCCACCGGACCACCATCAATGGTATAAGCCCACTGTGCGCCAAACTTCTCCACATTAAATAAGTCCGCGCCCCGGCCGATCTCTTCATCGGGAGTGAAACCGATACAAATATCACCATGTGCGATGCTTGGGTCAGCAATTAACCTCTCAATGGCCGTCATAATTTCAGCGATGCCTGCCTTATTATCGGCACCAAGCAGTGTGGTGCCGTCAGTCGTGATCAGATTGTAACCATGCAGTTGATGCAAATCCGGGTATTGAATAGGTGACAGCACCTCATCCCCTTTACCTAAAGCAATGTCTCCGCCTTGATAATTCTCCACAATTTGCGGCTTAACGTGTTTGCCTGACGCGTCTGGCGCGGTATCCATATGTGCAATAAAACCAATCGCAGGAACAGGGTAATCAACATTCGATTGCAACTTCGCCATAACATAGCCGTGTTCATCAACCGTAGCATCGGTTAAGCCTAATGCGATTAATTCTTCATGCAGTGTATGGGCAAACGTCATTTGCCCTACTGAACTCGGGCAACGGCGGCTGGCAGGGTGAGATTGAGTATCAAAAGAGACATAACGCAAAAAGCGTTCAACAAGATTTTCCATAGCAAGCACTCAATAAGTTAGCATGTCAGCGTATCGCCTATGTTGGGATACGCAGTTAATTGCAAGCTATACTACGCGCTCATCAGAAACGGAATTTGCTATAAATCAGCTTTTCAGCAATTACTGAGGTGTCAATCATTCAAAAAAGGGATCAAAAATGCCCACCGCAGTGAGCATTGAGAGAAGCAAACAGGGCGTTTAAAGCAGAATGAAAATGCCCGCTAGACATGCACTCATTAAGTTAGCTAGCGTACCTGCAATCACCGCTTTAATACCTAAATTCGCGACTTCTGCACGGCGTTCAGGAGCGATAACCCCGATAGAGCCTAATTGGATCGCGATAGAACCAATATTGGCAAAGCCGCACAGAGCAAAAGTAATGATAACTTGGGTGTGTTCCGACAACAGCGCTTTGTGGTCAACAAAATCAATGAAAGCCACAAATTCGTTCATCACCACTTTTTGCCCAATGTAAGAGCCCGCCATCAAGACTTCATGGCTTGGTACACCAATCAACCAAGCCAGTGGTGAAAATAGATAACCGAACAGCAGTTGCAAGGTTATACCGTTCAAACCCAATAACTCACCGAAACTTTCAAGCCCAGTGTTAACCATCGCAATCACACTCACAAATGCAACCAGCATTGTACCGACGGCCACCGCCACTTTCATGCCATTCATCGCCCCGCTCGCCAGTGCGTCAATCACATTACTTTCTTGCGCTTTATCCATCTCAATATTGGTTTGATCAAGTGGAACATCGCGCTCTGGTACGATGATTTTTGCCATCATCAAACTGCCGGGTGCCGCCATAAAACTGGCTGCAATAAGGTATTTAAGCTCAACACCTAGACCGGCATAGCCACCCAACACGCTACCTGCGACAGAGGCCATGCCTCCGGCCATGACGGCAAACAGTTCTGAACGTGTCATGCGCGACAAAAAGGGACGCACAAGCAGTGGTGATTCTCCTTGTGAAAGGAAAATGTTACCTGTAGCAACCAGAGATTCTGCTTTGCTCGTACCTAAAAATTTTTGAATACCACCACCGATAAACTCGATGACTTTTTGCATGATACCAAGGTAATAAAGGGCAGAGATAAGAGCGCTGAAGAAAATGATGATAGGCAGAACACGAACAGCAAAAATAAATCCGGAATCGGCTAAATCACCGAATAGAAAGCGGATTCCTGCATCGGCGAAACCTAGCAAACTCGACACACCGCCGCTGATGCTGGCTAGTGCGCTTTGTCCCCATGGGAAGTAGAGCACCAGTGCGGCAAAACCAACTTGCAGTAATAAAGCACGTGATACGGTTTTCCAATTGATGAAGGATCGATTTTCAGAGAGCAGGTAGGCGCAAGCGATCAGCGCTAAAATGCCGACGAGGCCAAAAAGAATATTCATTGTATTTACCTAGTTTGAAATTTGGAAATAAGGGTAGAACCAAAAAACTTGGCGAAGGAGGAATCATTGCCCTTTTGCACAACAAAAGCATGACAAAAAGAGGGGTATGCGAACATATTGTTCATCTAAGATCACCTTATACAAGCAGAGGAACTTAGCTGGTCCAGTCCTTGGGGTCATTCACATTTCCGTGTGACGGCTTGTATGGGTTGAGCACCAGCTCATAACCGGGCGGAAAGTATAGCGAACAAAATGAGAGTTTCATCACATATTTTTACGCAAACGTTCAAGCGCTCATTTATTCGACAGTTATTCTAAAAAAACATCAAACACAGGCAAGATTGGATGGAAAACAAACAAAAAAAATATGGAATTTTCATCACAAATTTAAACTAATTTAACTATATAAAAACGAATAATTGGTATTTCTGCACTTTGCCAACTATGTTTAAGAGAGTCACTTTGAAGAGACTGAAACGGTTTCGAATAAAAATCACTAGCAACGTCACGCCTCTTGCGGTCAACACTGACCCAAGAGGCATTTTTATTGGACAAAGTCACTGTAGTGCAACAGCGTGAGGCGAAAACTAGTTTACAACCTCAATATCGGTTTCAGGAATACAACAACACGCTAAAGCGATACCAAGATGACGCTCATGTTCAGGCAGTGCTGGCACGTCAGGTTGATGCACTTTGCCCGACTGCACAGTCACCTTGCACGCACCACAGAACCCTGCTCGGCAACTGTTGGCAATCGCAATGCCAGCGGCTTCGGCTTGATCTAATAAGGTCGTTTGGTTATTACCCTCAAATACATGGCCATTGACGCTCAGTTGTAACGTTTTCAGCTCAGCTGCGACAGTGTGCGCCACACCAAACGCTTCTTGGTGGTAAGATTCTTCCGCAAGCCCTTTTTTCAACAATAAGCTTTTTGCTTTCTGCATAAAACCATCAGGCCCACACACAAACACTTGGCGAGCAGTCACATGTTGGATTTGCTTAAGGTGAGATAAAGAGAGCCGGCCTTTCAGGCCAAACCAATCTACTGGAGCTTGAGTCAGAGAAATGAAGACTTTCAACCCCGGATGTCGCTGCTTAAGCGCTTCAAGTTCAACACGGCAAGGAATATCCTCAACGCTGCGGCATTGATGATAAAAGACCACATCTTGAATTTGTTGATTATCGGCAAGATAGCGCAACATCGATAACATAGGCGTCACGCCACTTCCAGCCGACAACAGTAACAACGGTTGTTGGTACTGAGTCGACAGATGAAACGAGCCATCCGGTGATTGTGTGGTCAATGTACTTCCTACCTGCAAGTGATCAAGCAACCAGTTAGAAACTCTACCGCCATCAATACGTTTGACTGAAATCGCTAACCGACCCGGGCGCGATGGGCTAGATGACAAAGTGTAGCGGCGCACCGCGTTCTCGCCATCGATCACAACTTCGATTGGTAGGTGCTGCCCAGGTTGATAATTTGGCATTTCACCCTTTTTCGGCTCTAGCCAGAACGTGACAAAATCACGCGCAATCGCTTCACGCTCAACACAGGTCATCACATGGTGACTCATACCCAAATCTCGATAAAACTCTTTCTCTTTGTACTCAAGCACCTCAACGCTGTCGCCAACTCGAATCATTCCCTCATTTTTTGCGACTAAATTTTGCCCAAAAAACACCCCACCTCTTTCGTTAGCACGAAATTGTGACAAGGTTCTTAGCGGCTCTTTGGTTGGACGAAAAGCCCCTTTATTCACATCAACAGTAGTGAGAATACAGCGTTCGCAAGGTTTTACCGCTTCAAATTCTACCTCACCAATTCGGATCCGCTTCCAGCTGTCTTCAGCGAAAGGCTCATCGGTTCGTACCACTAGATTGGTACGAAATTGATCCATGCTGTGCACTTCAGGGCTGCGGCGATTGAGTTCATCAAGTGAAGCTTGGCTGATGACCAGCACTGGATAGCCATCAGCAAAACTGACATTGTGACCCACTTTTTCACGCATTCGGTTTGATTGCTCTCCGGTAAACAGCAACTCAACACGCTGGCCTAACACTTGGCTAAACCAATCATCCGCTTCATCGGTTGTGGTGTAAGCGGTAAAGTTATCGTCCCACACTTGCGCTGGAGAAGGTTGCATTTTGAAATCTGCATAACGCAGTTTTAACGGAGATTGGTTCACCGCCGTGAAGATCAAACCATCCGCAACCAGTATTGAATTCACCTTAACCATATTTGGATACTTACGTGCAGTGACCATTGAACCATCAGCTAACGCGATCATAAAGCGCCGATCAAAAGCCAGCCCCTGTTTTTCAACCCAAGCGGTGGACTGCGAGAGGCCACCTATCGATTTGACTGGGTAAACGTTAATTTGTGAAAGTTGAGCTGACGACATGGCCTATCCTTATGCTTTTTTGAAGGTATTTTTATAACGCGATGATAATGGAAATCGCCAAAGCTGGCTAACCCTATGGAAAATAAAAGGATGAAATTCACCCCTGTTTCCTCTATCATCCTGTCGCTTAAACGTAAGCGATTGCGCGCACATTAAAAGCGAAGCCCGTTTAAGCTCCAATCAATTTATTTTCCGGTGGGAGCAACCAATGAAAACATTAACGATTACTCGTCCAGACGACTGGCATGTTCACTTACGTGATGGTGATGTGTTGGCCGATACAGTACGAGACATCAGTCGCTACAACGGCCGCGCACTGATCATGCCCAATACGGTCCCGCCGATCACCACCACAGAATTAGCATTAGCGTACCAACAGCGCATCATGGCGCAAAAACCACGTGATTCTTTCAAGCCACTCATGGCGCTTTATCTCACCGATAACACGACACCTGATGAGATACGCAAAGCCAAAGCTTCTGGCGCTGTCGTGGCAGCCAAACTTTATCCGGCTGGGGCGACCACCAATTCAGATTCTGGCGTAACCTGCGCTCAAAATATTTACCCTGTATTGGAAGCGATGCAAGACGTTGGCATGCTGCTGCTGATTCATGGCGAAGTAACCGCTCACGATGTGGATATTTTTGACCGAGAAAAAGCCTTCCTCGATACAGTGCTTGCTCCTATTGTTAATGATTTCCCAAATCTGAAAATAGTGTTAGAACACATCACCACCGCCGATGCTGCCGAGTTTGTAAAAAATGCGAACCAGAATATAGCGGCAACGATCACGGCGCATCATCTACTTTATAACCGCAATCACATGCTTGCTGGTGGCATTCGTCCTCATTTTTACTGTTTGCCAATCCTTAAGCGCAACACCCACCAGCTTGCGCTGATTCAGGCAGCGACATCGGGCAATAAGAAATTTTTCTTGGGTACTGATTCTGCGCCTCATGCCAAAGGCAAAAAAGAAGCCGCTTGCGGCTGTGCTGGATCGTACACAGCGCACGCAGCCTTAGAGTTATACGCAGAGGTGTTTGAGCAAGTTGGTAAAATTGGCAACCTTGAAGCGTTTGCCAGTCACAATGGCCCTGATTTTTACGGCCTACCCCGTAATAACGACACCGTTACTTTGGTCAAAGAAGAGTGGCCAGTTGCTGAAAGTATGCCATTTGGCTCAGATATTGTGGTGCCGATCCGCGCCGGTGAAACGGTCGCGTGGGCAGTAAAATAGCCCATTAATGCATCAAAAAGGGAAGCCGCGGCTTCCCTCTCTTTATCATTATCATTTTTGCACCACACAGCGCTTATCTCAGCTTAGGCTGACGCTCTAACAGCACCATCACTTCGCTATGATCGGTATGTGGAAACATATCAAACCATTGCAGTTTTTTGGGTAAGTAGCCCACCATACCTTGCATATCAGTGATCAGCGTTTGCGGGTTACAGCTTGAGTAAATGATGTGTTTGGGTGATAAAGCCACCAATCGCTCAACTAATTCAGCTCCTAAACCACGACGCGGAGGGTTGACTAGCACTAGCTCAGGCGCGGTTGATTGAGCTTGTGAGAATTGGGCAGAATCCAGCGCAGCAAAGTCTAAATTGGTAATGCCCATCGTCTTGGCAGAGCGTTTAGCACTGGCGATCGCTTCTGGTTCAATTTCAATTCCTGTGACTGCCGTAGTTGGACTGGCACAATGTAGGGCAAAACCGCCCACGCCACAAAACAGATCCCACATGTGACTTGGGTTTATCTCTCTCACCCAATCA
Organism: Vibrio sp. J502; assembly: GCF_025397955.1. Lineage (NCBI taxonomy): Bacteria > Pseudomonadati > Pseudomonadota > Gammaproteobacteria > Vibrionales > Vibrionaceae > Vibrio > Vibrio sp. J502. The sequence continues at coordinate 344,509 of NZ_CP104555.1, read as the reverse complement.
CGCGCCGCCGCGTACAACTGCTTAGCTACATGCGGGTTGGTTTGGAAAAAACTTTTCGGGCGGATAACCATAGGCACCTGATTAAACTGCTCAATCAAATACTCACACTCGGTTAAAAAAATCTCTTCTTCACCTTCTAGGCGCGCCATGTGGATGGGTTGAAGGTTAACCGAGACGACGCGAATGGTTGGAAACTGCGCCTGAAGCCGCGCGAGGTTTTGCTCAACTCGGCCTAAAGCTTCGCGGCTTCTCAGTACAAAACGCAGCATAAACTCACCTGAATATTCGCTGCGTGTGAGCAATATGTATTTGAGTTCGCCTTTCTTCTTCGCTTTATTATAGGGAGGAATGCCCGAGCTACGGATCCAATCTTGTAGATAAGTTAATAGCGTTTGTGTCTCTTGTGGGTAGAGGCCACATTGCACCAAGGACACGGGCGTTGATTGCCCATCAACCATAGATTCAACACCCAAAATCGGTGCATGGGCCGCGCCAAGAGCCACCATTTTCGCTTTGTTACGAAAACCCGTCTCTTCACTTATGACAGGTTCTAGCCACTGCTGTGGCATCTGCGTTGAAAACAGCGCTTTTAGTGCCAAATCTTTGCGCTTCACCTGCTCTGAATAAGAAACCGCGCAATGAGTACAAGAACGGCACAGCTGTTGATCAAAAAACGCACACTGCATAATGGGAACTGCCAAAAACGAAAAGCGCTAGTCTATTCGTCTGCGGGCAAATCACCATTCAATATGATTATCATAACCATAAAAAAAATTAATAGGACGGTTTCAATTTACTCACCATCCCCCACACTGCAACCACAGCCAGCCCGGCGAGTAAGCCAACGAAACCATTAAGCAAGGTTGGCATCACTACTGCTAATAAAGAGAGTTCAGCAACGGCTGCAATCACAGGTTCAAGCACGTGGTGAATAAAAGGGACGTTGTGCACCACAATGCCACCGCCCACTAAAAACATCGCGGCGGTACCCACTACAGTTAATGCTTTCATGAGCTTAGGCGCGAAACTGATCAACCCTTTACCAAAGCGAGCACGCAGCCCTGCGCCATCTGAAGTGCGCTCTAGGTAGAAACCTAAATCGTCCAATTTCACAATGCCTGCCACCAAACCATAAACGCCGATGGTCATGACCACTGCAATCAAACTCACCACCAAAATTTGTGTCACCATGTTATGGCCTTGCACTGTCCCCAACGCAATCACGATGATCTCGGCCGATAAAATAAAATCGGTCCGAATCGCCCCAGCGACTTTACGTTTTTCATAGTCATCAATCGATACGTCAGTGAGCATGCGCTCATCCGCGTCAGCGGTGCTGTGATGGTTGGTATGAAACACTTTTTCTAAGATTTTTTCTGCCCCTTCAAAGCAGAGAAAAAGTCCACCGACTAACAATAGCGGCATTATCAGCCAAGAGGCTAATGAGCTCATCAGCAAGGCGGCGGGGACCAAAATTAATTTGTTGCGAAATGAGCCTTTAGCCACTGCCCATACCACTGGGATCTCTCGTTCAGCGGCAACACCAGACACTTGCTGGGCATTGAGCGCCAAATCATCACCCAATACACCTGCCGTTTTTTTCGCGGCCATTTTTGACATCAACGCCACATCATCGAGCACGGTTGCAATATCATCAAGAAGGGTAAGTAAGCTCGCGCCTGCCATCATTTTCTCCATTCGCTATTTCGAAGAGCAGAACTGTAACACCAACCATAGCAAGCAATAAACAAGTGTAATGAAAAGTTTCACGTCTCTCTTTGCTAGCTATACCCAAACAACTTGGAGTTGCAGGTAGGCGGCAGTGAGTGAGTCCCCATGAGCATAGGCAAACTATGTGATTGGGGTGAACGAACGTAGCCAACACCGCTGCGGCTTCAAAAGTAGGAAGGGTATATATGCTCTTGTATCAAGGTAAGAGTGTTGCATCAGGTTAATCTGCGCATTAAGCTTCTGGTCCATTACACCGAGATTTAAAGGAATGTCATGCAGCACTCTCACTATTACCCTATAGGTACTCCCGGACAAAAATGGACGCAAACCGAACGCGAAGCGTGGCTCGCGCAAACGACGATTAAACGAGAATATCAGCAAGAAGTCGTGCCGAAGATTAATGCTTTGGCAACGGATTTTGAGGTAGAGCAATACGGTGCACTATCAATAGACAAAGATCGCTACCCATTATTTGCCTTAAAAAGTCGCTCATGGAACCCTGACAAACCAACGGTGTTGATCACAGGTGGTGTACACGGTTACGAAACCAGCGGAGTGCACGGCGCGTTGCAGTTTTTAGCGACTCAAGCACAGCAGTATCAATCTCATTTCAACATTGCCGTTGCCCCGTGCGTAAGCCCTTGGGGCTATGAAACGATCAATCGTTGGAACCCATCAGCGCTTGACCCTAATCGCTCATTTTACGCCAATAGCCCAGCCGAAGAGTCGGCAAGCTTAATGCGCTGGGTCGCAAGCTTAGGTGACGTGTTGGTGCATATTGATTTACATGAAACTACAGACAGTGATGAAAGCGAATTTCGTCCTGCACTAGCAGCGCGCGATGGGATTAGATATGAAGCCGATACGATTCCCGATGGGTTTTATACTGTCGGCGATACGGAAAATCCGCAGCCAGAATTCCAAGCAGCCATTATTGAATCGGTACGCAAAGTCACGCACATTGCACCAGCCGATAGTAAAGGCGAGATCATCGGCTCTCCCATAACTCAAGAAGGGGTGATCAACTACCCCATGAAAGCGTTAGGGTTATGCGGTGGCATCACAAATTGCTACTTCGGCACCACCACCGAAGTGTACCCAGATAGCCCAAAAGTCACAGCGCAAGAGTGTAATGACGCACAAGTCGCCGCCATTGTTGGCGCTTTGGACTACGTGTGCCGCTAAAACGATAAAACACCCAACCCCCTATGTCATGGATTCATGAATAATAGACGTTGTAAAAAATTACCAAATTAAGTCTAAGGCACTTCTTTATAGTTTGATCAGGATGAAGTGCCTACATACGCTTAAGCAATATTATAACAAGCGATTTTTATACTGTTCCGGCGTTTGGCCGGAGTATTTTTTAAACATGGTAATAAAAGGACTGGCTTGGTTGTAGCCAAGAGTTAATGCTACCTCTTTCACTGAATGCCCTGTGCGCAGTAAATCCATGGAATAGAGATAGCGTACTCTTAATCGCCATTCGGTAAAACTCATCCCTAGTACCGTTTGGCAATGCCGCGCTAATGTTCGCTCTGTGGTATGTACTTTTTCAGCCCACAAAGCCAATGTCGTATCATCGGTCGGGTTTTCTTCTACCGCCGCTAAAATCGGGGCTAAATATTTGTGATTAGTGGAAGGCAAAAAATGATGCTGCGTTTCTTGCGTTGCCAATTGGTCGAGCAATACTTGAACTAAACGTTTATCTTGCGCGTTTTGAGCCACACTGATTTCACGCGATCGAAAATCCTCAATGATGGCAGAAACGATGGGCGTCACTTTTATCAAACTGGTGTGCTTGGGAAAACCATGGGTGAGAGCCCGATCAATATTGAGCGAACAATATTCAATTGGCTTACGATTATAGCTGCAGTGTTTCACCCCCGCAGGAACCCAAATCGCTAGATGAGGCGGTGCGAGAAATCGCGTTTCTTGCGCTTCCATTTCCAAAATCCCGCCGGAAATTAGCTGCACTTGTCCCCATGGATGGCTATGAGTTCGCGTTTCTGTGTTTGACAAAAACGCATCGAAATTCATAAAGACATCCGATGGCGCACTGTCAATCGATAGTGAAGGGTGAAGATTTCTGGGCGCTTTTTTCAAACTTGTCTTCCTATCGCTCGCAATGTCGTTTTGGAGATATATATAATTATAGAGACCTGCCACACTATACTTCACAGCACAATTTGCGACGAGGCTCACATGGTATATCTTCTTCCACTATTCACGGTTCTAATTTGGGGTGGTAACTCTATCATCAACAAGCTCGCCGCAGAAACCATTGAACCAAGTGCGATGAGTTTTTATCGCTGGTTTGTCGCGATGCTGTTGCTAACCCCCTTTTGCTTACCTACCGTGATCCGCCAATGGGTAACCATCAAGCCCCATTTAACTAAACTGGCTTTTTTAGCCATGTTAGGCATGGTACTGAATCAGTCTCTTGGCTATTACGCAGGGCTAACAACTACTGCATCAAATATGTCGTTGATCACTTCGCTGATACCACTGCTCAGTGTGTTCATCAGCGTCCCTCTGCTCCATAAGCGCATTTCAGCTTTGAGTGTTGTCGGAGGAGTCCTCTCTCTCGCAGGGCTTGCTTTTATGCTAGGTCAAGGCGATATGAGCTTCTTCTTGCATCAAGATATTACACATGGTGATGCATTAATGGTGGTGGCTGCAACCGTTTACGCACTTTATTGTGTGTTACTTAAACGGTGGAAAATGCCGCTAAGCAATTGGACGCTTATTTATATGCAAGGGTTGTTTGCTGTCTTAATGCTGACACCATTATGGTTGACCAGTGAACATCTCCTACCCACGGAAGGCTCGCTGCCCCTAATCGCTTACGCTTCTGTCGCTGCATCCTTATTGGCTCCATGGATGTGGGTAAAAGCGATCGACTTAATTGGTGCAGACTCTAGTGCGATGTTTATGAATTTGTTACCTGTGGTGGCGGTTTCGCTTGCCACAACCCTGTTAGGTGAAACAGTGCAAAACTACCATCTTTTAGGTGGAACGATGGTAATTTCCGGGGTTATTTTATCCCAAATAAAACTGACAAAAAGCCGTACAACAGCTATCGAGGGCGCAATACAACCATAAAATTGAGCATCTAGCATCGATTCGAGCTATGTTTATGGAAGAAGAATAAAAATAAACAAAAATGAAATGTATTGAGGGATCCTTTACGTCAGATCCGTTAGGCAACCTAGCAAATTTGGTGGCCAGATAATGATTCTTGATAACATCGAAGATGTGTATAGCAATAATTTGTTTGCCTTGCATGAGCTTGTTTTAAACGAGCTCGGTTCATACGTATTCGTAAAAAACCGCCAAGGTGAGTATCTGTATGCAAATCAGCTAACACTTAAACTGTTTGGCACAACTTTGGAAGAACTCAGAGGCAAAACTGATCATGATTTTTTTCAAGATGACCTACTCGCCGATATTTTACACAGCGATCAAATGGTATTTGATACCAAACAGCCTTTCATCAGTGAAGAACGTGCACAAGCAAAATTTGATACCAAAGTACGCGTCTACCGCGCCATGAAGAAACCTATTCTAAGTACACAAACCGGTGAAGTGATTGGCCTTATCGGTGTTTCTACTGAGATTATCGATATTGTCGAACTGCGAGAGCAACTACACACTCTGGCCAATACCGATGACTTAACGCAGCTCTACAATCGCCGCAAGCTGTGGCGGGAAGCGTGCAATGAATTTACGTTGGCTCAGCGTGATCATTATCCGATAAGTTGTATTGCCATTGATATCGACAACTTCAAGTTAGTAAACGACACCTATGGCCACCAGCGAGGAGATGACGTGATTTGGCAGTTAGCAGAGATGGCGAGAAAGCACACACGCCATGGCGACGCCTGCGGCAGAATTGGTGGTGAAGAGTTTCTGATTGTTTTGCATAAGGCCAATGTGCATGAGGCCTTTCAAGTGGCAGATCGTTTACGTAAAGAATTTTATGCATACGCATTTTTTGACAACGACGCACACTTTAGTATCAGTTGTGGTATCTCTGAAATTACGGGTAGCGATGCCGATTTTTTCGAAATTTATCGCCGCTCAGACAAAGCACTTTATAAAGCCAAGCTCGCTGGACGGAATCAATGTGCCACATTCCAAGAAACATAACTATGTTCCATAAAGAGCCTATAATGTTCGTTTAATGTGAATTATCACTTAAAACGAGCAAATACTCGCGTATCCCATTCACTAATGATTGAATTTGGTCGATTAAACCGTACACTCACAAAATCGGAGTGCCTTACGCAAAGTAAGCATTCAAGGTATTGACCTATTTAAGCTTCAATGAATAAGGATATTTAAGGTGAAAGCAGTTAAACGCCATCAAGAAATTATCGAATTAGTTCAAACACACGGATTTGTGAGTACCGATGATTTAGTCGAGCGATTCAATGTCAGCCCACAAACCATCCGCCGAGATCTCAACGAACTTGCAGATGCCAATAAGTTACGACGCAATCACGGCGGCGCTACCATCGCGTCTAGTTCTGAAAACTCCTCTTACCACACTCGCCAAGTAACTTATCAGCAAGAAAAAGAGAAAGTGGCTGCCGAGCTAGTCAAACACATTCCCGATGGCGCAACGCTCTTTATCGACATAGGCACGACACCTGAAGCTATCGCTCGGGCATTAATGCTCAATCACGAAAATCTGCGCATTGTCACCAACAACATTAACGTGGCGACGATTTTAATGGCCAAACCGGATTTCAATGTCATCTTAGCGGGCGGTGAAGTGCGTAATAAAGACGGTGGCGTGACGGGTGAAGCCACTTTGGATTTCATTTCACAATTTCGTCTCGATTTTGGTATTTTAGGGATTAGCGGCATTGACTATGATGGCTCACTTTTAGATTTCGATTATCACGAAGTGAGAGTCAAACGGGCGATCATCGAAAATAGTCGCTGTGTTTATCTCGGTGTCGACCACAGCAAATTCGGACGTAATGCCATGGTTAAGCTAGGCACAATTGCCGATGTAGATTTGATCATTACCAATGCTCAACCACCAGAAGAAATTGATGCATTCGCTCGTGAAAATGAAGTAACCATTCAGGTGGTATAGATAGATTGCGGCCAAAACCGACATTTGAACTAGATTTTCCCGCCAAATAGATAAACTATTTCATTATTTGCTCGTACTGTTACGGTTTTTTTTGATATAAATGCCAATATAGTACGACGCAATCTAGAACTTTCGGCTTATGTACAAAATTCTGAGACTGATCCAAGAGAACCAACAAATCACTAGCCACGATGATTTGGAAAATGTACTCAATGGGCTCAATAACTTAATTGATCATGAATTTTTCCTCTTTGGCCTATCTTTTCAACCCACGTTAAAAACCAGTGAAACGCTTGTCACGGACAATTACCCCAATAGCTGGCGACAGCAATATGATGAATCCGGCTTCATGCATATCGATCCAATTGTCAAATACAGTATTACCAATTTTTTGCCCATTCGCTGGGATGACGCTAAGCGGGTCAATGATGATGGACGAGTCATTTTCAAAGAGGCGCGTTGCAATGGACTCAAAGCGGGATTTAGCATTCCAATCCATGGACTTAGGGGGGAATTTGGCATGATAAGTTTTGCAACCTCAGATACCAAGTCTTACGATTTGAATCAACAAAGTATCTATACCTCACAGCTCATTGTACCGTTACTGGCTCATAATATTGGCAACATCACCCGTTACCATAAAGACGCAAAACCGAGAGCGGTGCTCACCGCACGTGAAGTACAATGCTTAGCTTGGGCGGCCGAAGGCAAAAGCGCTTGGGAAATTGCCACGATTATTAATACGTCAGAACGTACCGTGAAGTTCCATTTCAGTAATGCTTGTAAAAAGCTTGGCGCGACGAATCGCTACCAAGCGATCACTAAAGCTATTTTAGGTGGCTATATCAATCCCTATTTATAAGACTTATGCATTGACACTTGCACGATATGCTTCATTCATTGGAATATGCAAAGCGACTGAACGTGTACTTCCCAAAAGATGCACTTTTTTATCACCGAGTCTTTCGCATGGGATCCCCATTCGCTTAATCAATTTTTCCACACTGGCCGATGTGACCGTTACATAGGCATTGATGTGATATTGCTGGGCGTGATGATACAGCGACTGAAACATCTGCAGCGTAACATTACTCACGCCGCCCAATTGCGCCGAATGATCTTTATCGACCGCAAAACGACTCAGCTCATAAATCTCCTTTGCTTTGGGTGCTTGCTGCACACCGAGTAATTCCGAAAAAGTATCTTTAAGCATATAACGCGACGTCGTTGGCAAAATTCGCCAACACCCCACTAAATGACCCTGTTCCTCTTTGGCATACAAATAGTGTGCTTCTGGAACGTCGTACTCATCAGTCTCCATTTCTCGATTTGTTTTTAGCTCCCACTGCAAGCGTTGCGAAAAAACTTTATAGCGTAACTTCAGCAATGACACATAATCAGCTTGAGGGACACTTTGAAAGGTATGTGAATAAATTGAAATAGTCATGTGACTTCTCCTTAGGTTATTGGAGAAATCACGCTAAACAATCTCATCAGAGATAGAACCTGTTCGATCGAACAGTTACGTCGAAATACTGTTTAAACTATTATTAACGCAACTGAATAACTAACGTTCAGTTGGCTTAATAAGGTACAACATAAAGTAAATAACTCGTACCGCTCGGCTTTAAAAATCCTCTTAGGCAACTAAGAGGATTTTTTATATCTGCTGCATTCAAAATAATATTGCAGTTTGGTTAACGCTTTGTTATTTATGATTCCGTTAATAAAAAACAAGGATTCCCCAATGAGTAGTGGCCAACGTGCAATAACTTTGCGTTTTTTAGCAGAGCCCGGTGATGTGAATTTTGGTGGTAAAGTCCACGGTGGCGCTGTCATGAAATGGATAGATCTAGCGGCCTATGCGTGCTCTGCAGGCTGGAGTGGTAAATATTGCATCACCGCTTATGCTGGAGGGATCCGCTTTGTCGCTCCTATCCACGTAGGGAACCTCGTTGAAGTCAGCGCAAAAGTCATTTATACGGGAACGAGCTCAATGCATATTGCCATTGATGTGCAAGCGAGCGATCCAAAAGAGTTGAAAAACCAGCTGACTACCCATTGTATTGTCATCATGGTGGCTGTCGATGGGCAAGGTAAGCCCACCCCTATACCTGAATGGGTACCGCAAACAGCAGAAGATATTGCTCTACGCCAATCAGCGATACGCTTAATGAACATGCGTAAAGAGATAGGGGAAGAGATGGAAGCTCACGTTAAGTACTTAAAATAACCACCCATGATGCGCTCAGTTGTCATTTTTTCTTCATCTTTATTTGCTTAAATCGAGTCCTCTGACATTTTGCATCGATGATAGGAAAAGGCTTTGACTCCCAGAGAGATTACCTTGAGCGAATCGACATTAGTCGACCCAAAGTCAATTGAGTATCACTGGGTCCGAACGCTTTACGTTGAAGGCTACCAGCCCCAAGAAATTAACCACTATATCCGTGCCTGCTTTGGCGGAGATGACACCTTCGCCGATTTGTTTCGCCGCGTTGCGCTGCAACAAGAGAGTTTGTATGTCCTTTTGCAATACTTAGGCTGCGCCCCTTCTAGCCGTGAGTTCTGATTTTTTAGCCTTCCTTTACGACGTTACACAAAGATTTCAGATGTGGGTCGCATCCAAACACCATTTCACTTTTGAGACATTCAATTCATCATATACTGCATGCGCGTTACCAATAGCACCCTTTAATACAGGTATAAAAAAACCCAAGCAATGCTCGGGTCTTGGTTACAAAAACTGTTAGTTTGTTGGATAGTAAGGAATAAAGCTAACAGCCAGCTATGCGTAACGCCAGATTTGCATATTACTTAACTGATCGGCGGCCAAACCAAATACGTTAAGCTAATACAATATGGGCGACCTCACGGTCGCCCTATCGTTATTATCCTTTCACACCACCGGCCGTAAGCCCTCCGACTAACCAGCGCTGTGCAAGCAAAAATACGACAGTGATAGGTAAAGCAGACAACACTGCTGCTGCTGCAAAATCTCCCCACAAATAGTTCTGAGGATAAAGATACTGCTGCATACCCACCGCTAATGTATATGAGTTTACATCAGAAAGTAGCAAAGATGCCACTGGTACTTCACCAACCACCCCAATAAACGAGAGAATAAACACAACCGCAAGAATCGGCACAGAGAGTGGTAGCAGCACCAGTCTAAAGGCTTGCCATGGTGTAGCTCCATCTAAAGCAGCCGCTTCTTCTAATGAGTTATCTATCGTTTCAAAATAGCCTTTGATCGTCCATACGTGCAGTGCGATACCACCTAGGTAGGAGAAAATTAAACCACCATGCGTATTTAAGCCAAGAAATGGGATGTATTGACCTAATTTGTCAAACAGTGCATACATCGCAACCAGTGCCAGTACCGCTGGGAACATTTGAAAAATCATCATCGCTTTTAGGATGGTGTCTTTACCTTTAAAACGCATGCGCGCAAAGGCATAAGCAGACGTTGTCGATAGGGCCACAATGAGCACTGAAGTAATGCCTGCTACTTTCACTGAATTCCATAACCAAGTCAGAACCGGAAATGGCGGCGGTGTAACAGAGCCATCAGTATTAGTGACAGCAAAACCTAATGCCAATTTCCAGTGTTCTAGAGATGGGTTATCTGGGATCAAGCTGCCCGTGGCAAAGTTCCCTTCACGAAATGAAATCGCAATGACCATCAATAGTGGAAAAATGATCAGCGATAAAAATGTCCACAGAGCAACATGAGTCGCCCATAAGCGATATTTGAGAGATTGACCTTGTACCATCGCCATAACGATTACTCCTTAATTCTGTGACAGCTTCGTAAAACGTAAGTTGAGTAGTGCTAACCCACCAACCAGTAAGAAGATCAAGGTTGCGATGGCACTAGCCAAACCGAAGTCTTGACCACCAGCTCCTTCAAACGCAATACGATAGGTATAGCTTACGAGTAAATCGGTGTAGCCGGCTGGCTCTGAAGTACCAATCATATTCGGGCCACCTTGTGTCAGAAGTTGAATCATCACAAAGTTGTTAAAGTTAAACGCAAAGCTCGCAATAAGTAACGGAGTCATTGGTTTGATCATGAGCGGCAATGTGATACGGGTGAAGTTGTGTAAAAAACCTGCACCATCAATCGCCGATGCTTCATATAAATCCTCTGGAATCGCTTTCAAAAGACCCATACACAAAATCATCATGTAAGGAAAACCAAGCCAAGTATTGACGATCAGCACCATACTTTTAGCGAGAAAGGGGTCTGAGAACCAGCTAGGACTAATGCTAAAAATACTGTTGAGCACCATATTGATCTCACCAAAGCTTTGGTTGAACAAGCCTTTGAAGATCAAAATAGAAATAAAGGCAGGAACAGCATAAGGCAGGATTAATAGCACTCGGTAAACGGCGCGGCCTTTAAGCTCTTCCCATTGCACAACACTAGCCAACACTAACCCTATCATAAGAGTGAAAATCACGGTTAAGGTTGAGAAAACGACCGTCCAGATAAAGATATTGATGAAAGGCTCTTTAATACCGTCATCTTTCCATACACGCTCAAAGTTATGTGTGCCAATTTTCACCACAAAACCAGGCGATACTGTCGCACCGATAAATTGACCACTTTCGTCCACTGGTTGATAAAAGCCAACATCCATATTCGGCCGTAGTATTTCGCCTGTTTGATTATTGACCAGCGTTTCGCCATCATCTTGCATGGTGTAAAGCGGCGATACGGCGGCAAACTTGCGCAAGCCACTCATGCGTACATCTTCACCACTAGGGAAATGCAGATCAATTGAGCTCAACGTAGCACGGTGATTAATAATGGTTTTAATCGGCTCTTTGGTGCCCTCAATACCCTCAATAGGTTGAAGGTCCATATCGGTCACCGATAAGCCATTTAAGGAAAATACGTCGGTAGCGAGCGTCTGCTCTCCATCTTCGATTGCAATTCGATAGCCACTTTCCGTTTTGTATAGAGTGAAAGGATAGCTTTCCCCGCCCTGATAAGTTCGATCCAACAGCACGGTTTGTGCACGTTCTAAAGAGAGTTGGTTTTTAGCACTGTAGTTAGTAAAAGCCAGACCAACGGTGTAGGCCAAAGGAAAGAGGATGAATAAGATCATTCCCGCGATACCCGGATAAATATAGCGGTGTGCGTAAGTATGTTTACTGCCGAAAATATAAAGGGCCAGAGCGGTAAGAATGAGAGTAAGCAGCGCAAAGGCGAGCTCACCGCGAGAATACATAAGAATAGTGGCGTAACCGTTAACGATACCAACCGTACCTAATAATGCCCATTTAATGAGCACATTTTTACTGGAAGGAAGTGCCGTTTCGGGTGCTGACAAAGCATCTGTACCTTGAACTGACTGCATAGAAGAACCTGCTAGCGATATAAACGTAAAATGAAGGAGAGGTTACCCTCTCCTTAAGGGCTTGACCAAAACCGAATTATTTAGTCATTTGTTTTTCTGCATCAGCCAGTGCGGCATCGACAGTTTGGCGGCCATCTACAATATTGATAATTGCACTTTTCGCGCTGCCCCAAAATGCATTCATCTGAGGGATGTTCGGCATAATTTCGCCATTCATTGCGTTATCCATTGTCGCGGCGATGCGTGTATCTGCATCAAGCTCACGTTGGAAAGAGTTAAGAGCCACCGCGCCAAGAGGTTTGTCATTATTGACCATGCGCAGACCATCATTGGTGAGTAAGTAGTTTTCGATAAACTCAATCGCGAGATCTTTATTTGGAGAAGCGGTGCTGATACCAGCCGTCAATACGCCCACGAACGGCTTGGAAGATTGCCCGTTAAATTTCGGTAATGTCGTCACACCGTAGTTAATGCCTGATTTTTCAATGTTGCCCCAAGCCCACGGACCGTTGATCGTCATTGCCGTTTTACCTTGGTTAAACGCAGCTTCAGAAACAGAGTAGTCCATATCCGGAGAGATCACGCCTTTGTCCACTAAGCCTTTCACGAAGTTCATCGCGTCTTTTACGCCTTTATTCGCGATACCCGCATCTTTCACATCATAGCCATCAATCGTGTATTTGAATGCGTAACCGCCATCAGCCGCCATAAGAGGCCATGTGAAATACGGTTCTTTCAAGTTCCACATGATGGCCGTTTTGCCCTCTTTCTTAAGTTTGGCGTTCAACGCTTCCACTTCTTCCCAGCTTTTCGGTGGGTTTGGCACAAGATCTTTATTATAGATGAGAGACAAGGATTCTACCGCGACTGGGTAGCCGATGATTTTACCGTTGTATTTCACCGCATCCCAGGCAAAATCCACGATACCCTCTTGAATCGCTTTTGAAGGTTTAATTTCAGCCAGCAAGCCAGCTTCTGCATAACCACCAAAACGGTCATGAGCCCAGAACACAATATCAGGTCCATCACCCGTTGCTGCGGTTTGTGGGAATTTATCTTGAAGTGCGTCAGGGTGAGCCACGGTCACTTTGATACCCGTGTCCGCCTCAAATTTCTTACCCACTTCAGCCAAACCGTTATAGCCTTTATCACCATTAATCCAAATGGTGAGTTGTCCTTCTTCAATAGCAGCATGTGCACCAAACGAACCAAGAGCAACTAGAGTACTTAGCGCGACTGTGCTTAGGGCGTTTTTCATGTTCATATCCTTTTTATTTTTGTGTTGTAGGGCTCACCAACAGGTTTCGCCGTATTTCGTCATATATAATCAGAGAAAACCTAACTTGACTCATCCTCCTACGCCCTACGCCCTCGATATTATGGACTATTTTCGTGATCATCATCGCTCAAGGTTAGAGAGCTCAATCACAAAAAAATACCTTTTTGTGACATGCTTCCACTTAACAGCCATTAATTATTTGAACTGGATCTAACTCAGCCCTTAAACCCCTCCTCCATCGCATCCATCGCTACTCCCCCCTATAAAAACTCAATTAGGAGGATGTATCAAACACACACATCACACAAAATACAGTCATCCCAGAGTGGATAGTAAGAGCCTTTTCCAGTAACTCATCGTTTACTGGCTTACATCGCTAGATTGGTTTGCTGTCATAAATGAGCGTTCGTGGTAATTGATTTTATAACGGGGGAGACGCTCAATGTGCAGGGGAAGTGAACTAAATCATTGGCATGGATGGGTGATGCTTTCTTCAAACTCCCTTAATTTGAAGACATCACCCTTTTTCTTACATTATTAACCACCTTACCCAATTCCTGCTGTCATTGCCTGCAAGAAAACTCATATAATGATGGGCAGTGATTTATAAAAAATATTGATCGAGGACGAGCTCTATGGCGAGTGTCACGTTAAAAAATGTATGTAAAGCATACGGTGATGTATTAATTTCTAAAAATGTCGACTTAGAAATTCAAGAAGGCGAATTTGTCGTCTTTGTCGGTCCGTCAGGTTGTGGGAAATCCACCCTACTGCGTTGCATAGCAGGCCTAGAAGATATCACCTCGGGTGACTTGTTTATTGGCGATAAGCGAATGAATGATGTTGAACCTTCTAAACGTGGCGTCGGCATGGTATTTCAATCCTATGCGCTCTACCCGCACCTTAATCTTTTCGACAACATGTCTTTTGGCCTAAAGTTGGCCAAAGCCGATAAAAAGGAGATCGAGCAACGTGTTGAGCACGCCGCCGATATTCTCCAGCTCAGCCATTTGCTCGAACGTCAACCTAAGTCTCTTTCAGGTGGCCAACGTCAGCGTGTCGCGATTGGGCGTACTTTAGTCTCACAACCGAATGTCTTTTTGCTTGATGAGCCGCTGTCTAACCTAGATGCAGCGCTGCGCGTACAGATGCGTTCAGAGATAACCAAACTGCAACGCAAATTGGGCTGTACTATGATTTACGTTACCCATGATCAAGTCGAAGCAATGACAATGGCTGACAAAATCGTGGTCTTGGATGCTGGTTTCGTATCACAAGTAGGCAAACCACTTGAGTTGTATCATTACCCAGAAAATCGTTTCGTCGCAGGCTTCATCGGTTCTCCTAAAATGAACTTCATGAGCGTATTCATCGAAGATGTCGAAGCCGAACGCGTGAAAGTTCAACTCTCTAATGGAACCTCATTTTGGATTTTGGTCGATGGCACCACGATCACTCGCGGCGAGCGTATGTCATTAGGTGTGCGTCCAGAGCACTTGCTGAGCGCTGAAGATGGTGACGCGAAAATTGAAGGCAAAGTGATGATGGTTGAGAAACTCGGCAATGAAACACAAGTCTACATGAACTTGAAAGGCTCTGATTCTGATGTAATTTACCGCCAGCCTGATACTTTGGGCGTTGAAACAGGTGATACATTGACAATTGGTATTCCAGGGCATCGCTGCCATCTCTTCCACAGCGATGGACGTGCATGCCGCCGCCTTTACAAAGAAAAAGGCATCGAAGCCGAATAAAAAGAAATTCAGTTAAGAAAATAAGACAGCCCCTATCAAAGGGGCTGTCTTATTTAAAAATAAATAAAATTTAATTAAACTCTTCAATACCAATATTATCTTTTGCCCATAATAATGCCTGAAGTCTATTTTTAGCATTTATCTTTTTAAATACATTATGTAAATGTGTTTTTACTGTATTTTCACTTACAAACAACTCATCTGCAATTTGCATATTAGATGCACCACAGCCAAGTAGCTTAATTATTTGCTGCTCTCTTTTCGTTAATTTAGCATAAGCTTGAGAGGTAATAGATGAATTACCTGCACGATAATGCTGTATATATTCCTGAGCCAATTCTCGATTAAACCACATTTCATCATCAAGCACTTTTTCCATGCCCTTAACTAAAGATTCAAGCTGATCATTGGTATAAAATACACCCACAAGATTCTGCCATTTAAAGAGCATTTTAGGTTCAATATCTAGCGGGCAATTAATAAGCACTTCTTTTGCATCAGGGCAGGATAAGCGTTTAAATGCTGAGTAATCAGCAAAATTATTTTCATCAACGCGAGAATAGTCGATGATAACCAATTGAATTTTATAGGATGATAGACTGTTATCATTCATCCACGTATCGCAAAGCGGAGAGATATCAATACTAATCGGCAACTTTGACTCTAGCGAATCTTTAAGTAAGCGAGACTGCATACAAACATCAGAAAGCAATCGAACGTTAATTTTTTTTCTTCACTCATTTTAAACTCCTAGATCATACCGCTCACTTGATAAAACTAACGTTAAGCGACTATAAGTCAATATCTCAAAATAACCCGCTCTCATTTTAATAAAAAACCTAATGAATAAATCCATTTAATTCATGAAGTTATTGTGCATTCTTATTTATGAGAACAAATGACTGTTTTATTTATATACCTTACTACTTGAAGTAGTTTGGGTGTAGTAGGCCATTCTATAAAAGGTAATGGAATAAAAAAGATAAAGAATCGAGTGTCATTCCTAACGAATGAAAAGCACCACGCACTTCTGGTGTTAAGAAAAAGCGTGGCACTCACTGCTCATTGACTATTACTTTAAAAATCAACATCGATGAGAAAATCACCCTATTGAGGCTAGGTCCGATATAGAACTTTTACAACATGCCAACCAAACTTGGTTTTCACCAAATGGGGTGTCAGTACCTCACCAGTGAAACAGATTTTATCAAATTGAGGTACCATCTGCCCCTGACGAAACTCACCCAGATCGCCCCCTTTTTTACCCGAAGGACAGGTAGAATATTTTCTGGCTAATGTTTGAAATTTCGCTCCTTTTTTTAACTGAGCGATAATATCTTCAGCTTGTTCTTTATGCTTCACTAAAATGTGAAGAGCCGCTGCCGTTCTTGCCATCATTTTTCTCAATAAATTTGCTACTGCAAATAGTGTAACGGATGCTTTTCAAGAGTCCAACCCCAATGTAAGAGTGCAAAAGATCAATAAACATACGGTTATACCCGTGATCATTGAAGATGCTTGATTTTCAATAGAATCAGGATCATGCTACAAACCATGAAAATCACACTGACTCCTCAACAGAAACTGCAACTCGAACAGATGCACGACATTGAGCGTGATAGTCGAGTTTGCGACCGTATTAAGGCTGTTTTGCTGGCTTCTGAAGGCTGGAGTCAGACTATGATTTCACAAGCTCTTCGTATTCATGAATCGACCGTTGCACGTCACCTCAGTGACTACGTACTTTCTGAAAAACTTAAGCCTGAGAATGGAGGAAGCCAAAGCAAGCTTTCTGCTATTCAAACCATGCACCTAATCGAGCATTTGACTGAGAAAACCTATTCTCATACTCATCAAATTGTCGCCTATGTTAAAGAGACGTTTGGGCTTGATTATACTGTTTCTGGTATGAACAAATGGCTTCACCATAATGGTTTTAGCTACAAGCAACCGAAAGGCATACCACACAAGTTTGATGAAGCAAAACAGCAAGCATTCATAGAGGCGTATGAAGCGCTAAAGGCAAGCTGTGGCGAGGATGAATCGATAGTCTTTATCGATGCAGTTCACCCAACACTATCAACAAAGATATCGCATGGCTGGATACGTACTGGTCAGGATAAAGTGATTGAAACAACGGGTAATCGTAGCCGATTGAACATTATTGGCGCACTGAACCTGTCGGATATTGGTGCAACCATTGTTCACGACTATGAGAGCATTAACAGTGAATCGATTGTTCGTTTTTTCTGTAAGTTAAGAGAGAGTTATTCGTTAGCCCATAAGCTTCATATCATATTAGATGGTGCGGGATATCACCGCAGTGACTTAGTCAAAGATGCGGCGTTTGTCCTGAATATTAAACTGCATTATCTTCCACCTTACAGTCCAAACCTCAACCCAATAGAGCGGCTATGGAAAGTAATGAATGAGAAGTCGAGGAACAACGTTTACTTCAAAAGAAAACGGGACTTCAAGGCGGCAATAGACCAATTTTTTTCTGTGACTCTTCCAGAGATCGCAGGCTCTTTGACATCTCGAATTAATGATCATTTTCAGGTTCTCAAGCCTGCATCTTCAAGTTGATTCGGTATATACTGTTTATTTGCATTTAACGCATTGCCGTCAGTAAGAGATCGTTTAGTATTAAGCATAAGAAACAACGTTGAGTAAGGTGTTATGGCTAAACCCCCCAGTAAGGCAAACCAATCCCAAGGCATGTTGATGTTCACATTGAACACTCAGAAACAGCTTTTTGCTATCGGGACTCTGAAAGTACGAGAGATTGTCCCTTACATGCCAATGACACAAATCCCATATTCTCATCACCATGTGATCGGAACGGTGACTATCCGTAACTTGACGGTACCTGTCATTGATATGGCTGCCGCCATTGGCTTTAGAGCAATTCAACCTAGCGAATATAAACAATGCTACTTAATCGTGACGGACTGCCTGCGAACCGTAGTTGCGTTTATGGTACGTAGCATTGAAAAAATCATCGAGTGTGACTGGCGAACAATCGAGTCTTCACCTGCAGTGGCGGGAAAAGACGTTTTTGTCACTGGCATAACCCGCTATCAAAAACAGATTGTGCAGTTACTTGACGTCGAATTATTACTTTCAAAAATTTATCCACAGTATGAATCAACTAAGATCCCGATGCTGACTGATATTGAACGTGAACGATTAAAAGCACTGCGTATTTTACTGGTGGATGATTCATCTATTGCACGTAAACAATTGTCAGATGCCTTAGACAGTATCAACATCCCTTACCAAATCTGTAAAAATGGGCTTGATGCCATTGAGCTGATGCGTCAAGACGCTCAACATCAACGTGCGATCGATTTGCTGGTCAGTGATATTGAAATGCCGGGCCTTGATGGATATGAACTGGCCTTTGAGGTTCAAAATGATCCAATGCTGAGCCATGCTTATTGTATTCTTCATACCTCGCTTTCCAGTGAGATCTGTTTGGATAGAGCTCACCAAGTCGGAGCCCACGAAGCTTTGGAAAAATTTAACGCAACAGAATTAATAGAAGCGATGCTGCGTGGCGCAAAAAAACTGGAACAACGTAAGGATACCGCTTAATCAAGTTTTGCTTGCACAAACAGAGCCTGAAGCGCTTCTCTATCTGATTTTTTCAGTTTACTCACCACAAGCTGATAAGAGCGTTCACATAATTCCTCTAACATCATCTGGTCAACATCTCCGTTTAACTTAACGGAGATCCAGTGTCTTTTATTCATATGATAACCAGGACGAATAGCGGAAAAGGCACTGGTCAGAACTTCACCATCTTCGGGAGTGCACTTCAATGTCACAAACGGCTCTTCTCTCGACTGAGAAGTATAGGCAAACATTTTACCACGAATTTTGAAAACCAACGCGTCAGGACCAAACGGATAGCTACTTTCTACCTGAGGTAAAATCTCCAAAAACGATTCAATATCATGCATCTCCATCTATTACTCCTTGATTCAGTAACCAACTTATTTTAATCATTCAGCGATTCAATATATAAAAAAACCCCTACTATGTCTGTCTGTTGTGTTTGATCTACATCAAGAATCGATTGTTCACCGTAAATAAAAATTCAACTTCAAACTTTAGTTGCATTTTTTTAGCGCATAACTTTGGGATATCCGCTAATCTTAGCGGTATGAATATCTGTGACTGTCTATACCCGTGATCATTGAAGATGCTTGATTTTCAATAGAATCAGGATCATGCTACAAACCATGAAAATCACACTGACTCCTCAACAGAAACTGCAACTCGAACAGATGCACGACATTGAGCGTGATAGTCGAGTTTGCGACCGTATTAAGGCTGTTTTGCTGGCTTCTGAAGGCTGGAGTCAGACTATGATTTCACAAGCTCTTCGTATTCATGAATCGACCGTTGCACGTCACCTCAGTGACTACGTACTTTCTGAAAAACTTAAGCCTGAGAATGGAGGAAGCCAAAGCAAGCTTTCTGCTATTCAAACCATGCACCTAATCGAGCATTTGACTGAGAAAACCTATTCTCATACTCATCAAATTGTCGCCTATGTTAAAGAGACGTTTGGGCTTGATTATACTGTTTCTGGTATGAACAAATGGCTTCACCATAATGGTTTTAGCTACAAGCAACCGAAAGGCATACCACACAAGTTTGATGAAGCAAAACAGCAAGCATTCATAGAGGCGTATGAAGCGCTAAAGGCAAGCTGTGGCGAGGATGAATCGATAGTCTTTATCGATGCAGTTCACCCAACACTATCAACAAAGATATCGCATGGCTGGATACGTACTGGTCAGGATAAAGTGATTGAAACAACGGGTAATCGTAGCCGATTGAACATTATTGGCGCACTGAACCTGTCGGATATTGGTGCAACCATTGTTCACGACTATGAGAGCATTAACAGTGAATCGATTGTTCGTTTTTTCTGTAAGTTAAGAGAGAGTTATTCGTTAGCCCATAAGCTTCATATCATATTAGATGGTGCGGGATATCACCGCAGTGACTTAGTCAAAGATGCGGCGTTTGTCCTGAATATTAAACTGCATTATCTTCCACCTTACAGTCCAAACCTCAACCCAATAGAGCGGCTATGGAAAGTAATGAATGAGAAGTCGAGGAACAACGTTTACTTCAAAAGAAAACGGGACTTCAAGGCGGCAATAGACCAATTTTTTTCTGTGACTCTTCCAGAGATCGCAGGCTCTTTGACATCTCGAATTAATGATCATTTTCAGGTTCTCAAGCCTGCATCTTCAAGTTGATTCGGTATATTAATTTTACGATAATGACCAGCGACGACTTTAAGAGATCTACAGCCAATTTAAAAAAAGCAGTACCGTTGATGATGAAAAATCATGTGGCGGCGACACCTGCTAACTATGCACTTTGGTATACCTATGTTGACAACGCCATACCTCAACTCAATCTAGAACTCGATTCTGTATTGGAAAACTTTGGCCTTTGTCCTCCCGCGGCAAGCTCTCAACTCTATAATAGCTATGTCGCATCGCGCTCTGAAACCAGCTTAAGCACGCTACGCAACAACATTGAAGTATTAGTTAATGAAGTCGCAAGTTCAATGTCAGATACCCTAACCGATACCAGCGAATTTGCCAGAGTGATTGATAAAAGTTTTAGTGAATTAGAACGAGTCGAAAACGATGATTTATCGATCGAAGAGGTGATGAAAGTGGTTCGCCAATTGGTCACTGAATCGCGAGATATTCGCCATTCAACTCAGTTTTTAAATGGTCAACTTAATAGTGCCAGTAAAGAAATTCATCGACTGAAAGAGCAGCTTGCCGAGGTGCAAAAAGAGGCTTTATTCGATGGATTGTCCGGTTTATATAACCGCCGTTCGTTCAATGATGATCTCTTTACCCTAATAAGCGCGCAGCAACCAATAAGCCTGATCTTATTAGATATCGATCACTTCAAATCTTTTAATGACAATTATGGCCACCTATTTGGTGACACCGTCATCAAAGGCATCGCTAAAAAGCTTCAGAGTAGCTGTCGAGATGGCATTACCGCCTACCGATTTGGCGGCGAAGAGTTTGTTTTAATTGTTCCAAATAAAACACTGCGCATTGCCAGACAGTTTGCAGAATCACTGCGCCGTTCGATAGAAAAAATGAGTGTGAAGGATCGCCGCTCAGGAAACCAAGTTGGTAATATTACCGCCTCTTTTGGTGTGACAGAATTACAACTAGGTGATACGTCCGAGTCTTTGATAGAAAGAACAGATAAACTGCTCTATGAAGCAAAACAATTAGGCCGCAACCGTGTTATGCCGCTTTAATCGCTTCAACCTCTTATGGGTAGCTGAAAAGCAATCACAATTTCCATAAACCTCAATTTATGGATAGAAAAGTAAAAGGGGCGCCACGCCCCATTTAATCCCAATACGCATCTATAACCTAAGCAAGGTTAAAACTGTAGTTTAAGTAATAGTCTTCACCATCTTTTGCGGTGTACTCCTTATCTTCACTACAAGCTTGAGGCTTACCCTTTTCATCACCTTTGACTAGGCTTACCCAGTGGCGCATTGCGGCGCTGGGCATTTCTTCCACCGATTGGGTAAATGTGGTACACGTTTCTAACTGAATATCATTAATCTCTATCAGTTCAACGCGCCCAGTCCCTTTAGTGCAGCCTAACATCACTTCAACATGGCTACCACTTCCATCACGGAACAAGATCGAACATGGTGACTCCTTTTCACCATTGAAGGCAACAAAATGTTTGGGGTGCTTCAAACCACTATGACGCCCATCCTTGAAATAAGCCAACACATGGCGGTAATCGATCACATAACTGGTCACATCTTGATGAGAGCCCGTCGCCAAAGGGAACAATCTATCGAGTAGTTGCTTCGCTCTACTCTGCTTTTCATTTTGTTGATTAGCACTGATAGTCTCGACGGCGAAGACGGCTTCAGCGATAAAGGGTTTATCTAGTTTTTGGATTTCTGTTTTATCGAATGTCAGCATATTCATCGTCTTTTCCTTATAGGTAACTCAACATTTTGTGTTCTAGAGCAATTATTCCAAACTTGCGTTTAACCTTTGTGCAAATTTGTGACCTTGCTTACTTGGTAGATTAACCAATTTTTTACTACAATTTCACAACAAAAATTTTACAGTGTGAATTTTACAAAATGGCCTTATCAAAAAGCTTAGTTCGTCAGTCACATTTCTTAGGGACAAAAGTCAGAAACTTAAGAAAGCGTAATCACCTAACGATGGAAGACTTATCGGCACGCTGTATTCGTATCAACCCAGAATACGCCCCCTCCGTTTCATACCTTTCGATGATTGAGCGTGGAAAACGGGTGCCTAGTGTTGATATGTTGGAGGTCATTGCCCAAGTTTTCCAAAAAGATCCCGCTTGGTTTTTAGATGATGAACCAGGTCAAACGGATATTACTCCTGACAAGGGTAACAGAGGTGGGATCAGCGGTATGGCTCTTGAACCTAGCTTTTTATTCTCAAATGATATTTTACAAATCGCGATCCCAGAGATGCTTTCCCAAACCGGGATCACTGGCAAACAGTTTGCTCATCTATTGATCCGTGCTCACCAAGAGAGTTTACAAAACCACTTCCCAGATCTTGAGCGAGCAGCAGAAGAAGTGGGTTTAAAACGCTTAAACTTAGCTGTTGAAGATCTTATCGACATCGCCAAAAGCCTTGGTTTGGTTATCCGCTGGGTCACAAGAACCCCGCAAGATGTTGTTGATGAGCTTGGTGTTAGCGCCAAACAACTTATTACCTCTTTTTTTGAACCACCATGCACGATCTACCTCAATGAAATTCTACGTGAGTACCCAACTCGCCTAAAGTACGACCTCGCGGTGTATATTGGCCACAATATTCTGCACAGCAAAGAGGGACTAAAAAGTGTCTTAACGGTTGGCCACACAAACAGTTGGGAAGAAACGCCTGATGCCACCGCCACCTGTGAATTAAATTCCCAAGATATCCTTCAGGCATGGCGAGATTTTGAATCGAGTTTTTTTGCTGGCGCACTGCTGTGCCCCAAAGTGCCTTATCGACAACTTCTTGATCGCAGCGGCTACGAAATCGATGTACATTTGAAAGCAGGGGTTTCTCCTTCTGTTGCGATGAGGCGCATGACGGTCGTGTCACCCTATCCGCATTGGCACTATTTCGATGCTTATGGTGAAGGCAAATTAAAAGCGGTTTATCGTGGCAATGGGATCCCTCTACCGTGGGGGAATATGCGTAAAGTGAATGACCCTTGCCAGCATTGGGCCGTGTTTAGACGTCTTTCAGAGCCGCAAAGTGGCAGCTCTGCGCAAATTTCGATTTTGAATGTAGGTGATGAGCCGAGAATATATTGCTGTGAATCCGTCAATATGATCGATCCAGCAGGTAATAATCGAGTGCTATGCGCTGGAATAGATTTGAATCCAGCCATCAATGCACAAGGTGGGGATGCTCACTCAATTGCTGAGGAGCTTAAAGCGTTATGCGTCAGCAACGGCGGGAGCTCTCTTATTCCAAGACACATCAAAAAAGATCTCACGACTATTGCTAAAATTCTTAATATTAATTGGATTGAACGCGGAATTGAAAATAATGCGCGCTTAATCTGCTCACGCGGTGCTGTCTGTCCAAGAAAACCAAGCTGCTATGAGAAATGTGCTGGCTAGTTGCAGAGCGTAAAAATAAAAAAAGCCAATCACAAAAAGTATGATTGGCTATTAATAAGTGTGAACAAAAATAAGGTTCACTAACAACGTCAGTTGGCTAGGTGACCCTCGGCTTAGAAGGGTCACTTACTACATAGCAGGATGCATGCCAACTTTAAAACTGCCAAAAAACACCTTATCTGTCTACTTTATGAGCGGTTTCATTACAACGTGTCGCATAATAAATTTGCATTTTGCAATTAAATTTCAAAATGCAAATCTGAATAAATAATTTAGTAGTACTGCTGCCTCTTTTCTTGATACATCCGCTCATCAGCCAGTTTCAACATCGCATCCACATTATCAAATTCTGGGCTAAATGCGGCTGCGCCTACACTGACATGTAGGTTAATTAAGTGCTGCTCATAAATGACTGGCGCATTACACAACGCACTTTTTATTTTGAGACTGATCCGCTCAATATCATCGTTGTCCGATACTCGATACAGCAAAACCAGAAACTCATCACCGCCAATGCGTGCAACTAAATCCGAAGAACGCAATACGCTTTTCACTCGCTCCGCACAAGCAATCAACACCTTGTCACCCGCCGCATGCCCATAGGTGTCATTGATCGATTTGAACTTATCAATATCAATGTTGAGGATGACAAAACCAGCCGATTGGTCCATTTTGATAGCCTGCTCAAAATATCGATCAAGCGTATACATGAAATACCGACGGTTAGGAAGCTGAGTTAATTCATCATGAAGTGCTCTTTCATTAGCAATAGAGTATAAGCGATATATCGTAATAAACGCCGCAACCAACAAGATTAAGATCGGATAGCCTAACAACCGTACAATGTGGACCTGATACCAAGGCACTTGACCTAAAACATCGCTTTTCTGTGCAACAGCAATTTCCCAGCCGCCATAGGGAAAATGAACACTTTGTTTTGCAAAAGCTTTCGTAAACACCTCTTGTTCACCAAAAAATACCTCGCCTTCCGAACCAGTACTGTCTACCCCACGTATCGCCAAGTTAAAGCGGTGAGTAAAACGTTCAACGCCAGTGGAAAGTAATAACGAATCTAAATCGATCACGACACTGCATACTCCCCAATATTGTTGGTTATCAGGAGGGTCAGTAAATATAGGAATCCGAGCAACAAGGCCTCGCCCACCTTGAACTAGGTTCACAGGGCCTGCAATGAAGATCTCTTGGATCTCCCTTGCTTTTAAGATCGTGGCCCACTGTTTGGGAACGGTACGGTAATCTAAGCCTATCGTTTTGTGATTTCCACTCAATGGATAGGTGTAACGAATCACATCATCAGGCGCAAGCCCAATCACGCGCAAATGTCTACCTTCATGTAAAATATTAGCCGCAATCTTTTCCCAATCTTCGAACTGAGAATGGGCGTTAATCGCAATTAAACTGGTTAACCCATTTGCTACATAGATGTCAGACAAAATGGCAGCTTCTAACTGAGCTCGAATAATCGAAAGCTCTTCCTTTGCTCTGGTTTGAAGATTATCTCGGATAAAACTTCGTTGATTGAAATTGATAATTTCGATCAACCCTCCACAAAAAATGATGAAGGCAACGAGAAGCAAATTGACAGACCACTGTTTGCCTGAGATATGTCTCATGCAACTCTCCCTCACTAGCCTGTAGCAATCACTACATGTGTATGGTTTTACTTGCTCTATTTAGAATAGTGCTTCTTACTTAAGATTAACGTAATTAATGAGGGAATACCCAAATTAATTACAAATTTATTGATATAACCAAATGAACTCGTAGCTTTTTGCTAACATAGTAAGATTTTAATTCATCCATTTGCATAGCGTAAAAAGCACAATCAGCTAAACGCATTATCCTAACGACGGCTCAAAGCGGTCATTTTACGCACACCTGACATATCACCAACAATAATAAATCCATGAAATGCTAATATTATTATGAATATTAGCTTAGAGGTGTGTTTTCATCATGTTATTAAAAAAGAGTGGCCTATTTCTGGGATTAGCTATTGCATTGTGGTTGCCTGCCTCTGGCTATGCAGAGCCGGCGCCAACAACGAATAACACTTTTTCTGAATCTGCGGAGCTTATTCGTCAAACCTATGAAGAGCAACTTTTCACATTGCCGGCATTCAAAGAGGGGCACTATGGGTTACGGATGTATCGCCAAACTCTAGACCCTAAATATTCAGCAGCAGTGTGGAGTGATCTTGCTCGCGTAGCAAGCCGACTTAATCAATTTTCCGCAGAAGTTTCAACTGCTGAACAGGTTTTTCTCTACTCTGAGCAACGTTTGGCTGGATACCTCGATGACGAAGATGAACGCAGCCAATTACGCTATATCGCCACTAAACATATGCCAGAATACCTCTACTTAGGCGTCGACCTATTAGGCTCTATGGCCCGTGCCAACGAATATGGTTTGAAACATAAAGAAGATCAGCTTTTGCGCCAAGTGATCCGCCGTTATGATTTTACTAAGTACGCCACTGATGAAGAAATGATTAAAGCGTGGGCCGCACAACTTGCTAACCAAGTCTATTGGTTACGCCAGTTAGGTGAACAAGATGTCGTACAACCATTCATTGATAGCTTTAGGAAAACATACCCAGATTCTGCTGATAAAGCACTCTCCACGCAACAATATGGCAATAAGCTGTATGGCATGACACACATTATTTTTGCCGATTCGGAATACTATCAAAATCCCATTAAAGAGCAGCAGCATCAATGGATCTTCGACTACTTTCGCAATAATATCGATACCATTTTGCTAAGAGCGAAGGAAGATGTGGTTGCTGAAGTTGGGATCACTTTTCTACTCGCAGGTTTAGAAAAGGATCCTGTTGTAGAAAAAACTCGTCTCGCAATTCAACAAGCGATTGATAAAAAGAAAGGGATGATCCCCTCTACCTCAGGTGTGTTTGACCTTGCCGACGGAGAGCACCGCAATGTACTTGCCATTATGTTACTTGATTGGCAGAAAACCAACCAAGCGCCCACAGTGAAAAATAATCCTAAGGTATTTTCTAGCCTGCCTGGTGGGCTCATCAGACAGTAGCAATAAGCGGGTTAAGCTGATTTAAGCTGGTTTGACGATACTGAGGATTTAAATAGCTTCGGGATAAGAATTCCGGTAAAAGTTGCCATCACAATCAAGCCCAATCCTACCATTTGTGTTGGCAAGTACTGCACATTAAAAAACAACTGTTGCCATAATGCGGTAAAAAGCAAATTGGTAAAAATCAACGGAGCGAGCTGCGAGCCAGAGTGTGCCAGACGGTAGGCTTTGGCTCGAAAAATTTGAGTGTTGATGACTAATATAGAGACTCCGCTCAAGGCAATAACCACAGCTAACTACTGCAAGCTGCCCCAGGTTTGTTGAAGTACATTCGCGTCCGAGGTAGGAAGAAATAACAAAGGCAGTAATAAGATTGATGCACACACAAACGTCCAAGCATTGATATCAATAGATCGCATATCACTTTTCGTCGCTCGATATAAGCTTAACTGCGATCCCGCATTCAGCGCTCCCGCAAGTAAACCGACCAATAACTCCATCCGTAAATGGATGCCCGAAACATCGCCAGCCAGCAGTAACACCCCGATAAATGTAATGGCCAAGCTCACAACCGTGCCTGCTTTCATCACTACACCAAATATTAATTTTTCTAACAAAGGAATAAACAGTGGACCAGTGCTAAACAATACAACACTTTCCACCAAAGAAAGATGCTGAAGTGAGTAAATAAAACAGAGCTGACAGCCTGCAATACATACTGAGCGAACCCACAGAGCCCGTTTCATACCTTTGGGAGGAAAACGGAAATGAGTCAAGCTCATTACTCCCAACAATATAAGCGCGGGGAGTAAAAATCGAAGAAAACTGAGACTTTGTAGCGGTATCTCATGTGCAAGAAACTTAGACAGTAGCCCTGTCAATGACAAGCTAAATGTGGAGGACAACATAAATAATGGAGCCAAAATTCGTGGGTTCATACAACTCTCCTCTAGTACAGCCATCATAGAACAATGACGAAAGGAAAAATAACGAGTAATATTAACCAAACCTGTAAGAGAAACTTACCAATGCGAAAACTACCTCCGCTCAAGTCACTCTACTCATTTATTGCCGTAGCAGAAACAGGCAGCATGACAGATGCAGCAAAGCACCTTAATGTTAGTCATTCAGCCATCAGTCAATCAATAAAAGCATTAGAGAACCAGCTAAACCAGCCGCTATTCAATCGCGTTGGGCGTCACGTCGTACTCAATAATGCTGGTCAAAAATACTATCGGAGAATTGCGCCTGCTTTGGAGCAAATCGTTGAAGCAACTGAAGTGCTTATGAGAGATGAGCGCCATAACCGACTGACACTCAACATGGTCAACTCATTAGCGCTGCACTGGTGGATACCACGAGTTAACCGCTTTCAAGAGCACGCGCCACATATAGACGTGAGAATATCGAGTTTAACAGGCACTTTTTCTCTAACATCAGAGAACGTTGATATCGCGATTGTTCATGGTAAACAAGATGAGTGGCAAGACTACTATTGTGAGAAACTTGCCGAAGATGAATTGGTGCTGGTATGCAGCCCTGAACTCATAAAACCTGACCTCATAAAGCAAGGTGATAAGCAGACGCTTTCATCCATACTTAAATGCCACCCAGCGATTATCGCTGTGAACGAGCGCCGCAAAAAAGACTGGCAAATTTGGTGCGATGCTTATCAACTTACCATGCCAGCAAGTCGCAAAAACCTATCATTTGTCTCTTCAGCACAAGCTGTACAAGCTACTATCCGCCAATTAGGTATTTTCGTTACCCATCGCCTCTTTGTAAAAGATGACATCAAGTTAGGCCTACTACAAGAACTCGGTTCCGCAGTGACTAATCCCTATCAGACTACTACTTCGTTTGTGCCAAAGAGCAACTGAAACAAGAGAGTATCTTAGTGCTAAGAAGTTGGATCAAAAAAGAATTTGCGATGTAACTAAATTTGTAATGTAACGACAGGACGGCTTAGATTTTTTTGCTATATCCACATTTGCTTATATTCATTTTTTTATAAAAAAATAATGGCTTAAATAATGGCTTATTTGGACAACGTTAAAATAATCGACAAAACATGCTGATAATACAATAAGTTATAAGACCATTGATCACCGATTATTAATAGCCTAATGACTTAACGAAAACGCCAAATGATTATCCATTGTATTTTTCAACTTACTCCATGCACTTCGTCCGCAAAACTCTGTTATTTATTCTAGACTTAACTCGGTATCTAATACTTTAGGATAGCATCGAGATCGAGTATGACTGAACTGGTAGGTAGACATTTAGAAGAGATGGCCAATATGCGAGCGTCACGCAAGCGTAGGGTCGTTGCCTTATGCTCGTTTGTGTCTGTGCTACTTTTCGCCTTTTATGGCATTCTTCATTTTCTTGAACAGCAATATTACCTGAGCACTTTTAATTTATTATGCTTGATCGCCATTGCCTCTAATTACCTTTATTTCTACCATCACTCAGATAACACCTCCTATGCCGATTTATTCCTCAGTGCCATCTTGTTAACAAAAGGGGTCATATTACTACTATATGGACAGCATATGGTCGGCAATGTGCTGTGGTTGTTTCCAATTATTGCGGCGGTGATCTTCATTAATGACTTTCGAATAGGCTTAGTTTTTAGCTGTAGTTTCTTTATGCTAATTGGCGTCTCAGTACAACTCTCCGGTGCCGATATTCTTCCTCAATATCTCCCCATAGATCGGTTTTTTCTCAGTCTCATCGCACTCTGTTGCATGTGTCATATTTCCTCTTACTACTACAACAAAGCGGTTTGCTATATCCAGCATCTTTATCAAGAGGGAATTGAAGACCTTGCCTACACCGACCAACTGACTGGGCTCGCCAATCGTTGGAGTTTCGAAACTTGGGCACGTGAAAAACTCTCCCAGCAGACTGATAAAAAAACCATCACCGCACTCGTCTTTCTAGACATTGATAATTTCAAGTCCATTAATGACAGCTACGGACATGAGGTCGGGGATCGAGTCTTGCAATATTTCGCCAATCGTTTAAAAAACAACGTCCGAAATAAAGACCGGAAGACCGATAAACACGATTACTCCATCGCGAGATTTGCCGGAGATGAGTTCGTGCTACTACTTTACGATATCAAAACGGTTAAGGATTTGGATGGTGTTCTCAACCGGATTTGTTATCTGTTTGAGGATAAATATCAAGGGTCAGAAATGATCAATAACCTCACCGTCAGCATCGGCGCTGCTTTGTTTCCTTCTGATGCTGATAACTTGGCCGAGCTGACTCGGTGCGCAGACAAAGCAATGTACGCAGCAAAACACAACGGCAAAAATCAATATCAGTATTACCAACATATTTCACTTGACCATACTGACGCATCTACTGCAACCCATTCAGCAACAGTGACACCAATAAAGAAAGCTAGCGAGTCATATACATAATCCACAAACCTACTGCACATACCACCACCATCCATGCGGCGTAGCGTGCTGTATTAGGTTTATTTGGTTTAGGGTGAATCACTGGCCTCATTGCCGCACGCCTTGCTGCTTCAACAATGGAAACGTCTTTATCACTGAGCTGTTCAAGCGTATCGCGATTTTTCTGCGCTTGATTAGCCACCTTGGTAAATCGGTGCATCTGCTCAAGCGTAAAATCCTCTTTGGGATCATAATGCGGATTCTGATCTTCATGTTTGGGCAACATAGACATTAGGCATCCTCCTCGTGATCCAACCTACTTTAATTATAGCCCCCCTCAAGATATGTTCGAATTTCTCGACGAAGACCTTCAAAACACAGCGCTCTTCTTTATCAGCACCTTGTCTTAAACTGATGTTATACCGACAAGGAGAATCATTATGCTAACGCAACGTGAAATAAAACAGATAATCCCCGCACAACCCACTTCGGATGGAGATGGCGTAAAAATTAGCCGCGTTGCTGGCTTTAATAACGCTAATTTTTCACCATTTTTAACGCTCGATGAATTTAAATCTGATCAAAAAGCCGATTATATTGGCGGATTCCCTCCTCATCCACACCGAGGAATCGAAACTCTCACTTATATGCTAAATGGGCATTTCCAACATCAAGATCATATGGGTAATGTCGGTGAATTACGCTCTGGTGGTGCCCAATGGATGGCTGCAGGAAGAGGTGTTATTCACAGCGAGATGCCAATTATGACTGAAGGTCAGTTGCACGGTTTTCAGATTTGGATCAATCAGCCTGCTAGCCAAAAAATGGCGCCAGCGCAATACCACGACTTTCAACCCGAAACCATTACCGAATACCACTCTCAAGAAGCTGGCCTGCTGAGAGTACTTGCGGGTGATGTCACTTGTGACAAGCAGATAGTAACTGGCCCATTAACAAAAACGGGCGTTAAATTGAGTGTGGCAGACTGGCAAGCAACACCGGGTAGCCAATTAGAGATCGCCACTCCAAATCACTTTAATGTCATGGCATTTACCTACAAAGGCAATGCACAGCTAGGCAGTAAAGTGTTGAAGCAAGGCGAGCTAGCGTTGCTCTCAAAAGGTGAGTTCTTAACATTAAAAGCCAATGATACGAGCGGAGTATTGTTGCTAATGGGGCAACCCATTGATGAACCTGTAGTGCATTATGGGCCGTTTGTCATGAACTCATTTTCTGAGATAGAACAAGCAATTAAAGACTACAACTCAGGTCTGTTTGAACAGTATTAATCATAGGGTAGCCATCCGGCTGATCTTAAGTATCATTTTGGGGTTCTCAGAAAGTTTGCCTATACTCAAGTAGTAAATTTGACGAGAGGCACGAAATATGTGGGTATTGACTAGAAATATTCTCATTTCATTGGCAGCAGTGCTGATCAGCTCAACGCTTTTTGCTAGCACCCTTAAAGCTGATTTTAGGCATCGACCACCAGAAATGGTGATCAGTCCAGATGGTCAAAAAATCAGCGGTCCATTAAAGGAAATCATTGAAGAAGCAGCAAAAAATATAGGCTTCGATATCGAGTGGCGAAACATTCCATTTCCTCGCAGCCTTGCTACTTTAGAAAATGGTACTGTTGACATTGTTCCACGTGTCATACGAACAGCAGACAGAGAAGCATTTGTTCGCTTTATCGGTCCTATAAGTGAGCAAACACGGAATATTGTTTTTGTCACTCGCAGTGATGGGCCAGCAATCAACAATTATCAAGATTTACGAGAGCTGAATGTCGGTGTGAAAAGAGGTACCGCTTATTTCGAAGCGTTTGATCAAGACAAAGAGATAAATAGAACGGTTGTTAATGATGACTTCAACCTAGCAAGAATGCTAGAGGCAAAGAGAATAGATACCGTTATCGTATTGGATTTACCTGCGCTAGAAGTGGAATTAAAAACAATCAATTTTAGTAACTACCAAGTAGCAACCTACTACTATCCAAACACTATCGGCAACTATTACGGTATGCCTAAAAGCCATCCACAAGCGGATGCATTACAAAACGCTCTGTCTGAAATGGTAAAAAGTGGAAGGATCGAAGCCATCTATGCAAAATTTGGCTTAACAGCTCAATAAGAAATAGGGCTTTTAAGCCCTATTTCAACTACAAATATTCGCACAAATAAGCTGTTGCTTCGGCAACTTTCAAATCAAAGGACGAATTCTCAGCGACTTCAAAAGATTCATTCGCTTTAAATGTAGACCAATGTTCATCCCCTAAACGCTTTATCGTTAACGAACCTTTGATGACTGTCATACGCTCAGGAGCGGCCGTGCCAAAGGTGTATTCGCCAGCAGCCATTACGCCCACCGAACTGTCACCACTTTGGTGAGCAAAACCTAAAGATTTAACAGCCCCATCGAAGTATGTGTTTTCTTTGATCATTTCTCTTCCTTGTAAAATAAACCACCAAAATATGGTGAATAACACGTTTGTAAGCCGTTTTATCTGAAATCATAAAAATACACAAGTAGCAATTGGAATTAAACAAATAGTGAAACGCGACCTATACTGATCAGTAAGTCAACAAAATTCATGATGCAATGTTCATCTTGTCATCCATTAGTACTAGTTTTGGAAAAAAGATCATATTTTCCAGTGTGACATTTGCTAAACCACACGACATATTCCACTCTCTAACCTTGTTTTAATTGGTTAGCCTTACCGGTACTAGTCGCTGATTGCTTACGTTATGGAGTGGGAATGGCAGTTAAGGGTTTCACACATGCAAATAAAGCCTCTTCAGGTCACCCTATGAAAAAAAAGTGGGTATTAAAAAGTCTTTTTTGGATAGTGCTGTTCACTATCGCAGCTAGTTTTGCCACTTTACTTTTAGTGAGCTATCAAGAGTATACAAGCCCCAAAAATGTCTATGGTTCATGGATCGAAATCGGTACACCCAGTTATAGCACTGAGGTTCTAACTCTCAATTCAAATGGCGTGTTTCGAAATAATCGCTTAGTCAGCACTCAGTTTGAATATGATGGGGATAAAATTGTGATTAACACTGGTAGTGGCGTGACCATTTACCAACTTGCTGGGACAACAAACTCCCCTCAACTCAAGCGCATTGAACCTGTAATGCCTTTACAACGCTTTATCAAACAAGGCTATGAAAGCACGGTAGAAAACGATGAAAACGGCGACCCAAGCAAAAATCGTCGTTCAGCATTATCTGAGCATTTTGCACAACCATAGCGCTTAAAGTGACGCGATCAGAGCTGAGTCTAAGCCTAAATAGAAAAGCCCCCAAATCGGGAGCTCTGTTGATACTTTATATTATAGAGTGACGCCATATTTAGCGTGCGCGACGCGCCTCTACGGCACCAGCCAACTGACGCAATACCACTTCAGTATCATCCCAGCCAATACATGCATCCGTAATCGATTGACCATAAGTGGCCGCACAACCATCCACGAGATCCTGACGTCCTTCAACGAGATGAGACTCAATCATCACACCAAAAATAGCATGTTCACCCGATGCAATCTGCTCGCTCACATCTTGTGATACCACAAGTTGACGCTGGTACTGTTTAGAGCTGTTTGCGTGGCTAAAGTCAATCATCACTTTTTGTGGTAAACCGGAGATTTCTAGTTCCTGCTTGATAGCCGCGACATGTTGAGCGTTGTAGTTTGGCTCTTTACCACCTCGTAGAATGATATGGCAATCAGGGTTGCCTGCCGTTTGAATGATGGCCGAATGACCATACTTAGTGACCGACAAGAAATGGTGCGA
Source organism: Vibrio sp. J502 (assembly GCF_025397955.1). Lineage (NCBI taxonomy): Bacteria > Pseudomonadati > Pseudomonadota > Gammaproteobacteria > Vibrionales > Vibrionaceae > Vibrio > Vibrio sp. J502. The sequence continues at coordinate 310,289 of NZ_CP104555.1, read as the reverse complement.
TGCACTGGCAGAGCGAATCGCATCAGAAGCGATTTTGATATTGCCATCTGTCCCATTTTTAAACCCAACCGGACAAGATAGACCCGATGCGAGCTCACGGTGAACTTGAGATTCTGTTGTACGAGCACCAATAGCACCCCAACTGATAAGGTCAGCCACATACTGCGGTGTGATCATATCCAAAAATTCGCTCGCTGTTGGCATCCCCATATCGGTCAAATCAAGCAGTAACTTACGCGCCATGCGTAAACCATCGTTAATTTTATAGGTATCATTTAAATAAGGGTCGTTAATGAGCCCTTTCCATCCGACGGTCGTACGAGGTTTTTCAAAATAGACACGCATGACAATTTCAAGGCGATCACCTAGTTCATCACGTAACACTTTAAGACGTTTTCCATATTCAACAGCCGCTTGAGGATCATGAATTGAACATGGGCCAATGATCACCAATAAGCGATCATCTTTATCTTGTAGAATATTATGAATGGCTTCTCGAGCCTGAAATGTGGTTGAAGAAGCAACTTCTGTTGCCGGAAACTTTTCTAGAACCGCAACAGGAGGTAATAACTCTTTAACTCGTTTAATTTTTACATCATCAGTCTGAAACATTGCTTACTTCTTCCTTATTCTTTTCTACTGCCTACCGAACAACGGACAGGTTGGATCTATACGCAGCCTTGCTTTCGGCTCTCCCCTGTAACTTATCTACTAAAAACCACAACTTCAATCATTATTTTCAACAAAAGGCAATATTGGCTACTTTTTTACAAGATTATCATTTCGTAAAAAAATAGTTACACCTTTATGCTGGAACCCACAAATTAACGCTAATATGAGCTTCGTAGGTGCATTATCTCGTTGATATTGCTAAGGTAGGTGATAACAAAATAGCAACAAGATATTCAACCATGAATGCGATAGAGTTTGAAAAAGTAAACAAGTGGTACAATAATTTTCACGCTTTGAAAGACATTACTCTTCAGGTTCGTCGAGGGGAAATCTTAGTCGTTTGTGGCCCTTCAGGCTCAGGAAAATCAACATTAATCCGAACGGTCAATGGGTTAGAAGCTATCAGCGCGGGCAAGATCACCCTGAACTCTAACCATTCCGACATCACACAGCCTGCGGGGAAAATCGGTATGGTTTTCCAGCATTTCAACCTTTTCCCTCACTTGACGGTGATTGAAAACCTTATTTTAGCTCCAATTCGTACACTGAAATTGAGTAAGCAAGCCGCAAGACAAAGAGCGAGCCATTTTTTACAGCGAGTGAATATTCTTGACCAAGCTGACAAATATCCGGTGCAATTATCTGGCGGTCAGCAACAGCGTGTTGCCATTGCACGCTCACTCTGTATGCAACCAGAAATTTTATTGTTTGATGAACCCACTTCAGCTCTCGATCCTGAAACCATCCAGGAGGTACTGGATGTCATGGTAGATCTTGCTCAAGATGGCATCACCATGATGTGCGTCACTCATGAAATGGGTTTTGCCCGAAAAGTAGCGGATCGCGTCATTTTTATGGATGAAGGAAGAATTCTCGAGATCGCTACGCCGGAAGAGATATTTCGTCAGCCAAAACACCCAAGAACTCAACAGTTTCTCAACCAAATATTGAGCCATTGATGATAAAAGTACTGATAAAACAGATCTTCTCCGCTCTAGTACAGATAGTTCTATTGCTTGCGGGGATGATATGGCTACTTGATTCTGGCGCACATGCTATGGGTTACCAGTGGCAATGGCATCGTGTGCCTGATTTCATCGCTTTTTACGACGAGGGGGAATGGTGGCCCGCGGAACTGCTCGAAGGGTTAGCCGTCACGGTGCAAATCTCAACGGTCAGCCTATTTTTTACGCTGGTCATTGGCTTAACAACCGCTTTGTTGAAGCTTTCCAATTCTGTGGTAGGGCGTTGGTTGGCCAATATTTATATTGAGCTTATCCGCAACACGCCGCTACTGGTGCAGATATACCTGCTCTATTTTGTGTTTGGCCCAGTGCTGGGCTTAGATCGCTTCTCTACTGCCATTTTAGCTTTGGCACTGTTTCAAGGCGCTTATACTGCCGAAGTGTTTCGTGGTGGTTTAAACAGCATTCCGAAGGGACAGTTTGAAGCGGCACGAACATTAGGGCTTTCTCGTTTTTATACCTATGTTGATGTGATCTTACCGCAACTTATCCAACGTACATTACCTCCACTGACCAATGAAGTCGTGTCATTAATTAAAAACTCGTCTATCGTCAGTGTGATGGCTATTTTTGACTTAACCACTCAAGGTAGAAATATTGTCTCAGAAACGGCGATGCCATTTGAAATATGGTTTACCGTCGCTGCAATTTATTTACTGTTAACTCTTTCTTTATCAGGGTTTTCAGCATGGTTAGAACACAAACTCGGGGCGCAATGGCGCGCTCAATAATCATCCTTAAAAGGAGAACATCATGCAGCAATCTGCACCAAAAGCGTGGCAACGCGCTGGATTGAAGGCTATCGCCGCTCTATCGCTCGGGTTGACCATGTTACTAGGGATAACCATTTCCATACCCGCCTTTGCCAGCGAAACGCCTAGCCTTGATAAAATCACTGAACGAGGCACATTGCGTGTGGGTATGTCTACGTTTGTGCCTTGGGCAATGCGCGACAAGCAAGGCGACCTAATTGGCTTTGAAATTGATGTTGCCAAACGTCTTGCTGAAGATTCAGGTTGGAAAGTGGAATTTGTACCTACCGCGTGGGATGGCATTATTCCAGCACTCTTAGCACAGAAATTTGATGTCATTATCGGCGGCATGTCTATCACGCCAGAACGCTCGAAAAGCGTGCTCTTTACCATCCCCTACTCACATTCAGGCGTGCAGCTTGCTGCCAATCAATCCTTAGCTAATGGCTTTTCCACCATTGAAGACTTCAACTCTCGTCGAGTGACTATCGCTGCGCGACGCGGAGCATTTACCGTTCAAGTCGCTCGTGAAACCTTCCCCAAAGCCAAAATTCTGCAATTTGATGACGATGCACAAGCCTTTCAAGAAGTATTAAACGGCCAAGCACACGCCGTGATTGCGTCAAGCCCTAAACCTGAACATGAAACAGTGAAACACAGTGACAAACTGTTCATTCCTTTCAATGAACGGTTGTCCAAAGGGAACGAAGCGTTTGCCGTTCGCTTAGGTGAAGAGGACAAAAAAGCCTTTTTTGATCAATGGATTATTGAACGAACCAATGACGGCTGGTTAAGTGAACGCTACGAATATTGGTTCTCAACGCTAGATTGGCAAAACCAAATCGTCTCAGGGCAATAGCCTGAGGGGCGGATGTGAATAGAACAAAAACTGTGCTGTATGAAAAACGGAACCTTAAACCATGGCTACAATTATCGCTCAATAAGCTCGATTATGCGTTACTCGTAGCACTGTTAGGCTTTGTTATTTGGTTAACGCACCGAGCCGAGCTTGGGGTGAATTATAATTGGCGTTGGCAAGAAGCTTTTGCTCTGATTTTCACCCCAACGAGCCATGGTGCTATCCCTTATTTCTTTCAGGGGTTAGTTGCTACTTTGCGCTTAAGTGTCTGGGCGATGGTGCTGGCCCTTGTGTTAGGCACACTGCTTGGCGTAGCACGCCACTCTCATTTTTCGTGGTTCAGAATTCCGGCTAACGCTTTTGTGCAATTAGTTAGGAACATTCCGCCGCTGGTTTTCGTGTTCATTTTTTATTTTTTTGTCTCCAATCAACTGATCCCGTTGTTGGGCCTAGAAAACCTACTACGGGAACACCATGAGCCAACCAATGTCATTCAGCATTGGCTGTTTGGTCCTTCTCATCTATGGGAAAATTTGTTTTCTGGAATTGTGTGTATTGGGATGCTTTCATCGGCCTACATCGCTGAAGTTGTTCGTTCAGGTTTGGCCGGAATCGCTCAAGGTCAGTGGGAAGCAGCGCACTCTTTAGGGCTGTCTCGATGGGTAAAATACCGATACGTCATTGCCCCTCAAGTATTGGCGGCGATCACGCCGGCTTTAGCTGGGCAAGCGATTTCTTTGGTCAAAGATTCTTCGATTGTATCGCTAATTTCAATTCAAGAAATGACGTTTGTTGGCACAGAAATCGCTAACTCTTCTGGGCTTATTTTTGAAATATGGTTGTTAGTGGGCGGTGCATACTTGGGTTTATGTTTAAGCCTCTCTTTACTGTTTAGGCGGCTCGAGCTACGCAGTTTACGCCATCTCTCGCTTCATCACTCTAACTAGATAACACTGAATTTGTCAGCGTCAGTTGCGCAACCAATCAAAGAGAAGCAACACGTGATGAGAAACAAAATAAGAACGATGTTTAGCGATTGCGCCCCCATTATTGAGAATGAATATCAGTTAAGATCAATTCAACATGAATGTAAGAAGGTGAAACCATGATGCAACACGTTTCCGAATGGTTAGAAAAAGATCCCGATCCTAAAACTCGCCAAGAACTACAAGCACTAGTCGATCAGCATCAGTTAGATGAGATAAAAGCTCGCTTTCAATCACGCCTTGAGTTCGGCACCGCAGGTTTACGCGGCATGGTGGGATGCGGCCCTAATCGTATGAACCGCCTGGTAATTCAAGAAACGGCGACGGGTTTAGGGCACTACCTCATTCAACAAGTCAGCAATGCCAAAACACGTGGGGTGGTGATTGGCTATGATGGCCGGCCAGATTCTCAGCGATTTGCACATGATACCGCCTCAGTACTCGCCGCGCTGGGGATCAAAGTGTATCTCACGCATAAAGTGGCACCGACCCCAGTAGTCGCTTTTGGGGTAAAACACTTTAATGCCGCCGCCGCAGTCGTAGTCACCGCCAGTCACAACCCACCCGAATACAATGGCTTTAAGGTGTACTGGGAAAATGGTGCACAGATTATCCCGCCTCACGATTCAGGTATTGCAGCAGAAATCGACTTAGCGGCAACGCGAGCTATTTCTCTGATGCCGTTAGACAACGCGCACCAACAAGGCCTTTTGCAATGGCTAACAGAAGAGTATTACCAAACTTACCGTCGTACCCTCAATCAAAGCCCATTGTTAAACCACCACACTGATCCGCAATGCCTTACCATTGCGTATACCGCGATGCATGGTGTCGGCGCTGAGATGGCTGAAACTTTGCTGCATGACTCTGGGTTTACCCATGTCATCAGTGTAAAGGAACAACGAGAGCCGGATGGCCGTTTCCCGACCGTCAACTTCCCGAACCCTGAAGAGCCTGGGGCGATGGATATGGTTATCGCGTTAGCCCATGCCCAAAATGCACAACTGGCCTGCGCCAACGACCCAGATGCCGACCGATTTGCCGTTGCCGTACAACGAGCGGATGGTCAATACCAAATGCTGACTGGCGATCAAGTTGGCACACTATTTGGGGACTATTTGCTCTCCAAAACCGATGCCTCAAAACAGTTGGTTGGCAACACCATCGTCTCATCCAGTTTACTCGGTAATATTGCGCAGGCGAAAGGTGCAAAATACTACCAAACCTTGACTGGCTTTAAATGGTTGACCAACGTGGCGATGCAACAACAAAGCGATGAACAGCAGTTCTTATTCGCCTATGAAGAAGCATTGGGTTACACCATAGGGCAAACCGTTTGGGATAAAGATGGTCTTTCGGCCATGGTGGCATTTGCACAACTAGCGGCCGAATTATACAGCCAAGGTAAGACTATTTGGGATCAACTCGAAACCATTTACCGCCAGCACGGTTTTTACATTAATGCACAACGCAGCATTAAGTTAGACCCTAACTCACCGCCGATCGGTGACAAGCTTCGCGCCACACCGCCAACGGAAATCTCTGGTAGAAAAGTGCTCATGACCGACGATCTCAAATCACTCACACGTTATATTGCCGATGGAACAACGCAAGCGATTCAACTTCCTGCTAGCGATGTATTGACCTATCACTTGGAAGGCGGAGCGAGAGTGATTGTGCGCCCGTCGGGCACTGAACCTAAATTGAAATGCTATTACGAGGTCATCGGAGCCTTCGAAGCAGAAGAAGATTTCGCCAGCGCCGAGAAAAAAGCCGACGAGCAAATGGCGATGCTCATCGCAGAACACCAACACAGCTTGTAGCGCTCACTGCCGGACAAGCACAACGAAATAACAGGCCGTCTTCAGTTCATTGTTGGCGGCATTTTTATTTCATCTGTTTAGGTGAACAATGCCTGCGACTACAACGCTCTTTTCCCTCCAGTGGATGACAGTTGTATGCGCAATTTTGTACAAAACCATTCTGAATAAATCGGCTACACTGGTTGTTGCAAAAAGGTAGGATATGAAATGCCCAAGCAGAAAAGCAAAAAGAGAGAACTAGCCAAGTTTCATATCGCTAATGAACTTGGCGGAATTGAGCTTCTCGATGCACAATACGAAACACAAAACTTTTCGCGCCACAGCCACGAAGGGTACACGGTGGGAGTTATTGAACGCGGTGCTCAACGATTTTACCGCACCGGTGGTCATCATATTGCTCCACAAGACAGCATTATTTTGGTTAATGCCGAAGAAGTCCATAATGGCCATTCTGCTGTAGAAGGTGGTTGGGCCTATAAAGCCATGTACCCACTTCCAGAACAATTTAGTACCGTGCTTCAAGAGTTAGGTTCTTCTAACTCATGCGCTCCTTATTTTCCAGAACCCGTAGTCTACGATCCTGAATTAGCAAACCAATTTCGTTTAGTTTTTGATACGTTAGAGCAGTCGAGTAACCGTCTATTACGCGAAACATTAGTTTACGCGACCCTAACCAAACTGGTAGCACGTCATGCCAAAAGTCCTCCTATCTCACTACCTAAAACTAAAATTCAGCAGTCGCTCTATACGGTTAAAGAATTCTTAGATGACTTCCCTCAGGCCGATGTCTCATTAGAAGATTTATCAAAACTAGCTGGAGTTAGCCCCTATCATTTGGTTCGTTCATTTCAAAAAATGTATGGCTTCCCACCGCATGCCTATCAAATTCAAGCGCGGTTGCGTTATGCTAAAACACTATTGAGAAGTGGTCATCCCATTTCAGATGCTGCGCAAGAATCTGGGTTTCATGACCAAAGTCATCTACATCGCCACTTTAAGCGTGCAATGGGCTTAACGCCAAAACAGTTCTTAGCCAAATAGCAAGCGCAATTTTGTACAATCGCTTGACCCAACCTTGTGGCTTGATAGATTCATCACTTCCAGCAAAGGAATTACTATGGATAGCACACTATTGAACCACGTACATTTGGAACCTAGAGGTCGCCTCTTTGGGCAAGGCGCACTGGCCATGCTACCGCTGAGCATTGCCGTTTTACCATGGGGCTTATTGGCAGGATCATTTGCGATTGAAAGTGGCCTGACCATATTAGAGAGCCAAGCACTCTCTGCGGTTTTATTTGCAGGCTCAGCGCAACTCGTCGCCACGGGGATGTTTAAAACAGGTGCAGGGCTGTTGACTCTGCTGATCACCACATTTTTCATCACTTCTCGCCATTTTCTCTACAGCGTTTCCATACGCAGCAAAATCAGCCCACTCCCGACACGTTGGCGTTTAATTCTGGGTTTTCTGCTCACTGATGAGCTGTTTGCGGTCTGCGGACAACAAAATGAAAAACAGTTTAACCGTTGGTACGCGCTTGGTGCAGGTTTAAGCTTCTATTTAGTTTGGAATTTGGCCACACTGGTCGGCATTATTGCGGGCAGCTACATCCCCGCTTTAAACGAGTTGGGGTTGGAATTTGCAGTCGCGGCTACTTTTATCGCCATTGTCATTCCGAACATTAAAAACATACCGATACTCGTTGCTGTCATCAGTGCCCTAGTGTTATCGGTAAGCCTGACTCTTTGGCAAGTTGAAGGTAGCTTAATGCTAGCAAGCATTGGCGCAATGTGTGCAGGTTATGTTTCTGAAGTTTTACTCTGTTCGAGCAGGAGGAACCAACGATGATTCTGCTTTCTATCCTCGCCATGACCGCTTTGGTCTTTATGAGCCGTTATCTGTTCTTAGAGCCTAAATTACCGCTGCGTCTCAACCCAGTTATCCAGCGCTTACTCACTTATTCTAGCCCTGCTGTATTAACTGCTATTTGGGCTCCGATTGTGTTCCTGCCAGAGCAAACACTTTGGCTTGATCGCCATAATCCCTACTTGTGGGCCGCAGCATTAGCGGGACTGATTGCATGGAAAACCAAGAATGTCCTGCTGACCACGATCATCAGCATGGCGACTTTCTTTTTGCTAAATTTAACGCTCTTAGCCCATTAAAGACAGAGGCTGCGGTGAATACTGATAATAACCGCAGCCCGAATCGCGCAAATCAGTTTTATTGCGCTAGCCATTCAATCTCGATTAAGGTCTGCTCTCCACATTTAAGACGCCCTAAAAAGAGATCGCCACAATGCACTTCTCCAACTCCTTGTGGCGTTCCGGTCATCACAACGTCACCATCACACAGCGATGTGTAAGATTTCAGCTCTTCTAAAATGATGGCGGGTGAATAGATCATTTGGTTTACACCGCCGCACTGAACCCGAACACAGTTGATGAATAGCTCTAACTGCAACTTATTGATATCGATACCATGCAGTGGCACAAATCGGCTAAGTACAGCCGAACCATCAAATGCTTTCGCCCTCTCCCAAGGTAAACCTTTTGCTTTAAGCTGAGATTGCAGTACCCGCTTAGTCAGATCTAACCCCAAACCAACCGCGCTATATTGACCTTTTTTGATCAAAAAACAAATTTCAGCTTCATAGTGAAGCGTCTCTTGGTGAAACGAGGATAGAGTGGTTGTGATGCTCGTATTGGGTTTATTAAATACCACCATTTGTTCTGGCATTGTGTTATTAAGCTCTTGAATATGTTCAATATAGTTCCGTCCAACACACAACACTTTAGAAGGGGTTATCTTCTGTTTATCCAAACGAACCGAATACATATACTCTTCCTTGAGATGACTAAGATCGTCGAGTTTACCTCATCTACAGCGCGAGTGAATGGATTTGCATCTTCATTAGATAAAAGTAAGATCTTCGACTCAAAATTCATGGCACCTTGACTATTTTGAACATCACTAAATAACATTCTTTTTAATAAATCATCAATAAAAACAACATGTAAACATCATGAATCAGTAATTAAACATTCATTTAAAACATCTACTTTACTCACATCAAACCGTTCGAGCACTGAAGCTCATTGATTATGGATAAGGTAAATAAAATGAAAAAAGCAACAATCGCAACCGCAATTCTTACAGCATTGGTATCAGGTTCTTCTTTTGCTGCGACCGTTTACAAAGCGGATGGAAATGAGCTTAAAGTTGGTGGACGTGCAGAATTTCGTGGCGATTTCGGTGGTGATGACAAAGGCAAAGAAATTGAAGGCACGATGAAAAACAAAAGCCGTGCGCGTTTGAATATTACAGGCTCAACAGAAATCTCTGACTCTTTGAAAGGTTTTGCAACCTATGAAGCAGAGCAAACGGTTAATTCCTCCGCCAGCAACGATAAGAATTCTGATTTCAACCAACGTTACCTATTTGCAGGTTTACAAGCTGATTTTGGTGCTATTTCTGTCGGCCGCCAAGATACAGCTGGCGTGCAAATTTCTCAAATGTCAGACATCGGTACTTATACTGGCGCTCAAAAAGAGTTCATCAACGCAGGTAATGAGCAAATCAACAACACCTTCCTCTACGCAGCTACATTTGATGCCCTCAATGTGAAAGCAAGCTTTATTGCAGGCGACGAAAAAGACACCGATGGCTTTGGTCTTTCTGCAATTTATAACTTACCTATCGGCCTTGGTTTCGGTTTGGGCTACGCAAGCAACGATAATGGCACAGGCCAAGGTGCGGCGAATCAAATTATTGCCGGTGTAAATTACACGTTGGACGATTTGTACTTAGGCCTGACCTATACACAAGGGGATTTGGACGATAAAGCGAAGAGCGAATTCAACGGGATTGAATTTGCTGCGCAATACAAAATCACAAGTAACTTCCGCTTGATTGGTGTGTATCAAAAAACGGAAAATGAAACTGCAAACGTCACAACGACGAAAAGTGATTTTGCTGAGTTGACGGGGCGTTATGATTTCAATAAATCAATCTACACTTACGTTGCCTACAAAATGAACTACCTAGATAAAAAAGACCTCGGCACTGCGTATGATGCAAAAGACTCTATTCGCCTAGGCCTACGTTACAACTTCTAATTTTAATTATACGAACGCATATACTCCCTAAGGATTTTGTCCTTTTGGCCAGGCACCCGCTTGGCCTTTTTTATTTTCCGCATTGCACCAAAATGAAACACATTGCACTAGGCTAGACCATACTTAACAGAGCCAACAATATAAGTTCACTATTTTTCAATAAGTTAAAGGTGGCACACAACTTGCGTTGTAATAAGTACAAATGCATGGCAGCGTTTGTGCTTCTTTTCAGTGCTAAGGCAGAGCACTGGCCGTTCATGTTCTTTCGCCCTCTTTTTAGGGGGCTTTTTTTATCCCATCACCACAGCCCATACGCAAAATGTTTGGCGTTTCAGACAAGTGGAAATCAGCAGGGATAACACTTGCTCAAATTTATTGAACCACTCCATTCATTTCAGAGATTGGTTTAACGCTGATAAGTCAGTATGATTCAACGACTTTTTCTATAACCCTCTTCTCTATGACCAAAATACTTCACCACCCAATCCAAGGGGCAAGTTGGATGCTAATCGCAGGCCTCGCCTTTGCGATAGTCAATAGCCTTGCTCAAGTCGCCAGTATCAATTATGGCCTGTCATCTACCACGGTGGCGCTGGTTCAATATGCCATCGCGTTAGTCGTTATTTTGCCGTATTTATCAACGTTAGGGATCCGCTACTCGCTGCGCACCAAGCATTTAAGCATGCATATTTTCCGTGTGTTTTTATCTGTGATTGGCATACAACTCTGGTTATGGGCACTCGCCTATCCCGTACCCATTTGGCAAGGTATTGCACTGTTGATGACCTCTCCTCTGTTTGCCACGATTGGTTCAGGCCTTTTTTTAAAAGAGAAAGTGGGGACAGCGCGCTGGGGAGCAACATTAACTGGCTTTGTCGGGGCGATGATCATCCTTGAACCTTGGGCTGACGATTTCAACTGGGCATCGTTGCTGCCTGTTGGCGCGGCATTTTTTTGGGCTTGTTACTCTTTGATGGTGAAAAAACTGTCTGCCCATGACTCACCGTCTACTATGGTGGTCTACCTTTTAGTACTGATCACACCGTTCAATCTACTGCTCGCTTTACCAGATTGGCAAACACCTCAAGGGGGCACTCTATGGCTCATATTGCTTTTTGCGGGTGCGATGACAGCACTGGCTCAATGGGCGATCGTTAAAGCCTATGCGGTGGCAGATGCGTCTTTTGTGCAACCTTTTGATCACGCGAAGCTGCCACTGAATGTTTTGGCGGGTTGGTTAGTGTTTGGCTGGGCACCACCCGGGCGATTATGGCTTGGCGCTGCCATCATTATCGCTTCAGTGGCCTTTATTACTCACTGGGAAACAAAAAAATCTTCGCGTTGAAATAAAAAGTCACTCAACTCTTTCCTATTCTCTAAGCAATGCTTCTTGAGGAAAACACGATGGCAAAACCGATAAAAATCACACTATACCGATGGGCTGGAAGTTGGGGTCCATTTAAAGTCACCATCCCTTGCGGCGAGTGTACGCTCACCAAGGACATTTTGACTGACACCTTCAATAATGAACTGGAGGGCATTCCCATCGAGTTAGAAGTCAAAGACTGGCTATCGTACTGGTGGGAACCCTTGAAATTGGGCGCATGGCACGCCCCAATATTGGTCGTTGAAGGTAAAGTGATCAGCCAAGGAGAAGCGTTAAATCGAGGTGTTTTGGTTCAATCTGTGATCAAAGAGTGGGCACAACGTGACGAGTTAACTGGCAATATTGTGTATGGAAAAGCCACTTGCCCGTACTGCGTAAAAGCAAAGAAATTGCTGGATGAAGCAGGAATTCAATACACCTATCATGATGTCGTCAAAGAAAGTGCGGCGCTGTACCGGATGATCCCAGAAGTTAAAGCCATCATTGGTCAAAAAACGCCCGTCACCGTGCCACAAATTTGGCTAGAAAGCCGCTATATCGGCGGGTGTGATAAATTGGAAGATTGGCTAACCAAAAAAAGTCAGTAGTGCCCCCCCAGAGTATCTGGTTACTTTAGAAGAAAAAGTACTGACGCCTCAGAAACCGCCGACTCTTTAGTCAGTAATGGTATACGGGCTCTTTGTGGACGAATGGTGGACGAATTTGCACAGTCATTTTTACCCCAGTAAATAAAGCAAAGCCCCAGCTTGTTACCAAGCTAGGGCTTTTTAATTCTTAGGCATTCACTATTTGCTGAATTTCTTCACTAGCGTTTTAATGAAAGACTTTTTCTTTGCTTGTGGTTTGCCATGCATTGCATCATACATCGCTTTTTTTGCGATCAGTTGACCAACGTAAGCACCACCTAATTCATAACCCATGAATCACCTCAACATGTAATTTATTTACCTGACGAGGTGTATATTAGTCCAAAAAAGAACAAAAACAAGACTTAAGTCACAAAATAAAGTAATTAATTTTCAGTTAACCGCGTTTAGGCTGCTTATAGGTTTTACCAGCAGCCAAGTAAGTTTCTTTCTGCTTAACTTCAAACATGGTTTCAAAAAACCAAGCAACAAACTTAATAACGTCATCGCCTTCATTCATAATGTGTTCGACAAACTCTTCTTCTTCACCTTGCTCATTTTCTTGCAACACGACGTGGTAAATGCGTTGCTCCCCATCCACTTCGGCTAAAGCAAACTGACCCACTAACGATAAGGCTGCTTCAGCAATATCTTGATCTTCAAATACTTTCAGCATATCTAACGCTTGAGGAAGTGTTTTTTGCTCGCACAAGCTTTTGACTAATGCTTGAAATTCATCTTGTTGCATTGATTTTTCCGTCGAATTAATGTCGCCGAGATTATACCTCAAATTATTTCTCTTGTGCCGACATGTACGATGTAAATGCACCACTAGACTTAAACCGCTTCAAACCGGAAGGGTATAAACAGCATTAAGCGAATTTGGTTTGACGTAAGCGATAGGAAGAACACAACACCAAAAACATAGCGCAACTGGTTACTAAATAGAACCAGCCTAGCGACATCTGACTCGTGATCCATCTTTCCACCAAGTATCCCCCTAAAAATCCAGCTAAACACATTTGAATGGAGCCAGATAGAGCCGCAACGGAACCCGCTTGAGTTTTGTGTGGCCCGAGCAGCATGCTGGTGGATAATGGAAATGAGATACCTTGCGCAATCGTTAACCAAGTAAATCCCCACACTAAATTGAACACGCTCATCGGTGTTATCAGTAACCAAACACCGGCAAAAGCCATAATGACAATCGCCAAAGCAAGTAAACGTTGGGATGAAAAACGATCATTGAGTAAGTTAACGGCAACACTGCCTATCATCAAACCCGCGGAAGGGACGATCATTACGGTTCCATAATCGGCGGCCGTTAACCCCAGCTTGTTTTGCAAGAGAAAAGGCAGCACCGACAGAGTCACTAAACTAGATAAATAGCTGATCCAGTTGTAACTGGCGCTTGTCAGCACTTGGGAATTTTTCAAGAGTAGCAAGTAGTTATGCAATACGGCCTTCGGTTGAAACCGATGTTTCGCGTATGGCAACGTTTCTGGCAATATCCACCAACCTAAAATAAAAATGGTACAGATATACACTAATACGAACACAAACACGGACTGCCAACTTAAATGAAAGGCAAGCCACCCACCGAGCACAGGGGCAATAATTGGCATAATTGAGGCGGTGATGGCGATGTAAGAAAGCGCCTTTGTTAATTGCAGACCATCATAACTGTCACGCAGCACACTGCGGCCAAGAACAGAAGCACTTCCCGCGCCAAGCCCTTGCAGTAGGCGACCAGCAGCCAACGCATGAAAATTATCCGAAAAACAGACACACAATACTGTACCGGCCAAGTAGATCCCCTGCCCGAGTAAAAATGTCGGGCGTCTACCAACCGCATCAGACAATGGCCCGTAAAAAAGCTGTGACATTCCAAACGCCACTAAAAAAAGCGTGACGAGCCATTGAATACTGGCTTGGTCAACCATTAAGTCTCGGCTGATCAACGGCAGTGCAGGTAAATAGATGCTCACCCCAACTTGGCCCGTGGCAATGATCATCATCGCCAATAACATCGGCGTCTTTTTAAATGGTGTGCTAGCGAGAGTTTTCATGGGTTGCTAAGTGAGCTCTTATCGTCGGTAGATGTGGTGTCAAAATACGTTTTCAGTATATATTGGCAACTCAGATTTGATAATAAAGCACTCAGGAAATGAATTAGTTCCAATGAGGAATGAGTAGGGTAACGATGGATTGGATACAAAATGTAAAAACATACATGCGAGTGGTTGAAGAAGGCAGCTTTAACGGCGCGGCACGTAAGCTCAATACCACCAGCTCAGCCATCAGTAAACGAGTACATTGGCTGGAAGAGAAAATTGGCGTGCAGTTACTTAAGCGCACCACACGATCGGTGACACAAACCGAAGCGGGTGCTCTCTTTTATGAGAGAGCAAAAGCACAACTTGAAAGTTGGCAATCGGTGGTTGATGAAACACGATCTGTCAGCCAAACTCCCGCTGGCCTGCTAAAAATTGGGGCGACACTCTCTGTGGGCTCAAAATTTTTGGTGCAGTATTTAGATGAATTTCTACAGCGCTACCCTGACATTCGAATCCAACTGACCACAACAACTCCGGGGCAATTGCCCGAACTTCACCTTGATTTATTCATCAGCCGAGAAATTGACCAACTCAACTCCCTCAGTTTTAAAGCCTCACCCCTATTTGAACATAGGGCCGGCTTTTATGCTTCTCCTAACTATATTGAAAAATATGGTATGCCCAAATCTGCCGAACAGCTTCAGCAGCACAATGTCTTGATTTGGGGAGAACACACAACGCGCGAATTAAAAACCTCAACGGGCAAACGCCTATCGTTATCGGGTAATTTCGCGACAACCAATCCAGAAGCACTTTTCTATGCAGGCAAAAATGGCATGGGAGTGATTGTCACCAACGACGTGATGGTCAAAGAAGAGCTACGTTTGGGCAATCTGGTACGTTTGCTACCCGATATCACCGTTGATCAAGCAACGGTTTACGCTTATTACCCTAAACTTGATTATCAACACACTCGAACTCATTTATTTCTCAACTACTTAAAAGAAAAATTAACGAATGAAGCTAGGTAACTAAATTGGGGTTACGTCTATTTCCATCACACAATTGTCCACCAGAGCAAATTTATCCTAGACAAAAAAGTACTCATAAAACTCTGCAACTAAGCCGCTGAATAACCAATATTTTATTTTTTTGCGTCTCAAGTACCCATCATTGCGAGTGGCAAAACTGCACAATGTCGACCATAGTCACTAAGTGCATATTCTAAAAAAACAGAGTACGACATATGACTAAAACATCATTGGCTAGGGATGCAGTTAGTCTAAACACCATTAACGAGCTCATGCTGCTCGATGGCTCTGAGTTACATGATCGAGCCACATTGGTGCTGCATACACATTTTCAAACCTGCTGTACATGCATCGTCGAGTTAGACAAATGGCATTACAGAGCTCACACCTTATCTCATGCTGGTGAGACGCCAGACAACAACGACACGGGTTATCCGCTCAGGGGAACACCGTGTGAGCAAGTGTGGAAATCAAAACAGGAATACTGTCTGTTCCCATCACAAGTGACCAAAATTTTTCCTGATGACAAGTTTCTAATTGAAAATAAGATTGATGCCTATATCGGTATTCCACTACGTGCCAAGAATGGCGAAATACTCGGAATGCTCGTGTCTACCTTCTATTCTCCCATCGAAGATGAGGAATTCGTGATTGGCTACCACCGAATCATTGCGAACATAGTCGTTCACAGCCTGCGCAATAAGTGGTTGAGCGAACGCTCTGACAGCTTGGTTAATCAACTTAGTTACGAAGTTTCTCACGACAACCTGACCGATTTAATGAACCGCAGTTATCTAGCTGACAAATTAGAACGCTTAGTTGAAACAACCAATGAACCGTTTACTCTTGCTTATTTAGACATCGATAATTTTAAATCGATCAATGACTTATATGGGCACTATATTGGCGACCAAATCATTAAGTTTGTGGCTAATGCCATCATTAAAAGCGTTCCGGAAGAGAATTTGGCATTTCGAATCGCTGGGGATGAATATGCGTTTATCACCTTCTCTAATGATCCGTTGCAAATCTGCCGCTGTATATTGGATAAGCTAAATACAGGTTATGTCGATGCATCACATCGCATTAAAATTAGCTTAAGCATTGGCATTTCAAGGAAAACTCAAGAGACAATCACGGCCGATCAACTGATTCTCAATGCCTGTTTAGCACTCAAAGAGTGTAAGCAAACTCGCGGTAGTAATATCCGTTGCTATGATACCCATCTGAGTGACCAATACCATCGTCAAACCCAAATCACAGAAGCTCTACGCCGTGAACTCAATAAGTTAACCAGTAAAAATAGTGAACTATTTGTGGTGGCGCAACCGATCGTCAGTCGTCACCAAGAACAGTGGAACTATTTTGAGATTCTCACTCGCTGGAATAGCGAAACTCTGGGTGCGATTTCACCGATTGAGTTTATCGATACTGCTGAGCAGTCAGGTTTAATTGTGGAATTAGGAGAACGCATTGTTGAGCTGGCATGCCTAGCAAAAGTTGAGCTAGAGGAGGGCTTAGGCTACAAGGTAAAATTAGGACTTAACTGTTCGGCACATGAACTGATCAACTCCAAGCGCTATCTCGAACACTTAATGCAAACCATTACTCAATACGGCTTTGAGCCTAATGAATTCACAATTGAGCTCACCGAAACAGTACTACTTTCACAAACCAGTGAAGTTAGATACATCTTAGATAAGCTCAGACTACTTGGTTTTACCATCGCGCTTGATGACTTTGGCACTGGCTATTCGAGCTTGAATTACATCCATAGCTACCCCATCGATTGCATTAAAATTGATGCCACTTTTATCAAAAACATGGTGTGTAACGAAACAGCGGAGCGCGTAGTTTGGTTGATTATTCAATTGGCAAATCAACTTCGAGTTGATCTCGTCGCAGAAGGGGTGGAGAACCAAGAAGCTCTGGAGAAACTCTATGCTATGGGCTGTGAACAGATCCAAGGTTACTATTTTTCAAAGCCAGAAACACCGCACTCTATCGTGACTCACTGGAACAACATGAGCCATGTACGGCGCGCATAAAAAACCCTCACTCTGAAAGTGAGGGATTACTAATATCCATTATGCTATCACATTAAGACTCTTGGTCAGCCGAAGACTCACTGGTGGCATACCGCAGTTCTTGCTGCTGAAGCATAGAATCGAGTTCATTACGCCTTGCAACAAACCCCGCCATCTCTTTTTTAGGCACTGAGTTTGCCATTGGTATGTTGGCGGTCATGGCATTCACTGCGCGATCTCGAACCATCAGCTCATAATGCAGATGAGGCCCAGTGACTCGGCCCGATTGCCCAGATAAACCGATCCGCTCACCTCGCGATACTTTCTGACCTTTACGCACTAAAATTTTACTCAAATGCAAATAGCGTGTTTTGTAAGTACTGCCATGTTGTATCACCACGTAATTACCCGCATAAGGGTGCTTACGCGTCATGATCACCGTACCATCGCCAGTCGAGAATACCGGAGTACCGACTGGTACACCAAAATCAGTACCATTGTGCGGAGCCACTCTTTTTGTGACTGGGTGCAGGCGATGCGCATCAAAGTTAGAGGTAATGCGTTTATTTGTCGTCGGATAGCGTTGAAATGCGCGCTGTAAACTATCACCATTTTTGTCATAGTACTGCCCATCACGGTGTAAATAAGCAGAAACGTCTTTGCCTCGACTGTAGATTTTAATCGCTTGGATTTCACGATTGCCCGTCAATTTCTCACCGACAAATTGACGAGATTGAACCACTTCAAATCGATCGCCAAACCTAAGATCACGAGAGAAATTGAGTTTATCTTTAAGTAAAGAGACGATCTGTTCTATCTCAGCGCTGCCTAACCCTATCGAATTGACCGACTGAGAAAAACTGCCTTGGATCTCGCCAACCATGGCGAACTCTTTCCATACACCCGGTATTTTAACATCTTGAAACTCATAGGTACCATCATCTAAACGTGAATATACCGCGCGCTCGACTAGGCTAAATTCTAGCTCCATTTTGGAAAGCGCATTTCCATTTTGCGCTTTCCAAAACCTGAGGATGTTGCCAGGTTTTAACGTATCCAATGCGAGGTAGTTTAAATCGGTTTCCATAATCTTCATCAAGTCTTGGTAACCAAAGCCAAGTTGATTAAAGATAGTACTTAAATTGTCACCAGATTTAATCTCATATTCAAAATCCGGAAGATTTTTTACCTCAATAGCATCAGATAAAATCGACTGAACAATTTGAGTTTCGGTAATAGAGAGCTCAATTTGGCGCTGTAAGGAGCTATCCTGAATAGACGAGGAAAATGCGATGGCCGCGACAATCGGTAGGCCAATAATCGACGCTTTTTTTGGAAGTGAAAGCTCAGAAAAGCGCAGAATGAGAGAACGAGGAAGCACTATCTATCCTGTGGATTAAGTCAAAAGAGCCTCAAGATTAAGACTTTCTGTTTCAAAAGTCACCTATATCGTGTGATTCTATGGTCAAAAAAGGCACCGGAGTGCCTTATAATAAATCAACAATTACACGTAAAAATGAGTACTGTCCTAATCATATTTCACGCTTTCACAAGATTTATCAACAACCTATTGATAAGTCGTCACTAGGCTATTTTCTTCGCCAAAACCATTGGCAATGTACTGGTCAGCGCTAGGATCGTTAACCCATTGTTGGTCATCCAACAAGTAACGAAATTGAAATTCAGCATCTTTAGGTAAACGGGTTTTAAATTTAAAACTATTACTTTTCGCCACCTTTTTCATCGGTTCTGGTTGCCAGTCAAGAAAGTCCGCTACTATCGCAACATTGCCAGCCGTATCTGGGACGTCCACTTCAAAGGTCACTTCGACTTCTTCTTTTGTTTTAAAAAAACGTTTATTGATCATCACAAACTCCATCTCTGTATAAAAAACATCCTACCTAATGAATCATAAGAAAATAGACTCACATCCACAACTCTAAATAGTAAAAATTCCGCCGCCGAACCACTATATTTATAACCTCAGTTGAATATTCACCCCTCTTTACAGCATTTTAAATGAGCGTAGAATCCACCGCGCTTTCTATTTTCCCCTACTTTCAATAAGGTTATCAATTATGTTTGCCGTATATGAATCCTATAAAGCCGGTCTGCTACGACCAAAACAGTGGCTAAATAATATCAGTGCAGGTTTGATTGTAGGGGTTGTCGCTCTGCCACTGGCGATGGCATTCGCTATTGCTTCTGGCGTGAAACCGGAGCAAGGGATATACACCGCCATTATTGCAGGCGTTATCGTTTCACTGTTTGGCGGCTCGCGAGTGCAGATAGCCGGCCCAACGGGCGCTTTCATCGTGATACTCGCTGGAATTGTTAGCCAGTATGGGGTCAGCGGGTTGCAGATAGCCACTATGATGGCCGGTGTGATTCTATTGGTTCTGGGGGTCGCAAAACTCGGTAGCATCATCCGCTATATTCCTGACCCCGTAATCGTCGGCTTCACCAGCGGTATCGGTGTCATTATCTGGGTTGGGCAATGGCAAGAATTCTTCGGCCTCCCCAAGATCGAAGGTGAGCATTTTCATCAAAAATTAGTGTCTATTTTCCATGCCTTTCCGCAGATGGATTGGGCCACAACAGGCCTTTCGTTATTTTCACTCGCGCTGGTTATCTTCGGTCCTAAGATCCCGAAGCTCTCGAAAGTGCCAGGGCCACTGCTTGCTCTCGTCACAGTTACCGTGTTGCAATATTTTGTTGGCTTTGAAGGGATCCGCACGATTGGATCGGCTTTTGGAGGCATACCTCAAGGACTGCCAGAGTTTTCGCTTCCAGAAGTTAGCTTCTCTCAAATTATTCTATTGATTGGCCCTGCTTTTGCGATTGCCATGCTAGGTGCGATTGAATCATTGCTTTCGGCGGTGGTCGCCGATGGTATGGCGGGCACCAAACACAACTCAAACCAAGAATTAGTCGGCCAAGGTATCGCTAATATCGTTGCTCCTCTCTTCGGTGGTATTGCAGCAACAGGCGCCATTGCACGTACTGCAACCAATATACGCAACGGGGGGACAAGCCCACTTTCGGGCGTGGTGCACTCGCTCACTCTGGTCATTATCCTTATTGCACTTGCACCATTAGCCGTCAATATTCCACTGGCAGTACTCAGTGCGATTTTGTTCGTCGTAGCATGGAACATGAGTGAAGTTCCCCACTTTATTAAATTGGTTAAACGTGCACCCAAAGCCGATGTGGTTATTTTGTTGCTAACCTTTGGATTAACCGTGTTTGCTGACTTAGTTGTCGCCGTCAACATCGGGGTGATCATCGCTACCCTTCACTTTGTAAAACGTATGGCATCTAGTGTTGAGGTAAAAGCCAGTACACACCATGAGCTCAGTGCTGAGCTGCTTCGTCATGGGCAAACTCAGTTACCAAGAGAGCTCGCCGTTTATGCCTTAGAAGGCCCATTTTTCTTTGCTGCGGCTGAAACCTTTGAGCGTGTGATGAGCAGCATTCAAGAGCAGCCAGAAATTTTAATTATTCGCCTTAAATGGGTTCCATTTATGGACATTACTGGCCTGCAATCCATTGAGGAAATGATCGAAAACTTCCATAAAAAGAATGTGCAAGTGTTGATCTCTGGTGCAAATACTCGTGTTGCAATGAAACTGAAAAAAGCGGGGATTGTTGATTTGGTCGGTGAAGATAATTTCTTTAGTCAATTCGATGATGCGCTCAGCGTTAGCCTACAACGTTTGAATATCAGTACAGCTCAATAAAGCTCATTGGACCTATACATTTTTGGCCTTTAGCCTACGGTTAAAGGCCTTTGACTGACCCGTCCCTCTTACCTTAACCGCCCAATTTTCCTCAGCCCTCCTTAACTCTTTTTAAAACGCACGCCTCAACCACCAACAGATTATTAACCAATGCAACAATAACAAAACAAATGACCATGTTATCTGAGAATAACAGCTCTTTTGTTTGAATACTTAACCTTGATTAATGAATAGTATTGCAAGCCATCTTAAAAATAGATATTCTTGCCTGCAATGACTAAATAGAGCTATTTAGTGCATTTTTATGCCACCAGTTGGTGACTATTGACCCGCAGTAATACGAGACACGACATGCAAGATAACGCTCAAACTATTGAAGCTCCTGTAGCACCAACACAAAGTAGCTTTTGGATGTTTTTCATCCCTTCGTTAATTGGTCTATTTTTGTTTATGGCGCCAATTAGCTACCAAGGTGACTTAACCATTCCAGTTGCCGTCCTTGCTAAATCTATCCAAGCTATTTTGGGTGATTACCTTGTTGCAATAGTGACAGTGATCATCGCCTTTATGTCTGCAGCTTCCATTTTATGTAAAATTTTTCAACCTGCATTCATTACAAAGAGTCCTTTCTTAAATGGGCTTTTTAATCCATCTGCTCTTTGGTTAGCCGTCCGTGTATTTGGTGGTATCGCCGTCATTATGACGTTTTTCCAAATCGGCCCTAAGGCTATCTGGGAAGAAAACACTGGCGGTATGGTTCTTGAGGGTTTATTACCCACTTTATTTTCTGTATTTATTTTTGCAGGGCTTTTGCTGCCTTTACTACTTAACTTCGGGCTACTGGAGCTATTTGGTAGTTTATTAAGCAGAATCATGCGTCCAGTTTTCAACCTTCCAGGCCGTAGCGCAATCGACTGCATGGCTTCTTGGTTGGGCGACGGTAGTGTCGGTATTTTGCTGACCAGCAAACAGTACGAAAGCAAATTCTACACACAGCGTGAAGCCGCTATTGTTGGTACAACGTTTTCTGCCGTTTCAATTACCTTCAGCTTAGTCGTTATTGCGCAAGTTAAGCTAGAGCATCTGTTCCTACCTTTTTATGGCACCATTTGCCTTGCAGGCTTTGTTGCAGCGATCATCATTCCTCGCCTGCCACCATTAAGTTTCAAAAAGAACACTTATATTGATGGTACCTCTCCAGCTAAAGATGCCGATGCAGTTCCAAGCGGACATACCTCGTTCTCATGGGGGATGGAATTAGCACTGGCGAAAGCAAGCCAAGTTAAATCTGCGAAATCGATCTTCGCTGAAGGCATGCGTAACGCTGTTGATATGGTGTTTGGTGTGCTACCTGTCGTGATGGGCTTGGGTACTCTGGCTCTGATTGTTGCAGAATACACCTCTGTATTTTCTGTATTGGGCCAACCGTTTATTCCTTTTCTAGAATTACTTGGTGTACCTGAGGCTGTTCAAGCATCTCAAACCATTGTGGTCGGCTTTGCGGATATGTTTATTCCCGCGATTCTTGCAGCTTCCATTGATAATGAAATGACACGTTTCGTGATTGCAGCCATGTCAGTGACTCAGTTGATCTATATGTCTGAAGTGGGTGCGTTAATGTTAGGCAGCAAAATTCCTGTCAACATCCTTGAGCTGTTTGTCATATTTATTCTGCGTACGCTCATTACACTGCCAGTGATAGCTGGTGTAGCACATCTCATTTTTTAGTAAACAATGCAGCAGTAACGGCACTAATAACATTTCAATATGCAAGTCCCCACTTATGTGGGGATTTTTTTGTTCTAAACTAAAGATTGATTCGACCAAATTAACAGAAATATAAATAGAAAATAATTTCATTGATTAAATTATCACCTTATACTTTTAGCCTATGCTCTAAGAAAAAAGCAGAAGTAAATAAGGTAGTTTATGATGAGATGGATAACCGCTTTACCACTTATTTTTTTCAGCTTATTTGTTCATGCTGCAAGCTTAACTATTACCCTCCCAAACCAAGATCGGGTTACTTATTCTCTTGCACAATTGGCAGAGATACTGCCTCGTGAAACCTTCACGACTCAGCTTCCTTGGTTACCAAAAGAAAATACTTTCACTGGTTTTAAAGTTATTGATTTAATTAATCATTTGCAAGTTGGACAGGTTTCTTCTGTATCATTTTTGGCCATTAATGATTACGCCGCTAATATTGCAATTGAAAACTTAACTCGCTATGAACCCATTATTGCTTATCACATGAATGGCGATGAAATGAAAATAAGAAACAAGGGGCCGTTTTGGCTGATCTACAATCTAGATAAATATCCACAAATAGACAATGGCATTTATTACACCCAAATGGTGTGGCAGTTAGAAAAACTATTGATTCACGGTAAATAATGAATTTTACAAAACACAGCACTTTACACCCCTTGCTATACCGGGCAAAAACACTGTTGATTGTCCTGTCAGCCACCTTGATCGTCGCTAATTTGTATATACTTTCGACCACACGCTCTTTAGCCAACTCCTATACCGACCAACGTAACTATGCAACTTGGTATTTATTCCAGCTCACCAAAGAGTATTCTGAGCTGGTTGCTTCGATTCCTTATTACTTAGATTCACAGGAGAAGAGATCGCACACTTGGCTGCAGTATGAGCTGATTTGGAGCCGTTTTGACTTGATTCTAACGAGTAAGGAATCGGATAATTTTATGGGCAGAACGGATTCCCAGCATTTCTTTAAGAACAACTTTGATGATTTCAAAATATTAGAAAGCTTATTGCTGGCCGTTAAAGATCAAAAGTCATTGGCTGTATTTGAAAAACATACCCACTTGATTTACGACCAGATTATCGGCTATGTAAACCAAAACTTTCAACTGCAAAGCCCTATCTATCTAGAGCAAAAAGAAAAAGCAAATAGGCTAACACAGGTACAATTTCTGCTGATGTTCTTGATGCTGGGTTGCATTGGCTTAGTTAGCTATATTTTTCATAAAGAAGCGGTTGCTCAGCGTACCTTAGCATTAACTGACCCTCTAACTGGGCTTGCTAACCGCCTTGCTATGTTTGAAGAGCTGAATCAAATTTCTACCAACAACCCCTTCTCTCTCTTTCTTCTCGACTTAAATGGCTTTAAGCCCATTAACGACCAAAATGGTCATAAAGCAGGGGACAGTGTGTTGCAGCAAGTAGCGTTTCGCTTAACACATTCGATTCCAACCTTTGATTATTCGGTATTTCGTATGGGGGGTGATGAGTTTGCCCTGATCATCCATAGCGTAGATGCGATGGAACTGAGCATTATGCAACGCCACATTAAAGCGTGTTTTAAAGAGAATTTCTTCGTGGATAATGGAGTGGGAGCAAAGCTTTCAACCAGTATCGGTATTGCCTCTTTTCCTAAAGATTCAGCCAATATTAATCAATTAATACATATTGCGGATAAGAATATGGGCTCTTCTCCGCTTTCATGAGTCTGTATGCACAGGCTCATTCATCATAATCACATGATTTATAATGCTTATTTTAAAAATAAGTCAGTAGTCTATTTTGTCGTCTTTGTCTTCCTCGTTATTTAGCTTTAAAGGCCAGTGTGTTGAATCTTGTTCAATAGAAGAAATGTCCCAAGGCGTACTCGTTCGCTGTCGTCGAGATCGTAGGTATAAAGTCAAAGAGCCAATATCAGGGACTTCCTGCACCGTCGATCACTACGTTAAAAGACGTCTTCAAGATTTACCTGTGAGTGGGCGACCTTGTACGATTGAGGTTGAGCTGGCTAAAACTAGAGACAAAGAAGGACGACGGTTGATCGAAGAGACTGAATATGTGGCTAAAGGTGGTCGTTATACCGCTCGCTTTTGCAAGTTCATCAGTGGGTTATGTCGCCATATGAGCATACATGCCGTCTCTCAACATTTAGGAATCCGCTGGGAAACAGTAAAAAATATCGATAGGGAATACTTGCGTTCAAGCCTACCAGCATTAGACCCCGAGAAACTGAATAACTTGGTTCATATTGGCGTCGATGAAGTTGCCAGAGCCAAGAGACACGATTATATGACGGTTGTTTATGACCTCGTCTCTGGGCATTTAATTTGGGTTGAACATGGCCGAAAAGCAGAAGTTCTGATCTCCTTCTTTGAGCAACTATCAGAAGAAACCAAATCAGGAATCAAAGCAGTATCAATGGATATGGGCCAGTCTTACCAGTCGGCGGTCAGGAAAATGCTTCCCAATGCTGATATTGTTTTTGACCGATTTCATGTCATGCAGAACTACTGCATCTTAATCAAAAAAGAGAGAGCAAAAGCTTTTAGAAATGGCTCTCACGACGAAAAAAAAATGTTGAAAGGAACGCTCTTCCTCCTACTGAAAAACGCTCACAAATTGGATGATAGGCAGTCTGACAGACTTGATGACTTACTTGAGAGCAACAAGACTTTGTGCGTTGTTTACATGCTCAAAGAGCAGCTACAAGCCATATGGGATGAACCCGATTACGAAACAATGGTGGCAGCTCTAGAAGCTTGGTGTCGTCTTGCCAAATCGACCAGAATACTTTCCTTAATTAATTTTGCCGATGCTTTATTGGAAAGAAAAGTGGGTATTTGTAACTACGGAAAATACAAACTGACTAACGCTCGGGTAGAAGCAGGTAATGTCTCGATTGGCTTACTCAGACGAAGGGCAAGAGGGGTGAGAGATACAGACTATTTCAAATTGAAGATCAGACAAACATCGGTTCCCGATACACACTCAACTTTTTACCCAAATATCAAGCTCACCTAAGCGGAGAAGAGCCGAATATGTATGCCATGAAGTTTCTACAAAAAAGCCCCTCTGTATGAGGGGCAAAGTTACCATCGCTTTATAGTTATAATGAGTCCGCTATTATTTCAGGTTAGTCGCTGCAATAAGTGATTAGCCGAAATCGCCATTGACATATCCCATGGTTCTATCATCTTTAGGATTGTTGAAAATCACTTGTGTATCATTGTGTTCAACCAATTCCCCCATTAAGAAAAACGCCGTGCGATCAGAAATACGACGCGCTTGCTGCATTGAGTGCGTGACAATAACGATGGTGTAATTCTTTTTCAGCTCTTCCATCAATTCTTCAATTTTGTGTGTTGCAATCGGGTCAAGGGCGGACGTTGGTTCATCCATCAAAATCACATCCGGCTCCATCGCTATCGTACGTGCGATGCACAAACGCTGTTGTTGACCACCAGAGAGACCAAACGCATGCGACTTCAAGCGATCTTTTACTTCATTCCACAACGCCGCGCCGCGCAATGAGCGCTCAACCACTTCATCGATGTGCTTTTTATCTTTAATCCCTTGTGCGCGTAACCCATACGCCACGTTTTCATAAATACTCATTGGGAACGGATTTGGCTTTTGGAACACCATTCCCACTTTGATACGCAGATCTGCAACATCAATATTGCCGTAAATATCTTGCCCATCCATCGCCAATTTACCGGTGATAGTCACGCCTTCAATGAGGTCATTCATTCGGTTCAAACAGCGTAATAAAGTCGATTTTCCACAGCCAGAAGGGCCAATCAGCGCTGTCACTTGACGAGTTGGAATAGGCAGGTTGATTGATTTTAGCGCTTGGTTATCGCCATAAAAAAGGTCTAGGTTTTCAATATTAAATTTGTTCATTCTTGTTATCTCTCAAAATTCTGTAAATCGCGCCCAACGCTCTGCTTAATAAGAAGCGGTATTAAATCGTCTTGCGATTAGCTTCGTCACCATGTTGATCAGTAGCACAACCACAATCAGCACGGTTGCTGTGCCGTAGGCTTGATTCCACTCTTCAACCGTGAACAGCTCTGTTGTGAGCTTGTAAAGGTGAACGGTTAGGGTGCGGCCTGAATCGAGCAATGAATCAGGAATACGTGCCACCATTCCTGCGGTTAAAAACACAGGAGCCGATTCACCAATAACACGACCAATACTCAAAATAATTGACGTGAGGATGCCGGGCATTGCACTTGGCAAAATCAGACGCCAAATGGTGTATATTTTTGAGGCTCCAAGACCATAAGAACCTTCGCGATAAGTTTGAGGAACGGCCATCAACGCTTCTTCTGTGGTCCGAATGATCACAGGCAAAATCAAAATGCTGAGCGTTAGCGCACCCGACAAAATAGAGAAGCCTAAGCCTAGAATCACCACAAAGAAGGTCATGCCAAATAGACCAAAGATAATGGAGGGGATCCCCGCCAAAGATTCGGTACAAAAGCGGATCACTTTCACCAAGCGGCTACCGATTTTGGCGTATTCGGTAAGATAAATCGCCGTCATAATACCCAACGGGGCGGCCACCGAAATAGAAGCGATCACCATATAAATCGTCGATATGATCATCGGGAAGATCCCGTGTTCATTGCCAGTACGGGTGTAATCGTCAGTAACGAAATTCCAATCTACGTGTTGTAGCCCGTTAGAAAGGATGTACCAGATAATCCAAAATAGGAAGCCGACTGTTACAGCGGCCGCAATCCAAATAGATATTTTCAATACGTTATCTTTTAGCTGGCGGGCACGTTTTAGTTTTACTGTATCCATCACTATTACCTCGCTCTCTCACGGTTTAAATAGAGCAATGTGGCATTCAAGATCATGATGAATGCCAATAGCACAACGCCTGTTGCATAAAGCGCACTGGCATGAACACCACTTGCGTAAGACATTTCAATCGCAATATTGGCTGTCAGCGTGCGTGCTGAGTCTAAAATACCTTCAGGCATCGCTGGCGCGTTGCCCATCACCATAATAATGGCCATGGTTTCACCGAGCGCGCGCCCAATTCCTAAGATGACGCCGGTCATAATTCCGGAACGAGCTGCCGGTACCAGCAATTTGAAGATGGTAAAAATACTGGATGCACCTAATGCCAAAGAACCTTCTTTGTACGCATGAGGGACTGCGCGAATAGAAGTCTCGGACACGGTAATCACCGTCGGTAAGATCATGACACCAAGCACAATAATGCCCGCGAGAATGGTATTGCCCGCAGGAACTTGGAAAATGTCCTGAATCAAAGGAACAATAATCACAAGACCAAAGAAACCATAGACCACGGAAGGAATACCAGCGAGCAATTCAACGGCTGGGCGAATGATATTCGCGACACGTTTTGGTGCGACTTCGGCAATAAAGATAGCGGTGAGTACGCCCACAGGCACACCAACGATAACCGCACCAAACGTTGAAACCACAGAAGCGACAATCATAGTTGCCACACCATACAGAGCTGGCGGCAACCAATCTTGTCCAAGGACGATACCCGAGATACCCACTTCTTGAAATGCGGGAATACTTTCGCGGAAAATGAAGTAGGCAATGATGGCAAGAGACACAATGCCAATAATGGCACTGGTAAGAAACAACCCGTGGAAAATGCGCTCTTTCCAGTCCACACGCTTTTTAGCACGAAGTGCACGTTTGGAAGCTTGCGTAGAAACGTTGTTCATAAGCTTTTCACTATTTGTTGCGATGGTCATAGTATCAATCTCACTATTCGATGGAATCGACGTGGATAGAAAAGGCTCAGCCCCAACGATGGGCTAAGCAAACTTTTAAAGTTATTTCCCCAAACAACTTGAAGTGGCGGCTAAACAGCAAGTCAGTGAATTCCCATCCACATGGATAAAGCATGTGATTGGGCTGAACGAAACAACGTCGCTGCAACTTCAAGTCGAATGGGAGAGTCAATTAGTTCACTGCGATATAGTGATGTTCTGCAACGAGTTTTTGAGCTTCAGGCGTTAGCATCCAATCAAGGAACTGTTGCGTTTGAGCGGATGGTTGGCCTTTTTTGTACAGTACAAGGAAAGGACGAGCCACTTTATATGAACCATTTTTCACGTTATCTACCGATGCATCAGTACCGTCTACCGCTAAGGCATGAACCGTGTTATCAACGGTGCCAAGAGAGATGTAACCGATGGAATAAGGGTTAGACGCAACCATAGTTTTCAAACTGCCGTTACCGTTAGCTACTTGAGCTCGTTGAGAGATAGCAGATACCGTCTTGTCTGAGATTTTTTTTGTCAGTTTCATAATCTCTTCGAATGCACCACGAGTCCCTGATGCGGTATCGCGAGTAATTGCAACGATAGGTTTGTCTTCACCACCGACATCTTTCCAATTCGTGATCTCGCCTCGGTAAACGGCAGAGACTTGTTCAGCACTCAACCCTTTTACTTTATTGCTTGGATGCACAACCACCGCTATACCATCAAGCGCGATCTTTTCTTCAACTAATGATGCTTCTTTTTCTGAGCTTTTTAGGCCACGTGAAGACATACCAATATCCGCACTGCCGTTCTTAGCGGCTTTAATACCGGCAGAAGAACCTGGGCCTTGAACCTCAATAAACACGTCCGCGTTTTTCTTCATATATGTTTCAGAGAAAACTTCCATCAATGGCGTTACGCTGCTAGAGCCAACAGCAGAAATGGTTTCTTTTGCAAAAACTGGGTTAACTGCCAATGCACCTAAAAGAGCGATTGCACCGATTACTGTCTTTTTCATCACAAATATCCTTAAGAGGCTTTATTGCCGTTGTGTATTGAACGAAACTCACTTTAGGACGCAAATATGACAGTTGTGTTTCACTTAGTTTAAAACTAGATGACACAGTAAAATATTTTAGGAAAACAGAGGAAGGGCAGCGCATTTTTGAGTGCATCGCTTAAGATCAATCTGAAAAAATTGGCAAAGTCATTAGGTGCCGCCGCGAGTCAGAAATTATCCATTTATTACCCGACCACCAGCAGAGCACCCCATTCTAAGTTCGATTTATAGGGGTGAATTTTATGAACGCTCAAATACCGGTTTCGCCAATTTTCTCAGCAGATTCGGCTTTTTCACCACCAGATAAACAGCCGTAACTGCAAGGCAGAAGCCCGCAACACCAAACCCATCCAATGATTCATCAAAAGCAAGCCATGCTTGAATGGCGGTGGTTGGCGGTACAAGATAAAACACTGAAGCCACACTTGAGGCCGCACCGTGTTCAACCATATACAACAGCAATAAAATAGAGACACATGACAGCACCACAACCAGCCATACCAGTATCATGATAAAGGTCGGTGTCCATTGCACTTGCATGGTTTCAAAGCTCCAAGCCCAAGGTAAAAATAGGCATAACGCAGCCACATATTGCACGGTAGCGCTGCCAATCATATCGACACCTTGGCAAAATTTTTTCTGATATAAGGTGCCGAGCGTGATGCCGAGCAGAGATAACAAACACAAACTAATGGCAGGCCATTTGTGCACTTCCGATTGCCACTCAATGTTACCCATCAAGACGAGACTTATCCCAGAAAACCCAAGAGCTAACCCTAACCACTGCGCCAGATTAAAGCGCTCTGTACTCATAAAAACCAGCAGCAGCGCAGTCAAAATGGGTTGTGTCCCCACCAGCAGAGCACTTAAACCTGCTGGCATTCCCCAAGAAATCGCTTGGTAGGTTCCGCCCAAATAGCAACCATGAATCAACACACCCGTTACACAGGAATGCCACAAATGGCGACCACGCGGAATGCGCCTTTTGAGCAATAACAACAAACCAATAAAAAGCACCACGTTCGCCACCATGCGCAGCGTGAGCAGCGTGGCAGGTTCCGCATACATTAAGCCAAACCTTGCGCCAACGAAACCAGATGCCCATAGCACGACAAACAAGAACGGGATCATTCTTACAAACATCACAAAATTCCTAGCCACAATCGATTCTATGCTGCTACTTTATTTGGGTACAGTTATGCGCAAAAGGCACAGATTTGAATAATTTAGTGGGTACAGAATGAAAAGTAAGCTTAAAAACACGGATCCTAAATATACTGAGGTAAAACGTCATCTTAAGCAGAGCATCGACGATGGTTTATTCCACGCACACGATAAAATGCCTTCCATTCGCCAGCTATGCGAACAACTGTCTGTCAGCAAAAATACCGTTATTCGTGCTTATCAAGAGTTAGAAGCGATGAATGTCGTCTACTCTCAGCCTCGTTCAGGCTATCGAGTCCAAGGTGCTGTAACCCCTTTGGAGATTCCGCTGCCACAACCCAATAGCATTGACCTGCTCTCTTTATCTAAATCAATTTTGGTTCAACCCACAGTGAAACATCACATGCCCGCAGGCTCAGCGCATCCTAATACGCAAAGCGCCGCGATTCGTAGTTTGTATGCAGAAATTGGCCGCCACAGCCGCCAGCAAACGCACATTCCTAGCCACTATCAGCTACCGCCAGGTAATAGCCATTTAGTCAAACAACTGCTAAAAATATCGCAAGATTTGGGCCTACAAATCAAAGCACAAGAAATCGCCATTACGCATGGCGGTCAGCAGGCCATTAGCCTCGCATTTCGTGCATTAACCAAGCGCGAAGACATTGTGGCCGTTGAGTCACCTTGTTATTTTGGCACGCTGCTGTTGCTTGAATCATTAGGTTTAAAAGTGGTGGAGATCCCCAGCCATAGTGTCGAAGGCATCGACATCAGCGCCCTCGAACAAGCGCTATCTCAATGGCCGATTAAGGCGATTCTCGTCACGCCTAATTTTAACAACCCAACCGGTTCACAAATGCCTCTGGAAAAACGTAAACAGCTTTTGGCTGTCAGTGGTGATACACCAATTATTGAAGATGATGTGTTTGGTGGCCTGTATTTTCAAAAACCGATACCTTGCTTGAAGATACTGGATGGCAAAGGCCGCGTTATTTACATCAATTCGCTCTCCAAAACCTTGGATTCACGGCTGAGGATCGGTTGGATCATCGCTGGAAAGTATCAAGCGCAAATAGAAAAGATATTGCTCAGCGAGAATATGGGCAGCTTGAATTTAATCCAATCAGCCGTAGCGGAATTTCTCGAAAGTGGTAAGTACCGCCAACATCTAGCCAAAATGCGCCGCACTTACCAACTGAACCAGCAGCGCTTTGCCAAATTGCTCACCACCTCGCTCAATCACTACCCGTCGCTGCAAGGGCAGTTTCAATTAAGCCGACCTGAAGGTTCATTTTTATGCTGGCTGACACTTCCGTCATTCATCGATAGTTTTGAGCTTTATCAACGTGGCCTGCAAAACAAAATCAGCCTCCTGCCGGGGCATCTTTTTGCAACGCAGGGACAATTCCAACACTGTATCCGTTTCAGTGTAGCGAACTTTGAAGACAACATGGCATGGCAGGAAAGCATAAACAAACTGACCGAACTGATTCATCTCGCGGCATCAGATCACAAGACGTAAGCGTACGCATTTTAAAAAATTGCTGACTAACCACTTGTATTGCAACAAAGTCGGCATAAGATGAATGCCTTAGTTCAATGAAGGTTTGCTATGAATAATCAATTATCATTAAGAGCGTTAGAGCGCGGTGACTTACGCTTTATCCATGATCTCAATAACAACCGCAACATTATGTCTTACTGGTTTGAAGAGCCTTATGAATCTTTTGATGAGCTGGAAGAGCTGTACAACAAGCACATTCACGATAACGCCGAGCGTCGGTTTGTGGTTGAGAACCGAGATAAGGAACTGATCGGTCTCGTTGAATTAATTGAAATTGATTACATTCACCGCAGTGGCGAGTTTCAGATCATCATCACGCCAGAGCACCAAGGAAAAGGGTTTGCACAAACCTTGATCAACAAAGCCTTAGACTACTCTTTCACCATTTTGAACCTACACAAAATCTACCTGCATGTGTCGACGGAAAACGAAAAAGCCATCCATTTATACCAAAAAGCCGGCTTTGTTGAGGAAGGGCACTTAGTTGAAGAATTCTTCATTAATGGCCAATATCGTGACGTAAAGCGCATGTACATTTTGCAAAACGCGTATCTTAATAAGCCCGCGTAACATCATAGGAGTGAATAATGGTCACTTGCAGTCAATATGATTACATTGAGCTCGCGTGTTTGTTTCATTTGCCCGTCAAGCTCACCTTAAAAAATGGTCTTACCTATTCAGGTACCGCGATGGACACTCTGCGCAATGAACACCAACAAGAGTGCATTGTGTTGAAAAATGAGCAAAGTGAACACTTAATTGAAACCAATGCCTTATTGATGATGGAGGCATTAAGCTCACATCCTCATTTTACCCTGATCAAATTTGACTGATAAAAGAGCGTGGCAACACACAAGCCACGCTTACTTATTAGCTTTTTTGCGTTAACTGGCAATATCGAGCTTGTTGCCTGTCACGCCATTAATGCGAAACCACCCAGCGATGCTGAAACGCTCAGCATTGGTAGGTTGTACTTCATGCGGAAAACGTTCGGATAAAAAGACCAGTAAACGCCCCGCTATCGGCGCAACCGTCGCGAGATACTGATCTTGAACATCGTAAATAACCAACTCACCTGCATCAGCACCACACCACCGATCATTCATATAAAATACCGTCGTCAGTTTGCGGCTGGCGTTGCCTGTAAAGGCATCGAGGTGTTTTTGGTAGAATGCCCCTATTTCATATTTGGCAAAATGAGCTTCGTATTCAAATAGCCCAAGAAAAAAGTGGCGGTTAACCTCTTGCCGAATTTGCTCCATACGTTGCAAATAGTCTTGCACAGGCAGGCCCATGCTGTTTTCAATCCACTGGATTTTATCGTTGCGTATTTCAACCTCTAATTGCAAGGCATCGTGCCTGCCAATTCGCGCCACTTGTAACTGCGGTGGCGTACACGCTCGTAGGTTTTTGGTTTGCTCTGGTGTTAAAAAGTCATCCCATATGTACCAACCTTGATCGGCAATTGCGTCCATCAATTTATCTAACGACATTTTCACACTACATATAACAAAAGTGCTGTGGTTATATCGATAGCAAGCCATAACAACAAATCGGTGTTTCGATGCTTAAGACAAGGCGAATTTGTGGAGGCGGAGAAGCTGGCAAGAAAAGACTAGAAACAAACACCGTGGTTGTTGAACAACCTATCGTTGAATACCCTCCTACATAACAAAGGGGCACTGACTCGTGCCCCTTTAAATTTAATCAATAAAGATGATTAATCCAGTCTTAACGTTACACCACTGTAATTACTATAGCCTTTGAGCATCACATGGTAGGTGGTTCCTGGTGTTGCAGAAATTGTGCACTGTTCATTGTTGCCCGATTTGTAAGGGCGACAATCCCACGAAGAAGTGGTTGGTTTGCTGCCGGCTTTGACATACAAATCAGCATCACCTGAGCCCAAACTGATCGAAACTTTAGCGCTGGTTGAGCTTGCGACCGTAAAGGTATAGAAGGCTTCGGAGCTTCGCGTACCTTGTAACCCTATTACTGGTTTGCCTTTTTCTAGCACATTCTCCGTTGGAGGCACTACGCCACAGCTAGCATTTACGCCCACTTGGTTAAAGGCATCAACCACATCCGCTTTGTTATAACCTAAGTCTTGTGCCGCTTTTGCGACGCCACATCCACCTTGGTCAAAGGTACTGTTTGCTGTCCAATATAACTGGTTAGCGACGGTGAACACTTCAAAACCTTTACGAACCGACCAATTGGCTTTGTTGGCTAGCAAATAATACGCGCGATTAAACACACCACTTGAATAGTGAACATTTAATCCATTGTAGTATTGAGAAGCGTGATCGATAGAACGGCCATCTTTTGACGGTTGATCAAAATAACGTAAGCCACCGGAAGATTTGAAAATGTCGCTCCCGACCACCCAGTCAACGCTGCCTTTCATATAAAATTCAGCTGCTTCCCCAGCAATATCAGAGAACGCTTCATTGATACCACCAGACATATTTTGATAAACAAGCCCTGAGTTCTGCTCGGTAAAGCCGTGGCTCACTTCATGCGCGCTGACGTTGATATCCACTAATGGATAAAATGTATTTTGGCCATCACCAAAGGTCATGGACGATCCGTTCCAGAAGGCGTTTTCATAGTTGCTGTCATAATGCACACGCATAGTTAGCTGGAAGGTTAATGGGGTGGTGTTCATCCAGTCTTTGTACATATCGAACACCACTTTACCAAAGTAGTGTGCGTCATTAAGCGGTGAATAAGCGCCATTAATCGCTTTGTAATCGTTGTAATTACTCGCGTCGGTACATGAATAGCTGAACGTTGAACCACCCGATGTCGCATGCTTCATATCCACGGTTTTTACAGCGCTATTCACCATGCTACAGGTGTTGCCTACTTTATTTATCACTAACCCTGGGAAATCTGTTCCGTACTGATAAAAACCTGTCTTCTGATTTCCACCAGGTCCAGTACCCGTCGCCTCTGCATGGTTTAACCCTTCCCAAGTTTGTAATACGTCACCAGAGTTCGCATCAATAAAGAAAAATGGCCGTGCAGGCTCATTGGTTGCAACAAAGAAGTCGACTAAATAAACCATTTGAGCCATTTGGTTTTCGTCCAAACGCACCATCAATTGAGCGCGCTCGTTTTCTGTAACAAGATCCGCACTCGTCAGTGATGGGTTTTGTTGTTGGTAATGCGTAAGTGCAATACTAACCGCCTGCTTTTGTTCAACTTGTGGTGAAGTACTTACCACATCAGAATCAATTTGCTGCGCCATCATGCCGTAAACTTGGCCGATACCTTTCTCAGTTTGCGTTGCTACGACTGACGTATTAAAGACCGGTAAACCATGATACATCTGCTGGTAACGGACTTTGACTTTACCATTAGGTAGAGTGACGCTTTTTACCATCTGAAAGCCATTTTGTGTTGGCACAATACTGCGAGCCTGCATGGATAAAGCTTGTTCTAGTAGACTTGGATCATCAACCTGCACCATTTTCGCGGCTGATACTGGTAGTGCTGCGCTGATAGAGGCTGCGAGGAATAGCCACTTCATTTGACGTTGTACTTTTTTCATTTCTCAATCCTAGAGAGTTATTATTAGCATCCGCTGACGACTTACATCCAATCAACCACCAGCGACGTGACTGCGAATGATTCGCTCATTGAAAATGGATCAAGAAAACCAACCTCGCCAGTAGCACGGAAAAATAGTGCAAAACGAGCGTCAAATAAAATGGTCACAAAAAAGACAATAGCCAAAACAACTCGAAGATTTTTTATGATAATTAACTTGCATGTCAACAAGATAAACATAAATGATAATTATATGTACATTTAATAGTGCGCATAACTATCAATATAATTTTTGCTTGATTTTGATGAGAATTAATTTGTAAATCTCATTGGCAAACAAGTAGCCCTTATAACCTTCGAACACTTTTATAAGTAAAAACACACCGTAATGTGATGCATTTTATCTATGCCTACCTATTCATGAGCAATCAAAAGTCCGTGTGGTCAAAACCTGACATGGTTGGCTAAAGTTTGTACTGGCAACCCTTTGTTAGAAAATCTCATCGTAATTTATCATGCTCTTAACACAGCCTGACAGACTCCTTACACCGCTCACACCATGATTGTTAGTATCACGCCATCGAATTAATACTTTCTATATTTTCTACAAACGAAGGAGCTATCCAATGAAAAAAATCATGATCTTCGCTGCTGTATTTGCAATGAGCGCTACCGCTTTTGCGGGTGTATACACCTCGATAACAGAGACATCTCTAAAAACAGGCGCCTTTACTACTCAAGAACAGGCTTACAATGCAGGTTTCGATTTAGTCGATCAACTCAAGCAAATGCAACCTGATGAATTAGCGAAAAAGTTACCTATTTTTGAGCCTTCACTCAAAAGTCAAAGCGTCAAACTTAAAGATTTAGAAGTTCACGTAGAACCTTTTTCAAAAGTGCGTGATCAAGTGGAATACCGTGCGGTTATTGACGTTAGTTATCAATACCAATACAGCGAAAACGATCGTAATTAACCTCATTGAGCCCTTATCTTTGCGCTAGATAAGGGCTTTTTCACTGATTTAGCATTAAGACAATGAATCAACATTCTTGATAAGAACACACGCAGTGTTCATTTGAGATGAAATTAACTTCATTTAATAAACTAACAAACTGAGAAAATACAATGAAAAAGTTAATGTTCCCAATTTTTGGTTTACTCGCGTTAGCGGGGTGTGATCAACAAACGCAAACAGAAAGTGCTAAGGCTCTAGAGCCCACCGCCGTGGTGGCGGAAACAGATGCCGTACCGTCGCCCATCTGTGCAAGCGAGTTTATGCCGGGAGGTTGGCAAGCGACAGAAATTACCGATGAAGCTAAAGAAGCGTTGAAGAGCGCTTTAGCACAAATGGAGAACAACGCACAATTAAAAGACATTATCGATGTCCGCTCACAAGTGGTTAACGGGGTGAATTATGCCATTGAGTTTGAAATGGATGATGGCAGCATTTGGAATGCGATAATCTATCGCAGTTTAGAAGGTGATTACTTGTTAACCCAACCAGCAAAACAAGGCAAATTGTGTGAATAACCTCATCTTATAAGCCATGATTAAACCAGAGTTAGAGAGCAAAAAGAGGCCATGGCCTCTTTTTGCTACTCGATACTATAGCTATTTAATACTATCGCCATACACCCCATTCACCCGTAGTTCCGGGCTCTTCATTTTTTGTCCACCACTGTGCGGTCCAAGTTTGCTGCTTGTGCATAACGACATCACCGGACGTATAAATTTTACGTCCCATTCCAAGCATTATCGGGGACAGGTGGCTGTGGCGTTTCCTCTTTTAGCAAAGAAAGCTGATAACTGTAAGTCGCGTTTGGAGCAAATACACGGTTAGCATACACATTCTGGCTATCGTACATATAGTGATTCATTTCTTGGTGCCAAATCCCAATAAACCACTCCCCTTTTTTTACTTGGTTAAACTGACCTGCCATTTCCGCTGGCCACGTTGCTGTATTATTGGCTGAAATCGCTAAGCTGATATCGGTCGTTTCATTGCCATTGGCATCGAAGGTACGCAAACGAACCGTATCGCCAGATTCAACAGGACCAAAACCTTGTGAAATATAACCACCAAGATCGCTGAGATTCTGCGCAGGTTCTGATGGGTCTGTCGGATCCGTTGGGTTTGATCCACCACCGCTAAAACTAATATCACTGCAGTTATAAAAACCTTCGCCCGCGGCATCAATACGTTGCCAGCGAGTATAAAGCACAGCATCACCACTTCTATCGGCAGGCAGGGTAATCTTTATGCGATATTTTTTATCCGTCCCCACGGTGATATTACCTTTGGTATCAATAAGATCTAGATCATCCCAAGTTAATGGGGCCTCACCAGTATAAGTCGGTTTAGAGAGATAAAACTCCCAATAAGAGGGGTTATGTGGCGCGGTAGCATTAAAGACTAATTCGATTTGTTGATTAGCGTCTAAATTCACGGCCGTTTTTTGCCAATGAGGTGAAGCAACATCTAACCCTGCTTTCGCGTTGCTGCCTGCGGAGCACAACAAGCCGTCGCGAACAACAGCTTGAACATGAGCCATGTCACGATAATTTGCCACATTGGCCGCCACTTCATTGCGTTGTACAAAAGGATAAGCTCCAGACTGATCAAAAGCCGCTTGGCATGCTGCATTAGGGATCGTATTACTCCAGAAACCACCATCTAGGTAACAGGTATTTTGCCGCGCGCTCGGAAATTCAACCCAACCATGAGCTTGTGCATGAGCAGAAAGCAATCCGCTCAATGAAAGCAAACCCAACACACTGACTTTATTAAAATTATTCATCATTCTTCCTTTTTGTATTATTAGCATCAATGCCACAGAACGACACTCTGTAACACATGAATTGCCAATCAAAGCTAGCAAGAATTATCAATAGACAGTGTCAAATCTGGGTAGGAATACTGGACTATTTGCTTATTTTGCCACTCTCTTTCCAATCAAAAAGAATATGAATCATTGAACTCACAGTGAGTTTCGAGTGACTTCATGGTTTAACAATTTTTGCCAACTTTCCTTATCTGCGATTTAATTGACGACAAAACAACCAAAAACAAACATCTCGCGAACAAAAGTGAAAACGATTACATCTCAATTTAATGGCACTAACCATGAAAAAATGAAAACTAATCATTTGTTTTTATGCGCAAATTAATTCCCTTGTAACATTTGTCACAGAAATACATTCAGTTGCACACGACAATGCCGTTCTCTTTCGAATGAAACATTTTTTATCGTTCGAGCTTTAGAACCATCGCACTACATTAATGAGGTCAACTATGTTTGGTATCTTTAAACCCCAAGCGCATATCGAGAGGCTCGCTACTGAGCGGCTCGATAGCACTTATAGCCGCTTGCGCTGGCAGTTATTCATCAGTATTTTCTTCGGCTACGCAGGCTACTACCTTGTTCGTAAGAACTTTAGTTTGGCGATGCCTTATTTGATTGACCAAGGTTTTAGCCGCGGTGATCTCGGGGTAGCTCTTGCCGCCGTATCGATTGCTTATGGCTTATCTAAATTTTTAATGGGGAGCGTTTCTGACCGCTCTAACCCACGCTACTTCTTAAGTGCAGGCCTTTTAATGTCTGCGTTAGTGATGTTCTGTTTCGGTTTTATGCCGTGGGCAACAGGCAGCATTACTGCGATGTTTATTTTGCTGTTCTTAAACGGTTGGTTCCAAGGTATGGGCTGGCCTGCTTGTGGCCGTACCATGGTTCACTGGTGGTCACGTAAAGAACGTGGGGAAATTGTTTCTGTATGGAACGTAGCCCACAACGTCGGCGGTGGCTTAATTGGTCCTCTTTTCTTGTTTGGTCTTTGGGCATTTAACGATGACTGGCGCGCCGCATTTTACGTTCCTGCCTTTTTTGCGACCTTAGTTGCCATTTTCATTTGGATGACGCTGCGCGATACGCCGCAATCTTGTGGTTTACCACCGATTGAAGAGTATAAAGATGACTACCCAGACGACTACGATAAATCTCATGAGAATGAGATGACCGCGAAGGAAATCTTCTTTAAGTACGTTTTCTCTAACAAATTGTTGTGGTCTATCGCTATTGCCAACGCTTTTGTATATCTCATTCGTTATGGCGTATTGGACTGGGCTCCTGTTTATTTGAAAGAAGCTAAAGAGTTCACCGTTGATAAATCTTCTTGGGCGTACTTCTTGTATGAGTGGGCAGGTATTCCGGGAACGCTATTGTGTGGTTGGATATCCGACAAAGTATTCAAAGGCCGTCGTGCACCTGCGGGCATCTTATTCATGGTTCTCGTTACTTTTGCGGTACTCATTTACTGGTTTAACCCTGCCGGTAACCCAGGTATCGACATGGCGGCTCTTATTGCGATTGGTTTCTTAATTTATGGCCCAGTAATGCTGATTGGTTTATACGCACTGGAACTGGCTCCGAAAAAAGCGGCAGGTACCGCAGCAGGTTTAACAGGTTTATTTGGTTATCTCGGCGGCGCAGTAGCGGCAAATGCAGTATTGGGCTACACCGTTGACCACTTTGGTTGGGATGGCGGCTTTATGATCCTAGTCGCTTCATGCGGTATTTCTATCCTTTGTCTGCTGTATGCCTACATTGGCGAGCGTGCTCACCATAAAGAAAAAGACAGACTTGCGGAAGAAAAAGCGTCAACGCCATCATAAATCTGACACCTAAATGTGTTGAATTTGCGTTACGCACTGTTCACTTTGAATCAAAACTCTCCCCCTGCAACGTCAGGGGGAATTTTTAAGGATAACAATATGAAACTGACACTACTCGCACTTTCCATGGCTACTTTAGCCAGCTCGGCGTGGGTTCAAGCAGAACCATTGGTGATAGCGCATCGCGGCGCTTCCGGTTATCTGCCTGAACATACCCTTGAAGCCAAAGCGCTTGCTTACGGCATGAAGCCTGATTTTATTGAACAAGATGTCGTGATGACCAAGGATGACCAATTGGTGGTTCTGCACGATCACTATCTTGACCGCGTCACTGACGTTGCGGAGCGTTTCCCTGACCGCGCACGTGGTGATGGCCGCTATTACGCCATCGATTTTACGCTGGCAGAGATCAAAAGCCTGCGCGTAACTGAAGGTTTTAATATCGATGACAAAGGCAATAAAACCGCTGGTTTCCCCAACCGTTTCCCTCTTTGGAAATCAGACTTCACCGTCCCAACCTTAGCGGAAGAGATCGAGCTGATCCAAGGGCTGAACAAAACGCTCGGTTACGATATTGGTATTTATCCAGAAATCAAAGCGCCTTGGTTCCACCGCCATGAAGGTAAAGACATCAGTAAAGCGGTACTGAAAATGCTGAAGGAATATGGTTACGACAGTCAAGAGTCGAACGTTTATCTGCAATGTTTTGATCCTATCGAGCTAAAACGCATTAATGATGAACTGCTTCCAGCAATGAACATGGACCTCAAACTGGTTCAATTGATGGCCTACACCGATTGGAATGAGACCATGATCTATGATGGCGACCAAGCACAGCCATACAGCTATGATTGGATGTTCGAAGCAAACGGCATGAAGCAAGTCGCCACCTACGCCGATGGCATTGGCCCGTGGAAACCTATGTTGGTTGACGACGCTTCAACCAAAGAAAACATCATCATCAAGCCATTGATGAAAGCCGCTAAAACCGCCGGATTAGTCGTTCACCCTTATACCTTCCGCGCAGAACCCGATCGCATTGCACCTTATGCCGACAGCTTTGATGGGATGCTCGATGTGTTCTACAACACTGTAAAAGTAGATGGTTTATTTACTGACTATCCCGATAAAGCAGTGGAGTTTTTGCATTCAACTCGCTAAGTAAGCGTGATTAACCTTACCACTTTGGCACGCTTCATCCCCAGTATCATCATGCTGGGGATGTTATTTTTGGTGACTTAATGCCTTCACCACCTTAAGTACATGCTTATTTAAGTTACTGGCTTCCCAAAGCACCGCAATTTGGCTGTTAAAAGGCATCTCCTCGATGGGAGTGATCACGGCAGAATCATCGATATGTTCAGCTAGTGATTGGGGCACAACAGCTACACCAAATCCCGCCTGAGCCATTGCAACCATCGACCTCAACTGCGGAGCCGAAAAACGTTGATCGACACGGATTCCTACATCGTCAAACAGCGCTTTCATACCATCATGTAATGCTGGCCCCGTTTCACGAGGAAACAACAACACGTGCTCATTTTTTAACTGAACTAAAGTAAGGCGATCTTTTTCAGCCAAGGGATGCCCTAAAGGGATCACCGCGACAAAAGGCTCTTCAAATAAAACCACCCGCTGTAAAGACTCACTGGCATAACAAGGTAAACGCACCAATGCTATATCCAACTGCTTAGCTTTCAACAGCTCAACCAACTCTGGCATCGCTTGCTCAACCGCGGTGAGATTCACGTTTGAAAAACTGTCCCTTATCTCCCGCACTCGGGATAATATTTGGGTATTCATCGCAACCGAAGTCGCAAAGCCCATCCGCACTTCATTTTTTTCTCCACGCGCCAGCTGTTTTACTTTCGCCTTCGCTCGATCCACATCATTTAAGATGGTGACCGCATCGACATAAAACATTTGCCCAGCCTCGGTCAGCTCTACCCCACGTGGTAAACGCTTGAATAACAGCGTATCGAGCTCGTGCTCCAATTTCTTTATCTGCTGACTCAACGGTGGTTGAGCAATACCTAACACTTCAGCCGCTCGTGTGAAATGGCGCGTTTGTGCCACCGCCACAAAATACTTGAGATAGCGAAACTCCATATCTTTTCCATATAGAAATAAATCTTATTTATATTGGATTTAGCCACGTGGAGAAGTCAATCTAAATATACACTTTATTGCATAAATGGTTATTCTCATGCGTGGATTCTACACTCCGCTTTGTGCTTGTTCTCTCGATGTAGCAAAAGAGTTTGCTGAATATCATCATGTAACGGGGGATGGAGAGATTTACCAAACTTCGTTGATGAGTGCGTTGATTGCTGGCGTTTATGAAGGCGCAACAACGGTTGAACAACTGCTGCAACATGGCGATTTTGGCTTGGGCACATTCAATCAATTAGACGGTGAACTGATCGCGTTTGATAAAGAGGTTTTCCAATTAAAAGCCGATGGTTCGGCTAACCCCGCACACTTAGCGCAGCAAACCCC
Organism: Vibrio sp. J502; assembly: GCF_025397955.1. Lineage (NCBI taxonomy): Bacteria > Pseudomonadati > Pseudomonadota > Gammaproteobacteria > Vibrionales > Vibrionaceae > Vibrio > Vibrio sp. J502. The sequence goes on along the minus strand of NZ_CP104555.1, from coordinate 267,135 downwards.
CTTCGCCGTCATGACTTTTTTCACTCCTGATGTCGAAGTTCCTATCACCTCTAAAATGTCTCGTGCTGACGTTCATCATCTGATTGATGAGCTAGTACCCAGTGACAATATTTTCTGCGCAGTACGCATTGACGGTTTATATCAGTTTGTCAGAACGCGTACCGTGCCGCGTCAAACTCGCCCATTTCGCCCAATGTTGGATGTTGTAAAAGAGCAGCCCACATTTAATTTCACCTTCAAACAAGGCGTTATCGCCGGTTTTAGAAGCCCGCAGTACACCACAGGTATTAACGTTCCGGGGTATCACGAACATTTCATTACCGAAGATAGAAAAGGCGGTGGCCACATACAGGACTACTCTATTTCGTCGGGCTTTTTACAAATTGGCAAAGTATCGCGCTTGGTAATTGATACCCCGACTTCGCTAGATTTCCTTAAAGCCAACCTAGCTCCCAATGACATCCGAACCGCGATTGAAAAAGCGGAAAAATAGCGCTGAACAGGAGAAAAAGAATTGAATTGAAAAAAGCCGCCAGATAGCACCACCACTTCGTCAAGAAGTGTCAACGTCAGTCAACAATAAGGGTATAAAAATGAATACAAAACCTACCACTAGAAATGGCGCTCAATTAATCGCTCAACAGCTGGAATCTTTGGATGTCCGCTATATTTTTGGCATTCCGGGGGCCAAAATTGATCGGTTATTTGACGCCATTGAAGACACCAATATTCAAATGATCCCAGTGCGTCATGAAGCCAATGCGGCCTTTATGGCCGGCGTCATCGGCCGTTTAACCGGCAAAGCCGGAGTCACCATGGTGACCTCAGGCCCGGGCTGTGGAAACTTGGTTTCAGGGGTTGCCACTGCCAATTCAGAAGGTGACCCGCTGGTCGCTATCGGCGGCGCGGTCAAACGAGCAGATCAACAAAAGCAAACGCACCAGAGTATGGATACCGTCAGTATTTTCCGCTCTATCACAAAATCCAGTGCAGAAATTCAACATGTTGATGCCGCCAGCGAAGTGATGGCCAATGCCTTTCGCACAGCAGAATCAGGCCGGCCGGGGGCGTGTTTCGTTAGCATTCCCCAAGATGTGTTATCCGACCACACTCTCACCGATATTATTGTTCCATCACGTAATGTTCATTCAAGCCAAGCCAGCCCAGAAGCGATCGAAGAAGCCATTACCCGCATCGAGCGGTCACAGCGCTGCGTCGTCTTACTTGGCTTACACGCCAGTCGCGCTGAAAATGCTCAAGCCATCAGCCGTTTTTTGCGCACCACTCAACTGCCTGTAGTCGGAACCTATCAAGCCGCTGGGGCAGTTGATATTAACTATTATCACCATTTCGCTGGCCGCGTAGGTTTATTTAACAATCAGCCCGGAGATGTATTGCTGCAAGATGCTGACCTGATTGTCACTATTGGTTTTAACCCCATCGAGTACGACCCAGAGCTTTGGAACGCAAAACAGTCCCCAATCATCCACTTAGACATTGAACCAGCAGAGTATCAGCTCAATTACCAACCTTGTGTGGAAATTGTCGGCAATATCGTTCAATCACTGGATGATATGATCGATTGTGTCACCAATTTCGCACACCTCTCTCCCAAAGCCTTATCGATTTTAGAGGAAGTGGCACAACAGCGGCAGATAATAAAATCCTACCCTACTCGTCAATCTCAACATGGGTTTCATCCATTAGCCTTAATCAAAGCGATGCAATCCATTATTACCCCAGACACCACCTTGTGTCTGGATATGGGCAGCTTCCATATCTGGATTGCGCGCTATTTAAGCTGTTTTCGCGCCCGTCAAATGCTGATCTCAAATGGTCAGCAAACCATGGGCGTTGCCCTACCTTGGGCGATTGGTGCAAACCTGCTTAAACCCAGTACCAAAGTGGTCTCTGTTTCTGGTGATGGCGGCTTCATGCAATCAAGCATGGAGTTAGAAACTGCCGTCCGCCTAAAATGCAACATTGTACATATCATCTGGGTCGATAACGCCTACAACATGGTCGAGATACAAGAGATGAAAAAGTATCAACGCCCGTCCGGAATAAAATTTGGCCCGATAGACTTTAAAGCGTATGCCGAATCATTTGGCGCGCAAGGCTTTGCCGTGACCGAACGTCATCAACTGATGCCTATGCTGCATCAAGCCATGGAAACTCAAGGACCTGCTGTCATCGCTATCCCCGTTGATTACAGCGACAACTACAAGTTGATGCTACCCAGAACACAAGAAAATCGAGATCCAATTTTTGAGCATATCGAAGGAGAAACAATATGAATGGTTTAACCCATAAAGTCGCTTTAGTCACGGGTGCCGCCAACGGCATCGGCTTTGCGATAGCACAGCGTTTATATGATGAAGGGGCCAATGTAGTACTGGCCGACTGGAATGAAGAGCAACTCGCCACCGCCATCGAAGCTTTTGACTCAACACGCGTCGCGGCGCAAGTGATTGACGTCTCCGATCCTAAAAAAGTAAAAGCCATGATCGATAACGCCGTATCACGCTTCGGTAAGCTCGACATTTTAGTCAACAATGCGGGCATCCACATCCCCGGCTCCGTCTTAGAAAGCAGTGTTGAAGATTGGAAGAAAATATCAGCGGTGAATATTGATGGCGTCGTGTATTGCTCTAAATTTGCCTTACCTGAACTGCTAAAAACGCAGGGGGCCATAGTCAACACCGCTTCAGTCTCTGGCTTAGGTGGCGACTGGGGTGCCGCATTTTACTGCGCCAGTAAAGGCGCGGTAGTCAACCTCACTCGCGCCATGGCGTTAGACCACGGTGCCGCTGGCGTGCGAATTAACGCCGTGTGCCCAAGCTTAGTTAAAACCAATATGACCAATGGTTGGTCGCAAGAGATTAGAGATAAATTTAACGAGCGCATCGCACTAGGACGCGCCGCAGAACCGAGCGAAATTGCCGCCGCAGTGGCCTTTTTAGCCAGTGACGATGCATCATTTATCAATGGTGTCAATTTACCCGTCGATGGTGGCGCTACCGCTTCCGACGGCCAACCTAAAATCGTTTAACCACGAAAACTCAGCCAGTACCCAAACCATTTTCCGTGCTGGCTGATATTTTAAAACCGCATAATTCAAAACAAGCCCCATAAACCTTTCAGCCCTAAAAGGCCTCCTTTTCCACAATTAGTACAACTCCTACAAACACGAAACTAATTGGGGAGGGTTAGGGTGGAGTGTTTCTTGGTTGCTGGCAGCACCCCCTCCTAACCTCCCCCTGAAAGGGAGAGGAACAGAACGGTATCAGCTTCCACTCTGGAGCATATAATTGGACAAGAGTTAGGAACCAACTTTGCTAATTTAGTGATAGATGAATAACTAAAGGTATAGCAAATAGCAAAACTAACTAGCAACGCACATTGGAGTGGTCAAAACTTCTCTCTACGACATCTGCCACCTTAGCGGTGGCAGATGTCTGACTTTTTCAGAGAATCTTTTGTAATGAAGACCCAAACTCCTCTTAATTTTTGGCGAGCGCGAGTGCGCCTTGAGTCATTAAGGTCGAGGAAGCAGCACTACTCAGCTCAACTATTCTTTATGATGCCTATCCTTGTTATTTGACTAGTTAATATTAATCTTGACAAAAATTTAAATTATTGTTTATTTTTCTCTTTGTATAACAAAGTCCAAGTTAAGAAACTTAATGATTTCCTCTCTTGTGCCGAAGTTTATTTTCCAGCGCTTTGACATAAACTCCATCAACACAACCCCACGATTAACAATATCATTTGGAGTCCATTGTTTATATTCTGTAAGCTCTATTTCAGAGTACGAGCCATATTTAAATTCAACACATTGTTTGTTAGAGCTAATTTTTTCAGGGAATGGTTTGTTCTGAAAACTAGAATTCTTTGAGCGTGATAATGGAACTAAGTTACCAATAGAATGTCGCAGAATAGAACGCTCTTTCTGCGTGTAATTATTATATAAATCCGTCCAATATTGGTGAGTGGCTCTTTGAGGATATATATGTTCTACTGTTTTATAATCTCGATGATCTTCGAAAAAATCAATTGGATTTATTTTATCTCGATGCGTTTTTGAAAGGCTTTTAAGGTGCAATTCATATTCATAAAGAAAATACTTTATAAGGCCCCACTTATAGTACCCACTTTCCTTAAAATGTTTTGAAATGTAATTTAGTGTTTCGGAATTGGTTGTTAACTCAGATTTTATTTCATTAAGTTTTGCGATTAACTTATCAACAGAAATTTCGTTATTGGACAGTTTGCAAGCTAAACCAATAAGATCTCTAGGTGAAAAGTTTACAGACATACCTCTAGTAAGAAAATAAAGATTAAATATAACTATTTCTAAAGTTTTAAAAAGTTTCAGACATTCATTCTCATCTAACTTTAGTAAACAAACCATCAGCAAAGTTCGCACTTCATCTGTGGCTATCTCTAAGCGATTAAACCTTTCCAAATATAGTACGATACTGTCAGGTAAGCCTGAATCTGTTGGGTTACATATTTGATACCACTTTTCAACTGAAGACTTTAAACTCCCAACATAGTCATAAATATCCTGAACGGTCAGGGCCTTTTCACAATCACATTTATCTTTACATTCACAATTTAAAGATATAGACCTAACTGTGAACTTCTCTTCTAATAAATATGTTTGATACCGATACCTAAAAGATCTCATAATAAAGTAGTAATCATCATATTTATCACCGTCCTTATTAAAAACATCATCAAAGTACAAGATAAAATGATTTAATAAGAAGGCATCATCATCCAAAGGGTTATCTTTGTTTCGTCCTAGTTGATGATATATAGTCTTCCAGCATTCGTTTGTTGAAAGTCGTAATTTCTTAACTTCATCCTCATCATTTGAGATTTTTGTGGATAAATATATAAGTCTATTTTTCAACAATTCCAAATGTGATAATGGCTTACCGCGGTTATTCATAGTTTCAAATGAAACATGGACATCCACATCAACACCCATAGAATAAATATTAAAAAGAAAATGTTGGGTTATCTTCGTGTATATAGATTCAATTTGTGTGTTGCTAAATGATTTTAATCGCTCAATAAAAAACTCTTTCGCATTAATAAGGTTGTTCGTGTATATTGTTTCCTGAATTTCATTCTGATAATCAGAATTCTCATTAAATATATTCCTTTTTAGGAACTCATAGCTAGGGTTATCAGAAACATAACCGAACAAGTAAGATCTAGAAATACCTTTATCTTTTGTTTCGAATATGAATTTTTTCCTAATGTCATCATAAGATGTATAATTCAGCTCACCTTCAGAACCTATGGTTTCTAGAATAGATTGAATTAATATGATCGAAGTTGTTAACCTTTGCTGTCCATCCACAATATAATGCGGCTCATAATTTTTTGATTTTATAATCCAAGCATCATCAACCCAGTTATTGTAGACTTCCGAACTTACGTCTTCCAAAGTGAGAACACCGACATAGTGATTTTTGCCATCTTCCAATTGCAATAGATCATTCCAAAAATCCTTTAGATGCCTGTCTTGCCAAGCATAACCTCTTTGATAATCAGGAATTCTAAGCAATCGTTCTGTGAAAATTTTTGATATTGAAAATAAATCCGTTTTCATAAGCCCTCAAAACAATAACAAACCAAGTTAACTTATTGATTTTTGTAATTCAAAAATCCAGCATCATCAGGCATTTTACACGTTACAACGATCAATACCACAGGCTCTTTTACTTAAAGGAATATCCCCCATGTAATCACATCCATCTGTCTGTAACGTCCAGCATCCAAAAGGTGAGCTTCAGAAATTGGCGAAATTTACCGTATAACTTCGGTGGCAACTAGAAATACGTTTTTCCAACCTAATTACGTTCTATATGAGCATGGTCTGCCCCTTTTACTTCGGATTAGATTTGGTAGGGGAAACGCACGCTCCTAACTTTTGTTGAGTATTTAGCCTAACGAATTTCGGGGCAAAAGTGTTTTAGTAAGCCATACCAATCATAATAAATGGCACACTATCAACGCTCACGAAACTAATTCCCTCCCCCTAAAAGGGGGAGGAACAGAACGGTATACAGACCGAAGACATCCTTTACAAAATAAACTGAAGGCATGCTTTACATAAGTCGGCACTCAAAAATAGTGTGAAATAGTCAAATAGCGGGCACGGATGTGCTCTATCAGCAAGCGGACTTTATTCGGGGGTTGGCGAGTAAAGGGATACACGGCATATATACCCAATTTTTTGCCCACTTGTTCCGGGAAAATATCCACTAGTTGGCCGTTCCGAAAATCATGATAAACCAAACAGCGTGGTACATAAGCAATGCCGTGGCCGCCTAAAGCCGCTTTTCTCAATGCCGTGGCATTATCCGTAGAAAAGCAGCCCGAGACTGTGACAATGTAGTTTCCTTTGCGACCTTTAAATTCCCACTCGCTCGCGCCTGTGGTTTGGTAGGCATATTGAAAGCAGTTGTGGTTGACTAAATCTTCCGGTTTTAACGGTTTTCCATTTTTCGCAATATAAGAGGGAGAAGCGCACACAACCCACTGTGAGTCTAAAATATGCCGCGCAATTAGGCTTGAATCTTCCAAGTAACCAGTGCGGATCACTAGGTCAAAACCTCCTTCCACTAAATCAACAAAACGGTTATCAAGCGACATGTCTACCGTTAAGCCGGGGTGTAAATTGCAAAATTCCGCAACCGCGTCGGCCAATATTAGATCGCCTGATATGGTGGGTACCGACATTTTGATGTGGCCGCTGACATTTTCACCAAACCCAGCCACCGCATCGACGGCTTCTTGAGTGGCAAGCTTCACATTTTTCGCACCCTGTAACAATGCCTTGCCCGCTTCAGTCAGAGTTAATTTACGCGTAGTTCGATATAATAGCTGCACGCCTAACTCTTCTTCTAAACGCGCCATTCTTTTACTAACTACTGAATTTGTAAGGCTATTCTGTTCTGCTACTTTACTAAAACTTCCCAGTTCCATCACTTGTGAAAACAATATTAGGTCGTCTGCTCGCATCTTATTATGTCAATTTTGGAATTAATTATTTTCATTATTTCCCTATATCCATAAAAAATAAAGGAGTAAATTCACCCCGAATTAACAAAAACATCACAAATATAATAATTTAGCTACCCGACGTGGCCGAAAGGTCTGTAGCCCCTACAGGATGTCTGCTCCTCAACTATCCTACTATTTAGAGCTAGTACGAAGAGCACACTTTACGAGGAAGTATCCAATGAACGAAACCTTACTGGCACTAGTGGCCTTCTCCCCCATAGTGGTGGCAGCGATTCTTTTAGTCGGGCTCAACTGGCCTGCGAAAAAGGCGATGCCCGTGGCTTTTGCGTTAACCGTGGCCATCGCCCTCACCTTTTGGGATATGTCGGCAAACCGCGTGCTCGCTTCTGTTTTGCAAGGGTTCGGTATCACGATTTCCGTGCTCTGGATTGTGTTTGGCGCAATCTTCCTACTCAACACCTTAAAACACACTGGTGCTATCACCACCATTCGTAACGGTTTTACCGATGTTTCGGCTGATCGCCGTGTGCAAGCCATTATCATTGCGTGGTGTTTTGGCTCTTTTATTGAAGGCGCTTCTGGTTTTGGTACACCGGCGGCTATCGCGGCTCCGTTGCTGGTTGCGATTGGCTTTCCCGCATTGGCTGCCGTATTGATGGGGATGATGATCCAATCCACTCCTGTCTCTTTCGGCGCAGTGGGCACACCCATTATTGTTGGGGTAAACAAGGGCTTAGATACGCACAACATCACCGAAACGCTGATCAGCAACGGTTCAAGTTGGGATGTGTATTTACAGCAAATCACCGCCAGTGTCGCCATCACCCATGCGATAGTCGGTACATTGATGCCAGTATTAATGGCGATGATGTTGACGCGCTTTTTCGGTAAAAACAAAAGCTGGACCGAAGGGTTAGATATTTTGCCTTTTGCGATTTTCTCTGGCTTGGCTTTTACTGTGCCTTACGCGCTAACGGGCGTCTTTCTTGGCCCAGAATTTCCCTCATTAATCGGTGGCTTGATCAGCTTGGCACTAGTTGTCACGGCTGCGAAAAAAGGCTTTTTAGTACCAAAATCACAATGGGATTTTCCAGAAGAGAAATCGTGGCCCGCAGAGTGGTTAGGCTCATTAAAAATTGATATTGAGGAGATCAAAGCTAAACCGATGGGCCTTGCATTAGCTTGGACTCCCTATGTTCTGCTCGCGGTTATCCTTGTGGCAAGCCGTGTGAGCAGCGAATTTAAGTCACTGCTGGCTGGAGTGAGCCTATCCTTTAACAACATTCTGGCTGAAACGGGCGTCAGCACGGCCATTCAACCGCTTTATCTTCCCGGTGGCATCTTGGTTTTTGTCGCGTTACTGGCAGTAATATTACAGTCACGCAGTGCGACACCACTCATCAAAGCATTCGGTGAATCAAGCAAAACGCTGATCGGTGCGGGCTTTGTGTTGGTATTTACTATCCCTATGGTGCGCATTTTTATTAACTCTGGCGTCAATGGCGCAGAGCTTGCGAGCATGCCTGTCACTACCGCCAATTTTGCCGCGGGTTTAGTCGGTGATGCCTTCCCTGCATTAAGTGCCACCGTTGGTGCACTTGGGGCGTTCATCGCAGGCTCAAATACGGTGTCGAACATGATGTTTAGCCAGTTCCAGTTTGAAGTGGCGCAAACACTCTCTATCTCCAGTGTGATGATCATTGCGCTACAAGCTGTTGGCGCAGCGGCGGGCAATATGATTGCGATTCACAACGTCGTCGCGGCATCAGCAACGGTCGGTTTATTGGGCCAAGAAGGAGCGACGCTGCGCAAAACCATTATCCCAACTTTCTACTACCTTGTGATGACTGGCCTTATCGGTTTAGTGGTGATTTACGGCTTTAATATGACCGATGTACTAATGACCCCGCAACCCTAAGTTTGGTAATGTGATTTGGTATCAACTTGGTTTTTATAACCATTAATCTTGTGTAATAAATGCAGAGCTCGCTAGGCGGCGGCTCTGTACAAATTAGGATTCAATCTATGATTATTTCAGCCTCCACCGACTATCGCGCTGCCGCGAAAGCGAAATTGCCTCCTTTTCTGTTTCATTATATTGATGGTGGCTCATACGGTGAGCACACGCTCACACGCAATACTGCGGATTTGGCCGACATCGCACTACGCCAACGCGTGCTTAATGACATGTCAGAGCTCAGTTTAGGAACACAACTGTTTGGCGAACAGCTTGCAATGCCGATTGCCCTTGCCCCTGTTGGTTTAACTGGTATGTACGCGCGGCGCGGCGAAGTGCAAGCGGCGCGCGCGGCTGAAAATAAAGGCATTCCTTTTACACTGTCCACCGTATCGGTTTGCCCGATCGAAGAAGTATCATCGGCGCTGGCTCGGCCGATTTGGTTTCAACTCTACGTGCTTAAAGATCGCGGTTTTATGAAAAATGTGTTGGAGCGCGCCAAAGCCGCGGGGGTAAAAAACCTCGTGTTTACCGTGGATATGCCCGTTCCCGGCGCGCGTTACCGCGATATGCATTCTGGCATGAGCGGCCCTAATGCGGCGATGCGCCGAGTGTTTCAAGCGATGAAACACCCAAGCTGGGCGTGGGATGTCGGCTTGCTCGGCAAGCCACACGATTTAGGCAATATTTCTGCCTACCGTGGCACGCCGACTAAATTGGAAGACTACATTGGTTGGCTTGGTGAAAATTTTGATCCTTCCATTTCATGGAAAGATTTAGAATGGATCCGCGACTTTTGGGACGGCCCGATGATCATTAAAGGCATTCTAGATACAGAAGATGCCAAAGACGCGGTGCGATTTGGCGCTGATGGCATTATCGTATCCAACCACGGTGGTCGCCAGCTTGATGGAGTGTTGTCAACCGCCAAAGCCTTACCTGCGATTGCTGATGCGGTGAAGGGCGACCTGAAAATTCTGGTCGATTCGGGGATTCGCACTGGGCTTGATGTGGTACGCATGCTGGCACTGGGCGCGGACTGTACGCTGCTGGGTCGCTCGTTTGTTTATGCATTGGCGGCGCAAGGTCAAAGCGGCGTTGAAAATTTGCTCGATTTATATGAAAAAGAGATGCGCGTTGCCATGACCTTAACCGGAGCGAAAACCATTGCCGATTTGTCACGAGACTCGTTAGTCAAACTTTAATCTCATGATGACAAACCAACGGTAGCCGCACGTTAACCTATCCACAACCTCAATTTAAAATGGGAAACAATGATGGCCAGCACTCTTTCAGACGCCACCTATCGTCAACTGGAAACGCAACTCGCTACACGTATCGATCCTGAGCGCATCATCACGCAGCAGGCAAAACGCCTTGCTTATGGCACTGATGCCAGTTTCTATCGCTTGGTGCCGAAAATTGTGCTGCGCTTACAAAGCCTTGATGAGGTCATTTTTGCCATTAAAAGCTGCCGCGAGCTTGGCGTTCACTGCACGTTTCGCGCCGCTGGCACCAGTTTATCTGGTCAGGCAGTTTCTGATTCGGTCTTGATCGCCTTAACCGATGACTGGCGCGGCCATCGCATTCACGATGAGGGCAAAAAAATCACCCTACAACCGGGGGTCATCGGAGCCGATGCCAACAAATACCTTGCCCCTTTTCAACGCAAAATCGGCCCAGATCCAGCCTCAATTAACACCTGCAAAATTGGTGGAATCGCCGCCAATAACGCCAGTGGTATGTGCTGCGGCACCGCGCAAAATTCTTACCGCACTGTCGATAGTATGAAGATCGTCTTCGCAGACGGTTCCGTGCTCGACACCGCAAACCCAGAAAGCATCGCTGCATTCAAAATCGCTAAACCCGAATTAATTGAAGGTATTGCTCAACTTCATGCACAAACGGCGCAAAATCACACACTATCAAGGCTTATTCACCACAAATATCGCCTAAAAAACACCACTGGCTACGCCCTAAATGCTCTCGTTGATTACTCTGATCCGATTGAAATTATTGAACATTTGATGATTGGGTCGGAAGGCACACTCGGTTTTATTGCCGACATCACCTACAACACCGTCATTGAGCACGCGCACAAAGCCTCGGCGCTGCTTGTCTTTGCTGATATTGAGCAGGCTAGCCAAGCGGTTACGACCCTGTCCAAAACCCCAGTTGCGGCAGTGGAAATGATGGATGGACGCGCGATGCGCTCTGTCGCTGACAAAGCTGGCATGCCCGCATTTATTGCGCAATTGGATCTAGAAGCCGCTGCGCTGCTGATTGAGTCTCACGCCAGCGATCACGCGGCCCTTCATTCACAATGCAGCGCCGTGATGGCAGCACTAAGCGACTACCAGATCATCGAATCCGTACCATTCACCTCTGATACCAAAACGGTGGCAACCTTATGGGGCATTCGCAAAGGGATGTTCCCTGCCGTCGGCGCGGTGCGCGAAGTAGGGACAACCGTCATCATTGAAGATGTGGCGTTTCCGGTAGAAAGCCTTGCCAATGGTGTGCGCGATTTGCAGGCTCTGTTTGATCACTACCACTATCACGAAGCCATCATCTTCGGCCACGCTCTGGAAGGCAACTTGCATTTTGTCTTTACACAAGGCTTTGATAGCCAAAGTGAAATCGACCGCTACGGCGCATTTATGGATGAAGTGGCCGAACTAGTGGCAGTGAAATATCAAGGCTCACTCAAAGCCGAGCACGGCACGGGCCGCAACATGGCACCGTATGTGGAATTGGAATGGGGCAAAGACGGTTACGCCTTAATGCAACAAATCAAAACACTGTTTGATCCACAAGGCTTGCTCAACCCCGGCGTTATAATCAACGATGATCCGCGTTCCCACTTAGCTAACCTAAAGCCGATGCCAGCGGCCGATGCCTTGGTCGATCGCTGCATCGAATGCGGGTTTTGCGAACCTGTTTGTCCGTCTCGCACGCTATCACTCTCGCCCCGTCAACGAATCGTCTTGTACCGCGAGCTACAACGTCGACGCGCGCAAGGTGAAACGGTAGAAGCTTCTGAGCTTGAAAAAGTCTTTGAATACCAAGGATTAGACACCTGCGCCGCAACTGGCTTATGCGCTGAGCGCTGCCCTGTTGGTATCAACACTGGCGATTTAGTGAAAAAGCTGCGCACCGCGAAATACCAAAAATTCATCCCCATTGCTACATGGACGGCGGATCACTTTGCCGCCACCACAGCCGTGGCTAAAATCGGCCTCAGTGCCAACCAATTGGCTAGCAAATGGCTGGGCGAGAAGTTAGTCGGCGGCGCAACCAACGGCTTGCGTAAACTCAGCAAAGGCAAAACGCCTATTTGGTATCCACAACTGCCGCAAGCCAATCATCAGAACTTAGCCATTGCAGTAGAAAACCTGCCGCGCCGTGAGAAAAAAGTTGTCTATCTGCCCTCTTGTGCGAGCCGAAATATGGGCCAGCAGAACAGCGCGGGCGATCAGCGGCCATTAACCGAAGTGACCTTATCGCTGCTTAACAAAGCAGGATATGAGGTGATTCTACCTAATGAGCTCAACAGCCAATGTTGTGGCATGCCCTATGACAGCAAGGGAATGAATGAGCTTGCGCAGTCAAAAGCGCAGCAGTTAGAAGCCGCGTTATGGCAAGCTAGCCAACAAGGGCGATATCCGGTATTGATGGATACCAGCCCGTGTGCAAAACGCAGTATTGAACAATTTACCAAACCACTGGAGATCTTAGAACCCGTCGGTTTTGTCAATAAGTATCTGCTGGATTCTTTAGCTATCAAAGTCAAAGAAGAAACTGTGATGCTGCATATCACCTGCAGTGCGCGCAAAATGGGGTTAGAAGCCGAGATGCTCAAATTGACCCAAACCTGCGTCAGCACAGTGATTGTGCCAGAGCATATTCAATGCTGCGGCTGGGCGGGCGATAAAGGCTTTACCACGCCAGAACTGAATGCGGCGGCCGTTCATCCGCTCAAAGAGCAAGTCCCTGCTCACTGCGAACGCGGATTCAGTAATAGCCGTACCTGTGAAATTGGCCTGTCGCACCACAGCGGCATTCCATATCAATCCATTTTGTATTTGGTTGATGAAGTGTCTAAACCGCTTTGATCTACCCTCAATCTTAAAATAGCTCATTGGATAAAATGGGCTGTTTTTTTGTCTCTTTATCTGGCGTACCTTTACCTCGCATACCAAGAGTGTGTAAATACGCTTTGGGGCTTAAACCAAACTGACTGCGAAAACGTTGATTAAATCGCTGTTCCGATTGGTAGCCGCAACACTGCGCCAATATCGCTATATTTCGTTGGCCACTTTGCATTAAGTTCAGCGCGTGATTCACACGCACTTCAGCCAAAACCTCACGGTAACGGGTGCCATGTTGCTTTAAGCGTCGAATTAAGGTCGCGCGGCTCATGGCAAAGTGCGTTGCTACCCGTTCAAGTGGATGTTCTTCTTCTGGTGACTGGGCGAGGTAGTTTCTCAGCTTCTGCTCAAAGGGTAGAGAATTACTCTCAAAGAGCCAATGCAGTACACCTTGCTCAGCCAATTGTTGGTATAACACCATCAGTAGATAGGCTTGGGTTTCTTGGCTGATTAACGAAAGATCGAACGAGGCGAGCGCATTGAGCGAACTTTTCAGTGAGGGGCTGGTTGAAATCACAGGCCACATAACTGGGCGATCATGATTTGCGCTTAACGCAAGCATCGCCTCGGTCGGGCGGTAGGTGAAACTGAACAGCCTTGAAGAGAAGTAACCGTGTTCTGGTAAATTTTCGAAACTGAGCGAAGCTGAGGCCTCACACAACAATAACGAAGTGCTCGATAGATTAGTGGCCTCTTCTTTATGAAACAGTTTTTTACTGCCAGATTGGATCTGAATCAAGCTTGGAGAGTGAATCCTCACATTTCTCAGCCTTTGTTGCTGAGCGGCTCGAAAGGTGGTGACTTGGTATTGGTGATTCATCACTCCCCCATGAATTAGCGTGTATAGGTTGCGGTCAGCGTCGCTTTTTCTAACGCCAAACTATTGAGGGTAAACCCAACCACCGCAGGTGATACATCGGCCGCCAAATTGAGTTTTTCCGTCGGGAGAGCCCATACCGTAAACTGGTAACGGTGCATTCCGTGCCCTTCTGGCGGACAAGCACCACCAAAACCAACGCTGCCATAATCGATACGTGTTTCTATTGCACCGAGCTTTTTGACTTCAACCCCACGTGCTAGCTCACTCACTGTCGCTGGAATATCCAGCGCAATCCAATGCCAAAAGCCACTTCCTGTCGGAGCATCTGGATCAAAAGCCGTAATAGCAAAACTTTTGGTTCCTTGTGGTGCATCGGTCCAAATTAAGTGCGGCGAAAGATTCTCCCCAGCACAACCCCAGCCTGAAAATTCAAAGGTTTTTGCCATCGGGTTACCTTCTTGGATATCACGGCTGCTGAGTTGCAAAGCATTTGCCATCCCTGCAAATAATAAGCTGGTGGTTAACGTCGTGGTGACGATGGCCGAGCTAAAAATCGTCGAGTTCATTGTTTTCTCCTATGAATAAGTTCATGAACAAGTCTAGCAGCATCACCCATACAACATCCGACAGAAAGTATCATTTTAACGCTTTAAAGATTGAACAGTGATACTTTTTGTTGGCCCCATTCCTCTACCATCTTCGAGAGACTACTGGAGAGGACTGCTATTGATAATATTACGCACAATTAAGTTTACACACATATCGAGACTATTTTTGAGCCAATACTCTCATAGGCTCATATGCTTTATGAGGCATTTATTGCCACATAGAGGAGATCAAAATGCAATTATCAATACGTCTACTTGGCTTAATAGCAGCAGTGGTGTTGAGTTCTACTCAAGCGACTGCTTCAATAGAAAAAGAATCACTCCCCACCATTGCGGATAAAGTAATCCATCCGCATTCTTTAACAACCCACCAATCTCTAACCACTCACTATCCAATTCATTCGCCGGGAGCCAGCTTTATTAAGGTCCACTTTGATAAGTTTCAGCTCAGCAAAGGGGGAAGCGTCACACTACGCTCTCCACACAGCAATGAAAGTATCACCTACGACAGTTCAGAGAACGGGCCTTTATTTGCCCGCTCGATTAATGGGGATAGCGTTATCGTGGAGTGGAAAACTGGTGAACATCCTGACCAAGCACAGATCTCAATTGACTATTTTATGGCTGGGAATGAAAGTGCCACGTTATCACAACCGAACCTAGCCGCTGATAATTCTGGGTTGTTCTCAACCTGTGGCATCAATGAAAGAAAAGATGTTGCTTGTTGGAGCGACTCACACCCTGAAAAAGTGGCGTGGAGTAGCGCCGTAGCAAGGCTACTGATTGATGGCCGTAGTTTATGCACAGCTTGGCGTGTCGGGCCCAATAATCACATGATCACCAATAACCACTGTGTATCAACAGCCTCTGAACTAAAAAATACTGAAGTATGGTTTAATTACCAACGCACAACTTGCGGCGGTAGCTTGGATACCACAGTAAAGGTCATGGGCGATCAGTTATTAAGCACCGATTATACCTTGGACTACACATTATTCACGGTGGCTAATTTCGAGCAGCTAGGACAATTTAGTTACTTAGGCTTAGACAATTCAGAGCCCAGCTACGGCACGAGTATTTATATTCCACAACACGGCGCTGGTAACCCCAAAGAGTTGGCGATAGAAAGCGATCAAAATGGCTCTGGCATGTGCCAAATTGATATAGCCTCTACCAATGGTCGCGGTGCCAATACCGACACAGGGTATTTTTGTGACACTATTGGCGGCTCTTCTGGTTCACCTGTATTGGCCTCTGAGAGCCATAAAGTCATTGCACTACACCACTTTGGGGGGTGTGAAAACCAAGGGGTCAAAATCAGCAAAATCTGGCCTCAGGTTGCACCATTCTTTGATAACCAGTTGCCCGTAGGGAAAAAAGGAGGCACTCCACCTCCGCAAGATGGCGTCATCCAGCGTGGGCAAAGCATTACTGGCATCACCTTGAGCAAAGGCCAACAAAAACGATTCATTTTACCTGCATCAGAACGCCAAGCAGCGGTAAAAATTTCGATAACCTCTGGGCAAGGCGATGCCGATCTCTATACCCTTTCAGGCAATCCACCGACCAAAAGAGTCTTTGATTGTCGGCCTTACCAATCAGGAAGTAATGAGCAATGTCTAGCAGAGCCAAATGCTGAGGATCTGCATATCATGATCGACGCATACTCGAATTTTTCTGATGTAACGTTACAGGTAGAATAAAACTGAAAATTAGCTGACCAACCACTTGCAAGTCGCAAGTGGTTGGTCATAGTTTAAAACTCTTGGTTCATTTTTAGCAGGCTGTTGAGTAATACTGCTTCTTCGTTTGCATCCAAGTATCTCGTCAGATCTTTCACTAACTCCACATGCAACTGATTATGCTGGCGATGAATTTTCTGACCTTCCGCGGTTAAAGTCACGACAATCGATCTTCTGTCATCCGGGTGCGCGCCGCGTTCAATCAACTTAGCATTCACTAACTTCTCTATTTGAACGGTGAGCGTACCAGTTGTGATACCGAGCTTTTGCGCTAACTCTTTCATTCTCAGCGCGCCATGAATACCTAACACCTCGATGGTGTGGATCTGCGCCAGAGAGTAGCCGGTGTCTCGCACCACAGATTGCTCCCATGAGGACATCTTGTCGTAAAATTCCGTTAATTGTTGATTCAGTTTTTCGATATTACTCATCATGCCATCGGGTGAACTTCAAGGGTAAGGTGGTGGATTTTATCAAACTTCGCCAGTATTTGTTTATATTCTGCCACGGTTTTATCAACATGAGATTCTAAGATAATCGCAGCTGAGTAGTGATGACCACTGATTTTCCAAATATGGAGATCTTTAATCACCGCAAATGCGGCTAGCTCTTCTTCAATTAAACGTCGATAGGGTTGCTCGATGCTTTCATCTAATAAAATGGGGCTAGTCTGCTTGATAAGAACTATTGTCCACTCAGCAATCACGGCAGCGCCGACGATGCCTACAACAGAATCTAACCAGTTCCAGCCATAATATTTTCCAAACAAGAGCGCCACAATCGCCAGAAGAGAAGTCAAGGCATCGGCAAGAACATGCAAATAGGCAGCTCGTAAATTGTGATCGTGATGGTCATGGTCATGGTCATGGTCATGGTCATGGTCATGGTCATGGTCATGGTCATGGTCATGGTCACTATGATGGTGGTGATGCTTATCATGCAACAATAGCATGCTCACTAAGTTCACCAGCAAGCCAATGATGGCGACAATAATCGCTTCATTAAATTGAATCGCTTCGGGATTGAATAAACGATGAACCGATTCCACCACCATCAGCAACGCCACAATACCTAATGCAATCGCACTGGTGTAGCCTCCCAACACACTCACTTTACCTGTACCAAATGAGAACTTCTCACTGTGTGCATGCTTTCTAGCATAACGGTAAGCAAACAGCGTAATGCAGAAAGCAGCCGCATGAGTACCCATATGCCAACCATCGGCAAGTAAAGCCATCGAACCGAAAATAGTACCAGAAATGATCTCCGCTACCATGGTGACAAGCGTGAGCAAAAGAACGTAAAACGTGCGTTTCTCATTTTGGTCTGCGCTAGCGATAAAGTTATGACGATGCTCGGTAGTAAACTGCAAAATCCCACCCACTTAGTTTGACGATCAAAATATTTGATTTAAATTTAGTTTGATCATCAAACATTGTCAACAAACTCTGTCTATTAGTACCGAAACCATTGGGGGAAATAGGCTAAGTGGAAAGTAGAGGTAGGAAGGGAGAACGAGAGCCCTCCTCCGTTGAGAAGGAGAGCTGGAAGGAATTACCACATCAAATCATCAGGGACTACGAAATCCGCGTACGGATCATCTTCAGCAGGTAGAGATTCATCGGCAGTTTTATTTTCGATAATGCTCTCTTCATCACGCATGAAGATTTTATCCGCTACCACACCCGGGATGACAGCATAGCCATCTTCATAACGCGCGATAGCCAGGATTCCTTTACTCAGTTGATCACGAACCAATGAATCGACATAAAGTGACTTCACCAACTTACCATCAACAAAGTTGTATTTGATTTCACCGTGTTTTAGATCCAGCTTATTCATCTCAATCAGTTGTTTTACTTGAGCACGAATTTCTTTGCTCAACAACTGCTCTTTTTGCTGTTTATTCAGTGCCTTGTCGCGCTCTTGTTGCTCGACTTTATTCGCTTCTACTGCCGCTTTCACTTCACGTGCTTGCACGCGCGATTTTTTAGAGCTCTTTTTCGCTTTGCTGAGTTTTTTGGCGTTAACTAAACCCGCTTTTAGCATTTGCTCTTGTAGAGATAAGGTTGCCATGATCAATCCAAGTCAGTTATTTGCTGGTGAGTTTAACGGTTCATGGCGAGTGAATAAAGAGCGCTGTAGTTATCTTATTCATCCTAACGAGCAAAAAATGCTTTTCTAAACTCATAACGCTGCTTTGCCGCGTAGCGTACCCATTCTTCTGTCGAAAGGGTGGCATAGGCTGTCTTTCTCTGGTTTGAGAGCATCTTTTCTAACTGCGCTAACGCTTGCTGGTAGTCAATGACTTGAGCAGCCTGCGCTTGTTGCTCGATTTGGCGATGGGCCACCTCACTGCGCTCATGTTCATTTAAGTAAAGTTCGGCCAAACCTTGTTGTACTTCTAAGCGCTGTTCTAACGATAAATGTTGAGGGATCAGCCGAATCGCTTGTTCATAGCGTGCATTACCTGTGTTTAATGAAAAGGCATCCCATTGATATTGATGCTGTGTAAGCCGCTGTTCAATGCTCTGCAACGCCTCTTCTACGGAAGCAATGCCTTCGTAGTCATTGGGTTGCTGTACAAAATCATCATAAGCGTACTGATCAGCAAACAAGATATCCGCTTGTCGCCCCCATACTTGTTGATCAATCGATTTTACATAAGCCATTTTGTCACCTAATTCCGTATCCTGACTGATGAGTTCCATTCCAAGCAACGCGTCACGTTCCGCCTGTTTTTGCCAATAGAGTGCAACCAGCTCATAGCGTTCATGGGGCAACTGCGTTTGTAATTGTTGTAGCCGCGCAGCGCACACATTTTGCTGACGACACTGTTGCCAAAACTGCTCTATTCTCTCTCTCAGCGCTTTGCCTATTTCTGTTTGCAGCGTTTCACCAACGAGTGTCCACTCTTCATGGGTTTGATGATCGCGATTAGCCAGCAAAGCAACGCTACTTTGCTCTGGCAAACGCACCGTGCCCGGCAATGCAACCTCAATTCTATTGGGGGGTGTTTGGATAGTGGGAAACTCATCCCTCTTCACCCACCAATAACTTGCGCTGCCGACTAAGGCAACGCAGATCAATAACCTAACCCAACGCATCTAGCGGATCTCAGCTTTAACCGGAAAGTGATCCGATAAATTGTAATGCTGCCATAAACGCTCGTCCGTGGTTCTTGGCACCAGCACAGTATTGCGGTTTTGTTGTTCGCTTGGTTGTGCAAACTCTTGGCTTACCACCACATAATCGAGGTACTCCACGTTTTCACCACCGGATAAGGGTTCTCCTGCAAAATCATTGATACGCGGATCAAACGTTGATTCGGTATAGCCTGCGTAGCTAGGTTCGGTTGACGCAAGATTCGCGAGCATGTTTTGATAGTCATCGGCAAATTTACGTTTATTCACGTTAAAATCACCGCCATAAATCACCGTTTCTGTGCTGGGAATAGAGAACGATTGTGCAAAACTGCGCATCTGTCTGAACTGACGTTGACGATAATCGCGAGCGGTATCGGTATCAAACGAGGCAGTATGCGTTGCAAACAGATGATAAGCCTGACCATTTTTGATGATTTCAGCATAATTCACCCCTTTATCAGCAAAACAGTCAGTTCCCGAGCAATCAGGGAAGACATATTGTCCTTGGTTAACAATTGGGTAGCGGCTGACGATGATCACTCCACCGTCATGGATATTCACCCCAGACTTATCGAGCATCTTCGTTTGGTACGGATACTCTTTTGCCAGCTCTCGAAGAAAGGCATCACGCCCCGCAACAAACACTTCTTGCAGCATTACGGCATCATATCCTTTGATGTGTTGAGGGATGATAGCAAAACGCTCGGCAATATTTGAAGCAATCACAGGTAACGCCCAAACGTTATAGGTCATCACTTTTAAGGTCTCAGCGTCGGGTGTTTCTTCTGTATTCGTTGGCGTAATGGTGTAATAAATATCGTCGTAACGAGTGGTGCTGACGGATTTAAACGCAAGCTCGGTTGGACGTTCAATCAACTGCGTTGAGTAATAACGATGAACCGCACGATCATTTTGCCACTGAAGAGGAACATCTCGTGCTTGTACCCCATGCTCAATGCTTGAGTTATACCAATGGCCTTCCATCTTCTGCTGTAAAGAGAAAACCTGCCCTTGCAGCAAAGTCACCATGGTTTCAAATTGGTACGTTTTGCCAGATTTCACCCCTTGCCAGCGGTTAAAGCTGAGCACCATTTTAGTTTCCCACGGGCCTAGCGTTTCACTGTGTTGCTGCCATTCACTGCCTTGTTGCAACTGATCAGATCCGGTCTGTTTCACGGCAATAGACATTGGCAGCGCAGAGTTATTGGTTAAATAAATATCGGTGTCCGCCAATACCACATGAGCAGCAAGAGACAACCCAAATAGCATGACTTTATTAATAATCTTCACGTTTTCATCCTTTAACTGTGAAAAAATAAATTAAGCCATCCCCCTATGAAATATTGATGTAAGAAATACGACAGTTTGAGTACTCCAAGAAAGGTCACGAAAAATATAAAAACTATTGAACGATTTATCGATATTTTTTCTTTCAAGGCAAATTTTAGCGTTATACTGCCCGCCCCAAATTGTGAGAGGATTTTTTGTGGAACGTGAAATGTCAGTGATCATTGGTTTGTGTAACCCTAAAAGCCCAACCAACGTAGGTGGTGTGATGCGCGCGGCAGGTTGCTACCAAGCATGCGCGGTTCGCTACAGTGGTGAGCGTTATGATCGCGCAGTGAAATTTCAAACCGACACAAAAAACATTCAAAGTAAAATCCCGCTCACCGCGATGGTAGAGATCACGCAGGACTTGCCAAGTGAGATGAAAATCGTCTGTGTTGAACTGGCAGAAGGGGCGACACCACTGCCCGAGTTTATTCACCCGGAAAAAGCGCTGTATGTGTTTGGCCCTGAAGATGGTTCTATTCCACAAGAGATAGTTAACCAAGCCAGTGAGGTTGTATACATCCCAACAATTGGTTGCATGAATTTGGCCGCGAGCGTCAATGTGCTGCTGTATGATCGCTTGGCAAAATCCAAGCTCGATATTGACCACAGCCAACGTATTCTGAGCAGCCGAGATGTGAAAAATCGTTTGAAGTTTAAACGTGCTGATCAACCTACCACTTAAGGCTGCAATCGAAGCCAATGAAACAAGCGAACGTTCTTCACTCAATAAAGCCTAACGCTCACTTATTTCATTGGCAGTCATAACGGCCAACTCTCGCTAACGAATATCCAGCTGTTTAAGAACCGATGGATAACCCCACCCATCTTCACCAACTTTAACTTCGTCTCCCGTTAAATAGTGATAAAGAGTGGGCGCAAGTGAGCCATTTTCGACTGAACCGAGCGGCGTGGCTTGATTGCAAATTGGGCTCCCCCAAAAACCGATAAAAGCATCTTTTTCTAGATAGCTTTCACCCGCATGACGCCCCGGAACTTTAGTATTAAAGCCAACGCCCTCTTTAGGAAATAGGTTAATGGTGCCCGCACGGTCGTCTTCATAAATAGCAGCGAGCTGATTAACCGAATCTGGACGGGGCGTAAAACGTGTTAACTCTCGCCACTGCGCACTTGAGCACCACGTCTCAGCTTGATTCGCTTTAGCGTGATAAACGCAACGTTCGACGAGTTGTGCATAATGTTCTAGCTCGTCAGATGAAGGAGGCGACAAATAAGCATTTAGCTGCTGAACGCCAAGCAGCAATGGCTGTTCCGATTTAGCAAAATAGCGCAGTTTATCACCCTTTTTTTCAATCCACTCATCCACTCGTTTACCTTGCCGCTCGCCAACCAACCGTACAGAACAGTCCGTTAAATCACATGGTTTTTCTCTCACGACTAAATAATCTAGGCTTTCAGCAAGTCGCGCTACGGTTTCATCGATCACATCAACCTGCTGCCCTAGCTTAGAATGGATCGGTTGCCAACGGATCAGCTCTTGATAAACCGGTTGAACTTCCCATCCAGCTTCTGCATTAAAGAAATCCATCATAAAATTTCCACCCGCAGTGGAAGCGACGACCACATCAATCCCTTTGTTTGACGGCGCGTTAATCGCATTCGTCATTTTTGGCCCTTCTCCCTCATCCGATGAGATTTTCTTCACCTTGAGTTTTATTCCCAGTTGCGACGCTAGCGGTTCAAAGATCTGTTTTTCTGGATTGAGGGAGAAATAAACAGGAGCTAAACCATGATCGCCAGCCATGCCCCATAACGTGCGGTTATATACTCCCGCGTCTTGATAGGTTGCTTCTATTTGCGCTAGCCAGTAATCGAGGCGGTTTAGTTCCCCAGTTGGCATGATGACTTCATCGCTAAATGGGCCGCTAAAATGAGCAAAATGATCCGGCCATGGATTATAAATCAGCGTATAGTCGGGCATTCCTTTCAGTTCTTTTTGTGCAAGTTGTTTCAACTGGTTAGCAAGCACTTGATGGCGAGTCCAGCGAGTATAAAAATCCCACTTGCTTATCTGCTGATAGCGCGTGACCTCTTCAACTAATGTCGCTCGCAACTGTTGAAGTTCACGTTCGACAATCGCGCGCTCTTTCAGCTCACGCACACACCGCTTTTCACCAAAATCACGTAGTGCCTCACCCGCCCCCAAATTCACTAAACCATCATAAGTGGTGTGAGCATTCCAATCGTATTGCGCATTGCAGTTGAGGGTGTTGAGGTAAGCGAGGCGATCAAACATCGTTTGTACTTGGTTTTTAACCAGTAAGCGATCAAGCTGCAGTGCATCATTACCAAAAAAGTAATAAGCTCGGTCGGTTGGGCGATCAACAAAGTGAAAATTGGGTATGCCTGTACCGCCTTGGCCGGACACCTTCGCTCCTGTTTTTATGATCGGTAAATTACGCACACTGATCGTTGGTGTTGATGAAATACCCACTTGAGTAATAGAAGCGCGATGATCACGATACAAGCGTTTAAAAAACGGCAAGTAATGTGGATCGTGGTAAGGCTGCTCAGCCAATATCTGCATGAAACGTACTTGCTGCTGATGTTCGGGTTGAACCACCTCCATTGAAGAAGGCTTAGTGCTCAATCGATTGTTGTGATCTTGGTGAGCTTTGCGGATAAATGGCTTACTCGGGTCAACCAAACCTTCGATCAGCCCTTGTTGCAAACCATCCACGGTGATCTGCACTGCCATACGACGTTGTTGCTGAGAGCGGAGAAACGCAACCAATGCTTGAGGATCATCATCAAGTGCTTTTTGTAACCAGGAATTTAGTGCTTGTTCACGCTCTTGCTGATAGACAAATTGACGGTAGCCTTTTAATACGTTCATACGCACAAAATCAATCAAAGTAACCGTGATTGCCTCTGCTTTGTTGTTCACACGTGCTGTATTTTCTGGCTTTGCATCTTCTAATACCCCAAAAAGGGCTTGCTTCATCTCTCCTTCATCCATCCCATTAGCAGCCTGACTAATGATTTGGATCACTATCGGTTGGATTTTATTAATCAGCAATCGATCGGGTTCACTTGACGTCAGATATTGATAGTGATCCGGCAATCTCTCAAGCTGTTGCCACTCACCAATTTCAACCAAGGCATCATATACAGTCACCATGGCCGCAATAAATTGGGCATCCACTTTAATCCCTTCATGATGCCCTTGATCTTTAATATTTTCTTTTTGTTCACTCACCACCTCTTCCCCATAATGGTAGAGGCTATGCTCGAATCCCTTTAAAACCTTTGCGTCATAAACAGTACTTAAATACTGTTTAAATACATCATCATTTTCTAACCCCGTATAACGATCATAATATTGATATATACCCGTGATCATTGAAGATGCTTGATTTTCAATAGAATCAGGATCATGCTACAAACCATGAAAATCACACTGACTCCTCAACAGAAACTGCAACTCGAACAGATGCACGACATTGAGCGTGATAGTCGAGTTTGCGACCGTATTAAGGCTGTTTTGCTGGCTTCTGAAGGCTGGAGTCAGACTATGATTTCACAAGCTCTTCGTATTCATGAATCGACCGTTGCACGTCACCTCAGTGACTACGTACTTTCTGAAAAACTTAAGCCTGAGAATGGAGGAAGCCAAAGCAAGCTTTCTGCTATTCAAACCATGCACCTAATCGAGCATTTGACTGAGAAAACCTATTCTCATACTCATCAAATTGTCGCCTATGTTAAAGAGACGTTTGGGCTTGATTATACTGTTTCTGGTATGAACAAATGGCTTCACCATAATGGTTTTAGCTACAAGCAACCGAAAGGCATACCACACAAGTTTGATGAAGCAAAACAGCAAGCATTCATAGAGGCGTATGAAGCGCTAAAGGCAAGCTGTGGCGAGGATGAATCGATAGTCTTTATCGATGCAGTTCACCCAACACTATCAACAAAGATATCGCATGGCTGGATACGTACTGGTCAGGATAAAGTGATTGAAACAACGGGTAATCGTAGCCGATTGAACATTATTGGCGCACTGAACCTGTCGGATATTGGTGCAACCATTGTTCACGACTATGAGAGCATTAACAGTGAATCGATTGTTCGTTTTTTCTGTAAGTTAAGAGAGAGTTATTCGTTAGCCCATAAGCTTCATATCATATTAGATGGTGCGGGATATCACCGCAGTGACTTAGTCAAAGATGCGGCGTTTGTCCTGAATATTAAACTGCATTATCTTCCACCTTACAGTCCAAACCTCAACCCAATAGAGCGGCTATGGAAAGTAATGAATGAGAAGTCGAGGAACAACGTTTACTTCAAAAGAAAACGGGACTTCAAGGCGGCAATAGACCAATTTTTTTCTGTGACTCTTCCAGAGATCGCAGGCTCTTTGACATCTCGAATTAATGATCATTTTCAGGTTCTCAAGCCTGCATCTTCAAGTTGATTCGGTATAAAAAGTAGCCCAGCGGGATGGCGTAAGTTGGGTTAGAAATTTGTGCAATAACGCGAGCTTTTGTTTTTGCATCTAAAGGCAACATAAGGATATAGCTATCGAGTGTTACCCCGGCGATGGTAAATAAGGTCGAATCACGGGCAAAGCGCGTTGAATAGCTTAAAGACGACGCCATTTGATTTTTCAATATTTGCGCCGAATTGAACAGCCCGCCAACCACAGGCGCGTCACTGATAGCAGCGAAAGAGGTTGATGAAAGTAAAGAGGTTAAGAGTAACGCGATGGGTTTTAGCCGCCCAAAAGAATAAAATATCATACTGTTTTCCCTACAGTTATTGCATGCGCACATTGTGGCAAGCTTACTCGTAAGGTCAAGCCGTAAGTTATATTTACGTTATAACTCGGCCATATGTCCACATCAAAAGTAATGATACTAATTGACTATTCGATAATGACGAGTTTCATTGCCTTTTTACCGATTCGATTCTATAAATAATGCAAATAAAAATAAATAAAACTCTCATCACACGATAGAGAAACTTGGCTTAATTCGTTTTTTACTTATTTAATTCGGGGGCAGTATCATGCGCACCAATCAACCTGTTACACAAAAGGAAGTCAAGTTTCCACCTAGCTATAATTTATTATCGGTCACTAAACCAAGCAGCCATATCACTTATGCCAGTAAAGAATTTTGTGAGGTCGCTGGCTATTCATTAGAGGAACTAACAAACCAGCCTCACAATATGGTGCGACACCCTGACATGCCAGCAGAAGCGTTTAAAGATATGTGGGAGCACTTAAAACGCGGCCAATCTTGGATGGGTATCGTCAAAAATAGATGTAAAAATGGCGATCATTATTGGGTTGATGCGTTTGCTTCTCCGATAGTCGAAAATGGCAAAACGGTTGAGTTTCAGTCAGTACGTTTGTGTCCAAGTCGAGAACACATCACCAACGCAGAAAAAATCTACGCGCAGCTCAAAGCGGGAAAAACACCTAGGCGACTCAAGCTACCTCGAACTCGTTTATGGCAGCGCTTAGCCCTAACTTTATTACCCATCGCGGGTATCAGCTTTGTTGCAGATACTTTCCTTCCCGGCATAGGTTTAGTATTGATGTTATTACTGTCAATGGTTGCAGGTTATAGTTTAACTCGCCGCTTAGAATCGCTCAGTGCCGAAGCCCGCAAGGTGTTTAATAACCCACTAATGGAATTGGTGTATAACAACCATATTGATGACATTTCTGAAATCAAATTGGCCTTAAAAATGCGCCAGTCTGAACTCAATGCGGTCGTTGGACGCATCCAAGATTCAAACCAACAAATTAAAGATGCAGCTCAATCGTCCTCTAAAAATAGCGAAACTACGGCGATCAATTTAGAGGGGCAAACACGAGAAACAGAACAAGTTGCCGCCGCGATCAATGAAATGCACTCTACCGCGAATGAAATTGCACAAAATGCGCAAAGTGCATCAGACGCAACAGAGAAAGCAAAATTGGCCGCCGAAGAAGGCATGGATTCGGTAAAAGATACATTGAATGCAATGCAACAGCTCGCCACCCAACTAGACAGCGCCTCATCGGTTGTCACGCAACTATCAGAACATGGGAAAACCATTGGCCAAGTGTTAATTGTGATCCAATCTGTCGCTGAACAAACCAACCTGCTTGCACTCAACGCCGCTATTGAAGCTGCTCGGGCTGGCGAGCAAGGCCGTGGATTTGCGGTCGTCGCCGACGAAGTTCGCACCTTGGCACAACGCAGCCATGAGTCCACTAAAGAGATCCAAAATGTCATTGCGCTGATTCAAACCAGTACCCACCAAGCTGTCGATGCAATGCATGAAGGCACACAATTATCTAAATTATGTGTTAATAGTGCCAATGTCTCTGGTGATAAACTCAATATGCTACTTACTCAGGTGATTGATATTACGGATAGAAATGAACAAATTGCCACAGCCGTAGAAGAGATGGCACGCGTTACTGAAGATATGAACTCAAGCGTTCAATCGATCAGTGATGTCTGTGTTGCGACCAATATTTTGGCCAGTGATACACGAGATGAATGTGAGAATTTAGTGGAAAACCTTGGTTCTCAAGGACAATTAGTTAGCCAATTTAGAAAGTTATAATTTCATGCCCTACCAGCCCTCTAACGAGGGCTTTTTATTAACGGTAGATAGACTTTGTGGACCCTCGCACAATTAAATCGATAGGAGGTAACCTAGTATCGTGCCTTTCACCACTGAGCAAGTTGAGAATGGAATACGCACACACCGCACCGATCTCTTCAATTGGTTGGCGAGCGGTAGCACGATGTTCAGAGCAACCAATCAGAGACTGCTGACCAGCCAAAGCTCGCGCTGAAGGATGCAGTTTTTTCCATAAACCCGCGCGTATTTTTACCCGTAAAATACGCGTCACAGCATCATCAATTCGGCTCTGGCTCAGTACTCCACTTTTGGCATCGCTCACCGCCTGACGATAGACTGATTGCCAATGTCACGGATAGGGATCATTAAAATATCGTTACCCGCATTGATAGCGTAAGTCGCATTACCATCGGTACATTTACTGACTTCAGAATGACCATGCCAATCGGTTACGACTAATCCATCAAAGCCCATTTGATCTTTCAAAACATCAGTGAGTAGGTACTTGCTGTCATCAATTTTGAGGTTGTAATCACCTGAAATGTGCGGTGCGTGATCGTAGTTCGCTTGGTTATCCCACGAATTAAATGAAGACATCACCACTTGCGCACCTGCATTAAGGCCACTGAAATAGCCCATGGCATGCACGTTACGCAGCAGATTTTCACTGTAAGTATTGCTGCCACGATCAACACCATTCACTGTACCGCCATCGCCCACCCAATGTTTGACGTTTGAGATCACATGATGCTCACCTTGTAAGTCAATGGCGTCACCTTGCAAACCTGCGACCATTTCGCTGGCATAAACATAAGCCACTTCAGGGTCTTCAGCGTAACCTTCATAGCAGCGCCCCCAACGCAAATCACGAGGGGTGGCCACGGTTGGTGCAAAGGTCCAATCAATACCCGTCGCGGCGATTTCCAGCGCGGTAATACGGACAATTTTGCGAATTAAGGCAGGATTGCGCGCGCACCCCAACGCAATATTGTGCGGAAATACGGTTGCACCAAAGACGTTATTGTGGCCGTGTACTGCGTCAGTCCCCCACATAAACGGAATATGAAATGGGCGACCTTGATAAGCTTTTTCTGCGGTAAACCAGTATTCATCCACTTGTCACCAACGTAAATGTCACCGGCAGTAATCGACTCCAGCCCCGCTAACATGCGTAATGTGGTTGATTTTCCGCAACCCAATGGGCCAAGAAATACCGCAAACTCAGCATCATTCGCCGTGAAATCAAAATGCCTAACAACATCCATATGACCAAACGACTTCTTAATGTTCTTAAATTCAACTTTTGCCATCATTGTTCTCCTTCACACTGCGCCTTCTTTCAACAAAACCACGCCAGCGTGAGTAACTAAAATGAGGGATTGAAGGCCAATTAGCCTTTTACTGCACCGGATGTTAGTCCGCTTATCATCTGTTTGGACGCAAAGAGATAGATAGTCACCAAATGGTTAGGTTTTTATGAAATATTTCATCAGTATGATGATTTTCATGTCATTGCACGGAACAACTCGATGGGGATGGACGTCGCTCTCTTCACGTATAGCTGTTAACATACTCAACGCACATAACGTACATAACGTACAAACCATTCTGAGCTTGTTTTTCACCGCACAGGCCACATATTAAAACCTCTACCCATATAGTTGAGCCGAGCAATGTCAAACACCACTCCGTTATCTCCACCTTCACTCACGCGCCAACTCTTGCAAATGACTTGGCCGATGATGTTTGGTGTGCTGTCCCTCATGAGCTTCCAACTGGTCGATAGTGCGTTTATCGGCCAACTTGGCGTGTTACCCCTTGCCGCGCAAGGGTTTACATTACCCATTCAGATGATCATTATTGGCCTTCAGGTTGGGCTTGGCATTGCGACCACAGCGGTGATTGCTCGCGCATTGGGTGCGAACCAAATTCGCTACGCGAAGCAGCTTGGTGGGTTGGTCGTCGCTATTGGCAGCATTGGGGTTGCTCTGTTTTCAGTCATTATCTATTTACTGCGTCACCCTATCTTAGCGCTACTCAGCGCTCCTGAATCTGTGTATCAGATCGTCGACAGCTACTGGATTTATTGGTTAATCAGTGCTTGGGTGGGTGCGGTGCTGTACTTTTTATACAGTCTGTGTCGAGCTAATGGTAATACCATGTTGCCGGGTACTATGATGATGGTCACCAGCATTTTAAACCTGATTTTAGACCCTATTTTTATCTTCACTTTTGATTTGGGTATTGAAGGCGCAGCGCTGGCGACCATTCTAGCCTTTGGGATTGGCGTATTCGTGGTTGCGCCCAAGGTGTCGAAAAGACACTGGATGTTGTTTGATTGGTCAGATTTGGATGTAGGGAAAAGTATTCGCTCTATCAGCCATATCATGGGGCCGGCCATGATAAGCCAGCTTCTTCCACCGCTTTCTTCGATGCTGGCAACCAAACTATTGGCCAGTTTCGGCACCGCAGCTGTCGCGGCCTGGGCGTTAGGATCTCGTTTTGAGTTTTTTGCGATGGTCGCAATATTGGCATTAACTATGTCGATGCCACCGATGGTGGGTCGTTTGCTTGGCGCAGGCCAATTACAAGACATTCGAAAATTGGTTCGTGTTGCGTGCCAATTTATTCTTGGGTTTCAGCTCATCATCGCCGTAGTGACCTATCTATTATCCGGCCACCTTGCCGCGCTGATGACCAGCGAACAAAGTGTCGAATCCATTTTGCACTGGCACTTAATGATTGTACCAATCAGTTTAGGGCCGCTTGGTATCTGCATGTTAATGGTCTCGGTTTCTAATGCGTTGGCAAAATCATACACCGCCTTAACCATTTCCGCGCTGCGCCTGTTTGTGTTCTTCTTGCCCTGTTTATGGGTTGGCGCTCAAATAGCGGCACTGCATGGCCTGTTTATCGGGGCGTTGGTCGGTAATATCCTCGCAGGCCTTGCCGCGTGGGCGATGTACCAACGTGCACTTCGGCAAGTTGAGCAGCAGAAAAACCATTGAGTTTAGGTAACACAGAGCCCAAACGAGCAATCTAGTCTCAAGAATATGAATCTGGTCTATAGTTAACACACGTTAAGTTGATGAATATTTTCGATAACTATGGACAACAAACCGGTTTTCGTGATTGCGGCGGAAGTGGCAGCAGAGCTAAACCAAAGCGTACTCATTGCAAAAAAATTACTGCTTGTCGCCAGCAATGCCAGAGCTCTGGCTCTGCGTGCGGGCGAAAGTGCCGCAGGTTTTCGGCCAATTACTGATTCGATTGATGATTTAGTCCGCGTCACGCTAGAGGCGTCGCACACCATCAACTTAAAAGCGCAGCGTATCAGCCAACTCGCAACCGCAAGGACTCGTGCACGCGCTGCGCTTGAACGTTTTGAAAATGTGTATATACAAGCGCATAACGCTCGGCATTTACACAGTTTGGATGTCGTACATCATCAGAACCAAGAGGAATATAGCAAACTCAGTCACAGTTTCTACTCTGAAGCTCAAAACCTGCACGAGTTATTGCAAACCTTGTACGACAACCTGCGCATTGCACAAATCATCTCGATCATGCTGAGCGTGGAAGCCTCTCAAGCAGATGAGCGATATCAAGCCCAACTGCAAAGCATTGCGAATAACGTCGCTGAACTGGCAAAAGAAATTCAAGCTCACGTCATGCTATCGCTCAAAACATTCTCGCTCTTTTCTCAGGTGAACTATGCAATCAAAAATACTATTTGAACGCGGCCATCATCGCTGGGTGATGTTTGCTCGCGATCCAAACAAACCAGAAAAAATCATTGATACCAACCAATATATGATAGTCAATCGTGATCAAGCGATATTGCTAGACCCCGGTGGCATTGAACTGTTTTCGGCGATGCTCGGTTGCGTCGTGAAAGAAGTGCCGATTGAACATATCAAGCATCTTTTTGCCTCTCACCAAGATCCGGATATCATCTCTTCCCTCGGTTTATGGGATAAAGCACTGCCCAGTGCAACATTACATTCACCTTGGTTGTGGGAAGGTTTTATCCGCCATTTTGGTATGGAGTCAATTCAATTCTCCCCCATCAAAGATGAAGGTGGAAAAGTGTCCTTATCAGGTCACGACCTGCACTTTATCCCAGCACATTACATGCACTCTTCTGGTAACTTTTCGGTTTACGACCCTGATGCAAAAATATTGATGTCTGGCGATATTGGTGCCGCGCTCGACAGCCCTAACGCCTCTTTTTTTGTAGAAGATTTTCAAAGCCATATTCCAAAAATGACTTATTTTCATCAACGTTGGATGCCATCTAACCGCGCCAAAAGTGATTGGATTGAGCGAGTCAGCCAGCTGGATATTGAGATGATGTGTCCGCAACATGGCGCTATTTTTCGGGGCGATGATGTTCAACGATTTTTGGAATGGCTAGATAAGCTGGAAGTTGGCGTAGCG
The DNA here is from genome assembly GCF_025397955.1 of Vibrio sp. J502. Classification (NCBI taxonomy): domain Bacteria; kingdom Pseudomonadati; phylum Pseudomonadota; class Gammaproteobacteria; order Vibrionales; family Vibrionaceae; genus Vibrio; species Vibrio sp. J502. Next base: position 235,280 of record NZ_CP104555.1, on the reverse strand, counting down.
ATAAAAAAATAGCACTGTTAAGGCTCTCGATGAGAGCCTTACAAAAAGAACAAATTAAGCTTGAGTAATGGGTTCACGCTCGACCGTATCGGGCTGATGCTCTGCGACCCAGTAAAGCCAAATCATCACTAAGCACAGCACAAAGCAAAGACCAAACAGCCAGTTTGAATTGAGGTATCCAATCACCGCCCCCCCAACCAGTGGCGCAATCGCAAAACCTAATGAGTAAAGCGCGGCGGCACCAAAGTAAGAACCACGCAAATCGGCGGGAGCCATACGGTCTATTTGTACGTTTAAGGTTGGAAAAGCAATGACTTCGCCCATACTCAAAACAAAGCAAGCAAGCGCCCAACCAATCGGTAAATCTGCGGGGGTAAACAGAAAGCCGAGTTGCGCAAGCCCCATCAATAACATACCGATCCGAGTTCGTACAAACAGCGGGACGTTTTCCAACCACTTCAGCATTGGAAATTGGAAGATGATAATGGTCATGGTATTTACCAGCACTAACCCTGCGACAATTTGCGCTGCATCGGCGGCACTGGTGCGTACAATCACTTGTGGAATAGACGATTCTACCTGCCCATAGATGAACATCATGATGAAGTTCGCCACCATCAACTTCACAAAAATATTATCTTTACTGATCACTCTTAGCGTCGAAGAAAAATTAGGCAAACCAGAGCGATCGGGTTTGGTGTAGCGCCCTTTACGTTCAATACCGAGCAGCAGCCAGAAACCAAACAATAAATACGTGCCGCCAGTAAAGAAAAAGAGAGTTTGTGGATGAGAAAGCCCAAACGTAATCCCAAGCAGTGGCCCAATGGCACCACCTAGATTGAGTAGGAAATAGCGGATGTTAAGCGCCAGCTCGCGATCTTTCAAATTCGGCAAGTTATCACCAATCACTGCTTTGCCCGGCGCTTCAATCATTGGTCGCATTAAACCAGTAAGGACGATAAGCACGTAAAACTGCCAGATTTGATCAGCCACACCAATGCCACTGTAGGCAAATGCAGCCATCACACTGCCAAGAACCATCACCCACTTGCGACCAAATTTGTCGGAAAGATACCCTGAATACAGCCCAGTAATTGCTCCTACAACAACAGAGGTCGCCAACATTCCACCCACTTCAATCGGCGATGCACCATAATCTTGGTAAAGAAACACGATCAAAAATGGCCATGCCATGAAAAAACTAGTACGAGCAATCAATGTTCCGGTTAATACCGTCCACACTGAAAAATTAAACCTTTTTACCCTTTCTAAACGAAATAAGCTTTCCTCTTTCGCCATAAAAACACTCCTTACTTTCAGCCACTTGACCATGCGTTCACACGATGAACATCACATTTCTAGTTCTTATTGGGTCAATATATGAAGATAATGTTAATAAAGATAGTGTTTTTTATACAGGGGGGATCGAATCATAAAAACAAGCAGCTAACCCAAAAAAACCTAGTTATTTCGGATGGTTAGATATTCTTTGATTCATAAAAAAACCGCATAACCTTTCGAGTTATGCGGTTGAGACTAGGAAATAGTAGTCGATTTATAGTTTGAAGAAGGCGAGCTGCGCTTTTTGCTTCTCGGCCAATTGTAACAGTTCGGCACTGGCACTGGCGCTCTGGCTGATACCCGTTACGTTTTGATTTACAAGCTCAGACATATTAACCACGTTACGGTTAATATCTTGCGTGACTTGCGACTGCTCTTCTGCCGCAGTCGCCACTTGGGTATTTGAATCATTGATGTCTGAAACCGATTCCGTGATCCCAATAAGTGCATCATTTGCTCGTTGCGTTAACTCACCGTTACGCGCAAGCATCTCAATGCTGGTTTGCATGCTATCGTTTGCAAGAATCGATTGGCTTTGCAGCTCTTCAATGATAACTCGAATCTCTTTAGTTGAACTCTCAGTACGTGCAGCAAGCATGCGGACTTCATCAGCCACGACCGCAAAACCACGACCAGTCTCACCTGCACGTGCCGCTTCAATAGCCGCATTCAGTGCCAATAAGTTGGTTTGCTCAGAGACACCTCGGATCACTTCAACGACATCGTTGATCTGCTCTGATTGCTCTTTTAGACGCAGAACTACACTCGCAGCATGATTCAGCGCTTCTGACATTTGTAAGCTCGCTTGGGCGCTCTCTTTAAAAATAGCTAAGCCTGATTTAGCAAGTTCATCCGCTTCGCGAGCAGTTGAATCAGCGACCGTTGCGTTATCACTCACGTTGTTTGCTGTGCTCGCAAGTTCATTCACCGCCGAAGCAACTTGTTCAATTTCACTCAACTCTTGTTGTGCATTTGACTCTGCTTGCGTCATCACCGCAGCCAGCTCGGTTGAAGCTGACGCCACTTCTTCACTAATACGGTTTAAATGATCTACCGTAGCATGTAACTGAGAGGTAGTCGTATTGACATCTTTACCCAACTTTGAGATTTCATTCTCGCCATCCGCATCAGCGCGAATGGTTAAGTTCCCCTGCGCTAATTCACGCATTACAGCTTGTAACTTTTGAATCGGAGCCACAATCATATTTGAAAGGATCCAAGCCATCGCAAGAGAAAGCGAAAGTACAGACAGAACAGTGACCATAGCCGTGTTCATAACACGAATGTTGTCTTTGTCGCTTTGAGCCAATGACTGCGTCGCTTGTTGGTTCACTTGCTGCGAAAGATCATTTATCGCATTGACCATTTGCTCACCACTTTGACGAAATTGCGCAATAAATGCTGTGTATTCAGCTTCAGAGGTCATCCCTTGATCGCGACGGTTAAAAAATTCCACCATTTTCGTCGACATATCAACGTAATGTCCGATGCTTTTATGAACTACCTCAACATCGCTCCGATAAAGCTCATCTTGTCGCATTTTGCTCAAATTGCGCTCTACTTCTTCCAGGCCATTTTTTAACTCAGCTAAGAATGTGGCGCGACGAGCGGGATCATAAATAGCGTATACCGCACTAATACGCAGCGGATAAACGGTATCGTCCACACTGGCAAGGGCATCTTTATATTCAACGAGCCGATCAGTACTGTTCGACACTTTGATTTGTTCATTTTGGAGATTACTTTTGGTTATCCACAGTGCAATAAGTAAAGCGAAAGTGGTTAACAAAACGGGTAATAAAACTTGTACGCGAATTGACAAATTTTTCAGTGAAAAATGCATTTAAAAGCCTCGATTAAAATAACATTCGCATCCATGCCTTGGGACTAATCCCACGGACTAAACAAGAGCAAACAATAGACAAAATTCACATTTTTGTCCATGAAATAATATAATGCAATTCATATAGTTATGAGCATATAGTCGTCAAAACAATGACTAGATACCAATAAGACAATATAAGTTAAATTATGATGATTTATGAAGAAAAATGACCACTTGCTAGGTGGTCATTGAGGTGGTTAGTACTGAAGAATTTATTCTTCGATAAGGCTATTTTCTAAGCGCATTCAGTTTGGCTTGTGCTAAACCGAAGATGGTATCAACCGGGTAGCTGCCATCTTCTGTTGCTTCGCCTGCGGGTTTGCCAGTAAAGAGCTCAACCGCTTCAGTGACATGTTCAATAGCCCAGATATTGAACTCCCCTTTCTCGACCGCTTTAACAACGTCAGCGCGTAACATCAGATTGTGCATGTTTGAACGAGGAATGATGACACCTTGCTGGCTGGTGCGCCCTTTGATTGCACACACATCAAAGAAACCTTCAATTTTCTCATTCACACCGCCAATCGGCTGCGACTCACCAAATTGGTTCATCGAACCTGTGATCGCAATATCTTGGCGATTAGGCCGTTTAGAAAACGCAGACACAATCGCACAGAATTCGGCCATGCTGGCACTATCACCATCCACACCACCGTATGATTGCTCAAATGTGATGGTCGTGGTGAGTGGTACGCGCGCCGTACGGCCAAATACCGAAGAGAGATACGCGGATAAAATCATCACACCTTTAGAGTGGATGCTGCCACCCAGATCGACACTGCGCTCGATATCGATAATGTCACCATCGCCATAGGAAGTGGTGGCGGTAATACGGTTTGGCGCACCAAACATATGATCGCTGGTGCTCAATACCGACAGCGCATTCACCTGCCCGACCGCCATGCCTTGCGTTTGGATTAGCGTTGTACCGTTAACATACGACTCCATCACACTGTCTTGCAGGCGGCTCACTCGCATCTCTTGGTTGCTGAGCGCCTCTTCGACATGATTCTGGCGGATCATGTTTGAATTCGCCTGCTTCGCCACATAGTTAGATTCGCGTAACAAATTGGCAATATGCGCCGAATGAAGTGACAGTTTGCCTTGATCGCCCGTTGTACGTGAACTGTGTTCAATGATGCGTGCAATCGCTTTACGGTCGCAATGCAGCATATTGTTGTCGTGCACTATGCTCGAAATAAAACGCGCGTAATGTAGCTCGGTATCGGGCGTACGTTTCATCTCATCTTCAAAATCGGCCGTTACTCGGAACAATTCGCTAAATTCAGGATCGTAATGAGTCAGCAGCTGATAGGTGTGGTAATCACCAAATAGGATGATTTTCACATTTAGCGGGATAGGCTCTGGGTCAAGTGAAACCGTCCCTGTTAGCGTGACCTCTTTTTCCAAAGAGGTAAAACTCATTTGACGTGAACGCAGCGCACGCTTTAAACCGTCCCAAACATAGGGCTGTTCAAGCACTTTCACCGCATCCATCAACAGCACACCACCATTGGCTTTATGTAAACTACCCGCTCGAATCAACGAAAAATCGGTAAATACTGTGCCTTTAAAAGTCGCCGTTTCGATATAACCAAATAGAGAGTGGTAGTTCGGGTTCTCTTCTACCACGATCGGTAGCTTGTCTGAAGGCTGGCTGACCAGCACATTGACTTTGTAGCGACGCGGTAGACGCTTATCTAAAGAAGCTGTCGCGACTTCGCCTTGCTCACTGTCTTCATCTAAAAAAATGTCCGCATTATCGACGATGTCTTTTTGTAACTCCGTGAGATACGTTTTGATGTCTGGGTAGCCAGAATAATCTTGCTTAAGCTGCTTAATAAAGTGGGTAATGACGCCAAGCGTTACTTCATCATTGAGCTTTTTGATCTTCTCACTGTAGGAGTCTTCCCATTCGGTCAGTTGACGTACCATATTGCGTAGGCTGATTTCTAGCTCATCAATGGTATGGCTAAAGTGCTCTTGCTCTTTTTTAGACAAGGCGTCAAAGGACTCTTCGGTGTGCATCTCTTCACCGTTCATCGCAACAAATTGATAGTCGCCTTGAGTGGTGATGGTTAAGCTAATGCCTTTATCTTTGGCTTCTTTACTGATGCTATCCAATTCACTTTGCTGTTTTTGTGCCATCTGATTTTTCAGTTTATCGGCACGAGCAAAGTAAATCTCGTTATCAAAAGCTAACGGGATCGCATTGACCAACTTATTCATTAACTTTTCAATGTCTTGCTTGAGTTTAACCCCAATACCCGAAGGTAACTTCAGCACTTTTGGGGTTCGAATATCGCTGAAATTGGCCACATAACACCAATCAAACAACGCATCGACATCATGCTGATGGCGGTTTAAATAGCGCAAAATCATCGTACGTTTGCCCAACCCATTACGGCCAATAGCGTAGATGTTGTAACCCTTCTCTTTGATCGACATTGCAAATTCGACCGCTTTTTGCGCCCGTTCTTGCCCCACAATCTCATCAACTGGGTCTAACTCCTTAGTTGATTTACAAGGGAGTTTTTCTAACTGGGCAACGTGGTAGAGCTGCTCTGCATTCAATCGTTGAATCGCCATCACTCCGCTCCTTAGCTTTTGGATTCTTGTTGTAGTTTGACCTAAGTATAGAAGCAATTCATTTATATTTTAGCGAGTTACACCTTATTCGCGTTTAACCGAACAAATAATAAACAATCACCACACTTAAAATCGCAAATAACAATTATTTGCATTTGATAATAAATTGCATTTAAATAAGTGAACGCCGTCATTCTGGAGAATTGAGTATGGACTTACAACAGTGCTGGACAAGCTATCTCAAGGCTGGACAACTATTAGCGCAGGGGCATTGGCCACAAGCACACTGTTTGTTTGAAGATGTACTGCATCATATGCCAAGCCATATTCAATCAGCACTAAACTGCGAACATACAAAACCTTGCCAGTTGGTGTGCTTGATCTCTGGGCTATGTGATGCTGCTGTTTCTCAATCTGAAATTTTCAACCACTTGGGTCAGCATAAACAGGCCTTTGATGTCTTAAATCAATCTTATGCTCTGCTGCAGTTTACTGCGATTGAGCCCAATGCCTTGGTTAACCGCCTTGCCAACGTACTTACCAAACAAAGCGATGACTTGCTCAAACATATGGGTGCTTTTTGTTCAGCGCAGCGCAGCGCGACTTGGATGTTGGAGTTCGAACACGTACAAAAAGCGCACCACTACTTCAACCAACTCAAACGTTATAACCAAGTACAGGCTCAAGTTCCGTCGTCAAACTGTCATTGTTCAACTGAATAATCACCATAGAGTTACCATTCCGGATAAGACTGACCACCTAGCATCATTCACAGCCGCTATAAGTAACGTGCTGTAGTCAGGGGATGAGACTTAGGCAGAACCTAACCTCTCACCCTGAAAATGTGTCGAGATGGCATGAGAATTTAATCGATTGCGTTATCAATAGTTGATGTATGTCAAATTGTCGTAGACAATACGCACCCGAGTCTAGGGGCGATCCCTAGGCTGCGTTCTGCACTTTTGGAGGAGCGCATTGGTTTTAGCTATCGACATTATAGTTAGAGCCTATTTTCTATTTTTGCATGACGCTGCTACCGTTGGCGCATGCTAAATACCTCGTTTTTAAGGGAAAGATGATGGTAATACCTGAAAACAGCAGTATTGTGATTTTTGGTGCTTCAGGCGACTTAACCTATCGCAAGCTTATACCTGCTCTGTATCACTTGTTCGCCAGTGATCAACTGCCGAAATCCTTTGCTATTCTGGGTGTCAGCCGAACCCAATACAGCGATGAGTCATACCGTGAAAAATTAAAGCGCTCTCTTCAGGAAATGGAAAAGACCGTCCCAGATATTCTCGACGCCTTTTGCGAGCACTTACATTATCAAGCGATCAATACTTCAGATGTTGCAGAATACGCGCAGCTCGCCACGCGTCTTGACTCTTTGGCTGATCAATACCAATTCACGCAACGCAACACTCTGTTCTATCTCGCGACGCCGCCGAGCCTTTATGGCATCATCCCGGCCAATCTCGCAGCGCATGGATTAAATAGCGAAGCGCAAGGTTGGAAGCGTTTGATCATCGAAAAACCGTTTGGTTATGACCTCGCATCGGCTCAAAGCCTTGATATCGAAATTCATCGCCATTTCCAAGAACACCAGATCTACCGTATCGACCATTATTTAGGCAAAGAGACGGTACAAAACCTGTTGGTTTTCCGTTTTGCTAACGGGATGTTCGAACCTTTGTGGAACCGCAATTTCATTGACTATGTCGAAATTACAGGCGCAGAATTTTTGGGCGTCGAAGAACGCGGTGGCTATTACGACGGTTCTGGTGCGGTGCGTGATATGTTCCAAAACCATTTACTGCAAGTGTTAGCTATGGTTAGCATGGAACCACCAGCCGCCATTAATGCCGATTCAATTCGTAACGAAGTCAATAAAGTGCTGCAAAGCCTGCAACCGCTTTCTGATGATGACCTACGCCACAACCTCGTACTGGGGCAATATACGGAATCGGAAGTTCGTGGCCAGTTTTTACCCAGTTACCGTGATGAACATGGTGTGGCAGCAGATTCGCGCACTGAAACTTATGTCGGTTTGAAAATGTTTATCAATAACTGGCGCTGGAATGGCGTGCCATTTTATGTGCGTTCAGGTAAACGTTTACCAACGCGCGTCACCGAAGTGGTCATTCACTTTAAGCGTACGCCACACCCTGTTTTTGGGCAAAATGCCCCTGAAAACAAGCTCATCATCCGCATTCAGCCCGATGAAGGCATTCAAATGAGCTTTGGTTTGAAGGAGCCAGGTGCGGGCTTTAAAGCCAAAGAAGTCTCCATGAACTTCCATTACACATCATTGGAAGAAACCAAGATGTTGACCGCTTATGAACGACTTCTTTTGGATGCGCTCAACGGTGATGCAACTTTATTTGCGCGTACCGATGCCGTAGAAGCGTGTTGGAAGTTCGTGCAACCTATTTTGGATTTTAAACAAGACCCTCAATCGCTGTTTGGCTATGCCTGTGGCACGTGGGGACCAAAAGAGTCCGATTTGCTGCTACACAATGATGGCCGCGCGTGGCGCTTCCCGTGTAAAAACTTGACCGATACGGATTACTGCGAATTATGATCAATCATAAAATTTTTCAAACCCCAGAACAGGTGGTTGAAACGCTCGCCAATGAAATGCAACGCTATAGCGAGCAAGGTCAGCCGGTTCATATCTCCCTTTCCGGTGGCAGCACACCCAAAATGCTGTTCAAATTATTGGCCAGTGAACCTTATGCACAGGCGATTGCATGGCAAAACCTGCATTTCTGGTGGGGTGATGAACGCTGTGTCGCTCCTGACGATGCCGAAAGCAACTTTGGTGAAGCCAATACACTGCTGTTTAGCCAAGTGAACATTCCACCTCAAAATATTCACCGTATTCGCGGCGAAGATGATCCACAAACCGAAGCTAAGCGCTTTGCCGATGAAATGGCAAAAGTCATTCCATCCGTCAACGGTACTCCTATTTTTGATTGGATTTTGCTCGGTGTTGGCGCAGATGGCCATACGGCATCCCTGTTCCCTAATGTGACCGACTACGAGGATGAGAATTTATCTTTAGTGGCGACGCATCCGGAATCAGGCCAACTTCGTGTCTCTAAAACAGCGAAAGTGTTGGAAGCTGCAAAACGCATTAGTTACCTCGTTCTTGGCGCAGGTAAAGCCGAGATCGTACACGAAATTCACACCACGAAAGCCGAGGATCTTCCTTATCCGGCTGCCAAAGTTAAATCAACAACTGGCGAAACAGAGTGGTTTTTAGATTCAGATGCCGCAACAAAGATTGCGTGAAGGAGAGAAATAAATGAAAGGTGATATCGGTGTAATCGGCCTAGCAGTGATGGGCCAAAACCTTATCCTAAATATGAACGACCACGGTTTTAAAGTGGTAGCTCACAACCGTACCGCGGCAAAAGTCGATGAGTTCCTAGCAGGTCCAGCGAAAGACACCAATATTGTTGGTGCTTATTCACTGCAAGAGTTAGTCGACAAACTGGCGACACCTCGCAAAGTGATGCTGATGGTGCGTGCGGGCCAAGTCGTGGATGATTTCATCGACCAACTGGTTCCGCTACTCGATAAAGGCGACATCATTATCGATGGTGGTAACACGAACTTCCCAGACACCAACCGCCGTGTTGCAGCACTGCGTGAAAAAGGTATTCACTTTATCGGTACAGGCGTTTCTGGCGGCGAAGAAGGGGCACGTTTTGGCCCATCTATCATGCCAGGTGGCGCACCTGAAGCTTGGGAAGCCGTGAAGCCAATTTTCCAAGGTATCTCAGCAAAAACCGAAGCTGGTGAGCCTTGCTGTGATTGGGTGGGTAACGACGGCGCGGGCCACTTCGTTAAAATGGTACACAACGGTATCGAATATGGCGATATGCAGCTAATTACCGAAGCTTATCAGTTTATGAAAGACGGCTTGGGTTTAAACCATGATGAAATGCAAAAAGTGTTTGCTGATTGGAACAAGACCGAGCTCGATAGCTACCTAGTGGAAATCACCGCTGATATCTTAGGCTACAAAGACGAAGATGGTGAAGCTCTGGTTGAGAAAATCCTCGATACTGCTGGCCAAAAAGGCACAGGTAAATGGACGGGCATTAACGCACTCGATATGGGTATTCCGCTGACGCTGATCACTGAGTCAGTTTTCTCTCGTTGCCTTTCAGCATTGAAAGATCAACGCGTTGCTGCCGAAGCGCTGTTTGGTAAGAGCAATATGCAGATCGACGGTGATAAACAAGAGTGGGTTGATGCACTTCGTCAAGCGCTACTTGCGTCTAAGATCATCTCTTACGCACAAGGCTTTATGCTAATGCGCCAAGCGTCTAACGAAAATGGTTGGAATCTTAACTACGGTAACGTGGCATTGATGTGGCGTGGTGGTTGTATCATCCGCTCCGCATTCCTGAGCAACATTCGTGATGCGTTCGAAGCTAACCCAGAAATCGCCTTCTTAGGTTCAGATGCCTACTTCAAGGGCATTTTGGATAACTGCCTAGCGGCTTGGCGTAAAGTAGCGGCCAAATCAATGGAAGTCGGCATTCCAATGCCATGTATGACCTCCGCGCTCACTTTCTTAGATGGCTACACCACCGCTCGCTTACCGGCTAATTTACTGCAAGCACAACGTGATTACTTTGGTGCTCACACTTATGAGCGTACTGATCGTCCACGTGGTGAATTCTTCCACACAAACTGGACCGGTACAGGCGGCGATACGGCGTCTACCACTTACGACGTATAAAAAATTCGGCTTACGATGAAAAAAGGACTAGCTAAGCCCCTTCATCTACGCCTATAATTTGACCGTCATGGAGGATGTTAACTAGGTTAACATCCTCTATTTTTTTGTTTCCAAAACTACATGAGATCCAAAGATGACCATCAATAAGTTCTATGTACTTGTCCCACAGGCTGTGGAAGAAGACACTCATAGGGAAAATGAAGTTCAATCTGCTATGGAAGCTCAACGTCAGGCATTAGTGCAACAAGCGCAGAAACAAGGCGCAGTAGCATAATCCATAAGCAGAGTGTGGCAACACGCTCTGCTTATCACTCCTCTCTACCTCATCTATAGGCATATCGTTTGCCAATCATGATGCATAAAATACTCCTTTAAGTGATCAATCAAAGCTCTGACAGCGGGTGATAAATGACGCCGAGAAGGATATAAAGCGTAAATGTCCATTTTCTTCGGTTGCCAATGCGCTAACACCTGCTGTAAATCCCCCCTTTCTAACGCACCCTTGGCTAGATAAGTCGGCTGCAAAGCAACGCCCATCCCGTGGATAGCCGCATGTAACAAAGTGGTGGCTTCATTCGCAGTTAGCTGGCATGGCACCTCCACCGATTGGTGCTTATCATCTTGTTTTAAATGCCAAATATGTCGCTCAAAGTTTTTGTATCCAAGACAACGATGCTGTGAGAGATCGCTTGGTGTGACTATTGGCTCACAGCGCATGAGATAGTCAGGAGAGGCAACCAATACAGAATCACATTGGGCGATAGGGCGCCCGATTAAAGAAGGATCAGGATCGGCCGCAATACGGATCGCTAAATCAATTCGCTCTGCAATCAAATCTGCGGTTTTATCCTGTACATCAATATCAATTTCGATATTTGGATGCGTATTCAAAAAAGGTTTAACGGCCGGGATCAGTTGAGAAAAGCCAAACGACATGCTGGTCGCAATCCGGATTTTTCCAGATAACGACTGTTGATCCATCAACTGATGTTCTAATTGCTGCGCTTGCTCGACCCATAATTTTATCGCGTCTAGGCATTGAACTCCTGCTGATGTGAGCGATACTTTTCGTGTGGTTCGGTTTAATAACCGAGCTTGTAACCAAGTTTCCATGGTTTCAACATGCCGAGTCACCATAGGACGAGAAATATCCAGCCGTTCCGCTGTCGCCGTAAAACTTTGGGTAATCGCTATATCTAAAAAGACCTGAGCTGCTGTGAGTTTGTCCATGATTAGTTCTAATTAAGAAACAATGATGTCAATTATTAGCTATATATCCGAACAAGTCTAATTCGTATGATAGCTCCCGAACCGATAACATACTCTTTGGATAAATAATCATGAAAACACTGACTCTACTTACAGCAACCACACTCATCAGCAGCACCGCGTTTGCAGCACAACAACCTTTGACACTTGACGTCTACAATGCAGATGGCAATAGCTTCCATGTCAACTCCACTTTGGTTTATGGCGAAACAGAAGCGATGGTGGTTGACACTGGCTTTACTAAAGCCGACGCACTCCGTATTGCAGCAAAAGTTCTCGACTCTGGCAAAAACTTAACCACGATTTTTATTAGCCAAGCTGACCCTGATTACTACTTTGGCGCTGAAGTACTGCATGACATGTTTCCACAAGCGAAAGTGCTGACGACTCCTGGCGTACGTGCAACGATTGCAGAAAAACTCGAAGGTAAACTGGCATTTTGGGCTCCAAAAATGGGGGCAAATGCCCCTGTAAAACCAGTACTACCAACAGCTTATAATGGCAAAACCTTAACCATTGATGGGCAAACTATTGAAATTCGCGATGCGGATGGAGCATTAGCGCATCGTCCTTATTTATGGATACCAGCCAATAAAGCGATTTTAGGTAACGTCGCGGTATACGGAAATGTTCATTTATGGATGGCCGATGCACAAAGTGATGCGAGCCGCCAAGCTTGGGCGCAACAACTTGATCAAATGAAAGCACTCAAACCAAACGTAGTGATCCCGGGGCATATGACTTCTGGCACAGCGCTTGATGCTTCTTCAATTGAATTTGCACAGCAATATCTTATGGATTTTGCTAAAGCCAAAGCAAACAGCAAAGACAGCGCTCAGTTAATTCAAACCATGCAAAACCTTTACCCTAATGCTGGCCTACCAATGGCTTTAGAAATTGGTGCCAAAGTTCATATGGGTGAGATGAAATGGTAAACGTCCACTATATTTTCGACCCAATGTGTGGCTGGTGTTACGGAGCAACCTCTCTGATTCAGCAGTTGAATGAAATGAGCGGAGTCAAACTGCACCTTCATCCGGGTGGAATGATCGAGCGATCGCCTCTTTCAGATGGTTTTCGCCAACATGTACTGCAAGCTGATCAGCGCATTGCTCAGCAAACAGGAGCCGTATTTGGGGAAGGTTACATCGCCAAAATCAAAAGTGGCGAAACCGTGATATTGGACTCATACGTTACTGCTCAAGCCATTATTGCAGCACAATTACTCGGTGTATCGCCAAGTGTTATGCTCAAAAGCATTCAACAAGCGCACTACCAGCAAGGTTTGCCTGTGGCCGATACTGAAACATTGACACTGTTAGCCCAATCGCTTGACCTAGAGCCAAATCAATGGGAACAAGCGATGGAGCAAGCCAAAGCTCAGTTACCAGAGCAGTTAGAGCAGACGCAAAGCTTAATGGCGCAATATCAGCTTTCTGGTTTTCCCTCGATTGTGTATGAAGCAGAGGGGCAATGGCGAACCGTATCTGTTAGCCATTTCTATAATCGACCGCAGCAATGGGCTGATTTCTGGAAAAAGATGGCTCAGTAATTAGTGCCTCATCCCTCTCTTTAGTAAAGAGAGGGATTTTTCCATCTACTTGTTCATCATTTTGATGCTTTTACGCACCACTAAAGTCGGCTCTAATTGGACAATTTGCGGTTCGAGCGCTTCGTTTTCTAAACGGGCAAGTAAGGTGTCAACTGCCGCTTTACCTAAACGATATTTGGGTTGATGAATAGTGGTTAGAGCTGGCGACATAAAACGGGCGATGTGAATATCGTCATACCCCATCAGCGAAAGATCTTCAGGAATGCGGATCCCTTTTTCATTAGCTGCATTAATCACACCCATTGCCATCATGTCATTAGAGACAAAAATCGCACTCGGCAATGGCCCTTTAGCTAACATTTTATTGAACGCTTCGTAGCCACCTTCACATTCAAAATCGGCTTCCACAATCCAATTAGGGTGAATGTCCAAACCTGCTTCCAAGACAGCGCGCTTATAGCCTTCATAACGCATTTGAGCTTGGTGTCGAATCAATGGCCCGGTAATACAACCGATTTCTTTATGACCGCACTCAATCAAATAGTTCGCCGCAATATAACCGCCACGTAAAGAGTTATCTTGTATTTTATCGCTAGGAAAGAGCATTGGGCCCCAATCCATCACCACGACAGGGATATCTGGGTAGCGTTCAAAAACGTCAATCCGCTCACCTTCTAAGGTGGAGCACATCAAAAGTAAGCCATCAACGCGCTTTTGCAGCAGCGTGTTGATAGAGGCTTGCATCCGCTGGCTATCCCCTTCGGTATTACACAAAATAAGGTTATAACCTTTGTGATAGCAACTGCGCTCTACCCCTTTGACCACTTCGCCAAAAAAGGGGTTAGTCGAAGTGGTCACTAACATACCAATGGTGCGCGTTCGGTTCATTTTGAGACTGCGAGCCAATGCTGACGGGGCATAGTTCAGATCTTGCGCGGCTTTATTGACACGCTCAGCGATTTCATCGCTCACATAGCGAGATTTATTAATGACATGGCTGACGGTAGATGTGGATACGCCGGCTAATCTTGCAATATCTTTCATTGTCGCCATGTCTGTTTTTCCTATTCTATTGATGCTGAGCGAGAAACGCGTCCACTTCTACTCGGGTGGGTATTGAGGTTTGCGCGCCAAAACGGGTAACAGAAATGGCTGCCGCAGCATGCGCAAATTTAATGGCTGATTCTAAAGGCATATCTTCCAACAAACCCGTGACCAAAGCACCGTTAAACGTATCACCTGCCGCGGTGGTGTCTGTCACATCGACTTTAAAACCAGCAATCAGTTGACCACGCCCATTTTGGCTTAGCCAAACGCCTTTTGCACCTAAGGTGATCAAGACGATTTCAATCCCTTTTTTATGCAGTTCATTGGCCGCTAATTGCGCCGTGTGATCATCATCAACCGTGATCCCCGTTAAGCGCTGCGCTTCCGTTTCGTTTGGCGTGATCACATCGACACATTCTAGCAGAGTATCAGGCAGATCTCGGGCAGGCGCTGGGTTTAAAATCACATTGGTACGATTTTGTTTGGCGATTTGCGCAGCTTTAATAATGCCATCGATTGGCGTTTCTAGTTGCATCAACAAATATTTGGCCGCGCCAATGGCGGCTAAATCCGCTTCAATGGCATCAGCCGTCAGCTTGTCATTCGCCTCTGCCGAAATACAGATGCTGTTTTCTCCGCTGTCCGAGACTTGGATCATCGCGATGCCCGTCGGACAATTGGGCTGCATTTTAACTCCCGCAATGTTGATACCATCGAGCTTAAAATTCTCACGAATATTGATACCGAATGCATCGTCACCCACGCAGGCAATAAAACCAATGTCCGCTTTTAATCGCGCGGCCGCTACAGCTTGGTTGGCCCCTTTACCACCGGGAATAACTTGATAATGACGACCATGCAGCGTCTCGCCCGGGCGAGGAAATGAAGGCACTTGCAAAACATGGTCAGCGTTAACACTACCTAATACCACTAACTGATTCATAATTTGTCCTTTGTTCATGAGTGAACATGTTTGAAATAGAGCTGGAGAGGTTTGGCTTTTGTGGCTTCACCTGAAAAAACAAACCTATCGAGCCTGATTACTGGTTATTAATGGCTGAGGGGTTATAGAAGAGGTAGCTCTCTACGAGCCAGTAAAGAGCTACCTACAGCAAAGATTATTTGCTGATGATTTTTAGAGGAACCGGAATGTACTCATCCACTTGTTCGCCTTTTAGCATTTTATCGGCCGTTTCAATGCCAAGTGCACCGATCATGTCTGGTTGTTGAGCAACAGTCGCAGCAAGTTGGCCGCGTTCTACCGCCGCGATACCATCGTCGGTACCATCAAAACCGATGATCATCACCTCTTTGCCTGATGCTTGAACGGCGCGAAGTGCACCCAATGCCATTTCATCATTTTGGGCAAATACAGCTTGAACATCTGGGTTTGCCGCTAGCAGGTTTTCCATTACATTCAAACCTTTAGTGCGGTCAAAATCAGCAGGCTGGCTAGCAAGCAGTTCCATTTCACTGCCTTTCACCGCGTTCATGAAACCTTCTCCACGCTCACGAGCGGCCGATGTGCCAGCAATCCCTTCCAGTTGAATAACTTTGGCTTTTGCACCGATTTTTTCGACGATAAAGTGACCGGCCATTTCACCACCGACTACGTTATCAGAAGCGATGTGGCTCACAACATCACCACGGCTTGCACCGCGATCCAGTGTCAACACTGGCACTTTAGCGCGGTTGGCCATACGGATGGCGTTAGAGACGGCATCAGAATCGGTTGGGTTGATCAAAATCGCTTTAACGCCACGAACGGTTAAGTCTTCTACGTTTGATAGCTCTTTGCTTGGATCATTTTGTGAATCCAAGACGATCAGGTTGTAGCCTAACTCTTTCGCTTTCGCTTCTGCGCCATCTTTCATGGTGACAAAAAATGGGTTGTTCAGAGTGGATAGTACAATCGCCATGGTGTCTTGCGCATGCGCAGCCACAGAGACAGTGGTGGAAAGTAGAGCAGCAGAGATTAAAGTTGCAAGTTTTTTCATCTTTATAGTCCTTTTTGTAGGGGCCGTTTTAAAGCTAATATGGCTCGCTTTAAAACGGAGGTTTTCTATCGTGTTACTTATTTTTGTTATCCACGAGTACCGCGAGCAAAATAACCACGGCTTTCGCAATCATTTGGTAGTAAGAAGAGACATCAAGCAGGTTCAGCGCGTTATTAAGAAAGCCGATGATCAGCGCCCCAATTAACGTGCCCATAATGCGTCCTTTACCACCCATCAAGCTGGTACCACCAAGTACGACGGCAGCGATGGCATCCAGCTCATAACCCATACCAGCAGTAGGTTGCGCAGAAGAGAGGCGAGACGTGACGATGATGCCAGCCAGCGCAGCCAATAGACCGCAGATGGCGTACACACCAATTTTCACGCGATCCACATTAATACCTGACAATCGAGTCGCAGACTCATTGCCACCTAGCGCGTAAACATAGCGGCCAAAACGTGTATGGTTGAGTAAGTACCAAACCGCAGCAAAGACTACCACCATCATCCACACCGGAACGGGAATACCCAACGCGTAACCTGTACCAAACCAAGCAAAAGCATCTGCAGTATCGGTAAAACCTGTCGAAATTGGACGCCCATCGGTATAAACCATGGTCACACCACGCAGTAAGGTCATGGTGACTAAGGTGGCAATAAACGCTTGCACTTTACCTTTGGCGATAATGATGCCGCTAATCGCCCCCAGTGCCGCGCCAGCAAGTAACGCTGTAGGGACTGCGATAATGACAGGAATTTCAAGACCAATCATGGTTGCAGCAAAAGCGCCGCACAACGCCAGTACCGAGCCAACACTCAAATCGATACCTGCCGTTAGAATAACCAAGGTCATCCCCACAGCGATAATGGCGTTGACTGAGGTTTGGCGCAAAATGTTCAGTATGTTGTCAACCGTGAAGAAATTGGGGTTTAAAAAAGAGACAACGACCACTAAAAAAAGCAAAGCAATCAGTGATTTTTGCTCAATGAGCCACTCTTTACTGATCCATTTTCTGCGGTTAGTTTGGGTTGAATTACTCATGCTGTTACTGCTCATGCTGCTTCCTCATTGATCTTTTTGCCTACCGCGCAGGCGAGTAGAATCTCTTGGTTGGCTTGTTTGGCACAAAATTCGCCGCTGATTCGACCTTCATGCATCACCAAAATTCGGTCACTCATCCCTAGCACTTCTGGCATCTCTGACGAGACCAAAATAATGCTCATCCCTTCGGCTTTAAATTGGTTAATCAATTGGTAAATCTCTTTTTTGGCTCCCACGTCAACCCCACGTGTGGGTTCATCCAAAATCAAGACTTTGGGACGTGTCATCAACCCTTTGGCAATCGCTACTTTTTGCTGATTGCCACCGGACAAATTGCCAATGATTTGATCACGAGATGGCGTTTTGATGTTGAATAGGCGAATAAAATCTTCCACTGCGATTACTTCATCACTGTGTTGAATCTGTACACCTTTGCTAAATTTATTCAACGCACACAGTGACATGTTCTCTTTCACCGACAGGCCAAGAACCAAACCGTCCCCTTTGCGATCTTCTGAAATATACGCGATACCGTTTGCAAGGCCATCTTGTGGGCTGACTGGGTTGATGGTTTTGTTCTCAAGGTTAATCACGCCTCGCTCACTGGGCAGCGCGCCGTAAATCACTTTCATTAATTCAGTGCGCCCTGCGCCCATCAAACCCGAGACACCGAGGATTTCACCTCGTTTGAGCGTAAAATTAATGTCATGCACACCTGAACCCGTGAGGCCTATCACTTCAAGGCAAGTGTCGCCTTGCTTTACCTCAATACGTGGGTACTGTTCTTCTAATTTTCGGCCGACCATCATCTCAATCAGGCCATCTTCATTGGTGTCAGACACTTTGCACTGGCCAATGAATTTGCCATCACGTAACACGGTAATGTCGTCACAAATTTCAAAAATTTCTTTCAACCGATGTGAGATATAAACGATGCCGCAACCTTGTTCACGCAGCTCGTTAATCACATTAAATAACGATTCAGTTTCGGTATCCGTCAGCGCATCCGTCGGTTCATCCATGATGATCACTTTCGACTCAAATGAGAGCGCTTTTGCAATCTCAACCATCTGTTGCTCACCAAGGCTTAAGTCACCCAACAAGGTCTTGGAGCTGTGTTTAACGTTTAAGCGAGCCAGTAGTTTGTCGGCTGCTTGGTACATTTCATTCCATAAAATTCGCCCCATCGCACCGGTTATCTCTCTGCCTAGAAAAATGTTTTCAGCAATGGTTAATTCCGGAATCAAATTCAACTCTTGGTGAATAATGCTGATGCCCGCTTGTTGTGAATCCCGTGGGCCTTTAAAGGCGGCTGGTTTTCCTTGGTAAGTGATAGAACCCGCATCCAATGAATAGATACCCGTCAACACTTTCATTAAGGTTGATTTACCCGCGCCGTTTTCGCCCATCAACGCCATCACGCGGCCGGGGTAAACATTGAGGCTAGCTTTATCGAGCGCTTTCACTCCGGGGAACGCTTTTTCAATCTCACTGAGAGTTAAAATTGCTTGAGTCATAGTGGATCCTCAATCGCGGCTTAAAACACGACGCCTGCTTGAAAAATAACATTCGCATACGGCGTGCATTCGCCAGTTCTTACCACGGCGCGGCTGCGCATAGTGCGCTCTTTAAAATCTTGATGAGAGAGGTAAGTGACAGCAATCGCTTTCTCGCATAACTCCTCTTCCGCTTTCAGCTCAGCAAGCAGCGCTTTGTGATGCTCAGGGCTTACTTGTGCAAACTCTTCAGCAATGATCACACCTTCAATTTGAGATTCAGAAAGAATCACGCGGACCGTGTCAATAAAACCGGGAATACCGTGAGTTAATGCTAAATCAATACGCTGCACTTCATCGGGAATAGGCAAACCTGCATCACAAATTGTGATTTCGTCGGTATGCCCTAAAGTAGCCACCAAGTAAGAGAGTTCCGAGTTTAATAGGGTACTTTTTTTCATTGTTATACCTTCACGTTAGGCTTTATGTTTCGCTTTCTGACACCTTTCTATCACTCTTGAATCGTTCAAGAAAATCTCATCGAAACGTTTCGATGAATCCTAGCGTAGCAAAAATAATTTGCACGATGCGAAAATAGGTAATGTGATTTTGATCGTTGATTAGTGAGCTGAGGAGTAAAAAAGAGTGAGGACCATCACTGAGTGATTTGTCATTAGATGCCCATTTTTAGCATAGGATTAACACTGAGACCGTGATTTTCGGTATAGTCACTCCGAACAAAAATCGCATCCATTTGGAACTCAAACATGAAAAAAATAGCCTTGGTATTGTTTACTGCATTCTCACTCGCCGCCTGCTCAGAAGTGGGCAGCGAAGCATGGTGTCAAGATATGAAAGAGAAACCAAAAGGCGAATGGAACGCCGGGCAGGCGGTGGATTATGCAAAGCACTGTGTCTTCCAATCACAAATTGGCAGCGACGCGTGGTGTGAAGATATGAAAGACAAGCCAAAAGGTGATTGGACAGCGAATGAGGCTGGCGACTTCGCTAAGCATTGTATTTTTTAGGATTGGTTTCAATAAACTGCCTAGCATTTACTAGGCAGTCTATTTACATAATAATTAAAACAATAGAGGGCGTTCAGAATTCTGTGTCAGCTAATTTTGGCTAAATATCTAAGACGTCATCCAAGCGACCTTCAAAATGAATCGCCAGTTGAGACAATGTCATATTCCAATTCTGTATTGGCATTGTCCATTTCTTAGAAGCATTCAATATCCCAGCATACAGTAGCTTAAGCAAGCTATTTTCATTTGGGAACCCACCCTTAGTTTTGGTCAGTTTACGGAATTGGCGATGTACGGCGTCAATAGCATTTGTCGTGTAAATAGCCTTTCGGACGTATTCTGGATATTTGAAGTAAACCGATAAATTTGCCCATTTGTTCCGCCAGGAACGAATCACTATTGGGTATTGCTGTCCCCATTTGGCTTCCAAACGATCCAACTCCATCTCGGCCGCTTCTTTGCTGACAGCCCGATAGACTGGCTTCAAGTCGGCCATAAACGCCTTCTGATGCATTGCTGAACTTCTGTATCAGGATAGATGGTTGCTATCGCTTCTGGGAAGCCTGTTAGCCCATCTACGCAGGCGATCAAGATATCTTCAACGCCGCGGTTATACAGATCTGTTAGCACGGAGAGCCAGTAATTAGCGCCTTCCGACTCTGACAGATAAAGACCGAGCAGCTCCTTTTTCCCCTCAACATCTAAGCCCAATATTGTGTATATCGCTTTGCTAACGTAGCGTCCGTCTTCTTTGATTTTATAGTGGATGGCATCAAGCCAGACAAAGGGATAAAGTGCATCGAGCGGACGTTGCTGCCACTCCTTCAGCTCAGGTATCAAACGGTCGGTAACACCTGTGATGGTGGCCTCAGAGACATCAATGCCATACATATCTTCTACGTGACCACGGATATCACGGTAGCTCATACCGAGCGAGAACATGGATAGGATCTTACGGTCGATCTCATCGGTCAATTTAGTCTGGTTCTTCTTAACTAACTGGGGTTCAAATGTTCCAGAGCGGTCGCGTGGGGTATCCAGTTCAAACGTGCCGACAGAAGACTTAATCGTTTTCTTGCTTGAGCCGTTCTTACGGTTAGGTTGCTCATCACCTTCAAGGTGCTGTTCGAGTTCTGCTTTCAAAGCAGCTTCTGTGATTTGTTTAATGAGCGGAGTTAAGAAGCCATCTTTACCTGCCAGGTCTTGGCCTGACTGAAGGGCTTTAATAGCTTGTTCTAGATCGAAGTCTTTGTTCATGTGTCATTCCTGTTTTGTATATCATACTGAAATGACACAGATTTCGTATGCGCCCCATGATCCCACGGGGCGTTTTAATTTGAATGTGAGAAGTTCCAGGGAAGCAGTGAGTTGATATCAGGCTCAGACTTTGCCAGCTCTTTCATACATTTGACCATGTAATCGTAGAGTATCAGTCCGTTCGCTTTCGCCGTCTCGATGATGCTATACAGCAAAGCACTCGCATCAGCACCAAGCGGATTCGTCGAGAATAACCAATTTTTTCTGCCAATGACCAGCGATTTGATTGCGCGTTCCGCTCGGTTGTTGTCGATAGATAAATGCCCATCTTCAACATAGCGTATCAGCTTAGGCCACTGACCCAAGGTGTACTTGATGGCTTTACCAAGAGGACTCGATTCGATGACTTTCTGCGTGGTTAACCAGTCATAGATGTCATCCAACATCGGTTTAGCCTGCGCTTGTCTTTCTGCCCAACGCTCTTCGACCGAAGCCAGTTTTAATCGAGATTCAAGTGCGTACAACTTTTGGATTTTGGCTAACGCCACATCCGCTTTACCTGTTTTACCTTTGCCCTGAAGCTTCTTCGCTTCCATGAACTTACGACGTGCATGAGCGAAGCAACCGACATTGGTGACGTTGGTTAATCCATCATAAGCCGCGTAACCATCACTTTGCAGATAGCCTGAGTAATCACCCAAGAAGTTCACGGGGCACACTCTCGCGCGACTGTTTTGATAGTCGAACAAGACGATATTTTTCATGTCAGGGAGTTTAGCTTCAGGGGAGTCGGCTCCCGAGCAGTACAACCACATATAACATTGCTTGTCTTCCTTGAGCACATTGAGCGGCGTTTCATCGGCCTGAACCACCACTTGTTCGAGTAAGTGAGTCTTCAGTGCCTGATAAAGCGGTTTGAACTTTTCACTAACCTGGATTACCCACCTGGCCATGGTCGTTCTCGATAACTCGATACCTGATTGGGTGAACAAGGTTTCCTGACGATACAGCGGAAGCGCATACTGATATTTGCCTAAAATAATGTTGGCAAGCAGACTTTCGGTAGCGAAGCTTTTGGGGATGATACTTATCGGTGCGGGTTGTTGGTGAATGTGGCTTTTTTCAGCCTCTTGTTCACACTGACGACAGGCGTATTTCGGGCGAACATATTCCAACACTTTTAGGACGGCGGGCGTGAACTCAAGCTTTTCACTGCGGTCTTCGCCGATTTTATGCAAAATGTGTTGGCAGCATGAGCACTGTTTGTCGTGCTCATCTAGGTCAAGCTCGATAATTTCACGTGGCAAGTCTTTAGGAAGCGGTTGACGTTTACCACGACGTTTGATTGTCGTCGTGGTGATAACCTCATCTTCCGATTTCGCCGCTTCACATTCCGCCTCATTAAAGAGGTCACCCTGTGCTTCGTTATACGGCTTTAACGCTTCCGAGCGTTTGGCGAATTGACGGTCAAGGGCCAGTTTAAACTGCTCAATTAAGGATTGGCGCTCTTGTTGCCACTCTTTTTTCTCCGACATCAACGCTTTCACCATAGCTTGAAGCTCGGCGATGTCTTGGCTTTCTGGGTTAATATCGGGCGTCTTTTTCATGGCATTGATTATATTAAAAACACCACGTCAAGGCTTGGTATAACTCACTTTTATCGGGTTCAACTCATTGTAAAGTTGTCTATTTTTATCGGTTTATGGCCGATTATCGTGAAGCCAGATAACAGTCTGTCTAGGTCAAATTGAGTCAGGGTGTATACCTGCTTTTTCTCTTGAGTGGGCCATTTGAATTTGGCTTTTTCCAACCGTTTATACCACAGAGCGAAGCCCGTTTTATCCCAGTACAAGACTTTGACTTTATCGCGTTGTTTATTGGTAAACAGGAACAGCGCACCGCTTCCGAGCGGTAAATCGGTTTCAGATTCAATAATCGCCGCCAGACCATTAATGGACTTTCTAAAATCCACGAACTCCCGATACAGGTAAACATTAGGGGCACTCAGCATTCTCTTCATGACAGTGCTCCGATTAACTCTGCCAGATACGAGGCAGGTGTTCCCTGGGGGATGCTGAGTTCAACGTCATTAATCAATAGTGTCATGTTGGCAATCGGTGTTTGAGTCATCTGGTAGCGTGTCGTTTTTTCAACGACTTCAGCTTTAACGAATCCACTGCTCTTAGGTTGCTCTATGAACTTTAGTTGCTGTCGCTTGGCATGGAAGGTTGAAAGGCTCAGCCCATTTTGTTCACAGAACACGCGTTGAGACAGATGACTGGATTCGTATTGATCGAATAGGGTATGCCATTCTTGATGAGAGAGTCTTTTTGCCATTTCAAATCTCCTTGAGGTTGGAGATTTGATCTTATGGCGTGCCGAGATTGATTAGAATGTGGGGTTTATGACGCGCTTACAAACAAAACGTATACATAATATATTTATGTTTTTATGCTAGTGCAGTTCTTAAACCCACTTTTTGTAACCAACACGACAAAAATAAGGCCACGTGCTACAACATCAATGAGGAAAG
The DNA here is from genome assembly GCF_025397955.1 of Vibrio sp. J502. Classification (NCBI taxonomy): domain Bacteria; kingdom Pseudomonadati; phylum Pseudomonadota; class Gammaproteobacteria; order Vibrionales; family Vibrionaceae; genus Vibrio; species Vibrio sp. J502. The sequence continues at coordinate 211,488 of NZ_CP104555.1, read as the reverse complement.
AACCATGATGAAATGGATAGTTGGTTTAAGCCTACTATTTAGCAATGTTGCTAGTTTGGCAGCGACTTCGGTCGATTGGTTACAGGTAAAATCAGAAGACGGCATTACGATCTACTCGCGCCACCATAGCGATGGCTTAGTCCAAATACGGGCGCAAATGTTCGTACCCACTAGCTATTTCGCTTTTATGCGGCTATTAGATGACAGTGAACATGTACCAAACTGGATAGATAACGTGAGTAACAGCCGTGTGCTGCAAAAAATTTCAGATACCGAGAATATTGTTTACACCCAATTCTCGGCACCATGGCCAGCTAAAAACAGAGATATGGTGACTTATTCAAAATTTGAGATGCTACCTAATGGTTTAAGTTTAGACATAGTGGATGCCCTAAATTACTTGCCTGAACAACCGGGATACATCCGTATCACTCAAGTCAACGCACATTGGACGCTGCAAAAACTGACTAATGGTATGACTCACATCGATTATATTGCCTTCGCTAATCCAGGAGGTGCACTACCTAACTGGTTAGTGAACAAACTGTCCACTGACAGTGCCTTTACCACATTTAAAGGCTTGCGCCGAGAATTGGCCACCTATCAAGATAAACTTCACCCTGCCGTGAATGAATAGCATTCTTAACCCAATACTTGGCCAAAAGGCAGGTAAACAATATTCAGCACGATCAAGATAACCAGCGCACTGAACGTTAGCTTCATACCACGAATCCGCCCTTTCAGTTGATCACTTAAAATCGCTCTGGCATGTAAAATTCGGCCAACGATAAACGTAATACCCACCCCGTGGATCCACCATACGCTGGCACCATTAAACTCCAATAACCCCATTAGGATTAAAGTAATAGGAATGTATTCTGCGGCATTTCCTTGCGCGCTGCGAGCTAATTGCAGTGCTGGTACTCCACCATCGACATATCTCACTTGGTTAGCCCGACGCTGTTTAATAACGTTAATCGCTAGCCACAAAAATAATACTGAAAGTATCGATGCATATAGAGCAGTAACCATGGTCATTCCTTTTCAAGTCAGTAGTGCCTCTATAGTAGTGCATCAAACACGTTCAGGTCACCACTCTGATTCAAAGCAATCTCTAGTGCTGGAGTGGCTTAATCTCCTGAGCCGAGTACACCTTATCCACTTTATCCCAAGGAATCGGGTCAATTGATACACCTGCGTCTTTTGCGCGTTGTTGTATATCATTTAGTAAAGAACCCTGTTTATATCTTTCTTCATCAAACCCATTACTATCACGATCCAATACTCTATCAGGTCCCAGCTCAGCTAAATAGATGATTTCACCACAGCCTCTTAGCCAAACCTTGGCTTGTCCATTGGGCAGTAAACCGAACACGAATTCGGTGCGATAACAAACATTACCCAATGAACCATCTCGATTTTGGTAAAGACTTTTTCTTGCCATCAAACTTTTAACGTCTTCAGATACAGTATATTTGGTGACATAAAACTGGGTATTAATAAGTGAAACCCAATACAAGTAAAGAGTATCAGGTGGTAGCTTAATTCGCATGACCTGATCACCTCGTCGATTCATTGCGAAGGGATGTATTGGTAATCCAAAACCATCATAGTCAGGAAGTTCTTTTTTGATATTTTCAAATGCACTGATCCTCATAAACTGAGAAAATGTATGTAAAGGGGATGTCCAATCTTGCGCATCGTTCACCCCATAGGCTTGAGTAACACTGACAGGATAAAAAGTGGGCATAGAGATACTGACACTCCATGGCGTCTCCGGTATCGACCCAGCATACGATGAGCAAGCATTCAACAATGCCGTAATTAGCAAAACAGATATACTTTTCAAATACATTCTACTTTCCTTTTTCGCATGGGTAGCTGGCGCGCTTATAGCAACCTTTACTTTCATCCCAAAGCGGTTTAAGTGCAAAACTATCATCTGACGAGTGGTGAAATACGTTTAACTGCATCAACTCTTGTTTACGTTTTTCATCAAACTCACTCTCTAACTTGGCATACTGTCCTTGCTTTGCCATATCCAGTACTTTTTGATTGAAAACCTTAAAGCTGGCAGCTAAACCATTTATGGTTAGCTCTGGAAAATCTCTTACTGTGTAATAAATCGCATAAGGATCCGGAACATGCCAAATCTTGCCATCATAATCCTCAAGAGGAACGCCATGAAACTCAGCTAGACCATACATTAATCTGAGGTATAAACGAGAGAGTTCACCTTCCACTTTGCGCTGTATATAAAGGCGACCAACCACTCTTCCGCCCTCTTTTTTGCCATGATTAATAAACTCAACTTCTGGCTCTACATAGTCACTTTCCTGCCAGCCAGTGGCTAAATCACGCTGTTTATACTCAGCCAGCTTTCTTCTCACGTATTGCTCGGCGCGATCCTTATCCCAGCGGTCAGAGAAAGAGCGGCTCGCACGCTTCACCAACTTTTTTTCTAAGATCGGCAAGAGATAATCACTCTTGTTGTAGCTCAGGCGTGAATGGTAACCGCCACCAATATCGGAATGGGCTCCAGGAAGGACAAATTCATGAAAATGCGCCACCGAATCAACAGAGTTAAGATGGTTGAGGCTAAAGTTATAGCGGCACTCAATGGTAGGATCTGCGGTTAAGTGAACAGCACGCCGAACGCGCTGAGGATCAATCCATAACCTCACATCACCATTGTCATGATGAGTTGAAAAATCAAAAGAGAGTAGGTCAACCACAGAAGCGACGGTATCAAACAGGCCTGCAAAAGTAATCTCACAGCTGGCTTTAGCCTCATCTGCTTCATCCCAATCAAACCCGTAAGCTAAGGGAATGCCGCTCTTTTGGCACGCCTTGCTAAACGTTTGAGCAAACTCGCTCTGCTCGCCATCCAACACCACATTAATGAAATGTCTTGCAGCAGCAGCTCCACGGCTAAAGCCGAACACATCAAACTGCAACTTATTAAAACCGTCAACGATATTCGACTGTGCGTTAGCAAAGGTAGACTTCAGTTCCATAATTGACGTTGAAAGCTGATCTACAGAAGTACTAACTTTAGCTGTCACACCATATTTACCTATCCCTGCCCCCTGCCCAAAAATTTCCGATTCATCAGCCGGAGTAATATTTGTACTATTCCCCGTACCAATTCCGGTCATATATTCAGAAAGAAAATAGGTTTCTTTATCGTTCGAGAATTCTTTATTTATATAGCGTTCAAACAACTTCTGTACATTGGTTAACTCATTAGTGGCGCTACCTGCCACTGTCTCTACTTCGCCTTCATCATTTTTAAATAAAGAAATAAAAAAATTGTCTTTTTTAGGATAATCAAAACACTCGCTCGATAAGTGAGTAGCAGGAATGTCGTTTTTAAGCCGCCCTGTTTTTCTGGAAATAATTTCGCAATCAACGTTGTATTTCATTTTCCATGTTTGATAGTAATTCTCTAACTGAGTCTTCCCCCACTGCGCACTGTAGCTATTATTGGCCGTACCATCAAAAAACATACCTACACGTAAGGTAATAAAGTTAAATCCTCTCACTTTAAGAACATAACTTTTATCTGTCAGTAAGTTGCAAGCATTCGCTTGACCTTTTTGGTGCCTTACGGGTAAAGCTTGTTCTGCCGTCAATTCGGTTAGATCGCCACTGGTTACGTTTAGAAAACTAGCACTATTACCTAAATGGTCTTGGTATTGTTTGGCAAAATCCAAAGTAGGGTCGGCTTCATTATTGGGTGTTCTCAGTTTACCCTGAGACTCTCTTAACCATTGTTCAGCATCGAGAGTGAGCGTCACCGGGCCGGGGGCAAGCGTTTTAAGCAAGATAGGTGCTTCACCTAATACGACGGGAAATTCATGCTTTGCAGAGTCAGTGATAGTGCCAGTGATGCCTTCAAATGGCTTATTGAACTCATCACGGATGATAATTTCAATCCAATGCGTTCGATTTTCACACGGCGCACAAAAAGGGCTAACTCCTGTTGTACTTCTCATTGCCAGCTCTCCTTAATGGCCTTTAACTCTTTCAGTTCATCCGATGTTAAATGTAAAGGATGGGATAAATCATCAAGCGCGGTATCGGTTGCAGTGACGAGCGCAACTAACGCATGCTGCTCTGCGACCTCATAGCTATTTTGCTTTTCTAATGCTGATTGCAAGGCTGATAATATCGTCTGCTGCGGTGATTCTAGGCGTTGTAAAAGATGCGGCAATAGCTCCCACCAACGTCTTTCTAAGGAATTGGCATGAACATTTATGTTATACAAAGGCGTTAGGTGGTGAGGTAACATCTTCCACCAAGTCCCGTGGCGAAGCACAAATTCACTGCATGAGGTATTACTGAAGGTAATGAGAGCGTCTTCTTCATGGTGATCAATCGCCACCAATTGGTTGATGTTGCCTAAAAAGTGATTCACCTCAGTTTCATCCATCGCTCGTAGTATGGGAATAATCACATCACGATCATAAAAGCGAAACATCACTTCTTCGCCATCAAGTGAAGCTATCAATAAGCTTTGTAAATGATCGAGCATTACTTCAGTACGGGTTGAACTGGTTAAAAATAGACCTTGCTGCAAAATCTCGACTGGCAGGTTTAACACTTTCCCAGATACTGGAACGAGCCACGGAGATAAGCCCATTACTGAAGAAAAAGTATCTCCATGAAATAGTACGGCCATGTTTTCGAAACTCATTCCGCCGTTTTCAAGCATCGCATGCTTGATTGTCTTGTATCCAACAAGCCAATACACCGATCCGCTTTGTTGCGTTACCCATTGATTAATCATCATTACATCCCTGTATTTTGATGGTTATTGGCTAGTAATGCGTTGCCATTCTTGTGGTTTTTCCGCCTTGACCCATTCGGCTTTATGATTAGCTGAAGCGCTTTTTTTCGCATTTTTGACTGGAGGCATGTTTATACTCTGCCGATAGTTTTGGTACCAGAGATCAAATTGATCGCCACTATTTTGGATAACAGCGTCAACTTGATTATTGACTAATGTACGTTTTTTACCCTCAAATGCATCGAGTAGCTTGGTGTCTGTTTTTGCAGTAGATTCGACCTTGGGTAAATAACCTTGCAGTGCGTTTGGAACCGTTCGAAACTCAAAAAGTATCGCTGTTTGTGGGCTTTTAGGATCACCGATAGTGGCGTTATTGATGCCATGCCCAGCTACTTCTCCACCATTTTGAAAGTATTGAAATACATTAACGGCGAGATCATTTGAACACGCCGAATAAAGTTCTGGAGTTATTTTGCTACGCACGACTCGAGAATCCTTAGCACTTAATACCTCTAACATTTTCGAAGGCTTAGTTCTTGGTAATATCTCCCAAGCATTTTTCACTTTAGGGTCCGTTAAACCATTAGCATTAGGTGTAATGCCTTCTGATTCTGGCTGCCACTCGTTGATATAAATACCAAATTTTTTCGACAACTCAGCGGTTTTAATATAGATGGACGTTAAGTAAGCAAATACTGAGGAAGCCGTTTCTTCATCATCCAACCGCTCACCGCGAGTTAATGACAAAAACTTATCCTTGAGTGATTTTTTATACCAAGGGGCTAATTCAAGTAACTGAAGCTCTGCATTAGCGCCCGTTCCAAATAATTTAGCGCTAACTCCAACTGTAACCTGCTGCCCACTCGGAGTCATCGAGATTGTTTGACCTTGGTAATCGGCAGAGACACCATTTCCAGCAGCAATAATATGATTCACGTTCGAGATTTCTAGAATAAACTGACCATCATCACTACTCGTAGCCGCAAGTGTTTGATGGTTAAACTGGCTAATGTGCGATGTGAAATACTTCGCTAACCAAAGCATACCTGCTTTACGATCCTCGACGGCTTTTTCATCATCCATTGCACAAGGGTAAGTAATAAGATCAATTGTATGAGTTTGCCACCCTGTATAATCTCGACCATTTTTAAGATGCGGCGGGCAATGATAACTGCCTTGATTCATATCTTTGGTCAACATGAATAGCGCTTCGCCTTTTGCATTTTTTACATAACCAAATTTTTGTGATGAATTGGCAGGCATCGCGACAATCAAACCACTCAACTCATTCTCGATACCGATTGAAGAAGTCGGGAAATGAGTACCAAACTCCGGAGCAGGCTTAGTTGTATTTCGAACACGAGCATCTGATGCTAAATTCGTTGCTTGTACCGGCACAGGTTGCGGTGGTGCTAATGGCGGAGATGGAGGCGGTGGGGGGCTCACTAACCCTTGAGTTTGCTCTAAAGGACAAACTCTTACTGCAGGGATACGTGCCTCTTCAGCTTGCAATAGCGCTTGGTAAAGAATGGTTTGAGGTGGCGCGGGGGATTTTTGCAGTTCAAGCTCACCAGGTAATAACGGTAAATCACCACTAAAGCCACTGCCACTACCCGCACTGCCGCCTGAGTTTAAATTAACGCCCGCCCCAGAAAGATGGACACCAGCAGGATCGACTTTGACAAAACTGCCGCCGGCTGTCACGGTAATTTCTGACCCAGCTTCGATCACCACTTTTTGTCCAGCTTTGATATGGATTTCATCTCCACTTTCATTAGTCCAAACTTGCCCTGATTTTACGTGCAAGGAACCATCGACCATTAATATACAGCTACCCTTAACCGATTCGCGGCTTTCGCCCTCCACCGTGAGGTGGTGGTTATGTTTAACGTGCGTAAACTGGTCGTTATCCACCGTGAGGTGCTGGTCGTGCTTGATGTGCGCCGTGGCGTCATTGAGCACCAAGGCGTCTAAGTCTTTTTGCGCGTGTAGGTAGATTTTCTCTTGCGCCGCTTGGTCTTCAAAACTCAGCTCGTTAAACCCTTCTCCTTGGTGCGTTTCACTGCGCAGCACGGTTTTGGTTTTGTTATCCGGCAGTGTGTACGGCGCTTTGTTGGTGGCATGGTAGGTACGGCCTGTCACTATCGGTTGGTCTGGGTCGCCGTTGAGAAACGAGACGATGACTTCATGGCCAATGCGCGGAATGGCTATCATGCCATATTGGCTGCCAGCCCAACCTTGTGAGACGCGCACCCAGCACGAGCTGTGTTCATCGCCGTTGGAATATCTGTCCCACGGGAAATGCAGTTTGACACGGCCATGTTCGTCACAGAAGATTTCTTCGCCATCAGGGCCCACTACTAACGCCATGCAAGGGCCATCCACTTGAGGTTTGGCTTGCGGTGTCGCACGCCACGTGACATCGGCAGGAATGAGCGTGAATTGGTTGCTGTACGTGGTCGCGCCACTGCCGCCCTCTTCTTCCAATGCTTGTGGCTGCTGCCCCTGATGATGCACTTGCACGACAACCCAATCGCGGTTCATGCTGTCGTCAAGATGCTCTTGTAAGTCGAACTTTGTGCCCGCTTGCAGGCCAGGATGGTTACTTTTTCCGGTCGCGGTACGCGCTTCTCGTCGTAAGTACTCTAAGCGAATTTGATTAAAGGCTTTGCCGTTGACGTCGTCTTTAAAGCGACCCGGTGCATCAAAGTGTTCGTAGGTCGCTTGCTGGTAATCCATTTCGCGCCCTTGCGCTTGCTGGGCAAACGAGTAGCTCGGCTTTTTAAAGCTGTAATCTTGCAGCGCGCTGTGGCTCACTTCGGTTTGGCTGTGTTGCGTTAATTGCGACACATAAGGGCTCTCCATCACGCCACCTGCGAGGGCATTAGGCGTTTCTCGCTTCGTCAGGCTTTGGCTGTCGTCACTGAAAAAGAGGGTGTGTTTCCCCTCTTCATGGATGAAGTGATACACCAAGCCCTCTTCGGCGGCTAAGCGGTGCAAGAAGTCGATATCCGTCTCACGGTACTGCACGCAGAATTCACGCTGCGCACACTCACGTTTCAGCGAGAAGGCGTAGTCGTTAATGCCCATTTCTTGCAGTACGATGGAGAGGATTTCGGGAACGGTTTTGAGCTGGAAAATACGGCTGTTTTGGCGCAGTGATAGCCGCTCTAATGCCGGGACTAAGGTAAGTGAGTAAAAGGTGTGATGATGGCCAATATCGCCTTTACTGAACTGGCGCACAATGCCGTGCACGCGCTGCACGACAAGGCCATCACGCAGCATCTCAAGCTGAGCGCTTTTGTCCACCAGCTCCAGCGCCGTTAAGCTAGATTGGCGACTGGCCAGTTTTATCTCATAGCGAAAACCGTAGCAATGCAGGCCCGCTTGCGCGCTATCAGACAGCGATTCCACGCCTTGGTATTCACGCACCACTAACGTGTCGTCTGCCAAACCCTCCACAGTGAGCCTAAAACTTAACCTTGCCATCTTTTTCCCTTCCACATTTGAATGTCGAAAAACCTTAAGCTCAATACATAACTAGGCTACGTACTGAGCTTAAGGTTTTGGTGTGGGCCACTCACCCCAAGGACATGAAACACGAGTGAGCGACCCAAAAACTAAGCGTGATTACGCTTCAACAGGCTTGCGCCAGTCGTCAGAGCCTGAAGTACCCGCATTCACGTGATCCCACAGGATTTTACGGTAAGACATAGAAACCGTAACATTTTGTGTGAAGTCGCCGTTCGCTGGATCTTGGCAGTGTGGCATTTCACAGTGAATGTCCACGATAGAGGCGCTTTCGAGTGTAGTAGTGAAGAAGTTCTCTTGCTTACCTTCGATAGAAGTGCGGTACCATTTTAGCTCAACCGATTTCATCTTCTCGCCAGACGCCAGTGCGTTATAAAGAAGAGGAACCGCTTTGTTTAGCGCTACGGTGAATTTAAATGGTTTGTGCACACGTTGACCAGAAGGCTGACCTGATTGTGGATCAGTCGGTACAGTTACAACGTGGTCAAATTGTTGAACCAACATTTGGTCTTCATGACCTTCAACGAACGCATCACCGATTGAATCAGTAGACAGAGCACCAGCAGTGATCAGGCCCTGAGTTTCGCCTTCGATAGAGATATAACATGGAGTTGGCATTGCAAATTCCTTACTTTAATGATGAATGGTATGAAACAAGTTCACTCGTCATAGAGCAAAGTCAGTGCCAACTCTATTACTATTTAAAATCAAACACTTATATTGTATGTATTTTTGATTGAGCAAAAACCTGCCCAGTATGAGCAAGATATTGCTTCGATGGGTAAAAACTTACCCTCATTCTGAGACAGCCAGATGTAAAAATCCCGATTCACACTGTAAATCGGGATTTTGATGTTGAGACTTCACAAGGAACCATTCAACTCATTAAATTGCAATGGGGTTGACAACTATACCCTTGTCTCTAGCTTATAGTAGAGAGTTGCCAGTGGCGGTACACAGACCAAAATAGATTGGTCTAAACCCTCACTCTCAACGTTTTCAGTCAGTACACGGTTTTTGACTTCAAAACCGCTACCGCCATAGTGTCTATCATCTGTATTAAGCAGTAATTGATACTCACCTTTGACAGGCATACCTAAACGAAACGCTTGGTGAGGAACAGGGGTAAAATTGGTGATAATTAAAATACGTTCACCACAGTCACTCATGCGCTCATGCGCAAGAATGCTCGCATCGGCCGCATCTTGTAAGCGCCACTCAAAGCCACGAGGCTCACTGTCTAACTCAAAAAGTGCAGGCTCGGCTTGATACATCTTATTGAGATCTCGCGTTAAATTCTGCACTCCTCGATGGCGTTCAAACTGCAATAAGAACCACTGAAGTTGGTCATCATGATTCCATTCTGCCGTTTGACCAAATTCAGTGCCCATGAAGTTGAGTTTTTTACCCGGCTGGCCATACATGTAACCCATATAAGCACGCAAGTTTGCCGTTTGTTGCCACTCATCGCCGGGCATTTTGTTGTGGATCGAACCCTTGCCGTACACCACTTCATCGTGCGATAGCGACAACACATAGTTTTCACTGTGTGCATAGACTAACGGGAAGGTGATGACGTTGTGATGGTATTTACGATGGACGGGATCTTCTTTTATATAGGCCAAACTGTCATGCATCCAGCCCATATTCCATTTGAAACCAAAGCCTAAGCCACCCATAAAGGTTGGCGCTGAAACGCCGGGAAAAGCTGTTGATTCTTCAGCAATGGTCATAGCATTCGGGAAGTGTTTGTACACTTCTTCGTTCATCCACTTTAAGGTGGCAATCGCATCGTAATTTTCTCTGCCGCCATCCACATTTGGGATCCACTGATCATGGCTGCGTGAGTAGTCGAGATAGAGCATCGAAGCAACGGCGTCTACTCGAATGCCATCGATATGGAACTGTTCAAACCAATATAACGCATTCGAGACTAAGAAACGGCGCACATGTTCGCGGCCAAGGTCGTAAATATACGAACTCCAATCTTGATGCCAACCACGGCGTGGATCAGGGTCATGGAATAAAGGAGTGCCATCAAAATTGGCTAAACCATGACTATCGGCTGGAAAATGTGCGGGAACCCAATCGAGCACCACACCAAGGCCGGCTTGGTGACATTGATCAACGAAATATTTAAAATCATCGGGCGTACCAAAACGGCTCGTTGGCGCAAATAAGCCAACAGGTTGATATCCCCAAGAACCATAAAATGGATGTTCAGAAACGGGCATAAACTCTACATGGGTATAGCCTAAATCCACCAAATAAGGCACCAGTTGATCAGCCAGCTCACGATAATTTAGAAATTCCCCCGCCGAATTACGACGCCAAGAGCCCACGTGCAACTCATAGAAAGAGAGCGCTTGCTTGCGCTTTTCGGTGATGGGGCGAGCTTGCCACGTACTGTCTTGCCATTCATAACGCCGATGATCATACGTCACTGAAGCAAACGAAGGGTATTGCTCGGCGTAGTAACCCCAAGGATCGGCTTTGTGCGGTAACCCTTCACCATGAGGCCCTTTCAATTCAAATTTGTATTGCGTACCTTCGGGTAAGTTGGGCATGAAAATTCCCCAAATACCGTAATCAAGGCGCTGCATTGGATTACGACGTCCATCCCATTGGTTAAATGCGCCAATCAAACTGCACGCTTTGGCATGCGGTGCGTAGACTAAAAAACGGATACCTGAGATTTGTTTACCACCACGTTCCATGGTCACGAACTGCGAACCCATGTGGTGATACATCGATTTCGGCGTATGTAAATCATCATATTCAGCGTATAAACCATGGTACTGATATGGGTCATCGATGAGCTGTTCGACACCTGCCCAATCGACCGCCAATTGGTAGTGGGTAAAACGTAAATCAATATTTGATTTTAGGATGAAACCCGACTCATCTTCACGCTCAAGCAGAATGCGGGGTTGATTTTCCACCACCAGCTCAACTTTTTCGGCACCCGGCATCCAAACGCGTAGCGCACCTTGATCGGGTGCGAGGTAAGGGCCTAAAAATGAGAATGGATCTGTAAATGATGCATGGGAAAGTTGGCTATATGCCTGCTTTAGCTTTGAAAGCTTTTTTGTTTTCATATCCCTACTCCTAACCTAACTTTCTTTAAACGTATAAAAATGCCCGCTAAAATGGCGGGCATACTAGCGAGGTTCAGTGTACCGAACTCTGCTGTTACATTGAGTGACCTAGACTAAAATTCTTCATGCCATGATTAAGAAAGATAACACTAAGTCACATCAAGGTTTATTCAGTAAGTGATTATTTACTTACACTCGCTCGCACTTCCGTTAAACGTGCAGCAATGCGATTGACATTATCACGCGCAAATACTTCATCCAAATTCATTGAAAGTTTACGACGCCAGTTAGGGTACTCATTAACGGTACCCGGAATATTAACGGGTTTATCCATTTCCAACCAATCTTCTAACTGAATACTTAACAAGGTCGATGCACCAGATGCAACGTGCAGTTGCAGCGCCTCACTTAAATATGAATCCATTGGAACAAGGCTTGCGTCGCGCCCCACACCCTCAGGCAAATAACCATGCCATGCCACCGAATCCAAAATGCCTTGTTTACATTTCAAACGGTCCTCAAACAAGGCTTCGAGCTGGGCTTGATCGGGGTACAAACCAATTTCGCTCCCCATTTTGAGATCATCGCAATGCCAGAAACCACGCAGCGTTGGCATATCATGTGTGCACAGTGCAGACATCGACTGAGCGGCGTAATGTTTCGGTGAGATAAAGCCGCCATCTTCTGCGGTTTCAAAGAAGAACACTTTATAAGAGTGAACACCCGCGTCGGCTAAAATATCGACGATCTCATCAGGTACTGTACCCAAATCTTCGCCAATCACGCTGCATTGATGGCGGTGAGATTCCAACGCTAAAATCGCGAGCATATCTTGTACTGGGTAGTAGATGTAAGCACCCTTAGTGGCATTTTCACCTTTTGGTACCCACCACAAGCGCAGTAGACCAAGTACATGGTCAATGCGCAGCGCGCCACAATGTTTCATATTGGCGCGCAGCAGCTTGATATAAGCATCGTAAGCGGTTGATTGTAATACTTGTGGATTAAGCGGTGGTAAGCCCCAATTTTGACCCAGTGGTCCAAGAATATCGGGTGGTGCGCCAATGCTGGCGTCTAAAATCAAGTTACCGGCATCAGCCCAAGTTTCAGAGCCAGAATCAGCCACACCCACCGCAAGGTCGCGGTATAAGCCGACCGCCATACCTTTTTCTTCCGCGAGTGCTTGGGCTTCATTAATTTGGCCATCAGCAATCCACTGCAAGTACATGTATAGGTGAACTTTATCTTGATTGTCTTCGATAAATTTCTGTACTGCGCTGTTTTCAAACCGACGATATTTTTCAGGGAAAACCGGCCAACCCCATACATTCGGATCTTGGGCATGTAAATCGACATGCAGCGCATCGAATGCCGCTTGGTGCACTAAGCTCTCACCACCTTCTTCAACGAAATTCAAAAAGGCTTGTGCGCGATCGCTATTTTTATCTAAATGGCGTTTTTTAAATTCGGTGAACAGGAGTGGCAAGACACTCATTTTTAATGTTGCAACTTCGGTATAGTTTACCCAATGCGCTTCACGTACTTTCTGAAGACGTTGCTGAAACTCCGCACTGCCTACTTTTTGCTGCGCATCCGCACTCAAAGCAAATTCAGGCACTGAACTCACGTCTGTGTATAAAATATTGAGCCAACGGCGTGACGATGGGCTGTAAGGACTCGCTCCTTCAGGGTTTGCAGGAAAGAGAGAATGAATCGGGTTAAGGCCGACAAAATCGCCGCCACGAGAGGCAATATCCGCCACTAACTGTTTTAAGTCGCCAAAATCACCAATACCCCAGTTGTGCTGAGTACGCAGCGTGTAAAGCTGCACACTCGGGCCCCACAATTTTTTACCTTCAATAATAGGTGCTTGTTTGTAACAGGCTTTTGGCGTCACTATCAGCGTGAGCTCATACGGTGTTTTACGGCGTTTCCGTGTCACCAACAGTTTGTGATATCCCCATGCCAAATCGCTTGGCAATGCAAACACTAAAGGGCCACCCTCAGCGCGTTCATCACGAACGACTTGCGATTGAAGATAGCCTTCAAGTACCTCTCCTTGCTCGGTTTCTAAGCGCCAGTTAAATTCGCTTTCACGTGCGCTGGCACCTAGATAAAGTGGCACTTCCACCGCTTCACCTTCACGAATAACGAGAACAGGATCTAATACATCTTTCTTGTGTTTCTTTTCTGCTGATTTCAGCAGCGTTTCATCATTGGTTGTGTCATAGCCCAAAGACGCCAATAAGCGGATAATGGTTTCATCTTCCACTTTCGCTTCGTCGCCCCACGCGCTTATGTAGCTGTCGGCAATGTTCGCCATCGCCGCTACTTGTTTTAATGCGTTTAGTTGTTTCATCGCTTTCTCCGAAGGGACTTCTTTCCCCTTCAAATGGGTAGGGTTTTATTATAATGAGTCATCATAGAGCCAAGGCTCTAAGGCCTTGGCTTACTTGAAAATTAACGTTTAACGGTTTCTAATTTCCAGATGTTGTTAACGTAGTCACGGATACTGCGGTCAGAGCTGAACTTACCCACCAACGCGGTGTTAAGAATCGCTTTCTTCGCCCAGCCAGCCTGGTCACGGTACTGTTTGTCCATCGCCTGATGCGCTTGTACATACGAAGCGAAGTCAGCCAGCACTAGGTATGGATCACCACCATCAAGCAAGCTATCGAACGTGGCTTTCAATTTGCCCGGAGCGCCTGGGGTAAACTCTTCACCCACCAACAAATCCAGTGAAGCCTTAAGCAGCGGATCCGCATTGTAGTAATCATATGGGTTATAACCACTGGCTTTTAATGCTTCGACTCCGTCCACTTCCAAACCGAAGATGTAGATGTTGTCATCACCCACTTCCTCACGAATTTCCACGTTTGCACCATCCATCGTACCTATGGTTAAAGCACCATTTAGCGCCATTTTCATGTTACCGGTACCGGATGCTTCTTTACCTGCGGTAGAAATTTGCTCGGATACATCGGCAGCAGGAATGATGATTTCAGCTATGCTCACGCGGTAATCAGGAATGAAAACTACTTTTAGCTTGTTACCAATGCGCGGATCGTTATTTACTTTTTCCGCAATTTTATTGATGGCGTAGATGATCTCTTTAGCTAGGTGGTAACCCGGTGCCGCTTTAGCCGCGAAGAACACCACGCGCGGCGTCATATCGAACGTTGGGTCATTCACTAAACGATGATACAAAGAGAGAATATGTAACATATTCAAATGCTGACGTTTGTATTCATGCAAGCGTTTGATCTGCACATCAAAGATGGCATTGGTATCAAGCTCAATACCCATGTTCTCTGATACCCAATCAGCCAGACGCTGCTTGTTGTGTTTCTTAACCGCCATAAACTCTTTTTGGAATTTCGCATCGTCAGCGTATTGCGCAATCGCTTCTAGCTGGTCAAGGTGCGCTGGCCACTCAGTGCCAATTTTTTCCGAAATAAGCGCCGACAAACCTGGGTTACAAAATTTCAACCAGCGACGCGGCGTAATGCCGTTTGTTACGTTGTGCAAACGTGTTGGGTAAAGCTCGTGGAATTCTGGGAAAAGATCGCGTTTTACCAACTCCGAGTGCAGCGCTGCCACACCGTTCACAGCATAAGAGCCAACCACACAAAGGTTTGCCATACGCACTACACGGTGGAAACCATCTTGAATGATGGAGAGTTTTTGCTGTTTCGACACATCACCCGGCCACTTGGCTCGTACTTCTTGCAGGAAGCGGTGGTTGATTTCGTAAATGATTTCCATATGGCGAGGAAGCAAACGCTGGATCAACGACTCGCTCCACGTTTCGAGTGCTTCAGGCAGTAGCGTATGGTTGGTATAGGCGAACGTTTTTGAGCTGATCGCCCATGCTTCATCCCAGCCCATGCCTTTCTCATCAATCAAGATACGCATCAATTCAGGAATGGAAATCGTTGGGTGAGTATCGTTTAGCTGAACGGTTTGATATTTAGGAAGATCAGCAATGTCATGACCCGCCGCCGCATGACGACGCAAAATGTCACGCATTGACGCCGCGCTATGGAAATATTGCTGCATCAAACGCAGTGTCTTGCCTTTTTCGTGGTTATCGTTTGGATAAAGTACTTTGGTAATGTTGCCTGCATCAATCAAGGCATGCTGTGCTTCAAAGTAGTTACCGTTGTTGAAATCAGCCAGTGAGAAAGGCGCAATTGCGCGACATTCCCATAAACGAAGTGGGTAAACCGTGTCGCTTTCATAGCCAACGATCGGTAAATCCCAAGGCATTGCTTGGACAAACATACTCGGAATCCAACGGCGTTTTTCCACACCATTGTCATTGATAACGTCAACATGGCCGTAAAAACCAATCTCTTGTGCTAGGTGTGGTCGTGCCACTTCCCACGGGTAGCCTTCAACACAACGCCACTCATCAGGAGCTTCTTGTTGGTGGCCCTCACTAAAAGATTGCTTAAACAAACCATATTCATAATGTAAACCATAACCTACGGTTGGGTACTCTTGCGCAGCACACGAATCCATGAAACATGCCGCAAGTCGCCCTAAACCACCATTACCTAAGGATGGGTCACGTTCTTCTTCTAATAAATCCGTTAGGTTCTGACCTAAATCAGCCATCGCTTCCGTGATTTGCTCATACAGGCCCATGCTGATGAGGTTGTTGCCCGTTAAACGGCCAATCAAGAACTCAAGTGATAAGTAGTTCAGACCCTTAGCGTTAACAATGCGCTCGTCTTGCTCAGTTTCGAGTAGATCAAACATCGTTAATTCAGCCAGTGCGCGCCCCATTGCGAGATACCATGAGCGGCTATCTGCATTTTCAATGGTGGTGGCGTAGGTGGCAGTCAGGTGTTTCTTTACGTTGTCTTGGAACGAAGCTTTATCAAACTTCTTCTGTTGCGTAGGTTTCATTAGCGAAATCTCACTTAGTCGTTTTAATTCATCTTCGGCATATCGTGCATCAGCTACGCAAGGTCGGCATCCTCCTAAAAATGACCTCGTTTAGGAGGAGGGCTCAGGGCGTAGAGGGCGAGCACCAGAGTCGCAGTGATCTATCTCTCATTCGTTGCACATAGCGGTTCATAAGCAGTGATTGTGATCACATCACCTTGCTCACTAGCCTAAATACCGCTCATGACGCTAAGGTTTCGATCGGGAATATCAATCTCTCAATATGAGAATTGGCTCTCAAAAAAAATGAGCTTCATTTACAAATTACATGAGATTTTGTACATGCTCAGTTTTTATATAGCGCATAACAAAGAAGTTTTAGTGATTAAAGTCACAATTACAGGGCGTAGATGATGAGTAAATGTGAATCCTGCAAGAATCTCGGGATGGATCAATAAACGTGCGTCACGACATCAAGTAACATCCACACAAAATGAGTGATAGTTCACTTGTGTACTCCTAAATAATGATGCTCTTCTTACTAAGCGCCTCCAAAGCTGCGATCAGCTTTTAAGTCAGTAACAAGAACAATAAATGGAATCTGGAAGATGTGGATACCTTCTAAGCTTACTCGTCCCGGCCGCCTACACAACGCCATCGTTCGCCCGCGTGTGTTAGAGCTGCTTGCCCAAGCACCTTGCTACAAACTCGTGCTATTTCGCTCGCCTGCTGGTTATGGAAAAACCACCATGGCAGCGCAATGGTTATCAGACAAGACCAATGTGGGTTGGTATAGCATTGATGAAAGCGACAATGATGCGTTCCGATTTATCAACTACTTACTGCAAGCGATTAATAAAGCGACTCAGCAAAGTTGTCCAAATGCCCAAAAACTGGCCGAGCGACGCCAGTTCTCTTCTTTACACTCGTTATTTAGTGAAGTGTTTTCGGAAATGTCTGGCTTTAACAAAGAGTGCTATGTGGTTCTCGATGATTACCATTTGATCGCCGATGACGATATCCACGAAGCGATGCGCTTTTTCCTCAAACACATGCCAGACAACCTAACGCTGGTCGTCACTAGCCGTGCCACACCACCATTAGGCACGGCCAACTTGCGCGTACGCGATTTGATGATAGAAATTGGTAATGAGCTACTCGCCTTTGATACAGAAGAAACAACACGCTTCTTTAATCAACGGGTCTCTGATGGCGTGGATGATGATACTGCCAACAACTTGTGCACCTATGTCGAAGGCTGGCCCTCTGCACTGCAATTGATTGCCTTACAAGCACAGCACCAAAAGCGCACGTTGGCGCAGACAGCGGAGTCGGTATCGCAGTTTAATCATGCACATTTATGGGATTACTTAGTTGAGGAAGTGTTTGATCTACTCGATAAAGAAACGCGCCAATTTTTGATGCAATGCTCGGTGCTCGATCACTTTAATGACGTGTTAGTCTCTGCACTCACCAAACGTGACGACGCGCTGAGCATGATTGAGTCGCTCAACCGCTATGGTTTATTCATTTATCCACTGGAAGGTGAGCACAACTGGTACCGGTTCCACAACTTATTTGCGGAATTCCTCTCTCATGAACGCTTGGCGCGCATCCCGCAGCAGGAGCACGATCTGCACCGTGCCGCCGCGCACGCTTGGTTGCAAGAAGCCACACCTCATCAAGCGTTGCGTCACGCCACGCTCGCCAACGATACTGACTTACTCGCTACTATCTTGACGCAATTTGGCTGGAAGATGTTCAACCAAGGCGAGCTTTTGGCTCTCGAAGAGGCCATTAACCAACTCTCTCCGGCCCAACTCTATCGCGAGCCTAAACTGTGTATGCTACAAGCTTGGCTGGCTCAAAGTCAGCACCGCTACTTTGACGTTGGGGATCTGCTAACCAAATCGACCAACGAGATGAAAGCGCTCAATGTTCAGCTAAGCACCAAAGAACAAGGCGAATTCAATGCCCTACGTGCTCAAGTCGCGATCAACCAAAATGAGCCAGAAAAAGCCTTAGAACTTGCGGAGTTAGCACTCAGCCAACTGGATCACACAGTTTACCGCAGTCGTATTGTCGCCACTTCAGTCGTCGGCGAAGTGAACCACGTGCTCGGTCAATTAAGCCGCGCACTCTCGATGATGCAACAAACCGAAAAGCTGGCACGCCAGTATCAGGTTTACCACCAAGCGCTATGGGCATTACTACAGCAAAGCGAGATCTTGATTGCCCAAGGTTATGTGCAAGCCGCTTTTGAAGTACAAGATATTGCCTTCAAATTAATTGAAGAGCAGCAATTACAGCAAGTGCCATTGCATGAGTTCTTACTACGGATACGTGCCCAAATCCTGTGGTGCTGGAACCGCTTGGATGAAGCGGAAGAGTGCGCTTATAAAGGACTACGCGTATTGGGCAACCACTCTCCAAGCAAGCATCTGCACAGTTATTCAATGCTGGCGCGTATTGCTATTGGCCGTGGTGAACTCGATAAAGCGGGTAAGTTCATCGAACAAATACAGCACTTACTGAAACAATCGACTTATCACGTAGACTGGACGGCGAATGCTTCGCTCTCACTGATTCTATTTTGGCAAGCTCGTGGCAATGATGAAGCAATGTTGCAGTGGCTCAAGACCACCATTCGACCAGAAAAAGCATGCAATCACTTTTCACAGCTTCAATGGCGTAATATTGCTCGAGTTCAGATTCACTTAGGTCATTTGGAAGATGCGACTCAAACTTTGACGTTTATGCAGCACGAAGCGCAAACTTATCAGTTGATTACTGACCTAAATCGTAATTTGATCCTCGAAGCCGTTCTAGCCACCACAGTGCACAACGAAGAAGTGGCGAAAGAAAAACTCAAAGAGGCCCTACAGCTAACCAATCAGACGGGTATGGTGGGTAACTTTTTAATCGATGGTTCGCAGATCGGCCACTTATTGGAAAAACTCTCTAGCCGATCCGAATTGGGAGATCTGGAACGCCACCGCGCACAACAGTTAATGAAAGAGATCTCTACCACTCAGCGCAGCCGATCAGTCCATTTCGACGAAGAGTTTGTTGAGAAGCTGGTTAATCACCCAAATATTCCTGAGCTGGTTCGTACCAGCCCACTCACTCAACGTGAATGGCAAGTCTTGGGGCTTATTTACTCTGGGTTTAGCAATGAGCAAATTGCACAAGAGCTGGATGTCGCAGGAACCACCATCAAAACCCACATCCGCAACCTATACCAAAAACTGAATATTGCTAACCGCAAAGAGGCAATCCACACCGCCGAGAATTTATTGCAACTTATGGGCTATTGAGTCGCAGGTACGATCAAAAAGAGCCAGATTATCTGGCTCTTTTCTGTCGTAAAAAATGATGGTTAGAAGGTTTTTGGAGCGAAACCAGTCATCACTTCTAAACGCAGTTCTTTGCCCATTGTTGTCATCGGGTGTACCACGATTAAACCTTTAACTGACTTTTTCAATTGACCTAAATCCGCCTGTTCGGCTTTGGTCAACTCACGAGAAAATGGCATATCGAGCAAACTCTTACGCTCTTTGCTCACCGTATAATTTTGCTTGTGTTTTGCTTGAGCGAGCTTTTTCGTCAGTTGTTCTACTTCATCGGTAAATTTGCTGATCATTACTTGATCGCCACGACCTTTAGCCGCATCGAGCTTATGGCGACACGTATCTAAACGGTTATTGAGTTGTTGAATTTCATTTTTCAGGCTCATGCTCACTGGCTCTTCGAAAGTAAAGTGGGCGCGGAGTATATCACAGCCTATCTATACTCTATATAGAAATTAAGCTTAAACCGGTGAAATGAAAGCCACTGGCAAGTCATAGAGGGCATAACAACTCTACTTAGCATTCCAATTTGACATAACACCCATTTTTCATATGAAAATATGCTCTTTGTAAGACGCGGTGCCGCAAACTTAGCTAAGCTATATTTATAACAACAACGAGCATGTCAACCGTCAGTTAAAGTACCAAGGCCAATAACATAACAACAGGAAATAACCATGAGCCTGACTATTCGCCAAAGACTCTACGTGCTATCCATTGTTCCGCTACTGATTATTTCGTTAAGTATGATGTATCTCAGTTTTTCAGAAACACAAAAACTGAATCACGAACAAATGGCTGCTACCCGCGCTAGCATGATGGAGATGAAACAAAATGAGCTGCGTTCATATCTGCAAATTGCCGATACAGCGCTCAAATCACTCAAACAAAAGAACGCTCCCCTCAGCGAAGCCATCACCATACTGCGTGACATCGCGTTTGAAAATAGTGGCTATATCTTTGGCTACAATAGCAAAGGGGATCGACTACTACTGGGCCAAAGTAATGCTGGTTTAGGCGATAACTTTTGGAACATGCAAGATACGCATGGCAACTATTTAATCCAAGATTTAATCAAAAATGCCAAAGTAGATAAGTTCACTACCTACTATTTCCCCAAGCCGGGAGAGACGACACCACTACCTAAATTGGCCTATTCTACCTATTTACCACAATGGGATCTAACGATAGGCACTGGCTTTTACACCGATGACATTGATGCCGTAATCGCCAACATGGAAACACTCGCTGCGGAAAATATGCAAAGCAGTTTAGTCAATATCGGTTTGATGAGCTTGATCATTATCCTCATCGTCGGTTTTTTCGCCATCATTTTAAATCGCAGTATCATGCGTCCTCTCGAGCTATTTGATTTATCGATTCGTTCATTTGCAAGCGGTGACGCTGATTTAACTGCAAGAATGGAAAAATTCAACGCCCCTGAATTTGCAAGATTAAGTGATAACTTCAATGCCTTTGTCTCCAGCTTGCAAAGTATCATTGCGCGCGTGCACCAAGTTGGGCAACAGGTTGTGGATGAAACCAATGACATGACACAACGAGCACAACAAGTTGACGCCATTGCATCAGGGCAACGTGAAGAGACCGATCAAGTAGCGACAGCGATGACAGAAATGACCACGACTGCAACAGAGATCTCGAACAACGCCCACCATGCCGCTCAATCAGCAAAAGATGCTGACGACAACGCCAAAGATGCCCATGAAATTGTTGATTCAGCCGCACAATCGGTACAGGATCTCGCCAAAGAGGTCGCTGAAGCGAGCCTTGTGATTTCAAAACTGGAAGGCGATGTGAAAAACATTTCGTCTCTACTTGCGGTTATCCAAGATATTGCGGAACAAACCAATCTACTGGCGTTAAACGCAGCTATTGAAGCGGCTCGCGCGGGCGAGCAAGGACGAGGATTTGCCGTGGTAGCGGATGAAGTCCGAAAATTAGCCAGCCGTACCCAAGACAGTACAGGGCAAATTCATGCCATGATCGGGCAACTGAAAAATGCCTCTGATGCCGCAGTTAAAGCGATGGATTCAAGCCAAAGCCGTAGCTTAAGCACCGTAGAAAAAGCCAATGCCGCATCGACAGCATTACAAAAAATTCAAGACTCTATTGCCACGATTATGGATATGAACGCGCTGATCGCAACGGCAACAGAAGAGCAAAGTATTGTTGGGCAAGAGATATCAGAGCGCATTGTGGTGATATCTGATCAAAGTAGTCAATCGGCTGAACTGGCTAATCAGAACCAAGCGGGTAGCCAGCAGTTGAATAGCCGAGCCAACGAACTCTATGAGTTGGTGGACCGCTTTAAAGTTTAGCAAGAAGAAGTAAAACTGATATTCGTAAGCGTCAGAATGAAGATCGTTGATCACTAAGTAAAAAAGCCATGTCTACATGGCTTTTTTCAATGAAGAGATCCCTAATGACTTACAGGAGATTTCTTTGGTTTAATCGATTTTTTCTTGATATTCGCGTTTATCTTCTGGACGCAACTGACGCTGAACACTCATTAAAAAGTTACGCAGGATCTGATCTTTACATTCACGGTAGTGTTTATTGTCAGGCTTGCGGAAAAATGCATTGAGCTCGTGCTTACTTAAACGAAAATCGATAAAAGCCAATGTGTCTAAAATATCTTCTGCTTTCATATCCAGCGCAATACGCAATTTCATGAAAATCATATTATTGGTTAAGCGTGTTTCAGGCTGAGGTTGTTCACCATCGCGTTTACCACGCTTTGTATTGATTAAACCATTGAGAAATATCGCTAGATCCACATCACTCAACACAGATTCCGTCTCTTTGTTTAGCCAAGTAGTCACTTGCTCTTGAGTAACGCAGCCGTCCGCAGCAGCAAAAATCTCAACCATAGCTGAGTCTTTAAAGTCAAAAGTGTAGCGAATACGGCGTAAAATATCGTTATTGGTCAAAATAGATCCTAGGGTTAGATTTCCAGTGCCATCAAGATGACAGACTGTGAAGAAATAGCGCGCCACTGTAGCAGAAGAGCGATCGGACACCTATCTATTTTACGTAATACCGTCTGAGTTTAATGTGTGTTTACTACCTCTTTTAGTAATCGGTCTATCGAATCAACCACCGATTTACTGGCCAACTCCATAGTATCAACTTGCTTAATCAGTTGTGTCCAATCACCATTCTGACCAAACTTCAGTGCACTCTTTCCTGAATCATGCACCAATTTATGAGGAGCATTCAAACCAGCAAAGCTGGGAAGCTGGCTGTATTCACGCGCACCATCACCCTCAAAATACCATTTACCTAAACGGCACTCTTGATGAGTATTCATCCCATGTTCAAACCGACGATTGAGGATGTGATCGTACACTTCATTTTTCCAAACTGCGTGATCCAATTTCACCGTATCAAGGAAAGAACACGCCGTCGCAATACGAATAACTTCTTGCATTTGTTTTGATTTGTCTAAAACGATTGTTACCGTCTGTTTTAATTCATTTGAAGCATTTTCTACTTCGATTGCACATTCTTGACTCTGATTCATTGAACCTTTAATACTTTCCGTTTGGTTCTGAACTTGCCCAACTAAAGATTCAATCTTAGTGCTGGCATCATTGGCTTTGGAAGCTAATGCCCGTACTTCATCGGCCACGACCGCGAAACCTCGACCCGCTTCACCTGCGCGTGCCGCTTCAATAGCTGCATTCAGTGCCAATAAATTGGTCTGTTGCGAAATCTCTTGGATCGTGCCGACTAACTGGCCAATCGAAATGGTTGTTTTATCTAGAACAGTCACCGACTCCATACTAGCGTGAGCGTATTCTGCAATTTTTTCTGCTCGAGAAGATAAGTGATTAATTGCTGTGCTTGTCTGACCAAAAATACTATTCAGTTGCTTCAGTGATTCGTTCTCACGCAATAAATTCTCAGCATTGTGAGCTAGACCAGAACGGATGGCTTCTAGCATGTGGCTACCACTCAAATGGCTGGCCATCAAATCAGACTCTAATTGAGTTGATGTACGCAATAAGGCCAGCTGTTCTTTTAGCTGCTGAATTTCATCTTGCCACTTTTGTTGCTCAAGTCTTTGCTGTGCTTGTAATGCAGCTATATGAGCCTTCAAATCATCATTTTCTTTTTGCATTTTCTTATTAAATAGCATGCTCAACCTCGGCAAAAATAACATCGTCAATCTACATAAGTTTAATCGAACGTTAATAATTTTATGCACTTCTCATTTCAAAATGAGCAGATTAAATCGGAGTAATGTGAAGGGACGCACCTAGCCTCCCTTCGACATTCATTAAGCCTGTTTGAGTTCAAGTCTTGTTCGATACAGCACCATATCTTCAATCGTCAATACAGGCATATTGTGCTTTTGCCCGAACGCAACGATCTCGGGTGTTTTGGCCATGGAACCGTCAGGATTGGTGAGTTCACACAATACGCCCGCAGGCATTAAACCTGCCATTTGCATAAGATCAACCGTCCCTTCTGTATGCCCACGACGAGCCAAAACACCTCCCGCCCGAGCGCGAAGTGGGAAGACATGGCCGGGGCGTGCAAGATCATCGGCTTTAGCATCAAAGCGGGCCGCGGTTTTTATTGTGGTCACTCGATCTTGCGCTGAAACGCCCGTGGTTACACCTGTTTTTGCTTCAATCGAGACAGTAAAAGCGGTTTGGTTTGTGCTATTGTTATGCATTACCATCGGGGGCAGTTGCAATTGATTAGCCTGTTCATCGGTCAAACATAGGCAGACGATGCCACTGCATTCACGGATCATCAGTGCCATTTGTTGTGTGGTCAATGACTCAACCGCATAAATGATATCGCCTTCATTTTCACGATCTTCATCATCAAGCAACAACACGCCTCGCCCTTCTTTAAGCGCAGACAGTGCGTTTTCAACACGAGTAATAGGGTCGCCAAATTTGGCAAGTAGAGATAGCTGATTCATGGTTGTACTCCTAAAAAATCACCAGAATCAGGGCTGCTATGAGGGATCAAATCCAAAACAAATTGCACCAGTTAGCGAACTAACTGGCGTCTCTTCATTCTCTCTCATCCGGACTATAACCGTCGGCTCTGGTTTTTCACCAGATCTGCTGACCTCGATACATCGAGCGCTCGCGGGCTCATCTGCCTTCTCAACTGAAAAAACAAACACACCGCCGGTGGGGAGTTTCACCCCGCCCTGAGAATTTAAAATATAAATTGGCTTTAAAAAAGCGATGTCATGGTAGTCGTTTACGATAAAGATGAAAAGTAGGACGAAGAAAAAGTGATGTGCATCGAAAAGGAAAGGCATCCTGCAATTATGCAGTTGGGGGTAACAGGAGCATAGCTAACTCAAGAGTTTAGGGTATGCAAGATGCCTTTATTCATGGTCACCAGTGACATAAATGAATCAGAGCTAAAATCGCCATTACCTCTATAGGGTTACGTGATTTTTCTAAACGCTGGCGGTAATAGATCGCCAGCGGTGTTGGCTGTTTGGTGTCAGTCGTTATGGGGTCGTTCATCATTCACCTCCTCAGCTATCGATGCGTTGATTGTGAATCAAAACAAGGAATACAAAAACTGAGAATTTTTTATTTTTTAATTCCTCATATCATCAAAATTAGCCTTAAAACGATATTTAAAAACTAAAAATCAATAAATGAGGAACAAATGATCATTAATATTTCTTATTTAGTTCTTCATAAATTCGCTACTATACCCAAACAACTTGACCATCAAGGAGGGCAAAGCGCAAGGCCGTGCGAAGAACTGAACTGCCTATCTCTTCCCTTTCATCCAGAGGATTTGCGAGTGTCTGATCTTACTTTATTACGTTATTACACACGCCTGACCGTGCTTGGTGTGGGTCAAGAGATTAAAGTGTCGTTAACACAGGTTGC
Source organism: Vibrio sp. J502 (assembly GCF_025397955.1). Lineage (NCBI taxonomy): Bacteria > Pseudomonadati > Pseudomonadota > Gammaproteobacteria > Vibrionales > Vibrionaceae > Vibrio > Vibrio sp. J502. The sequence goes on along the minus strand of NZ_CP104555.1, from coordinate 185,921 downwards.
AGAATGTTTATTCACCTCACCGCGTCATGCACGAAATCTGGTGGCTAAAATGCAGCAACAAGGTTGGCTCAAGTGGCAACCCAAAGTCGGACGTAACCAACGCTCGATACTGCGCCTGAACCTCGATTTAGACACAATCAAACAAACGCTCGCGAAAGAGCAAATTTTGGCTGGGAAATATGAAAAAGCCTTAACCATACTGGATAATGATGAGGTAGTGTTTGGGCGTTTGTTGCAAAGTACTTCCGGAGCATCTATTCGCGAAGGTCGCTTACACATTCAACTGACGTATAAACGACCATTTGAACGGCTAGTGCCCCATCAAATACAACGTAGTAGTGAGCGATTTCTGCTCAGGCAAATCTATTGCTGCCTCATCCAGTGTGATGAACAAGGACGCTTTCATCCAGAATTAGCCCATCACTGGGAGTATGATGCACAACATTTTCAGTGGGTATTTTATCTTCGCCCCGGATTGGCGTTTCACGATGGCTCACCGATTGATGCTAATACGATCGTGAGTTTATTTGCCAAACTCTCTAGTTTGGAAGAGTACAAAAAAGAGCTCGCGCATTTGGTTGATGTAAGCGCACCACAACCACAAAAAGTAGTATTTTCTCTTAATCAATCTGATTTAGGATTTGCAGGGTTGCTCTCTGGCGTCAAATATTCAATTCAACCAGCCAGCCAAGTGAACAATGCATACTCCCCAATGGTGACAGGTTGTGGCCCATTTCAAGTTCAAGATCACTCACCTCACAAACTCATTTTAAGCGCATTTGACCAATTCTATGGCTGCCGAGCTTTAACGGATCACGTCACAATTTGGATTTTAAATGAAGACGAGTTGTACCCTCAAGGCATGCATATCAAACAAAAAAATCAGCAACAAAACATCTCTTGCCACCACGATGTAGAGCTGAGTAACGTTGAAGAACTGGCGATCATCACCTCTAATCAGTCATCAAGAGTGGAAGATGGCTGCATGTTTATTTTGTTCAATCAAGGTGCTCATTCACCTCTCAATGAAAATCAGAAACGCTACCTAGCTACCGAGATATCTGGAGAAAAACTAGAGCACTATTTAGCACAACAACCAACTAAGTTTGACGCAGTCGTTGCCAGTAACCTACTGCCAGTATGGCAACCTGTGGTGCGACCACCAGCGCCCAAAGCAAGCCTGCCAAATCAAATCTCGATTGCCGTCTATGACTACACGGTACTGATTCATTGCGCCTTCGGTGTGAAACATATTTTAGAGGAGATGGGGCTGGCTGCTGCCGTCAACATTTACTCCTACCGAGAATTGAATTTTCTGGCCCAGCAAGGCAAATTGTACGAAACCATAGTTATCACCAATATTAATTTAGATGACAATCGGCATTTCAGTGCATTTAGCCATTTATTTGGCAACCCAATGTTGCACCATTGCATTGGCCCCGCAGAGAGCCAATGGCTGCTCAAAGCGTTAATCGACATTCGATCAACGACACCATTGACACACTACCTTATCGCGTTGGAACCGCTAGCATCGAGTTTGATCAACGAATACTGCCTCGTCCCTTTGTTCCACCATAAGCAAACATTACGTTTTCAGGGTGTGCTCAAAGACGTTGCACTGACCAACTGGGGATGGCCTGATATTAAAAATGTGTGGTCCATTGATTAGCGAATAAATAGCCTGCGTAATATTGCCAGCATCACTAAACGATAACGCAGCATCCACTGGCTACGTGGCAACCAACGCTTAGAAAACAATACGGTTTTGGCGTGTGAAAAGGTCTTAAAACCTTCAATCCCGTGATAGTGCCCAACCCCAGAATCGCCAATACCGCCAAAGGGGGCATCATCGGCGGCCACATGTAACAGAGTATCGTTCACCGCTAGGCCACCACTATGCGTTTGTGTACTAACCTGTTTGATCACCTCGTGATCATCACTCATTAAATATAAAGCTAACGGACGTGGGCGAGCGTTGATATAAGCTATCGCTTCATCCAAACTGTGATAGCTCAATACTGGCAATATGGGGCCAAATATCTCATGTTGGGATAACAACATATCAACCTTCACATTCGTCACTAAGCAAGGCAAAAATTGATACGTTCCCGCTTTTGCATCGCCTTCTACGGGATGCAATGTGGCCCCTTTTTGTTTAGCATCGTCTAAGTATTGTTGCAGCCTATCAAACTGGGTTTGATTAATAATATGTGACGTATCATAGCCATCTTTAGTGGAAAAATAGCGCTTAAAGCGTTGCAGATAGAGCTCCACAAAGGCTTGTTGTTTGCCTTCCGGCAGTAAAACATAATCAGGAGCAACACAGATCTGCCCTGCATTGATGGCTTTGCCAAGCATGATGTTATCAACGCTACGCGCAAGGTCAGCATCAGGTGCAATGATCACGGGGGATTTCCCGCCAAGCTCTAACGTTACTGGTGTTAGGTTTTTCGCAGCCGCTTGGGCAACCAATTTACCTACCGGTGTTGACCCCGTAAATAACAGATGATCAAAGGGTAACGCACTGAACTGTGCGGCAACGTCAGCCCCGCCTTCTACAGTATCAACCGCTTCATCGACCGTCGCAAAAATACGCATCAACACTTGGTTGGTGCAAGGCGTATGTTCACTCAATTTGACCATAGCGCGATTACCTGCTGCCAATGCTGTGACTAATGGAGCCATACTGAGCACGATAGGAAAATTCCAAGGCACAATCACCCCCACAAGGCCCAAGGGTTGATAGTGAACGCTCACTGTCGACGGCAATAATAGCCAACCTGCATGACGCGATTGCGATTTTGTCCACGATTTGAGGTGTTTTAGCGTGTAATTAATGTGTGAAACGGCCGGTAGCAGATCGCAAACCGTACTATCAAAGCGACTTCGATAACCATAATCCCGATTTAAGGCCTCAACGAGCGCGGTCTGTTCACTGAGTAACGCGGTTTTTAAGCGCTGCAACCAAATACGTCTTTGCTCAAGGCTAGGATACGGCTCTGCTATTGTCTGCTGTTTTAACCTAGTAAAAAGTGTCGTAACGTCTTTAGTTAAGGGCTGTTGCTGTTCTGTTTCTTGCACCGTATTTCACCTCATTCGCAGCTAAGGCAGCGTCTTGGAAATGAGCTCAGGATTAATGCCAAAGCTGGCTTTATGTTCTTCAATCACAAATTCACTGCGCGTTTGAATCACTCCCGGCAATGTCCCCAACTTGCCAGACATAAAACTTTGGTAGGCTTTCATATCTTTCACCATCACTTTGATCATGGTGTCAAAATCACCGGACAATGAATAACATGCTTCAATTTCTGGAATGTCCGCCACTGCTTGTGAAAAACGCTCAAAAATAGAGAAACTGGTTTGATCCAATCGAATATGAATGAACACTTGTACATCCAGACCTAACTTTTCTGGGCACAGTTCTGCATGGTAGCCTTTGATGTACCCTTCCTTTTCTAAGCGTTTGACACGATCAGAACAAGGAGATGTGGTTAAATTCACCAACTTTGCCAGCTCAACAACGGGAAGCCGTCCTTTACTGTGCAAAATACGTAAGATCTGTTGGTCGATGCGGTCTAGGCTCATGGTTTTACACGGCGCTCTAAAAAAAGTGATATGGCATACAATAATGGCTTACAGCGTTAAACCAACCTATCATCACAAGGCATTGTGATATAAATCACATAGAATAGGGGAACGTTAGAATAAAAAGACTGAGGAGAAAAAAGGAAAAGAAAGTGAGCAAGAACCCACTTTCTTGGTTGTAATCTATTTATCGCCTCTTTACTTTGAGTACGTTGAGATGATTACAGTTTGAAACGAGAAATTTCTTTATCTAACTCATTCGCTAAACGGTGCATTTCATGAGCTTGTTGCACTGCATTTTGCGCATCACTGGCGAGTTGGTCGCTGACTTCACGTACCGATTCGGTGTTGCCATTAATATCCGCTGTCACCAAAGATTGCTCTTCTGCTGCTGATGCAATTTGCGTCGCCATATCACTGATCATCTGAATGGCTTCGCTGATTGCGTGTAAGCTTTCTCCTGTGTGGTTCACATCTTGCACACTTGTTTCGACCAGTTTATGGCTTTCCGTCATGACAGAAACAGCATTGGTCGTTACCTTCTGCAAACCGGAAATTTTAGACTGGATCTCCTCGGTAGAGGCATGAGTGCGCTGAGAAAGCACTCGGACTTCATCAGCTACAACGGCAAAGCCACGACCTTGCTCTCCGGCGCGCGCTGCTTCAATCGCCGCATTCAAGGCCAACAAATTTGTCTGCTCTGCAATCGAGCGAATGGTCGACAGAATGGTTGAAATCTCATTAGCGTGCACTTCTAATTCACCAATGATGCCCACAGCACTGCTAAGCTCTTGTGCTAACTGATTGATTGACTGTTTGCTTTGCTGCATCTGGCGATAGCCTTGTGCGCCAAGCTCAACCGATTCATTGGCATTTTTAGCGGTATTATCAGCATTGCCCGCGATTTCAGCGGTCGCAGATGCCATTTCAGTTACCGCAGTTGCAACCATAGTAATTTCATCTTGTTGAGTACGAATCCGTTCACTACGTTGACTGGCTGAGCTTGCGGCCTGTGTCGCTCCTTGGTTAAGGGAAACGGAAACATCACGCACGCTTTGCACCATGACATGGATGCGATCGACAAATTTATTGAACTTATCCGCTAAGATACCGACTTCATCGTCACTGCGAACGGCTAAACGACGGGTTAAATCGCCATCACCTTCGGCGATATCTGACAAAGCTTGAGCAATATTACTCAACTCATTCAACTGACGAGCGACGAACCATGAGGTCGCTAATGCCAAGATCACTAAAATCATCAAGCCAATCAAGCTCTGTTTCAATAGCATGTCATTGAGTGGCTGTTCAAGAACCGTTTTGTCCATCACCATAACCAACAGCCAGTCGGTATGTTCAATACTTTGCGCCATCAATACTTTGGCCTGACCATCAATATCAACAAAGAGTGGTAATTGAGAATTTGCCGCCTCTGATATGCTTTGAATGGTCAGTTGTGAGGCCATTTCTTGGGTAGGTTTTAAAATAAGCTCTTGATTGGGATGGGCAACAATTAGCCCCTTGGTATTCACCAAAATAGCATTGCCCTTCCCGGGAACCTCAATAGCTAAGACGTCCTTGATCAATTTACCCAAAGCTAAATTGGAAGCGGCGACGCCAATCAGTTGGCCATTTTGACGGACAGGTTCTGCCAATGTCACCACTAAGGTTTGCATGGTAACGCTGACGTAGGGGGCGGTTGTGATCGGTTTACCCGCGACTTTGGCTTCTTTATACCAACCACGCTCACGAGGATCATAACCATTTTGGTTACGCGATCCGTCATTGCGGATCATATCGCCCTGTTCATTACCGTAATAACTCAGCCCAAACTCACCAGACTCCAAGGTTTGGCGTAGGTGAGGAACAATGTCTATACCCGTGATCATTGAAGATGCTTGATTTTCAATAGAATCAGGATCATGCTACAAACCATGAAAATCACACTGACTCCTCAACAGAAACTGCAACTCGAACAGATGCACGACATTGAGCGTGATAGTCGAGTTTGCGACCGTATTAAGGCTGTTTTGCTGGCTTCTGAAGGCTGGAGTCAGACTATGATTTCACAAGCTCTTCGTATTCATGAATCGACCGTTGCACGTCACCTCAGTGACTACGTACTTTCTGAAAAACTTAAGCCTGAGAATGGAGGAAGCCAAAGCAAGCTTTCTGCTATTCAAACCATGCACCTAATCGAGCATTTGACTGAGAAAACCTATTCTCATACTCATCAAATTGTCGCCTATGTTAAAGAGACGTTTGGGCTTGATTATACTGTTTCTGGTATGAACAAATGGCTTCACCATAATGGTTTTAGCTACAAGCAACCGAAAGGCATACCACACAAGTTTGATGAAGCAAAACAGCAAGCATTCATAGAGGCGTATGAAGCGCTAAAGGCAAGCTGTGGCGAGGATGAATCGATAGTCTTTATCGATGCAGTTCACCCAACACTATCAACAAAGATATCGCATGGCTGGATACGTACTGGTCAGGATAAAGTGATTGAAACAACGGGTAATCGTAGCCGATTGAACATTATTGGCGCACTGAACCTGTCGGATATTGGTGCAACCATTGTTCACGACTATGAGAGCATTAACAGTGAATCGATTGTTCGTTTTTTCTGTAAGTTAAGAGAGAGTTATTCGTTAGCCCATAAGCTTCATATCATATTAGATGGTGCGGGATATCACCGCAGTGACTTAGTCAAAGATGCGGCGTTTGTCCTGAATATTAAACTGCATTATCTTCCACCTTACAGTCCAAACCTCAACCCAATAGAGCGGCTATGGAAAGTAATGAATGAGAAGTCGAGGAACAACGTTTACTTCAAAAGAAAACGGGACTTCAAGGCGGCAATAGACCAATTTTTTTCTGTGACTCTTCCAGAGATCGCAGGCTCTTTGACATCTCGAATTAATGATCATTTTCAGGTTCTCAAGCCTGCATCTTCAAGTTGATTCGGTATAATTGTGGATTACGCTCAATTTCGTTTTTTAATCCTAGCAGCGTTTTTTGTTTACCATTAAACCAGTCACCAATCCCTTTTGCATGAGCCTGTAATGTATTACGCGCTTCACTCTCAATCGCTCTCCAGCTGTCGGTTTTAAAGGTTTGATAGCCAACCATAACCAATGCAGCGGCTGTCAATGTAATAGCAGCAACCACAGAGAACACCATTTTTCTCTTTAAACTCAATTGCATTGCAATGCTCCTTGAAGCTTGTTCACCAAAGTAATGGGCTTGAGAGTATTACAACTATGGATTATTACTTTGCCTAAGTTCCCAATACTTGACACTCGTGCAATAGAACGGCACGTAAATGTGCACTAAATCAAACTTAGTCAGCCGAATAAAAGCAAAATTATCTTTTGAGCGAGAGGCGCACTACGCCAAAAACCTTAGCGCAGTGCTGGAAGTATTTAGAGAACGCGGACGCGTGAGAAGTCGGTGTGGCTTAATGTTGATGGGTGATTACATACTCGGCAAAAACCTTGCTTTTCCATTTTGTAATGAGGTTCACCTTGTATAATGAGCGCAAAAAACTTTTGAACACCTTGCCACGTTGAACAAGGTTCTGACTGACAGCGCTTCATCACGACTTTATGTGGTGTCTCTTTACGACAACAGGTGCAATAAGCTTTTGACATGGTCCAATAATCCCTACAATTTGCATCATTATTGATAATTGACACATTTTGCGCCTACAGGTTCATTTTCCTCAAACTTTAGTGTGTGTTTCGTGAGCTATCTTCAAAAAACGTCCATCCCAATCTCCTTATTTTCTGCTAAGCACACTACACAATCTAACCTGTACAAAAAAGCCCCTCAGAAAGGGGCTAGTTATTGAACAACGGTATGAATGTCAATCTAGTTCAACCAGCTGCTTTTTAAAGGTCACGTGCTGTGCTCTCACGCTCTCTTCGGGTTCAGCTGTCGCTAAGCTCACCACAACGATCGCAAGTACAGAGAAAATGATCCCAGGAACAATTTCATACACATCAAACCAACCGCCAGACAGTTGTTTCCAAACCACAATTGTCACGCCACCAACAATAATGCCGGCTAGTGCACCATTGCGGTTCATTCGAGACCAATAAAGGCTCAATACCACTGCAGGGCCAAATGCGGCGCCAAAGCCCGCCCATGCATACGAAACTAAGCCGAGCACGGAACTATCTGGTGTCATGGCCAGCACTAACGCAACGATAGAAATTAGAATCACAGCAAAGCGGCCAACACGAACTATCTCCTCCGACGTTGCATCTTGCTTGATGACTTGCTTATAAAAATCTTCCGCTAACGCAGAGGAAGAAACTAATAATTGCGAGTCAGCGGTACTCATAATTGCCGCAAGAATAGCCGCAAGCAAAATACCTGCAATAACTGGATGGAAAATCGCATTCACTAGCAGCATGAAGATTTTTTCACCATCTGCCAGCTCCAGCGAACTGGTGTTCGTCACATAAACAAGCCCAACTAAGCCAACCAACAAGGCTCCCGCCATGGATAAACCGGTCCAAATGACCGCAATACGACGTGCTGTGGTGAGATCTTTATTTGAGCGAGACGCTTTAAAACGCGCCAAAATATGGGGTTGACCAAAATAACCAAGCCCCCATGCCATTAATGAGATAATGGCAACGCCCGTTAACGGCTCACCTTTCACATCATGCCACAGCGTCAGTAGCTCTGGGTTTATTGCGGATAGATCTTGACTCAGTTGACCCAAACCACCGTTGATTGCCGCGATGGGCACAATCATTAATGCCGCGGCCATCAATAGGCCTTGCACTAAGTCAGTCCAAGAAACGGCTAAAAATCCACCAAACAGTGTGTAGGAGACCACACAAATGGTGCCAATAATAACTGCGGTTGAATAATCTAAACCAAATACCGTTTCAAATAGTTTACCGCCAGCCACAAGGCCAGAACTGGTATAAAAGAGGAAGAACAGCAAAATAAAGAAGGCTGAAATGGTTTGAATCAGTTTAGATTTATCATTAAAACGGCGTGATAAAAATTCAGGTAATGTTAATGAATCTGTCGTGATGCTATAAGTGCGCAAGCGCTTAGCATTCACTAACCAGTTAGCCCATGTGCCCAATAATAAGCCACCCGCTAGCCAGAAAGCCTCAATACCAGCGGCGTACGCGTAACCAGGTAAACCGAGCAATAACCAACCGCTCATATCAGATGCACCCGCCGATAAAGCCGCAGGCCAAGGGCCCAGTGATCGCCCTCCTAAGAAATAATCTGCGGAGTTCTTCGTTCGAAGGTATGCAACCACACCAATAGCCAGCATCAAAATAAGATACAGGATAAAGGTGGTTGTAATAGCAAAGCTATTTTCCATTGTGTTTGTCCTCTTTAAAAGATCGCCTTCCATGTCCTCTTCCGAAGAAGAGGATAAAACAGAAAGGATTAATGGGTTTCGCTACCAAGCTCAAGCAAGGTCGCATTACCACCCACTGCTGTTATATTTATTGTGCGAGTACGCTCGGTAATAAAGCGCAACGATAAGTGAGGATCATGAGCCACGGGGATCGCGCTCAAGTCCGTTTCAGAAACTAGGCTGACAATCGCACCATTACGATCAGCTAGCTGACGGTTGAGGCTACGCTCAACCGAAGTGTTCCCAACGTAACCTACACTTCGAACGTCCGACGCCATCAACGGATGATAAGCATCAAAAGACGTAAACTGAATGAGATTAGTAGGGAGTGTTGACTGCTCAAATGCCGCTTGCAGTGTTCGAATCAACATCGCATCGTCACTACATAAGACGACGCTATTGCCTGCCACAAGAGCGGCACAAAGCTGAGCTGCCACCGCCTGTTGCGCTTTATCACTGTGTTCACCTTGGATGATCACAGCCACGCCCCGACCTGCGGTGTATAGCTCATTGGTTTCTCCAGTAGGACCGATCAATTGATGCGAATGCGCCAACAGCGCCGATGCCTGATGAAGATGGTAAGAAATCACTGTTGCCAGTTGTGGCATAGCGCTTTCTAGTAGATTTTTAAATGAAAGTAAGCACTCACATTTAGAATCAAAATCGGTGATATTCCAATTTTCCCATGCTGAAAAAGCGTCAGAAAAACGTGTTACTTGATGAACCATGCTAATTCTCCTGAGCCTTTATTACTGAGAAAATTCAGTTTGAGTAAAACGGTATAAGTAATGTGGGCCACCTGCCTTTGGTCCGGTACCAGAAAGCCCCTGCCCACCAAATGGTTGCACGCCCACCACCGCACCCACTTGATCACGGTTGATGTAACAGTTACCTACTCGGGCGTGTTTTTCTATCCAACGATACGTCGTTTCATTGCGGCTATGGATCCCCATGGTTAAACCAAAACCAGTTTGATTAATTTGCTGCACGACATCGGCCAGCTCACGCGCTTTAAAACGCACGATATGTAAGATCGGCCCAAATTGTTCTTCGGTTAAGCAGTGAATATCTGAAATTTCAAAAGCCGCTGGCGGTACAAAATCGCCGTGTTGGCACTCCGAACTGAGTTCTAATTGCGCAACTTTGGTCTGTGTCTTGGTCATCTGTTCAATGTGAGAGAGCAACTTTTGTTTGGCTTTTTCATCAATAACAGGGCCGACATCTGTACTGTGGAGGTAAGGAAGACCAATCTTGAGCTCATTCATCGCACCATGAATCAAGCTGATGATGCGATCGGCAATATCCTGTTGAACAAATAGCACTCGTAATGCAGAGCAGCGCTGCCCGGCCGAAGCAAAGGCAGAACGAATCACATCTCTCACCACTTGCTCGGGTAAAGCCGTACTATCAACGATCATCGCATTTTGCCCACCCGTCTCTGCAATCAACGGCACTGGCGCGGCGTCACGTTGAGCAAGAGCTTGATTGATACGTTGCGCGGTCGCTGTTGATCCAGTGAACGCGACACCTGCAATGGCAGGGTGAGAAGTCAGCGCACTGCCAATTTCTGCACCACGTCCGGGTAACAATTGGATAACGCCAGCAGGAAAGCCAGCTTCCAACATCAGTTCCACGGCACGCGAAGCAATCAAACTGGTTTGTTCTGCGGGTTTGGCAACGACCGTATTACCCGCAACTAACGCTGCCGTGATTTGCCCAAGAAAAATCGCAAGAGGGAAGTTCCATGGGCTAATACACACGAAAACACCACGACCTTCACGACTCACTTTACGCTTTTCATTATCAAAACTCGTCACTTCAAAGGGTGTTAACGCGGAAACTTGTTTGGCGTAATAGCGACAAAAATCTACCGCTTCGCGGACTTCATCAATGCTATCGTGAATGGTTTTCCCTGCTTCGTGATGACAAATGGCGACCAGTTCAGCCAAGTTCTCTTCGAGTAAATCAGCAAGTTTATCAAGTTTGCCCGCGCGAACACTGTGCTCTTCTTGCTTCCAAGCAGCAAAGGATTGCTCCGCTATTGAGATAGCTTCGGAAACATGATCAAGGTTGGCAAATACCACTTGTCCAACATGCTTCCTACGGTCATACGGCGCAGTCACAACTTCCAGCGATGCCCCTACCTTGATCATGCTTTCGAACTGAGCAACACCATTGATGATAGGAGAAGCATGCCACTGTTTACTGAGCCAACATTCTACTTTCGCTTCAAAAGGCGTTGCCTCACTTTCAATATCAATATTGACACCATAGGAATTAACGCGCTCGGCAAAGATATGCGGTGGCAAAGGGATTTTGGTATTTGGTAAAGAATCAAACGAGAGCAACATATCGACGGGATGTTGCGTTAACGTATCAATAGGACAACGAGCATCAACTAAACGATGCACAAACGAACTGTTCGCACCATTTTCAAGCAATCTACGAACTAAATAAGGCAGTAAGTCTTTATGACTACCTACTGGAGCATAAATTCGCACCGATTGTTGATAGGCTTTCATTGCATGATGATAAAGAGCATCACCCATGCCATGCAGACGCTGGAACTCAAAATCTTTGTGTTGTGACATCACCGCAATCGCGGTCACGGTTTGTGCATTATGACTGGCAAATTGAGGGAAAATATGACCACGAACACCCTCGCTTAAAAGAAAACGAGCGCAAGCCAAATAGGCTACATCAGTAGCTTCTTTACGTGTGTATACCGGATAGTTGCTGTAGCCACTTTGCTGAGACCACTTCACTTCGCTATCCCAATACGCCCCTTTGACTAAACGCAGTGGGATCACATCACCTTGCTGTTTCGCCAACCCATTAAGCCAAACTAAAACGGGTAAAGCGCGCTTAGAGTAAGCTTGTACAACTAAACCAAATTTCCCCCACCCTTTCACGGGCTCACTGCGATATATCTTTTCAAATAGCTTTAATGACAGCTCTAAACGGTCTGCTTCTTCTGCATCAATAGTGATCGCCACATCCAGCTCGATAGCACGGGCTAAAAGCTGTAGCAGTGTGCTATAAAGCTCGCTCAGCACGCGCTCTTGATTAGCCACCTCATAACGCGGATGCAATGCAGAAAGCTTGATTGATACGGACGGTGCCGAGCTGGTTGATAAGCCATATTTCTCGCGGCCAACCGCCTCAATCGCCATCAAATAATCTTTGAAATATTTATTGGCATCGGCCGTGGTTAACGCCGCTTCACCGAGCATATCAAATGAATAGGTATAGCCTTTATCACGCATAGGACGGCCATTTTTTTGTGCTTCTTCAATGGTTCGGCCTAGCACAAATTGGTGGCCCATCACCTTCATCGCTTGGTGCATCGCCTTACGAATCACTGGCTCAGAAAGCTTATTCACTAGACGATTAACCGCCTGCGTTGGACTAGTCGTATCCACATCAGCAAGGCCAATCACTTTACCAGTCAGCATCAACCCCCACGTGGACGCATTGACAAAGACAGAGTCAGAATTTTTCAGATGAGATTTCCAATCCGCAACGCTGAGGCGATCTTTAATAAAAGCATCCGCGGTTTCCGCATCGGGAATGCGCATCAGAGCTTCAGCCAAACACATCAACAAAATACCTTCTTGCGTATCTAAACTGTACTCAAGTAATAAGGCATCGATCATTTGCACCGCTTTTTTGTCGGCTCGGATCGCTTCGATTAACTGGGTTGTTTTATTTAATATCGCCGATTTTTCTGATTCTGTAGCTGTTGCCAGCGGTAATAACTGCTTCAGCCATTGAGATTCGTCCACCATATAAAGTGGAGAGATCAGCGACCACAGCTTATCAAGCGGTTGCTCGATAAACTCTGCATTCAACACATCTGTTGCTGTAAACATGCGTTTTCCTCAATCTCACTCCCGAAAAAGGTCGGGTTTCCTGCAATGGCTGGCAGTGTATTTTGAGCGCGAGAAGAATACTTGTCAAAAACTCCGAGTTTTTTGCTAAAAACTCTGGCTATTAACAAAATAAAAACACAATCACATCAATTGACATCATGTACAAAGCAGAAAACAGCAACATTGTTTCCAAAATTTAACCAAAGATGCACGTGTTGCCGATAGGTCAAGGCAAGCAATATAAAAATGATGTGGGAATTACAAACAAAAAAGAGGCAGGGATATAAAGAATTAGCGACGACACAATTTTCGGTATTGCGATGGAGAAATACCTTGCAAGCGAGTAAATGAATGAGTGAAGGTACTTTGTCCAGAAAAGCCTGTTAATTCCGCAATTTGACCAAAACTCAAACAACCTTGCTCAATCAAATCTTTTGCCATATCAATTCGTTTACCTAACAAATATTGATGAGGCGTGATCCCCATTTGTTCTTTGAACAACATATGAAATTGGCTTTCACCTAAATAAACGCGGCCCGCTAATTGAGCGACTGAAATTTTACGACCAAGGTGCAGATCGATATAACGATCAATCGCTTCAAGATCAAAACGAGACTCTTTGCGATGCGTTTCAAATACAGAAATATGGCGTTGCAGTAATGCCATCACGGTGTCATTGCAGGCACGGCTCAACAGTAAATCATCAGGGCTCGATTGCATCTCTTTAACTAGCAATTGGATCAGCTTTTGGATTTGCCCATCCAGCTGAAAGTAAATATCCGCATTCGACAACTCATTCATTTTTTGTAGAAGCAAAGGGTCATCTCCACAGGAGATTGGAAGGTTAAGCACTAAGATATCCGACTGCCCAACGACACCACCAAACGCATGACCAGTTCCAGAGGTAACGACACAACCCTGCCCCGGCCCCACCAAATTGCCTACACCTTGTACTTCAAACTCAGCTTGGCCTTTTAATCCGATAACGACTTGGGTATAACTATGATCATGACACTCCATGTACGAGGGTAATGTCACTAACTCTGCTGGCCTAGGCGACAAAACTTTGTCATTTTGTTGATAGTTAGATAGCTTAGCCGAAGAAAAGTCACTCATATTGCTGCATCATGGTTGAGGTTAGAAGCTGATGTTATAACAAAACTATCAGGAGCGAAAACAAAGCTGTATTTTTTTAAAAATTAAACATCAAAGTGCATATGAAGCTTAAGCTTAGGGGTGAAATGAGATCGATTTTTCAAAACGGAACAATGATCAAGTGCACATAAATTACGGTCAATGTGTGTTCAATCCCAAAACCCCTAAATAGATCGAAAATAGAGACTTGCATATTTCGCTATTAGGCTCAAAATGAAGATGCACAATTATAAAATTTACAAAATCAGTCACCTAGTAATAGATTTAAGTGAATTTTGCTATTGTTCGGAATAAATTTTGCATTATGAATACAGCTTATCCATTAAAGCTGTCAAAAGTTTGTCTTTCCCACTTTTGTGGTTAAACGTTAATTTGTTGCAGGGACCTATGATCACACGTCGCATCCCAGCGCTATTGCTTGCGCTAAGCCCTTTTTGGGTATCTGCATCGGTGTACGCGGAAGAAGTTATTCAGGTAGATCCTGTCACCGCTATCGATGAAAAAATGACTACTAAACAGACGGAAATCGACGCGATTTCTGCAGAATACGAAGCAGAGGGAGCCAAGCTTCAACAACTTAAAAATGAACATGTTCGTATTAAACGAGAAAGTGAAGAACTTGATGCTAAACGCAATCGAGCCAAGTCTGCTTTGGACAAACAATATAGCCGTCTTTTAGATGATCCAGACACAGATTTAGCCTCGTTTCAAAAGAAGTACCAAGAAACATGGGCATCAGTGAAGCAGAACCAAGCTGAAGGCCTTGAGAATAATCAAGCGATGACCGAAGTTGAAATGCGCTTGTCTCAAATCAAACAGAAGCAAGCTCGTCTCAGTAATGAGTATGCGAACCTCGAAGAGTCGCGCATTGAAGCTAGGGTCAAACGTCTCGAAGCCGAACTGCGTGAAAGTAGTGTTCTTGAAACTGGCTATAAAACCACCTGTTCAACGACAATGACACTCGGTGAGTGTTCAAATCAGGGACAGCACCTTACCAAACAAAAAGCGGTAAAAACGTTTCGGGCCAAGTTGCTTGATGACCTAACCGAATCGGTCATTGCCAAGCAAAATCTGAAAGGCGTGGAACTTAATATCCATGTACAAGATAGCCAAATTATTCGCAGTGGTTTTGAAGGCAACAACGAATACTTCACCCAAATGCAAGCTCAGCTTCAAGCGAAACCAGAAGCGGTGGCTGCGTGTAAACTGCTTAACGTGTCAACTCGATACTGTTTGAAAGGCGGCGTGTCTGAAGGTACGCAAAAAAATGACAAACAGTGGGCAAATGTGACCGTAAGGTCGGATCAATACAACGATGCCGTAACCATCAACGGTATTAACTACGGCAGTACACCTGTTGAGATTGTTTTGCCCAATGGCCGCCACCAAGTTACCGTCTCTAAAGATGGCTACGAAACCTACAACCGGGTATTAACAATTAACGGCAATGATACGGTTTGGATAAAGCTAAGACCGAATAAAGAGGGTTAATTACCTCAAAAAAACTCTGTTTTTCTGTCGTAATTCACAAAGATGCGGTTAAAACGCCATTTTGTCATTAAGTTATTGAAAGATGACTTCAGACAAAATGGTGTTTTCGTTTAGAATAGACACAATGAACTAATAACTTAACTGAAGTAGATAATAATGCGACAAGGTTTACCCGCTCTCTTATTAGCACTTTCGCCTTGCTTAGTGGCAACATCGACGATGGCAGAAGGAACGCCTTCCTCAGTAATTGCCATTGATGATGCGTTGTTTACTAAACAGTCCGAATTACAGGCAGCCCAGAAGGCCACCCATGAACAACAAGTGGTTGTGAACAACCACAACAGTGAGTTAGACAGGCTAACAAAGCAAGCCCAGCTCTTTGATAAGGCACTTGCAAAAGCAAAAACTGACTTAGAACGCGAGTACATGAAAATGATTGATGATCCTGAACTGGACATCATGCCTTCACAAAATGCCTACCAAGCAGCTTGGGCTAATGTAAAGCAGAATCAAAAAAACCGTTTAGAAGCTGAGCAAAAACGCCAAGAGTCAGAAGCACTGCTGGCACAAAAAAGGGCCGAGCAGAACACGGTCAGCAAAAATATCAATGAGCTAGAACAGCATAAATTACGCGCGCGAGTTGAGCGTTTAAGAGATGAACTCAAACAGAGTAGCACCGAGAAAGTTAGCTTTACTAACGCTTGTAGTGCCGATATGACATTGGCTCAATGCTCGAAACAGACCACTGACTTAGCGCTCCAGAAAGCGGTAAACCAGTATCAAACCAAGTTAATAGAGGCCACAAGTGAGGCCAAGCTCGTCCAACAACATCTGGCCAATGTCTCTTTTAATATTCATGTACTGCGCCATAAAACCGTAGATTCAGGTTTCTACAATGGCAATAAGTACAAAGCCGTACTAGATGTTCAGCTTGATGCAAGACCGGATGAAAACACACCATGTCGGTTGCTGAATGTCGAATCACAATACTGTTTCGCCCCAGGCGAATACTCAGCCAATACAGAAAAACAGAAAGAAATTGCTTGGGTTACCCTATCGATTCGCTCGAACCAATACAGTGATAAAGTCTCTATCGACAATGTAAACTATGGTAGTACTCCCGTCGAAGTGATGCTTCCAGTGGGACCGCACATGATTACGATTGAGAAAGAAGGGTATTACTCATTTAATCAAGAGCTGAAAATTACCTCAGATCATACATTAAGAGCGAACCTACGAGAAAAAGACAACCTACTTAAACCTGGACATAAATTTGCTGATTCCCTCAAAGGGGATATTAAAGCTCCTGAGTTAGTCACTTTGATCTCAGGCGAATATTTGATTGGCGAGCACGCATCGAAACAAGTTTTCCTTGATCATGCTTTCGCAATTGGTTCAACCCCCATAACTGTGGGTCAATTTGAAACCTTTGTGAATCAAACCACCTACCAAACTGATGCTGAGCTACAAAAACTGTGCACAGCAGTCGCCGAATCTGAAATTACCCCGATTGCAGGTAGCTATTGGCGCGACCCTGGTTTTAAGCAGTTGAGCAACTCGCCAGTGGTGTGTATTAGCCAAAATGATGCGAAGGCCTATACTCGCTGGCTAAGTAAGGAAACTGGCTATAAATACCGTTTGCCGACTGAAGAAGAGTGGGAAATTGCCGCTCGCGCTGGTACACAAACAGACTATTGGTGGGGAGATGATTTCGGAACTGGGAAAGCGAATACTGGCTGGAGTGGTACACCTTGGTCAAATAAAAGCACCTCTCCTGTGAAGTCTTTCGCTCCCAATGGCCTAGGCCTTTATGATGTTGTCGGTAACGTGTGGGAATGGACAAATGACTCAAGGGGTCAAGCAAAAGGTGGAGCATGGAGCTTCTCCCCTGCAACGGCGGCGGCTTATGGTAATTTGTTTATTGCTCCTGCTACTTCTGCAAATTATGTTGGCTTCAGGGTCATTAGGGAACTTTAGGTAAGCTGAACTAGCCCAACCATTTATATAACAAAGGGGGGAATTCCCCCCTTTGTTATTGCACTCTCGTCGTCTAAAGTGGTGTTAAATATCAAACACGTTTGATATTTGATATCCATGTGGTATCCCTATGAATTTGCAACACCCTCGCAGCATTCATAGAACCTCTTCTGCACGTCGACAAGAAGCAATTCTTGTATTTATGCCAGCCCTTCTTCAGGCTGGCTTTTTTATGTTCAAATGCCGCTATGGATTACAACCCGCCATGCCATTGGTATTATATCAATATCATTGTTAGGAGAACCCGCTATGGTCAACTTCCTCAGCGCAGAACAAATTTCATTGTTTCAACAGCTTCCGGGATATTGGGGTTGCAAAGATCTTAATTCGGTTTTTGTTTACGCAAACAATGCTTATGGCAAATTAATTGGTGTTAGTGATGCAAAACAGTGCATTGGATTAACTGACTTTGAAATGCCAAGCCCGACAACCGCTTGCGCCGCAGAATTCCAGCAACAAGATCGATGTGTAATCTCCACAAAAAAACCGTTAAAAGTGCTGGATATCCACCCCTATGCTGACGGTTCTTGGCGCGCTCATATTTTCACCAAAACCCCATGGTTCAACGCACAAGGTGAGGTTCAAGGTACAATTTTTTTCGGGCAAGAGCTAACTGATACCGCGATTTTGGAAGTAGGCCATTGGATATGCCGAGCAACAGGTTTAACGACCACACAGCATTCCGCGGGTGTTCTAGAGCCCATTTCCGGGCCCCTAACCACAAGAGAATCTGAGGTTCTTTTTCTTCTGCTTTATGGAAAAAAGCCCAAACACATTGCTCGGGTGATGAAGATTTCGATAAAAACAGTGGAAGGCTATGAAGCAAAATTGCGACATAAATTTGCAGCCCACAGTAAAGAGCAACTTATCGATATGGCTCTAGACCAAGGTTATGGCTCAAACATCCCCAAGACCTTGCTCAAAACGCAATTATCCGTGGTACTCAATAGTGAATGCCCCATATAAATGAGGCATTCATTGCGACTGACTTTTAACAAGTAGGCCTTATGGTGCTAAACGTTCAGCGTCCCACTGTTGATCATGTTGCGTAAACAAGAAGCGATCATGCAAACGATGCTCACCACCTTGCCAAAATTCTATCGATTCAACTTTAACGCGATATCCTCCCCAAAAACTCGGAACTGGGATCTCACCTTGTTCAAATTTCTTTTTTAACTCCAAGTATTTACCTTCCAAAATACCACGTGCTGAGATACGGCTGCTCTGGCGACTCGCTATCGCGGCAATTTGGCTATCTTTAGGACGAGAAGTAAAATATTTCATGTTTTCAAAAGCCGACAATTTTTCAGCCTTTCCTGTGATGTGCACTTGTCTCTCTAATGGGTGCCAAGGAAAGTGCAAGCTGACTTTATTGTTGTGTTCAATATGCTGCGCTTTACGACTGCCTAAATTGGTGTAGAAAACAAAACTGTCTTTTTCGACATTTTTTAATAGCACTATACGTTGGAAAGGTTGTCCATTTTCATCAACCGTTGCCACTGTCATCGCTGTGGGATCGGTAAGACCGGCATCAATGGCCTGTTGCAGCCAAAGATTAAACTGCTCAATGGGATTTGAAAGCAAATCTTTGCGTCTTAAACCGCCTTTTATGTATTCGCGGCGGATGTCTGAAAGTTCCATCTCTGCTCCTTATGAAATTTTTGACGATTGTGCGCCTATCATCGTCATAACTCAAGAGTGCTCAGGTTCAACAAAATCAGTAATTCACAGCTAAACTCTGTAGAACGTACGCAATAGGAAGTACAATCAATTCAAATGGTGAATAGTAATCTCATGATGAGTGGCAAATCCTTAACATTTTGCTAGACAAGTAATAAAATCAAGCAACTATACCCAAACAACTTACAGTTGTAGCCTCCCTCTACAGCTTTAAGTAGAAAAGGGAAATACACTACGATTAGGCGCAAAGGATAAGCGATGAGCAACAAGAGTTATAACAAACTCTCTTCGACAGAATTGGAGTACGTAGACGACAAAACGGCGGCTCTGCTACTGAACACGCCCAACAGTGCACGTGTGATGCTCTGGGTTATGGTCTGTTTTTTTCTCTTAGCCATCGTCTGGACCTCATGGGCACAGGTCGACAAAGTGACAGTTGGACAAGGCAAAGTCGTTCCGTCATCGCAAGTTCAAGTGGTTCAAAACTTGGAAGGAGGCTTAGTCAAACAGATATTGGTTCGCGAAGGTGAACGAGTGCAAAAAGGCCAACAACTGTTATTAATTGATGACACTCGTTTCCGCTCAGACTACCGCGAACGTGAACAACAAGTCGCTAACCTTACCGCCAGTGTTCTACAGCTATCCGCTTCCATTACTAGCGTGATGATTAACGAAGAAATTGATGATGACAACTGGCAAAATAGCGTCAAAATTGACTATAACAAACTCGCCTTTCCACCGCTGTTAACAGACAACCAACCCGATTTAGTTAATAGACAAAGGGCCGCCTATCGGCAAGATCTTAATAACTTACGAAACCAACTTTCTCTTTTAGATCAACAAGTCAAACAGAAACTACAAGAGTTGGTTGAAATACAAGCGCGCGTGAAAAATTTGCGCCAAAGTTATGATTTTGCGAATAAAGAGCTTGAGATAACCAAGCCTTTAGCAGACGAAGGTGTCGTGCCACGAATTGAGCTGCTGAAACTACAGCGCCAAGTAAACGATACTCGCCGTGAAATGACCACCAGCGAGCTTAACATCCCAGTATTAAAATCAGCGATTCGCGAAGCGGTGCTCAACCGTATTGATGCGGCTCAAAAGTTTCGCTCACAGCAGCAAGACAAACTGAACGAAGCCCAAGATAGACTTTCAGCAATCACAGAATCAGCCGTTGGGCTTGAAGATAAGGTAAATCGCACTGTTGTGCTATCGCCTGTGACAGGAACGATTAAGACGCTTTACGTCAACACCGTTGGCGGTGTTATCCAGCCCGGTATGGATATTGTTGAAGTAGTCCCAACAGAGGATACCTTGCTTGTGGAAGCGCAAATTGCCCCACAAGACATCGCCTTCTTAAGACCAGAGTTGCCTGCCATAGTAAAATTCAGCGCCTATGATTTCACCAAATATGGCGGCTTGGAAGGGACACTTGAGCATATCAGTGCCGACACAACTCAAGATGAAGAAGGCAAAAGCTATTATTTAGTCCGAGTAAGGACCAATCAAACCAGCTTAGGGCATGATGCTAACCTGCCTATCATCTCAGGAATGACGGCCTCTGTTGATATTATTACGGGTAAACGAACCGTGATGGATTATCTACTAAAGCCCATACTCAGTGCACAAAAAAATGCGCTAAGAGAATAAGGTTCACTTATGCTTTTTAATATATTCATGATTGACGGTTTTTGATGAAGTTTTGGCTGCCACTGGTTTTATTGCTATTTATGCCCTCATCCCCCCAAGCGCTCAACACCAAAGAGCAGCAGTGGGTCGATGCGGTCGCGCTTACCTATGGCACAAGAGCGGGAAAACGCGTCGAAACATGGCGCAAAGAAATTGCCAAGCACCAAAATGCTCCCGAACGTGACAAATTGACCGAAATAAATCGATTTTTCAATCAGCTGTACTTTGTTAATGATATCGATTTATGGGGGAAAAATGACTACTGGGCGACACCACTTGAGTTTCTAGGAAGCAACGCAGGGGATTGCGAAGATTTCACAATTGCGAAGTACTTCTCCCTGCTTGAACTGGGTATCGATGATAAAAAGTTGCGCCTCGTGTATGTTAAAGCCATTGAATTAAATCAGTTTCATATGGTTCTTGCGTACTATTCAACACCCAATGCCGAGCCCTTAATTTTAGACAATATAAACCCTGAGATTAAGCCAGCATCAACACGCCGTGATCTGTTACCGATCTACAGCTTTAACGGTAAAAATTTATGGCTAATGAAATCCAAAAATGGCCAGCTTGCAGGAGACTCTTCACGATTAAGTCTTTGGAATGACTTACGTGAACGGGAACGCTCGCTAAAATTGAATAAACCAATTGTAAGTTACGATGAGTAAGTAATATGACGCTATATAAACAACTTGTCGCGGGAATGATTGCCGTCTTCATTATGCTGATGACTTCAGTCTTTATTATTGAATTCAATACGACCCGCAACAACTTAGAGCAGCAGCAGCGCTCTGAAGTCAACAACACCATCAACACCGTCGGTTTGGCGCTGGCACCTTATTTGGAGAAGAAAGATAAGATTGCGGTTGAGTCGGTTATCAATGCCTTGTTTGATGGCAGCTCTTACTCAGTCGTACGATTGATTTTTCTAGACGATGACGAAGAGATTCTGCGATCTTACCCTGTAAAACCTAATAACGTTCCGCAATGGTTTACCAATTTACACCTGTTTGCACCGATCCATGATCAACGCGTTGTAACCAGTGGTTGGATGCAGCTTGCTGAAGTCGAAATTGTCAGCCACCCTGGCGAGGCCTATGCGCAATTATGGAAGGCGCTGATTCGGCTACTTATCGCGTTTAGCGCTATTTTTGTGATTGGCCTTGCCGCCATCGCTTTCATTCTGAAGCGCGCTTTACGCCCGCTGCAAATGATTGTCGAAAAAATGGAGCAAGTCGCACGCAACCATTTTGGTGAACCGCTACCGCGGCCAGCGACCAAAGATCTGATTTATGTAGTTGATGGTATCAATAGCATGTCAGCGCAGGTTGAAAAAGCGTTCAAAGCTCAGGCGCAAGAAGCTCAGCAACTGCGTGAGCGTGCTTATATTGACCCAGTTTCTCAACTTGGCAACCGCGCCTATTACATGAGTCAACTCAGTAGTTGGCTATCAGAAAGTGCCATAGGTGGCGCTGCTATTTTGCAAGCAGAGTTTATCAAAGAGCTTTACGAAGAAAAGGGTTATGAAGCAGGCGATGGTATGGTACGCCATTTGGCTGAGCATCTAAAAGTGTCGATTACTTCACCTGATGTGACTCTGGCACGCATTTCTACCGAAGAGTTTGGCTTTATTTTGCCCAACATGGAAGAGAGTGAACTCAAAATCATCGCCGATAGTATTATGAATTTTGTGCAAGACACTCTAGCCGACCCGACTGGCATGGCATCAGCCAAAGTCTCTTTAGGTGTTGTTCATAATAAAGAACCAAAATCTTCAACGCAGTTACTTTCCTTGCTCGACAACGCGTTAGCCATTGCAACTGCAAATCCAGAGCTGATTTACGGCTTTGTCAGCAGTGAAACCAAACAAACTGTGATGGGTAAACAGCAATGGAAAGCATTGGTTGAAGAAGCTATCCATAGCGATTGGTTCAGTTTCCGTTTGCAGTCAGCCAATAATAGCTGGGGACAAACTTTCCACCGCGAAGTTTTTTCAGCGATTGAGCACGATGGCAAACGCTACAGCGCTAACCAATACTTATTTGCACTCGACCAACTCAATGCCAGCCATATTTTTGATGAATATGTTATTGAAACGATGATTCGCAAGCTCGAAACGGGAGAGATAGCCGAACCATTAGCCATTAATATCGCTCAAAGCAGCCTTTCTCAACCCAGTTTTATTCGTTGGGTCACTCAGACTCTGGCGAAGCATCGCTCTATCTGTGAGAACCTACACTTTGAAATACCGGAAAACGCATTCCTCAACGCCCCTCACCATACGGCGCTATTTTGTAATGCCATAAGAGCAGCTGGCGCAGACTTTGGTGTCGATAACTATGGCCGGAATTTCCAATCATTAGACTACATCAACGAGTACCGTCCAAAATACGTGAAACTCGATTATCTATTTACTCACCATCTCGACGATGAAAAGCAAAAATTCACCTTAACGTCGATTTCTCGCACAGCACACAATTTAGGAATCACCACAATTGCGTCAAGGGTAGAAACGCAAACTCAACTTGATTTCCTTTCCGAGCATTTTATAGAAGTCTTCCAAGGCTTTATTGTGGATAAATAAAAAAGGTCAGATGTAATGCAAGACACGCTACTCAATTCGCTTATCTATGTGAGTCGTTATTATGGATTGGCGAATTCCCCAGAAGCACTGATCAACGGCCTACCTTTATCAGATGGGAAACTGACGCCTTTTCTCTTTCCTCGAGCAGCCGAAAGAGCGGGGTTAATCGCCAAGGAAAATCGCTCAGCATTGGATCAAATCCCAAAATTGGTTTTCCCCGTTATCTTAATTTTAAAAGGCGGTGAAGCCTGTGTGCTCAGCAGCATCAACGAAGCGAATCAAGAAGCTGAGGTCGTCACTGCGGAGTCTGGTCTAATCCCCGTAGCTATTCCCTTAGAGGAACTGACTGAACGCTATATTGGCCGCTACTTCATGGTGAAAAAACAGTTTCGCTATGACGAGCGCTCACCAGAAATATTAAAGACCCGTGATGGCCACTGGTTTTGGGGTACGTTATGGCAGTCAAAGCACATTTATCGTGATGTGTTGATCGCTTCCATTTTAATCAATTTGTTTGCCATTGCGGCACCAATGTTCAGCCGTTTAGTGTATGACAAAGTCGTGCCTAACCTTGCGTTTGAAACCTTGTGGGTATTAGCGAGCGGGATTTTTGTAATCTTCTTATTCGATCTGCTCCTCAAACTACTTCGCAGTTATTTTATTGATGTGGCGGGCAAAAAATCTGACATTCTGATCTCTTCCAAGCTCTTTAGTAAAGTGATGGGGATCAGAATGGAGTCTCGTCCTCCCTCTGTCGGTGCGTTTGCGCGACATTTACAAGAGTTCGAATCCATACGCGAATTCTTTACCTCAGCAACCATCTCATCATTGATTGACCTGCCATTTGCACTGCTCTTTTTAGTGCTGATCTGGCTAATGGCGGGCAGCTTAGTGCTGGTACCTATCGCTGGTGTACTGATCATTGCTATCTATTCTCTGCTCATCCAAGCACCTCTACGACGTGCGATTGAAGAGGGCTCTCGACTGGCATCACAAAAATACGCCAACCTGATTGAAAGTTTAGCTGGACTTGAAACGGTGAAACTCTTTGGCGCTCAAAGTCAGTTTCAATATCGCTGGGAAGAAGCGGTCGCGCACATGGCGAACTGGAACATTAAAAGCCGTAGAATTACTGATGGTATTCAAAATACTGCCGGCTTTGTTCAGCAAGCCGCGAACGTTGGCATGATCATCTTAGGCGTCTATCTGATATCCAACGGCGATTTAACTATGGGTGGGCTCATCGCCGCAACCATGCTCAGCGGCCGTGCGATTGGCCCAATGGTGCAACTATCATTACTTTCAACACGCTACAACCAAGCCAAATCGTCCTTAAAAATCATTGAGCAAGTGATGCAAATGCCAGATGAGCAAGAAGAAGGTAAACGCTATATTCATCGTCCGATTGTGCAAGGTAAAATTGAGCTAGACAAAATCACTTTTCACTATCCAAATGCGCCTGTTGCATCAATACGTGACTTAAGTATAACGATTCATCCGGGTGAAAAAGTAGCGATCATAGGCCGCATCGGCTCAGGGAAGACCACCTTAGAGCGCCTTATCATGGGGTTATATCAACCGACCGAGGGGAATGTTCGCATTGATGACACCGATATCGCGCAACTGCATCACATTGATGTGAGACGTAATATTGGTTGCGTACCTCAAGACAGCAACCTATTTTACGGTTCAATTCGCGATAACATCACGCTCGGGCGTCCCTTAGTTGATGATAGAGATGTGATGGATGCCGCTAACCGAGCGGGAGTTACCGCGTTCACACAGCAAGACCCTGCGGGGTTAGAACGACAAGTGGGTGAAGGCGGCTTGTTGTTGTCTGGTGGTCAGAGGCAAGCGGTAGCCATTGCTCGTGCACTGCTCGGACGCCCACCCGTTTTGCTACTTGATGAGCCCACCAGCGCCATGGACAATCGCTCTGAAATGCACATCAAACATCAACTGTCTCAATTGACACCAAGTGAGACGTTAATATTAATTACTCATAAAACGTCAATGCTCGATGTGGTTGATCGCGTCATTGTTATGGAGAAAGGCTGTGTCATTGCCGATGGTCCTAAATCGATGGTGTTAAACGATCTCAAACAGGGCAAAGTGAGATCAGTGCAATAACCACCTTACTAGAAATAGCATAATATGCAAAAAACGAGGCAAAATGCCTCGTTTTTTGCTTAGCACTCTGAGATAAGAATGTTAGATCCCTCCGACATCTTCATCTTCAAGCATCGAAGCACATTTAATCTCATACTGGTTAAATGAGAAGATACTAGCGCCATGAGCCCGCTTGGTGATGATCCGCTCATCATCAAATTGCACCGAAACATGGGTATAAACTTTATTTTTGACTTCGATCGTATTCATTTCGAGCAATTGCTCAAACTCCTCTCCCAGCATATCCAACGCCAATTTTGCTTTTTCTAAACGATCATTAGTCTGTTTCTTAAATTCATCAATTTTTAGCAATTCCTCTTCCGAGCGTTCCGCTTTAGGCTTTTTCTTAAATTCAATTTCACGGCGGATCACTTCCATCGTCGCTTCTTGCGCTTGTTTATAATGCTCTTTGTGTTTCGCGACCCGTTCTTTATACACAGCATAACGAGCAAAAGCCTGCACAGCCGTGGCGGTATCGCCTTCAACGCCTAGATTGAAGCAAACGATCTTACCACCAACTTTCGCGTGGCCACCGCTGAGCGTGCCTTGCTTCTCTTTACTATCTAATACTTTTAGATCATTGCCACAGCGTAATTCATTGCTCATACTGTGAACCGCTAAATTGATGTCATCTGCCGCTTGCAGTTCGCTAAATTGAGCATAGTTAGCCGTGATAGAGCCTCCTGATTTGATAATGCACGTTCTTGCTTCATCATCAAACACCGTATGGCCAATAATGCCTTTACCAACATCAATATTACCTTGGGCTTGAACATCAGCAGACTCAACAAACCCACCGATGGTGATTGAGCCCGTCGCTCTCACGATCATCCCAGGCTCGACATCACCCGTGATGACAACACATCCTTTAAATTTCACGTGGCCAGTCGCTACACTGACGTTGTTTAAACATAAAGCGTTATCGACATCAACCGTTTTACTTTTCAGGATAGGCATGCCCGCTTGACTGGCCAGTAGCACATTCGGATCATTGGGTGAGATGTAAGACCCCTTTCCTGCAACTAAGGCTGAGTCTTTACCTGGTTTAGGATCCAGCACTTTTCCCTGCACGGTATAGCCTGGCGTTCCTTTGGTTGCAGGAATTCGACGCATCACTTCATCATCTTGACCAACAGTGATGGTTTCACCTAAGTTGCGCATATCAATTTTATTCTGTCCTTGCTTTTTGGTCGGAGCTAACACGCGCTTACTGACATCCTCAACCAAAGGAACAAATTGTGCGTCTTTACCTTGAATGGGTTCACGCCCCTGCGCAACAGGTTGAGTGTATACTTCCCCTGGCTTCAAGGTATTACTTACCATTAACACTTTCTTTAAAGCCAGTTTGTTGATGCCTTTTGTCACATGGGAATGAGCCAATGCATACACCAACTCACTACCGCGCAATGCTCTGCCACCATATGCACCCGTCACGACCATGCTGGCTAACATATCTCGATCACTAAATTCAATCTCAACCGAAGCGTTCTTTTTCTCTGCAATGGTGATTCCAGAGAATGCTTCACCCTTACCCTCTTTTGCATAGTTGATAAAGCGGGTAACTTCAGTTTCATTTAAGAAAAATGTCGATGCAGATAACTCAAACAATGCTTCTTTCAAGCCTGCTTGGTCAAAATTTTTGTCGATGGACTCCGTCCCAGGCAGCTGGGCAATGACTTGTTTTTTGTCCTCTGAAAGCGAAATTAAGCGTTTCCACATACTACTTAACCCATATGGTTAGATTCCGTTCGTATGGCAGTGTATACAATTTACAGTATGGACTAAATCTTTAGGCAACCAAATTAAGGGCTACATCACTTAGTCACGACGAAACGAACCACATAACCTAAAAATAAACGAAAGAATGAGTTACGCAGAATTTTACAGTGTATACCCGTGATCATTGAAGATGCTTGATTTTCAATAGAATCAGGATCATGCTACAAACCATGAAAATCACACTGACTCCTCAACAGAAACTGCAACTCGAACAGATGCACGACATTGAGCGTGATAGTCGAGTTTGCGACCGTATTAAGGCTGTTTTGCTGGCTTCTGAAGGCTGGAGTCAGACTATGATTTCACAAGCTCTTCGTATTCATGAATCGACCGTTGCACGTCACCTCAGTGACTACGTACTTTCTGAAAAACTTAAGCCTGAGAATGGAGGAAGCCAAAGCAAGCTTTCTGCTATTCAAACCATGCACCTAATCGAGCATTTGACTGAGAAAACCTATTCTCATACTCATCAAATTGTCGCCTATGTTAAAGAGACGTTTGGGCTTGATTATACTGTTTCTGGTATGAACAAATGGCTTCACCATAATGGTTTTAGCTACAAGCAACCGAAAGGCATACCACACAAGTTTGATGAAGCAAAACAGCAAGCATTCATAGAGGCGTATGAAGCGCTAAAGGCAAGCTGTGGCGAGGATGAATCGATAGTCTTTATCGATGCAGTTCACCCAACACTATCAACAAAGATATCGCATGGCTGGATACGTACTGGTCAGGATAAAGTGATTGAAACAACGGGTAATCGTAGCCGATTGAACATTATTGGCGCACTGAACCTGTCGGATATTGGTGCAACCATTGTTCACGACTATGAGAGCATTAACAGTGAATCGATTGTTCGTTTTTTCTGTAAGTTAAGAGAGAGTTATTCGTTAGCCCATAAGCTTCATATCATATTAGATGGTGCGGGATATCACCGCAGTGACTTAGTCAAAGATGCGGCGTTTGTCCTGAATATTAAACTGCATTATCTTCCACCTTACAGTCCAAACCTCAACCCAATAGAGCGGCTATGGAAAGTAATGAATGAGAAGTCGAGGAACAACGTTTACTTCAAAAGAAAACGGGACTTCAAGGCGGCAATAGACCAATTTTTTTCTGTGACTCTTCCAGAGATCGCAGGCTCTTTGACATCTCGAATTAATGATCATTTTCAGGTTCTCAAGCCTGCATCTTCAAGTTGATTCGGTATAAATAATCTGTTCAGTATTAAGACAATATCGGAAAATCATGTTTACTGTTAAAGGCGTAAGTCACCTTAACAGTGCAACCATCTTTTGAATATTCCAATGACTCACACAATTTAGAGACCAAAATAATCCCTCGACCGTGTGTACAGTTGCCGTCTGCAACCGTATGTTGGTAGTCAAAGCCTTCGCCATTATGCTCAAGTGAAAAGCTCAATTGTCCCACCGTTGGGTCATAATCAATGTCTAGTTTAATCCATAACGATTCATCTAACTCATCCATACACTCTTCACGTCGTTGGTAAAAAGTGAGAAATCCATCTGGGTCATCTTTTAGTGAAGAATTAAGTTTTAATAACCCATGCTCAATGGCATTAGCAAACAGTTCTGACAATACAGAGCAAACGAGGTCAAGATGCTCGCCACCACTGATAAAACCGCGAACAATGTTACGCATCTCGACCATAATTGAAATCTTTTTAAGAATTGAAGCAGGAAAAAAGAGATGGCTTTGCATTGGTATATGGCTAAGAAACTGTTTTTTTTGCGACGCTAATATTTCATTATTATTGGTAATTGGAAATGTCATTGAAAGAATTGAGAGGTCATCACCATGACCACGATTGGAAAACTGGCATACTTCATCGTACAAATCTGAAATCTGAGTCTTACCGTTCCGTTGCAAAACTTGTTCGAGTCGCAACTGGCCAAATTGTTCCCCGTTTTCATTCATCGCTTCGGTAATACCGTCGGTATAACAGAGGATAGTTTGGTTAGGTTTTAATTTGAGATGAACTAAATTTACTTCAAATTCATCAGCATCCAGAACTCCCAGTGGCATATGTGTGGAAACGAGACGACGAACGATGTTGCTCTCTTCATCCAGTAAATAACCATCAGGCAAACCACCTCCCCACCACGAAACCTCGAAGCCGTTGGCTCGTATCTCAAATACACTGGCCGCAAGCATCATGCCAACAGGCAAAAACTTTACTAGCGCACTATTAAGTTCAGCGACCATTTCGCCAAGCGACATCCCCTTTTCAGCCATTGAAAAAAAAGTACGCGTAGCAGGGATCGTTGAAATCGCGGCAGGTAATCCATGCCCAGTGGCATCGGCGATCATGATGTAGACGCCACCATAGGGCCGGTTCGCCACAATGATGAGATCACCATTAAAAATGGTCGAAGGTGTGGAGATATAACTGATGCCATAGATATTGCTGACTTTTGCACTCATCTCCTCCATTAAATTGGTGAAAATGGATTCGGCGATGGCATAGTCATATTGTACTTGTTCGTTGAAATAATTGAGTTTATCTCGCTGTTGAGTGACTTCATTATGCATTTTCACAATACGGTAATGAGCCTGCACTTTAGCGAGCAGTACGCTTCGCTCTACTGGTTTAAGAATAAAATCATCGCCCAGCGATAAGCAACGTTCAAACGAATCATGATCATCAAGCACGGTCAAAAATATAATGGGGATATGGTGATTTGGAAAAGAGTCGCGGATCTCTTTTGCGGTGGTGAAACCATCTTTAACTGGCATCATCACATCTAACAAAATAACGTCGGGTAAGACGTCCATGACGAGCATCGCCTCAACAGCATCAGCGCCATTTTCGAAGGTATCTATGTGCTCAACAATAGGCGATAAAATAAACCGACAGAGCTCTCTATTTGATTTATGGTCATCAACAATCGTTACGCGCATCGGCTCACTCCTTAAGCATTATTCGATACTAAATTTTTTATCAAATCGAGAAATCAGTAAGATTTTCCTTATTTGGGGTAAGGTATTGGTAATTCGGATCATGCCATCACTTTGCTCAAGATATTTCTGCATATTGAGCAGCATGCCAAGACCAGCACTGTCAATATAGTCCACCTTGCGTAAATCAATGGTGAATCTAAAACCTCGATAGGGTGAATAACTATTACGAAATTCTTTAACTAGGTTAAAGCCAAAAGCACCATCAATCGCGATAGTAATGTGTTTCGCATTGCTATCTATTTCAGTTTCTATACTCATCGTACTCCCTCCTAGAAAAGCTCGACTTCGCCTTCGTCCATATTAGTTTGGATTGCGGCGGGACCACTTCGATTGTGCAAGCGCTCTGTCAATTGGTGAAGTTGTTCTGCCCATGCTGCTTTAGTCATGCTTTGTGTTAGTAAAGCGTTCAATAGCTCATTTGCTTCTTGCAAATAATCAATAGACGCATGCGCATAATCACTTTGTTGAACCACAATGTCAGCAAATTGAAGGGCACGGACGCCATTACTCACTTGCTGGGTTAATTCTTGTCCTAATTCTTGAATTTTTTGCACTTCTTGCTCTATTTCTATATTCACTTGTTGGACACCACGCAGCATGTGGTCCACTTTCTCTTTCGACTCAATCACGTGAGTCATATCTATCGATGCCATTTCGCCAACGGTTTTGTTTGCTCTTTGTACTGTTTGTTGAGCAACATTAATTTCTGATTCAATTTGAGTATTCAGCGTTCTTGCTTTAACCGACAAGTCGCGCACCTCTTGAGCCACGACCGCGAAGCCTCGCCCGGCCTCGCCCGCTCGCGCTGCTTCAATCGCCGCATTCAGCGCCAATAAGTTGGTCTGTTCCGATAGGCTTCTCACTTGATTTAACAGTTTAAAGACCATATCCAATTTTTCTGACATGTCGTGAATGCTGTGTACCGCTGAAATGCTTTTCTCCGAAATATCAATCAGAATTTGTACAAAACCATCAATAATCGCCTCAGTCTTTGGTAGTACGGTGGTGAGATCATATTCGCTGCCTTGGTTTGCCAATAAGTTATTGACCAAGGTACTTGAGACGTGACTCTGTTTTTGGCTGATATCTTGCAAGCCAAAAAATGCGTTATTTAATGTCTCTACTGAACCTTCAATCACGGTGTGCTGCATGGTTAAAGGGCTACTCACTTTAGGTAGCGTCTCTTTGAACAGTTTTTCAATACTCTGTAGATGTTGCTGCGTTTCAAGAGTGGATTCTTCTTCAACCTTATTTTGGTTAGCTTTAGCTTTGTTTTGTTCACTAAAATTCATAGACAATACTAGCCAAGGTATTGCTGCCGCAAAAATCATTAGCCCCATGCTCCATAAATTAGGGGAGTGAAGCATGACGGCAAAAAGGGCCATTAGCTGCAAAACTAAAGCTAAAATATATTTTGCTTTTGGTGTCACTGTTTTATTTATCATCACCCATTCCTTGCTTCTCTATGTTGAGCTTATTTAATGAGACAACACTAGCGATAGAGCTCATCACAAATCCATTGTGGTATGGCATTTAACGCTTTGATATTCTGTGTTGCGCCAATCTCTACTGCCGCTTTGGGCATTCCCCACACCACTGATGTTTTTTCGTCTTGAGCTAAAGTCAATGCGCCACACAACTTCATTTTGAGCATGCCTTGCGCTCCATCTTTACCCATCCCGGTTAAGAGGATACCGATGGCTTTGTCTCCCACATTTTCAGCAACCGTATCAAACATCACATCTACTGAGGGTTTATGACGATTGACCGCAGGTCTATCGTCAACTTGACAGTAAAGGTGAGTGCCTTTTTTTATCACCATCAGATGCTTATCTCCGGGAGCAACATAAGCGCATCCATTCACTAAAGGCGCTTGATTAGCGGACAACTCTCTCACCTCTACGGCGCTACAAAGATTCAAACGCTCTGCAAAGGGGCGAGTAAACATCGCACTGATATGTTGAGTGATCACGATCGGTGGCAACCCTGCTGGTAAAACAGAGAATATGCTTTTTAATGCTTCTGTTCCGCCCGTTGAGGCTCCAATCGCGATCAACTGATAACGCGCCTCTTGGTGGCTAGCCGCTATCAGTTCGACCTGATTAACCGCCGCAGAATGATGCGATTGAACGACATTTGCCCCTGCCGCCATTTTTATTTTGTCGTTCACCAGCTCCCTATAACTTGCCATTTCAGCCGTGTTTTCGACCGACGGTTTAGGGAAGTAATCCACTGCACCAAGCTCTAATGCTTCTAACGTGGCTTGAGCGCCATGCTGGGTCAAGGTTGAAATCATCACTACCGGCATAGGGCGTAACCGCATAATATTTTTTAAAAATTGCACGCCATTCATTTTTGGCATTTCAATATCTAGCGTTAGCACATCAGGGTTGTGCTGCTTGATAAGCTCTCGGGCTTGGTAAGGATCTTGTGCCATTGCGACGACGTCTAACATAGGGTCAGCATTAATCAGCTCGCAGAGCAGTGCTCTAAAAACGGGAGAATCATCGACAATCAGCACTTTGATTTTTTTCATTTAAATAGCTCCACATCATCACTCTCTTTATGCGCTTTACGATCCAACTGTGTGGCATAAACCTTTTCTTGAAAACTTAACCGGCTCACTTCAGTTAATGGAATTCTTTTTAGCCACACTTTACCTGTCATGGGTTCGAAAATGACTTTTCTCGGTTCGTCACCCCCCAAGTCACTGGCTTCGACAATAAGCCTTTCTTGCTCAACATAGTTTTTGATGAAATCTATGTTTTTCTGGCCAATCATGGCTTTAAAACCCAGCATTTGTGCTCCACCAAAGAGTTTTACTCGTAAGCGCTGACGCTCAGCCCCCATTTTGATCAACTGATTAATCAGTAGCTCCATCGCATAGCAACCATAACGAGAGGCGGTTGAAGCAATATCATCAGGATGCCAGTGATCAATTTGTGAATAATTATCAAAAGGCAATAAAAAATGGTTCATCCCCCCAACTTTGGCCGCTTGGTCCCACATACAGGCGGTAACGCAAGAACCTAAACCGGTACAAATGACCTCTTGTCGCATCGTACAGTACAACCCACCGGGCAAAACCTTTACCCAATCCACTTTTTGTTGGGGATGATAAAATCGGCTGAAATTCCGATTGTCGGTTGCCAAATGCATCGCCAACGAGGTCATTAATTGTTCCTCATTTTTTCACGTAAATGGTGTGGCCGAGATGATGAAAAACATCAGCACAGCGCCCCACACTTTCTGAATGACCCAAAAATAAAATCCCATTCGGTTTCAACCATTCATAGAACCTTTCGATCAAAGCCTCCTGCGTGGGTTTATCAAAGTAGATCATCACGTTTCGGCACGAAATGAGGTCTAAATTCTTAGGTAACGTCCAAGGAGATAATAAATTCAGTTGCTGAAAATGAACAAAACGTTGCAACTGGCTGGCGATTTTTATTTTTCCCTGTTTGATACCGCGCCCTTTTACAAAGCACTTTTTAAGATAGTGCTGTGGAATAGTAACCACAGCCTCATCGGTATAAATGCCCGCTTGCGCATGTGCCAAAACCTGTGTGTCTAAATCTGTTGCGTAGATATCAACATTGTCTGCGAAATCAAATAAACCGCTGCTGTATAACGACGCAATAAAGCTGTATGGCTCTTCACCACTAGAGCAGCCAGCAGACCAAATTTTAGGATGACGCACGCCCTGTGATCGCCACTCATCGAGCAGTACTTTTTCTAAAAACTCAAAGTGGTGATACTCGCGAAAAAACTGGGTTTTGTTAGTCGTTAACGCATTGATGAAGTGGATCCGCTCTTGCTCATTATGCTCAATAAGCTCCTTGTAATCACAGAAACGCTGAATCCCCCGTCGACGCATCTGACGGCTCAAACGGCCGTAAACCATCGCTCGCTTCGCATCCGACAAGTAAATGCCGGCCGTTTTGTGCATAAACCACTGGATGAATTTGAAATCCTTTGCGGTGAGTTCAAATTCTTGGTCATTGTTCATCATGATTGGATGGCTATCTGTTAGAACTCTTCCCATTCATCTCCATCCTCATTGAGGTTGAGCCCAGAATTGGCAACGTTATTGGTGGCTTTAATGCCTGCCACTTTCTTGACCTTGGGTTTGGGTTGATGGGCGGAGATGGGTGTTCTTTTGGGCTCGAACGTTTTGATGTTGTCATCGGTGGTGAAATAGCTCATCAAGCTAATCAGCTCTTTCCCTTCATCTTTCAACGATTGGCTGGCCGCAGAGGTTTGTTCAACAAGAGAGGCATTTTGCTGCGTCATCTCATCCATGGCTGTAATTGCACGATTGATTTCGTCAATGCCCGTCGATTGTTCAATACTGGATGATGCAATTTGGGCGATGAGATCAGATACTTTTGCTACAGCGTCCACAATCTCATTCAACGTTGCTCCTGACTCATCAACTAAACGCGATCCCTCTTCGACTTTCTCAACACTATCTTTAATCAGCCCTTTAATCTCTTTCGCCGCTGCTGCGCTACGCTGCGCAAGGTTTCGAACCTCTCCAGCAACAACAGCAAATCCACGCCCTTGTTCTCCGGCTCTTGCCGCTTCTACCGCTGCGTTCAAAGCCAATAAATTGGTTTGAAAGGCTATCTCGTCTATCACTCCAATAATATCGGCAATCTTCTTACTCGAACGATTAATTTCCGACATGGCCGAGATCGCTTGCCCCACCACTTCACCACCTTTACTGGCTTTTTTGGCAGCATCACTCGCTAGATCGTTCGCACCTTTGGCGTTATCTGCATTTTGGCGCACGGTCGCTGTCATCTCTTCCATACTGGCGGCCGTTTCTTCTAAATTGGATGCTTGAGCTTCCACCCGTTGGCTCAAATCATTATTGCCTTGCGCGATTTCCGTTGACGCCGTAGCCACTCTGGCAGAAGAAATGGTGATCTTTTCAACCATATCGCGCAGGTTAGCAATCGAGGTATTGACCGCATTTTGCAGTTGACCAAACTCACCTTGGCTGCCCTCTTCCATCTTGGTATTCAAATCGCCATCCGCCACTTTGCTCATGACGTCAATACACTGAGCCAGCGGTGAAACTAAGGTATCAAGCAAGTTATTAATCCCCTCACCCAACTCCCGCATAAATCCGCTGTACACGGTGGTATCAATTCGTTCATTCAACTGCCCTGCGATCGCTTTTTGAATGAGGCTCTCTACTTGGTATTGACCATCTTGTTGTTCGGTAATATCGATCCATTGCAATGCAGGGCCAATGTATTCCCCTTTGTGATTGTGCATCGCAATACAAGTTAAATTAAATTGCAGCGCCCCCACTTTGATGTTGGATGAAAATGGCAAACGATCAGGGTTGGCAATTATGCTACGTTGATGGCCCGGGTTTTTATGAAAGATATCGATATTTTGTCCGACCAGATTATTGACGTCAAAGCTTGTTAATACTGTCCTCAACTCACTTTCTCTTGTACGCATCAACTTGGTCAATGAAGGGTTTAAGTATTGAATAATACCCTCTTTATCGGCCATCATTAGGTTGGTTGTCATCCCCTCGACTGCCGAAGCTAAGCGGCCAATTTCTTGCTCTTTTGCAATCTCTTGAGTGACATCACGCCACTCTAATGTGTTCCCGATATAAATACCGTCTTCATCAATAATGGCGCCAACATTAAGCTCGATCTTCACTCCTTTAATCGTAATCATGGTAGTGAAAGGCAAGTTGGCTGGATTCGACAACATGTGGCGTTGATGCTGTGGATTGACGTGAAAACCATCGATGCAGTAGCCAATCAATGACGACTCTTCAGCTTTAAAATCAGGCCAGACACTTTGAAAAAGTACTTCATGCTGCTTGAGTAGAATCAATGACTGCTTATTGAGATAGGTGATTTGAAAATCTCGGTTAATCATCATCAATGCGGTTTTTGCTGCATTAAGAGCAGAAAGAAGCTGCTGATTGGAGAGCCCTTCATTCTCATCGACCAATGGATCTTCTATCTGCTCAACAAATTTTTTTGGTTCTGGTTTGCGGTTCCAAAATGCCATGAGTATTCCCTCACAAAATAGCGTCTTCTACGAATGTCTGATTTAACCCAGGTACATCAAAAAGGGTCTCGATATTAATTAGGATCAAATGACCGTTAGCCACACTAGCAATTCCCTTCATAAATTGTGGTTCAACCGTGGTGGATAAGGCTGGTACAGGTTTTATCTCTTCAGCGGCTAAGTCATACACTTCTGAAACACCATCGACAATAATGCCGAGCGGATTGCGTTGCGCGTCATTCAAAACAATAACAACTGTCGTGGCCCCAATCTGTGCAGGTGGCAGATGAAAACGAATTCGAAGATCAACAATCGGTACATACTCACCACGGATATTGAGTAAGCCAACTAAGTAATCCGGTGCATTGGGTACAGAGCGCACATCACTCCAGCCGCGAACTTCTCGGACCTCAAGGATTGGCACAGCGTACTCATCGTTATCCAGCACGAAACTAAGAAACTCTTGTTTAGACATCAGGGTTCCTCACTCAGTATTCGGTGCATATCAAGGAGCCCTTGGGTATCGAGCAATGACATGACCTCTTCGCCAACATTGAGCAAACCGAGCGAATACGCAGCGGCAGGTGTTTCCCCCACGGCAGGAAACAGCACATTATCTCCCTGGCCAATCACATCACTCACTGCATCAACGACTAAGCCCATAATACGAGGCCGCTCTTGTTGCAGGCTACGAAGTACCAACACCACAGTCGTGGGAAAGTAGCCACAAGCCTCCATACCAAATCGAAGGCGCAGATCGATAATAGGCACAATCATGCCGCGTAAATTAATCACACCTTTCACAAAGCTAGGCGCTCGAGGAATAGGCGTAGGTGGCTCCCATACTCGAATCTCTTCAACATCTTGAATTGCTACCCCGTACAACTCATTCGCTAACCGGAAACTCAGAAAATCGGCCTCACAGCTTCTTTCTTCATAAACAGCATTCAAAACACTCTGTGTTTGATTCTCTTGTTGATGATTTGGTGAATAATCATATTCCATGGCTCTTCCCTGTCACCTTCACTAAGCGGCAATAATCTTGGGAGATAAACTTGAACGTCGATTCGAGTACGTGGAGATTAACCCTTGAATATCTAAAATGAGCGAAACGGAACCATCTCCCAAAATCGTAGCTCCTGATATGCCTGCCACTTTGCAGTAATTTGACTCTAAGCTCTTTATAACCACTTGCTGCTGGTCTAGCAGCTCGTCAATCAATAAGCCAACGCGACACCCAGCGGCTTCAACAAAGCAGAGTATTCTATCGGGCAAAGCACCACTTGATCCCATTTCCAGTTCATCTTGCAGACGTAAGATAGGAATGTTTTCGTCACGAAGCCGGTACAGCTCAACCCCACCGGCGGCATACTTCACATTAGCTAAGTTGATTTGGATAGATTCGATAATGGTGAGCAGTGGGATGATGTAAACTTCCCCGCCTACTTTGATCAATTGCCCATCGAGGATGGCTAAAGTGAGTGGTAAACAGATAGTGAAATGGCTGCCTTTACCTAACGTGGATTCGACATCAATATGCCCACCCAACTCTTCGATATTACGTTTTACAACATCCATACCGACGCCACGACCTGAAATATCAGACACTTGTTCTGCTGTTGAAAACCCTGCGGCAAAAATAAGGTTAAGGATCTGTTTGTCGGTGATATCTTCACGCCGTGTATCTTTAGGTAATACACCTTTTTCTAGCGCCTTTTGAAATATTCTTTCACAGTTTATCCCCGCGCCATCATCTTTCACTTCGATCACTATCGAGCCACCTTGATGATAAGCATGTAGTTCAATGGTGCCGATTTCTGGTTTGCCTTGTTCAAGGCGAATGTGTGGCTGCTCAATTCCGTGGTCAATACCATTTCTGACTAAATGAACCAATGGATCAACAATACGTTCAAGGACGGTTTTATCGAGCTCGGTGTGCTCGCCAATGATGTTCAGTTCTACTTTTTTTTCAAGTCGGCCGCACAAGTCTCGCACAAGGCGAGGAAAGCGGCTAAAAGCAAAGCTCATCGGCAGCATGCGAATATTGAGCACATTTTCTTGTAAATCTTTACTGTTTTGCAAAAGCTGAACTAGGCCTGCTTGCAACTTTTCTAATTTATCCATGGTGAAATCGTTACCGATTTCGGTCAGCATTGATTGGGTGATAACAAGTTCCCCAACCAAATTAATCAGGCTGTCGACTTTCTCAATATCGACGCGAATAGAGCTTACGCTGGATTCTGCTTTCGCCACTTTGGGTGCAGCAGCGGGCGTAGACTCTATTGATTTTATGAGATCGATGGGTTTTATGAGATCTACTTGCTCTGCAGATGCGGTAGGGGGAACAGCGTTCGCATGAAACGTAGGTGGCACCTCGGCCAAAGATTCCTCGCTCTCGCTGATCATACCTTGGGTCGTCGATTCTTGTACTAAAGGTTCAACAATTAAGTCACATTCATCTTCAACCCATTCAAAAATTTCGCGAATATCACTCTCTTGCACTTGGCTACTGAGGAAAATAGTCCAGCTTAAATAACAAAGCTCAGCCTCTATTTCCGCCAATTCGGGAAGGTGTTCAAGCTGAGCTTCCGCCCTGCACTGATCATCCAGTTCATAAAGCTCTCGCAGCAACCGAAGTGGATCATTACCACTGAAATAAAGTTCTCTATGCGGAGTAAAAACGACTTTCCAACCTAAGTGGTTCTCGTTGTCAGAAGCCTTTAAGAGCGATGACGTCTGTTCATCTTCGGCGTCAAGCGAGTGATGGTCTGCTAGTTCATGATCAACCGTTGAATTGTCGGCAAGTAAAGCATGCAGTGACTGGCTGACTCTCTGCTGAAGCTCACTATCAACCTCATCATGGCTCTCATGCCCCGCGAGCATATTGCGAATGCAATCACCGCTTTTCAGTAAAATGTCCACACTTTGAGCGGTGAGAGTTGATTTTTCGTTACGGACGAGGTCAAGATACGCTTCGACAGAGTGGGTAAATTCACTGATATCCAGTAAACTAAAGGTCGCCGCGCCACCTTTAATCGAATGGGCAGCCCGAAAAATGGTATTAATAGTCTCTTTCTCAACCTGATTAGGGTCAAGATTAAGCAGTACATTTTCAAGCACTTCAAGATTTTCACGACACTCTTCGTAAAACATCTTGCGCAACAGTTCCATGTCTAAAGCCATAGCTCTTCCTGCCAGTTAACGTCGTTTAACGAATGAAGCTTCTAATAAAATACGGTGTTCTATATGACCCGTTTTAGTGTTTTCAATAGCGTCTCAGGGTTGAACGGTTTAACCAACCATCCTGTAGCTCCAGCGAGTTTTCCTTCTTGTTTCTTTTCCATACTCGTTTCGGTGGTTAGCATCAAAATAGGAATAAACTTATATTGAGCATGACCACGTATCGCTTTAACTAACTCAAAACCACCCATCACTGGCATGTTGACGTCCGAAATAACAACATCAAATTTGGTTTGTTGTGCCTTACGTAATGCATCACTTCCATCAATAGCAGTTTCAACGTCATAGCCTGCATCTTTCAATGTATGGCTTAGCATTTGACGAATTGAAACCGAATCATCAACCGCGAGGATCTTTGTCATAGCCTCTTCCTTGCAAAATCTCATTACTCTGCGAACAAGCTTTCTAAAGCCAGTAGCGCAATACCTTCATTGAGCGTGTTTGTTGCGTTAACTAAAGTGATCTCAATTCCAGCTCGCTCTGCTGTCATAAACAAAGTAGCAAGCAGTTGTAGACCGGCAGCATCCACGCTATTGACTCGTGATGCATCTATTGTTAAAGGAGGAGTTAGGCTTAGCCATTGAAGATAATTTGCTTTGGAATCTAGTACCGTTGAAATTTCCAAAGACTCCGCCAACAAAAGATCCATATCTCATCCTTACGTACTATTTATATTCTATGTTTTAGGAGAACACCTGACTTTGAGTGTAGGAGGGAATACTCATTAAGCAAATGATTGAACACGTTAGGAACAAAAATAAAAACCTCATAATAATGGTGACCGTATGGTTAACTCATTAATATAGTTTAGATTTTTTATTCTGTGACTAGAACAAAAAATCCTACTCTTAAGACGTAAGTAGTAGGACTTTTTTGTCATATGACAAGCACAGTACATCTGGAGAAGGTGTCTGCTCTTACATTATTCACGCTTTACACTGTAAATTGGCTGCAGTTCATTGCGTTGAATGATCCACTTTACAGTGTAAATCATCTAATAGTCGATTGAGGTCATGACGGAGGGTAGCCTCAATCATTTTCCGTCCAGTGAGGTTTAATTGACTGGCACACTCTTGCCAGCTTTTCTTTTGCAACACTTTGACAATAAGTAGATCAGATAATCGTGATAGAGCAGCTTTATCCAATGAAGTAATTAGCCGATGAATCCATACACTCACACTCTCATAATCCGCACCGCCTTGTGCGTAACAACGCAGCAATGAATAAGGTAGGAAATTAACTTCATTTGAATCCGCGCATGCGACACGATCTCGGACCAATGACAAGGTGGTCCGAACCAAAGCCGGCTCTAAACTTTGTAAAGAATCAGATAGAGAGAAAATGAAATGCTGTTCGAAAATCTGTTCTGCCCGAGTTAACCAATCCAATTTTTTCGCTTGAACCATGATTAAGGAAAAACAGCCACTCGCACTGTCTCTGTGGCTCCCTAGTTTTATCGGAACAAATTGGTTCTTAGCCCAAAAAGCCATTAAATCGCTCGTTACGCCAAAACTC
Source organism: Vibrio sp. J502 (assembly GCF_025397955.1). Lineage (NCBI taxonomy): Bacteria > Pseudomonadati > Pseudomonadota > Gammaproteobacteria > Vibrionales > Vibrionaceae > Vibrio > Vibrio sp. J502. The sequence continues at coordinate 144,694 of NZ_CP104555.1, read as the reverse complement.
GTCGCTAAATAGTCGGCATCATTTTCCAGCATGCACGCTTCAATCAAGCGGCTGCCCAACCCTTGATTTTGTAATTCGGGATGAACTGCAATACGCATGATGCGCTGACAAACACTCTGCGCAGCCTGCGTAATACCAACTTGATTAGCTAAGCAAACAGGAACTAGATGACCTTTAGGACGTCGCTTTCCTCGTTGGATTTCTTCCACTAAAGCGTTACAAAGCCCACCTTCACGTACTGTCAGCAAACAACCGACACAAACCTCGCCTACCATTGCAGCAACTAGCTGAACTTTATCGTCCGCTAAAAAATGAAATAGATCGTTCGGTGATGTCTGGTAATGAGCATTCACTAATAACGAAAAAATAGCGGCTAAGCGTGTCGGGTTGACAATGAGTTGAGCCTTATCCAGATGCTCAATGTTAAGTGTCGCTAACTGTTCTGATGTCATCGTCGGCAATGTAGCTAAATCATAACGAAGGAGGAAAGTATCGTAATGCCACGCTTCTAACGGATCACCCTGACGCCAACGGATCGGCTGATCTAAATGGAGAGTTCGAGTCCCAGCTCGATGGTGTGCTAACCAAGTTTGAAACTTAAGCGTGAACCCTCTCCCACACCCTTCGTAGCCATGAATGGTGGTAGAGAAGACCGCACGATGATAGTGTTCAACCCAGTTTTTTAACATTGATAAAGGCAGCGCGGCCGCTTCATCTACCAATAGGAGATCACACTGTGGCCGATGTAAAATCAGCTCATCCGGTGCCACAAACGTCAATGACGAGTTTTGCCAAGTAAGGGATTGTCTGGTGACGCGAGCGCCTGCTAAACCTTTAGCCGCATGTTCAAATATCGGCGCTACGGCATGGATTGAGGGTGCCGTGACCACAATATCTAATGAACGAGACGCCATCAATTTAGCCGCAGCAATACCAAGCGCACTGCTTTTCCCTCGTCCCCGATCGGCAGTGAGAACCAATGGTCGCTTGCGATGCCCATCCATCACACGAAGAATTGCTGAAACCGCATCAACTTGCTGTTCATAAATCGGTGATTGAGAACTGACTCGTGGATAAACGGGTAAAGGAGGGCAAGGTTGATTCTGTTCTATAACAACAAGCTGTTCGAACGCTCGCGTTAACCAGCGCTCAGCAAAAGAGTCGTTACGCTGAGGGGCTTCAATGATCAACAGTAACCCACCACCGACCAGTGAACCCAGCGCAGCACTGAAACTGTTCGCATCAAAACCATGGTGATTGTCACAAATAAGTAAATGGCATTCTTGACCAAGAAACTGCTGCCCTTTGTTGAAGGGGGCATAACGAACGCATGGTAACGGTTCTCCGCCTAACTGAAATATGGCTTGCCCCTCATTTTTTGCGAGAAAATGCATAAGCACGTGTTGTTGCCATTGAGGCTCACCACGGATTAAGAGCCCCATACGCCATAGGCTATTCTCAGCCTGCACCATCAAATCATCTAAATAAGCCGCTATCATGTTCATATTTACGCCACCTCGCTGAAACGCAATGGTAGCACAGCCGCTATAATCACTGTGCGTCGTTAAAAATATTTTTCTTTACGACAAATTATATTTGCTTTAATCGTGACCATTTTTAACTAATTATTCACCTACACCCCAGTACATTTCTGGGCTATTTAAGGAATTCAAATGCAATGAAAACTTTCATCAAAGGATTGGTTTTGGCAGCAGCTCTAACTTCTTCACACGTAAGCGCAGACAACAAAACACTCAACGTTTATGCATGGGGAGGATATCTTCCAGAAAAATCCCTCAAGCAGTTTGAGCAGCAGGAAGGGGTAACGATTAACTATTCGACCTTTGAAAATAACGAGTCAATGTATACCAAGCTCAAGTTGCTCAAAGGTGGCGGTTATGATGTGGTTTTTGCCTCAGCGTATTTCATTGAAAAAATGGGACGTGAAGGGTTACTAACCGAGCTGGATCATGCACAAATCCCGAACATGAAAGATGCCATGCCTTCACTACTCGGCCAAGCACACGATCCCAAAAATAGTTATTCCCTGCCCTATATTTGGGGGATCACTGGCCTCAGCTATAACGAAGCATTAGTACCAGAAGGTGTCTCTCGCTGGGCTGATTTGTGGGATAAGAAATATAGCCAACAAGTGATGTTGATTGACGATATTCGCGATGTCTTTGGTATGGCGCTGATCTTAAATGGCTTCAGTATTAATACAAAAAATGAAAAAGAGATTGAAAAAGCCTACCAATCATTGGTTGCGTTAAAAGATAATGTACTGTTGTATAACTCTGATGCGCCACATGTGCCTTATGTCTCAGGTGAAGCAGCGTTAGGGATGCAATGGAACGGGAATGCCTACCAAGGCCAAGTTGAGATGCCAGAGCTAAAATTTGTAATGCCGGAAGAAGGCGCAGTCTTGTGGATGGATAACTTTACTATTCCATCAGGAAGCAACAACAAAGCGTTGGCGCATAAATTCATCAACTTCATGTATCAAGCAGAGAACCAAGCTGAGATTGTAAATAGCTTAGGTTATGCATCGGCAACAAAAAGCGGCCGAGCGTTGCTTCCAGCAGAACTTCGCGACAATCCAACGATTTTCCCAGCCGATGAAGATATGGCTAAAGGAGAATTCATTAATGATGTTGGGCCTGAAGCGCTCGCTATCTACGAAAAATACTGGCAGCGTTTAAGAAATCAATAGATTCGAACTGAATAGACTTAGTTACTAAAAAACCCGCCGTGGCGGGTTTTTATTCTTTACATGATGGATGCTTAATCAAGCTTAGATTGAATAAAATCTAATATTTCTTGCACCGTAGCATCATCCACCTTTTTCAAATTAAGCGCTAAATTACTGCCTTTACGACTGTAACTTACGCGGCCTTTGATCAGATCAATTTTTACATGCTCAGTGCGCTTAGGTGGCAACAACTCTTGTATCCAAGACTCAATTGTCTCTGTGACTTCTTTCGTCAATCGGGCAACACCTTGTACGCTACTACGCTGCCAAACAAATCCATCTTCAGATTGACACTTTTCCAACAAATTTGCTTGTTGCTTTGCATCGAGTTCATTAAATTGTTTATGTAATTTAACTATGGTTGGACGACCTAATTCAACCACATTTGGATAAGCTTGCAATAGCTCAAGTGGCAAAGCCGCTGCTTTTAGAGCACCACTTACTAGGGCCTCACTGCACTGAAATATCTTGGCTAAAGCTTTTTGGTCTTCCGCTTCACCGTTATCCAGCTTCGCTTGCATCTCTTTACCCTTCTCATAAAGAGAAAGCGGCTTGTGCGCGTTTGCCACATCCGAAAGAAACTTCGCATGTTCCGAGTTTATGTCTTCAGCGACATAAACCAAAAATTCTTTACCCGCCAAGATACAAGACATTCGACGACGGCTGCCATCAAGGACTTCAATTTTGCCCCCAGCGGTTTTACGACCAACCGCAGGATATTGCTGACCACGCTCGCGTAATGTACTCAATACATCAGATAGAGCATGCTCATTCAGAAAAGCTTGTTCACGCGCATTCTGCGTAAAAACAATCGTCTTTTCCGCTACTTGATCAGCGGGAATCCTGACCAGTTCGAAAGTGACTAACTCTTCTCCCGCAACCGCCAATTCGATGATTTGCGCTTGTTCTTTCGCTGCCGTTTGGGCTTCTTGCGGGGTGGTTGCACGTCGCTTATTCGCTTTACCAAACAGTTTCGCATTTAGTTCAGACGTTTTAATTGCCATGTTTTACTTACCCCTGATTTAGTGATGACCAATGACTGTGAAGCACTCGCTCAAGCTCCAGTGCACTTTTTTGCACAGCGTCTTGCGCAGTCGCTAGCGTCTTTTTACCACCTTCAAAATCGCTGGTGGTGAGATCAAAAACGGTGCTGTAGGTGTCAGCACAGGTTTCAAATGCTCGGCTACGCGGAATCGTCGCCATCATGACTTGATCACCCAACAGGTAATTCATTTCCGTTAATACCGAGACTTGCTTTTTATTATCATCTTCAAACATCGTCGGCATCAAACGTACAAATTCTAACCCTTTCCAATCTTCTGGAAACATTTCATAAACCGTAGGAAGGTGTTGAAAGAAATTGACGGTTGACGCCCAATCTAATCGCTTAGCCGCGCACGGGATCAGTAATGCATTGGAAGCATACATTGCATTCCATACCAATGGATCAACGTGTGGGCCAGTATCAATCATAATGATGTCAAAATCATCGCCAATCTTATCGATAAGTTTCTCTTTCAGCAGTCGAACAATATCAAGCGATTGGTTTTGCGAAAGATACTGCCACGCTTCTGCGTTAAACATTGCATCTTCAGGAAATGCAGAGATGGTTTTTAAATTGGGATATTGGGTTGGCAACATCACGTTCTTATGTAAGAACGCCTTGTCCACTTCAGTGTCTTCAGGCACGTTGTCTAACATAATATCAACGGCAGAATAGATATTACTGTGCTCTGATAAACTTATTTGCGGGTTGAGAAATAACCGTAATGAACCTTGCGGATCTAAGTCAATCAAGCAGATACGGTAACGCTGATCCAAATTCAGGGCGAGGCACGCGGCTAGATGGACAGCCGTCATTGATTTACCTGTCCCCCCCTTTTGGTTCTGAACATTGATGACCCAAGGCTTATGATCACCATGCTTTTTCCTTTGGTGGAACTTAGGCACACCAGCGGCATCCATGAGCATGTGGGCTTCCGCTAAAGAAATTGAATAGTGATTTGCATTGTTTTTAGTAAATTGATGGCCAGCTTGTTCCATTTTGGAAATGGCATCATCTAGCTTACGGCGTGTTAAGCCTGAACGAGTTTCCATTAGCGCTTTTGACATCGCTGGGAAATGGTCATCACTACGTTCTTCTAAAACAATTTCAATTCGGTCAGCTTGCACCTGTTGAGTTTGCTCGGCGAGCTGGTAGAGATTCGCTATGGTTTGTTCTCTTTTCATTGCCAAATTCCATAATAAGTACCTAACGCAGATTGTACAGCAAACAATTTAATACTCAACAAAAAGGTGAACATTCACTTTTAGATTAATGTCACAATAAATAGAAAAACATATCGGAATTTAATGAATTGACCTCATTATGGTCATCATTTTTCCTTAAATAATGGACAACTTAGTCCATTATTTATTTGAACATTAAAAATATTACAACGTAACTTATTTACATTGTAAATGAGCTTAAAATACCCGGAACGATTAGAGAAGCAGCATAATTTACGGTATGTGTCATTTGGAATGATGTTCCCCCTGCAGATCAATTAAATAATCGCAGAACATGAATAATAATAACTAGAGCGACAGGGCAGGGGAAACTTATCCTTTTCGTCAGGGTACCAGGACGCATGATCAAGGCTAACATGATGATCATGCGTCCGAAGAGATCCCTCGCCACAGGAACAATGATCAAGAGGAATTAGCGCCTTCCTTATCAGCAAATAATCAGAAAACAAATGGATCTTCATCGGATCAATGATCAAGTGTGATTTAAGCTCGGAAGCATGTAAAAATAGCGCATAATTACGGGTGATTGCAGATGGAGTAGGGGCTGAGCAAGATACCTAGTACATAACAAATAAAATTTAAAACACACCAAATAACAAAACCTTCTTCAATACGCTCTTGATCATGCTTTCGACACACTCTCACTCCTTATAATAGAAGCTGTTAAAAGAGTTATTTGTCATTTCAATTCGTGTTTATGCCAAAATCGACTTTGAAAGAACATTTAATGCACTTCCTTGATCATCTTTCCAAAGAAAAACCAAGCCCATATTCTTCATCTAGCTCAAATAAAATAATCACTTCAACTCATCATGTGGATAAGTTGTGCATGAGCCATGATCATGCTTTAAGAAAGTGTTTGATCATTGATTCATTCGTCTGATGATCATCGTTCGGAATGTGATTGATCATGCTTTCTTCTCTACAATGATCATGTTTTCAGTTTTCTATGATCATGCTTCTGAAGGGAATTTTTTTTTATCTCTATAAAACAATCAATTAGGCTGCTCATTAAGGCCTGATCATTAGATCATATAAGCAATATAGATCAGAATAATCAAAAAGATCAGTTATTTAAAAGCAATAAGTTTTTCTTTATTTATGATCTCTTTTTCTTTATTCTATTGGAACTATAGCGATATTACGGCTAGTGTGATACGGATCTAATAATGAACGCAGACGAAAAAATATTGATCAAAGCACCAAGGAGCCACAAAGATGGGCATCTTTTTGAAGTTTCAGAAACTGCTGTTGATTGGGTTGATCAATACCAACATTTTAAAGGTGTTACCAAAAGTATCGTTGAACTTCTTAACCTGATCTCATTAAGAGGTTTCCGCAGCCAAGATGGGTTAGTCTCAACAACAGAGTTAATTGAAGCAACCGATGGCCAATTGACCAGAGCGGCTATTCAGCAACGGCTGCGTGCTGCAGTAAGTATTGGTTTATTTAAACAGATCCCGGTGAGATTTGAAGAAGGTTTAGCTGGCAAGACAATGCTGCATAAATTTGTTAACCCAAATAAGCTCATCTCTGTGCTTGGTTCAACCAGTCTGGTAACTGAATCAGTAAAACAGACAGAAAAACGCAAGCGTTCAAAAGCGCTGGCTCAAACTCAGGTCAATAAGCGTTTGTTGACAGAGCATGGGCTAAATATTCCACCAGCGATGAAAGACGAAGCGGATCAGTTTGTGGTTTCACCCACCAATTGGGCTGGGATCATTGATCAAGCATTAGCTCCACCGAGAACTCGTAAAAGCTACCAGAAATCAATGGTGTCGATTTCTGGTACCCGTGCGATCATTGAAACTCGTTCTTCTAAAAATATCATGACAGTTGATGATCTAATGACACTGTTTGCACTGTTCACCTTAACGGTGCAATACCACGATCATCACCAAGAAGATTACCAACTTAATACCAAACACACACCGAATAAAACCCCATTGTACATTACTGACATTTTGTCGCTTCGCGGTAAAAAAGATAGTGGCCCAGCAAGAGATTCTATTCGCGATAGTATTGATCGGATTGAATTTACAGACTTCCAACTGCATGAGTTAACAGGCCGTTGGCTGAGTGAAAACATGCCAGAAGGATTTAAGAGTGATCGTTTTCGGTTCCTAGCAAGAACGATCACCGCTTCTGAAGAAGCGCCAACGGAAGGCGCTGATGGTGAAATTAGGATCAAACCTAATTTGTACATTTTGGTGTGGGAGCCTTCATTCTACGAAGAGTTACTCACTCGCGATTACTTTTTCTTGTTTCCACCAGAGATCCTAAAGCAACATACGTTGGTCTTCCAACTCTACTCCTATTTTCGCAGTCGCATGTCGCGTCGCCATACCGACAGCATGCTACTGAGTGAATTGAACCAAAAGTTGGCCCGTAATATCGAATGGCGTCGTTTTTCGATGGATCTTGTCCGTGAGCTAAAACGATTATCGGAAGGAAAGGGCAGCGATTCGTTATTTGTCGTGAATCTTTGGGGCTATCATTTGACGGTCACCACACTGGTGGATAAAGAAAAAGTGATGGATTACCAAGTCGACATTAAATGCGATGTGGAAGAAGTCCTGCGCTACTCGCGCGCTCGTACCACCAATGCAGGCAAACGCAACATGGCCCCAACGTTACCTAACCCACTGCGCAATGAGATGGTTTCTAAGCAAAAGCTAGAAGAGCTTTCTGAGATCATTGATGGTGAGTTTGAACCGATTCAACGTAAAGCACCGTCTCCAAAGGGTAAGCTAGGACGAAGAGTCAAGCAGCGCAAACACCTAGTAGAGATCAATGCCGATGAAATTACGATTACCTTATCTAAATATACCTCTCCAGAGGCCCTAGAACGCAGTATAACGGCGTTATCAGCAATGACTGGACATCCACCATCCTCTATCAAGGAAGAGTGTACAGAGCTGATTGATAAGCTGGATTGGCTGAGGGTTGGAAATGAGGCGATCTCTTATGAGACGTTAAGTAAATTGATCGAGCTCTATAACACGAAAAACGAGAATAAACATTTATCGATCGAACGTTTGATCTCGGGTCTCGCGGTACGCCGCAAAGTGTGCAAGCAAGTGTACGAGGGGCATTTAGATGAATCCGTATTCCGGGCACTTGATGAAGTCGCTATTGGTATTTAAAAGGTATTTAAAACCAATTTACAACACAACCTTGACATGTAGCTGACATTTTGTTTTAGAAGGTTCGTTAGTATAGAAAACGAATAGACAACCTTTTGTCCTATCTGATGAATTAATAGATTGGCTCATATATGTTTTTAGCGAGTTATATAACTCGCTATTTTTTTATCTGTTGATCCCTGCAATCAATTAATACCCTCGCTTTATACCTTGATCATCGTTCCACGCGTAATATGCAAGAAATCGAACATGAGCATCAATTAAACTTTGGGATAAGGCCTCATCAACGTGCTGTTGGTTGAGATGTTCCAAACTCAGTACCATCAACTGCTGCATCCGTTTTATACACCAAGATTTTAACTCAAGTTCACTATTCGGCTCCGAGACACAACGCTGAAAACGAGCGTAAGCAAGCTGCAGATATTGGAAGGCAAGCTCACCGTCAATAAGCTTGTAGTACTCATATTGGCGCAGGCAAGCATCAAGCCAACAAGCAATTGCTTTACTTTGATCATCACTCAGATCCGGCCCCCAGATCTCTTGTGGAGCATTAAGGATCAGAGGTTGTAATTGAGCCACCTGATCATAGCGCTTGTTCAGATGCCATTGATGGATCTCAGTTAACCAGTCGTGAAGCTTACACATCGCGTCTTACCTACAACTTTAAATGCATTAACTACAGTCTGGTGTATTTCAAGCTTATTTGCCAAACAGAAATGGAGAACCATGAGCTAAAAATCAGCACATTGAAAGAGCGTGGGGTAGGGGGGGCTGCGACAGTATGCAACAGAATAAAATGAGCGCTAAAACGCTTGAATTCATGTATGTAATATTTAAATTTAGCCTCGTCTAGCAAGGTTGGCAAAGTAATATTAATAGTTTTAAAAATAAGGTTTCTAAACCATCGCCAAAATCACAATATGGACGAAATATGCTTAACAAATCAAATGTCGTTTGCTACAGATTACATGTCCCTTACGTGGTTTGTTCGGAGGTAACAATGTCCATAAATTCTATTGACCATGACGAAATGACTGATATTGCAAATAAGTGGGACTTCACGGAAGAAGTAGAAACTCAAAAACCAGTTAAAAACCTTAAATCAGCCGAAGCTCGCCGTCGTATTGAAGCATTAAGAGAGATTCGAGAAAGTGGTTTAACCATTGAAGAAGCGAAGGAGCTAGGCATACTTCACTGACGAGTTCTCACCATTAATCCCCTAAGGGTGGCGCATAGCCACCCTTTATATTTTCCAATTTTCTTGATTTCATACCGATAAATTGCACATTTATGCTCTTAATTTTCCTATGTCCTATGCTATATTTCGTGCCACGTATTTACCGATCTAGGCTAACTCATGTCCTTCAACCTATCTTTACTTGCCGCTGAAGAAAAAAACAAAGTAGAGCTCGATAAACAAGCTTCCTTTCTTGTTTGGAAACTCAAGCAAGGAAAAGCAGGGCCTGAAGCGATCACTCAGCAGCAGTCTAAAATTGCCAGTGAGGCCGAAAAAGAGTGGTTTTTACAATCGGTGAACAAATACAAAAGAGTGATGGGTGTTGCGTAGCATTCATGTCTTTGCTAAGTGGAAAATTGAAATGATCCCACTTTTTGCTAAAATCCCTCGCGTTAAATTGAATTAGAGAGATCATCCCTATGGGAAGAAGTTTTGAAGTGCGCAAAGCCTCAATGGCGAAAACTCAAGGCGCAAAAATTAAAGTCTATTCCAAATACGGTAAAGAAATTTACATGTGTGCGAAAAATGGTGGTTCGGACCCAGACATGAACTTGTCTTTGCGCCACCTGATCACAAAAGCGAAGAAAGACCAAGTTCCAGGCCACGTTATTGATAAAGCGCTAGATAAAGCCAGTGGTGGTGGTGGTGAAGACTACCAACCTGCTCGTTACGAAGGTTTTGGCCCTGGCGGCGCAAGTGTTATCGTTGACTGCTTAACAGATAACGGCAACCGTACGTTCCAAGATGTGCGTCAATGCTTTGTTAAAACGGGTGCGAAAATTGGTACTCCAGGTACCGTATCACACATGTTTGATCACCAAGCGGTATTTCAGTTCAAAGGGGATGATGAAGATTCTATCCTTGAAGCACTGATGATGGATGATGTCGATGTGACGGATGTTGAACTGGAAGATGGTGTGATCACTGTATTTGCACCTAACACTGAATTCTTCAAAGTGAAAACATCGCTAAATAATCAGTTCCCTGATTTGACTATCGATGTGGAAGAAATCACGTTCGTTCCACAAACACACACACCGGTCACGGGCGAAGAGGCGGAGAAATTCCAGAAGTTCCTCGACATGCTAGATGACTGTGATGATGTACAACAGGTTTACCATAACGCTGAGCTGTAATAGAGCGAATTAATGAGAAGCCGAGTGATTGACTCGGCTTTTTTTTATCTGTGCATTGCTAACCGTGGTCTTATTCATAGAGAATGACGCAAGGATACATACAGCCCACACTCAGTTACGTGTGTTCGTCCGTTTGGGCTGCTGGGTAATAATAAAAGGAGAAGTTAATGAAAGTCAGTTTTATTGGATTAGGGGTTATGGGATACCCTATGGCTGGGCATCTAAAAAACGCAGGATTTGATGTTAGCGTCTACAACCGCACTCAAGCTAAAGCGCAGCAGTGGTCGCAGCAGTATCATGGGCATGCAGCGCAAACAGTCGCAGAGTGCGTGCAAGATGCCGATGTGGTTTTAACCTGCGTTGGCAATGATGATGATGTCCGTAGCATGACGACCAGTGACGGCGGCGCGATAGGGGCGATGAAACGCGGCGCAATTTTGGTTGATCACACCACCACATCGGCACTGTTAGCCGAAGAGCTGGCGTCTGCGGCTCATAAAGCGGGCATTCGCTTTATGGATGCTTCTGTTTCTGGTGGCCAAGCAGGGGCTGAAAATGGTGTGCTAACCATTATGTGTGGTGGAGATGCCGAACTGTTTGAGCAGCTGCAACCCGTATTTCGTGCTTATGGCAAGTCATCGGTGCTGATGGGGAAAGCAGGGCAAGGACAACGCGCAAAAATGGTCAATCAAATTTGCATTGCTGGCGTATTAAATGGCCTGTCGGAAGGATTGATCTTAGCGGAAAAGTCAGGGTTAGATATTGGCGTTTTGGTTGATTGTTTGAAAAATGGAGCCGCAGGCTCATGGCAGATGGAAAACCGCGCTGTGAACATGTCAATAGGTAAATTTGATTACGGCTTTGCCATTGATTGGATGATCAAAGACTTGGGCTTTTGTTTGGATGAAGCGCAACGAAACGATCTAAAATTGCCGATGACAGAAAAAACTTATTATGCTTACCAAGCCTTGTCTGAGCAAGGTGAGGGAAGAATGGATACTTCTATCCTTATCAAAGCCGTTAATTCATAAATATCACAGCTCAGAGATAGACTCAATTGGCCCTATTTAGGGCCATTTACACTGTAAACCTATAAATCGATTCCTATTTATCTTCTGGCTCCGCATACCTACAGTGTCTATCTGTGTGCCTCTTTTTGAAAAATAATTGTATAAAACCATGATCGCCTACCGATTAGGGAGGACAAATGTCCTTCATTTTTGTTTGCTGTGCGTGACAGTGCTGGATAAATCGTCAGCTAATTACATTTACTGAAAAATTTTAAAATTTGGTTTTTAGTTTCAATAAACTAACATGAAGCCAGTTTAATATGCTGTTAATTCTGTGTTTTCATGGTTTTCAATCCAAGCTAGGCCCCTTGATTATAGTGATTATGACCAAGGTCTCAAAATGATCATAATGATTAATAGGAGTAGGATTCGCGACATTATTATTTTTATATAAGTGAAAAAGCAGTGAAAGACACTAAGGAAATGGCTCATTTTAGTCATGTTCAGATTTCCAATTGGACTAAACACGACACCTATTGGCTACTCAGTTTATTTGGTACGGCCGTTGGGGCTGGCATTCTATTTTTGCCAATCAACATTGGGTTAGGTGGTTTCTGGCCATTAGTGTTAATGGTCTTACTCGCTTTTCCGATGACTTATCTCTCTCATCGTGGTCTTGCTCGTTTTGTTCTCTCATCGCGCCGTCCTAATGCCGATTTTACCGACGTTGTTGAAGAACACTTTGGCCAAAGGGCTGGTCGCTTGATCTCTTTGCTGTATTTCCTCTCTATTTTCCCAATCTTACTGATTTACGGTGTAGGTCTAACTAACACGGTTGATAGCTTTTTGGTTAATCAAGCGCAGATGGTCGCTCCCCCTCGGGTGCTACTTTCTGGTGGCTTAGTCTTTGCGTTAATTGCCATTATGCTGGGTGGCGAGAAGATCATGTTGCGCGCTTTTGCTGTTATGGTTTATCCATTGGCGGCTATTTTATTATTTCTCTCGCTCTATTTGATCCCGTATTGGTCAGTGCCGTCATTAGTCTTGCCGCAAACGAGTGATTTCTTACACACAGTGTGGTTAGCCATTCCTGTCGTGGTGTTTTCTTTTAGCCACGCAGCGGCGATCTCAAGTTTTGCCAATGTTCAACGTCGTCATTATGGCGCGCTAGCGGATAAAAAATCAGAGCAGATTCTGCGTTACACCAGTCTTGTATTGATTCTGTTTGTCTTGTTATTCGTGTTCTCTTGCGTATTGGCTTTATCACCAGAGGCATTGCAAGAAGCAAAAGTGCAAAATATTTCAGTGCTGACTTACCTTGCCAATGTCACAGATAATCCCTTTATCGCCACACTAGGCCCTTTAGTGGCGTTTATTGCCATTACCTCTTCCTTTTTAGGGCATTTCCTTGGTGCGCGAGAAAGCCTGACTGGATTGCTGTGTAAAAACTTTGGCCTGTCACTGCGTTTTGCTGGGCGACTCACCATTGCGATTTTGTTTGTCACGATTTGGATTGTCGCGATACTCAACCCCAGCATTCTGGGAATGATGGAAGCGTTTTCAGGCCCCGTGATCGCTATGATTCTGTTTATTATGCCGATGATTGCTGTATTCAAAGTGCCATCGCTGGCGAAGTATCAACAGCAGATGAGTACACCCTTTGTCATGGCAATAGGGTTATTGGCGGTATCGGCATTGCTTTATAACTTGCTCAATTAAATCAGCCATTGGCTCCGTCACTGGAGCCAAATCAATTACTTGATTTGAGCTTTTGTTATTTGAGGTTGTGCATTATTGAGCGTTGATGCTACCTCCAGAATATCTTGCCACTCATTGTAAGCTGATTGGTACCAAACTTGCTCCAGAATGACAGCTTGTGAATCTTGTGCTTTGGTAAGGTTAGAAACGACGTTGTTGGTTTCATTGTATAAACTGAGCACCGTGGTTTGTAGTGTATCTAAGGATCGGCTGATCGCCGCACAATCGTTGTTAACTTGATCGACACTTAGCAATAGGGCATTGAGAGACGCGATTTGTTGTTGATCTTGAGAGAGCGTTTGTTGATCGTGGTTGATGGTATTTAAAGATGATTGGATATCGCTTTGCAGGCTAGATATCTCACTTTGTGCTTCTACAATAGAGCTAACACCAAACCCTGCCAATATCAAAGAACCTCCCAGTGTAAACGGAGCAAGCACCACGCCAAAAATCGTTTCAAATATCCCTTTCTTACGCTGCGATTGAGCATTCGCAATGGCGGTTTTAAATGCTGCTATCTGCTGTTTCATTAGATCAATTTGGGCGTTAGTGGCGATAATTTCTGCTTGGATGGAAACTTCTTCTTGCTGGATTTGTGCAATAGTTTGTTGCAATGTGTTATGAGCATCTTCCACTTGGCGAGCCCAAGCATTCAATCCCTCATCATAACGTTTTATATTTGATGTAAGACTTTGAATCGGATTTTGTAATGTTAAGATTAATGAAGTGAGCTGCTTTAGTTGAGCGGCGTCAAAACGGGTTTCTAGTGCTTTGAATAAGGTTAAAATTTGAACATTAGAATCTTTGAATGTATTCGCAATGGAAAGAACACTGTCCATAATGTCATTTGAAAAATATAAATTACCACTCAAACGCCATTGTCGTACCAGTTTTTGCACCGCATTTAAATTTTGTTCTACCTGAGCATACCAATGTTCTGCATTGCCTTGATCAATATAAGTTTCAACAACGCCTTGGCATGCAGAATTTAGTAACACCATAGCGCTAATAGATGCAGGAATGTCGGTTTGAAGTTGCTCGCTGGCTGATTGATTCATGATGGTCCTCGAAAAAGAATAAAAGGGGGCGTAACCCCCTTTAGTAATGTTTAAGCTGCTTGTTTTACTGCAGGTGCTAACTCTTTCGTTTCGATAGCTATTTTTGCGCTAGCTAGCTGTTTAGCAAGTTCAACCGCATCATCCCATTCGTTTTTCGCTGCGTCAGACATCACTTTTTCCATAATAATGCTCTGCATGGATGCACCATTATTAAGCTTGGTTACTACATCATCTAACTCGTTACCAAAGACAGTCCACGTCGTTTCAAAATCAGATAATACTGATGTCGATGTTTCAATCGCTGAAACGACGGCGCTACTGGCATTGGAAAGCCCCTGTAAAGCGATAATCTGTTGCTGATCTTCAGCTTTTTGTTTTTGTTCTTGCGCGATGCTGTCGTAGTCATCATCAATTTGATTTTGTAATACGCCCCACGTAACACCACCAGCAATAATCGATGCCGCGCCAACGGCGGCGATACCGCCGGAGACTACAGCTGCGGTGCCAGCGGTTGCGACGGTAAGCGCAACGCCTGCGACGAGCATAAAGATGCCAACACCAACCGCAACTTGTGCATAGACTAGATCTTTATTCAGTTTCTCAATGGCTGCACGATTGTTGTCTATTGCGTTATTCATACTTTCAATATCTGTTTGTAAATCGATAATTGTTTTTTGAATATTGGTCGCACCATTGACTAAGTCATCATGTGCTGCTTGCATTTTCACCCCCCAATCAGAGAGTTCCTTATTCATCCCTTTGACTGTGGCTTCGATACCGCTGACTTGAGAAGATAGGGCGGTCATAATCTGTGAAGCTTGCTGAACCGTCGTATTGTCTTTGCCACTTGCTGTTGGCTCCGCTTTATATAACTCATGAATGGCATCGATTGATGCTTGGAAAGTGGCGTCAAAATTAATTACGCTGGAGGGAATCGATGCTGATACTTGTGGTCCCAAATCGTCAATCCATTGCTTAGCAACCAATTTTGCTGAGTCTAATTTTTTACTCAGGTCATCAAACCAATCTGGTTTTACCGTAGGTGGCGTAAATTGTGTATTTAAAATGGCATGGCACTGCGCTGTGATGACTGTGGTTGCCAAAAATGCAGATTGAGTGGTTTGCTGTGTTGGGTTCAACTGAGTAACTTGTTGTGACATTGTGTATCTCCTTTACTGTTCTTGAATGGTGTTATTTAGCGTGTTGACTAAAACGGGTTTTCCAATGTTTGGCGGTAAACTAATGAGTTGCACAAATTCTGAAATGGTTTTCCATGAGGCTGAAGCAATCTTGATGGTTTGCAAATCAGTCAATAGGGCAGGGTCTGAACCGCTTTGTAAGGCGTTGATCAGTTCGTTTACCTTGTCTAATTCGTCTTGCCATAACAATGAAAGTGCTGGCAAGCTATCATCAATTTTTAGGAATTCTTCGCTCATGTTGCTGAGGGTTTGAATAATGGCTTTAGTAATGGCAGCCGCTTGTGCTTCTTCACTGGCTAGTGTTTGTAATTGAGTGAGTTTGTCTAAATCTTGTTGTACCTCTTTCGCGCTCGATATTGTGCTGTATGCACTGTAACCAACCGTGAATAGCGCACCAGCAAAGGAAAGGAATGGTACAGACGTCGTTGCTCCCATTACGACACCGTAGGAAATAGTGACCATACTTTGTATGTAAGCTTTTCCTGCTCTTAATTGGGCCGCCGTGACATTGGCTCCTAAACTGGCAATGGATTGCGATAGAGAGCCTATCTCTGTTGCAATGCGTACCATTGCTTGTTCTTCGCTCGCAAGTTCATTCCAGCCATCTTGAATGCTGGATGCGAGCAGCTCCTCTGCATTTTTCGCTTGGCTGTAAGATTTCGTGAAAACTTGCTGAGCTTCATTTGTTAACGTGATATTTTGCTTTAACGTTTTTTGCAATAATTGTAAGCATTCAATCCATTGCTTCGTACTTGTTATCGCCTTACTGTTTTGTGCGCAGGCATCGAACGTGGTCTGATAATTAATAAACGATGTAATAATTTGCGCAAAAATTTTAGGCTTTTGCTGCATAAACTCATTCATTACCGCTCTTAAGATCTCAGTCCTGCTTCGAACTTCTACGAGCCAGTTTGGATCTTTTGCTACATGGCCAATAAAGAGAGAGTTGCACGTTGCATCGTAGTTACTAATACCTAAAAAATCAGTATATACGTCGGTCAGCATATTTAATGCGGTATCAACATTTGGGCTTAACATGAGTTCGCCCTCTACAGTGAAATAACGAGGAAAGGATCAAACGTTAATCTTGCACCATCAATAGACAAGGTCGCATTGTATTGTTGTGTGCTGGCTTGTCCTTGCGCTTCAACTCGGCCTTCCCAGAATTCATCACCGCTTAGTCCTTGCTTAGTGGGTATACAAACTCTGTCATTTATCATTTGCCCATTAAACTCGACAATATCAACTTCATTGTCTGGTGAAATAGCGACAACTCGCCAGCATAATAATTGACCGTCTTTACAGGCTGTTTTTAACTCAGCTTGGCCTTCATTACCCGAGCCCATATATTTATTTGTATCAATGAGATAAATGTTACTTTGCAGATCTCGACTTGCCAGCGCTGCTGCTGCATCTACGACCATGAGTATTTCTACTTTTTTCATACAATGTTCCTTATTTAGATGGAGTTATTGAACTTCGAGATAAGGTGAAAAATTCATTGTTATTCCGTTTATTGAAAGAGAAATGGTATATAGATAACGCCCAGTATCCCCGCGAGTCTGAACTCTGCCTTCCCACGCGTCATTAACAGGGCTTGGTAAGCAAGCGTTTTGATCAATCATGTCACCAGAGAATCCCGTTATATTGACTTCGTCATCTGGCGAAATGGCGCAGCTACGCCAGCAAATAAACTGACCATCTTGAGATACCGTGTGGAGTTGGCACGTTCCTTCATCCCAAGAACCAAGCCATTGGTTACTATCAATTAAGTAAACGTTATCCATTAAGCTCGTGGTTGCTAATGCTCCGGCACAATCAACCACGATAAGTATTTCTATTTTTTTCATTCAATACCTACTGACGTTTATTTATGGATCCACAGAATATCACTGTACTGATTTAACCATTTCGAATGGTTTTTTGGGTTATATCTATTAAATCTTATTGATATTAGTGTTGATATTTACATGTTTATAATCTTTATGTGGATAAATATAGTTAGTGATTTCAGTTAATCAAGGTTGCATAACTAATATGTACATATCAGTATGTACATAAAATAATTTTATAATGATATTCATGGATAGATCTTAAGTTTAATTTCATTTTTGTTATTTATTAAGCGCTTAATTTGCTAGCTTAATCATGTTTTTTCGTGAGATATTGAAAGGGATAATAAATGCTCATTTACTTGATGAAATTTTTATTTCAGGGTTAAATGATGATTTCAACAATGCTGGTTATTTTTACTAATAGTATTAAGTAACTTATCCACATTTATTGTTGATTGTTTTAGTGTAAGTAAAAATATATTTTTATTTTTACTTAACTTTTTAATAGGTAGATAGTATGTCTGTGAGATAAATGAGGTTATCTACAATATTAATTATAGATAATTTCATTTTTGGCATTAACACTATGTTTAATCTAGCTAATAATATTGATTAAATTATTAGCTAGAATGACTTAACGCTAAGCGATGAGATCGTTTTTCCAGCTTTGAGCGATGAAATCAATGAATTGGCGAACCAATGGGGTTTGATAGCTACGAGAAAGATACACAGCCCATAGTGCGCTGCTTGGGCTGTGAAACTCTGGCAAAACGCGTACTAGTGTTCCTGAGGCGATAAAGACATTTGCAAGATCGCATGGTAGCCGTACGAGGCCTTTGTGATGTAGGGCAGCACGGCATAAAATTTCCATATCATTAGCGCGGATGTTGCCATTCACGGTGACAGAGAGCTGTTCATTGTCTTTAACCAGATCCCACTTGTTATTACTCATGTGCACAAAGCAGTTGTGCTGGGTTAAGTCATTGGGTGTATTGATAGGAGGGTGTTGGTTGAGATAGCTAGGGGAAGCGCATATGACGGTGCCGACGCTCATTAAACGGCGAGCGATGAGCGTATCATCCGGCTGTTGGGTAAAACGCAGGGCAATATCCACGCGTTCATCGACCAGTTGTGAAAGGCGATCTGAAGCGACAATGTCAATTAACACATTGGGGTATCGTTGCGTGAAGTCTTCAACAACGGCCAATAACATGTTTTGAGCAAGGCCTATCGGCGCGGCAATGCGAATGGTACCGTTTAAGAGTTGTGACTGTTCCAACGCTCGTGTTTCAAGTTCGGCAGTTTGGTGCAAAATTTGTTCGCAACGGATTAAAGCCTCTTCACCGGCGGTGGTTAGGCTGACTTTGCGTGTCGTGCGGTGCAGTAACCTCTGCTTTAACCAATCCTCAACTTCTTGGACATGACGTGACACTTGTAATCGACTTAAGCTCAAGTTGTCTGCGGCTTTGGTAAAACTGGCAGTATTTGCCACTTCGATAAAACTGCGCATGGCGGTTAGTCTGTCCATGGTAGGCCTTTATTAGATACGAATGTTGATACAATCTACATCATTTTTGGGTGTTTTTCCTCCTTCGTTTAACTACTAGACTACAATTGTTGTCGAGAAACAGAAACCGAATGAGGAAATAAATTATGAAAATTGCAGTATTAGGCGCATCAGGTTGGATTGGTAGTCACATTGTCAATGAAGCAAAAGCACGGGGCCATGAGGTGATCGCGTTAGTGCGTGATTCAAGCAAAGTCGATGCTGAAGGTGTTAGCGTTCAATTATTTGACTTACAACAGCCTTTGTCAAAAATTAGCGCTGCGTTAGCTGGTGTTGATGTCGTGATCGCTTCTATCGGCGGACGTGCAGCTGGCAACCACGATATTGTTGCGGCTACGGCGCAAAAACTGCTGTCGGATCTACCGCAAGTGGGTGTGGATCGCCTACTGTGGGTTGGTGGTGCGGGTTCATTGGAAGTCGCTCCCGGTATCAAATTGGTGACCGTAGAAGGTTTCCCTGAAGAGTACAAAGGGGAAGCATTAGCGCAAGGCGAAGCGTTGGATCTCTTCCGTGCGAGTACAAGCAAGGTTAATTGGACATTTGTTAGCCCGGCCGCTGAGATTTTTCCGGGTGAGAAACAAGGTGCTTACCGTGTGGGCGGTGACGCTCTATTGTCTGATGCTGAAGGTAACAGCAAAATCTCAGTCAGTGATTATGCCCTTGCGATGATTGATGAGTTAGAAAGTGCCGCTCACCCTCGTCAACGCATTGGTGTTGCTTACTGATACCAGACCGATAGATCCATTTGGCTATTCTCAGGATCGAAAATTGCTGATAACGTGAACGAAGTAATGCTCTCTATGGGCATTACTTTTCTTTGTTTCGCTTATAGGCATTTTAATGGAAATGTTCAGTAGTACGGCGCTTATCGCCATGTTTCTTATTTTCTTGGGTTCATTTGTGCAAACGGCGATTGGTTTTGGTTTAGCGATCGTCGCAGCGCCCTTGCTGTTTTTGATCTCCGCCGATTACGTTCCTGCCCCCATTTGTATCGTGGCGCTGTTTATTTCTATCTTGAACGCCTTAAAGCATCGCTCGAACATTGAGCTCGGCGGTTTAAAAATGGCGCTGATTGGTCGCGTTCCCGGTTCAATTGCGGGCGGTATCCTTCTGGTTTTAGTCTCGACGGATGTACTGGCGTTATGGCTTGGTTTATTGGTGTTATTTGCCGTGGCGGTTAGTTTATTGCCGTATCGCATCGAACCGACCCCGATAAAAATGGGTATTGCGGGTTTTTTCTCCGGCTTCTTTGGCACCAGTTCCGCGATTGGTGGACCGCCGATGGCGTTGATCCTACAGCATCAAGAAGCGAATCAGTTGCGTGGCAATCTTTCGGCATTTTTTGTGTTTAGCTCGATCATCTCTTTGATCATTCAAATATCGGCAGGTTTTCTGACGTTGCATCATTTATGGATAACGATTCCGCTTATCCCCTCAGCTTGGTTGGGTTATAAGTTGGCGATGATGACCACGCAATCACTGCCCAAAGATAGCATCCGTTTCGCTGCGTTGCTGCTTTGTACGATAAGCGGCGTTACGGCGGTATGGCATGGTTTAGCCTAGCGTTAATCTTCCGTTCAGGTCATGCAATGATACTGAAAGGGTTTATGGGTCTATTTTATACGGAGTAACAGTGATGAGAACAATCGGCAATATTATTTGGTTTTTACTGGGCGGAGTGTTTATGGGGCTCGCTTGGTGGTTTTTTGGTCTCCTTGCCTTTATCAGCATTATTGGCATTCCATGGGGGCGTGCTTGCTTTGTTATCGGTAACTTTTCGTTTTTTCCTTTTGGGCAAGAGGCGATTTCCCGTGATGAATTGACCAATCAGCAAGATATTGGTACCAGCCCATTTGGCTTAATCGGCAATGTGATTTGGTTTATTTTCGCTGGTTTTTGGTTAGCCGTTGGTCATATTTTATCGGCGGTGGCGTGTTTTATTACCATTATTGGCATTCCTTTCGCACTACAGCATTTGAAACTCGCGGTTATTTCTTTGGCTCCGATTGGTAAAACCATCGTCCCGAAAGAAGAGGCGGCTAGAGCTCGCTATTCTTCTTATCGCTAATATAGGTTTGGTTTTTTGCTCCTTTCCTCTCGTTTTTCTCTCTCAGTGACGAGGGGAAGGGGGCATTTTTCCAAGGCGATTAATACGCTTTAATCCCAAACTCTCGCAGTTTTCTGGGCAGAATGTCATCTAAATGGGCAATGTCTTGCGGGTGAATATTAATCAGAGCAAAGCCGTGATCGTGGTAAATCGCTTGTGTGTGTAAGCGAGTTTTTTCGTCGGTCACGCCACTATCTGAACCCCAATATTGCAAATACACTTTTCCTGCTGGCAGATAAAAATCGCACATCACATCAGCTTCTATCGGCAACTGACGCTCATAAGCGTGGACGACGCCTGCCAGATAGAGCCAATTATCGATCAGTAATTCGCCGGTTGAGCGAACATAGTGGCCGTCTAAGGTGCGATGTTTTGCCTCAAATTTTTGGCGAAAGTGAGACAATGATTTATCGGTCGATTGGCTATGAGCATCTTGCCCTAAAAATTCGACGATGGACTGTTTCAGACGTTTATGGCGAGTCACCGTATCATGCCAAACAACAAAGAATTGCTCAGAAGATTTATCTTCACGTTGCTGGGCGCCAGCTCTGAGCCCAGCCTCCGTTACTTGCCAGCCTTTTTCTGTTTTAGATATCCAGCCTAACTCACTCAATAGTTGATTTATTTTTTTGGGGTTGAGCCTGAAATGATCGCCAAGCTGAGTGGCACTTAACGTTTTCCCGCTGGTGGCTTGTGTGTCGACGAGCAAGTTTTCCGGCCAGACAATAAATTGGCCATATTGCGTGTGCTGGGCGTATTCGCCGCCAAATTTTGCTCCTAGTTCTGTTAATACCCACTTGTTGTCGAAGCGGTTAATGTACCCTGCTTTTTGGAGGTTACTGAATAGTTGTTTAGCGTCGGTATTGCGCAATTTAGCCAGTGCCGAGGTTGAATGTTTTTCTACCATCGTTCTCTCCTATCCCTCTTGAAATCGATCCAACAGATTGATATCCCTACCTTACTTGAATTTTTAATAAATGACAGTGTGAGTGCATGAGATCGTTTTTAAAAAACAGAGTGATTTGAGTGAATAATGCTTTTATTAGTATCTTAAATTGAATCAGTGAAGTTCATTATTGGATCTATTTGTTCTAAATAAAAAACAATAAGATGTTATTACTTCGAACAATGAATGAAAGGTAAACACAATGACAATTTCAAAACCGTTGATAACGGGTTTTTTGCTAGCAAGCACTTCTTTCTCAAGCTTAGCCGCATTGACGTTTCAAACCTACAACCCAGGAGAAAATGGAGTCTTTCCAGTCAGCTCAACACTGATTAGTGGTGAGAAACAAGCGATTTTAATTGATGCTCAGTTTGGTACAAAAGATGGCCAAGCTTTAGTGGACATGATTAAGCAGTCAGGTAAAGAACTTAAGGCCATCTATATTAGCGCTGGTGATCCTGATTATTATTTTGGTCTAGAACCGTTGGTTGCGGCGTTTCCTAACGTTGATGTTTTAGCAAGCCAAGCGATTGTTGAGCATATCAAGTCGACGAAAGACGCTAAGCTACAGTTTTGGGGCCCGATACTAGGAGAGAGTGCGCCAAATAAAATTATTGTCCCTAAGATTTTTGACCATCACGAGTTTTCATTAGAAGGTGATAAGATCGAAGTGAAAGAGCTTAATACACATCAAGCTTACTTATGGGTGCCTTCTGAGAAAACGATTGTCGGTGGTGTAGCGGTTGTCTCTGGTATGCATGTTTGGACGGCTGATAGTCAAACTCCGAAAGCGCGTGGTGAGTGGGTTCAAGCTTTAGAGAAAATGCAGATGCTTAAGCCAAAGAAAGTCATTCCTGGACATTATTTTGCTGATATACCGCAGGGTGTCGAAGCCGTAAAATTTACTAAGACATACTTGGAGAAATTCGAACAGGCTATTTCAACCTCAAAAGACTCGGCACAAGTGGTATCTAAAATGGTTACAGCTTATCCAGCGCTTCCAGGTAAAGAAGACCTTGAATTAAGTGCGCAAGTGAATATGGGTGAGCGTACTTGGTAACAGTATCAACGCGAGTTATTGGCTCGCGTTTTCTACTCCAGACGGTTTGGCTTCAACATTGCCTGTTTTTACCCATACGTTACTCAATTTATACATGGCGCAGACACTGCATGTGAGCACTTCTCCTTTGCCATGGATCACAAGCACGATATCTTCTCGTTTTTCTTTCGAGTTATTGCGTAGCTGGATCGTCAGTTGATTACCATCCACGCTGTAAGCGCGAGACCAGTGCTGAGTTTCAGATTCAGCACGTACAACGCCCTCTTCGAAAATCAATAAGTCATCATTGAACTGGTTGTCATAAGTCCCTTTGAACTCATAAGTTTCACGGTTTAACCAACGTTCAAGGTCATCTTGAAAACAGCCTTGCAAAGTGGCTGTAAGGACGAGAATACTGATTGATTTTGCCGTAGATCTTATCATGTTGCTGCAACCTCTGTTGTTGTTCGCTCAAGTTCTAATAAGCTCGCTTTACGGTTTAAGCCCCCCGCATAGCCAGTGAGTTTACCACTTTTTCCGATCACTCTATGGCAAGGAACGATGATCGAAATTGGATTTCTACCATTGGCCAAGCCGACAGCCCTTACGGCTTTGGGGTTACCGATCGCCTCTGCAATCTGTTGGTAGTTCCAAGTTTCGCCATAAGGTATCTTGCATAATGCTTGCCACACAGATTGTTGGAACTCGGTGCCTTTTGCCGCTAAAGGTAAAGTAAATATAGTCCGTTTCCCGGAAAAGTACTCATCTAACTGTTTGATAGTATTGATGAGTATAGTGCAGTGTTCGGATTTTACCCCTAACTCTGTTGGCATGGTGGTTTCGGTTTCAAACCAAGCCCCCAATAAACCTTGCTCGCAGGCTTGCAATGTCATGATTCCTAAGGGGCTGTGATAGTGGGTGAAGCTATTCATATTAGTAATTCCAACAGTGAAAGGTGGCGTAACTTCCCCAAGGTGAAACCTTGTCTGCGTTCAGCTCAGGAAAATGGCTTAAGGCCTTCTTAACCACCAAATCAGTGTCTAGAAAGCAATCTGAATCGGACTGACCTCTTAACCTAGCGTAGTTTACGGTCCACGGCCCAATACCTTTTAGTGAAAGCCAAGCATCAACATCGGCTTCAGGGTGTTGGCACATGAATTGAGCAAAGCGTGTTAAGGTCTCTTTTCGGCTGTGTGGCATCTTTAAAAAGTGCAAGTCAAGCTGTGCGATTTGTTCCGGGCTTGGAAAGTAACTGCTCGTGTTTTGAGCTGGGTTCACCGCATCGACTAATCGGTTGAGCTGGCCAATGGCTGCTTTTATCGAAACTTGTTGACCTAAAATAGCTCTGACTCCCGCCTCCCAACAATTCCAAACGCCGGGAATGCGGATTCCTGAACGAGTGACTAAACCCGGAGCGCAGTCTTCCAAATAGGCCTCGATGTGGCTGATGTCGGCTTCGAGGTCAAATAGGCGGCGTAGTTTTGCCACCAAGTAACGCAGTTTGGTGATGTCTTGCAACTCGAATTCAACCTCTAAATGGGTCTCAGAGGTTAAGCTGGCACGAAACCAGCCGGTCGTATTGTGTATGTTGAAGGTGCGTTGATAATGATTGTTACTGACCTGTTCAATGGCGTTTACTGCACGTAATCGATAGAAATCTAGCATATGTTGCCAATCGAAAGGGCCGCGAAAAGAGAGTGTTAATAGGTTTTTTGTCATCAATGCAGTTTTAGATTGCCGCACTTGGCTGGGGGTCAGTTGCAACGTTTTGATAAACGCATCGTTAAAGCGGCGGGTACTGTTGAACCCACAAGCGAATCCTATATCGGTAATGGACAGAGCACTGGAATGCAACAACTGTTTAGCAAACATCAACTGATGGTACTGAGCATATTGTTTCGGTGACACTCCTAAATGGGTTTGAAACAGTTGTCGTAGGTAGCGGTCACTGATCCCCAAACGTTCGGCAAATTGAGCCAGATTGCTCGATTGTAATTCACCTTGCTCAATAAGCTTGATTGCACGCAAGAAGGTGGTTTCAACTCCTTTCCATGCCCAAGAATGAGGTGCACTGTCTGGGCGGCAACGCAGGCATGGCCGATAACCCGCTTGTAGAGCCAGCGCGGAGTTGGCGAAGTATTCAACATTCTTTTCTTTTGGCAGGGTTGCCGGACATATTGGGCGACAAAAGATGTTGGTTGTTTTGACGGCAACGAAAAATCGTCCATCAAATCGCGGATCACGGCTAGTGCGAGCTTGTTGGCATTGTTCTTTATCGAGTTCCATCCATGGTGCCATTTGGTATAACGAGCCTTATGCAGTTTTTATAAGCTAAGTGTATGCATGAATTCTGTCGATACTAGCCATTTTCGGAACTGGATGGCTTTTTCTGCGGTTTCTCTTGAAAAAGGATATCCATAACGCTGTATTCAATACCCGCTACAGCGTTATGAATTTGTTGGGTCAGTCGAGAATGACCTCGCCCGCTTGTTGTAATGAGTAAGCACTACTAGGGTTGATGTTTTTGACTAACTTTTCCACTTGCATAATGGCTTCTATCGATGAGCTGTTTTTTCGGTAGCTGAGGAAGATGGGACGCTGCCAATCTTCCACATTGTCAATTCGATACAATTGGCCAGAGTGGATAAAAGGTTCAACAAGTGAGGTAGGAAGGTAAGCGCTTCCCCCTTTTTCTAAAATGAAATCAAGTGCGATACGAGCGGTCGAGGTGCGCAAATAGGGGGTCGGCGTCTTCGGATGTCGCTCAGCATGCTCGGAGGCGAAACGGCTTCCCCAATCGACGTACACGTATTTATTATCAAAGGCGGTTTCCAGTGTGTCAGGACGCGTCGAAACCAACACCAGTACTAAATCTGCGACTTTTTTGCAGTTTAGCTCTTCGGCTTTAATTGGGTCAAAGGCAAACGCCATATCTAAGGTACGCTCCAGTAGGCTGCGGTTGAGCTGCTCGCGCCCCATAACTTCCGCCATAAAGCCATAACCGCTAAAAGCATCAGTCACAACGCTTAAACAGTTTTGTAGATGAGCATCCCAAACGTTGGGCGTTCCCCCTAATGTCAGCTGTAAAGCTCGGCCATTTTCCAAAGAGAGCTCAAACTTGGCTTGTTGCAAGGTTGCCACCATCACTTCGGCATAGCCAACGAGTCGTTCTCCTGCCGATGTGAGCTTTATGTTGTTGCGATCACGCGTAAACAGCTGAGCATCAAAATAATTTTCTAATTGCTTGATGCGTGCGCTGACGGCGGCTTGGGTCAAATAAAGGTTTTCAGCTGCTCGCCCAAAATGACGTACTTTGGCGAGTTCGAGAAAAGTGCGAAAAACTTTTACATCCATATTAAATCCTCTGAAATTACCCCGTCAGATTAACAAGGAAGTGCAATTATGACGATAAAAAATTTTTGTTTTTCTTTTCGGAGATTTACGCCTAATTTTCGCGTGATCTATCGCTACATGGTAGTAGCGCCATTCACATGAGGTTGATATGTCTGAGACTGAATTCCGTCACGGAAAAAAACGTTTTTACGACAATACAAAGTTTCCACGAGGCTTTGCTAAGTCTGGTGATTTTACTCTTGCAGAAGAAGAACTTCTCACCATTTATGGTGGTACCATGCTTGGTCTTGAATCTGGTGAACTCACGCCAGAGAATGCCGAAGAAGCTCATTTTGTTAAGGCGATTGAAAACCCAGGTAAAGCGAAATCTAAGTTAGAGCGTGTCTGGTTAAAATACACTCAACTTGCTCGCGGTCGTAAGCGTTTCCATACGTTGAACGGTCGCAATAAACCTGAAAGTGGTGACGACTATAATGATGAAGAAGTTAGCTTAACGGAAGAAGATTAATCTGTATCTCTAATGCAGGATCTTAAGCCGTAATTTGGTCAGCTTTCTCATTTATCTCTTCAGCCTTATTGTCTCAATAAGGCTGACAAACTCACTTGCATCGCCTTTCATATAAGAGATCTCTGTGCAAAAGAGTGTGACTCAATCAAGATGAGAAAAGTGCTTTCGCTCAAAGCCCTAGTATTGATGACTCACTCGGGCTTTGCATTATCGCCACTCTGCTCATTTGGTCGCGCTTAGCCAATCCATGAGCTGGGCCAACACCGCTACTTAGCCAAAATGGCTACTTTTTTCAAAAAGCTGTCGCGTAGATGCTCTTGGTCATAATCGAGATGGTAGGTATTGTGGAAGCCAACTTTTAGCTCCACACCATTTCCTCGCATGTAAATGTTATAGCCGTCATAGTCTGAAAAAGCTTCGATACCTTCATAGATTTTCCCGAACTCAGTCGGTGTACCATGCGCCATTACTGTTTCATAAGCATGGAGAATTTTCGCGGGTTCAAGTTCGTTTTTCATGGCATTTGCTCCTTTCTTGCTTGTTACTCCAAGTATGGATAATGAATGCACGCTTCGCCAGATAGTGGAGTGATAGCGACTCAAACTTCACTTAATTTTATAGATGAATTTTTATCTCATTTGGTTATAGCATGTGCCGTATTAGTTAAGCTTACCTGTAGAAATTGCTACAAATTTAAGCGCATTTCTGGTTGAGATTTGAAGAAAGAGCGAAAATTTGACCTAAAACAATGGCAGTTACCCAACACTTATTTTATAATGCGAATTAATGTTCTATTACACCATAATATTCCAATAACTAGGGGCCAATCATGAGACTTATCCCGTTAAAACAGGCTGCACAAGTCGGCAAGTGGGCAGCAGCACACATCGTAAAACGTATCAACGCATTCAACCCAACGGCAGACCGTCCTTTTGTATTGGGTTTACCTACTGGTGGTACACCATTGACGACTTATAATGCACTGATTGAAATGCATAAAGCAGGCGAGGTGAGCTTTAAGCATGTCGTGACATTTAATATGGATGAATACATTGGTATTCCTGAAAATCATCCGGAGTCATACCGCTCATTTATGTATAACAATTTCTTCAATCATGTTGATCTTCAAGAAGAAAATATCAACTTACTGAATGGCAACGCACCAGATGTTGATGCAGAATGTAAGCGCTATGAAGATAAAATTAAATCATACGGCCGCATTAATTTATTTATGGGCGGTGTGGGTAATGATGGGCACATCGCGTTTAACGAGCCTGCTTCTTCACTTTCGTCACGCACTCGCATTAAGACACTGACAGAAGATACACGCATTGCAAACTCTCGCTTCTTTGATGGTGATATCAACCAAGTTCCTAAATACGCGCTAACGATTGGTGTAGGCACACTGCTAGATTCAGAAGAGATCATGATTTTGGTGACAGGCCACAATAAGGCGCTGGCTTTGCAAGCGGCCGTGGAAGGAAGCGTCAACCATTTGTGGACAGTCTCCGCACTACAACTTCACGCGAAATCAGTCATTGTATGTGATGAACCATCGACTCAAGAACTAAAAGTGAAAACCGTAAAATACTTTGCGGAATTAGAAGCAAAAAATATCGAAGGTTTCTAAGTCTCTCCCAGTTGGGAAAGGACATTCATAAACAAAAGGCCTGCTAACATCAGCAGGCCTTTTTACACTTTGTAGCAAATGGGACTTTCTATCAAATGGGGAAGTGCGAACGAAATCGGTAGTTGAATTAACCTTCAGCAGCGATTTTCGCTTCTTTTAATTCAACTACTTGTTTCTCCGGGGCAGGGTAGGTTACTCCATTAAAGCGCCCACCTTGTTCAATGCTCAAGTCGTCGCTATAAATAGACCCTGTGACGCTCCCTTTGCTTAAAATTTCAATTTTAGTCGCGTGACATGTGCCTTGGAACTCGCCATTAATGATTATGTGGCCTGCGTACAGCTCACCATTAACCGTGCCTGTTTCACTAATGACGATGGTTTTATCAACGTGCAATTGACCTTCTACCGACCCGTCAATTTGAATGTCGCTTTCTAACCTGAGTTCCCCACTAATGGAACAGCCTTTTGCGATGAGAGTTGTAGCTGAGTGCTGACTCTTAGCTCGACTTTGTTTACTAAAGATTCCCATCGGATACCTCTTACCTTACTAAATATCGTTTCAAAATCATTCACGCCCCAATCAACAAAAGGTCTTGGATCTAATGAACGGCCGACAAATCGAATTTCATAGTGCAAATGTGGGCCAGAAGATAACCCACTGTTTCCAGAATAAGCAATTAAGTCGCCCTTCTGTACAAAATCGCCCCCTTTCACGGCAAATTTTTGCAAATGAGAATAGGAGCTGGTAAATCCATAAGAGTGCTGTAAGCGTAAAAAATTGCCTGACCCTTTATCACTGGCGCGAGTGACTTCGGCAACGCCATCGGCTGGTGCATAAATTGGCGTGCCTATGTTAACCGCAAAATCTTGCCCGCGGTGAATTTTGACGTTGCCGGTCACAGGATGAATACGCTCACCGTATCCTGACGAAATTCTCGCATTATGCACAGGTGCACCGCTGGGTATTTGGGTCAGCATCACCATTCTAACTGAAGAAGTGATAGCGGCGGTGTCTAAACGTGATTCTAATTCCGCTCCGCTTTCATCCATACCCAATACTTTTTCAAGATCGCCGAGCCTGTCTGAAACAACCTGCATCTTTTCTTCTCGTTCGAGCAGGTCATTCTCTAAGCTGTTTTTTAGCTCCTTTAAAGAGGTGACTTCTTCGGTCAGTGACATCGACTGGCTCTCTAACTCTTGTTGCTTGAGTTTAGCAAAATCAACTTCATCAAGAAGGTAATAGATAACGCCGCCAGTGGCGAGAATACTGGCAACCAGCACATAGCCAAAACCTTTTAAAAAATGTCGGAACCATTTACCGAGATGAAAGTGCTTCGTCCCATGGATGGATGAAACGGAAACAACCACTCTTTCTTTCATGAATTCGTTCACAGCGTCTATGGTTAACAGTACAGCCGATTCTAACAGGGAATGCTCAGGGTCAAAACATTTTGCGTTGTAAGGCTATACTCGTCCCACCTCTTATTGTTCGGTTTGTGAATTGGAGCGTATCCTTGGCCTGCTTTTAGAGGAAGATCCGATGTTGTTAGTAAAAAAAGCCATATTAATGTATGAGCTCATATTAATATGGTTTTGTGTATATAAGTTACAAAATAGACAATATGGAAGTGGTGGCTTTATTTTGATTAGTAAAATAAAGATGTAATTGTGATGTTCATCACCTTTTGTTCTTTAATTTTTAATAATTAAAGTGAAAGTGTGATTTTAATCTCTTTTTTATTAAAAGTTAAAATTCAAAAAGTATGACATTGGTCGTTTAAATCTTATTGACAAGTTGTATTTTTGTTTTTGTTGTAAATTTACATGTCAATTTAATGACCATGATCACGAAGAAATGATTTGTAAGCTAGGATTTATGAGGGGCTGATCACGAAAAACCCGTCGTCAGTTCCAGAATGAAATTGTGTGGTAAATTGATTGTGTACTAAGCAATCAACGGTTTTTCGCAGAACCGTTACAACAACAATATTCATCAGAACATCGAACGGGGAATCCACATGATATCACCAGATGCAAAGATCAAGATACAAAATTTTGGTCGCTTCTTATCTAACATGGTTATGCCAAACATTGGCGCGTTTATCGCGTGGGGCTTTATAACCGCACTATTTATCCCAACAGGTTGGCTACCGAATGAAACGTTAGCATCTATGGTTGGGCCGATGATTACTTACTTATTACCACTGCTGATTGGTTACACGGGTGGTAAATTGGTTGGTGGAGAACGTGGTGCTGTTGTCGGTGCCATCACCACAATGGGTGTGATTGTCGGAACCGACATTCCCATGTTCATGGGAGCCATGATGGTTGGTCCTATGGGTGGTTGGGCGATCAAAACCTTTGATCAACGTGTTGAAGGTAAAGTAAAAAGCGGTTTTGAGATGTTGGTAAACAACTTCTCGGCAGGTATTATTGGTATGCTTGGCGCAATCTTGGCGTTTTACCTCATTGGGCCATTTGTCAAAGTGCTCTCTGGTGGTTTAGCGGCAGGCGTAAACTTCCTAGTTTCAGCACACCTTTTACCACTCACCTCTATTTTTGTTGAACCCGCGAAGATCTTGTTCCTTAACAACGCGATTAACCACGGTATTTTCTCACCGTTAGGTATTCAACAAGCCAGTGAAATGGGGCAGTCAATCTTCTTCTTAATTGAAGCAAACCCTGGCCCTGGTCTCGGTATTTTGTTGGCTTACATGGTGTTTGGTAAAGGTACAGCACGTCAAACAGCTGGTGGCGCTTCCATCATTCACTTCTTCGGCGGCATCCATGAGATTTATTTCCCATACATACTGATGAATCCACGTCTGATTCTTGCAGCGATTGCTGGTGGTATGACAGGGGTGTTCATTTTGACTCTCTTCAATGCAGGTATTGTTTCTCCAGCGTCTCCTGGCTCTATCTTTGCAGTGCTACTGATGACACAGAAAGGATCGATTGTTGGCGTATTATGCTCAATATTTGGTGCGGCAGGTGTGTCCTTTACCGTTGCGTCATTATTGATGAAAGCACAGAGCAGCACCGAGGAAGAAGGTGATGAAGCGGCGTTAGAAAAAGCCACATCACAAATGAAAGAGATGAAATCGAGCGCAAAGGGCAATGTGACGACGGCTTCTCAAAAAAGCAATATTGATTTAGCCAACGTGAAAAGCATTATTGTTGCTTGCGATGCGGGTATGGGTTCAAGCGCAATGGGCGCAAGCATGCTGCGTAAAAAAATCAAAGATGCGGGCTTAGCGATTCATGTCACTAACCTTGCCATCAATAGTTTGCCGGAGAACGCAGAAATCGTGATTACTCATAAAGACCTGACTGGCCGCGCACGCACACATGCACCCAGTGCACAGCATATTTCACTGAGCAACTTTTTAGACAGTGAAATGTACAACCAGCTTGTGACTAAGCTTTTGGCAGCTCAACGCCCTAAGGCGGCGAATGATAGCGATGTGGTTAAAGTATCCATCCTCGCTGCGAATGACGACAGCTTTGAAATTCAAAAACCGTCCGTTTTTCAAATCCAAAAAGAAAACATTCACTTAGGTTTGAATGCCGCTAATAAAGAAGAAGCCATTCGTTTCGCTGGCAATAAGTTAGTTGAGCTTGGCTATGCGGAGCCTGAGTATGTTGATGCCATGTTTGAACGTGAGAAAATGGTATCCACTTATCTTGGAGAATCGATTGCCGTTCCTCATGGTACCGTCGCCGCCAAAGACCGTGTGATTAAAACGGGTATTGTGATTTGCCAATATCCTGCTGGTGTGCAGTTTACGGACGACCAAGATGGCGTAGCGAAACTGGTTATCGGTATTGCCGCCAAAAATGATGAACATATTCAAGTTATTACCACCATTACCAACGCACTCGATGAGCCTGATGCTATCGAGAAGCTCACCTCAACCAGAGACGTGAGCGATATCTTGGCCATCCTATCGGGTAACCAAGCAGCGTAACGCTTTTGCTCCTGAGGCAAAACGAGGTCGGCTGTTCCCCTATACTGCTGACCTCACCTCAATTGAAGTATTAAGCGCTCTTTTCTCTTTTAGATAAGTTTTTGGTAGGTAAGATTATGAAAAATGCAGTACATTTTGGCGCGGGTAACATTGGTCGTGGTTTTATTGGTAAATTATTGGCCGATGCAGACATTGAAGTGACTTTTGCCGATGTCAATGAACCTTTGGTCGATCAATTGAGTCATCGTCAAGAATACAAAGTAAAGGTAGTGGGTTCTGAGTGCAAAATTGATACTGTCACTCATGTCACTGCGGTGAATTCAGCCAGTAATGATGTGATTGATCGCATTGTAAAAACGGATTTAGTCACTACAGCTGTCGGCCCTGCAGTGCTTGATATCATTGCGAAAACGATCGCCAAAGGCATCACCAAAAGATTTGAAGCGGGCAATGAACAGCCACTCAATGTGATCGCTTGTGAAAACATGGTGCGCGGTACAACACACCTGAAAGGCGAAGTGTATAAATATCTAGACCCATCGCTGCATGCTAAAACCGATGAGTTAATTGGTTTTGTCGATTCCGCGGTGGATCGCATTGTGCCACCTGTCGAAGCCGCGAACGATGACCCGTTGGCCGTGACGGTTGAAAGTTTCAGCGAATGGATTGTTGATGAACAGCAATTTAAAGGTGAGATCCCCGACATTGAAGGGATGGAAAAAACCAATAATCTGATGGCTTTTGTTGAGCGTAAACTTTTCACTCTAAATACTGGGCACTGCATTACCGCCTATTTGGGTTGTTTGAGTGGTCATAAGACGATTCGTGAAGCAATTGAAGATCCTGCAATTCGTCAGCAAGTGAAGCAAGCCATGCATGAAAGCGGTGAAGTACTCATTCGTCGTTACGGTTTTGACCCTAAATTGCACGCCGCTTATATCGAAAAAATATTGAGCCGCTTTGCCAACCCATATTTGGTGGATGAAGTGGATCGCGTTGGTCGTCAGCCAATACGAAAATTAGGCCCCAATGATAGATTAATCAAGCCATTACTCGGTACAATCGAGTACGGTATTGACAACAAAACGCTATTGAAAGGGATTGCGGCGGCCCTTAAATATACCAACGACAGCGATCCTCAAGCGGTCGAGCTTCAAACATCATTGAACCAATATGGCGTATGTAAAACACTGGCCCATTACACAGGGTTAGATGAGCAGAGCGAGCAGGTTAAGCAAATTGAAGCGATCTACAAACAGCTTTAATCACATAAATACTTTGGAGGGCGCTAATGCCCTCCCTTTATAACAACAATTAGTACAGCGTATGGCAGATAGAATTAACGAAAGCGATATAATTGAACGACTGAATAGTGCCCATTCGGTGCGCGGATTCTTTATTACGACGGTTGAAGTGTTCAATGAGGCGATTGACGCATTGATGCAACGCATTTTTCGCAAAGATAACTTCGCTGTCCAATCAGTAGTTGGCCCTCTATTGCAAGATTCTGGACCACTCGGCAACTTGTCTGTCAGGCTAAAACTGCTGTTTGGCCTTGGGGTATTACCTGATGATGTTTACCACGATATTGAAGATATCATCAAACTGCGTAATCAACTCAACAGTGATGGTGCTGAATACGAGTTCACCGACCCGAAAATTTTGGTGCCGATAAAAAAGCTCCATTTGGTGGCCAAAATGGGCATGGTGCAGTTGGAAGTATTGGAACCGGATGGCGACATTGAACTGGATTTTTACCAGCTTCAACTTCAGCGTCAGCAACAAATCATCAAATCCGGGCTCTCATTAGCGATTGTTGAAATTTGCAATGAACTGAACAAAGAGAGCCCATTTTAGCCTCATCCCAGACAGGCAAGGATTGCCTTTTCACTGAGTTCTACACCTCCCTTTTTAATCTTCTTGTGTTAGCCTAACCTTCATCTAACGAAAAGAGATTTGATGATGAAAATTGGCATTATTGGTCTAGGTGATATCGCGCAAAAGGCGTATCTTCCGGTCATCACACAACGCCCAGATTTAGAATTGGTATTTTGTACTCGTAATCCAGCTCTTGTTACGCAACTAGCGCAGCGTTACCGCATTTCAGAGAATTGCACGGATTATCGAGAGCTACTTGGCTATAACGTTGATGCGGTTATGATCCATGCGGCGACCTCGGCTCACCCTCAAATCGCCCAATTTTTCCTTGAACACGGAATTCCAACCTTTGTTGATAAGCCGCTAGCCGACAGCGCAAGCGCCTGTGAAATGTTGTATGAGCTTGCAGAAAAGCATCGTCAACCTTTGTATGTGGGGTTTAATCGCCGTCATATTCCGCTCTATAACCAACACCTAAATGCAGTGCAAACTGGTAATAGAAACGACTTACGTTCGCTTCGTTGGGAAAAGCACCGCTATGATCTGCCCGGTGATGTGCGCACCTTTATCTTTGATGATTTTATCCATCCGCTAGACAGCGTAAACGTGAATGCTAAAGCCACATTGGATGATGCTTATATTACCTACCAGCAGCATCAAGGTCAGTTATCCCGCTTGGATGTTCAATGGCAACACGGCGAAAGTTTGCTGCATGCCTCAATGAATCGCCAGTTCGGCATAACCGCTGAGCGAGTCAGCGCGAGCTTTGTGAATGAAGGTTTTGAGTTTGATTCGTTTACACAAGGAAAACGTTGGCATCAAGGGCAAGAGCAAGCCCTTAGTTTAAAAGATTGGACGCCAATGCTGACCAGTAAAGGCTTTAGCGCCATGATTGACGATTGGATTGGCGTGATAAACAGCGGAAAGCTGGCTTCAGAAGTGGTGGCACGTAACTTGGCCTCGCACCAGCTGGCAGAGGCGCTGTGTCATTATATTGCGAAGCAAATTCGTTAAAACAAAGCGTGATTGAGTAGTAAGTGGACACCAATACTTGCGGCGTAGCCTGTTGCAATAATCGGTGTCCATTTTAGATGGCCTACAAAGGTGTATTTGCCGTGTGCAGCGCCCATCAGAGCCACTCCAGCGGCTGAGCCAATCGAGAGTAAACTGCCGCCGACGCCCGCTGTTAATGTGACGAGCAACCAGTTTCCGGTGGACATATCGGGTTCCATCGTCAGTACTGCAAACATGACGGGAATGTTATCGACAATCGCCGAAAGAAACCCAATCATCACGTTTGCCCATATGGGGTTCCATTGGCTATACATCACTTCCGAGATCAAGCCTAAATAACCCAGTAAGCTTAGCCCTCCTACGCACATGACCACCCCGTAGAAAAACAGTAGCGTATCCCATTCGGCGTGTGAAACTCGCTTAAAGACATCGAATGGCACCACAGAGCCAATACGTTTTAGGGCGGCCTCGTCATTATTTGCAATCGCAATTACGGTTTTTTTGGCCAGCGAAGTAGGTAAGGTTTTCCTGAGGAAGTAGCCAAAAAATTGTAAGTAAGCGAGCCCCATCATCATGCCTATCACGGGTGGAAAGCGCACCACAGCATGGAATGCTACGGCGGTAGCAATGGTTAACATGAAAAGTACGACAATACGGCGGGCTCCGCGTTTAAGCTCGACATGTTCATGCAGGGTGGTTGGCTTTTCCTTGGGCAGAAAAAATGACATCAGCAATGCAGGAACAAGGTAGTTGATCACAGAAGGGAGAAACAGAAAAAGGAACTGTGAAAATGGCACATGGCCCGCTTGCCAAACCATTAAGGTGGTGATGTCTCCAAAAGGGCTAAAAGCGCCTCCGGCGTTAGCCGCTACGACGATATTAATACAAGCAATGTTGATAAAACGTGGGTTGTTTCCTGCCACTTTTAGTACGACAGCGCACATCAACAGTGCGGTGGTTAGGTTATCGGCAATTGGCGAGATGAAAAATGCAAGTAGCCCCGTGATCCAAAAAAGAGCACGAAAATCAAAACCTTTTCCCACCATCCACGCTTGTAATGCATCAAATAATCGCCGCTCTTCCATTGCACTGATGTAGGTCATCGCGACTAACAGAAACAGCAATAATTCGGCGTATTCCAGCAAATTATGCTCTAGCGCGTTTTTGGCAATCTCGGTTAATTCATACTGCTGATAAACATAACCAATCATGGCCCAAATTAAACCAGCTGCAAGTAACACAGGTTTAGACTTTCGTAGCTTAAGGTACTCCTCCATCATGACCAAAGTATATGCCAGAGTAAAAATGACTAAAGAGGCATAACCAATCGTTGAGTGTGTTAGATCTAACGAATCGATATCGTTAGAGGAAGCGAGAGCGACTGAAGGAAAGGGTAAAGTGCAGAACAAAAGAAGCCATGTGCGTCGAGGTATCATTGTGTTCACTCCTAGAAAGTTAGGCTGATAAAATTCTAGATCTATTGAAGATAGTTCGGTGTGAGATAGCTCTGATCTACTTGATTTTTAATCTTATTCTTGACCTGTAAAGCGAATAAAGAAAAACCCTGTAGCAATAGCGACAGGGTTTGATTTTGATTAGTGGAAGTGAAGAAAGTTAGGCTTGAGCTTTTGTTAAATGGACTTCTTCTTCTTTCACGCCAGCTTGTGGATCATTAAAGCGAGCTTCATCTAACGCGCCTTCTGTTTTCGCCACAATAAGAGTCACACAGCTATCACCAGTAATATTGACTGCGGTGCGGATCATATCTAATAAGCGGTCAACACCCATAATCAAAGCAATACCTTCTAGTGGCAAGCCGACTTGGTTTAGCACCATCGCTAGCATGACAAGACCAACACCCGGAACGCCTGCTGTACCAACAGAGGCTAGTGTTGCCGTGAGGATGACCATCACGTAGTCACCCATGGTTAGGTCGATATTGAACGCTTGGGCAATAAATGCTGTCGCAACGCCTTGCATGATCGCTGTGCCATCCATGTTAACGGTCGCACCTAGCGGAATGGTGAAAGAAGCTATCTTGTTATCAACCCCTAAGCGGTTTTTAGCCGTTTCCATGGTGACGGGTATAGTCGCATTGGAAGAGGCTGTAGAGAAAGCGAACATAATGGCATCTTCCATTTTACGGAAGAAGGTGATTGGACTTAAACCAGTAAAGCCTTTCAACATCAAACTATAGGTGACAAAACCGTGTAGCAGCAGGGTAACCGTCAGTACTACGAAGTATTCTTCGAGGTTCAAAATGGCACTTAAACCAAGGCTGGTGAACAGTTTTGCCATCAGGAAAAATACGCCGTATGGAGCAAGGTTCATCAACAAGGCGACTAGTTTCATAATAACTTCGTTCAAGTCATTAAAAACGCCCGCAATACGCTCGCCCGGTTTACCCGCGGCACTGATGGCTATGCCAAATAGTACTGCAAAGACGATGACCTGCAGTGTTTTACCTTCTGCCATCGCGCTGATTGGGTTGGTCGGGAACATATCAATAAACACTTGGCCCAAAGAAGGGGCTTGCGCAGATTGGAATGAGCTTGCTGCGGTTAAATCGGCTCCGGACCCCGGTTGAAACACAGTGCCCATTGTTAGTGCCAGTGTGATGGCAATCGCAGTGGTTGCGATGTAAAAGGCTAGGGTTTTACCGCCCATGCGGCCAAGTGTGGTGAGATCTTTCAGTGAGCTCGTACCACAAACGAGAGAAACAAACACGAGGGGTACAACTAACATTTTTAAGCTGGCGATAAAGATTTTTCCGCCAACATCGAATAAGCCGTTAACGATATACGCGTCAACAAATCCGTTTTCAGCAAATAGGGCTCGAATGGCAAAGCCAGTCAAAATACCCGCTACCATACCTAAAATAACACGGCCGGTAAGCGACATCGGTTTTTTGGTATTCATTGTGAACACTCCTTTATTTTATGCACTTCGACATCATTTCAAAGCGTGCCGCAGGTTAGCAGGGCTGAGTGCAAATCAAAAAGTAAAATAATGTTAACGGTTAATTGCTGTGATCTTTATCACTTAAAATCGCCCATCCTTTACGTTTTAATAACCTATTTTTGGTTTTAAATTTTTATTTTTTATCATTTGGCAACACATGAGTCTTTTGTGTTAACAAATATCACTATTCTCATCTAATGGTAATTCGCTAGTTTTCATTCAATTTTAAGCTCGTTTGGTTGCATATTTACCCATTAAGGTTGCTTTATATGAATAGGGTCTCAACGGCACTTTTATGTAGCATAAAAAGAAGGGCATGCAACACAAGTAGAGAAAGGAAGGAAAGTGATACTAAGTTGAATGTTATCGACTGAAAATTTTAACGTTTGAAGGAGGCTTGGCCTCCTTCAATGAAACGGTATGCTGGCCTTAGGCATAGATTATGCGAGCTTTTTATTTAACCAGTTATCAAGTGCCAATTTGCCAGCACCAGAGAAAACCAACGATACACTGGCTGCAAGCAGCGCAAGGCCAAACTCATAACCGTTATTAGCCATGAATAAGCCGTTACCTAAGTGTACAGAAGCGATTGCGACGATCATCGTAATAGAAAGAAGCAAGGCGGCAGGGCGAGTTAGTAAGCCAAGCAAAATGAATAGGCCCCCAAAGAATTCACCACTACCCGCTAAAAATGCCATCAGCACACCTGGGTTTAAGCCAATTGAAGCCATCCATTGACCAGTGCCTTCTAATCCATATCCTCCAAACCAGCCAAAGAGTTTCTGCGCACCGTGCGCCATAAAAATGATGCCAATTGGGAAACGAAGCGCAAGCGCAGAAAATCCAGAAGTTGATGTGGTTAGTTGTTTCAATAGTGCTTTCATTAAAGTGTCCTCAGATTCATTAAAAGGTAGTAGGTGCTCAGCGGCTTCCTAGCTGTTGGAGCCAGTGTAGAGTGATTCGTAACCTGAGATAACTCACTCCGTTTGATGATTAAGTTCGAAAAAATTGAACAAGATTTATCGAGTACTTTTCTTAGCGCGGGGAATGTTGTGACCTTCTATCTATGATGAATCATGTCGATTGATCGTCTGATATCCCCTTCCTACTTGAAGCTGCAGCGGTGTTGGTTACGTTCGCTCACTTCATCAAATCGTTTATCTATGCTCATGGGGGAGACTTACTTTCCAACCTACCTGCAACTTCAAGTTGTGTAGTTATACACAATATTATCATTTATACGGACGCTAATAGTATTCGGATTGACCTGTACTTCATAGTAGTGTCTTTTCAAAGGAGCAGATAATGAATTAAAAAACGAAGAAGGTTACTAAAGTAAACGGGCTACCTTTGGGGCGTTAGCTATATCTTTCTTTACAATGTCATTCATCATCTGTTTTCTCTTTCCGATGGTTTATAAAAAGTGCAAATATTAAAATAATGGAATAAATGTCAAGAAATAATCAGATTTATGTCCGAGTAGATAAATATCTTATTTTGGTTATTAGGGTAAATAGTGAATTACGTTTTGAAAAAATACCAAATTAGTTGGTTTGCAGTTCCAGCAAAGTGCTCAGCCATAGATTAAAGAGCGTTGAGAATGAAGGTTTTTCCTTCCCACTTGTAGCTGTAGCGATGTTGGCTACGCTTTTAGCTATTGCTATGGGGTGCTCACTTACCATATCGACCTGCAACTTCAAGTTGTTTAGTCATAGACAGCCTAAACTGTATTTTTGCGCTTTTAAGTGCCTTTTTCATAAGACTCGCCGTTATCAAAAGTACCATCTCTTCTTTAATTTTCTCTGTTTATTGCCATCAAACGATAATAACTAATTTATTAATTACGGATTATTGTTTTTCTTTTGGCTTGATATTTTATTTAGCGCATTGCGTTCATTTTTTTGAAAATTAGATCATCATTCAAATCTATAAAGTTTGATTATATTTAACCTTAACTTTATTGACTTAAGATTACATTATTTAATTGTATTCATACATCTTATGTATCTATATATATGCCACATCTAATTGTCGGAGATATAAAGTTTGAAAGTTAAGATAATGACCATTTTGTTATTAGTAATATTCGGTCTCATTGTTGGTAAATATTACATTAGCCATAGTTCATTAACATTAGTGCCTGCCCAAAAAGCACCGAATAATAACGAGGATACTGATTTTAAAGCCGCAACAGTTGCTGATGAGCGTCAACTGATGAAGCTACCACGAGAAGATGCATCGAGCGCAGGAGATGCTCGTTCTGCTCTGAATTCAGAGCCTATCACTGAAGAGCGCATGCTTGCGGCGCAAACCGTTGATGAAGTATGGCACGACATCAACCCAAGCCCAGCGTTGCAAGCCATTAGGCCAAAAAGTGATGCAGTGACGGAAATCAAAGCGATCGAAATCGAAAATATTGAACAATTCCGAGTTCTGGCAACGGGCGATGCTGTCACGGTCACTATGCCTGATAACCAGCCAGTCAATATCCAAGTCACTTCATCAGAAATTCAGAATGAAGGCGTCCGGACTTGGTCTGGGCAGTTTGAACTCGACGGGGAAGTTTACCCGGCCACATTCACTTTCGGCAAAACGGCAATACTTGGTTTTATTGGTCATCCCAGTGGTCAAGTGAAGCTTGAAGGCAACGGCAGTGAAGCATGGGTTTACCGAGTACCACCGAATCATGGCTATGACGAAACCTCGACCAGCCATTGATACCTCAAACGCACGGCTTTGTGTGTTAATAAAATAAATAATGTAGGAGTTTTTTATGAAAATAGCGTCATTGGCATTAGCCGTGGTGTTAGCAACGCATGCGTTACCGAGTAGCGCAACCACAGAAATTGATATTCTAGGTGTTTATACACCCGGCACGGCTGAGTGGTTTCAGCAAGATCACGTGGCTGAAATCCAGCACCGATTTAACGTGGGAAATGAAATTCTGCGTCAAAGTGGTCTGGACATCAAAGTCAACTTAATTGGCACGAAAGAAGTAAAATACGATACGCAAAGAGGGCTGAAAAAATCGCAAGAGCAGGCGCTTGATGCGATTACTCCCGGCAATAAACAAGATCCGGCGTTTGCCGATATTGAGCAATATCGTAAGCAGGTTGGCGCGGATATGGTGGCGCTGTTTCGTAATCTAGATATTAAAAATTCTCCTGATTATGAAGATAAAGGCAATGGTACTTACATGCTGAGCTGTGGTCTAGCATGGATAATCCCTGCCGCGTATTGGAACAATAGTGCGCGTTATGCGCAATCTAGAATGTACAGTCATAGCTATTTGAATGAGTGTGGCGATGATACGTTTATTCACGAATTAGGCCACAATTTGGGCTTGAACCATGCTCATGAACAGTACAATGGCGAACCTCATCTTTCAAATGGTACAGAGCAAGATGCGTATGGTTATGGGGTTCAAGGCCAATTTGCGACGACCATGGCCTATGGTTTCTTATTTGGTATTCATAGCCGTTCTTACACATTCTCTAACCCAAGCAAAGTGTGTAAAGGTCAAGCATGTGGTGTCACTGACTACGCGAACTCGGTGCGAGCGATTGGCCTGAGCGCACCACACATTGCGGCGATTTATGCACGTCCAGATGGGAGTAATGACGGAGGAACGTCACCCACTGAACCGACTTCGCCCCAACAAGCCATCTATGATTTACAAGGGCCTTTTGCCATTCCCGATCATGCACAAGGAGAGTTAGCACTTCCGATTAATGTAACTTATCAAGGAAATGCGGAAACGGCCACTATTCAACTTAATATTGAACACCCATTTGTGGGTGATGTTTCAGTCAAGTTGTATGCACCTGATGGTGGCTATTGGAACTTAAAATCGTATAACCAGTATGATCGCAACACGGCTTATCGTGTTCGCTTTACACTCAGCGGAATGCAACAAATGAACGTGCAAGGCCAGTGGCGTTTAGTCGTGGCGGATCACTATCAAGGTTTAACGGGTGTATTAAATTCGGCACGCTTATCCTTTGAATAAAGGTTTGCTGTGATGTTGACCCTGCACCTATGTGCAGGGTTTTTAATTACTGGCCAAATTGGGTGGCTTTGAATTGATTCAGCAATCGATGGATCACATAGGTTGTAAGTAATGTGGCGACAATAGCAAACAAAATACTGCCGACTCGGTACAGGGCACTGAAAATTAAATCATTGCCCGGCGTCAAATATTGACCAAACAAGATCCCCAAGGTAGTCAATGAGCCAAAGCCGACCCCTGAACCGCTGGATTCTTTTATATGCCAGTAGCTAAAGAGCATCGCACCTATCCACAGCAGCGGAATAACAAATAAAAGCTGACCTGACCAATCGTAGAGCAACAGTTGGACCGCAATACCGAAAGTGACACCAAGCAGAGTACCCATCGCGCGTTTGCGTGCGTAGCCTAGCGCTCCGTTCCAATGCATCGGGAAAAGTAGCAACAAGGTTGTGGCTTGCGCGGACATTGAATCTTGCAGATCGAATATTTGAAACACAACGAAAGAGAGTGTGGCAATGGTTG
This sequence comes from Vibrio sp. J502, assembly GCF_025397955.1. Lineage (NCBI taxonomy): Bacteria > Pseudomonadati > Pseudomonadota > Gammaproteobacteria > Vibrionales > Vibrionaceae > Vibrio > Vibrio sp. J502. The sequence goes on along the minus strand of NZ_CP104555.1, from coordinate 101,771 downwards.
CGCCCATGAGCGCTTCATGACGCATACGATGTGACTCTTTTGGCACGCTTGCATGAGCGGGAGGTTGCCTTTTCTGTACGTCGGTAATACAAAATGTCACCAGATAAGCGACCATTACCGAAAGCAAATTCGCGATAAAGTTGCTGTTAATCAGATCGTTAAGATCAGTTGTGGGGTAGCTTGCAAAGTGCAGCATGATGCTCAAGCTCAATACGCTGTTCGCTCCAAACAAGAATAAGCTGCCTTTCGACATACAAGCAAATTTGTAGAGAAACAATACGAAAGCCATCATCGTCATCAGTGCCGGATGAGCGCCAAACAGCCCCCCGAGAATGGCTACTTCTAAGCCACAAACGACGGCGGAAGCGAGCAGTTGTTTTGCGGCGTGCGCATTCATGACGGGCACCATGCCCAGTAACAGCATTGGTGTTACGGTAAAAAATACCCCGTAGTTCCAACCCAGTAGTTTACAAAAGGTAAAACCAAGCGTCGCACCTGTTGCAATTCTGACGCATTGGCGAAAATCATTTTCAGATAATGGGTGATCCCAAAGTCGCATTTTTTACTCCGCTTAATAGACGTAGTGCAGAGTGCTCAGAAACTGAATTTGCATTTTTGCCAGCCAAGCAAACGGGCCACTTTCTGGTAGCAACTGTACCGTCGCACGAGCACCGGAAGGCAATGTTGACATCGTTTCATCGAGCGAAAGGTGCACACGCATGCGTTGTGCATCACGCACCCAGCGATTAGATTCTGTTGGAGTGGCTAAACGCCCATTCGCATCAAACTGACCAGTGCTTACCCCAGCATCCAGGCTACGAATACGCGCGGTAAAGACTTCGCCGGGTTTGCTATCAAAAGCAACTAGGGCGCGGCTATTGTCTGGGAAATGGCGTAAGCTTTTTTCTCTAAAATCAGCAATCACGTCTACATCCGTCGCTACCAACGCAACTAACGGCATACCTGCTGCGGCGTAGGTGCCCGTTTCAAGCTGTAAGTTGGTAATGACACCATCTTGCTCTGCTAGCGTTTGTGTGTAGGCAAGGTTTAGCTTGGCCTGCGCCAATTGGTTCAAAGCGGCGCGAATGCTGACATTACTCTCGTCACTATTACCTCGACTGACGTGCAATTCTTGCAGGTGAGCTTGCGCTGCAACCAAATTGGCTTTCGCGGCGGTAGCGCCACTTTGTGCATCGTCTTTAAGTTGCTGAGAAGTCCCATTGCGTGCAAACAGAGTGTTTAATCGGTTAGCTTCGCGCAACTTTTGATCGGCAACGATACGGCTTGCCGTGACATTAGCTTCTGCGGCTGCAATCGATGCATCCAATTGAGCGTTACCTTGTACCGCACGTTCATAATTGAGTTGGGCCTGCTCTACCGCCAGTTGATAGGGTTGTGGGTCGATGGTGAAAAGTGCTTCACCCTTGTGTACGGTTTGATTATTAGTGACAAAAACATCACTGATTTGACCATTAACTCGGGGAGATATTTTGGTCACAGTCCGCGTTGCCATGGCTTGCGGTGTTAAAGGCATAGCCAAATCGGCCACCAAAAAATAGGCAAAGAGCGCCACAAAAGCAACGATGGAATATTTGATCCAAAGTGCAAATTTTTGATCAGGTGTCATAAGTAATTATTGTTCCTTTGAAGGTGTTGCTATCGGTTTGCTGAGCGTATCTAGAGCGTTGTGTGAGATTTGTTCGAGCGTAAGAGTCAGTTGGTGCAATTGTTGATCGTCAATATTACCCAGTAAGTTTTGGCGAACTTGCAAAATACGGGTTTCCATCTGCTTGATAAGAGCACGCCCGTTACTCGTCAAACTGACGATTCGAGCGCGCTTATCGTTGTGACAGCAGTGACGTTCGATCAGCGATTGTTCTTCGAGCTGCTTTAAAGTTCGCATTAAAGAAGCCAGTTCTATTTCTAACGCTTCGGCTAAGGTTTTTTGACTGACGTTGTCACCGAGACGCTGTAATTTCCACAATGCGGTCCAACGAGGATGGGTAAGGCCCAAGGGTGAGAGTTCTCGGTCCGCCACCATTTTCCATAAGCGTGAGAGACGAGCAAACTGCTCAGCGAGTGATAATTCTTTCAGGGTGTGTGTGTTTTCAATCATAACGAGTCACATATTACTTAGCGTGCTAAGTAATATGGTTTAGTTAGCGCGCTAAGTAAATAGCTAATGACGAAGGCTGACATTTTCATACAAACTCAGGACAGCACCTCTCAATGAAACACTGTACATTATTTTCAATGAGCGACTCCCCAATGTTTGAGGCTGTCCTAGCTGCTGAAATTCTGGTCCATACTATGATAATTGAAAATAAACTCGACTACCTGTTTAGCCTGTCTGAACTCTCCGAAACGATTTACCCCAATACCAAAGGCTGGTCTAAAATCAGGAAGAATATCCGTTTTTGTTTATGGGGCGTGACCAATGCCTATGCTCTAAAAAGTATGCTGAGGCTGTTTTCGTGCTCCGAGTTAGCGGAGGTATTGAAGCAATGCCCACAGTTTTTGGAAAAACCATTAAAACCTTATCTCTGCGTCAATTGGTCTGCCAAAGAGCGTACATGGCACATTAATCAACATTTTATCTACTTAGTTGAACAGTTTGGCTTTAATGCTGCGAAGTTTTTCTCAGAATCAGGCTTCTCTATTTTTGATTTTTACGACAAAAATGGGGCGAGTTATTCATTAAGCCTGTGCAGTGGAGAGATAAGAGAAGGCTCGTTGGGGCTGCAACTGACGGATGAAAAAGGGCAGAAAATTTACTCGATCAGTTTCAATGTTTCTGATCAAGGGCGCAGTATTTACATTGGTTCACTACAAGGTCCAAGCAGTGGTGTGACCGATCGTAATCAAATCATTAAAGATTTGACGCGCACGACTCACGGCTTAAGAACTAAAGCACTGATGGTTGAAATGATCATGACGCTAGCGCGTATTTTAGGGGTTGAGAACCTGTATGCGATTTCTAACCGCGGCCATATGTATCAAGCGTTGCGTTATATTGGCTCAAAGCGCAAATCAGTAAGCTTTGATTACGATGAACTGTGGACAGAGTACGAAGCAGAGAAAATGAGTAAATATTTGTACCGTTTGCCAACCACACCAAACCGTAAAGGTGTTGAGACGCTAAATCGCAATAAACGCCGTCTATATACTAAACGTTATGAGTGGTTAGCCGAGGTGGAAACAGCCATGTCGGGCCGTATTGAACAGTTGAAACTTATGCCCAAGCATTTCGTGGTTTGATGGATCCACAAAATTGATGTTATGGTTCAAAACGTGACCAGTAATCCGGCGAACTACAGCTCTTCAATATGGTGTAGATAGTATTGAGCTTGATCTAAGATTGCTTGTTGAGTGGCGTTTTCAGTGTTATCCCAATTTTTATAAATCATGCCTATCCTTGGATTTTTGGCTAACCGTTCACGATGAGTGAGCATGAACTGCCAATGTAAACTATTGAATGGACATGAATTTAGACCACTACGGCTCTTTACTTGGTAGTGACAATCTTTGCAGTAATCACTCATTTTATTGATGTAAGAGCCGCTTGCGGCATAAGGCTTGGTGGCAACAATTCCCCCATCAGCAAACAGAGCCATACCTCGGGTATTGGGCATTTCTACCCATTGCAATGCATCAATATAAATACCTAAGTACCATTCATCCACCTCATCTGGCTTGCAACCTGATAGGAGTGCGAAATTACCCGTGATCATCAAACGTTGGATATGGTGTGCGTAGGAAAACTCCAATGATTGAGTTACGGCTTGTTTAACACAATGCATACGAGTATCCCCTGTCCAATAGTAGTGAGGAAGAGGTCGTTGAGCGTCAAGGGCGTTGTGCTTGGCGTATTGGGGCATGTTCGCCCAATAAATGCCTCGAATGTACTCACGCCAGCCCAAAATTTGCCTAATGAATCCTTCGATTTGTGCTAAATCCATCGTATTGTCATTCTCAAATCGCATGAGTGCACTTTGAATGACTTCTGCAGGCGATAGTAGTTTGCAGTTGAGTGCAAAAGAGAGCCGGCTATGGTAGAGGCTCCAACGATGTGGGCTCTTTGCCGTCATTGCATCTTGAAAGCGACCAAACAGCGGCAAGCCGTACTGACAAAAGTGGGCCAATAATGACAGCGCTTGTGAGCGGTTAATCGGCCATAACAATGAAGGAGTATACAGGCCGAAAACGTGAATATTATGATGCTGTAAACGGTTATAAATTGCACTGACATTGTTTTGAAAGCTAAGTGGTTTGGGTAGGTTTTCTATGTCTTGTACGCTGAGCTTATTGCGATTTTGGTGGTCAAAATTCCAACGCCCACCCAAAGGCGTTTGATGATCATCTTGCAGAAGAATACCGAATCGCTTACGCATTTTGCGATAAAACGGCTCCATAATAGTGGTTTTGTTGGTGTTAAAATGCTGAGTGATCTCGTTAAAAGGCAATAAAAAGTGTTCAGTATCAAAACAAGTCACTTGTGTATGAGAGAGGTTTAGCTCCTGCAACTGTTGCCAAACTCGGTATTCATCAGGTCGCTGATAGTGAAAGTATTCTGCGTTGATCTGATGACACAGATCACTAATCAATGGTGGTAGCTGCAAATAATCGGCAGTTTCATCAAGGGTCAAGTAGAGAACCTGGTGTCCCTCACTTTGCAATAATTCGGCAAAAGCTTCCATCGCGGCAAAAAAGGCGCAGATTTTTTGAATGTGATGTTTTACATAGCCTGTTTCTTGTTTAAGTTCAGCTATCACGTACAGTATGGAATCATCCGTTTTGTTAAACCAAGAGTGCTTGATATTGAGCTGATCGCCTAGGATCAAGCGTAAGGTTTTGTACGTTCGCATGCTGTATACCGTTGAGATTGGTTATCGAACATCTTCTACGTTCCAATCAAAAAATCGATCATTGTTGCCGAATAACAAGCGCTGTCTTTCTGTTGCGCTTTGAGAGCCAATTAAAAACAAACAAGAGCGATAACGTGAATGTGAGTAGGCTAACATCAATTGAGCGGCTTTATTGCCGAAGGATAAATGATCATTTCCTCTAAACCGCCGCCGTTATGTACTTGAGTGAACCCTTGCTCGAGTAAATAGGCCATGGCTTGGCCCGATCGATTGCCGCTGCGGCAGTAAACTACAATCGGTTGTTGTTTATCGATGTGAGAAAAAGCACTGCTAACAGTATCAAGTGGGTAGTTTAACGCACCTTCAATATGGCCAGCTGCGAATTCTGCTGCGGTTCGAACATCGACTAAAAGCGCGCCATTTTCAATCCATTGCCATGCTATCGTTGAGCGCTCTAATGCCAATGCATCTGAGGTATTGGAGATCAGGCCTACACACAATAACGCTTTGGTCATCAGTGACTTTAACATGTTAGTTTCCTTCTTTTGGCTTAAAAATTAGCCTTCAAATGTGAATGGCGTTAATCAAGGGATTTCTTAAATCTCAACGACGCGACGATAATCCCACCGACGGTAAAGCTTAACATCCATAATGCATCTCGCCATAGATCCATGAGGTTAGCACCGCGCAACACAATCCCGCGGATCATGCGCATAAAGTGGGTCGCGGGCAACGCTTCAGAAATCCACTGCGCTGCGACTGGCATGCCTTCGTAGGGAAACATAAATCCAGAAAGTAAAATCGAAGGCAGTAAAATAAAAACAGTCATTTGCATGGCTTGCAGTTGAGTGGAAGCAATGGTTGAAATCACCAAACCTAAGGTCAAACTGGCGGCGATAAACAGCAGCGTACCGAAGAGAATTTGGCTGATCGCACCATTAATGGGCACGTCAAAAATAAAATGCCCTAAGCCCAAGATGATGAAGACCTGAATTAATCCGACAAAAATATAGGGTACAATTTTGGCGACCATAAGCTCAATAGAGTGAATTGGCGTTGTGATCAGCAGTTCTAAATTGCCGCGCTCTTTTTCTCGCACAATCGCGGCACTGGTGAAGAGGATCATCGTCATGGTTAAAATGACCCCCAGTAAACCGGGTACGATATTGACCGCAGAGCGGCGAGTGGGGTTATAAAACAGCGTGACTTCAAAGGTTTTGACGGTAGCTGGACGAATGTCAAAATCAAAATCGGTCAGCGGCATGGATTGCAGACCTAAAATGGAGGCACTGATCATCGTATCGGAGCCATCAACAATCCACTGACCTAACACGCGTTTTTGCACCGCGCGCTGGGTGAGATCTTTTGGCAGGATCAGCGCTGCTCTCACGTTACCTTGTGCAATCGCATGTTCAGCTTGCTCTGCTGTGGCAAAAGTGTGTTTGACGCTCACAACCTGTGTGGCTTTGACTGACTCTACAATTAACCGTCCGAGGGTACTTTCACTTTGATCAACGATGGCGATCGGAATATTGCGTACGTCAGTATTGATGGCAAAGCCAAATAGCAACAACTGGATCAGTGGGATCATCACTACCATGCCAAACGTAATTCTGTCTCGCGAGAGTTGGCGTATCTCTTTCACCATCACCGCTTTCATTCGAAACAGTGCTTTCATTGACGCCCCTTGCCAGTCACAGTGACAAAGACATCTTCCAAACTTGGGCGAGCTAGATTCATCTCAGCTTCAGCCAGTTCAGGGAAGGTTGTTTTTAGCCACGCGATAGGTTGTGTGACTTGTTGATGAATAAGGATCCGCAAGCGGATGCCAAGTTGCGCAGCAGAGCGAACCTCCGCCCGAGCCATGACTTTTTCTTTTAATTGGCGCAAATTATGGGCTCGGACTTCGATAATGTTGACGCCCATCGTGTTCATTAAGGTTTCTGGCTCACCATCTGCACGAATTAAACCCGATTCCATGATGGCTAAACGGTGGCAGCGTTCCGCTTCATCCATGTAGTGAGTGGTGATCAAAATGGTGGTGCCTTGGTCTGAAAGATCGAACAATTGTTCCCAAAATTCCCGTCTATTTTCAGGATCGACCGCCGACGTTGGTTCATCCAAAAACAGCAGTTCAGGTTTATGCATCGTGGCGGCTGCTAGTGACAAGCGCTGCTTTTGGCCGCCACTCATCCCACTTACGCGTTGTTTTCGGCGCTGATCAAGCCCATAAGTGCACAACTGTTCATTGAGCCGTTGTGCCAATGCTTTGCGCGGCATACCAAAAATTTGCCCAATAAATTGTAGGTTTTCCTCTACGGTTAAATCATCGTATAACGAAAATTTTTGCGTCATATAACCAATTTTTAGGCGCAATTGCTCGGATTGTTTTGGGATCGCTAACCCCAGTACATCAACACTGCCGGAGGTAGGGCTTAATAAACCCGTGAGCACGCGAATTGTGGTCGATTTGCCACAACCATTTGGGCCGAGAAAACCGTAAATGGTTCCTTTGGGGACACTCAGATTGATGCCTTCAATCGCAGTGAAATCCCCAAATTTTTTGACCACATTACGGGCGTGAATGGCGAGTTCAGTCACTATTTTTGCCTCGCTAAATCGACTTGCGCCGGAATGCCAGAAGGGAGCGATTGCGCGGATTCGGGCAGATCCACTTCGGCTAGATACATTAAGCGGGCGCGTTCATTTTCGGTCAGTGCGTAGTAAGGCGTGAAAGAGGGTTCCGTTGCCACCCAACGCACAGTGCCTTGCAGCGGCTCTTTTATACCGTCGATATGCACTGGAAACTGTGCGCCCGGCACGACCGCTAAACGATGTGGTGCGGGAACGTAGACGCGAGCATAAGGGATGCGGCTGGCTTGGATGATAGCGACAATGCCGTTGTTTGGGACGCGCTCACCCAAGTTGTATGGGAGGTTATCCAAAATTCCATCGCGGGTTGCGACAATGGTTAACTCGTCGAGCTTTTGCTGTTGCAGTGAGACGTCGGCTTTGGCGGCGGTCAGCGCCGCTTGCGCTTGTTCAATATCTTCAGGGCGAGTGCCAGCGGTGAGCTTAGCAAACTCTTCTTTTGCAGAATCGAGTTCGGCGCGAGCGGCATCACGCGTGGCGGTGGCGCTGTCTTTTTCTGATTGGCTGAGGAGCTTTTTACCAACCAGTTCTTCCACACGTTTGAAGTTTTGCAACGCCTCTGTCAGTTTGGCTTGCGCGCGATTGACTTTGGCTTGTGCGGCCGCCGTGTCTTCTTGGCGTTCACCATTACTCAGTTTGAGCAAATACGCTTGCGCTTTGGCCGCCTCTGCGAGTGCATGGGCCAGCACCGCCTGCTGATTTCTGGTATCCAGTCGAACCAATACTTCGCCAGCATGCACTGCGCTGCCTTCCGCGACAGGAAGCGCGCGAATGATCTCATTGGCGGTGGTGGAAAAAGTGATGCGGTCTCGCTCTAAAGTGCCCAATGCTTGCGCGCTATTTTCCGGCGAGCAAGCATTGAGAGTTGACAGTAAAAGAGAGATAAAGGCAATGCGGTGTTTCATGCTCATGGCGAGAGGCTCGGTTAACTTATTGTCTTCATATTAGAAGTTTACCGCCAGCGCCTCAAGCTACATGGTTCATCAAAAGTAGAGGATGTGATTAGCCCCACTTTAATATCGGCCATTGTTGGGGCTGAGCGTATTGGATGAGACGCGTGCATGGGTTGACCAAATAGGTGAAATCGGCGTGTAGACACAAAGGTAAATCATTGATCGAGTCAGTGAAAAAATGCACTTGACCCACGTATTGTGGGCGCTCAGCTAGCCATTCATTTAAGCGAGTGACTTTACCGTCTCGGTAGGTGGGTGTCCCCAAAATATGCGTGGTGTAATGGTTGTTCTCTATGACCATATCGATACCCATCGCCTCTGCAACGCCTATTTTACGGGCGACAGCTTTAACCAAAAAACTGACCGACGCCGAAATAATGAGCATTTGAATACGCTCGTCCGTTAACTGCTTAATGAGTGCTTTGGCTTGAGGAAATAGCCTAGGTACGATGCGTGTAGCGACACAATCGTCCGCCAAGCGCTGGACTTGCTCTGTGGGCAGGGTGAGTAAAGGTTGCATCGCAAAATCGAGGTAATCTTCCATGTCCATTTCACCGCTGGCATAGCGTGACATGATCAGCCTATCTTGCGCGACAAAATCAGGGTCGCTCGCTATGCCCTTATCGGCCAAATATTCGCTCCAAATCATTGCGCAGTCGCCGTCAATCAATGTGTCGTCCATATCAAAAACGTATAGAGGTGTCGGCATCTATTTAGGCTCTCACAGGTTGTATTTCGTTAAGGTTAAACAGTAATTCTAGCTGACTGCCAGTGGCAAATAATCGCTCTGACGAACGATTGAGTAAATCGACCGTGAGCTCGCAGCCTCGCACATCCACATGGTAGCGAATGACATTACCCAGTAATTGGTGATGCTTGATGGTGCCATGTTGCGGTGCAGAAACATGGGCACCATAGCTCCGCCCAGCTTCCTTGACGTAGATGGATTCGGGGCGAATAGCCACTTTCCAAGCCGTGTCTATGTTAAACAACTGCTTGGCGGTGGCCGCCTCTACTAAATTGTAATGGCCCATAAAACCGGCCACAAACTCATTGGCTGGCTGAGTATAAATGCTTTCTGGGGAGCCTTGCTGAACGATTTCACCTTGGTGCATTAAAAAAATACGATCAGAGAGAATCATCGCCTCTTCTTGATCATGGGTTACAAATACGGTGGTGAGATTAAGCTCTTTTTGAATATCACGGATCTGCTGGCGTAAGTGTTTGCGAATTTTGGCATCCAGTGCTGAAAGGGGTTCATCAAGTAGCAAAATACGCGGTTTGACCACTAAGGCTCGAGCTAAAGCGACGCGTTGACGCTGTCCACCCGAGAGCTGGTTGGGATAGTGTTTTTCTTTCCCTATCAGCGAAACCAGTTTGACCACTTTTTGTACTTCGCGCGCGATGTAAGCTCTGTCTTGCCCTTGCATTTTGAGGCCAAAAGCGATGTTTTCAGCCACCGTCATATTCGGAAACAGAGCGTAGGATTGAAACACCATGCCAATGCCGCGTTGCTGTGGTGTTTGGTTAGTGATGTTTTCACCGTTGACCCAAATTTCGCCGTCATCGACGGGATTTAAGCCAGCCAAACTGCGTAATAGAGTCGATTTCCCGCAGCCGCTCGGACCAAGTAGCGTGACAAATTCCCCTTGCTCAATGGAAAATTCAATCCCTTCAAAAACGGTATTGTTGCCAAAGCGTTTGGTGAGGTTGGCGACGTGGACGTAATCAGAGCGAGAGGTTGTGTGGGTCGTGGAATTCATTGAGTGGATCCTCGGCTAAAACGACTGGCGAGCCAAGTCAGTAAAAAGATAAATAGGAAGTAAGTCATCACTAACGCGGAGGTGAAGTGACCACTAGTCTGACGCATGTTGTAGAGATAAATCTGCAAGGTTTCATAGCGCGTGCCGACCAGAATGTTCGCAAATACAAACTCGCCAAGTAGAAAAGAGAAGGATAGAAATAGCGAAGCCATCAACCCTTTTCTAATGTTTGGCAGTACGATCAGTAAAAAAGCACGGCTGGTGCTTGCGCCGAGCAGGTGCGCGGCATCCATGAGATCGTGTAGATGGATCGCCTCAAAACTGTTGGCAATTGCACGGTACATAAACGGCAGCGCAATGGTGAAATAAGTGCCAATCAAAATCCAAGGTGTACCCACAATTGGAAATTGGCTATCGGCGTACAGTTGCAGTAATCCAACTGAAGAGACCACAGGCGGTACCGCAAAAGGAATTAAAATCAGCAGGTTCATTACTTTATCGAGACGAGGGAAATAGTAAAACACCACGAAGATCGCCGGAATAATCAAAACCGCGCTGAGTGTCAGAGAAGCGATGCCAATCAGCAATGAGCGGCCAAATGCATCGAGAAAGCGAGGGTCGGTCAGCAGTTTGAGATACCAGTCAAAGGTGAAGCCATCGGGTAAAATCGTTGCGCCCCAGCGTGAAGAAAAGGAATAAACCAAGGTGGCTAAAATGGGCAGCAACATCACTCCCACGATGGAATAGACCACACTTTTATGAAAGGTGATTTTATCAAGGGTAGGATTAGCGTTTTGCATGGGTGTTCCTTGCGCTATAGCTTTTCGCAATTAGCCACTGATTGATCACAGTAATGAAGGCTAAAATTAGCATCAATACCACGGAAATGGCGGCGGCTAAATTGGGCTCTAAGAACAGATCTCCCGCCACTAAACTGGCAATGCGTACCGTAATGACGTTGTAGTTGCCGGATGTGAGTGCGTAGACGCTGGCATATGCGCCCATCGCATTGGCGATTAGGATAATCAAGGTACCGAGTAGGGCTGGTGAGAGCACAGGCAAGGCGATTTTCTGCCAATATTGCCATCCGTTGGCGCCCAGAGTAGACGCCGCCGCTTGCCAGTCATCACTGAGCGCATCAAATGCAGGATAGAGCAGCAGCACGCCAAGAGGGATCTGAAAGTAGATATACATCGCCAGCAGTCCCCATTTGCCGTACAGGTTGAACTCTTCAATCAAACCGTATTGCTTTAGCAGCAAAGTCAGTGCGCCGTTGACCCCAAGAATAATAATGAAAGCGAATGCCAAAGGGACGCCCGCAAAATTACTGCTCATATTGGTAAAGGCGATCACACCATCGCGCAGCTTGCCATCGACTCGGCGTAAGGAGGCGACCAACATTGCCGCAATCGCAAGGCCCGCGACGCTGGACCATATGGCGAGCCACAAACTATTGCCCAGCCCTTGTAAAATAAAGGATGAGCTGAAGATTTCGCGATAATGGTCTAGTGACCATTGATCGTCAGAGATAAAGCTGTTGAACAAAACCCACAGCATGGGGGCGAGCTGAAATAAGTAGAAAAACAGCGCAAAAGGAGTAAGCCATAACGCAGGTTTGAGTTTGCGTGCCCAGTGTGTTGATTGGCTCAGCACGGCGCTAGGCTTGCTAATAACTTGGCTACTGATCATGCTAAGCACTCCGCAGAAAAGGGCTTATTGTGATCAAGATTAAGCAGTTGGCAGCATAGGCCGCAGAGCTCAGTTTGTTTGATCTCACAAGCTTGGTGCGAAAATTGATCGCCCAATACAAAAAGCGGGACGTTGCGCTCTTCGGTTAATATTCCGCCGTGTGACTTGTCATTGTTCATGCCGTGATCGCTGGTCACCATCACTTGGTAGCCATCGTTTAGCCAGCTTTCTAAAAAGTGAGATAACAGCGCATCGGCCATGCGTGCACTATTACGATACTGTCCTGAATCAAGGCCAAACTTATGTCCAGCATCATCGATATTCATTGGATGGATCAGTAAAAAATCAGGCTGATGAGTACGACGTAAGTATTCGGCGTCTAAAAACAGTGCTTCATCGGGATAGTGATCCCAGTGATAAAAACAGCCATGCTGAATATTGAGTGTTTTATCACAGGTAAAACGATCGCGCGTTGCATCAAAAGGCGCGCGGTTATAGAGCTCGCTGACCCAATGATACGCCGCTGCGGCTGTTGTCAGCCCTTGCTCTTTTGCCAAACTGAAGATGGATTGATGATGTGAAAGGCGCACAATGTGGTTATGAACAATGCCGCTTTCGACAGGCTTTACGCCAGTGAGTAGACATTCATACAAAGGACGCGATAACGAAGGCAATTCACATTGTAGGGAGTATAAGGTTGCTCTTTGCTGCTCAATTAAGCCGTTTAAGTAGCCCATGCAATCACGGGCTACGGAATAATTGAGTCCATCAAGAACAACAAGGATCACCTTATTGTTCATGGTTGCCTCTTACTGCTGGTGGATAATGACATTTTCTTGCCATTGACGTGGCAATTGGCGAGCTGATTTTTCCCAAGCATTAAAGTCGCTAATTGGGCTCACGTTCTGGTATTGATCGTTAGCAATCAATTTGCTTTGTACCGCAGCAGGCAGTGCAACGTTGCTGCGGATCGGGCGAGCATAGCCTTGTGCAAGGTTGATCTGGCCTTGATCGCTAAAGATGTATTCACGTGCTAGCTTGGCCGCGTTTGGGTTTTTGGCGTATTTATTGATGATGGTGGTGTAGCCGGAAATCACAGAACCATCTTGCGGAATGTTAACACTAAAGCGGTTACGGTCAATTTGGTCACGGTAACTTAGGGCGTTGAAATCCCACAATACGGCCACTTCAACTTCACCTTTTTCTAGGTTAGCGATACTTGGGTCTGTAAATGATAAGCGACCTTGCTTGGCGAGTTTGGCAAAAAATTCGATTGCCGGATCGAGGTTCTTTTCACTGCCACCATGAGCAAAAGCAGCGGCTAGTACGGCATTATTTGCTTGCGCGGCAACACCGACATTACCAATACTGATTTTGTAATCGCCTTTGAGCAAATCGTTCCACGTTTTTGGCGCATTCTTGACTAGATTATTGTTCGAGATAAATGAAATGGTGCCCGTATAAGCCAGAGCCCAGTGGCCATCTTTATCTTTGGCCCAGTCAGGGATGTCATTCCAAGTGCTCGGTTTGTACGCTTGAGTTACGCCTTTTTTCACCGCCACGCGAGCAAATGCAAAGCCAACATCACCGATATCGGCGGTCGCATTTTTCTTTTCGGCTTCAAACTTGGCAATTTCTTGCGCTGAGCTCATATCCGTATCTTGGTGTTTTAGGCCATAAATCTTACCTAAATCGCTCCACGTATCTTGCCAGTTAGCCCAACTGCCGGGCATACCAATGCTGTACACTTGGCCTTCTTGTTTCGCTGCGTTGATCAAAGATTGTAAATCAGCCTCTTTAGCAAAAGCCGAAGTTGAAAGAGTCAGCGCAAGTGCTGTGGCAGTCGTTGCGCGGGTAAATAAGGTTTTCATTGTCGCTATCCTTCTGGACTAGGTCAGTAAGTTCGATTTTTATCCTAGGGAAGAACTGTGACGTTTTCGGTGTAGTTATTTGACATTTTTGATGATTTTCTATTGCACTTTTATTTCAAATTCAATCAATTAGCCTGTCATAAATCTGTTATCTGCCTTAAGTAGTCTAAAAGACGTTTATTCACTCTGTATAATATTGGACTAGGTCACGCATGAGATTTCGCAGCCCTTTGCCAGTGGCAAATGCTCCTTTAGAAAAGACCCAACTTGGTAATATTAAAGGCACCCTTCGTGAGCAAATTTGCAGTGGGATGCTGAGCGACAGACAAAAACTGCCATCTGAACGTGAATTGAGTGAATTGTTTAATACAACGCGCATTACAATTAAAGACGCTTTGGTTTCACTGGAAACCGAAGGGTTGATTTACCGAGAAGAGCGGCGTGGCTGGTTTGTCTCTCCGGCGCGAATTCATTATAACCCGCTATCGCGTTGCCACTTCCACCAGATGCTCCGCGAGCAGCACCGAATCGCAGAAACTAAGCTAGTTGCGGTACGCAGCGTGATGGCTTCTCGTGAGTATGCAAGAGCGATGGATATTGACCGAATTACGCCCATTCATATTATTGAACGGTTGCGCTCGATTGACGGGCGAGCGGTACTGTTTGTCGAAAACTGCCTGATTGCGCAGTGGTTTCCAAAGATATTAGAGGAAAATTTAACCGCTTCGTTAACGCATCTCTATCAGCAAAAATACGGTTACATCACCACGCGTTCTCGTTTTGAGGTGATCCCTACGGCTGCGCCTCTTCATGTGGCAAAAGCCCTTAACTTGGCTGCTGGCCAATCTGTAATGAAAATTTGTCGAGTTAATTACAAACAAGATGGCGAGATCATGGACTGCGAATTTGAGTACTGGCGGCCAGATTCAGTCCTGATCCGTATCGACAGTTGTGATGGAGAATGAATAGCTTTAGACTCGGCGCAACCTTTTTCACCCTGCTAGTCGTTTATGAATTTTTCTAAGCTTAACTTAAGCGCCCCTTTGATGGCTGCGCTGCCTGCGTCGCGACACACGGCGACCAAAATCCAACAATTGGCTATTCCAGCCGTACTTTCTGGGCAAGATGTGCTTGCCTTCGCGCAGACGGGCAGTGGTAAAACGTTAGCTTATGGTTTGCCTTTACTGCAACGGATTGAAGTTAATACTCTTGAAATTCAATCCGTTGTCATTGTTCCTACCCGTGAATTAGCACAACAAGTCAGCCAAGAGCTGAGTGCTGTGGCAAGCAAGATGGGTATTAGCTTATGCACTTTATGCGGGGGAGTGGCCCAAGAAGAGCAGCTTGCGCAGTTGGCCAAATTACCGCATTTAATCGTCGCGACACCGGGCCGCTTGCTTGATTTACTCACACAGCAACTGATCTCATTGGAGTCGATGCACAGTGTGGTGTTAGATGAAGCTGACAGACTGTTAGAGATGGGGTTTTGGCCGGATGTACAACGCCTGCTCAGTTTTATGCCCCAAACCAAACAAACGTTGTTGTTTTCCGCCACACTCGCCGCCGATCTCGAACAGGTGGCATTGGCCGTGTTAAATAATCCGGTAAAGATAGAGGCGAATCAAGCCAATCAAGTGGTGGAAGAAATTGAAGAGCAGCTCTACCTTGTGAATAAGGGCAGTAAAGCACAAGCATTAATTGCTCTGATTAAGCAGCGAGCTGGGCAGCAAGTATTAGTGTTCATTAGCGCTCGTGATAGTGCTGACGCGGTCGCGAAAAAATTACTCAAAGCGGGTATTCGTGCGGCGGCTTTGCATGGTGAAAAAGATCAAGTTATTCGCGAGAAAACGTTAGCCGATTTCAAAGCTAATCAAGTGGATGTGCTGGTGGCCACCGATTTGCTGGCGCGTGGTATTCACATTGACGCGCTGCCAGTGGTGATCAATTTTGATTTACCGCCTAGTGCGCCAGTTTATATTCACCGCGTTGGCCGCACAGCGCGTGCTGGTCAAGGTGGTGTGGCGATTTCGCTGGTCTGCCATGGTGAAAGCCAAGCGCTGGAGGCAATCCGCAGCTTAACGCAGCGCGCTTTACCGCTGCAGGCGTTGACCGATTTTCCAGTGACAGACCAACCGACCAGCGGTGAACCGAAGCGCAAACCGCGTGATAAGCAAGCCAACCGCCGCAGTGCTCAAAAGCGCAGCGTGAAGCAGTTTCAACAGAAAACAAGCCATTAAGTAGCTCAATATACGCATGCTATTGTGCGTTTTGATGGAGTAAGGAAACTAAGTGACTCAGGAAATTTATGCATTTATCACGATTGAAATGGCATATTAATCGAGTTTATGTGTAAATTTTCAGCAGCTTATTGTGAACAACCTATCATTATTGGACTAAATCAAGAAAATGCAGTATTTAGTTTCATGAGATTATATTCACAATTTTAGAATCATTTCTAGGATAAATATTCTTTAATCCACGTTATTAACACGATTGTGGATAATTAGTCGTTAATCAATCATTATCAATATAAGCGATGACTTTCTAGTCAAATAATATTTTAATGTATGTCACATTTACTGAAAATTTTTTAACTTACCATTTTGCCACTTTGATTGTTTATCAAAAAACACTTATTAAATATAAATTCGTATTTCCACTAATAATAGGATAAATTTCGATATGGCTGCCGATATTGTAAAGGTTTCAAGAAACACAGAAAATGCACCTATATGTTCCGTCTCTACACAAACTGTCGCTTTTTCTCATTATAATAATATTTCAGCACAACTACCGATAGATCCTAAAACAGGTGAAATTGTTATTGGTTGTATAAATGACCAAACAAAGCAATGTCTGAATAATATACAGTCTATCGTAGAAAGTATTGGTCACGTTATGGATGATGTGGTCAAAATTAATATTTTTGTAAAGAATATTTCAGATATTGATGCCATCAAAAAAGTATACCCCACTTTTTTTCAGGGGCCGCTTCCTACAGTGACCATAGCGGCGGTTGCGGCTTTACCTGTCAGTGATGCTTTAGTGCAAATTGATGCTCTTATTTCAAACGGTGAAGGCACTGCTCCACAAGCGCCTTGTGAGCTCATCAAAGTCTCAAGGAATACTGAGCATGCACCTCAAGGTCTATACTCTCAAACCGCGGCCTTCTCTCATTATAATAACCTCTCGGCTCAATTGCCGATTGAACCTAAAACGGGAGAAATAGTACAAGGTGGTATTAAAGAACAGAGTCAACAGTGTTTGAATAATATTAATGCTATCTTAGAAAGTATTGGTCATACGATGGCTGATATCGTTAAAACAACGATATTTCTTAAAAATATATCTGATGCAGAAGCCATCAATGAAGTCTGTGGACAATTTTTCCCAAGTTATGTGCCTGCGCGAAGCCTAGTTAGTGTTGCTGACTTGCCTATGAATGCATTGGTGCAAATTGATGTTGTTGTGTCACATGGTGATGGTACACCGCCACAGCTTCCTGAAGATACTCGCTTACTTGTGATTGAAGAAAATAATACCGTGAATGCACCTGAAGTCGACTATTCCCACTCTGTTGCTTTTTCTCATTATAATCATATTTCAGGTCAGTTACCTTTATCTCCAAAAAATAATGAAGTTGTTGCTGGTGGAATAAAAGAACAAGTTAAGCAGTGTTTAGAAAATATAAAGAATATTGTAGAGAGTGTTGAGCATGTTATGGGTGATATTGTTAAAGTCAATATTCAAATAAAAAATATGGATGACATTAATATTGTCAATGAAGTTTACACAACCTTCTTTAACCATGAGCTACCTGCGAGAACCGTGATTGGTGTTTCAGAACTGCCTATGGATGCGTTAATACAAATTGACGCTGTAGTTTCTAATTGTGAAGGTACACCACCTAAATATTAACGAATATTTCTTATTGACTAAAGAAGGGGGTATCAATGATACCCCCTTCTTACTTGTTAGCTATCTGTAATTACAATACCAATATCACGCTGTTTAGTTATGGCAATCGAAATCAAACAGGCGGCGTATGAAAAACCGATCAATTACTGTTTTTCAGGGCCGTTAAAACGTGATGTAGTGAGGGGACCACATGGTGTCCAAGGGCCAAAACCTCTTCACTGGGTTCGACGAGATCAGGAATTTGGTAGGTGATCATATTCGCACTCACGGCGGATCGCACGCCGTTATTAGAATCTTCAAAGGCTAAGCATTGGGTCGGTTCAGCGCCAAGACGTTGCGCAGCGAGTAGATAAATCTCAGGATCGGGTTTGCCATGTGTCACTTCACAACCAGTTGTGAACGAGTCAAAGTATTGCTCAAGGCCTGAAAGGCGCAGCTTAATTTGTGCCACGTCTTTTTGGGTTGATGTTGCGACGGCAGTAGGAACACGATTGGCTTTTAACCATTGTAATAACTCGATAACCCCTTCTTTCACTGGGATCGCCTGGTGTTTCACCACGGCATCGTAACGTTTACGCCACTCCGTATGTAATACCGGATAGTCTAATTCTGGCCCGTAGCCTGCGCGCAGTGCTTGTTCAATGCCTGCCGCATTGCGACCAATAGCCGAGAGATAAACCTCTTTTAAAAATGGGACGCCAACTGCGTGGCAAGCTTGTTCGAATATTGTAAGGCAGACACGTTCCGTGTCGAGTAACAGTCCATCCATATCAAAAATGGCAGCTTGAAATTTCATAAGTACAACTTTAGGCGAGTGAAATGGAGTGGGCTATTTTCACATAAGTCGACCTATGGAGGCGATCTTTTTCCTGCACTTTTTCTTTTTCTCATACTTCAATAAAATCAGCCAATTATAAGCGCTAGTTTGTTAGCAATGAGTTATGCTTAATGTGAAAACCTTGTTGCGAGAAGAGGGGGAGGCAATTTGAATAGTGCATTTGTACAACAGTGGATGCCGGGTTTACACCAACTGAAAGACTATGAAACTCGCTGGTTGATGGATGACGTACGTGCGGCGCTTTCTGTGGTTGCGGTTGCACTGCCTGTCGCGATAGCGTACGCGCAGCTCACTGGAGTAAGTGCGATTGTCGGCTTATATTCCTGCGTATTGCCGATGTTGGTTTACGCGATTTTTGGCACGTCTAGGCAGTTGATCTTAGGCCCAGACGCGGCAACTTGCGCAGTGATTGCGGCGGTAGTGACACCGCTGGCGATGGGCGATCCTCTCAAACACTGGCAGTTGGTCATGACAATGACGGCAATGACTGGTGTATGGTGTTTGCTGGCCAGTCGTTTCAAACTCGGTATTTTAGCCGATTTTCTCTCTCGCCCTATTCTACTTGGGTTGTTAAACGGTGTTGCTCTGACCATTATCGTGGGTCAATTTGCTAAAGTATTTGGGCTGAAATATGAGCAGCAATATCTACTAGAGCGTATCGTGGAAGCGCCATCCTTGCTGATTGATTTGCATTGGCAAACCTTATTGATAAGTGCGCTGACAGTGGTGGTTTATTTTCTGTGTAAGCGTGTCAGGCCCAATTGGCCAGCAGCGATGTTGGCTATCATCGCTGCTGCATTTTGGGTGTGGTTTTTTGGCGCTGAACATCTTGGCGTTAAAGTCGTTGGTTTAATCCAAGGTGGGTTACCGATATTCCAAACCCCTCTATTTGATCTAGGGGTGAGCCGTGAATTAGTCATGCCCGCTTTGAACTTAGCGATGGTGAGCTTTGTCAGTATGATGCTCACTGCGCGCAGTTTTGCGGCAAAAAATGGTTACGATATTGACGCCGACAAAGAGTTTCGCGCGCTTGGCTTAGCTAATATTGCTTCTGCATTTTCACAAGGTTTTGCCATCAGTGGGGCGGATTCACGTACGGCGGTGAATGACGCTAATGGTGGAAAATCGCAATTAGTTTCGATTATTGCAGCGATTGTGATTGGATTTGTCGCGATTGTGGCGTATCAGCCACTACAATACATTCCGATTGCTGCATTGGGGGTGGTGTTGATTATCGCGTCTATCTCGTTGTTGGATCTGAAAGGGATTTGGAGTTTACACAAGCGTGATAAAGACGCCTTCTATTTGGCAAGCTTAACCTTCATCGCTGTATTGGTTATTGGCGTTATCCCCGGCATCACTCTTGCGGTATTACTGGGTCTGTTCCAGTTCTTACGCACCGTGATGCGGCCAAGTGATCAAACATTGGGTTTGGATGATAAAGGCACGATTCGCACGATTGATACGTCAGCGAAGGCGAAACCAATACCGGGTTTGGTGATTTATCGTTTCAACTCTCCGCTGACTTATTTCAATGCGCCTTACTTTAAACGTCGTATTTTATTTCACACTGAATCGGCGGGCATGAGTGTGGGGTGTGTGATTATTGATGCGGTGTCGAGTTTTACCCATTTAGATTTAAGCGTCATGGCGATGTTATCGGACGTGCAAAGCATTCTGAAAAAACGAGGTATTCGTTTAGTGCTAGCGGGGCGTAAACGCAGTTTGAGAAAATGGTGTGAGATCGCTGGAATTTCAACGGGTGATGGCGGCGTGGTGATTCGTGCGGACATGTATTTAGCCATTAAGCTAAGTGGATGTTACCAACACGCTGTAGAAGAAGGGCAAGTTCCACCAGTACAAAAAGAGCCGCAAAAGGATATTGAAGGTGAAATTGCGGCTGCTATTTAAAATGAGGTTGGCTCTCGTTAATAATATTGGTTCTCGTTAATAAAAGATAAAGAGCTCTTGAGTATCGAAAAGATGTAAGAAATCCCATTCAATCATGATGCTTTCCTTTTTCTGTGATGAGAGCGAGTGCTCGGTCTTTTGTTAAACGGTTGGTGCCTGTTTGGATAAGCATAGGTGAGCGTTATGCATTAGGCAAAATGGTACGGGTTATTAATCTAATATAGGTAGCCTATGGATATGGTGGTTTTCGACGCTAGGCGTAGCGTGTCGGCAGGTAAACAGTTCGCTGTACTTGAGCGGCCAGTTTTCGATGAAACTGCAACATTGCACCTTCACTGCATGGTTGCCAAGTTAAGGCCTTGCCGACCACACCGTGATGTTGGAAGGCGTTGAGCCGAATGCTGACGTTCGCAGGCAACTGGTTAATCAGATGCGCCACTTCGGTAATTTCAGTCTCTAAATCACTTTTGTCCGGTATATGCAGCAGTCGCACTTCGTGCAGTTTATTCAGTGTAGCGAGGTGGAAAATAGTGCGTATCACTCTATGGTTACTGCGTCCGGTTAGCCACCGATGGGTTTCCTCTTGCCAAGCTTTTAAATCGATCATTGCTCCATCCAAATAGGGCGATATTTTGTCCCATCCCGATTCTGATAGTGAGCCATTACTATCAATAAAACAGCTGAGATGTTTCAACTCTTCATCGTGTTTGATGGCTTTGAAAAGAGCGATGATAAACGGAAGTTGTAGGGTTGCTTCCCCTCCTGAAATGGTAATACCGGCTAAGAAATAATGATTTCGGCGGATAAGTTCCACGAGTTGTTTAACACTGTAGTGATGAATTTTGGGGTTTGATTGGTGCACGCAGTGCTCAATACAGCGATCGCAGTGAGTGCATTTCTCCGCTAGCCATTCGACTTGCTGGTCAGCATTGAGGCGCAGTGCTTGCGATGGGCAGGTTGGCACACAATCACCGCAATGGTGACAGTGACGAATCGTATGTGGGTTATGGCAAGACAAGCAATTGAAGTTGCAACCTTGCATAAAAATGACCAGTCGGTTGCCCGGGCCATCAACGCAGGAGAAAGTCAGCACTCGGCTGACTTTTGCTCGGAGCGGCTGTTTTCCACTCACCATTAGCTGACAGAGTTTGGTTGATAAGCCGATTGCATTTCATGGCTAACCACGCGTGCTTTTCGCTTGAGCACGGCTGTGTTTTTGGCCGCTTCTGCCCCAAGAAATGTGGTGTTGGTGCGTGATCCGCGCTGCTCAAATTGCGCTATTTCAGACAATTTCACCATGTAACCCGTAATGCGAACTAAATCGTTCGAAGCCACGTTGGCCGTAAATTCGCGATAGCCCGAGTGGAGGGCTCCTTTACATAGGTTGAACATCGCCTCTGGGTTGGCCTTTATGGTTTCATCCAGAGTTAAAATATCGCTGATACCAGAGGTGTAATATTGATGATGTCCAGCCGTTGCTTGCACATATTCAATCGGGTTGGGTTCGGTACCATAAGGGATGCGCACGCCCGGAGTGACATCAAGATCAAGGCTAATACCACCTTGTGCGTGCAGTAAAGCACGGTCGTTGAAGCCATATTTGACTGGTGAGTTTTGTACAATGTCGGCCAGCTTGGCGGAAATGGCGATGCCTAATTGGTTGGCGATATCATCATGCCCATAACGAGCGTTACTCTGCTCCTTTTCCAGTAATAGATTAACGGCTTCAGCCATGCCATAAATGCCAAACATCGGTGCGAAACGAGATTCTTCAATCAACCCTTCTTGAGTCAGAAAACCTTCAAAAAAATGAGATTGTTGGTGCAGATGAGCAGCTCGAACATCCATCAGCTCAATCATATATTGGCTGTAAGTGGGTAGAGTCTGATCTAAAAATGTTTGGCGGTCACTGGCTTTTTTCGCGGCCTCTTTTAAATTCATTCTGACTAAAGTATTGCAGCCTCCCGCTAAAGGAAGTGAGTTGTAGCAACTGACGATACCAAAACCTTGCTCGCCATAGGCGGTGGCATGAATCGGATAGTTGGCGATGTGCGGTTTACTGCATTGACAGATATTATCGGTCGCTTGTCGCAGTAAATCGTCAGGAGTGATAGAAGGGTCATACATGAAGGTAAGGTTGGGAGCGATCTGTTTCAGTTCAGCATCGACACGTAAAATAGTACGACAAATAATATTGTCGCTCGGGCCGATGTTGGCGTGCATGAAAGCATCGGGAAGAGTGCGATCAAGCATGATCCAAAACAGCTTCAATTTTTGATAAATCGACGCTTCGCTCAGTTCGCCCACATAGGGCAATAACACGCTATCCAATTGCCCCAAATAGACAGGAATAGAGGTCACTGAAGGCACGTGATGGTACAAAATGGTCAGCATATTGAGTGCTTCATCAAAATTACTGGCAGGCGAAAGCTCTAAATACTCACTGCCTTGTGCTAAAAATTTTGCGTAGTCAGGCAACACGTAACGTGGTTTAAAAGGGGCATGGCCTTCAAACATATCGCAGATAATGCCTTGTTCCATTGCTCGAGCCGACTCAGGAGAGAGTTTCAGATAGGGCAAGCTTGCTTCGGCCTCTAGCGCAAGGAAGTGTGACTTTTGTTTGGGCGAGAGGTGTGCGTCAGTGACGATGGCTTGGAAGCGTTGCTGTGTATCGAGTGAATGGCCCATGAATTAAACCCTTATATTGTTGTGGTTTAATCCTAATGTGCTTGGTTACTTTTCACTATTGATAATACATCAAGTAGTCATTTCCATAATGGAAATGAAAACGCCACTTCGTTATCGTCGAAGTGGCGTCATCAGGAACCTAAGGTTAGGCGTATTGCGCTTCGATTTGGTTCGATTTTAGATAAGCAGGGTGAGTGGCGAGCTGCTCTAAGTAACGTTCAATATTCGGGAAGTGAGTAATCGCTCCGTTGGTCAGCAATATTTCAGCAATGAATGACATCATGAAATCAGCGCCAGTGAGTTGATCGGCCACTAAGTAGCGTTTATCCGCTAAACACTGGTCAAAATAACTCATCACTTTGGCCGTTTCGCTTTCTGCATAGCCACCAAGGAAATTGGTTTGGCAGCCATCTTTGGCAACAAACATCTTTAATAGCAGCGGCAATATGGCAGAGCTTTCCGCAAAGTGGAGCCATTGCTGATATTGCACGCTGCCACGCTGAGGCGCAAAGTGTTGGCCGTATTTTTCTATCAAGTAATCGGTAATGGCGCCAGATTCAGCAATCACCAAGCCATTGTCTTCAATCACAGGTGACTTACCTAACGGATGCACGCTTTTTAGCTCGGGCGGTGCCAGAAAGGTCACGCTATCACGTTGATATGGAACCACTTGATACTCAACCCCTAATTCTTCAAGTAACCAGATTATGCGCTTAGAGCGTGATTTATTTAGATGGTGAAGTTTGATCATTATGTGGTCCTTATTAAAGTGGTTGGTTGATTTGGATAACCAGTTTGCCAAAGTTTTTGCCTTCCAATAGACCAATAAAGGCTTGTGGTGCGTTTTCTAAACCGTCAATCAGTTGCTCGCGGTATTTCACTTTCCCTTCGCTTAGCCATTGAGTCATATCAGTAGCAAATTCGTTATAGCGATGGCCGTAGTCATCAAAAATAATGAAACCTTGCATGCGGATTCGTTTGGTAAGCAAGGTGCCCATCAGCATAGAGAGACGATCAGGTCCTTCAGGCAGCGACGTTGCATTGTATTGAGAAATCAAACCACACAGCGGAACTCGCGCTGCTGTGTTAAGCAGAGGTAAAACCGCATCAAATACTTTGCCACCGACATTTTCGTAGTAAACGTCAATCCCTTGAGCACATGTTTTAGCCAATTGCTCTGCAAAATCGTCAGCTTTGTGATCAATACATTTATCAAAACCTAATACTTCTTTAGCGTAACGACATTTTTCCTCACCGCCAGCAATGCCCACCACATGGCAGCCTTTGATTTTAGCAATTTGACCAACCGTTGCCCCTACTGGGCCAGTAGCTGCGGCGACTACCACAGTTTCACCTTGCTTCGGCTGGCCAATGTCTAGCAAACCCATATAAGCGGTAAAACCGGGCATTCCCATGATGCCTAGTGCGTATGAGGGTGAGGTTGGATTTTTACCGAGTTTGAGTAAACCTTCGCCGTTAGAAATAGCGTAATCCTGCCATCCGGTATAAGCGAGTACCCACTCACCTTGCTCAAATTTTGGGTGGTTTGATACTTCCACTTGACACACGGTCCCGCCTACCATGACATCATCAATCGCGACAGGATCGGCGTACGATTTAGCGTCACTCATGCGGCCGCGCATGTAGGGGTCAAGTGAAAGATAAACACTACGCAGCAGCACTTCACCAGCGGCAGGTGTTGGTTTAGGCGCATGTTCTAAGCGAAAGTTAGCAGGCGTTGGTGCACCGACAGGGCGTGAAGCGAGTACAATGCGGCGGTTAGTTTGTTCAGTCATTGGAGAGTCCTTTATTATTTTAAATTAGACCAGTCGTCTAGTTTGGGTTTCAAAAAAACCGCTATCGAAATAGCGGGTGAATCTTAACTAGGGCACTGGCCTTGCAAAATGTGTTCGGTGCTCGTAAGCGCTTGTGCAAGCCCTTGGTTATCTTGACGCAGTTTACTGAGCAAACTTGCGCCGAGCCAAAGGTTATAAAGCAATTCTGCGGTTTGCTGGCTGTGTTGTACGTGAATGGAGCCGTCGTCGATCCCTTGCTGGATACATTTTCCGACCGCCTCAATAATGCTATCTGCACCTTTAAGTAAAGCAATACGCATCGCATCAGACAAGTCTGAAACTTCAGCGCTTAATTTCACCACCAAGCAGCGCTGTGCGTTACATAAGCCATTGCTCTGCTCATACCAACATTGCCAATAATGCATCAAGTGTTGATAGGCATTGCCTTCTTCTTGGTCAAAAAGGGCATTAATCCGTACTAAATAGTGCTGAAAATAGTCCGTAATAAGTGCCTCGCCAAATTGCTCTTTTGACTTAAAGTAGTGATAGAAAGAGCCTTTGGGCACATCAGCGGTTTTTAATAATTCAGACAAGCCTACGCTGGTGAAGCCTTTGGTTACGACAAGTTGGTAACCGACCTCAAGGATGTGTTGGCGAGTATCATGGGTTTTTGTATTCATGGACGGCACTATAATTCAAATTAGACCAGTCGTCTAGTTTTGTTTGTTCATATTGTATTTGTGCTACTGGCTATGGTTGCTGAATGATAGAAATGGACACTTCCTCCTTGAAGTGTCGCACTATTATTTATTTTTTAATGAGTTATTTATCTTTTAATGAGTGAGAGATGAGACTATTTTTCTGTCTTTAGCGTATCCGATGCCCAAATGAGGTTTTGCCCATTGCTGAGCTCAGCTTGAATACTCAAGGCTGGAACTATTTCCTTATCCTCTTTTTTATATGGTTGCGTAGAGAAATTGGCGGTAATTTTACTGCCATCACCAAAGGTTGTTTGTTGTACCATCCCTTGTTCATCAAGCCATTTAAAATCGACTAAAGGTTGGTTCCACACGACTCCATGGATTGGTGCAAACCCTTGCTGATAAAGGCGTAATGCGTTAACTCGTGCGCTGTTAGGCGTCGCTTCATCACGGCTAAGGTGAATCATCGCTGGGGTGTTGTACAGCATGGCGATTAAATCTCGCTCCGCTTGCACGTTGGAAAACTTCACGCTGTCGTTGTGCCAGTGGTGACTGTTGATCACCTCATCATGGAACACGGTCTGATAGATAGGAATACGGTATTGCGGTGCAAATAACAGTGTTTTGTACGGCTCTTTGACTTGTGTGGGTTTAAAGAAAAAATCTGGGCTCGTTGTTGGGAACCATGCTCCAAGAAAGTAAGGCGATTGGCGGTTAGTTTTCATATCAGGATCTGTCCAGCCAAATCCTACCGTTTCTAAACCATGAGCAAAAGAGAGCCCTTGTGTCGTCAGGCTGTTACCATCTTCAGAGCCGAGAACCACATTCTGTTCATTGGCTATCCAGCGCATGCGTTGATTAAATGCCTCCAGCATCGCGCTTTCTTTCATTCCTTGGCCCTCTTGGTATGAGTAATCTTCACGGGCCATTCCGGTCCCATCTACATCAAGAAACAGGCTGTTAAAACGGCCATATTTTAAAATCGCCTCAATGCGTTGCTGCACAAAGCCTAATTGGCAGGCTGGGTTAAGGTAAAAGCCGTTGCCACGAAACCCTTTTTGTTTTTTGCCGTCGGCGTTTTCTATCGCACATTGCTTGCGCATTGCATCCGGTAGCTGCGCGGTAAGCCAACCATCGTTGATGCCTTTTGCAATGGCGGTATTGTAGGAGTCGTACACCCCAACTAAGTAGCCAGCCTGTTTTGCTTGATCAACCACTTGTGGCTGGTAAAAGGCGGGCATCCAATTATCCAAACCTAGCCAGAGGTGCTGCAAACCAGCTGAGCTGAGTGCGTCAATCATGGATGTCGATAGCCCCTGTCCCCAAGTGCTGGCATCACGTAGAAACGGTAGTTTCTGCTCTGCGAGCCATGCTTTTCGTGCCTGAGCGGCTTGATACTGGCTGGCGATCCCAGCCTCGTTATTTGAGGGCGACTCTTTGATCCAAGAGTTCAGCCCATTATTCACCTCTTCAATCAGCAAACGTTTATGATAGCGGCTTAAGAAATCTTTGCCCTTGATGAGCGGTTTGAGTTCTTTGAGTGCTTCGTTTGATGCTGTCCACTGCGGCTGCTCAAAATACCAAGCTTTCAATGCCCAGAAGTCGCTAACATCTTGCTCAGAGAGTAAGTCTCTACCAAACAGATAGACATGGCTTGCGCCGATAAGCTGTTTTATGGCTGGGTTTTGCTGTGCTTTCTGTTCGAGCGTTTGTGATAGCCCATTCTCTTTTCGCCACTGACGGTAGCGTTTGGCACCATCTAGTGGTGAGTTGCCAAGGGAGATTTCCACCTCAAAAGGCTCATCTTTGTTGAGCACAGTGAAAGCGTGCGTGGCTTGCATGTCCAGCTTGTTTTGCTTGGCGCTAAAATTGAGTTTGTTGTTGGTGGCGGTATTGAGTTGGTAGCTCACATACTGCTCATTGCCAGCTTCCACACTCCAAAATGGCATTTTGAGATCTTGCGTGGTATTGCTGGCAGAGCGTTCCGCTATGAGGTAGTTCACCCACTGTGGGTTATCAGTTGGAACCCGCATTCCTTCACTAAAAGGAAGAATGAGTGTTTTGCTTTGCTGCTCAGGCAGTTCAAACCACTGTACGGTTAACGGTTTAGCACGAGAGATCTTACTCTCAGCGCTCGCGGTAATCGACAGCTTCAATGTTTGTTGTAAATTGGCCTCAACCTTTAACTGGCTAGGAACAAGCAGCCAAGAGGCGTGATGTTGATTATCTTGTTGCAGTTGGCTGACTTGCTGTGGCTGGCCGTTAACGGTTAGCTGGCCTTGGTTAATGGTTAGCTGGGCATTTTGCTGCCAATCAATAGCAAAATTTTGTGGCTCTATTTGCACGGTTTGGTTTTGATTATGCAGTGTAATTGACGCCGGTTGTGATTGGCTAGCCAACGCCAAAAGTGGCGTACAAGTGATCAATAAAGAACAAAGTGGTTTATACATGGTTTGTCATTTCCAGTGTGTCTCGGTGTGTTGATTACATAAGAAATCGACAACTCAATTGTCACCCTGATGTCTTCATTGAGCCTGATTTGGCAGAGTCAAACGTTGTACATATTCCACTTTGATTGCTCCTTGATATTCGACAGTTTTGATCAGAGTACTGAGCCATTTAGCCGAGCTGGGGGATGAGCTTGGTTTGTCCAATAATTGCTGAGTATTACTTATTGCTACCATATCTTGCTGCTTGATTAACTGAAATTGGTCGTCAAACCATTGCCAAGCAAGGCTTGTTGGGGGGCAGTTTGTCAATGCTATGGGGGACTCAAGTGCTAGTGGGTAACCACCGTTGGGAGAGGCGGATTGCAACCATGTGGAGCCAAAAGGCATGGTAAGAACTAACCAATAGTGTTGTTTGTCGAGTGTCAGTCGATAAACGCCATCTTGCGGAGCAAAGAGCAGTTCTGGGCTTTCTAATTCTATATAAGGGGCGGATGACGTTACTTGGCTCTGTGAGATGAGCAAGCTATTGTCAGGGCCAAGAAGTTCAACCTTGCTAGGCAGCTTCGCTCCCTCCATTGATAATTTGAACTGGTAACCTTGCTGCATCACGTTGGTTTTTTTTTGTATCGAGACTTTGATCAGCGCCGCATTTGGTACCACATCGCTTAAGAGCTGTTGGCCACATTGGGTTTGTTCAATAATGGCATGCTTGACGCTTGCCCAGTGTGGCGTGGCAATGGTTTGGTTATTGAGTGCGAGGATCAACTCTTGCCAGGCAAGCTGTGGCTGATGGTTCGCTAAAGCGCGATAGGTTGATTGCAGTGGTGTGGCCATAAACCAATCATCACTCACGGCGTGGCTTGGACTAACGACGAACAGTACAAACAGCCAAAGGTTACGCATTGGACACCTCGACTAAACGATACCCAACGCCACGAACGGTTTCGATATTGAGTGAGGGTAACTGCTGCCTCAGCTGTAAAACATGATTATCGACGGTTCGAGTTGAGGGAAAGGCTTGGTAGCCCCACACTTTATTGAGTAGTTCATCACGGTGAAAAACACGTCCTTGATTTTGAACCAGCAGCAGTAATAGCTGAAACTGTTTCGGTTTTAGCGTCATCAACTGCTCACCTAAGGTAACGCTGCGCTTTGAGAGATCAATGGCAATGTCAGCGTAGGAAAGCAAGCTTTCTCCTAATGGTCGCAGTTGCGCTTGAATTCGCGCCAGTAATTCTTGTTGCGAAAATGGTTTAGTGACGTAGTCTTTCGCCCCCGCCATCAGACCTGCTATTTTTTGCTCAACCTCGATTTTGGCCGTCAGGATGATCACTGGCACGGCTTTGGCCATTAGCCATTGAGGTAGATGATCCAAGCTGTCTCCTTGAGCCAGTTGTCTATCTAAAATCACCAAATCGGCGCGAAACCATGCTTTTTTGACTTGTGAGAGCTGCTGTACCCACAAACAATCAAAACCTTGCTGTAGCAAGTAATCATGCAAACCTTGCCCGAGTAGAGGATCATCTTCGACCAATAACAGTGTGTTCATAATGGTAATTCCAATTGGCAGCGAGTGGGGTGGGCTTTACACGTCAGTTTGCCGCCCATTTTAAGCATCAAATGGCTCACAAGACGGAGCCCAATCCCCATATTGGAAGTCGTGCGAGAACGGGAAAATAGCCGTTTTAGACGAGAGGGAAACTCGCCTTCATCGCTAACGCAAAGCCTCAGTTGAGTGTCCGTCACGCTGGCCGTTATTGAGATTGTCCCTTGACCATGTTGCTTGGCATTACGGATCAAGTTATCCAAACAGATCCCAAGCCAGTAATACGGCAGTGTGAGCTCGATATCTTGTGTCAGTTCATAGCTGAGTTCGTGTTTCGCTACGCAGTGATCTAACCAATCTGAGAGATAAGCGGTTTGACATTGAAACGGCTCATTTGGGTCGCTACTCAAAAATCCTTTACTGGTCTGAGCAAGCTGAGCTAAACGTTGGTGATCGGCCAGTAAGCGGCCGAATGTATCTTGGGCTGGCTCTGGCAGAGTATCAAATTGCTGGCGAAACTGCTCAACGGTCAAGCCAAGACTGGTGATAGGGGTGCGTAGTTCATGCGTCAGCAACTGTAAAATAAAGCGTTTTTCTTTGGCTTGTTGGCGGCGTAACCAGAGCGTCCTACTCAGCGTTGCTGCGAGCAACAGCAGTAATATGACCGATAACCACAGTGAGATATTGGGTTTTTCTTGGCTAGAGACACACAGATTACTGTAGCGTAATTGGCAACTTTGAGTAGCCGCTGTGATGGCCGACAATACCAATTGCTGATCGAGCGCGACTTTTTTCCATTGCAATGCGCTCAGTACGCGAATACCGAAATCGCCACTGATCCATAGCCGTTGTTGACGGTCAATATAAGCGCGATAACCGCTGACCAAGGCATCTCGCCCTGCCGTTTCTAAATTGGTAAAAAAGGTGTACAGCGGATGCTGAGGGTCAGAGAGAGTCGTGTAGGGCTGTAGCTCGGCGCTTTGCTCGGCCGTTATGTTATGAGTAGAAAAAGCTAAGTATCGCTCTGCGTAGCTCCCGCCTGCAGGATGCAGAAACGGAGCAGTCTTAAACCAACGGATGGGCAATTCATCGCCTTGGCATAAAGCGAGTTCAAACGACGCTGCTTTTTGCAATTCAGGGCGTGATGCCAAGGTTTTTGATAAACCGGGCGACAGTGCGCACTGTGAGGCTATCGCTTTGAGCTCGGTTATGGTTTGCCATGAATAACGGGAAAAATCAGGATAGGCGCTGGCGCTGAGCAGAAGATCGACAGGGTATGAGTTAATACTTTGCAATGGCAAGGCTCGCGCAGCCGATAGCGATTCGGCTTGGCGTAGAAAATGCTGCCAACGATCTTGCAGCGTTTGCTCTTGCCCGTGTGCTAGGTTTGATTGCCCTAGCACTGCGGTGAGTGTGATCAAAAGGTACAGCAGCCGTGTTCTCAACGTTAAGCACTTAGAAAAAGGTTCGCATTCACGAAATTATAGCTGTGCTAAGTCAGGATTTGTCACCTCAATGTCACTAAAGCGGAATGTCGATCAAAACTCGGCATCCACCGTGAATGCCATCCTTTGCTTGGTATAAGGATGATCAAAGCTCAGCGACTCAGCATGTAGATGTAAACGCGCTCCTTTCGTGCCATAAAGATCGTCGCCAACGATGGGCAGGTTGAGTCCTTCCACATGAGCGCAATGCACGCGCAATTGGTGGGTTCGTCCTGTTTTGGGGTAGAGGTAGACTTTACTGAATCCATCTCGGCATTCAATTAATTGCCAGTGAGTGTCAGCGGGTTTGCCATGTTCAAAACAGACCAATTGACGCGGCCTGTCATCTAAATCGCCCCGCAGCGGTAAGCGAATGTCACCATGCGATTGCTGTAATTCACCAGCGAGTAAGGCAAGATAGCGTTTTTCAACGCCGCGAGTAATAAACTGCTTCTGCAGGCTTTTATTGGCTCGGCGGGTGAGAGCAAACACCAATAAACCTGAAGTAGACATATCGAGGCGGTGGATCACAAAAAGCCCTTCATCTGAGCTAAACATTTGTTGCAGACGAGTATAAACCGAGTCCTGAATGTTGACTCCGGGAACGGATAGAAACTCGGCAGGTTTGTTGACGACAATAATGGCTTCATCCTGATAGATGATGTCGATCTCTTTGCCTTGCGCTGGGTTATGCAATAGCGGGTTATCATCGAGCTTCAGCCCATCAAGCATGTGAGCCAAAATCGGTTGGCACTTGTTTTGACAAGCAGGATAGAATTTCTTGTGTTGACGAATTTCAGATTTTGGTGACGCTCCCCACCAGAATTCGGCGAGTGAAATCGGTGTCATCTGATGTTGAAACGCGTAGTGCAGCAATTTTGGTGCGGCGCATTCTCCAGATCCTGCTGGTGGAACAGGGTTAGCCGTAAGACGGAAAATCTCCCCCAGAGATTTTTCAGTGCCGTATTGATTGAGAAATCGATAGTGAGAAAAAAGTCGTTGCTGCAACGCATTAGAGAGATTTTTACGCTGCTCTTTTAACGCATCAATCTTTTCTTGAAATGCGTCTATTTGCGCTTGTAGTTCGTTGAGGTTGACGTCCCATTTTCGTTTTAATTGCTTGAGGAACGTTTTTTCAGCCACACTTTGTTTGGCGAGACAATCTAAGGTTTCACGCAATTGTTGGGCATCATTTGATTGTTCGGCAAGGATGCGTTGCTGTTTACGCTGTTCACGACCTTGAATCATCAGTTGGCGATGCGCTTCTAATTCATCTTGCGCCTGCTGTTGGGCCGTGGCCCATTGCCGCTGAAGTAGCGCACGCTGTGGATCGCACTCCAATTGTTCAACTTGCTGATTAATTTGATTGATTGGCACGCTGCCTTCCAAGAAAAAACCATCGTTAGTGAGCATGTCAAATATAGGCGGCACAAAATGCGGCAGCAGGTTTTGCTCAGCTAACTTCCCCGAGAATGCAGACAGGTACCCTAGCTCTCCACTTTGTTTACGCACCACTAAAACGCCAAACATTTTCCCGATAGCTTCCGGATGCTGGTTTAGGACGCCGTGATTATCGAGCCCAAAATTATGTTGCCAATTCTGCTGGTTCAGCAGGTGTTGTTGCAGCTGGCTTGCCGCTAATTCGCTTAGCGGATGCGGCTCGTAACAAAATGGGAAAGTAAAGCGCTCAGGCAGAGAGTAGCCTTCAATAGGTTTTTTAAAGGCAGTAAAACAGGGCGCTGGTGTTGGCATTTTCTCTGGCTCGCAGTGGATGGTGGTGGAGAACGCAGAATTGTACTGATTTGACCTAGAAATGCCAGTTTCTGGTTGAACGGCGATGATGATACGATTAATTAATGTAACTAGCTTATTAATATCATTAATATAGCTTAGTGAATCCCAAAGAAATAAGTTAACAGTGTCGATTTAACCTGATGCTATACCGAATCAACTTGAAGATGCAGGCTTGAGAACCTGAAAATGATCATTAATTCGAGATGTCAAAGAGCCTGCGATCTCTGGAAGAGTCACAGAAAAAAATTGGTCTATTGCCGCCTTGAAGTCCCGTTTTCTTTTGAAGTAAACGTTGTTCCTCGACTTCTCATTCATTACTTTCCATAGCCGCTCTATTGGGTTGAGGTTTGGACTGTAAGGTGGAAGATAATGCAGTTTAATATTCAGGACAAACGCCGCATCTTTGACTAAGTCACTGCGGTGATATCCCGCACCATCTAATATGATATGAAGCTTATGGGCTAACGAATAACTCTCTCTTAACTTACAGAAAAAACGAACAATCGATTCACTGTTAATGCTCTCATAGTCGTGAACAATGGTTGCACCAATATCCGACAGGTTCAGTGCGCCAATAATGTTCAATCGGCTACGATTACCCGTTGTTTCAATCACTTTATCCTGACCAGTACGTATCCAGCCATGCGATATCTTTGTTGATAGTGTTGGGTGAACTGCATCGATAAAGACTATCGATTCATCCTCGCCACAGCTTGCCTTTAGCGCTTCATACGCCTCTATGAATGCTTGCTGTTTTGCTTCATCAAACTTGTGTGGTATGCCTTTCGGTTGCTTGTAGCTAAAACCATTATGGTGAAGCCATTTGTTCATACCAGAAACAGTATAATCAAGCCCAAACGTCTCTTTAACATAGGCGACAATTTGATGAGTATGAGAATAGGTTTTCTCAGTCAAATGCTCGATTAGGTGCATGGTTTGAATAGCAGAAAGCTTGCTTTGGCTTCCTCCATTCTCAGGCTTAAGTTTTTCAGAAAGTACGTAGTCACTGAGGTGACGTGCAACGGTCGATTCATGAATACGAAGAGCTTGTGAAATCATAGTCTGACTCCAGCCTTCAGAAGCCAGCAAAACAGCCTTAATACGGTCGCAAACTCGACTATCACGCTCAATGTCGTGCATCTGTTCGAGTTGCAGTTTCTGTTGAGGAGTCAGTGTGATTTTCATGGTTTGTAGCATGATCCTGATTCTATTGAAAATCAAGCATCTTCAATGATCACGGGTATATGCGTTTATTTAAAACATATAGAATGATTGGAGGATTAATTCATTTTATTTCTATGCAAAACAATGTCATCTTTATGTTAGTTTTTTGTCATTAATTCTATTTGTAGTGATTGGTTCCTGATTCTATTTAATTTAATGAGCGTATTGTTTTTAATTTTGATGGGTAAAGGCTGAGTATTGATTATCATATAGGCAATATTATGCCCGCTCGGGCAATTTGTTGCTCGGTTGGGCAATTTTTTGCCCGCTCGGGCTGTGGGGCTTTATTCTGAAGTAAGCGTAATTGAAGGGAATGATTTTTGCTTACGTGTTTATGGATAAATGGTTAGTCAGTTAAGGAAATATAATGAGTCAGAGTATTGTAGTGGGTAATATGGAAACGGTTCATGATGGATTTCTGCCAACGTCTATCATTGTGTGTTCCGCAAGCGTCAAGTTTGGAAGCCACGTCAATGTGGATTAATAAAACATATGCCATTTTAGCGCTCTCCTTATTTCCTTCGATGGTGTTACATGCTGAGCAAGAAACGTCTGCAGTAGAAGTGTATGAAGTAGGAAATATGTCTCCAGAAAAAGCGTTTGCTACCGGACGACTGCTTCGAGCGCAATACAAAAATATGGAATCGCGACCATACCTCCAGTACGCGGCAGACAACGACAATTCGGATGCCGCCTTTCTCTACGCGATGGAGCTTTCGAACTACAAAACGACCATTAGAACGCCTCCTGAAGCGCGTGAATATCTGCTTAAAGCCGCAGAATTAGGCAATCGTCGCGCCATGAAACATCTTTATACTGATGCTAAGTGGTTAAGAGATCGCGATGTGCAGTATTGGAAAAGCCAGTATTACGATAGTTTGATTCGTTTAGGACGAGATGATCCTGCACAAGCCACTTACGAGCTTGCCCAGTTTTACAAAGGTATGGATAACGAGATGTATAGCTACTATCTCGATAAAGCGGTCAGTTTTAATCATCCACGAGCATTGATGGATAAAGCAAAGCAAGTTCAAGCGGGTGGAGGCCTGTTTTTAATGCCTGGAGAAAGGGAGACCAAGGTGAGAGAGCTCTATCTCGCGGCTGCGAAGACAAACTATATCCCTGCGATGAGACGCTACATCGGTATTTTAGAGAGCAAAGGCCGTTTTGAAGATGCCTATCAATGGCGACTGATGGCGTTAGAGCAAGGTGATATTACCTCTTTGGCAACGGTAGTTAAGATTCTGCTCGGCGATAGCGCATCCTATCATTTTGTGACTCCCGATCGGATCAAAGCGCAAGCCTATTTAGATTTATATCTCTCTGCTGCTGGTACTGAACGTATGCAGTCGCTTTACTCAATATTGGAATTAGAGGAAGAAAGCCTTGCTGGTAAGATGAGTGAGGAAGAAAAAGCACAAGCTAATGACATATTTGTTAACTATAAGAATAATCTGAATTTTTATTATCATGATGTCTTTTGGGATATTAATTAGGTAAATTATACAGTATTAGAAACGGCATATTTTTTGGGTGAAGATCATGTTTTTGTGATTTTTTATATTTAAAATGCTCCTATATGAATAGAATGTGCCGAGAATTTTAAATCCCCACGAAAATATCGATAAATCTAATGGGGTAATTTAGGGAAGAGTTTAATAGCTAATGCTAATTAATGGGATTTATTGTTTAAATGCTCATTAAAATCTACCAGATAATAAATATTAAGAGACTTGAGTTCTATTAGAACTTAAGTCCAATAGATTTAACTTTAATTTTTACAACGTTATGTAACCCTCGGCCTGAGTAAGTGGTAACTAAGTTTAGCTACGCTCTTGTCCGTAATTTTGACAATGATTGGCATAGGTATTGGAGACGTAATATGTCTAAAGAAGGAAGTGTAGCTCCTAAAGAGCGGATTAATATTAAGTATATACCCGTGATCATTGAAGATGCTTGATTTTCAATAGAATCAGGATCATGCTACAAACCATGAAAATCACACTGACTCCTCAACAGAAACTGCAACTCGAACAGATGCACGACATTGAGCGTGATAGTCGAGTTTGCGACCGTATTAAGGCTGTTTTGCTGGCTTCTGAAGGCTGGAGTCAGACTATGATTTCACAAGCTCTTCGTATTCATGAATCGACCGTTGCACGTCACCTCAGTGACTACGTACTTTCTGAAAAACTTAAGCCTGAGAATGGAGGAAGCCAAAGCAAGCTTTCTGCTATTCAAACCATGCACCTAATCGAGCATTTGACTGAGAAAACCTATTCTCATACTCATCAAATTGTCGCCTATGTTAAAGAGACGTTTGGGCTTGATTATACTGTTTCTGGTATGAACAAATGGCTTCACCATAATGGTTTTAGCTACAAGCAACCGAAAGGCATACCACACAAGTTTGATGAAGCAAAACAGCAAGCATTCATAGAGGCGTATGAAGCGCTAAAGGCAAGCTGTGGCGAGGATGAATCGATAGTCTTTATCGATGCAGTTCACCCAACACTATCAACAAAGATATCGCATGGCTGGATACGTACTGGTCAGGATAAAGTGATTGAAACAACGGGTAATCGTAGCCGATTGAACATTATTGGCGCACTGAACCTGTCGGATATTGGTGCAACCATTGTTCACGACTATGAGAGCATTAACAGTGAATCGATTGTTCGTTTTTTCTGTAAGTTAAGAGAGAGTTATTCGTTAGCCCATAAGCTTCATATCATATTAGATGGTGCGGGATATCACCGCAGTGACTTAGTCA
This sequence comes from Vibrio sp. J502, assembly GCF_025397955.1. Lineage (NCBI taxonomy): Bacteria > Pseudomonadati > Pseudomonadota > Gammaproteobacteria > Vibrionales > Vibrionaceae > Vibrio > Vibrio sp. J502. Next base: position 64,855 of record NZ_CP104555.1, on the reverse strand, counting down.
AAGATGCGGCGTTTGTCCTGAATATTAAACTGCATTATCTTCCACCTTACAGTCCAAACCTCAACCCAATAGAGCGGCTATGGAAAGTAATGAATGAGAAGTCGAGGAACAACGTTTACTTCAAAAGAAAACGGGACTTCAAGGCGGCAATAGACCAATTTTTTTCTGTGACTCTTCCAGAGATCGCAGGCTCTTTGACATCTCGAATTAATGATCATTTTCAGGTTCTCAAGCCTGCATCTTCAAGTTGATTCGGTATATTCCAGCAACGGGAGATGCACAGGCTGAAGTTGAGTTACCGCTAAAAACTCTGGTGGTGGGTGATTTTAAAGGCCATACCGAAGAGACCCCACTTGAAGAGAGACAAACCGTTTCAGTGGACAAGAACAACTTTGAAGCGGTTATGCGTGAAAGCGATTTGAAACTGACCACTACAGTGCGCAATAAACTGAGTGGCGATGAAAATGCTGAGCTTCCTGTTGAGCTTAGTTTCAAATCTCTTGCTGACTTCGAACCGGATTCAGTGGCAGCACAAGTTCCAGAATTAAATAAATTGGTTGAGCTACGCCAAGCTCTTGTGGCCTTAAAAGGTCCTTTGGGCAATATTCCCGCGTTTAGAGAGCGTCTACAAGAGCTACTAAATTCGGAAGAATCGCGTGAAAAACTTCTATCTGAGCTAAGCCTAGTGAGCGGCAAAGAAGAAGAGCCTCAAGCATAAGGCTTGATCAACCCAACTTTTTATTTAATCAAATTTAGGAACGAAATTGATGTCTACTACTGAAGCCGTCTTAGAGAGACAAAGTGCCACCCAAGGCAGTTTACTTGATGAAATCATGGCACAAACGCGCATTGCACCGACTGAAGAAGGGTATGATGTTGCGAAGAAAGGGGTTGCTGCGTTTATTGAGAATCTCATCGGTTCGAATCAAACGGAAGAGCCGGTTAACAAATCACTCGTTGATCAAATGCTGGTTGAGCTTGATAAGAAAATCAGTGCTCAAATGGATGAGATTTTGCACGAAGAGCGTTTCCAGCAGATGGAATCGTCATGGCGTGGTTTGAAACTGTTTATTGACCGTACCGATTTTCGTGAAAACAACAAGGTTGATTTGTTGCATGTAACGAAAGGCGAGTTGCTTGAAGACTTTGAATTTGCACCAGAAACGACGCAATCTGGTCTTTATAAGCACGTTTATTCTTCTGGTTATGGCCAATTTGGTGGTGAGCCGACTGGCGCTATCATCGGTAACTTTGCTTTCACGCCATCAACCCCTGACATGAAGCTACTGCAATACATGGGTGCACTTGGTGCGATGGCTCATGCTCCATTCATTTCTAGTGTAGGCCCTGAGTTTTTTGGTATCGATTCTTTTGAAGAGCTACCAAATATCAAGGATCTTAAGTCAACATTTGAAAGCCCTAAATACACTAAATGGCGTTCTCTACGTGAATCAGAAGATGCGCGTTACCTTGGCTTGACTGCGCCTCGTTTCTTGTTGCGTGTACCTTATGATCCAACAGAAAACCCAATTAAATCATTTAATTATGTGGAAAGTGTCAGCGCTTCACACGAACACTATCTATGGGGTAATACCGCGTTTGCTTTCGCTACTCGTTTAACCGATAGCTTTGCCAAGTACCGTTGGTGTCCAAACATCATTGGCCCACAAAGTGGCGGTGCGGTTGAAGATCTGCCAGTGCACGTGTTTGAATCGATGGGTGCACTGCAAAGTAAGATCCCAACTGAAGTGTTGGTGACTGACCGTAAAGAGTTTGAATTAGCAGAAGAAGGTTTCATTGCTTTAACCATGCGTAAAGGCAGTGATAACGCCGCATTCTTCTCAGCAAACTCGATCCAAAAGCCAAAAATATTCCCGAATACCAAAGAAGGCAAAGAAGCGGAAACCAACTACAAGTTGGGTACGCAACTGCCATATATGATGATCATCAATCGCCTTGCACACTACGTCAAAGTGCTACAGCGTGAGCAAATTGGTGCTTGGAAAGAGCGTCAAGATCTTGAACGCGAGCTTAATGGTTGGATCAAACAGTACGTGGCTGACCAAGAAAATCCACCAGCAGACGTACGTAGCCGTCGTCCTCTTCGTGCTGCAAAAATCGAAGTCATGGATGTTGAAGGTGAACCAGGTTGGTATCAGGTCTCTCTCTCTGTTCGTCCTCACTTTAAGTACATGGGCGCGAACTTTGAATTGTCATTGGTTGGTCGATTAGATCAAGCATAACCATGACTTATATTGCACCTGAAGAGAGTGCATTTGGTGTCGGCTTCTTTGAACGTTTAGAAGCTGGCACCAAGCCTATGTCTTTGACCCAAGGGCCAAATGCATGGGATGTGCTCCAATCAATCAAACGCAATGTTTCCAATATTTTGAATACTCGCATGGGTGAGGCACAAAGTGCTCCAACGTTAGGTTTAGTGGATTTTAACGATGCAACGTTAGAAACCTTAGACTTATCGCTGCGGATTAAGCTTGCGATACAAAGCTGCTTAGATGTGTATGAGCCCCGTTTACGAAATATTGTGATTCGATCCGAGTCGGACGTGTTTAGCCCTTTGATGCTGCGCTTCCATATTGTGGCCGAAATAAACAGTGATGCGTTACATGAGAAAGTGCAGTTCAACCTGCTACTGGATCAAAACCGAAAGTACCGAGTGTATTAGAAAATTATGGCTCAAGATAAGTACTTCAGAGAAGAGCTTGCTTTCCTTAAAGAACAAGGAAAGCATTTCACTGAAATTCATCCTCAACTCTCTCGCTTTTTACACGGTAAAACGACGGATCCTGATGTCGAACGTTTATTGGAAGGCTTCGCCTTTCTCACCGCTCGCTTGCGCGAAAAAGTTGAAGATGAATTTCCTGAGCTAACGCACTCCATCATCAATATGCTGTGGCCAAACTACTTACGTCCTGTGCCAAGCATGAGTATTGTCTCGTTCACACCGGATAAAAGTGTCAGTGATAAGCAGCAAATCGCTCGTGGCACTCAGCTCGATAGCAAGCCTGTTTTCGGCACCAAATGTCACTTTAGAACCTGTCGTGACGTGCAGATTTACCCACTTAAATGTACTGACGTCACTGCGCAACACACTAGAGAAGCGACCATCATCGAAGTGTCGCTTAATATGTTGGGTGAGATAAGCGTTGGTGATGCGCATCTTGATGATCTGCGCTTTTACTTAGGTGGTGATAAATACAGCTCACAAATGCTCTATTTATGGCTCAACCACTACCTCGATAAGATTTCTGTTGAAGTCGCGGGGGTAGAATTTACGCTGCCGCGCAATAGCTTCCAAACGGTTGGATTTGATAGCGAGCAGTCGCTTTTGCCCTATCCTTCCAATGTGTATGAAGGTTATCGCGTTTTGCAGGAATACTTGTCGTTTCCTGAAGCATTTCACTTTGTTGACATTACCCGTCTGGCTAGCGTAGTGCCGAAATCAGTGCATGGTGCGTTCAAACTGAAAATCAGTTTTTCGAAAACCTTGCCAGCGGACGTTCGAGTGCGTCAGGATAATTTCCAGTTGTACTGCACCCCTGTCATTAATTTGTTTGAACATGATGCCGATCCGATCGATTTAACGGGCAAGCGTTCAGAGTATCGTATTATTCCCTCTAGTCGTTACCCTTCTCACTATGAAGTGTTCAGTGTTGACGGCGTGTTCGGTTGGCAAGACAAAACTCAAGCCAGTCAACGAATTCGGGGTGAAAAACGTGTCTATTCAGCATTTGAAAGTTTTCAGCATGAAGTGGAGCGGGTTCGAAATCGTGAAGCGCTCTACTACCGTACACGAGTGAGAGACAGTATCCGTGGCGATGGATTTGATAATTTCATCTCTTTCATTCGCGGAGATGAAACGCAATCCATGCATATCGATGAAGCCATCTCGCTCAAACTCACCTGCACCAATCGCTTATTACCGCTCGAACTCGGTGTCGGTGACATTTGTGAGCCGACAGACAGCTCGCCCCCCTTTGCCACTTTCAGCAATATTACCGTGCCTTCACAATCTCTGCGCCCAGTACTGGATGGCAGTCTATTGTGGGTATTGATTTCTAACTTATCGCTGAATTATTTATCGCTGCTGTCCAAAGATGCCTTAAGCAGTGTGTTGCGAGCTTACGATTTCAGAGCCTTGGTGGATCGCCAAGCGGAGCGTGTTGCGCGTTTGCGTCTTGAAGGGATCCAAAAAATTGAGTCGCAACCCGTGGATAAAATATTGCGCGGTTTGCCAGTGCGAGGGCTGCAATCGACGATTCATATTGATCAAAACTGTTTTGGTTCAGAAGGGGAGCTTTACCTCTTTGGCACCGTGCTTAGCCACTTTTTTGCCCTCTATGCCAGCATCAATTCGTTTCATGAGCTGATCGTTATTAACGCGTCCAATCAAGAGAAGTACACATGGGGAACACAGACAGGAATGCAGCCATTGATCTAGAGATGGCTGCGGCGGCTGTGCCGGAGCCTCTACTGGGTTTACCAAGCGATGTACGAACGTACAACTTCTACCAGTTGGTGGAACTGCTGCAAAAACTTAATGCGTTTAATCCTGAATCAGAAGATTGGGAGCGGACATGCCAGTTGGTATTCAGTGCCAACCCCAGTTTAGGTTTTGCACCAGCGGACGTAACGGATTTACGTGAGTTCGCGGATGAGCGCCTGATCTTACAAACCAATTTTTTTGGATTAACTGGGGCGCAGTCACCGTTGCCCGGTTTTATTTTGCAGCAATTGGTCGAAGAAGATCCCGGTGGTTTCAAGCGGCCCTTTTTAGATTTTTTCAATAACCGGTTGATTAACCTTGTATATCGCGTATGGCGAAAGTATCGCTATTACGTCCGTTTTCAAGCGGGTGCGCAGGATCAATTTTCATCACAGCTGTTTGCTTTAGTCGGTTTGGGTGATGCGGACTTGCGCGGCGAAACACCGATAAATTGGTGCAAGATGTTGGCTTATGCGGGCACTTTGGCTGGCCGAAGTCGTTCACCGCAAGTGGTGTCTGGCATCATCGCGCACTGCTTTGATCTACAAGAAGTCAGTATTCGCCAGTGGGTTCGACGCAAAGTCCGGATAGAGCCTTATCAGCAGTTTTGCTTAGGTAAGCAGAATGGTGAGCTTGGGATCAACAGCATGTTGGGTGAGTCAGTGATGGACTGTAACGGTAAGTTTGTTATCTGTATCAAAAACTTAACTCGAGAACGATTTGCCGATTCTTTGCCATCAGGCAAAGAATATCAACCGCTGTGTAAGTTGGTGGAGTTTATTTTACGAGAGCAGATGGCTTACGACCTTGAGCTGACCATGCACGAGAGCGAGGCTCCGGTGATGAGTTTATGCCATGACAGTGGTGTCGCTTTGGGTTGGTCATCATTTTTAGGGCGCGATTTGGCGGACAAAAGCGTGCTTATACAAGTAAGGCAATAGCGATATGCAGAAGAAGCGAACGCTTTCAATGGTAGTGACGAATGTGCAACTACTGGAATCAGGATTATCCGCACAAGCGATGTTTAATGTGCAAGGCGGTGTGATTGGCTCTGCAAGTGATGCGCATTGGCAGCTTCGTGACGGTAAAGGGAAAATTCAAAATCATCACTGCGCCATCCGTGTGATTGATGGTGCGTTTTGCATTCAAGATCTGGTTGGTAATACCTATGTTAATGGTTCCCATAAGCCGTTAGGACAAGGTGCTTCGGCTAAGTTGGAGCATAAAGATGAAGTGTCCATTGGCCCTTACCAAATTCGTGTCATTTTTGGTCAAGTGGGTGAAGACGATTCTCTGATTAATGGCTCTTTGGATCAGCTGTTTGCTAAAGAGGGGCTCGATCTACTCAAAGATGGTCCATTGGATGATATCAGCCGCGACGAGGATGAACCAGAGCCGAGTTCAATGGACCCTATCGCCGCTTTAGATGATTTATTGCAAGGCATTAAACAAGAAGAGTCGTTGCTTGAAGAGACGGAAAAACCACTCGCACAAGCACAACATTCATTAGTGCCAGAATACGATAGCCAGCAGTCGCAACTGCAGTTTACGCCTCAAGCTGACAGCGAGTATGAGATGACGTCATCGATTCGATTAAAGAAAATTCTCGGTTTTGGCAAAACCTCCACCGATTTACCACCTATTCCGGCTGTTGAGCACCATGAGACTGCGCAACCACCGACTCATTTGAACATTAATAACAGCATTTACAACGTACCTGAGGGCTTAGCGATGGACGATAAAGTATTAGATCTACTTGAGGAAGAAGTGGCGAGAAGCTACCACCCTCACTCAGAGCAACACAACAGCTCGTCAAACAATGCATCACACTTATTGACCGGCCCTATGCTCACCGGGCTAGGTGTTGACGTTGGCAATAGCCACGATATGGCGAAAATGCACATGCTTTCAGAAGAGCTTGGGCAATCGTTGCAAGCGTGTGTGCAAGGTTTGCTTGAGCTTCACCAGCAAGTGAGTGAAGGGCGTTTTGGTATGATGAATCGTAACTTGCAACCGATTGAAGATAACCCACTTCGCTTGGGGCTATCATACGAAGAAACCATTCGTACTCTGTATGATGCTGATAAAAGTGTGGTGCACTTGTCTGCCCCAGCGGCGATTGCCGAAAGCCTAAAAAATGTGCGCGACCATAACGAAGCAATGCAGCACGCCACTAGCGAAGCCCTAAATCAGATTCTTAATGCCTTTTCTCCTCAAGTGCTACTGCGCCGTTTCCAACATTACAAGCGCAATAGTGATGCACAGAATCACTCTTCAGATGCTTGGGCGTGGGAGATGTATTGCCACTACTACCAAGAGCTCACTTCTAATCGCCAAAAAGGATTTGAGAAACTGTTTTGGGAAATTTTCGAGCAGTCTTACGACAAGAAAATTCGTGAAAAACAGCTGGAGCTATAACGGTGAACAAGCGGTCTTTTGTCCTGCTGATGCTACTGACGGTATTAACCGCCTGTAGCTCATCAGAAAAGTATGAGCCAGCCACACAGCCGACCAAGGTAACGTTCAGTCTCGTTAGTGATGAAGGTACTATACCGAATCAACTTGAAGATGCAGGCTTGAGAACCTGAAAATGATCATTAATTCGAGATGTCAAAGAGCCTGCGATCTCTGGAAGAGTCACAGAAAAAAATTGGTCTATTGCCGCCTTGAAGTCCCGTTTTCTTTTGAAGTAAACGTTGTTCCTCGACTTCTCATTCATTACTTTCCATAGCCGCTCTATTGGGTTGAGGTTTGGACTGTAAGGTGGAAGATAATGCAGTTTAATATTCAGGACAAACGCCGCATCTTTGACTAAGTCACTGCGGTGATATCCCGCACCATCTAATATGATATGAAGCTTATGGGCTAACGAATAACTCTCTCTTAACTTACAGAAAAAACGAACAATCGATTCACTGTTAATGCTCTCATAGTCGTGAACAATGGTTGCACCAATATCCGACAGGTTCAGTGCGCCAATAATGTTCAATCGGCTACGATTACCCGTTGTTTCAATCACTTTATCCTGACCAGTACGTATCCAGCCATGCGATATCTTTGTTGATAGTGTTGGGTGAACTGCATCGATAAAGACTATCGATTCATCCTCGCCACAGCTTGCCTTTAGCGCTTCATACGCCTCTATGAATGCTTGCTGTTTTGCTTCATCAAACTTGTGTGGTATGCCTTTCGGTTGCTTGTAGCTAAAACCATTATGGTGAAGCCATTTGTTCATACCAGAAACAGTATAATCAAGCCCAAACGTCTCTTTAACATAGGCGACAATTTGATGAGTATGAGAATAGGTTTTCTCAGTCAAATGCTCGATTAGGTGCATGGTTTGAATAGCAGAAAGCTTGCTTTGGCTTCCTCCATTCTCAGGCTTAAGTTTTTCAGAAAGTACGTAGTCACTGAGGTGACGTGCAACGGTCGATTCATGAATACGAAGAGCTTGTGAAATCATAGTCTGACTCCAGCCTTCAGAAGCCAGCAAAACAGCCTTAATACGGTCGCAAACTCGACTATCACGCTCAATGTCGTGCATCTGTTCGAGTTGCAGTTTCTGTTGAGGAGTCAGTGTGATTTTCATGGTTTGTAGCATGATCCTGATTCTATTGAAAATCAAGCATCTTCAATGATCACGGGTATAACCCTAATATTTGGGGTGAAGCGTCGCCGATAGAGGTTCAAGTGTTTGAGCTCAAAGATGATTCGATGTTTATGTCTGCCGATTATGACCAAGTAAAGGCAGACTACAAAAAAGCGTTACGCAGCAATTTTATCGCCAATTACGATTATGTAATGACACCAGGCCAGTTTAAGTTTGTGAACGCGTTCGAGATTGATGAAGGCACGAACTACATTGGGGTCATGGCGCATTTTGTTGAACCTGAGCTGAGTGAATGGAAAAAGGCCGTCAAAGTGCTTAACAAAGGTAGGGAATACCATCTTTTGATGTATTTCAAAGACTACGATGTAAAACTGGAAAGGGTGGAATAACAAGATGTTTGCGCGTAATCGTGTCATTTGGAATGAAGGTCTATTCATTAAACCGCAGCATTTCCAGCAGCAGCAACGCTATTTTGAATATCATATTGATGAACGCATCTCATCAGTCAGTGGCTACCTTTACGGAGTATCAGAGTTATCACTTAACCCTGAATATCTCTCTTTTGGTCGTATCGCGATCGAACGTGCGGTCGGCATTATGCCTGATGGAACCGTTTTCCGTATTCCTCAGGAAGATGTGCTGCCCGATGCGCTTGAGATTGCCGATGCTTCGCTTGCAAACCAGTTGGTCTATTTAGCGGTGCCACTTCGCAGTGAATCGTTAATGGAGATTAACTGGCCTGAAGAGCGTGGAACCGGGCGTTATTTAAGCAATCGTCTAGAAGTGCGTGATGTGCATACCGTGCGCGGTGACACCACGACACTAGATGTCTCACCTGTTCGTGTGCAGTTGATGCTTGAAAAAGAAGACAGAAGCTCTTATGCCTCAATTGCGATCGCTCGTATTTTAGAAAAACGTCCTGATGGCAGTGTCGTGCTCGATCCGGATTTTATTCCGTGCCATCTTAATGTTGCGAGCAATGCGGCTTTGCACCGTTTTATTAACGAAATATCCGGGTTAATGCGCGAACGTGCCAAAAACATTGCTCAACGTATCAGCTCTCCCTCTCAAGGCGGGGTAGCGGATGTGTCTGATTTTATGCTGTTGCAAGCCCTGAATCGCTTACAACCCCAGATGCAACACTTGGCAGAGCTACGCAGTTTGCACCCGGAACGTTTATTTGAGTGCCTGTCATGCGTATGTGGAGAATTGGCTACATTTACCGATGAAAGTCGTTTACCACCGAGCATCCCGAGCTACAACCATGAAATGCCGACCCACTCTTTTGGGCCGCTGATCCGCAACTTAAGACAGAGCCTAAGTATCGTACTTGAGCCTAGAGCGGTCTCGATTCAGTTGGATAAACGTAAGTACGGCCTGATGGTTGCCCCAATCCACGACCCTCAACTGGTTGAAAGCGCAGAATTCATCATCGCGGTGAAAGCACGCATGCCATTAGATGAACTGCGTCGTCTCTTTACTCAGCAGACCAAAGTATCGTCAGTGGAGAAAATCCGCGAGCTCATTTCACTGCAATTACCGGGCATTCCAATTACACCGTTACCAGTGGCACCAAGGCAGTTGCCTTACCACGCCGGTTATACCTATTACCAATTGGATAAAACCAGCTCAGCATGGTCGATGTTAGGTCGCTCAAGTGGTTTTGCTTTCCATGTCGCGGGTGCGTTTGAAGATCTTGACCTGCAATTCTGGGCGATTAGGAGCTGATGATGGCCATTGATAAAAAAAACACCCAATACAGCGGTCTGCTTTTTGACAGCGTCGAGCAGATCAACCACGACCAAGATTACTGGTTTCAACTGCGTGGTGATAACCCTAATGTTTTGATTGATGCTGCTACCCCTCTGTTTGGTTTGTCGCTGCGGGTACGCAGCTTGTCAGAGTGCGAAAACATTGAGCAGATCTACAAACAGACGGTGGAAGAGATTAAAGCGATTGAAATCGAGCTTGCCGAGCAAGGGTTTGAGCATGCGATTTTGATGGCTTATCGCTACATTCTGTGCGCGTTTTTGGATGAAGCCGTCATGGGAACCGAGTGGGGTGCATCTAGTGTGTGGGCTGAACATTCTATGCTGTCTCGTTTCCACAGTGAGACTTGGGGCGGCGAAAAAGTGTTTACCATCTTAAGTCGCTTGGAAGGTGAACCTAAACGTTATCGCGCGTTGCTAGAGTTTATCTATCAATGCCTAGTGTTAGGTTTTGAAGGTAAATACCGTGTGATGGAAAGCGGCCACAACGAGCGTGAAAAGGTGATCAGTCGTTTACATGACACCGTCAGTTCGTTGGATGAAAACGAGCCGAAAGAACTGACCTCCGCCACCGACCATGTGGTGAAATCAAAATATAAGTTAAGCAGGCAGTTACCGGTTTGGTCAGTGCTGCTTGGTTTTGTCATTATTTGGGTCGGTGTGTTTTTAGGCTATTCCTATTTACTGCACAGCCAATCGGCAGACGTATTAAACCAATTGAACCAAATACTCTAATTATAAAAGGCTAGGTGATTGTAGTGATCCGTATTGAATTACCCACATTAATTTCAAAACTCAATGAACAGAGTAAGCTAGCCCTAGAGCAAGCCGCTTCATTATGTATTGAACGTCAGCACCCAGAAGTGACCTATGAGCACTTCTTACATGTGTTGCTAGAGAACCCACTTTCGGATGTGCGTGTGATAGCTAAGCACGCTAACTTAGATGTGGAAACCGTAAAACAAGCCATCAGTGCAAGTTACGCTCGTGAACAAGTGTTAGATACCTATCCAGCATTCTCGCCACTGTTGGTTGAGCTATTGCAGGAAGCTTGGTTGCTTTCTACCACTGAGCTGAATCAGAATCAGCTTCGTTCAGGTGTGGTGTTTTTAGCCGCGTTGATGCGCGCTGATCGTTACCTACCACTTAAACTAATCCGTCTTTTTGAACACATCAACAAAGAGAGCCTAAACAAAGGGTTTGATACGCTGTTGCAAGACTCTTCCGAGTCGGCGGTTGAAAAAAGCAAAGCGGGTTCTCAAGTTCCTGCCGCGCTGGATGCAGCGTCATCTTCGCCACTGCATAAATACTGCACCAATGTCACGGCGCAAGCGCGTAACGGCGAACTGGACCCAGTATTGTGTCGTGAAAACGAACTCAATTTGATGATCGACATCTTGTGTCGTCGTCGTAAAAACAACCCCATCGTTGTGGGAGACGCTGGTGTCGGTAAAAGCGCCATGATTGAAGGGCTTGCATTGCGCGTCGTTGCGGGCAATGTGCCGACACAGTTGCAAAATGTAGAGTTGTGCTCACTCGATCTAGGCTTGTTGCAAGCGGGTGCTTCAGTCAAAGGTGAATTTGAAAAACGTCTTAAAGGCGTGATTGACGCGATCAAAACCTCGCCTAAACCGATCATTTTGTTTATCGATGAAGCGCACACTTTAATTGGTTCTGGCAACCAAGAGGGTGGTAGTGATGCGGCCAACTTGCTCAAGCCAGCTCTTGCGCGAGGCGAGCTCAGTACTGTCGCAGCCACCACATGGAAAGAGTACAAAAAGTATTTTGAAAAAGATCCTGCGCTGACTCGTCGTTTCCAATTGGTGAAATTAGAAGAGCCGAGCATCAGCCAAGCAGTAGATATTCTGCGCGGCTTGAATCGTGTTTACGAAAAAGCCCATAACGTATTGATTACTGATGATGCATTGAAAGCCGCCGCCGAGCTTTCAGCGCGTTACATTTCAGGTAGACAACTGCCGGATAAAGCGATTGATGTGTTGGATACTGCTTGCGCGCGTATTGCAATTAATATCACCACACCGCCGAAGCGCTTAGCGCAACTAGAGACCGCTTGCCATCAACGTCAACTTGAAATTGATATGCTTGAGCGTGCTCAATATTTAGGTCAAGTGGTTGATTCGCATCGCTTGGATGAGCTATGTAGCCAAGAAGTGGCCGATGAAGCTGAAAAAGCGACCTTGACTCAAAGCTGGCAAGAGCAAAAAGCGATCATTGAGCGCATTATTACCCTACGCGATCAGCTCTTAGATGGCGCTGAGGATCATGGTGAGCTGACCCAAGTTGAGCGTGATGAGTTACTTGTTCAATTGCAGGAGCAATATCGAGCTTTAGAAGAGATCCCTCATAATGATCGCCTCATGCATCCACAAGTCGATGCTCAGCAAATAGCGGAAGTGATTGCGGACTGGACGGGCGTGCCCGTTGACCAAATGAACAGCGATGAGCTGCATAAAATCACCCACCTAACGGCTATTTTAGGTGAGGCAATCAAAGGGCAAGATACTGCGATTGAGCGTGTTCACCGTAACTTATTAACGGCGCGCGCGGATTTGCGCCGTCCGGGGCGTCCAAAAGGTTCCTTCCTACTCGTGGGTCCAAGTGGCGTTGGTAAAACCGAAACGGTAGTCCAACTGGCGCAACAACTTTATGGTGGTAAACAATTTTTAACCACTATCAACATGTCGGAATATCAAGAAAAGCATACCGTTTCACGCCTGATTGGTTCGCCTCCGGGTTATGTTGGTTATGGTGAGGGTGGCATTCTTACCGAAGCGATTCGTAAAATGCCGTACTCTGTGGTGCTGTTAGACGAAGTTGAAAAAGCGCACCCAGAAGTGCTCAATATTTTCTACCAAGCCTTTGATAAAGGTGAGCTGGCCGATGGTGAAGGTCGATTGATCGACTGCCAAAACATCGTCTTCTTCCTCACCTCGAATTTAGGTTACCAAACCATAGTCGATTACGCGCAGCAGCCTCAGTTGCTTGATGAGCAGCTTTACCCAGAACTTGCGGCTTTCTTCAAACCCGCCTTACTGGCTCGTATGGAGATTATTCCGTATCTACCGCTCAGCAAAGAAGTGCTAGAGCAGATTGTACGTGGCAAGTTAACCCGCCTTGAGCAGCTCTTTAAACAGCGTTATGCCGCTGACGTGGTGATTGAAGATAGCTTGATCGAAGAGATCTTAAGCCGTGCAACGCGCTCTGAAAATGGGGCTCGTATGCTGGAAGCGATCATCGAAGGTCAATTACTACCACCGATTTCATTAGCTTTGTTAAATAAACTGGCTGATAAACAACCAGTGCAACGCATCTATTTAGCGGCGGAAGAGGGTGAGTTTATTGGAGAGGTTGAGTGATCATGAGTCACTGGTTAGCTTACGCAACCGAGCTTGTTGTCGCGAGAAAGCCTAGCCAATTGGCCGCATTGTTTGTAGAAACGCTGCGCCGAGAGCTAAGGCTCGATACTTGCTTGTTACTGGTTCCCAGTTCAGACGGCCGTACCTTAGTGCCACAGGATAACCCGCTGAATTTAAGCTGGTCGGTCACCGATTTTGATTGTCCGTTTGCCCATGTATTGCAATCGGCCAAATCGATGCACTTAACCGCTGATGAATTGGTTTTTTGGCAATCTAATCGCCTGTTTAGTCAACTCACTAGCCGGGTCGGCATGTTAGATAGCGTGGTTGTACACCCGTTACCGAATGGGGATACACAAGTTCAGTCTATTTTGCTGTTGATTGGTGAAACCCATACCTTGGAAGGCCTATTTGAGCGGCCAGATTTTATCAAGTATGTGGATGTGTTTTGCCATCAGTGGTCGTTGCTTAATGAGATGCAACGGGAAGAACAAAATCGACAAAACTTATCGGAATCCTTGTCTGACGTCCAGCGAGACAACGCTCGTCGCTCATTAATTGCGAGCCTCTCTGAAACCTTAATCGGTAACAGTTTGGCGATGAAAAAATTAAGAGAGCAGATCATCAACGCCGCGCCATCACAGCTTTCAGTGATGGTGCAAGGTGAAACAGGGACAGGTAAAGAGTTGGTCGCGCAAGCGGTGCACCAACTCTCGCCCCGTAAACAAGCGCCATTTGTTGCTATTAACTGCGCGGCTATCCCTGAAAACTTATTGGAAAGTGAACTGTTCGGCTACTGCAAAGGGGCGTTTTCCGGCGCGGATAGCGATAAACAAGGGTTGATTGCGCAAGCCGATGGCGGAACCCTGTTTTTGGATGAAATCGGTGATATGCCCTTGAGCCTGCAAGCCAAATTACTGCGGGTGTTGGAATCTCGATCTTTTCGGCCGATTGGCGGTAAAAACGAACAATCTTCTGATTTTCGTTTGGTTTCAGCAACGCATGTCAATCTCCTCGAACAAGTGCGTAATAAATCGTTTCGTCAGGATCTTTATTACCGCTTATTTCAGTACCCGATCACTTTGCCACGCCTTGCGGCAAGGATGGATGACATTGAACGGCTTAGCCAACATTTTGTGCGCAGCTTTAATCAGCAGCATGCAACCAACATTCGGGGTGTGCACTATAAAGCGATCGATTGCCTAAAACGTTATGACTTTCCCGGTAATGTGCGTGAACTCAAGCACCTTATTGAATTTGGTTGTGCGCAAACATTGGATGGCACACAGGTGGAGGAGTCCTGCTTTACACAACGTTTAGCATACACTAAAGCCGAACAGCAGCCAGAGACTGAACGACATGGGCATAAGGTCGCTAAAGCTGAGTCAGGTGTCAGCCGAGTGGTGGATGATTTAAAACAAGCGGTGAATGAATTTGAGTCTCGTATTATCCGTGAGCGCCTCCAATATTTTGCTGGTGACAGGGCCAAAGCGGCCCAAAGCCTCGGTATTCCCAAGCGGACCTTGGCCTATAAATGCCAAAAATTGGAGATTAAAACACCATGAATAAACGGTTGTTTAGGCTCACAGTTTGCCTCTCTATGACGCTGTATTTTCCCATGGCAAATGCGGAAAATGACGCTGTAGCACAAGCAGAGCAATGCACTACGATCACATCTCGGTTAGAGCGATTGAGCTGTTTTGACCACCTGTTTAAAACGCCTTCTGACGTGGTGATGCCTCAAGCGGCAACGCCCAATGCGCCGCTATCTTGGCAACGTGCCTTTGATAGCATCAGCCAGTATCAAGACGGGGAAGCAAGTCACTTAACCGTTGAGGGCGACGATGATAAAGGGAATGCGTGGATTACTTTGGTTGCGTTAAATCAAAATACAAAGTTTGACGATAACGCTAAACCTGTGCTGCTGATGAGCTGTATCGACAATTTGAGTCGAGTGGAATTGGCGTTTCCTAGCGCGATTGATGATCCTCATATCCAAGTTTCGATTGCTAATATGCAGGCACAATCTTGGCGTAGTGACGATTTAGGTTTGCTCTTTTCCTCAGGCAGAGGCATGCCAGCGATTGAGATGATGAAAGCGATGGCGCGAGAAAATCGCCTTGTGCTGCGTTCAAACTCTCCTTTTGTTGATGGATTGCAGTTTGATGCGAGCGAGCTTTCGCAATCATTAACGGCACTAAAAACACGCTGTGGTTGGTAAGGAGTTCCAATGGAGTTAACCGATTATCGCCGCTGTATTACTCAGCCTATTCAAGCCGATAACCCTGTGGGGGAGCGCCTGATTGATGATCCACTGTTTGATTTTGTTGAAGATCAAATGATGAAAGTGGGGTCACTCTCCCACGCTAGTGTGCAATGGGATGAAGTCGAACACAGTACGCTCAAACTGCTCAGCGAAAAAAGTAAAGATCTCAAATTATTGATCTACTTGTTGCAGTGTTTGCATAACCAAGTCACACCGCTACGTTTCACCACGTCGCTGCAGCTGCTGAGCGATTTCATGTCCCTTTACTGGGAAGATTGCTTCCCTGCGCCAGGCAAAAGAGGCAGTTTGCCACGTCGCAAATTCTTCAGCCAGATTGTGCAGCGGTTAGCCTTAGTCATCGACAAGTTAGATTTCGCACAATTTGATGGGCCAGATCGTGATGAGTTAAACACCGCGATCGACGCGCTACAGCAAGCGACTACTCAAGCCGGACTGATGTCTGAAAGCGTTGAAAGTCTAGTGGCTAAAGTTCAAGTCCAACTGCGCCGTGCAACAGAACGTGAGCAAGCGACTCAACATGTGCAAGAGACTCCGGCGGTTGAACGTAAAACCACCACCCAGAGCGCCATCTCAGTCGACAGTTCAAGTGACAAAGCCACTAAGCAGACCTTACTAAAGGTAGCTGAGTTTTTGTCTGAACAAGAGTTCGGCATTGCCTTGGCAATACGAGTCAGGCGTTTTGCCGTGTGGTCAAGTATTACCTCATTACCTGAGCACGACGTAAGCGGTGAAACACTGTTACGGGCGATGGCGCAAGAACGAATCAAAGAGTATCACGACCAAATGCGTAGCCCAGATTTAGCCTTATGGCGCAAGGTAGAGCAGAGTTTGACCATGGCACCTTACTGGTTTGAAGGGCAGATGATGAGCTATCAAATCGCGCAAAGCTTAGGCCAAAAGGCGTGGAGTGAAGCCATTTTGAGTGAAAGCCAGCAGTTTGTGGCACGTCTACCTGCGCTGCTCGAGTTGAAATTCAAAGGAGGCGAGCCTTTTGTCAATGCGAGCGTAAAAGAGTGGCTACTCAGCCAGCAGCAAAGTAGCGCCCAAGGCCAAGTAGCAGGTGATTGGCAAGACAAACGCAAAGAGGCGTTTAGCTTAGCGAAAGAGGGAGGCATTGCGGTGGCGCTCTCTATGCTCAACGATGGTCTGGTCAGCGCCAGTGAGCCAAGGGATAAATTCTATTGGCGGTTATTATCGGCTGATTTGTTAAATAGCAATAATTTAGATGCGATGGCGAAAGAACAGTACCAAACGTTACATGCTCAGGTTAGCACCATGAGCGTTACCGATTGGGAACCCTCATTAGTTGAGCAATTAGAACAATACACAACGTCAGAGTAAACGAAGGACACAAACCCATGTGGAAATTTATTGTTGGGATCGCAAGAAAGTTAACACCGGGCATTGCCGCGGCGATGCCTATTTTGCTATTTAGCACATTCATTCTATTGAATGTTGCGATTTGGTGGGCAGGCCCTTGGCTAGAGATCGCGGGTAATAAGCCACTTGAATCGATAACCGCTCGCGCAGTGGCAAGTAGCTTGTTCACTTTAGGTGCATTGGCCGTTTGGGGTGTTTGGCAGTGGCGAAAATTGCAAGGTTTTAAAGCCGAGCAAAAGCGTGAAGATCAGCTTCGCCAAGATCCAATTAAAGCCTATGAAGAGCGCCAAGAGGTTGAGCTGAACCAAGTGATGGTCAGCATGAAAGAGAACCTCAATAAACGTAATTATCTTTATGCGTTGCCATGGTATTTAGTGCTCGGTTTGGAAAATGCCGGTAAAACCAGCCTCATCAACCGCTCTGGGCAAAACTTTGTTTTTTCTTCGGTAATGCGAGCCTCGGGTCAAAAAAGTGAAAACCCGTATTCGTTTGATTGGTGGATTGGCGATGAATCGGTATTGATTGATCCAGATGGAGAGCTACTGACACAAGGTAACCATAGCAATGATAACGATGGTGCGATGGAGCGCCGTTTGTGGCTTCATTTTGTTAATTGGTTGGAGAGAACGCGTAGCCGTCGTCCACTCAACGGTATTGTTTTAGCGTTAGACGTTTCTCACTTAGCAACCGCAACTGCAACCGAGCGTAAAGCTTACGCCAATTTATTACGTGCTCGCTTACGTGAACTGATGGAGACGTTATCCACGCGTCTACCTGTCTATATTGCATTGACGAAATTGGATTTATTACACGGTTTTGAACCTTTCTTTAAACATTACTCGCGCAGTCAGCGTGAAGATGTGCTGGGCTTTACCTTTTCGCTCGACTCTATTGATGACTTGGATAACTGGCTCAACGAGTTTTCAAAAGACTACAGTCAGTTTGTTGAGCGCATTAATGATGTACTGCCGCACGCGGTTTCTGTGCCGATGGATTTGGAAGAGCGCAATGCTATTTATAGCTTCACGCGTCAAATCTCCGGTTTAAAAGAGATCTTATTACAATTTTTCAACGATGCATTGGCCAGTGATCAGTTCTCTACGTCGGCTTTGGTGCGTGGTGCGTATTTCACTTCTGTGTATCAACAGGGCGTACCCACAAACGCATTTGATGATGCCGCTTCACGTCGTTACGGGCTAGATCATGCGATCAACAAAGCGCAGCAAGCCAAAAACTCAACGGTTTATTTCACACAAAAACTGTTTAATAACATCATCTATCCTGAAGCTGGACTTGCCTCGGATAATTTTCGTGTTGCGAAGCAAAAACGGCGCTTGATTGGTTTGTCAGTAGTGGCTTGTTCTATTGCAACTGTGTTATTAGTCGGCACTTGGCATCGTTATTACCTTAGTAACGTGAAGCACTCTGATGCGGTGTTAGCGAAAGTAAACGAGTACAAAAACGAGTTCCCCTCTAATCTTTATTTAGCCTCTCAGCAAGATGTTCTCGTGCCGCTCAATAAAATTCGTGAAGCGACGTTAGAGTTTGGCTTCTTCCGTGATAAACCACAGTATATTTCCGATTTTGGTTTGTACCAAGGCCACACGATTGGTCCAATGGTTGAAGCGACCTATTTGAATTTATTGGAAAACCGTTTTTTACCTCTGCTCATGGCTGATGTCGTTGTGCAGCTTAACCAAGCCAAAACAGATGAAGAGAAGCTGGCCGTGCTGCGTGTTTATCGCATGATGGTAGATAAAAGTGGCCGCTATAAGGATTATGTACTCGATTATTTCTCCAAATACTGGCAGCAAGAGTTCGCTGGGCAACGCGTGATCCAAGAAGAACTACTGGGGCATTTAGACTACGCCATGTTACACACGGATTTAGCGGGTGATCGCGCGCGCGGTGATCGCAATGCAGAGTCGGTGATGAAGCCTTATGATCAGGTGGTGGCGAAAGTGCAGTCTGATCTTGGTTCTATGCCTAACGATCAACGTGTTTACCGTAATTTGAAGTTGAATGCACAAACGGTTCTTGGCCCCTCGATCAATTTACGCAACTTGATTGGCCCCGTCTTTGATGTGGTTTTTGAAGAGCGAGTGGTCAACAGCAGCTCGCTGTATATTCCGCAAATGCTTACCAAAAAAGGGTTTGAAGATTACTTCATGCCGCAATCAGAATCCGTTTCTGAGCTGGCCTTGATCGACAGTTGGGTACTAGGGCAATCCAAATCGGCTCAATTTAGCGAAGCGGATAAGCATGACCTTCGTAACAAAATCCGCAGCTTGTATGTGGCGGACTACACCAATACCTGGCGTGCGGCTCTTAATGAAATCAGCGTTAAGTATTTTAGCGACATCAATGACGCGGTGTCAGTATTAGAAAACTTTACCGGCAACATTGAACCGATGCAGCGTTTGCTTCGCACTTTAGAAAGCAATACTCAAATGTATGCCAGTGTGCCTAAAGATGAAGCCGCGCAAAAAGAGCTGTTAAAAAATCCAAAATACAAAGTTGCTTCGCAGATTGATGCACCCTTTGCTGAACTAAACGCTATGCTCAAGCCAGTCGGTGATAAGCCAGCGTACATCAATGAAGTATTAGTGGCGGTGGAAGAGTTACAAAATTACCTCAAATCTATTCAAGAAGCGCCAGATGTTGGTATGGCTGCGCTTGATGCCACTAAAGCACGCGTAAAATTAGTGAACGCTGATCCAATTTACACGGTGAAACGTATTGCATCAGGTTTGCCTAAACCGCTCGATACTATGGTGTCTAAACTGGCGGATGAGAGTTGGTATGTTGTCAAACAAGAAGCGATTAAGCACCTTGAAGTTCGTTGGCATGACGATGTTTACAAAACCTTTGAAGAGAAATTAGCTGGGCGCTATCCATTTAATGAGTCATCCAACAAAGACAGTTCTCTTTCTGACTTTGAAGCATTTTTTGCGCCCAACGGCACATTAGACAACTTCTACAACAACCAGCTAAGAATGTTTGTGGAAGAAAATATTGCGGTCAATGATGACGATAACGCGCAGTCTATTATTCGCAAAGACGTTCTAGAACAGCTCAAGCAGGCGAAGAAAATTCAGCAAGCTTTCTTTAACCGCAAAGGGGTCTTAGACGTTAGTTTCTCGGTTGAACCACTACGCTTGAGCAACAACAAACGCCGCAGTGTGCTGAATGTTGATGGCCAATATCTCGCTTATAGTCACGGCCCAAGAGACAGTGTCGAGTTGATTTGGCCAAATACGCTGCGTGATTCTGCGATCTCTAAAGTAACGTTAGTGCCGACTAAAAATAATATGTCGCCACGAAGTATTAATATCCAAGGCCCGTGGGCATTTTTCCGCTTACTTGAACAAGGTGATGTGGTGGGTGCTAGTTCCACGTCGGTTGACTTTAAGTTTGCAGTTGACGGTGGTGAGATGATTTATCGACTCAATTCAGAGGCAGATATTAACCCATTCACCGAGCGGTTATTTAAGTCATTCAAACTCTCGAAAACCCTTTACTAAAATAATAGTGAGGAGCGATTGGTCATCGCTCCTCAACTCACTTAGGACGCTGTAGTCATGTCCAATATTGTATTTATCGACCACGCTCGTTTTCATTTGATAGATGATGCTGCTGCTGTTCGTCACATTGATGCCTACCAAAAGGTGAGAGATGAGATCAACCGTCGTAACAACCCATTATCAGGTGGTCCAGACTGGGCTGTGGTGAAAGTTGCTTGTGAAACATTAGCAAAAGGCCCGGGGATTGACCTTTTGCTGTGCGGTTATTACACCGTAGCCTGTTTAAAAATGCAGGGCTTAGCGGGATACGCCAATGGTGTTGAACTGTTGTGCTGCTGCTTAAGTAATTTGCCAAAACCGGACGTAAAATCGGCGAAAATGCGCAAGGAAGTGCTCGATTGGGTTAATGCTCGTGTAGTGCGGGAGTTAAAAGATCTGCGTCCGAATCATGAAGCACTGCGTGATTTATACCGTTGTGAGCGCTTTTGTGAGCGCATGCATGCCATTTTAGAGCTGCAACAGCCGGACTATTTGGTTGATTTCGAAGGAGTAGGTTTTGCTATTTTTGAACATATTGATCGTTTAGAAACGCAATATCATTCGCTACTAAAGCGCCATACTCAAACCGAACAAGTTGAGCAGGTGCGTAATCAAAAGCGCTCACGTGTTACGCATGTGGCCGCTTTTATATCCGGTGTTCTTGGTGTTGTGATGGTGTATGGGGCCGTCACTTATTTGCCGTTTTTCAACTCAATATCTTATGCAACCAACCTAAGGTTACCTGCTTTACATACGCCAGAGCAGGTCAATACGTTTCAACAGGCCAACTCGCCAGCTAAGCTTGAACGGTTGTCAAATGAGATTGTGCCATTGTAC
This sequence comes from Vibrio sp. J502, assembly GCF_025397955.1. Classification (NCBI taxonomy): domain Bacteria; kingdom Pseudomonadati; phylum Pseudomonadota; class Gammaproteobacteria; order Vibrionales; family Vibrionaceae; genus Vibrio; species Vibrio sp. J502. The sequence continues at coordinate 43,528 of NZ_CP104555.1, read as the reverse complement.
CGAGAGGCGATTGAGCAAAAAATGGCGCGCTCTTTTGAATCGGCTCGTGTTGAAGCCCAGCAAGTGTTGGATGCGTTATTGCAACTTTATCCCCAAACCGAATCGGTACTGGAGGTTGATCAAGCGTTTGCCGATGCTAAGCGTGAAGCTCTGCAACAAACTGAGCGCTTTATGGAGCGTTTTAGTGAAACGAGAACCAAGATGGCCAACATCGCGCTGCTCGCGCAAAAAGGAAAATTAACCGAACTGCAAAGACAAACCAAATCGTTGGAGGAGTTCGCTATTAGTTTGTCTCCTATTTACGGGAGAGCTGCATATGTCGAAGAGTTGCTCAAAAAAGGTGATGTTGTACAGGCTGAACAGGAGTTTATGATTCTGAAGCAGCGGCTTAATAATTTGAGCTGGAAAATGGCCGAGCTCGACAAGCAGTTTGAGCATTTGACTGTGACACATAATCAGGAAGCTCAGACTCAATAAGCTGAGCAACAATTGGTTATTGAAGGGCAACTTTTTGCTCATATCAGGCAGTTTGTTGCCTTTGTCAATCGAGCTATTTATAAGCTCATGAATACCAAAGAAAAATATCTGGCACTGCACTTGCTGTACTAGTGTCATTTTGCGATAAAAGAGTGGAAGGGAAAAAGATGGCAAGGTTAAGTTTTAGGCTCACCGTGGAGGGTTTGGCAGACGACACGTTAGTGGTGCGTGAATACCAAGGCGTGGAATCGCTGTCTGATAGCGCGCAAGCGGGCCTGCGTTGCTACGGTTTTCGCTATGAGATAAAACTGGCCAGTCGCCAATCTGGCTTAACGGCGCTGGAGCTGGTGGACAAAAGCGCTCAGCTTGAGATGCTGCGTGATGGCCTTGTCGTGCAGCGCGTGCACGGCATTGTGCGCCAGTTCAGTAAAGGCGATATTGGCCATCATCACACCTTTTACTCACTTACCTTAGTCCCGGCATTAGAGCGGCTATCACTGCGCCAAAACAGCCGTATTTTCCAGCTCAAAACCGTTCCCGAAATCCTCTCCATCGTACTGCAAGAAATGGGCATTAACGACTACGCCTTCTCGCTGAAACGTGAGTGTGCGCAGCGTGAATTCTGCGTGCAGTACCGTGAGACGGATATCGACTTCTTGCACCGCTTAGCCGCCGAAGAGGGCTTGGTGTATCACTTCATCCATGAAGAGGGGAAACACACCCTCTTTTTCAGTGACGACAGCCAAAGCCTGACGAAGCGAGAAACGCCTATCCCTTACAATGCCCTCGCAGGTGGCGTGATGGAGAGCCCTTATGTGTCGCAATTAACGCAACACAGCCAAACCGAAGTGAGCCACAGCGCGCTGCAAGATTACAGCTTTAAAAAGCCGAGCTACTCGTTTGCCCAGCAAGCGCAAGGGCGCGAAATGGATTACCAGCAAGCGACCTACGAACACTTTGATGCACCGGGTCGCTTTAAAGACGACGTCAACGGCAAAGCCTTTAATCAAATTCGCTTAGAGTACTTACGACGAGAAGCGCGTACCGCGACCGGAAAAAGTAACCATCCTGGCCTGCAAGCGGGCACAAAGTTCGACTTACAAGAGCATCTTGACGACAGCATGAACCGCGATTGGGTTGTCGTGCAAGTGCATCATCAGGGGCAGCAGCCACAAGCATTGGAAGAAGAGGGCGGCAGTGGCGCGACCACGTACAGCAACCAATTCACGCTCATTCCTGCCGATGTCACGTGGCGTGCGACACCGCAAGCCAAACCTCAAGTGGATGGCCCTTGCATGGCGTTAGTCGTGGGCCCTGACGGCGAAGAAATCTTCTGTGACGAACATGGCCGCGTCAAATTGCATTTCCCGTGGGACAGATATTCCAACGGCGATGAACACAGCTCATGCTGGGTGCGCGTCTCACAAGGTTGGGCCGGCAGCCAATACGGCATGATAGCCATTCCGCGCATTGGTCATGAAGTCATCGTCTCGTTTCTCAACGGCGACCCAGACCAACCGATAGTGACAGGCCGTACCTACCATGCGACCAATAAAGCGCCGTACACACTACCGGATAACAAAACCAAAACCGTGCTGCGCAGTGAAACGCACCAAGGAGAAGGGTTTAACGAGCTGAGCTTTGAAGACCAAGCGGCGCAAGAGAAAATCTACCTACACGCGCAAAAAGACTTAGATGCCTTGGTGCTCAATGACGCCACGGCGCACATCAAGCACGACCAGCACCTCACGGTGGATAATGACCAGTTTACGCACATTAAACATAACCACCACCTCACAGTGGAGGGAGAAAGCCGCGATAACATAACCCAAGATAGTAGTGTAGAGATTAGCGGGTCAGTACAGCATAAAGTGGCCAAACTGACCGCGATACAGACAGGGCGCGAAATCAGTCTTAAAGCGGGAGCTAAAATCGTTGTAGAAGCTGGGGCTGAAGTGACTTTAAAAGCGGGTGGCAGCTTTGTCAAAGTGGATGCCGGTGGCGTGCACATCGTTGGTCCTGCGATTAACCTCAATGCTGGCGGAAGTGCGGGCAGCGGTAGCGCTTATGGTGGGCAATCCGCCATGTTGGCAACCCCACTACTTGATATGAAAGCTCCGGCCGAATTACAAGCGAGTGCTATTAGCGCGACCATGCAAAGCGGCCAAGCGAATGTGATCACTCATTTTGAGGCTGCCGCAGTACAATCCGTTGCGCAGAAATCATCTGCATCACCACAAAAGCAGTCAGAATCTAAGGCGGCAGAAAAGAGCGCTCAGGAAGAGAGCCCAAAAGAGGATGCACAAAACGAAGATAAAGCATCACTGCTACAATCGGATGTGTTGAAACCTTCAGAAGAGCTGGAAAAGTTAGCGAAGAAACAAGCCAGCGCTTTCAGAAAAGGCAACAATGGCGAAGAAGTGAGCTTGATTCAGCAAGCGTTAATCAAAATGAAATTTGATTTGCAAGCCGATGGTGATTTCGGTAATAAAACCAAAACGGCCATTGAGCAGTTCCAAAAAAGTTATCAACCCAGTCATCAAACGCATCCGTCGTACTGCATTGGCTCCATTGATGGTATTGTTGGCCAAGGGACACTGCTTGCCCTGGATGAGGCGTTGATGGATGGTTGGGTTTATCTTCTTATTACCAAGGATATGTTAAATGCTGTATGCCCTAATTCAGGTGATAACAAGGAATTATTAGATTCATTAAATAAATACTGTCCTAAATATGAAATAGATACGCCCATTAGGATTGCGCATTTTCTATCTCAAATTGCTCATGAAAGTGGATGTTTTAGTAGTTTGATAGAAGGAAGTAACTATAGCCATATGGCGGCGAAAATAAAGTTTTCAAAATATAAGTATTATGTTGATTCATTGAAGCCTGGTTCGAATAATAAATTTATAAGAGAAGACAATCCAGCAAGATGTAAACAGCCTGATTTGTTCAACTTTGTTTACTCAAATAGCAATGGTAATGGAGATGAAAAGTCCGGCGATGGATATACATATAGAGGTAGAGGGATCATTCAAATCACAGGGAAAGACAAATATTATAAATTTACAAGTGTACATAATGGTAATAATCCTGATGACCCTCAAAACTTTGTTATTAATCCCAATCTGGTTTCTGAAAATATTAATTATTCAGTTGAGTCGGCTTGTATTTATTGGCGAAGTTGGGGAGCACTATCTAAAAAATTCAACGCTAATGGTGATATAAATATATTAATTGAAAATGCACCGAATGATGTTGAGTTAGTTAGTCAAGCGGTAAATGGTGGTCGTTATGGGCACTCTAATGGTTTAGATGACCGCATTGGAAAATTTAATAAAATAAAAAATAAATTAGGGTTGTGATTTTATGAAAAAATTTTCGTATCTTCTTTTGTTAATGCTGTGTTCTAGTATGGTTAAAGCTAGTGATGGAAACGTTGGTGATTTAATCGCATCATCTTATCTTGAAACTCAAAATAAGATGATAAAAAATTTTCAAGGAGATGGATTTGAAATTTCTTTCGAGAACGAGAGCATAGCCAAAAGTGTAGGTATCAATGATGGTAGCCTTACCAGTTTCATAACGATTTCTGGCAAACGAAGCATACTCTTTAAACAAAAGGATTTTAATCCATATGGACAAGATGTATTTGTTTTTTCGTGTAAGGCACCAGATAGTAACGTGAGAGTCTTTATTCAGACTAGATATGCAAGTTCTGATAATATAGCACCTTGGTTTATTCAGTTTACACCGTACATATTTACTCTTGAAGCTGGTTTAGTAAGAAGATTATATGATTTTGAAAATGAATATTTTTATGGTGATGATTACTTTTCTAGAAGAATTATTGATGATGAGAAATTAATAATTAAATATCCATTCTATACCAATGATAAGGTCATAGAGAGGTTGTTTGAATCTAAATTGTGTGTCGCGAATAATGATTAAAATACAGTAGTAATCATATAGTGGGTTAAAATATCTTACGTCGTTTTTGAAGACCTTATTAAATTAAAATTTTTTAAATAAATTATGAAATTTAAAAGAGCCAGCATAGCTAGGCTCTTTATTTAAACCAATCCTAAAAAATACAATGCTTAGCGAAGTCGCCAGCCTCATTCGCTGTCCAATCACCTTTTGGCTTGTCTTTCATATCTTCACACCACGCGTCGCTGCCAATTTGTGATTGGAAGACACAGTGCTTTGCGTAACCAAAGCCCGCGGTGGAGGGCGAAAGCCGCGATAACATAACCAAAGATAACAGTGTAGAGATTAGCGGATCATTACAGCATAAAGTGGCCAAACTGACCGCGATACAAACAGGGCGCGACATCAGCCTTAAAGCGGGAGCTAAAATCGTTGTAGAAGCGTAAGCGTATCATAAACACCGCATTCTAATCAACCTCAGCACGCTATACGATCAAATCTCCAACCATAAGGAGATCTGAAATGGCAAAACGACGTACCGACCAAGAATGGCAAACCCTGTTTGAAAAATACCAATCCAGTCATTTATCCCAGCGGGTCTTCTGTGAGCGTAACGGGTTAAGTCTGTCTACCTTTTATGCCAAACGCCAGCAGTTACAAACCACGAAATCAACCAATATCGGTGGTTTTGTTAAAGCAGAAGTTATCGAAAAAACGACTCGCTACCAATTAACTCAAACACCCGCCGCCCACATGACATTATTTATTCATGACACTGAACTCAGCATTCCACAGGGTACACCTGCCTCGTATCTGGCAGAGTTAATCGGAGCACTGTCATGAAACGAATGTTGAGCGCCCCGAATGTTTACCTGTATCGGGAGTTCGTGGATTTTAGAAAGTCTATCAATGGCCTGGCGGCGATTATCGAGTCCGAAACCGATTTGCCGCTCGGCACGGGCGCACTGTTCCTATTTACCAATAAACAACGCGACAAAGTTAAAGTGTTGTACTGGGATAAAACGGGCTTTGCCCTGTGGTACAAACGGTTGGAAAAGCCAAATTCAAATGGCCCAATCAAGAGAAAAAGCAGGTCTACACCTTGACTCAATTTGACTTAGATAGACTGTTATCTGGCTTCACAATAATCGGCCATAAACCGATGAAAATAGAAAACTTTACAACGAGTTAACCTCAATAAAAGTCAGTTATACCAAGCCTTGCCGTGGTGTTTTTAGTATAATCAATGCCATGAAAAGACGCCCGATATTAACCCAGAAAGCCAAGACATCGCCGAGCTTCAAGCTATGGTGAAAGCGTTGATGTCGGAGAAAAATGAGCTGAAAAAGAAGGAAGCGCAATGGTAACAAGAGCGCCAATCCTTAATTGAGTAGTTTAAGCCCGCCCTTGACCGCCAGTTCGCCAAACGCTCGGAAGCGTTAAAGCCATATAACGAAGCACAGGGTGACCTCTTTAATGAGGCAGAATGTGAAACGGCGAAGGCGAAGGCGAAAGATGAGGTTATGACCACCACAACGACGACCATTAAACGTCGTGGTAAACGTCAACCGCTTCCTAAAGACTTGCCACGTGAAATCATCGAACTTGACCTAGATGAGCACGACAAACAGTGCTCATGCTGCCAACACGCTCTGCATAAAATCGGCGAAGACCGCAATGAAAAACTGGAGTTCACGCCCGCTGTATTGAAAGTGTTGGAATATGTTCGTCCAAAATACGCCTGTCGTCAGTGTGAACAACAGGTTGAAAAAAGCCACATTCACCAACAACCCGCACCGATAAGCATCATCCCTAAAAGCTTCGCCACAGAAAGCTTGCTGGCCAATATCATCCTTGGCAAATACCAATACGCGATGCCACTTTATCGCCAAGAATCCCTGTTTACCCAGTCAGGTATCGAGCTATCGTGATCTGCTCCAGCCAGACTGGACACTTCATTAAGCGACATTTTTATTTTCAAAGTTAACTGGACTTAGATACCCAAGAGCACTGTGCCTTCTTGTCCGATTATAATCAACCTCGATGTATTCAAAGAGCGTTTGACGCATCTCGTCTCGCGTCATGATCGGCTCATATTGGATCGCTTCAACCTTCATTGAATGGAAGAAGCTCTCAACACAAGCATTATCCCAGCAGTTTCCTTTCCTACTCATACTTTGCTTTAGATTATAAGCGGTTATGATGTCTCGATAATCTTTTGAGCAGTACTGACTACCTCGGTCACTATGAACGATCACCTGCTCAGGGAACCCACGAGGGAACAAGGCCATTGATAATGCATCGCAGACCAGTGTTGCGGTCATTCTGGTATCCATAGACCAGCCGACTACTTGCCTTGAATAAAGGTCAATAATTACCGCCAAATACAGCCAGCCTTCACTTGTCGCAACATAGGTGATGTCTCCCGCCCACTTTTGATTCGGAGCCTCCGCGTTAAAATCCTGAGCTAGCAGGTTCGGAGCAACTGGCATTTTATGTTTGCTATCCGTAGTGCACCTAAACTTACGTGCCGCTTTCGGCGTTAAATCCTGACGCTTCATACTAGCGGCAATGGTTTTAACATTACGGCTATCACCGTTCTCTGCCAGCTCTTTCTGGATACGCCTTGAACCATCACGGCCTTTGCTGTTGTCAAAAGCCTTTTTGACCTTCGTATCAAGCTCTTGGCGAGTTACCTCGCGCTGAGTGGCCTTGTGGCGATGCTTAATCCAGTAATAAAACCCACTTCGTGAAACCCCGAACACCTTAGCCATGCGGACAGCACTGAAGCACAGCAGGTGTTCGAGCATAAATTCGTAGCTATCTACTTTAGATTTTTCGCGAAGTAGGTGGCGGCCTTTTTTACGATATCTAGCTCTTCAGCTTGCTCGGCCAATTGCCTTTTGAGCTTTGCGACTTCAGCGGCTAGATCTTTTTCCCGCTGACTGGTGCTAGTATCTTTCTTGGCTGCTTTACGCCAACCGTAGATCTGGGATTCGTGTAACGAGAGATGTTGCGCTGCCGTAGCTACTCCCAGCTTTTCTGCTAGCTTCAGTGCTTCTGCTTTAAATTCAGCAGAATGGAGAATACGTTTTTTCTTGTTTGTCATGGTTCACCTCATTAGTGATTGTACTCACTTAATTAGGTGTCCAAAACTGGTGGTGCGGATCAAACGACACGCTACCAGATGACTCAAACACCGATTGCCAACATGACACTATTGATTAATGACGTTGAACTCAGCATCCCCCAGGGAACACCTGCCTCGTATCTGGCAGAGTTAATCGGAGCACTGTCATGAAGAGAATGCTGAGTGCCCCTAATGTTTACCTGTATCGGGAGTTCGTGGATTTTAGAAAGTCCATTAATGGTCTGGCGGCGATTATTGAATCTGAAACCGATTTACCGCTCGGAAGCGGTGCGCTGTTCCTGTTTACCAATAAACAACGCGATAAAGTCAAAGTCTTGTACTGGGATAAAACGGGCTTCGCTCTGTGGTATAAACGGTTGGAAAAAGCCAAATTCAAATGGCCCACTCAAGAGAAAAAGCAGGTATACACCCTGACTCAATTTGACCTAGACAGACTGTTATCTGGCTTCACGATAATCGGCCATAAACCGATAAAAATAGACAACTTTACAATGAGTTGAACCCGATAAAAGTGAGTTATACCAAGCCTTGACGTGGTGTTTTTAATATAATCAATGCCATGAAAAAGACGCCCGATATTAACCCAGAAAGCCAAGACATCGCCGAGCTTCAAGCTATGGTGAAAGCGTTGATGTCGGAGAAAAAAGAGTGGCAACAAGAGCGCCAATCCTTAATTGAGCAGTTTAAACTGGCCCTTGACCGTCAATTCGCCAAACGCTCGGAAGCGTTAAAGCCGTATAACGAAGCACAGGGTGACCTCTTTAATGAGGCGGAATGTGAAGCGGCGAAATCGGAAGATGAGGTTATCACCACGACGACAATCAAACGTCGTGGTAAACGTCAACCGCTTCCTAAAGACTTGCCACGTGAAATTATCGAGCTTGACCTAGATGAGCACGACAAACAGTGCTCATGCTGCCAACACATTTTGCATAAAATCGGCGAAGACCGCAGTGAAAAGCTTGAGTTCACGCCCGCCGTCCTAAAAGTGTTGGAATATGTTCGCCCGAAATACGCCTGTCGTCAGTGTGAACAAGAGGCTGAAAAAAGCCACATTCACCAACAACCCGCACCGATAAGTATCATCCCCAAAAGCTTCGCTACCGAAAGTCTGCTTGCCAACATTATTTTAGGCAAATATCAGTATGCGCTTCCGCTGTATCGTCAGGAAACCTTGTTCACCCAATCAGGTATCGAGTTATCGAGAACGACCATGGCCAGGTGGGTAATCCAGGTTAGTGAAAAGTTCAAACCGCTTTATCAGGCACTGAAGACTCACTTACTCGAACAAGTGGTGGTTCAGGCCGATGAAACGCCGCTCAATGTGCTCAAGGAAGACAAGCAATGTTATATGTGGTTGTACTGCTCGGGAGCCGACTCCCCTGAAGCTAAACTCCCTGACATGAAAAATATCGTCTTGTTCGACTATCAAAACAGTCGCGCGAGAGTGTGCCCCGTGAACTTCTTGGGTGATTACTCAGGCTATCTGCAAAGTGATGGTTACGCGGCTTATGATGGATTAACCAACGTCACCAATGTCGGTTGCTTCGCTCATGCACGTCGTAAGTTCATGGAAGCGAAGAAGCTTCAGGGCAAAGGTAAAACAGGTAAAGCGGATGTGGCGTTAGCCAAAATCCAAAAGTTGTACGCACTTGAATCTCGATTAAAACTGGCTTCGGTCGAAGAGCGTTGGGCAGAAAGACAAGCGCAGGCTAAACCGATGTTGGATGACATCTATGACTGGTTAACCACGCAGAAAGTCATCGAATCGAGTCCTCTTGGTAAAGCCATCAAGTACACCTTGGGTCAGTGGCCTAAGCTGATACGCTATGTTGAAGATGGGCATTTATCTATCGACAACAACCGAGCGGAACGCGCAATCAAATCGCTGGTCATTGGCAGAAAAAATTGGTTATTCTCGACGAATCCGCTTGGTGCTGATGCGAGTGCTTTGCTGTATAGCATCATCGAGACGGCGAAAGCGAACGGACTGATACTCTACGATTACATGGTCAAATGTATGAAAGAGCTGGCAAAGTCTGAGCCTGATATCAACTCACTGCTTCCCTGGAACTTCTCACATTCAAATTAAAACGCCCCGTGGGATCATGGGGCGCATACTTTTGTTTTATTAGTTTTTGTTATGTTTCTTGAAAGTTTGCTCAATGTTCAGGTACGGCAATGAAATCTTTAAGATGGTATGAGGTTTGGCTCTGTCTCATCCTATCATGGATTTCTATTCCCGCATGGGCAGCGCCATCCTCAATACACAATAATCATATTATTCGTATTAGTGCTGGTGAATGGCCGCCGTTTATTGGTCAACACCTTGAAAATAATGGTTTTGTTGCTGAGATCATCCGTAAAGTATTAAAGGATGCTGGCTACGAAGTTGAGTTTCATTTTTTCCCATGGGCGAGAGCATACGCCGAAGCCAAAGCTGGACGTTATGATGCAACTGCTATTTGGATGTTTAACCAAGAGCGAACGGTAGATTTTTATTATAGTGAAGCGGTGAGCGATGAACGCTTCGTGTTTTTTCACCATAAAGAAACCGACTTTCACTGGGAAAGTCTCTATGATCTTAAGGGGTTACATTTAGGAGGTGGCATTGCCTACAGCTATGGTGCCGAGTTAGACAGATTGTTAGAAACGCAGCAAATAAAAATGTCTCGAGTCAATGATCCAAAACAGAACTTCGAACGGCTGGTGAAAAAGAGGATTGATCTCATGCCAGAAGAAATTCATATCGGTTATTACACTCTGGATAAATACTTACCGCAATGGCGAGAAATGATCACGCACCATCCCAAACCTTTTCTCATCAATAATAACTATCTGTTGTTCCCTAAAATGGGTGAACGAAGTGAACAACTGTTGACGCTATTTAATCATGGACTGAAAAAAAGCGATGTCTCCATGATGGAATGATTCGCTTTTTTTGAATGGCCCTTCCTTCTTACCTTTCCGCAGTGAATTAAAAGGCGGTTAGATTAAGTTCAGAGACGCGAGCAGGAAGATGCCTAGTGTACAAGTAAACAGTGAAAATACGGTCGTCAATGCAATGATGTTGGCCGCTAAGGTTGCATTTCCTCCCATAGCTCTAGCCATAACATAACTGGCCGCAGCGGTAGGGGATGCACTCATCAAAAAGACTAGCCCGAGATCTAACCCGCGAAAGCCAAAAAGTAACGCACCCGATGTGATCAATATCGGGGCGAGAATCAGCTTATGGGCAGTGGCAAACCAAGCCGGTGCTTTGTCGCTTCTGAGTGAACCTATATTGAGTGAGCCGCCAGTACACAGTAGTGCTAATGGTAGTGTCATATTGGCAAAATATTGGCCAGCATCAGTAACCATTTTCGGGATTGGAAGGGATAAGGAATAGCATAAAACACCGAGCAGAATACCAATAATCAGTGGGTTTTTGGTGAGTGTTTTGGCAATCACTCCAGCGGCTTTGAGCCCTGAACTTTCCCCTTTTGGCGTGAGTGTTATCACCGCTTGAATATTATAAAGGATAGTGGTTGCGGCAACGTACATCGCCGCTAATGCTAGCCCAGGTTCGCCATAAGTATTTGCGACATAAGCCAAAGCGATAATAGCGGTATTCGCACGAAACCCGCCTTGGATGATCACGCCGTGATCCAGATGTTGTGGGAACGCTTTTTTGGTGAAAAAAGTCGTGAAAAGAAAAAATAGGAAATTAGCGAGTAGTCCATAGCCGATCAGTGCTGCACTGGAAGAAAAATCGTGCTGTGATTTGACGATGCTAAGAAATAGCATGGCTGGTAAGGTGACTTGGAATACGATGCGTGACGCGACATCGATGAAATTATCGTTGATAACCCCCGTTCGCTTCAGTACAACGCCCAGTACTAACATCAAACAGATAGGCCCTGTAATTGAGGCCGAAAACAAAAGTTGTTCGATAATCGTTGTCATATCAATCCATTGAAGTTGCTCATAGCGTTGCTATTCTTCCACAGTTCCTCATTTTGCAAAATCAAATTTGCAAAAAAGAACGAACGTGCTAAAAATAGCATGGTATGAAGTGAGAGTCGGCATAATATGAGCAAAGGTAGAATTACAAGAGAAAATGTACTGAACAAAGCGTTCGAATTAGCCAGTGAAAACGGTTTGGAAAGTCTCACTATCGGTGAGTTGGCAAAACAGTGCGGTTTATCAAAAAGTGGTTTGTTTGCGCATTTTAATGCTAAAGAAAATTTGCAAATTGCAGTATTAGAGCATGCCCATTCTGTGTTTACTGAGCGTGTTATTACACCGGCTCGCCTGATTGGCGACGAGAATATCGAAGCTAAATTGCGAGTGCTGTTAGAGCACTGGTTAGGTTGGAATCATTCATTCCAAGGCAGTTGTATGTTTTTAGATGCGTGGAAAGATGCCGCAACTTGTGATTGCGCAATTCAAAAAGTACTTAAAAAAACCATCGCGACTTGGATTCATTACTTGCAAATTCAAATTCAAAAAGGGGTTGATAGCGCACAGTTTCATCCGAAGTTGGATGTAAAGCAGGCTGCTTATGAGTTGTATGGACTCTATTTAAGTGCTCATTTGTTCTACTCGATCTACGGCCAAATGGAAAGTTATCAACATTTTTGGAAAGGCGTGGACGATTTAATGTCTCGATGGCGAAATATAGTGAAGCAGCAATGTTAGCTAATTCTCGCTTTTCACAGCGAGAAGAACGAGCGCTGCAACAGCGCAGATGCACTTTTATTTAACAAAATCAAATGCTTAACAAAATAAAAATTTTTAATTAGAAATAGTACGAACGTTCTATTTTCTCGAGAGGAAGGGCAACTCAGTGAGTGAAAAAATCTATTTTAGCACCTCAAACACATTCAGTGTGAAACGTACATTGGTTAATATGAGCACTCGTCTTCATCACACGCTCGCACCGTCACATGCCAAAAAAGTTGCACGAAATGTATTGTTGACTCCGGCAAGAAGTAAGCCTCAAAACCAGCCGCCAATTGGCCTGAAAACTGGCCGTGTAATGTGCGTTGAAGGGGCTCTGACGACTTATCAACTCGGAAGTGGTCCCATTTGGTTATTGACTCATGGTTGGTCTGGCACGGCAAGTCAGTTTTATCCACTGATGGAGCATATTGCGGCACGTGGTTATACGGCATTAGCTTATGATCACCCAGCACATGGTCAAAGCGAGGGCGTGTATGGTCACATTCCTGCGTTTGTTGGAGGGTTGGAAGCGATACTCGATAGTATTGACAATGTTGCTGGTATCGTTGGACACAGTATGGGGACGGCCGCCGCATTAGAGTGCCGACATCATAAAATTGAGCATTGTCCAATGCTATTGGTTGCGCCCGTGCTGGATTATTTGGATAACTTATTCAGCAGTGTGGCAAGGTCTGGCTATTCAATGCGCTTATTTGAGGCCGTTGTTGCGGAAGTTGCTGATCAATATCGTTATCCCATTCAATCTATTGATCCTTACCATAAGCTTGCTCAGCGTCAATCTCGCAGCGTCATTGTTCACGATGAGAATGATAAGTTCACCAAATATTCTGTGTCAAAGCGAGCGGCAGAAGAAATCGAGAAAGTGTCACTTATTACCACCCAAAACCAAGGGCATGGACGTGTGATGAAAGGTGAACAAGTTAAGTCCGGATTTGATTTGTTGGCAGGAATACCATGCTAAGGTGTTCGTTTTAAGTTAATTTGAAGCCGTAATTGGATGAGTGTAATTTAACCAATAGTTTTTCATTTATTTCAAAGTGTTAAATTGTTAACCATAGTCTTGATAAGGTTAACAATTTCGCAATAATTATTATCTCCTTGTTTGAATATGTGTGATCATATTGTTGCCAGTAGGCCCTCATAAGGAAAATAATAATGAATAGAAATGATAGTGTCCCTTTACCCTCCAACACCCGAGAATGGTTTTTTAACCGTAACAGCCTTATCATCCTAGCCGATATTGTCCTGTTTTTTATCTTGTACAATGCCTTACCTGTTGATTCTAATGTCGCTTTGGGCATTAGTATGCTGGCATTCATTGCTGTGCTGTGGTTAACGGAAGCTTTACACGTCACAGTCACAGCCATTCTTGTGCCTATCATGGCCATCGTTTTTGGTGTTTTTAACACCCAAACGGCGCTCAATAACTTTGCTAACTCGATTATCTTCCTATTTTTAGGTGGATTCGCATTGGCTGCTGCTATGCATCGGCAGGGTCTGGATAAAGTTATTGCCGATAAAGTTCTTATCATGGCGCGCGGGAAAATGAGCGTTGCGGTATTCATGTTGTTTGGTGTGACTGCCGCGCTTTCAATGTGGATCAGTAACACTGCCACCGCTGCGATGATGCTACCGCTTGTGCTTGGAGTGCTCAGCAAAGTGGATAAAGACCGTGGTCATTCTACCTATGTTTTTGTGCTTTTAGGTATTGCTTACAGCGCCAGCATTGGTGGTATTGCCACCATCGTAGGAAGCCCTCCTAACGCGATTGCCGCGGCTGAGGTTGGTCTTTCATTTACAGATTGGATGAAATTTGGTGCTCCAACGGCGGCGATTATGCTGCCCATTGCGATTACTATTTTATATTTCGCATTAAAACCGGATCTTAATGGAGAGTTCGAGCTTAATTATGAACCTGTTACTTGGGATAAAGGTAAAGTCGTCACGCTTGGTATTTTCGCATTAACGGTTTTTTGTTGGATATTTAGCAAACCAGTCAATGCCATGCTGGGTGGTTTTGCGAGCTTTGATACTCTGGTTGCGCTGGGTGCGATTGTTTTGGTCAATTTTGCCCGAGTGGTGCACTGGAAAGATGTAGAAAAAACGGCAGATTGGGGGGTATTACTGCTGTTTGGTGGCGGTATTTGCTTGAGCAACGTACTTAAGCAAACGGGAACCAGCGTTTTCCTAGCCAATGAACTAAGTGCCCTGATCTCTCATTTAGGTCTGTTTTTTATTGTATTCGTGATTGCTGTGTTCGTGGTGTTCCTAACGGAATTCGCGAGTAATACAGCCAGTGCAGCGCTGCTTATTCCGGTGTTTGCCAGTGTTGCTGAAGCCTTTGGTATCTCACCCGTGATTCTGTCTGTATTGATTGCTATTGCGGCTTCTTGTGCATTTATGTTGCCCGTTGCAACGCCACCCAATGCGATTGTGTTTGCCTCTGGACACATTAAGCAAAGTGAGATGATGCGAGTGGGTATGATGCTAAATATTGCTTGTATTGGCTTGTTGACCATGATTGCGATGCTGTTCTGGTAAGCTAAGCACAAACTACTTCAATACTAATGAGCTCTCAATTCAGAGAGCTCATATTGAGATGTTATTACTGTTGGTTAACGAATTCTTTAAAGCGTGCTTTCGTTTTCTCATCAGCCTTGTTGTACCAAAAATGCAGCATTTCTTCGGCGGCGTTTTGTACATTTCCTGACTGAGCTAGTTCATTTTGCAGCATAGCAACATCCGTCATTCCAATAGCCGCAATACCCCCTGCGCGATTATAGTCATTTGCTTCACGGATATAGTCACGGCCTACTTGATACCCTTCTTTAAGAAGGCGATCTTGCTTTATCTCTAGTGTTTGGCCTGCTTGGTCAATCAGTGACCATTGCATTGTTTTAATCTCTTTCTCTGCTCGATGTGCATCACGGTATTCAGGCATGGCAAAATTCAGTTTTGCATCCTTTGCGGTGAATGTGGCAATAACTGCATCGCTTTCGATAATCACGCGGTCATTCCCTTGCGTAAAATAAGGCGCGTATTTGAAGACGATTTGTTGTTCACCATCGGCCAGCTCAAGGCTTTTCGCTGAGGAAAATAGGCTGCCAGAAGTTTCGGGCTTCTGACCATTCACCGCTAATAAGTTAATGGTGTCTGGAATTTCAAGAGTGATATTAGCCAATACAGAGGCACTAAAGATCATGGTTAATGTACATAAAGCCGGTTTAATTAGGTTCATTATTTTATCCTTGCAAGCAATAGAGTAGAGGTTGCCGATAGTTGGTTGTAAAAGCAAGTTCTCAACGGCATAAGTGACTAATTTTCATTGAAATGTAACATCTTTAGTGCGAGGCATGCGTCATGCATTCGTCAATATTATCAGATCGTTAGTCACGTGATAATGTCATTCTCTTAATTTTAAATTATTCCATTTAGTCTTCTTCAAAGGCCTTAATTAGCGTAAAAAATTAAACTTACCTGCTTTGCTTTGTCAAAATTCTGAATTCCTGACTCAAAATTGCTTTTAAGATGTAACACGGTGAATCCCCATAACAAAATTTTAACGATGACTCGAAAAGCGTTTTTATTTTTTTGCTAAAAAAAATAAGTCTTGTAAATACTGAAATGGATGTTCTTCAATGCCTTATCAGAAGAGCAGCTTGCTTAAATGTAAGTGAAACATTCAGAAATGAGAGATATATACCCGTGATCATTGAAGATGCTTGATTTTCAATAGAATCAGGATCATGCTACAAACCATGAAAATCACACTGACTCCTCAACAGAAACTGCAACTCGAACAGATGCACGACATTGAGCGTGATAGTCGAGTTTGCGACCGTATTAAGGCTGTTTTGCTGGCTTCTGAAGGCTGGAGTCAGACTATGATTTCACAAGCTCTTCGTATTCATGAATCGACCGTTGCACGTCACCTCAGTGACTACGTACTTTCTGAAAAACTTAAGCCTGAGAATGGAGGAAGCCAAAGCAAGCTTTCTGCTATTCAAACCATGCACCTAATCGAGCATTTGACTGAGAAAACCTATTCTCATACTCATCAAATTGTCGCCTATGTTAAAGAGACGTTTGGGCTTGATTATACTGTTTCTGGTATGAACAAATGGCTTCACCATAATGGTTTTAGCTACAAGCAACCGAAAGGCATACCACACAAGTTTGATGAAGCAAAACAGCAAGCATTCATAGAGGCGTATGAAGCGCTAAAGGCAAGCTGTGGCGAGGATGAATCGATAGTCTTTATCGATGCAGTTCACCCAACACTATCAACAAAGATATCGCATGGCTGGATACGTACTGGTCAGGATAAAGTGATTGAAACAACGGGTAATCGTAGCCGATTGAACATTATTGGCGCACTGAACCTGTCGGATATTGGTGCAACCATTGTTCACGACTATGAGAGCATTAACAGTGAATCGATTGTTCGTTTTTTCTGTAAGTTAAGAGAGAGTTATTCGTTAGCCCATAAGCTTCATATCATATTAGATGGTGCGGGATATCACCGCAGTGACTTAGTCAAAGATGCGGCGTTTGTCCTGAATATTAAACTGCATTATCTTCCACCTTACAGTCCAAACCTCAACCCAATAGAGCGGCTATGGAAAGTAATGAATGAGAAGTCGAGGAACAACGTTTACTTCAAAAGAAAACGGGACTTCAAGGCGGCAATAGACCAATTTTTTTCTGTGACTCTTCCAGAGATCGCAGGCTCTTTGACATCTCGAATTAATGATCATTTTCAGGTTCTCAAGCCTGCATCTTCAAGTTGATTCGGTATAGGTATGAATCGTATTACTTTGTGCGCCGCAAGTATTGCAATGGCTCTTTCGGTCACGGCAATGGCAGCACCAGCAACCCCTAGCGTCGATGTCTATGGGTCGAATAATCTACAGTTTTCTAAAGTTGAATTAGCCATGGAAAGCACGGCTGGTTATAACCAAATGGTCAAATATTATGATCAAGCGCCGATTGCCGTTAAGTTCAACCAATGGAGTGGTACAACAGGCAACACTTATAAAATCTACTTTGATGGCGCGCAGGTCGCGACAGGCCCAATCACAAGCAACCAAACCACCGCAAACTTCAGTTATGCACAAGGTGGGGTTTACCAAATGGAAATCGAAGCTTGCGATGCGACAGGTTGCAGCAAAAGTGCACCCGTTGAGATAACAATTGCCGATACCGATGGCTCACATCTCAAACCTTTGGTGATGAATATTGATCCCAATAACAAGACTTACACGACCGATAAAGATACGGTGGTTGGAACCTACTTTGTTGAGTGGGGCATCTATGACCGGAAATATACCGTGGATAACATCCCAGCCGATAATCTGACGCATATTCTATACGGCTTCATTCCAATTTGTGGCCCTAACGAATCATTGAAATCCGTCGGTGGAAACAGCTACAACGCGTTGATGACCGCATGTAATGGGGTGGATGACTACGAAGTGGTGATTCATGATCCTTGGGCGGCGTATCAAAAGAGTTTCCCGCAAGCGGGTCACCAATATAGCTCCCCGATTAAGGGTAACTACGCCATGTTGATGGCGCTCAAACAGCGTAATCCGGATCTGAAAATTATCCCTTCTATCGGTGGCTGGACACTCTCTGACCCATTTTTTGATTTTACCACCAAAGCCAACCGCGATACTTTTGTAGCCTCAGTGAAGAAATTCCTAACCACGTGGAAATTCTACGACGGCGTGGATATCGACTGGGAATATCCTGGAGGCGGTGGCCAAGCGGCGGATCGCGGTGACCCAGTCAATGATGGTCCTGCGTACATTGCGTTAATGCGTGAACTGCGTGCCATGCTTGATGAATTGCAAGCTGAAAACGGCCGCACTTATGAGCTCACATCAGCGATTGGTGTTGGTCATGACAAGATTGAAGATGTTAATTACGGCGAAGCCATTCAATATATGGATTACATCTTTGCCATGACTTATGATTTTTATGGCGGTTGGAATAACGTATTAGGCCACCAAACCGCGCTTTATTGTGGTTCATTCATGCGCCCTGGTCAGTGTGACGGAAAAGGTGTGGATGAAAATGGCGAACCTTATAAAGGCCCTGCCTATACGGCGGATAACGGTATCCAGTTACTGCTAGCACAGGGTGTCCCTGCTAATAAGTTAGTCTTAGGTACGGCTATGTATGGCCGTGGCTGGGAAGGGGTGATGCCAGCTTCATTAAGTGATCCAACCGACCCGATGACAGGGGTAGGTAACGGAAAATTGAAAGGCACTTCCGCGCAAGGCGTGTGGGAAGCGGGTGTGATTGACTATAAAGGCATCAAATCATTCATGTTAGGGGCTAATAATACCGGTATTAATGGCTTTGAATATGGATACGATGCACAAGCTGAAGCAGCTTGGGTTTGGAATCGTACAACGGGCCAACTGGTTACCTTTGATGATAACCGTTCAATCAAAGCCAAAGGCGCCTATGCTCGAAACCTTGGTTTGGCCGGGTTGTTCTCTTGGGAGATTGACGCTGATAATGGTGACATCCTAAATGCGATGCATGAAAGCTTAGCAGGAGGAGGTACTACACCCCCTGCGAACCGCGTGCCTACTGCAAATGCAGGTGTTGATCAATCGGTGGTTGGTCCGGTGAGTGTTGTTCTTGATGGCGGTGCATCAAAAGACAGTGATGGCACTATTGTCAGTTACGTGTGGCAGCAAACGGCGGGCACAGCAGTGAGCTTAGTAAACGCTAATTCTGCACGAGCCAGTTTTGACGCGGCCGAAGTGGTACAAGTACAAACGCTGACGTTCAAGTTGACGGTCACAGATAACAAAGGCGCAACGGCTTCTGATGTTGTGACTGTAACGGTCAAACCTAAAGCAACTGAGCCTGTGAACACGCCACCAGTGGCGGTGATTACTGCGCCAAGCAATGCCAGTGCTGGTGAGGTTGTGGTGGTGGACGCTTCCGCTTCAAGTGACGTCGATCAAGACACCTTATCTTTCGCATGGGATGTACCTGCAGGCCTAAATGCAACCATTCAAGGTGCGAGTGTTTCGTTTGTTGCTCCTGAGTATACCCAAGACACCACGCTAAGCTTCACTGTAACTGTCAGTGATGGTAAAGCGGCGGCCTCTGCAAGTGCATCGGTTATCGTGGCGAAGAAAGATTCTGGTGGTGGTGACACTTGCAGTAACTTGTGGGATAAATCAGCGGTTTATACTGGCGGTCAACAAGTTTCTTGGGCTGGTAAAGTATGGGAAGCCAAGTGGTGGACAACTGGCGAAAACCCATCGACTACTGGTGTGTGGGGAGTATGGAAAGAGATTGGCCCTGCGAGTTGCCCAACAAGCTGATTGCTTTAATAAACCAGTTACCTCAATAAGCTAACGGGTTTTAATAAACTTTTTATTGCAAACAATGACTTCAAGCCTCGTTCTAACACGAGGCTTTTTTGTGCGTTTTTCTATGTTTTTTCATTCATCACTTGCAATTCAATATTTTTGCTTTAGTGTTATATATGTATATAACACTATATCGGTATAAAATTGTGACAGATTGGCAAGATAACCAACCCATATTCCGTCAGCTAGCCGACAAAATTACCGAGCAGATCCTACAAGGTATTTGGCTAGAAGATAGTGCGTTGCCTTCGGTAAGAACCGTTTCGGCAGATATGAAAATCAATCACTTAACTGTCATGAAAGGCTATCAACTGCTTGTTGACGAAGGCATTGTTGAAAAAAGACGAGGTCAAGGTATGTATGTCGCGAAAGGAGCGCTAGCGCAATTACAGGCGAAACAAAAGCAGCACTTTTTAGAGCAACAGATCCCAGAAATTGCACAAACACTCAAGCTATTGGCGATGCCGCTTGAGGATTTTATCAACCAACTACAACAGCATATTGAAGGTGACCAATGAATCCATTAGTCGAAGTCAACGGTGTATCTAAACAGTACGCAAAGCATGCCGAGTCGGAAGCTCTGCAGAATGTGAGCTTTAAGCTCTACGCAGGACAGGTGCTCGGTTTGCTCGGACATAATGGTGCGGGCAAGTCGACCTTAATTAAGTCGTTGCTCGGTGCTCACCATTATCAAGGTGACATTTTGATCCAGGGCTTAAATCCGATTACGGAACATGCGCAAGTGATGTCGCATCTTTCCTACATTTCAGACGTCAATGTGTTGCCAGATTGGATGACGGTTAAACAAATTTTGCGTTATACGTCAGGCGTGCATCCCAGTTTCTCGTTAGACAAGGCCACGCAAGTCCTTGCACAAACCAACATTCGTTTATCAAGTAAAATTCGTACCTTATCAAAAGGGATGAAAGTACAACTGCATTTAGCCATTGTGATTGCCACCGATACCAAAGTGCTGATTTTGGATGAGCCAACTCTTGGTTTGGACCTAATCTACCGTGATACCTTCTATCGTCACTTACTCGAATGGTTCCATGATGGTGAGCGTGCCTTGATTATTGCTAGTCATGAAGTATCGGAAATTGAACATTTGCTAACGGATGTGCTGATCTTGAAACAAGGTAAGGTCGTGCTGCAAGACTCAATGGAGGCGATTACACAAGGGTATTTTGTTCTAGAGGCCAGTAACGCACATCAAGACGTTATCCAAACCTATCATCCTTTGGCATCTCAGCCAAGCTTGGGAACAACAAAGTGGTTGTTGACTTCAGAACACCGTCAAGCCGTTGAAGGGCTTGGTTCTATTTACAGTGTAAAACTTGCTGAACTATTTCTTGCCTTGCAGAAGGAGAACGCATAATGCACCCCAGTATTTATATGCTTGAAAAAGAGCTGATTGAAAACAAAAATGTTACGCGTATTCCTTTGTTTCTATTGGTATGCGGAACCCTATTGTTCATCAGTTTGTTAATGAACAATACACTGCAACACAACCTGTTTTTTGAGATGGAATTTGGTGGTGACATCAGTGATGTCCATATTGAATTTGTGGATGATTTCAACACCTTTATCATCATGCTTGTTGGTTTTATTTCGCTAATGCTCAGTTCACTCTATTTCCCCAGAACATTCCGCAAGGAGCGTAAAGAGGGAAGCTCGATGTTCTGGCGCAGCATGCCAGTGACGAACAATATGACCCACATAGTGAAACTGGGGTTTGGCTTATTTGTAATTCCTGTGGTCTGTTCCGTGTTAGTCATTTGTGCGGACGTTCTGCTGTGGGGGCTTAACTTAGCGACAGAAAACCGTTTAGCCCTACTATTTGAACAACGTTCTCTAGGATATGCCGTTCAACACTGGTTGAATTATCTCAGTATCATGTGGGTGATTGCTGTGACAATGCTTCCATTAGCCTGCTTTACTTTAGTTATTTCACAGATATTTAATTCGCCGATCCTTGTGATGTTCGTGGGCGGTTTCGCACTTAAATGGATCTCGATTGTTATGCTGAATTCTGACATTGTAGGGGAGTTTTACCACGCGATTTTCAACTTGCCGTTGCAGTTAATGACTTCTTCAAACATGTTCACGGCTTTTGAAGGTGCTGGTTGGGGTAATTTATTTGTGTATATCATGATTGGTATCGCCAGTTACTGGATTAGCCACAAGCTCTATAGTACTGATGAACTTTCATTGAAGTCACTGTTGACCCGATAAGTTTCTGGTTAATTGTGGTCAAAAAGAGAGCGTTTGTTCTCTTTTTTTTCGCCTATTTCCTGCGGTTACTATGGTGAGGCTAGAAAAGGTTAGACCAAAAAATTCACTCAAAATTAGAAGTTAGTTCCAAAGTGATGAGTAATCAACTCTCTGACTCACATGATATAAATGTGTTAAATGCACTATGCTATTTTGTAGTCCTTTGTGAGCAATGACAAAGACGTGGACCGCTTCAAGTTTTATTTTGAGGCTTGAAATTATAATGTCCAATTGATCGAGAATTCTATCGGTTTGAGTTAAATTACTATTACAAATAGGTCTACCTATGTTTAAAAAAATGTCGTTAAAAAACAAACTGGCGATTTCAGCCAGCGCTGCCATTATTCTTGGGGGATTACTCGTTGAAGCATTGTCGTATCGAGCTGCACTGGAGCGATTAGATATTGATGTTGAGCAGCGACTGCAAAGTACCACCGCTTCTTATAATCAGTATGTGACGGACTGGTTACTTTCGAAAGAGCGTGCTTTAACCTCGCTGTCGCAAGATGCCGAGAAACAAGCCATCGTGACACATTTAAAACAAGTTCGAGATTCTGCAGCGTTTGACAACGTATTTCTTGCTTACCCCGACGGTTCGCAAAACAACGCTAATGGTGTCATCTTGCCGCCGGGGAACGATGATCCGCGCAAATGGGGCTGGTATACAAACGCTAAAGCAAACCCATCAAAAGTGTTTATGGATAACCCAACCGTTGCTGCGGCAACGGGCGCTAATGTGGTTTCATTAGGTAAGGCACTGAATTTAAATGGCCAACAAGTCGTTTTAGGCGCCGACGTAGAAATTACTGACATCCTCAACAGCATGAAGCAAGTTATTTTGCCGGGTGAGGGATATATGTTTATTGCTAACGATAAAGGCAATATTTTTACCCATAGTGATACTAAGCTGCTCAATAAAAGTGTTTCTGATCTGGGTTTAAATTTCGCTGATATCCGCCAAGCGATTGCGAAAAGCAGCGATTTATTGGTGGATATTCGAGGTGAGGAGTATGTTCTCTACGCCCGAAGCATCAACGGAACGAATCTCAGTACTGTTGTGGTCATCAATCACGATTCGCTCATCGCACCTTTATCTGAAGCTACCTTCAGCCAGCTCATTGTTACTGCCGTTGTCGTCATACTCTGTACTCTGCTGTTCAACTTATTGTGTAATATTTTGTTCCGTCCTTTGAATAATGTTTCTCAAGCGTTGGCACAAATTGCAAACGGTAGTGGTGACTTAACCCAACGTATTGAAGTAGAGAACAGCGATGAAGTAGGTGAATTGGCCAGAAACTTCAATACCTTTGTGGAAAGCTTACAACAACTTATTGGCCATATTCGTCACCAGTCTCATCAATTGGAAGCGCAATCAGAACATGGCGCGCATCGCGCTAATCAATCGGCATCAGAGCTTAGTCACCAGCAGCAAGAAATTGTGATGGTCGCTACTGCGGTCACTGAAATGGCGTCGGCAACGCAAGAGATAGCCTCTCACGCAGAGCAAACGGCAAAAGCGGCGCAAGACTCGGCAACCAGCACCAACAATGGACATGCCTTGGTGATTCATACCAAAGGCTCGATCAATAACTTGGCAGAATCAGTGAGTGAGGCCAGTGGCGTGATTGCCGCACTAAACCAACACGCGCAAGAGATTTCGACCGTACTGGCAACCATTCAAGGCATTGCAGAGCAAACCAACTTACTTGCGCTGAATGCGGCTATTGAAGCTGCGCGAGCCGGTGAGCAAGGCCGAGGTTTCGCCGTGGTAGCAGACGAAGTCCGTGTGCTTTCTCAGCGCACCCATACTTCTACCGAAGAGATAAAATCAACCATTGATACCCTGCAAGAAACGACCAAACGTGCGGTATCGTTGATGCAAAGCAGCTCAACGCTCGCTGAGAACTCAGTGGAAGATGCCGATAAAGCATCCGGTGCGCTTGAAGAAATTAAAGCAGCGGTTGCCTTGATCAGTGATATGGCGACGCAAATTGCGACGGCAGCCGAAGAGCAAACGCATGTGACTAGTGAAATTACACAAAATGTTACTTCTATCAAGGATGTGACGGAGCAACTGGTCATTGGTGCAGAAGATAGCTTGAGCCAATCCAATGAACTCAAGCAGCAAGCGGAAGAGCTGAGTGCAAAAGTAGCGACATTTAAATTAGCGTAACGGTTGTTTCTTTTTTGTTCAAAAGGCTCTGCGGAGCCTTTTTTTGATCAGATTGTTATGTTTTCTCACTTAATGAGAAAGCAAGTCTGTTATTAATCTTAAATTCTCGATATATAAGAATCATAGTTGAGGCGTGGAATAAATGAGGCTAAAAAGAAAACATGAACGAAACGAAATTATCGGCCAGCCAAGTTAATGAAAAGTCACTGCAATTATTGATGCAAGTGGCGGTAAATGAAGAGCCAGTATCAGCGAAAACCTTGAGCGAACAATTGCAAGTTCCGCTGAGTAGTTTGTACCGACATCTGAAGATTTTGAAAGAGTGGAACTTGATCGAAGAGAGCCCACACGACAAAACGTTGATCATCGGTTCGGCGGCTCTACTTTTAATGCGCAGTTATGAAACGAGTCAACACAATTTAGATGCAGTCGATGCGGTGTTAAGTCGATTACAGAAACAGACAGGCGAAATGGCGGCATACATGGTTCCGGTGGGATACCGAGCCTTGTGCGTTAGCCAAAAAGAAAGTATGCAGGCACTTCGATGCAGCTTCGTCCAGGGTCAAAGTCAACCCCTGCTTCGAGGTGCCTCATCTAAAGTGATGTTGGCGTATTTACCCGCTCCGCGCTGTGAAAAAATTCTTCGTTATTTTGGTGAAGACCACCAAATGGAAAAATGGCAGACAGAGTTGGAAAAAATACGTCGTAATGGGTACGCCGTGAGCACGTCAGAAATTGATCCTGGCGTTTCCGGAATTAGTGCCCCCGTAATGAAAGGGAGTAAGTTGATCGGCGCAATTTCAGTGATGGCTCCAGCCCATCGTGTTGAAACCAACAAGCAGCGGATCATTTTACATGTATTACAGGCAGCAAGAGCGTTGCCACCAGAAAGGTAATTCATAATGCTAAGTTTATTCAAACGCTACCGTATGAGTCGTACACAGAGCCAACCCGCTTATCCATTCACGTTCATGACACTCTGTGAACAGATAAAGCCAATGTCTCAAGTAGAGTTTGAATTTGCTCAGCAGAGCCTTGAATTTGCATCAGATTGGCTCTATCAGCGTCAATCCACGCCTTGTTACTCTGATGCGGGACATATAGTCGTCAAAGATAAAAATGCCACCCGTTTTCAAGACACCTTGAGCCATCAATTAGCACTGAGCTCAGTGCCCGTCGTACTAGCGAATTGTCACGAAATGCTGCTCAATGCATTACCAGTGATGGCTTTTGAGAATGACGAAGTTGGTATTGTGAGTATCGGACATCATTTTGAGCTGAAACAAACGCTGGACCTACAAGTTGGCTCTGCATTTCATTTTGCACTCTCTCGCTATAACAATACGCGCCTATTTTGTATTGGAATTGATGAAATGCATCAATCCAACCAAGTGTGGGAGTATGCAGAAGATTTAGGCTGTGATTGGTTAACGCTGAATGAGTGTGGTTTTCGTCATCGTAATCAACTAAAAAGCCAATTAGGTCACTACATAGAGCATTGTGATCAACTGATCGTGACGATTGATTTAGCCTCTTTAGTTCCGGGAGTGGGGGTTGATGAGAACAACGCGTTAGATAACCAGATGGTATTAAGAACGTTAAGGCAATGTGCGCTTTCGGGCAAGGTAAAGCTTATCCAACTGGTGGGGGCGAAGGATAAATTGATTTATTCTAAGCAGACCAAAGAAATTTTAGATGAGCTATGTGCTTTATCGCCAAATGTGATCCACGCTGCGTAGTGGCACTGTCACCGTTAAGCAATGTAAATTTAACTTATTTGTCACGATAGACCGCTAAGCTGCTTGCAAAATCCAATAACAAGACAAGTAAAGTCAAGGAGCAAACATGTGGAAGCGTGAAGAGCAAGAGTCTCAATTTAGTGAAATGATCGAAGCGAGGCTCTCTCGTCGTCGTTTTATGGCGGGTAGTGCGGCAGTCAGTGCAGGCGCGTTTTTATCTTTAAATCCAGTTGCTAAGGCTGTGGCGGCAAAGTCGAGCTCTTCACTGCTCAATTTTGAAGCCATTCCTGTCTCAACGGCAGATGCCATCGTTGTTCCTAAAGGGTATAAAGCGACTCCGTTGATTTCATGGGGTGACCCCATTTCTGTTGATGCTCCTGAGTTTGACCAAAGTGGTAAACAAGATTCACGAGCACAAGAGCTTCAATTTGGTGATAACACTGATGGCATGAGCTTCTTCCCCATTTCGGATGATCGCGGTGTACTTGCGATTAATAATGAATACACCAACTACGAATACTTGTTTGATCACAAAGGTAAATCGATGACAGCAGATGATGTGCGTAAAGCGCAAGCTGCGGTCGGCGTTACTGTCGTTGAAGTGATGAACAAAAATGGCCAGTGGACGGTTGACCGCGCAGGGAAGCGTAACCGTCGTATCACGGCAAACACACCAATGTTGCTCACAGGGCCAGCTGCAGGCCATACGCTAATGAAAACCGCCACTGAT
Source organism: Vibrio sp. J502 (assembly GCF_025397955.1). Taxonomy (NCBI): domain Bacteria; kingdom Pseudomonadati; phylum Pseudomonadota; class Gammaproteobacteria; order Vibrionales; family Vibrionaceae; genus Vibrio; species Vibrio sp. J502. Next base: position 16,929 of record NZ_CP104555.1, on the reverse strand, counting down.
CCTAAGGGCTTAAATCCACTGGGAACTTTTAACAATTGTGCGAATGGTCAAACGCCGTGGGGGACATACTTAACGTGTGAGGAGAACTTTGATGATTTCTTTGGTAGTAACCAAGATGGCGTGAAGTTAACGGCTGATCATAAGCGTTATGGTATTGAAGCCAAACCCAGTGATTATCAGTGGCACCAACATGATGAGCGTTTTGACGTTGCGAAAAACCCCAATGAGCCAAACCGCTTTGGTTGGGTGGTGGAAATTGATCCGAACGATCCAACATCGACGCCACTTAAACGCACGGCGTTAGGCCGTTTCAAACATGAAAATGCGGCGCTTACTCTCAACAAAGATGGCCATGCTGTGGTCTATCTGGGGGATGATGAACGCGGTGAACATCTATACAAATTCGTTTCAAAAAATCGCTACCAAGCTGGTAACGATGCGGCGAATCGCAATTTATTAGAAGAAGGAACCCTCTTTGTCGCTAAGTTTGATATGAATGATAAAGAACTGAAAGGCTCGGGAAAATGGCTTGAACTGACCTTTGGTAAAAATGGTTTAACGCCAGAAAATGGCTTTAAGGACCAAGCAGAAGTGATGATTTTTGCTCGCCGCGCAGCGACTCAAGTGGGTGCTACGACAATGGATCGTCCTGAATGGGTTGCGATTCACCCTGATAATAAGCACGTGTTCTGTACACTGACCAACAATAAAAACCGAGGTAAAGAGGGGCAGCCTGTGGGTGGCCCTAACCCTCGCGCTAAGAATAACTATGGCCAGATTCTGCGCTGGATGCCAGCCAATGAGGATCACACTAGCACTGTGTTTGCATGGGATCTGTACTTGATTGCGGGCAACCCAACGGTACATAAAGGCGATCTCTATGCGGGCAGCGACAATATCTCAGCAGACAACATGTTCAACAGCCCAGATGGTATCGGCTTTGACAAAGCGGGTCGCTTGTGGATTCAAACCGATGGCAACTATTCCAACAAAGGGGATTTTGCCGGGCAAGGCAACAACCAAATGTTGTGCGGGGATCCAATTACTGGTGAAGTGAAACGTTTCCTAACTGGGCCGATTGCTTGTGAAATAACAGGGTTAACTTTTTCACCGGATCAAAAAACCATGTTTGTTGGCGTTCAACACCCTGGGGAAGATGAAGCGCCATCGCATTTCCCATACGGTGGAACCACCAAGCCGCGTTCGACCATTATGATGATCACTCGTGAAGACGGCGGGGTGATTGGCGCATAAGCCCTGATCATTTTCCGCTGAAGGGAGCTGCGGCTCCCTTTTTAACATTCCTGCTGTCGGTCAACGCTGTTACCATCATCCATTCACGTTCTTGGCGCCTCCTATCTTGCACGAAAGAAGACGTTGTTTCGGTTAGGCAGGACATGGTCTGGTTTACTTTTCCTACACGTTATGTATGAATTCTTTGTGTCAGGAAAATAAGTAAAAAGGGTGAGACCGGGGCGATTATTTTCCCTCAAATTGACAATTGCTTGATACGTTCTTTGCGTGTCGTCCGTTATTATGCTGATCTTCAATAATCCAGCGGTGTCTATTGAGCGTGAAAAAGCAAATCCAAATGAAAAAATCGGGCTTAGTACTCTTAGCCTCGTTCTCGTTGCTGTTAGTTCCCATCTCATTGGTTGGGTCTTCGATTGATTTGACCACACCAGTGAGCGAGGGCGTCGGTGCATTTTTTACCTATTTAACCGATTCGGCTGGTTGGCAAGGTTTTGGCTTTACCTTTGCTTTGTTGGCTTTTTTGGCAACACGGACAGCGACTTCCCGCATTGAACTGCTTAACCGCATTATTCAAATTGGCTTGTTATTGGTGATTGGTATGGCTGCCAAAACGGGTTTAAAACATCTGACAGAGAGCCCTCGTCCATACACCGAATTAATGACGTATGAGTTACTTATCCCAAACCCTGCGCATTTTTATAAATTGAGTGAATTACAAAAAGAAAGTGTGATGACCGACATCGCAACCCAAGTCAGTGACTGGCGTTTACGTCATTGGCAGGGTGAAAAGGACTATTCATTTCCTTCTGGCCATACGATCTTCGCTGCTATTTGTCTGGCTTTCTTTGGTGGCCTGTTTATTGAACAAAAGCGCTATATTTTTGCGGCGGGTCTACTGCTTTGGGCCTGTGGGGTCGCCTTTAGCCGCTTATGGTTAGGGATGCATCGTCCGGTTGATTTATACGGCTCCTTGCTGTTTGTCAGCATGATTTACCTTGTGATACCCAAAGTGTACCCCTTAGATCACCCTAAATTAAAACCGTTATTAACGCGTCTTCATCTCTGTTAAGTGGTCACGAGTCATCATAAAAAAGCCAGCACATTTAAACGTGCTGGCTTTTTTTTAATCACATTTTACAATCACATAAGTAACGGCAATCAGGCAAAGAAGGAGGAAGCCACACCAATCAAACCACCGAATACTCCACCCCAAACAACCAACCAGCCAAGGTGCTGTTTAATCATCTTCTGTACCATCTCTTTCACCAATTTAGGCGTGAGTTCATTGAGACGTTGATCGATGATGTTTTCGATGTTAGCGGTGATCTCTTCAATCATCTCAGGAGCTTCTAACTGCTCTTTGAGCGTTTGTTTAACGTTATCGCTTTGGCTGATATCAATCATAGATTGCTGCATTTTTTCGACAAACGGTTGCTTGAGTGGTTGTAGCGCGTCGGTTCCACCAAACATCGCCAGCATGCCGCCAAATGGAGAGTTTGCAATCACTTCGACCAAAGAATCAAAGGTTGGGTTGAAGTCAACTTTGGCAATCACAGGCTCAAGATCCAACGTTTTACTGCCCGTCATCTCTTTACTGAGGAAGCGGTCAATATTGGACTGAGTGAAAAATTGCTCCATCATCAGGCTCTTGATTGCGGTTTTGAACTCTTCAAAGCGAGCAGGTATCACACCCGAGCCATATAGTCCGGGCACTTTTTCAAACAGCATGTGAATCGCAAGCCAGTTGGTGATTGCGCCAGAGAAGGCAAATAAGCCCGCATACAGCGCAATAGTGTTATCCAGTTGATAGCCCGCTGCAAGGAGCGCTAGCGCAATGATATTAGTGAGTAAGCTCTTGTTCATAATCCAAATCTAGTTAAATAAAGGGAATGGGCGAATTCTAAGGAAAAAGAGTCAATTGTGGAAGCATCAACGGAGCGCAAACTCCGTTGATAAACCATTAAGCAATCTCAACGTCGTCGCAACCGATAAAGCCACCCGTTTGGTGCGCCCATAGGTGTGCATAAATGCCGTTTTGAGCGATCAACTCTTGGTGTGTGCCTTGCTCAACGACGTTACCTTTATCGAGTACAATCAACCTGTCCATTGCGGCAATGGTTGATAAACGGTGAGCAATGGCAATCACGGTTTTGCCTTGCATCAGCTCATTTAAGCTCTCTTGAATTGCCGCTTCCACTTCGGAGTCGAGTGCGGATGTGGCTTCGTCGAGTACCAACAGTGGCGCATCCTTTAACAGCACGCGGGAAATAGCAATTCGCTGGCGCTGGCCGCCAGACAGTTTTACGCCGCGCTCGCCCACTTGCGCATCATAGCCTAGGTTACCAAATGGGTCGGTGAGTGTTTCGATAAACTCATGTGCGTGTGCCTGTCGGGTGGCTTGCAGCAGTTGTTCTTCACTTGCATCAGGGTTGCCATACAAAATGTTATCGCGGATCGAGCGATGCAACAGTGAAGTATCTTGCGTCACCATACCAATTTTGCTGCGCAATGAATCTTGGGTGACGTCATTGATCGCTTGCCCATCGATACGAATTTGCCCACTTTCAACATCATGAAAACGAAGCAGTAAATTGACTAAAGTCGATTTGCCAGCGCCAGAGCGCCCTACTAAGCCCACTTTTTCACCCGGTTTAATGGTCAGGTTTAAATGGTTAATAACGCCTTTATTCTCGCCATAGTGGAAACTCACGTCATCAAATTCGATGCCACCTTGTGCAACCTGCAACGGTTTTGCGTTGGGTTTATCTTCAATGGTGATCGGTTTCGAGAGGGTTTTCATGCCATCCACGACTGTGCCCATGTTTTCAAAGAGCGCACCGACTTCCCACATGATCCATTTCGACATGCCATTAATGCGCAATGAAAGGCTGATCGCAATCGCGATTGCACCAATACTGATGGCACTCTGCATCCATAGATAAATCGAAGTCGCCGCAATCACGAACACCAAAATATAGTTGGCGAGTTCAACGCACAGGTTAAAGCCAGTCACTAAACGCATTTGGCGGTGAACCGTGTCTAAAAAGCTCTCCATGCCTTGTTCGGCATAGTCGGTTTCTCGGCGGGTGTGTGAGAACAATTTGACCGTGGCTATATTGGTGTAGCTATCGACAATGCGCCCCGTCATGGTTGAGCGAGCATCGGCTTGTTCTGATGCTACTTTTTTAAGCTGTGGTACAAAGTGAAGTTGAATGCAAATGTAGGCCGCGAGCCAGACGAGCATCGGCACCATTAAACGCCAGTCTGCTTGCGCCAACATCACCACAATCGCAGTGAAATAGACTGACACATAGACAAACACATCCAAGGTCTTCATCACTGTTTCGCGGATGGATAACGCCGTTTGCATTACTTTAGTGGCAATTCTTCCCGCAAAGTCATCTTGGTAAAAAGAGAGGCTTTGTTTGAGCAGATAACGGTGCGCCAACCAACGGATCGACATGGGATAATTGCCGAGCATAGTTTGGTGGATCAACAGTGAATAGATGCCAATCAAAAGTGGCATGATCACGAGTACCAAAATAGATAAACCGATCAAGGTGTCTCGGTTCTCAGTTAGGAAAGTCTCTGGGTTACTGGATGAGAGCCAATCCACCAGTTGGCCCATAAAACCGAACAGTGATACTTCAACAACGGCAATTAACGTGCTGATTAACGCCATTAAAATGAGTGGTTTTTCAAAGCCGCGCGTGTAGTAACGACAAAAGGCCCATAAGGTCGCAGGAGGCTGTTTGGGTTCTTCTTTGGGAAAGGCTTGGGTAAAGCTTTCAAATTTTTTATACATCGAAAATCCTTATGCCAATTCTCGCTAAAGTATGAGAGACCAAAAGTCTAGAACGCGAGAATCTAACGTTGAACTCCTATAAGGGGAGCAAATGATGGAGTAAGCCGAACAGAAGTATAACGAAATCACAACATAAGTGGCGGATTACTTTTCGCGCTTGGCTCTAGAAAACGGCGCCTGATTAATACGGTGGTTAATGCAGCAAGCATCGGCTCGAATGGTCAGTAACGTCCATCGGATGAAAAAATGAAGCGAGTAAAATATCGTTATCGACGATAAGAGAACCATAAACGAGTTGCGTTACTTTTAAGTGAGTTTTTACTGTGAATATTTTTTGAATAATGGTGAATATTTGTAGGTGTGATGAGGATTTTGCCGTAATTTTTAATGTGAAAAGTAGTTTTCTCAGTAATTAATAGGAGTTATTCGATGAAATAACCCAAAATTCAGTCAATGTTATTTTAACATTATGCTTACAATTGGCCTAAAGTGAGTAGAAGGGAAAGTTTCTATGATGTTGCAGGAACAAGTGATCACACAGCCAGCCGTGAATACGGTGCAAAATGCCAATTGTGTCGTAATGGTGCCGCCAAAAGAGTTCAAATTTAACGCTCAAACGGCACAAGATAATGAATTTCAACACCAAGTTGCATTGAGTACCGCACAAGTTCGTATCCAAGCCATGGCCGAATATCAAAGCATGGTTGAGACACTGCGTCTCGAAGGCGTACAAGTAGTGGAGTTTGATTACCCATTATCTGAAGTGGAAACGCCAGATGCCGTCTTTCCCAATAACTGGTTTAGCACTACGCCAGAGGGAACTTTGTTTACCTTTCCGATGGCTTGTAAAAATCGACAGCAAGAAGTGCGCCCACAAGCGTTGGTTGAAGCTCTTACTTTGTCAGGCCGTAAGGTATTGGCGCAAGATTCGTTGCTCGCGTATCAAGACCAGCAGGCTTATCTTGAAAGCACCGGTGTGATGGTGATGGATCACCTTAATCGAACCATCTATTCGGCGTTGTCACAGCGCTGCGACCGTGAAGTGCTAGAGGAGTACGCTAAACGTATCGGTTATGATCGCGTGGTCTCTTTTCAAACGGCGTTGCCTTCAGGCCAACCGGTTTATCACACCAATGTGATGATGGCGGTTGGTGAAGCATTCTGCGTGATTTGCGATGAAGTGATCCCGGAGTTTGAACGCCGTTTTGTGGTTAAATCACTGGCCAAAGATAAACAGATCATCTCAATTTCACTTGAGCAGATGAACTGTTTCTGCGGCAACATTTTACAATTAGAAACGGCGGCAGGGGATAAAGTGATCGCTATGTCGCAATCGGCGTTTGATGCCTTTTCGCCGGCGCAGCGTGCGCAGCTGGCCAGTCACGGTAAGTTACTGCCGTGTAATGTGAAGACCATTGAGGATATTGGCGGTGGTTCGGTGAGATGTATGTTAGGGGAAGTGTTTTTGCCTTCTATTGGCTAAGATTGATGTACTCAACGCCATTTTTGCCATTTTTCTTCACCTGATACATTGCTTGGTCGGCCAATTCATATAAGGTTTCAAAAGTATGCGTTGAGGTTGTGAATTGGCAAACACCAATACTAAAGCCAATTTGCACTTCTCCATGGCTTAATTTTAGTGGTGAATAGGCTTTGGTGAGCAAACTGTCGATAAACTGCTTTAACGTTTCTGTGCTTTGGTTGATGCACAATAGGACAAACTCATCGCCGCCCAAACGAGCAATCGATGATGGTTGAGGCGCATTTTCTTGAAGCCATTGAGAAACTTGGAGTAGCACGAAATCCCCAGCTTGGTGCCCAAGATGATCATTGACGGTTTTAAAGTCATCCAAATCGATAAAAATTAGTGCCGCAGGGTGTTCGACAAGATCATTCATCTCGTCAAACTTAGTTTCTAGCGCTTTTCGATTTAATAGGTTGGTTAATGGATCTTGCGCGGCGAGTTTGGAGAGTTCTAATTCATAATGTTTTTCATTGGTAATATCCGTGTGGGTGCCCATCATGCGCAGCGGCTTTCCATTCTCATCATATTCAACGATTCGGCCGCGATCCGACACCCAGCTTTGACCTCCATCTTTGCGGATCATCCTGTGTATGACCTGATAGGTGTCAGCCTTGCCATTCAAATGGTCCTCAAAAGCGCCCACGGCTAAGTCATAATCGTCGGGGTGGAGCTTGCTTTTCCAAATGTCGACGGTGGCGTCTAGCTCGTGTGATTGATAGCCAAGCATATCACCCCATTCTCTATTGAATATTTTAAGGGTTCCGCTAGGAATGTGTTGTTCCCAAAGACAAAGACCAGTGCCTTCTAGCGTTGCATTCAGTTTTTCTTCAAGAGAGCTGTTTTCTTTTTTGAGATGCTCAACTTGCTCTTCAAGCTGCTTGATTCGTTTTAAGTACTCTTCCATAAACCATGATGAACCGAGTCTGCATTTATGTCGAGTGTGCCACAGTTTGCCGATGGATTCACAAGGTTGTTGATATCTTGTTCAATATACATCTCATTTTTTCCCGTGGGTCACAAAGCTTATTTGGTTTGAATAAATTTGCTGTAGGTACTGACTCGGCCGTTGATGTACTCAATACCGCAGTGAATGCTCTGTTCGTTATTGCCAACAATCTGATATTCGACAATAAATTCACCGCTGATCACTTTTATAAATAAGAAACCGTCGATGACTTTCCATAATCCTTGTAGCGTTTTTTCACCAAACAGATCTCGCTCGACTAACGTGCCATTAGGCTTTAAATGCAAAGCGGAAGAAAAACCGTCTACATTCACTTTTACCCAAGTATGCTGGTGAGCCTCAAAGCTTAATATTTTGCGTCGACACTTAACCCATTCTGCCAGCGCTTGCTCTTGGGTTGGGGTGAGCGTAGGGAGCGCTTCCATTTCTAAAAGGGTGTGATGCTTTTCATACCAGAAGAGTTGTAAGTGAAGTAATTTCATTGGTTCTCAGAGTGTTATGCATCGGGGCGTTATCAAAAAGCAACTCTGCGCGATTGTGTTGGTGATGTCAATATTTGCCAAGAAAAGCTACCGCGCTCACGGGGGAGAGGGCGCGGCATTATCCAATATGAGGATGAAGGGTGCATAAAAGATGCACCCGAGCACAATTTATAGGTTGAATAAATGAGCTATAGGTTGAATAAACGAGGCGAATCAGCGGCATCGCAGGCTTGATTTAGCCGATGCTGCGCAACACGAATATTGTGTTTCCAATGTTCATCTTGCGCCCACATTTCGATCACCATCGGCACAACACAGTTTGCCTCTTTCAGCGTTTGGGAAATAGCATCGAAATTGACTTCTCCTTCACCAATTACCAAGTCTCGAAATTGGCCCGTGGAACTAGAGGTGACGCAATGGGTATCTTTAAGGTGGATCTGAGTAATGTGTGGCATACCAAGTGCCAATTCAGTACACACATCGTAGTTCCAACCTGAAATGTTGCCTACATCTGGATACGCCATAAAATAGGGGGAGGGTACTTCCCGCTTTAGTATTTCGAACTTGCTCAGTGAATTAAGATAGCTGGTATCCATGATCTCCACTGCCAGCATCACGCCAGCACGCTCGGCCAGTTTGGCGGCAAGCTGCATGCCTTCAATGAAACGTTGATGAGTTTCTTTATTAGCGGGTTCGTAATAGACATCATAGCCTGCGAGTTGGATGGTGCGAATGCCCAGTTTGTAAGCTAAGGTAATTGCTTTCTCCATGTGCAGAATGGCTTGCTCTCTAATGGCGGGGTCTGACGAGCCAAAAGGAAACTTGCGGTGTGCACTTAGGCACATCGATTGCAGCGGGATTTGGTATTGCTCACACCATCTTCGTAGCTGATAGATGGTTGCATCATCCCAGTCTAAGCGTTGACGACGTTCATCCGACTCATCGACGGATATCTCTAAAAAATCAAACCCCAGCTCTTTCGTTGTGGCGAGCTTTTCTTCCCAACTGAAATGATTGGGGAGCGCTTTTTCATACAACCCGATACGTTGGCGTGGCAAATGTTGATACATACGGCCTCCTAGCACCAAAAACGATCGATTTGACTGCGCAGTGCTTCGGCAGTGACGCGACCTTTTTCACCGACCAATGCACGCCCCGCAATGAACGTTTTGGCCTTAATGCCTTCAAATAAATAGAGATCATCTGGCACGATGCCACCTGTGATGGAAAGTTCAAGCCCCATATCGGATAGAGTTCGCATCTTCTCAACATCTTCGCTTGTCCAACCAATACCGGCCAGTTCGGCATCTCTTGAACGGTGATAAATGGCTTGAGTGATACCAAGATCAATCCACGCTTGTGCATCAGCAAAGGTCCAGTTGCCGTAAATTTCGATTTGGATTTCGCCATCCAGTTCATCGGCGACTTTCTTACAAGCGCTGATGGTGGCGATATGCGCTGCGGCAGAAACGGTGATCCAATCCGCGCCAGCTTCAAATGCCATCCGCGCTAAAATAGCGCCGCCATCGGTGGTTTTCATATCGCACACTAGAATATGGTCAGGGTGATTATGGCGTAACGTTTTGACGGCCTTCATGCCTTCAGCAAAGGCGAGGATGGTGCCCACTTCGATGACATCAACAAAGCTTGCTACGTTTTTTGCCACTTCGATGGCAGAAATAAGGTCAGTTTGGTCGAGAGCGATTTGGATCATTGGTTTAGTCATGAGAGTTATCCTTGAATTTTGTCACGGATCAAACGGGCGAGCCCGTCGTGATTGTTATCGGTTGTACAAATCAGTTTGGCGTGGGATTTCACCGTATCGTCGGCATTGAGCATCGCCACTCCGAGCCCGGCGTAGTCGAGCATTGAAATGTCGTTATGGTTATCGCCGACAGCCAGCACGTGATTAGCGTGGTAGCCAAGCGATTGCACATATTCAGCCAAGCGCTGACCTTTACTGTTGCCTTTGGCAGCAAAGTCGATGCGATTCGACCATGAACGCTCACCGTTGAATGTCTCTTGTACCCAAGCTTGTTGGGCAAGGCGTTCAACGGAACTCGGTAGCCCTTCAACCACAAATTTCCAAATAAACGTTTCTTGCTCGACGCGGTGACGAAACGAGTCAATTTGCTCGATTTTGGGCTGTGCTGTTGGTGGGTACTGGCTGGCCCATTTTTCTAATGCTTGCATGTAGGCGATTGGGCTACGCTTGGAATAGGTCATCGCGTCGGTCACATACATCACCAGTTTCATTTGAAATTCTTTAGCCAGTGCAAGAAAGGTCAATGCATCGTGTTTGGTGATGGCATTGTGCTTGAGCACTTTTTCATTTTGGTAGTCATACACATAAGTGCCGTTGCAGCAGATTATGGGGGTTGTGAGCCCCAATTCTTGATAATAGGGTTTAGCCGCCGTGTGGTGACGGCCAGTCACGATCACCACGTGGCAGTGTTGCTGCACTTGTTGAATCGCCTGCTTTAGCTGAGGATGAATGGTGTGTTCATCAGTCAACACCGTGCCATCAAGGTCGAGCGCGAGAACTTTATACATAGCCGCTACCTTTGACCGTAGTAAGCGTTATCACCATGCTTACGTTGATAGTGTTTATCGGATAATTCCGGTTGAATCTTGATGCCACTGTTGAGCGAACGAGTCGCCAGCGCCATGGCGGAAATCTCTTCCAAGACGACAGCGTTATGAACCGCATCGTTAGCATCTTTGCCCCAAGAGAAAGGAGCGTGCCCGGCGACAATCACACTTGGCACCGCCATCGGATCAATGTGACGATGTTTGAACTCTTCGATGATCACAAGGCCGGTATTTTTCTCATATTGGCCAGCGATTTCATCGCAAGAAAGTTTGCGTGTGCAGGGGATGTCACCGTAAAAATAATCGGCGTGAGTAGTGCCTAAAGCGGGTATGTCAATGCCCGCTTGCGCCCAAATAGTGGCACTGCGCGAATGGGTGTGTACCACTCCGCCAATCTCTGGATAAGCTTTATAGAGTTCGAGGTGAGTGGCGGTATCACTGGATGGATTAAGTGTGCCTTCCACAATCGCGCCGTTAAGATCAACGATCACCATGTCATCGACTTTCATCACATCGTATTCTACGCCTGAAGGTTTGATGGCGATGACGCCCTTCTCGCGGTCTATTTCTGATACATTGCCCCAAGTGAAAGTGACTAAACCGTATTGGGGAAGCTTAAGATTTGCCGCAAATACTCGCTGTTTTAGTTCGCTATACATGACATCCTCACTCGACCAATTGCGCCGCTAACGCTTCATCAATCACTTGGTAAACATCCTGCGCGGTATGACAACGGCGCAGTTTATCGAGATCAACGCCAGTCTCGCTCTCTTCATCATCCAGCACTTGGGTTACTTCCATTAATCCTTCCATATGCTGATCAGACGAGCTGCCCGCTAAGGTGATCAGCACATCGACCGGTTCATCTTCGCCGTCAAAATAGACAGGCGTTTGCAGCGTCACTAAAGCAAAGGCGGTTCTGATCACGCCATTTTCAGGACGAGCATGAGGCAGGGCAAGATTAGGCGCGATGACGATATACGGGCCTAATTGTTCAACGCTGCTGATGATGGCATCGTGATAGCAGGGGTGGATGGCTCCTGATTTGATCAGCCTATCCGTACCGATTTTGATTGCCTCTTGCCAAGTGCTCGCCTGTGCATTTAATTGGATGGAATCATTGTCGATCAGTGATTGTTTCAGTCCCATGGTTCTATCTCCAGAGTGGGTGCCAGTGCGTCTGGCACCTATTGTTGTTTTTGTACTTATCGTTTTGTAGTAAATAGCTATTTCAAAGTGACAAAGTTTTTATCGATGATATCGAGCAGCTCATCACCAAAAGAGTTCGGATTCAGCATGTTTTGTACGCCGAGCACAAACTTGCCTTCTCCGGGCTCCATCTCACCAGAGAGATGTTTTGATGAGACGATGATGTCGGTGGTGGCGAGCTTAGATTTATAATCAGACACTGCGCAGGAATCCATCACGTGTGGAATGCCTTTTTTCTCCAGATACTTACCGATTTTCATCTTCATCATCATTGAGGAGCCTTGCCCATTGCCACACACGGCTAAAATGCTGACCGGGCGCACGCCATCACTGACTTTCAGTGCTTGTTCGACGGCGGCGATGACTTCTGGATCGTCACTGATGTTCACCAAACCTTGTGCATCTTCCTCTTCACGCAGTTTTTTAGAGGCAAAGAACATGTACACACCAGCCAATGCAATCAGTACAAAGAAGAACAGTTTTGAGACGGATAAGCCTTGCATGATCGGTGGGAAGACTAGCGCCCAGTCGGCCATGCCCATCCAGCCACTGAATTCGGTGCCGTATTGGTTGAAGATGTGAATGGCCCATGCTGAGCCAACGACTTCGATGATACCCATCACAAAACAGATCTTCATGACCGCGCGCCAGCCGCCAAAGTGGTTGGCAAAAACACCAATGGTCGCGTTGGAGAAGAACATCGGGATAAAGCCGGGAATGATCATGATCGGTGCATCAAAAGCGAGCATGGCCAGCACCGCCGTAAATTGACCAATCGCGCCCCACATAAAACCAAACACCATGGCATTAGGTGAGAACGCGTAGATAGCAGCGCAGTCAATGGCTAAAACCGCGTTAGGAATGACGCGCTCTGAGATACCTTTAAAGGCTTCAGACAGTTCGGCAACGAACATACGCACACCCGCTACGATAACTTGAATCGCTACCGCAAATTTAAGGCCAGTTTCCAGAATGTAGATAGACCAATGGGTTTTTCCCGCCATTGCTTGCAGGTTGTCTAAACCAAATGAGAGCAAAATAATGCCGAAAAATAGCGTCATCACAATCGCGGTTGCGGCAATACTGTCGTGGAAAATGTGCAACCATTTAGGCAGCTCAAGGTGGTCGACACTCTCGTTTTTGTCGCCCAATTTGGGGGCAATCTTAACCGCAATCCAAGACGCGACTTGTTGCTGGTGGCCGATGGAGAAACCGGCTCCACCCGTGACGGCTTCGGTAGGTTTGAACATAATGTTGGAGGAGATAGACCAGTAGAGCGCCATCAAAACAGCCGAATAAAGGATGGTTTCCCACATGCTTGCGCCCAGAACAAGGTAGAACACCGCAATTAATCCTGCCTGTTGGAACATAATATGCCCCGTTAGCATGATGGTGCGAATGCCTGTGTAGCGGCGCAGCAAAACGAGCAAGATGTTGATCGCCAGTGCCAGTAGTACGGTATAACCAACCCAAGAATAATCATCCCCCATGATTTCCATGGTGGCCATCATTGAGGTGTACGGGTCGATAACCGAGCCAGTTAAACCATGATATTCCGATAATTTCTCAATCACAGGCTTAAAGCCTGCCACTAAGGTCCCTGCACCCACCTGTACCAACATAAAGCCGACGATGGTTTTGATCGACCCTTTAATGATGGTGGTGGTATCTCTTCTTAATAACCAGTAACCGATAAGGGTGACTAAGCCCAGCAGCAAAGGTGCTTTAGTCATTACTTGGCTATAAAAAATGTAGAAGATATCGTAGATGAACTGCATATCTTTACCCCTTGATTCTCTATTTATCGTTATGTGTATTCCCGTCTTACTCGAAGCTGGGTGTAGGTCAGAGTGAATCAGCAAGGTGATGCCGATTTCAATCCTGTTTTGCTCACGAAATAGACTTTACCAATCAAAAGTAATCATTCAATGCTCATTTGTGATTATTTTGATTTTTATCAATTTCTTCGCCAAATGGAGACATTATTTGATACTCAAGTCACAGTTAAAATTTTATTTCAAATAAAATCAATTGGTTATGTTTTATTGTGAGCGAGAGGGAAGTTTTGTTCGTCCAGTGTTTGACATTGTGATGGATGAGAAATAGAATCAAAACAAATCATAAATAATCACCAAGTAATCACTTGATGAAAAGATAAGGTGATAACCATGAACGAAGTACAAAGACATAACGAGATACTGTCTTTGCTAGACAATATGCGCACCATCAACGTCACGCATATTATTGAGAAATTTAACGTGTCACCAGCAACGGCCCGCCGCGATATTTCTAAGTTAGATGAGCTAGGTAAGCTGAAGAAAGTTCGCAATGGTGCTGAACGTTTAGAGATTAGAAAGCGAGCGTGGACGCCGTTAAATATCGACAGTACGGATCATTTCCATGAAAAATCACAGATTGCCATGGCTGCGGCTAAGCTCTGCAACCCAGGTGACAGTGTGGTAATTAACTGTGGTTCTACCGCCTTCTTGCTCGGTAAAGAGTTGTGTGGCCAAGATGTTCAAATCGTGACTAACTATTTTCCACTGGCCAGTTACCTTATCAATGAAGATCACGACGATGTAATCATCATTGGTGGGCAGTACAACAAAGCACAAAACATTTTCCTCAACCCCGCCCCTGATTCGTTAGGTGGTTATGCCGGACATTGGATGTTCACCAGTGGCAAAGGGCTGACGGAAAATGGCCTATACAAAACCGATATGCTCACCGCCGTTGCCGAGCAACAAATGCTAGAGCAAATCGGTAAGTTAGTGGTGGTAGTGGATAGTTCTAAAGTTGGGCAGCGTACGGGCATGCTATTTTGCCCCGCCAGCAAGGTTGATATTGTTATCACTGGCAAAGCCGCCGATCCGCAAGTTATCCAAGCGCTACAACAGCAGGGGACAGAAGTGATTCTGGTATAGAAAGCACTTCGCTCTACACATTCTAATAATAAACACAGGCTCAGTGTCTTCACCTTTGGTTAAGACGCTTGGCTCCCTACATCCAAAATTTGTCTAACTGATCGTGAAATAAAAGGTGTTGCTATGAGTAAAATTGATGAAATCACACGCGATTCATGGGTTCTCAGTACGTTTCCTGAGTGGGGAACTTGGCTGAATGAAGAGATAGAAAAGACCGAAGTGGAAGCCAACACCTTTGCTATGTGGTGGCTTGGTTGTACAGGCATTTGGCTAAAAAGTGCCGGTAATACCAATCTTTCGATCGATTTTTGGTGTGGGACGGGTAAGAAAACACAAAAGAATGCCTTGATGAATCAACAGCATCAGATGATGCGTATGGGGGGCGTGCGTGAACTGCAACCCAACTTAAGAACGTCTCCTTTTGTGTTGGACCCATTTGGCATCAAAGAGATTGATGCGGTACTGGCGACGCATGATCACGCTGATCATATCGATATTAATGTCGCAGCAGCTGTGCTGCAAAACTGTGGTGAGCATGTGAAATTTATTGGGCCACAAGCTTGCGTTGACCTGTGGCAAGGCTGGGGAGTACCGAGTGAGCGCTGCATTGTGGCGAAAGTGGGTGATTGCATTGAAGTCGGCGATATCAGTATCCGAGTGCTGGACTCTTTTGATCGCACTGCGTTGATTACGCTGCCTAAAGGTGTTTCATCTTATGATAAGGGGATTCTTGATGGTATGGATGATCGCGCGGTCAACTACTTATTGGAAACCTCCGGTGGCTCAATCTACCATTCAGGTGATTCGCATTATTCGAACTACTATGCCAAGCATGGTAATGACTACAAGATTGATGTGGCGCTGCTCTCATACGGTGAAAACCCACGAGGCATCACAGATAAGCTGACTGCATCTGATATTTTGCGCGCAGGCGAGGCGTTAGATTGTGAAGTGGTGATCCCATTCCATCACGATATTTGGGCTAACTTCCAAAATGACCCGCGTGAAATTGAAGTATTGTGGCAAATGAAAAAAGATCGTCTGCAATACGGTTTTGCGCCATTCTTTTGGCAAGTGGGTGGAAAATACACCTACCCAAGCGACAAAGGACGTATGCATTACCAGCATTTCAGAGGCTTTAAAGACATTTTTGTCGATGAACCAGAGCTGCCTTTCAAAGCATTCTTGTAATATTCTGAAAGCAAAAATTAGAGAAGAGAAAGAGGCCAATTGGGCCTCTTTGTTTATTGGTAATCTCTTTGCTTATCGGTAATGATGTGCAGCACTTGATTTTATACTTCAGGTTGGTAGTGCAAAATTGTCATTGATATAGGCGACTGTAACAACTCACCTTCTGCATGGCCGGGTTGTACGTTACGTAAATTGGTATCGCATATCACTTCCCAGTTTTGGTTACGATCTTTAGGTAAAGTAAAACGAGCGGGTGCATTGGTTTGGTTGATCAAATAGAGCATTTCAGCCCCATCCGATCCAATGCCCATCTGCAATGCCACAGAACTTAAGCGGTTCCAATCATCATGTTCCATCAGTGTGCCATCCACGCGTCGCCAGAATACGCGGTTGGCATTACGTTCCTCACCACTAAAAGCACGAATAAAGGGCACCATATAAAGGTGTCTTGCCGCCACCATTTGACTCAACCAATGTTTGAAGTAGCTTTTGCGTTCGGTCATGTTCCAGTCAAGCCAACTGATCTCATTGTCTTGGCAATAAGCGTTGTTGTTACCTTGCTGAGTATGAGAAAGCACATCCGCGGTGAGAATATGAGGAATGCCAAAAGCAAAAAGTAAGCTCGCCATCATATTGCGTTTTTGCTTTTCGCGAGTTGCTTTTATCACCATGTTCTCTGTTTCGCCTTCGACGCCATAGTTGTCGGAGCGATTGTCACCGTGACCATCTCGGTTTTGTTCACCATTCGATTCATTGTGCTTATGCTTGTATGACACCAAATCTTGCATGGTGAAGCCATCATGATAAGTGATGTAATTGACGGTCAGTTTGTAGGGCCAGTTGGCGGCACTGTACAAGTCGCGCGAGCCCATTAAGCGTGTGGCGAACTCTTTTAAATAGCCTTGATCGCCGCGCCAGAAGCTGCGTGTGATATCACGTAATTTGTCGTTACATTCATTCCAACCGAAAGGAAAATTGCCTAC